>NZ_CM183453.2:450000-1414611 GCF_059512485.2 Candidatus Pelagibacter sp. uisw_138 | reverse complement strand
AAGAATTTGTAGGAATAAAGTTAGTTAGAAGCAAAATAGAAATTATACAATAGAAAAGTTTGTATATTTAAAAATAAATAAAATCTGTAGGTGAATCATTTTTAACGCGAACTTTTTTTAAAGGTGGTCTGTTTTTATTCTTAGAAAATATTTTTTCACAATGTAATTTAATTGAACAAAAAATAATAAAAATAAATTTTACAATCTTTAAATCTATGAGTGTGTGATTTATAAATAATAAGTTTTACTAAATCTAGATATGGTGTTGTTAATTAAAAAGGAAATCTTATTTGGTACAAGTACCTTAGGTTGAAATTTTTCAGCAACTGTAGATGATTTTATAAGGCTGTGATCTTTTTTGTTATTCTTGAAATGTTTCTTGAAGCATTAGCTTTCTTAATAATTCCAGTTTTTGCAACTTTCATTAATTCAGAGTTCAACTTTGGTAAGAATTTTAGAGCTTCATCTTTTTTCTTTTCTTCAAGAAGAAGGTTCATTTTTTTTATAGCATTCCTATATTTGCTCTTACGAGCCTTATTAACTAGTGTTTGCGTAGCAATTTTTCTAATTCTTTTAATTGCTGATTTTGTGTTTGCCATAAGCGCAGTGGTATAGCTGTAGAATTTATACTGGTCAATAGAATAATTGCTTATTTTTGGCAGGTATTACAAAAAAAAGTGGATCTATTGGATATAAATATTTTCTTTATTTTGCCAGTGCATTTGTTTCTTAGACATTTTAAATTTTCTCTTTGGTAAACTTTAAATTCTTTTTGAAAATTACCATTTTCACCAGAAATATTCTTAAAATCACGAATACTTGACCCACCTTTTTTAATAGCCCTATTAAGTATACTTTTTGAATAAGTAATAATTTTTTTGCAATCTTGCTTAGATAACTTTGATGCATAGATAGTTGGATTAATTTTGCATAAAAATAAAATTTCACTTGCATAGATATTTCCAATTCCTGATACAAATTTTTGATCCAGTAAGAAACTTTTTATATCTTTCTTTTTATTTATAAAATAACCAATTAAATATTCTAAGTTAAAATTTTTAAAAAAAGGTTCTGGCCCTAAATGACTAAATCTTTTTTTAAGCTCCTTCTTGTTTTCTATAAATTTAAAAAAACCAAATCTTCTAGGATCGTTATAT
Organism: Candidatus Pelagibacter sp. uisw_138; assembly: GCF_059512485.2. Classification (NCBI taxonomy): domain Bacteria; kingdom Pseudomonadati; phylum Pseudomonadota; class Alphaproteobacteria; order Candidatus Pelagibacterales; family Candidatus Pelagibacteraceae; genus Candidatus Pelagibacter; species Candidatus Pelagibacter sp. uisw_138. The sequence goes on along the minus strand of NZ_CM183453.2, from coordinate 1,413,454 downwards.
ATAACTTTTAAACCTTCAAAATGAATTTCAACATGATTATGTTTCTTAGGGAGTCTTGGTGAGTTATAAAAACTAGTATTGGTAAACTTGCTAATGTTAATTTTTTTTATCAAATGAACAGTCCCTGACATCCCCAAATGAATTAAACAAAAAGATTCATCAGAAAAATTCAAGATTAAATACTTTGAAAATCTAGTTACTTTTTTAATGATTTTATTTTTTAACAATTCTTCAAATTTTAAAGGAATTTTAAACCTTAAGTTTCTATTCGTAATTATTATTTTTTTGATTTTTTTACGCTCTATTTTTTTAGATAACGATTGTCTGACTATTTCTACTTCTGGTAATTCTGGCATTTGAGACTATATTATCAATAAATAATAAATTTAATATGCAACAATATCTCCAAAATAAAAAAGGCCTTGTCCAAAGTGTCTTTGATAATGTCTATGACAAATATGATTTAATGAATGACTTTATGTCATTAGGAGTTCATAGAGTTTGGAAAAAAGATCTATTAAGCTGGATGAACCCCTCAAATAATAAAACTTTAATTGATGTTGCCTGTGGTACTGGAGATCTTGGTAAACTTTTTTTAGACGCAACTGATAAAAATGGAGAAATATTTTGTGTCGATCCAAATAAAGGAATGATTGGTAAAGGCAAAGAAAAGTTAAGTACTTATAAAAATATCAATTGGATAATTGCTCCAGCTGAAAAATTGCCTATTGAAGATAATTCTTGCGATTATTACACAATTAGTTTTGGGCTACGAAATACTAAAGACCTAAATAAAGCTCTATCAGAAGCTTATAGAGTTTTAAAACCAGGAGGTCGCTATTTATGTTTGGAATTTTCTAAAATTCAAAACTCTAATTTGGATTTTATATATAAAAATTATTCAAAACTTATTCCTTTGGTTGGAAAGGCTATTGTTGGACAAAAAGAACCTTATGAATATCTAATTAAAAGTATTGAAGAATTTATTAATCAAGAAGAGTTAATCGATTTAATGAATAAAAATAAATTTGTTAACTGTAGTTATAGAAATTTATCAGGTGGAATTGTAGCTATCCACTCAGGTTGGAAAATCTAATGTTAAAAAAAATATTTATTTTATTTAAATTGGGAAGAAAATTAGCTCGTTCTGATATATTAGCCATTCTTTCTAAGTTTAAAAAGCCACCATTAACAATCAAGATTCTCTTTCAAATACTTTCATTTTCTTTTTCGGCTCCTAATAGAACTAATTTAAACGAAAATGAAGGAGCAAGACTTTCTAAATCCCTACAATCGATGGGAACTACATTTATTAAATTAGGACAATTTCTAGTTACTAGACCTGATATTATTGGAGATGATTTAGCAAAACAGTTAGAGGGCTTACAAGATAGATTGCCAGCATTTACCTTATCTGAAGCCAAAGCAATAATTAAAAAAGACCTAGGAGATGATACCTTCAATTCAATCATTGATTTAAGTGAGCCAGTTGCAGCAGCCTCAATAGCACAAGTCCATAAAGCAAAAATAAATGATAATGGAACCATAAAAGATGTTGCTATTAAAATTTTGAGACCAGATATTAAAAAAGTATTTAATGAAGAAATAGATGCCTTGATGCTTTTTGCTTTTATGGTTGAGTCATTTATAAAAAAAACAAAAAGATTAAAATTGGTAGAAGTTGTCTTTCTTCTTAAAGAAATAACTAATTTAGAAATGGATTTAAGATTTGAGGCAGCAGCTGCAAATGAATATGCTGAAAATACAAAGAATGATGCAGGTTTTAGAGTTCCTGCTATATATTGGAATTTTACAAGCGAAAATGTAATGACACTTGATTGGGTTGATGGTGTTTCTATTCGTGAAACAGAAGATTTACAAAAAAGAAATATAGATACTAAAAGAATAGCCTCTGATGTTATTCAGCATTTTTTAAGGCATGCTGTTAGAGATGGTTTTTTTCATGCTGATATGCATCAAGGAAATATATTTATTGATAATAGTGGACAAATTGTTCCTATAGATTTTGGTATAATGGGAAGATTGGATAGTCTTAGTAAAAGATTTTTAGCTGAAATTTTATTTGGATTTATTCAAAGAGACTACAAAAAAGTTGCTGAAGTACATTTGGTTGCTGGTCTAGTTCCTAAAGATGTACCCGTTAATGATTTAGCACAAGCATTAAGATCAATTGGTGAACCAATCTTTGGCCAATCTGTAAAAGATATTTCTGGGGGTAAATTGTTAAAACAACTTTTTGAAGTTACTGAAAAATTTAATATGCAAACTCAACCTCAATTATTAATGTTACAAAAAACAATGGTAGTTGTTGAGGGTGTGGCTAGAAAACTTAACCCTAATACTAATATATGGGAGACTTCAAAACCAGTTTTAGAAAATTGGCTGAGAGAAACAAAAGATCCAATTAATACCTTGAATGAAAGTTTAAAAACTACCACTGAAGTAATTAAAAAGTTACCTGATTTTCCAGAGATTATGGATAAAGCTAATCAAGCTTTATCGTTTTTAGCAAGTGGACAGATCCCACAAAATTCAAATTCATTTACAGCCTTAAATGAAAAGAGATCTGAAATGACTACCTTTAGAAATCAGTCTATTGTTGGTTTATTACTGCTTGTAATTTTTGGTCTAGTAGTATTTTAATTTGCACAATGAATAATATATCTGAAAAAAAAATACTTTTAATAATATGTGGTGGCATATCTGCTTACAAAAGTTTGGAATTAATCAGATCTTTAAAGAAATTAGGTGCAAAAGTTAAAACTATTCTTACTAAAAGTGCCAAAGAATTTGTAACTCCTTTGTCGGTTGCCTCACTATCTCAAGAAAAAGTTTATGACGAGTTATTTAGCCCTGAAAATGAGGCTGAAATGGATCATATTTCACTATCTAGATGGGCAGACTTAATTGTTGTGGCTCCAGCTACAGCTAATACAATTTCAAAATTGAGTGCAGGGTCTTCTGAAGATCTGGCTTCAACTGTAATTTTAGCTTCTGATAAAGATATTTTTTTAACACCGGCTATGAATGTTAGAATGTGGGAACACCCATCAACTAAAGAAAATCTTAAAAAACTAAAATCATTTGGTTATAAAATTATAGGTCCTGAAATTGGTGATATGGCCTGTGGAGAATTTGGTGAAGGGAAAATGACTGAACCAGATAATATTGTTCAAGAAATTAATTCATACTTTAGTGAATTAAATAAAAATTATAAACTAAAAGCCTTAGTAACGGCTGGACCAACTAATGAGTATATTGACCCTGTAAGATTTATAACAAATAAGTCTTCTGGAAAACAAGGCTATGCCTTAGCAAAAGCATTCGCTAAAAAAGGTTTTCAAACCACTTTAATTTCTGGACCTACAAATTTAGAAGTAAGCAATAATATAAACTTAATTAAAGTAGAAACTGCAGATGAAATGTTTAAAGCTACACAAGATAATTTACCAGCAGATGTAGCAATTTTTTCAGCAGCTGTTGCTGACTTTAAAGTTAAAGAAACAAACAACAACAAAATAAAAAAGCAGGAAAAATTACATTTAGAACTAGAAAAAAATATTGATATTTTAAATTATGTATCAAAACATAATTCTCTTAGACCAAAGTTGGTAATTGGATTTGCTGCAGAAACTAATGATGTTGAAGAAAATGCAAAAAAAAAATTAGAAGAAAAAAATTGTGACTGGATAATAGCAAATGATGTTTCCAATAAAGCAATTGGATTTGACTCTAGTTTTAATGAAGTTTCAATCTATTATAGAGATAAAAATATGAATGATGAAAGGCTTGCAATAAAAAGTAAATCTGAAATTTCTGATGAAATAGTAGATAGAGTTATTAAAAAATTAAATTAAAATTCAGTGGCTAAAGTATTAATCAAAAAATTAAATCCTAAAGTAGAATTACCTGCTTACAAAACAGATGGTGCTTCAGGTATGGATTTGATGGCTTTTATAGAGAAGTCTATTAGAATAGCCGCTAATAGCTCATATTTGGTTCCTACAGGGCTTTCAATAGCATTTTCAGAGGATTATGAGGTTCAAATTCGTCCTCGATCTGGTTTGGCTGCTAAAAAGAGTATTACAGTTTTGAACACTCCAGGAACAATTGATAGTGATTATAGAGGAGAAATTAAAGTTATACTTTTTAATCATGGTAAAGAAGATTTCCTTATCAACAATAAAGATAGGATAGCGCAAATGGTCTTGATACCTGTAATTAAGATGGAGCTTGAAGAAACAGATAATTTACCCAACACATTACGAGGTGATGGTGGATTTGGTTCAACAGGTAAATGAATAACCAATTAAGAAAAGTAGCAATAGAGAGATATTCAAGACAAATAGTACTAAAAGATATTGGCACTATAGGGCAAAAAAAAATTATATCTGCAAAAGTTTTAATTGTTGGAATGGGTGGCTTAGGGTCTCCTGTTGCTGAATTTCTTGCAAGAGCTGGTGTTGGTTTGATAGGAATAGTTGATGATGATAAAGTTAGTTTATCCAACCTACACAGACAAAGTCTTTATAATACTAGTGATATAGAAAAATTTAAAGTTCAAGTAGCAAGGGGTAAAATTAAAAAAATAAACCCAAGTATTAAAATTAAAATTTACAAAATAAGACTAAATAAAACTAATTTTAAGAAAATTATAAAAGATTATGATTATATAGTTGATGGCTCTGATAATTTTTCTACAAAATTTTTATTAAATGATTTTTGTTATAAATTTAAAAAAATACTTATAACTGGAGCTATAAGTAAATTTGACGGTCATATATTTACTTTTGATTTTAAGAATAAAAAAATCCCATGTTTAAGATGTTTTTTTCAAGACTCTGATATTTCAGATGATTTATTTAATTGTGAGTCTGAAGGTATTCTAGGTACTGTTGCTGGTATAATTGGAACTATACAAGCAAACGAAGTTTTAAAGAAAATACTTGATATTGGAAAGGGTCTTGATGGATATATTTTTATCTTAGACTTATTACAATTAAATTTTAGAAAAGTTAAACTTAAAAAAAGAAAAAACTGTTTTTGTAAATGATAAAAAAAATAGCTATTTGGTGTTTATGTCTATCAATTTTAAGCATTCAATTCATAAACGCTGATGAAAAATTTTTATCTCTAAAAAAAAATAAGACTAATGTTAGGTATGGGCCAAGTATAGATCGTTCTATTAAATATGTTTATAGAAAGATTAATTTGCCTGTAAAACAGATAGACAAAAAAGAGAATTGGAGAAGAGTAGTATTTTTTGATAATAATAGTGGCTGGATTCATTGGAGTCAGTTGAAACCATCAAACTCTATTATTATTTTAGAAGATAAAATCTTATATAAAAAACCATCTAACTTTTCAAAACCAATAGCCAAATTAGAAAAAGGAAGACTATTAGTTTTAAAAAAATGTGAGAATATATGGTGTAAGGTGAAGACTGATGATTATTCAGGTTGGGTCAAAACCAAAAATATCTGGGGGTCTATTAAATAAAATCAGCACATAGTGATTTAACACTATTTTCAGCTAATCTTGTAGTGTGGGTGTACTCTTTATGATCAATCCCAAATTCAATGGTTGCACCATCTGACTTAAATTTAGAAACTTGATCATCATTTAATTTAAAATGGATAAACTGCACTGAAGAAGCTTTTCCTTCTGCTGATGTTCTATCAACATCTTCTTCTGGAACAGCCTTAACAATTTCATCATTAATTTTCATGAATATTTTTTCTTCAATTCCTCCAACTTTACCTAAAAATGCAGCTCTTGAAATTGGATTATCAATTTCAAACATTAGTGTAGCTGTAAGTTCTTTTCCGTTTGGAACCAAAGGGTTATAGGCTATTAACTCATCTTTTAATTGCTCATCACCACCTTTTTCAATGTGAAGCATCTCTTGAACTTGAGCAACCATAGTTTCAAAACTTTCAAAATAAAAAGTGGCATAAGGACCAAGTGCTATTCTTCTATCTTTTTTAAACTCAACTAAATCTTTTCTGATTTGTTTTCTGCTTTTTGCATAAACATCAGATGGTAATAAATCTTCTTTTTCTATTTGTCTTTTTTCTTTACTCATAATTATAATCTATAACTTTTTGCCATTAATTCGATAGGATGAAGTGCCTCATCATTTGCAATATTTGTGTCTGTTTCTAATTGTTTTAAATGCTTACCTGCCAACGGACAATCTGAGGCCATGTATTTGTTATTTTTATTTTTAATCTGTTTTGCTGTTGGTGTTCCAACTTTTATAGCTAAATCGTGAGTTTCCTTCATCACACCAAAAGTTCCCCCATGACCAGCACATCTTTCAACAACATCCATTTTTATATTAGGGATAAATTTCAGCATATCTCTAGATTTAATACCCATGTTTTGTGCTCTTGCATGGCATGCGTTGTGAACTGTAACTCCACCATCAATTTCTTGTAAACCTTCTGCTAGGCCCTCGTTTTGTGCTATATCAACGATATATTCATCTATATCACTAACTCTTTTTGAAAGTCTTTTAATGTTTTTGTCATTTGGTAATAGTAAAGGCCATTCAAATTTTAACATTAGACCACAACTGGCTGTTAAAGTAATAATTTGATAACCCTTGTCTACCCACTCCAATAAATCTTTGGAAACTTTTTTGGCTTGCTCTACAACTTTTGGTAAATCTGCTTGCTCAAGATAAGGCATTCCACAACAACCCGGATAAGCTTCTTGAACCTCTACTCCATTTTTTTTTAAAACTTTTAATGCAGCTACACCTGTATCTTTTTTATTAAAATTAACAAAGCATGTTGAGTAAATTACAACTTTTCTATCTTTAGATGGAGCTTCACTATTTGTTGGAATGTTATTTTTTTTAAAATAATTTGTAAATGTTTCTGAATTATAAGTGGGAAGCTTAACTCTCATATCGATTCCAGCAACTAATTCTAATATTTTTCTAAAGAATGTATTTTTAATGTTTGATGCCCAGTTTATTAGTGATGATAGCATTACACCAATTTTTCCATTTCTATCAATTTGAGCTAATTGTGCTGGCACTGCTGGTAATTTATTTAATTTTTTTTGAGCCGTTCTATATCTCAACATCAAATGAGGAAAGTCTAAATCAAAATCATGGGGTGGAACATAAGGACATTTGGTCATAAAACACATGTCACATAATGTGCAGGCGTCTACTACAGGTTCAAACTGTTCACTTTTTAAACTTTCTACATCCTCATTTTCTGACTCATCTATCATGTCAAATAATTTTGGAAACGAGTCGCATAAATTAAAACATCTTCTGCATCCATGACAAATATCAAATGCTCTTCTCATTTCGTCATCTAATTTTTTAGGGTCTAAAAAATCAGGATGCTCAAAATTTATTGGGTGCCTAATGGGTGCATCTATACTGCCTTCTTTGCTCATATTTAAAAATTTAAGGATTTAATGGTGGGGAAGATCCCCACCATAAATTAAGTCTTATTTACGCAATAGATTCTAGTGTTTTTTGGAATTTACCTGCGTGTGATTTTTCAGCTTTTGCTAAAGTTTCAAACCAATCAGCAATTTCTGAAAAGCCTTCTTCTCTAGCTGTTTTTGCCATACCTGGGTACATGTCTGTATATTCATGTGTTTCACCCTGTACTGCTGAAGCTAAATTAGCTTTAGTTTCACCAATCGGCAATCCTGTTGCTGGATCTCCAACTTCTTCAAGATACTCAAGGTGTCCATGTGCATGACCTGTTTCACCTTCAGCTGTAGATCTAAATACAGATGCTACATCGTTATAACCTTCAATATCTGCTTTTTGAGCAAAATATAAATAACGTCTGTTTGCTTGGCTCTCACCTGCAAATGCATCTTTTAAGTTTTCTTCTGTTTTACTTCCTTTTAATGACATATTTTTCTCCTTAATGATTATGATGTACATATAATCGTTCTAAACTATATGTCAACAGTTTAGAATTGTTTTAATGTAAATATTAAGCTGTTGAAATTATTGAATTATTTTTGCGTTTGATTATCAGTTGCAACTTTAATTAATACTTCAACAGATTTTATTTTTTTTCCAGTAATATTTTGTTTAATATTTACCGAATCAATATCGTCGTTGCTACAATCAATTAACTCATTTGTGTCTTCGTCAAAAAAATGATGGTGCTCGGTTACGTTAGTGTCAAAATAGCTTTTATCTGAGTTGATAGAAATTTCTTTTAGATATCCTTTTTTTTTAAATGCGTGAATTGTATTGTAAACTGTTGCTAAAGAAATTTTTTCACTCAGCTTATCCTCAATAATTTTAGTCAGATCATTTATTGTAAAGTGAAAGGTTTTTTCAGGTGAAAATAATACTTCACAAATTTTTAGTCTCTGTCTTGTTGGTCTTAAGCCAGATTCTCTTAATTTTTCAGTGTATATACTTATATTGTTCATTACTGTTTATAATAGTTCTAAACTATTTCTATATTATAATCCCGATAAATCAAGTATTAAGGGACTGAAATTTATGAAAAAAAACTCATTCACATATGATGAGCTAATAAGCTGCGGAAATGGCGAACTTTTTGGCCCAGGTAATGCAAAATTACCACTTCCACCAATGCTCATGTTTGATAGAATAACAGAGATCAACGAGGACAATGGTAATTTTAGTAAGGGCTCTTTAAAAGCCGAGCTTGATATCAAAGAAGACCTTTGGTTTTTCGATTGTCACTTTAAGGAAGACCCTGTTATGCCAGGTTGTCTTGGCTTGGATGCTATGTGGCAGCTAGTTGGTTTTTACCTTGGTTGGCTTGGCAATCCAGGTAAAGGGAGAGCTTTAGGAGTGAGTACAGTAAAATTCACTGGTGAAGTTTTACAAAATGTTAAAAATGTAAGATATGAAATTGATATGAAAAAAGTTATGGCACCAGGTGGAACAACCGTTGGTCTTGCAAATGGTTTAGTATTTGCCGATGACAAAAAAATATATTCAGCAGAAAGTTTAAAAGTGGGGTTATTTAAATAATGAGAAGAGTAGTAGTTACAGGTTTGGGAGTTATTTCTTGTTTAGGTAACAATCAAGAAGAAGTTTATCAGTCTCTTTTAAATTCAAAATCTGGAATATCTTTTTGTGAAGAATACAAAGAACACAATTTAAGAAGTCATATTCACGGCAAACCAAATATTAAACTTGAAGATCATGTTGATAGAAAAACTATCAGATTTATGGGCTCTGGATCTGCATATAATTACATTGCAATGAAAGAAGCTATTAAAGACTCAGGATTAGAGGATAAAGATGTGAGTAATTTTAAAACTGGAATAGTTATGGGTTCTGGTGGTCCTTCAATAGAAAATGTAGTTTTATCTGTTGATAAGACTAGAGCTAAGACACCAAAATTGATGGGGCCATTTATTGTCCCAAGAACTATGGCTAGTACATCTTCAGCAACTCTTGCCGTACCTTTTAAAATTAAAGGAGTTAATTATACGATGAGTTCTGCATGTGCAACTAGCGGACACTGCATCGGTCATGCAAGTGAATTAATTCAAATGGGGAAACAGGATGTTGTATTTGCAGGCGGTAGTGAAGAATTACACTGGGCTATGACTGCAATGTTTGACGCGATGACTGCTTTGTCTTCTAAATATAATGATGCACCCGAAACTGCTTCAAGAGCTTATGATAAGACTAGAGATGGCTTTGTAATAGCAGGTGGTGGTGGAGTTTTAGTGCTTGAAGAGTATGAGCATGCAAAAGCTAGAGGCGCAAACATATATGCTGAATTAACAGGCTATGGCGCGACTTCTGACGGATATGATATGGTAGCCCCATCAGGTGAAGGCGCTGTTAGATGTATGAAGATGGCTTTAGCGACAGCTAAAAATAAAATGGACTACTTAAACACTCATGGAACATCAACTCCAGTTGGAGATATAACAGAGCTTAGAGGTGTTGGAGAAGCATTTGGTGCTGAGGTACCAAAAATTAGTTCTACTAAATCTCTTTCTGGTCACCCACTAGGTGCTGCTTCAGTTCATGAAGCAATTTATAGTTTAATCATGATGAAAAATAGTTTCATTACAGCATCAGCTAATATCAATGACATGGATGATGAAGCTAAAAAATTTCCAATCGTTACTAAAACTGAAACAGATGTTAAATTAAACTCTGTAATGTCTAACAGCTTTGGTTTTGGTGGAACAAATGCAACTTTAATTTTTGAAAAGGTCTAAATGAGTTTAATGAAGGGTAAAAGAGGATTGATCATGGGTGTTGCCAATGAAAGATCAATTGCTTGGGGTATTTCACAAAAACTTGCAGAAGCTGGAGCAGAACTTGCATTCACTTATCTTGGGGATGCACTAAAGAAAAGAGTAATTCCTTTAGCTGAAAAATTAAATTCAAAAGCTACATTTAGTTGTGACGTTGAAAATAAAGAAGAAGTAATAAAACTTTTTGAAGATATCAAATCTGAGTGGGGACAAATTGATTTTGTAGTTCACGCAGTTGCTTTTTCAGATAAATCAGAATTATCAGGTGAATATCTAAATACAACTAGAGAAAATTTTTTAAGAAGTATGTTAATTTCATGTTTTTCATTTACAGAAGTTGCAAAAGAAGCATCTAAATTAATGAAAGAGGGTGGAAGCATGTTAACTTTAACTTATGAATCTACTAAAGCTATTCCAAATTATAACGTAATGGGTGTTTGTAAATCAGCTCTTGAGGCAAGTGTTAAGTACCTTGCAAGAGATCTGGGTGCTAAAGGAATGAGGGTGAATGCAATAAGTGCAGGACCTATTAAAACTTTAGCAGCTTCTGCTATTGGGGATGCAAAATTCTTATACAAATGGAATGCGAACCATTCTTTCTTGAAGAGAAATGTAGATATCCATGATGTTGGAAACTCAGCATTGTATCTACTAAGCGACCTTGCAGCTGGTGTTACTGGTGAAATTCACTACGTAGATGCTGGATATAACAAGGTTGGGATGCCAGATCCTAAGAATATTACCTAAAGTATAGTTAAATTTATTAGGAACAATTCTTTAGACTTAATGATTTATATTTAAAAAAAATAAAACATAAGTTAAGATTTTGAATGATTTCTGTAAAAAACCTTGCTTCAGTTTCTGACCAAGAATGGTCAACAACCGAAAAGTATCCTGGAGTTAGATGGAAATTTTTAATCGATTCAGATTTCGATGGTAGTTCTGGTCTATCCCTTGGTTTTGCTGAAATAGTACCTGGTGGAAATTTAACCCTTCATTATCACTCACCTGCAGAAATATATGTGGTTACCAATGGTACAGGAATATTAAATAAATCTGGTGAACTTGAGACAATTAAAAAAGGTGATGTAGTTTATATAGCTGGAAATGCAGAGCACTCCTTAAAAAATAATGGTAAAGAAACTTTAGAATTTTATTGGATTTTTCCAACAGATAGTTTTTCAGAAGTAGAATATTTTCCAACAAAACAAGAGAGTGCATAGAGCTTTCAGATAAGTGCCCCATAAAAAAAACCCCCAGAACTTTCATTCGAGGGGTTTAGAATTTTAATTTAAAAATTATTCAGCAGCTTGTTTCATAGAAAGTTTAACTTTACCTCTATCGAAACCAATCACTTTAACTTTTACTTCATCGCCTTCTTTGACAACATCAGTAACTTTTTCTACTCTTTTAGCAGCAAGTTCTGAGATATGAACAAGACCATCTTGTTTGCCTAAGAAATTTACAAATGCACCAAACTCCATAATTTTCATTACTTTACCTGAGTAAATTTTATTTAGTTCAGCTTTTGCAGTTATGTCTTTAATAATCTGCATAGCAATGTTTCTAGACTCTTCGTCTGGAGCAGAAACTGTTACCACACCTTCATCATTCACATCAACTTTTGCACCCGACTTTTCAACAATCTCTCTAATTGTTGCTCCACCTTTTCCAATAACGGCTGCGATATCTTTTTTATCAACAGTAATTTGTTCCATTTTTGGAGTGTGTTCACCAACATCAGCTCTTGATTCACTTAAGACTTTATTCATTTCACCTAAGATATGAACTCTTCCTTCTTTAGCTTGTTTTAAAGCCTGCTCCATGATTTCAAATGTGATACCTGTAATTTTGATATCCATTTGAAGTGAAGTAATTCCATCTTTAGTTCCAGCAACTTTAAAATCCATGTCTCCAAGATGATCTTCATCACCTAAAATATCTGACAAGACACTAAAATCATCGCCTTCTTTAATTAATCCCATTGCAATACCTGCAACTGGCTCTTTAATTGGCACTCCAGCATCCATAAGCGCAAGAGATGCGCCACAAACACTTGCCATTGAAGAAGAACCGTTAGATTCTGTAATCTCAGACACTATTCTGAAAGTATATGGAAATTCCTCTTTAGAAGGTAATGAAGAATTAATTGCTCTCCATGCTAATTTTCCATGGCCAACTTCACGTCTTCCAGTTCCAATTCTTCCAGTTTCACCAACTGAAAAAGGAGGGAAATTATAATGAAGCATAAATCTTTCTCTATGCTGTCCATCCAAACTTTCTAATCTTTGTTCATCATCGGATGTACCTAAAGTAGTCACAACAATCGCTTGTGTTTCTCCTCTAGTAAATAAAGCTGATCCGTGAGTTCTTGGTAAAACACCAACTTCACACTCAATAGCTCTTACATCGGCTAAACCTCTACCATCTATTCTTTTTTTGTTTTTAAGAATATCAGTTCTAACAATCTTCTTTTCAAGATTTTTTAATTCATCATTAACATTAAAATCAGAGTAATTTTCATCTTCTGCAAAAAGCTGTTTTGCTTTATCAGAAATTTCTGAAATTTGATTTGATCTATCTTGTTTGTCTATTGTCGCAAAAGCTTTAGTTAAATCTTCTGTAAAGTTTTCTTCAAGTTTTTTCTTAACTTCCGATAAATCTTTTTTCTCAACAGTCCATTCTGGTTTTCTACATTCTTTTGCAAGTTCCTCTATCATTTCGATTACTGGAACAAAACCTTCATGGCCAAACTTAACTGCATCTAACATTACTTCTTCTGTTAAACCTTTGGTCTCAGATTCAACCATAAGCACAGCATCTTTAGTACCTGCTACAACTAAATCTAAAGTAGAGTTTTCTAGCTCAGCTTTTGATGGGTTTAATATGTATTTACCATCAACTAAACCAACTCTTGAAGCACCCACAGGTCCCATAAATGGCATTCCTGAAATAGCTAGTGCTGCTGAAGAAGCTGTAATTGCTAAAATATCTGGTTGATTATCTTTGTCATATGAAATTACTGTTGGTAACAACTGAACTTCATTTTTAAATTCACTTGGAAACAAAGGTCTGATTGGTCTATCAATTAATCTTGAGATCAATTGTTCACTTTCAGTTGGTCTTGCTTCTCTTTTAAAATATCCACCAGGAATTTTACCACCTGCATAATATTTTTCTTGGTAATTTACAGATAGAGGAAAATAATCCATATCTGAATTTACTTTTTTTGCTCCTACTACTGTTGCTAAAATAACCGTTTCACCACATGAGGCAACGATTGCTCCATCTGCTTGTCTTGCTACTTTACCTGTTTCTAAACTTATCTTCTTACCTGCTACTTCAATTTCCTTCTTATATACTTTGAACATCTATTTTCCGTTTCCTTCTATCTATTTTCTTAAATTTAATTGTGTTAATACATTTTTGTAAGAATCGAATTTATTTTTCTTTAAATATTCTAACAATTTTTTTCTTCTATTTACTGCTCTTAACAATCCAACCGAAGAGTGTTTATCTTTTTTGAATTGCTTAATGTGCGCTGAAAGAGTTTCAATTTTGCCTGTTAATAATGCAATTTGTACTTCTGAAGAACCAGTGTCCTTCTCATGCATTTTTAATTCTTCTGCTTTATTCGTCATACTATTTATTTTCCTATTTGTTTGTTTGTTTTATTAAGTTTTCTATTTTTTCTGCGTATTCAAAAGAATCATCTTTAGCAAAAAGTATCTTTGGTATGTATTTCATAAATACTTTTTTAGATAAAATTTTTCTAATTAAAAAAGAATATTCTCTTAGTTTTTTAATAACTTTTTCAGTATCTTTTCCTCCTAGGGGTAATACATACGCTTTTGCAATTTTAAGATCTTGACTCATTTTCACTTCTGTAACCGTTATGGTATTAGTTTCTAAATTCGGCACCTTAGCTTCATTTCTAGCGAAAATCATACCTAAAGATTGCCTAATCATCTCTCCAACACGTAATTGTCTTTGTGATACCGGTTTTCCTGTTTTATCAACCATTATATTGTTCTTTCCGTCGTAGTCGTACTATACGCCTCTATTGTATCGTTTTTCTGGAAATCGATAAAGTCTTTAAGTGTTATTCCACATTCTTGGCCGTTACTGACCTGTTTTGCCTGATCTTTTTCTCTAAAAATAGTACTTATTTTACCAGTATAAATAATTGCTCCATCTCTTACTACTCTAGCATTTGCTCCACTAGCTATTTCACCTTCGGTTACTTTTGAACCCGCAACTTTTCCTGTACCTGAAACTTTGAAAATTTCTAGAATTTGAGCTGTGCCAACAATTTTTTCTTGAACATCTGGAGCAAGAAGTCCTGACATTCTTAATTTGATATAATCTAAAACTTCATAAATAATATTGTAAGAAGATATTATAATTTTTTCATTCTCTGCTAATTTTTTTGCTTCCTTGCTTGGTTTAACATTAAATGCAATTAATGTAGCATTAGATGCTTTTGCTAAAGTTACATCAGTCTCTGTTACCATTCCGATATCAGATAAAATTATTTTAGGTTTTACTTCATCATGAGTAATTTGATTAATCGCACTTTTAATTGCTTCAGCAGATCCATGAACGTCTGATTTTACAATAATATTTAATTCTACAGCTGACTTATCAGCAAAAGCTGAATCTTGAGTTGCAAAAGTTAAAGAGCTTCCACCAGTTTTGGTTTCGTCTGCTCTAGTCTCACTTAATGTTTTGGCTTCTTTTTCTGTATCTAAAACAATAAAATCATCTCCTGATTTAGCCGCTCCATTAATTCCAAGAATTTCAACTGGCATTGATGGTGGTGCTTCATTAACACTTTCTCCTTTATCGTTAATTAAAGCTCTTACTTTTCCCCATTTTAATCCACTAACAAAAAAATCACCTTTTTTAATTGTTCCAGATGTAACCACAACTGTTGCAACCGCTCCTCTACCAATATCAATTTTAGATTCTAAAACAATTCCTGTTGCTTTAGATTCAAAGTCAGTTTTTAAATCTAAGATTTCTGCTTGTAGAACAATCGACTCTACTAATTTATCTAAATTCTTTTTATTTTTTGCAGAAATTTCAACCATCAAAGTATCTCCCGATAAATCTTCTGCAATAAGCTCATACTCCAAAAGTTGGTTCTTTATTTTTTGTGGGTCTGCCTCTGGTAAATCACACTTGTTGATTGCTACAACTATTGGAACGTTCGCAGCTTTTGCGTGTTTTATAGATTCAATTGTTTGAGGTTTAACTCCATCATCTGCAGCAACAACTAATACTACAACGTCTGTTAATTTTGATCCTCTTGCTCTCATTTCTGTAAATGCAGCGTGACCTGGTGTATCAATAAAAGTTAGTTTATTAGATTCGTGTTGTATTTGATAAGCACCAATATGTTGTGTTATTCCACCAAATTCACCAGAGACAACATTGGCACTTCTTAAAACATCTAATACTGAAGTCTTCCCATGGTCCACATGACCCATCACAGTTACGATCGGCGGTCTATTCTTTAAATTTTCAGATCTAGACTCTTTTATTTTTTGAATAATCTCTTCAGCTTTTGTTTCTCTAATAGGATTGTGACCAAATTCTTTTACTAAGTATTCAGCTGTATCTGCTGCTAATGTTTGATTGATAGTAACCGTCACTCCCATTCCAAATAAATGTTTGATTACATTGTTTGATTGCTCAGCCATTCTGTTAGAAAGTTCTCTCACTGTGATTGCTTCAGGAATATTTACATCTCTTTTTACAGGCTTTAGGCTTTCTTGAATTTCTTCTTTAGTTAGCTCTCTATTTTCTTTTAGCTTTGCTCTTTTAAGTGAAGCCATACTTCTTGTTCTTGCTTCGATCTCATCGCTTAACGCTCTTGAAACAGTTAATTTTAATTCTCTTTTTTTAGTGTCAGGTTTACCTGTGTCACCTTTAAGTCTTCTGGTTGCTCTTTGCTCAGCTAACTTACGTTTTTCATAATCATTAGTTATTGGAGAAGATGGTTTAGGCGCCGATGTAGTTCTAGGGGGAAAGCTACTTGCGTTTGTTACTGTCGGTTTTGACCTAACACTAGCAGGTCTAGTAAAGTTACCTCTAGGTGCAAATTTGCTAGGTTTTTTTTCAATTACAACAGAATTTTTACTTTGAGTTTTTGCTAACTCTATATTCTCTATCGATTTCTTGGCTATGCCAGAAAGTGTTAATTTTGTTTTTTTGTTTTCCATATTTCATTACTCAATCTTTGTAAATTATGTTTCTTGCAGACATAATTAATTCATCCGCTTCTGTTTTTGACAAAGCAAAATCTTCAAGATATCCTTGAATCTTAATTCTTTCACCTTTTACAACATCATAACCACCAGTTAATTCATCAGAGGCAAGGTCTGCAAAATCTTCTAGTTTTAAAATCTTTTGCTCTCCTAAAGTAACCAACATTCCTGGCGTTAGTCCTTTGTGATTTATAAGATCATCTTGAAGTCCCAAATCTTTAATTCTTTGAGTGATGTCTTCTTGATCTTTTTGGTAAAACTCTTTTGCTCTTTCAATCAAAGCCTTAGCAGTGTCTTCCTCTATACCTTCAATTTTCATTAAATTTTCTGGTGAGCTATCTTTAATGTCTGAAATAGAAGAAAAACCTTCAGCAACAAGTAATTGTCCTAATGTTTCGTCCAACTCTAAATTTTTAACAAAGTTTTCAGTTTTTTCTTTAAACTCAGATTGTCTTCTTTCTGAATCTTCTGCATCAGTCATTATATTAATTTCGTAATTTAATAATTTAGTAGCCAACCTAACATTTTGACCTCTACGACCAATTGCTTTACTTAAGTTTTCTTCAGTTAAAATTACATCTAATTTTTTTGCAACACTATCAACGTTTACTCTTTGAACTTCAGCCGGTGATAATGCATTTGAAACTACTATTGCTGGATCTTCAGACCAATTAACAATATCAATTTTTTCACCTTGTAATTCGTTAACTACTGCTTGAACTCTTGATCCTCTCATTCCAACACAAGCTCCTACTGGATCTAATGAAGTATCAACAGCTTTAACACAAATTTTTGCTCTGCTTCCCGGATCTCTTGCTGATGATTTGATTTCAATTAAACCATCATAAATTTCAGGAACCTCTTGAACAAATAATTTTTCCATAAATTTTGGATGTGCTCTTGATAAAAATATTTGCTGTCCTCTAGCTTCTCTTTTTACGTCATAACAATAAGCTTTAACTCTATCTCCAGCTTTAATATTTTCTCTAGGGATCATTTCATTTTTTTGAATAATTGCTTCAGTTCTACCCAAATCAACTATTACATTTCCAAATTCTAGACGCTTAACAATTCCACTTAGAATTGAATCTTTTTTGTCTATGAAATCATTATATTGTCTTTCACGCTCTGCTTCTCTTACATTAAAACTAATAACTTGTTTTGCTGTTTGTGCAGCTATTCTTCCAAAATCAAAAGAAGGAAGCGGTTGTAAAATTTCATCACCAATTTTTTTATCTTTGTTTACTTCATTTAAAATGATTGCATCTTGAAGATTAATTTCTGTATTTGTATTTTCTGGTTTTTCTACAACAATTAATTTTCTGAAAATTCCAATATCACCACTTTCTCTGTCTATTAAAACTTTAATTTCATTGTCCTGTCCAAATTTTGATTTAGCAGCTTTTGCAATTCCAGTTTCCATGGAATCAATAATTAATTCTTTATCTATAGACTTTTCTAAAGCAACTGCTTCAGCAATTCTTAATAACTCTAATTTATCTGATCTTCTATTTAACATAAGTTTATTAGCTCCAAAAAAAAATGGGCTAAAGCCCATTCTGTAATTTCAATAATGTAAGGGCAATATATAAAGATTTTTTTTTAATTCAATAGCAACTATTTAAAAAAAACGTCTTTTTTATCTGTTTTTTCCCATGAAAATGAACCGTTAGCTTCAGGCACCCTTCCAAAGTGACCGTAAGCTGCTGTTTTTTCGTAAATAGGTTTATTTAAGCCTAGCATTTCTCTTATGCCTCTTGGGCTTAAATCAAAATTTTCTGAAATCTTTTCTGTTACAAATTTATTTTTTTCTAAATCATTATCAAATAAATCTACATAAATTGATAAAGGTTTAGAAACTCCGATTGCGTATGCTAGTTGAATTAAACATTTTTCAGCAATGTTAGATGCAACAATATTTTTAGCAATATATCTTGCTGCGTAAGCAGCTGATCTATCAACTTTAGTTGGATCTTTACCAGAGAAAGCTCCTCCACCATGAGGTGCTGCTCCACCATAAGTATCTACAATGATTTTTCTACCTGTTAAGCCACAATCCCCATCCGGACCACCAATCACAAAATTTCCAGTTGGGTTTATATATAATTCATCTTCATTAAAATCTTTCAAAAACTTTTCTGGAATTGATTTTGATAAATAAGGTTTTAATAATTCTCTAACTTCAGCCTGATCTATATCTGCTGAGTGTTGTGAAGATATAACAACTGATTTTACTTTGGTTGGTTTTCCATCAACATACTCAAACGTAACTTGACTTTTTGAATCTGGCTCAATATTTTTTAATTTTCCAGATTTTCTATCTTCTGCCATTAATCTCAAAATCTTATGTGAATAATGAATTGGTGCAGGCATTAATTCTTCAGTTTCATTGCAAGCATAACCAAACATTATTCCTTGGTCACCCGCTCCTTCATCTTTATTAATTGATGAGTCCACACCCATTGCTATATCTGCAGATTGTGCGTGAAGGTGGCTTTCTATTTTTGTAGCTTCTCTCCAAGTAAAACCATCTTGATCGTACCCTATATCCTTGATGCATTCTCTTACTTTTTGAATAAGATCTTCTTCTTTGATGCTCGGTCCTCTTACTTCTCCAGCTAAAACAACTTTGTTTGTAGTGGTTAAAGTTTCACAGGCTACTCTTGAAAAAGGATCACCTGAAAGGTAGCTATCCACAACCATATCGGAAATACGATCTGACACTTTGTCTGGATGTCCTTCAGAAACAGACTCGCTTGTAAATAAAAAATTTTTTAAATTACTCATGTGTAATTTTATTAAATGAAAAAATTAAAAAAATATATAATAAAATAAGCATAAAAAATATCTTATCCCCATAATTCATATAGAGCGTAGATTTAAGGACTTTACTCTCTTTAAAATCAACATAACCATTAGTGCCAAACTCAACTTTTTTTTCTATAATACCAATGGGATTAATAATGGCAGATATTCCATTGTTTGCTGATCTAATTACATACTTACCACTTTCAATTGATCTAAAGATACTATGTGCAAAATGTTGTTTTGGGCCAATAGAATTTCCAAACCACCCATCTTCTGAAATATTAATTATATAATCAAAGTTTTTGTCTTTAAATAATCTATTTGAATAAATAATTTCATAACAAATTAAGGGAAGTAATTTTAATTCTATCTTGTCATTTTTTATTGAAAGTGTTTTTTGACTCTCACCTTTTGAAAAAGATTGGTAATCATTGGTTACTGTTTTAAGTCCTATTAAACTAAGAACTGTTTCAAATGGGATAAACTCTCCAAATGGCACTAAATTAATCTTATTGTAACTATGAATTAAATCCAATTTATTGTTAAAAACTGCCATTGAATTAAAAAATAAATTTTCACTATTTTTAGTCTTTACGCTATTTAGACCCATGATAATTAAATCATCATTTCCAAAACTATTTGAAAATAACTCCTTATATATATCCATATCTCTTAAATAACTGTCCGGAATAATTCCTTCGGGCCATAAAAAAATTGTTGGTTCTTTTTTTTCTGGGTTACTCAAGGTAATTAGTTCTTGGATAATTTTTAACTCATTCTTTCTTGAATAAAATCGATCCAAACTAATATTGGGTGATACGGCTCTTATTGTAAAATTATTTTTGATATCAGTCGTAGTATTAAATTGATTGTACTTTAAATTACCAAAAAATAAAAAGCCTGCAGAAATTACTATAAAGAAAAAACAGACAATAATTTCTTTTCTGGTTTTTCTTAGGATAAATATAGCTGGCACAGTAAATAAAGATATGCAGATTAAATTAAAAGAATAAGTCCCGATTACTGAAAGAATTTGAATAAAATAAATACTTTCTGAAAAACTAAAAGCAATTAAATTCCACGGAAAACCAGTAAGAATGGATCCTCTAATAAATTCAATAGATCCATATAAAATTGAAAAAATCAAAAATGTACTAACAACATTTTTAGAATAAAAAACAGAAAACAAATAAGTTATTAATCCATAAAATATTGCCAGAAAAGCAGGAAATAAAACTATAGCTATTGGTATTAAAAGTTTGAAGCTTTCATCAAAAGTTAAGGAAATTGCGATCCAATATAAACTACATAAAAAATAACCAAAACCAAAAAACCATCCATATTTAAAGAAAGATTTATTATTGGGGTTGGTTTTTTTTTCTATAAAAAGAAAAATAAAGAATAATGAAAAAGTAAAAAAATTAATTATAAAATAATTATAAGGTGGCAAGCTGTAAGAACTAATAGCACCTAAAAAAAATACATATAATATGTTTAAAAAATTTTTTTTAAGCAAGTTAGGCAACTTTTGTTTTAATAAATTTATAAATGTTATCTTCTTCTTTACTCATTTTTTTAAAGTCTTTTAGTTTTATGTGGTCGTGTCCTAATAAATGAAGAAATCCATGAATAAAAATTTTAACAACTTTTTGTTTAAACTCTAAAATGCTTATATTTTTTGGTTTATTCATAAACTCATAGCTAATTACTATATCACCAAGATAATTTGATTTTTTTGGGTTAAATTTTTTCTCGAATGGAAATGATAATACATCTGTGGGTTTATTTTTATTTCTAAAATCTTTATTTAGTTTTTTAATATTCTTATTATTTGAAAGTAAAATTGTTAGATTTATTTTTTTACCTATAAATTTATATTTTTTTGGAAAAAACTTTATAATGAAATTGAAAAAAGTGTTATTTTTCTTGATTTTTTTGCTCCAGAGAGTGCACTCCGAAACCACATCAATTTTAATCATTTTCTTGATCAGTATAAGCTTTTACAATCTTAGATACCAAAGGATGTCTCACCACATCTGAATGATCAAAATCTATAACTGAAATTTCCTTTAAATGTCCAAGTAATTTCTTAGATCTACTTAAGCCAGACATATTTTTATTTGGTAAGTCTATTTGAGAAGGATCACCATTTATAACGATTTTTGAATTCTCACCAATACGCGTTAAAAACATCTTAATTTGAGTATCAGTTGCATTTTGGGCTTCGTCTAAAATTGCAAAAGAATTCTTTAAAGTTCTTCCTCTCATGAAAGCAAGTGGCGCTATTTCAATATCACCAATTTCAATCATTCTCTGTATTTTTTCAAAATCAAATAAATCATAGAGGGAATCATATAGAGGCCTTAAATAAGGATCTACTTTCTCTTTCATGTCTCCTGGTAAAAAACCAAGTCTTTCACCAGCTTCTACTGCGGGTCTTGATAAAATAATTCTTTCAATCTTTTTATCAAGCAACATGGTTAATCCGACAGCTACCGCTAAAAAGGTTTTACCTGTTCCGGCAGGGCCTGCTGATATAACAATATCACTTTGTCTTAATGCTCTAACATATTCTTTTTGCCTTTCAGATCTAGGAATAACAGATTTTTTTGGTGTTTTAATTATGTCAGAAACATTTTGATTTTTTACTTTCTCTTCAATCATAAATTTATCTATAGATGAGATTATATCTTTTTTCTCAATACTTCCATTATTAATAAATTGATATGCAAGGAATTGAATAGCATTTTTTGTTATTTCGTTTTGTTCTGGGGTTGATTTTATTAAAATTGAATTTCCTCTTGAATAAAGATTTGTATTTGTAATTTTTTCAAGTTCTTTTAAATTTTCATTAAACTCACCAACAACCCCCATTAATAAATCATTATCATGAAAGATAACACTTAAAGAATTATTGTCAGAATATACAAATTTTAATGTTGAATTAATTTTTTTTGAAACTGTATTATTCAATCTTAAGCTACCTTTTTTTTAGTGCTTTCAGTTAATTTTCCAAAAAGACTATTTTGATTGCTACTTGTTATTTCAACTTGTACAATTTTTCCAATATTTTCTATGTTGCCGTCGAAAATTACCGATGACATGTATTCTGTTCTACCAAATAACTTGACCCCATCTTTCATTTTATTTTCTACTAGAACATTTAAAATTTTATTTTCAAGAGATTTATTTTTTTGTATTTGGTTATTAAATAATTTCTCCTGAATTATTTCTAATCTTTGTTTGGATTTTTTGTGATCAACTAGTTTTAAATCTGCTGCAACAGTTCCCGGTCTTGGGCTAAAAATAAACGAATATGAGTTGGTAAATTTTATTTTTTCAATCAATTCCATTGTCATTTTAAAATCTTGCTCATCTTCTTCTGGATATCCAATAATAAAATCGCTGGAAAACTCAATTTTTGGGTTAATTTTCTTAAGTTTTTCATAAACCAACACGTATTCTTCAATGGTGTGCTTTCTATTCATTAAATTTAAAATTTTATTTGATCCGCTTTGTACTGGTAAATGTACGAGTGGCATCAGTTTAGATGAAGTCTTATAAACATTAATCAAGCCATCCGTCATATCCTTAGGATGAGATGTTGTGTATCGAATTCTTTCAAGTTTATCAAAGCCATCAAGTTTAATTAGCAAGTCTGAGAGTCTGTACTCTTTACCTTCCTCATGATAACTGTATGCGTTTACATTTTGACCTAGCAAGATAATTTCTTTTGTACCACTTTGGATTAATTCTTTTGCTTCATTTATGATTTGATCAAAGGGTCTGGAATATTCAGGTCCACGGGTATAAGGCACTACACAAAAATGACAGAATTTATCACAACCCTCTTGAATTGTTAAAAATGAAGAAACTTTACTGTTTTTATTTTTAATCTTACTTAAATAATTAAATTTTGAAATTGTATCAAATTCTGTTTCTTCCTCTTTATTTTTATTTTTTGAATGATTTAATATTGCCTCATTTATTTTATGATAGGACTGTGGACCAATTACAATGTCAATATAAGGTTCTCTTTTTAACATTTCTTGATTTTCTGCTTGAGCAACACAACCAGCAACAATTACAATTGGTTTTTTTTTCTCTCTAAAAATTTTTTTAACTCTT
The DNA here is from genome assembly GCF_059512485.2 of Candidatus Pelagibacter sp. uisw_138. Taxonomy (NCBI): domain Bacteria; kingdom Pseudomonadati; phylum Pseudomonadota; class Alphaproteobacteria; order Candidatus Pelagibacterales; family Candidatus Pelagibacteraceae; genus Candidatus Pelagibacter; species Candidatus Pelagibacter sp. uisw_138. The sequence goes on along the minus strand of NZ_CM183453.2, from coordinate 1,389,974 downwards.
CCTATTTCGTGGTAAACCTTTTCTTTTGCTTTATCACGAATATGACAGGTGTTTAAAAGATAACAATTTGCATCCTCGTATTTATCAGTTTTTTCAAAACCTATCTTTTTAACTATATCAAATATACGATTTGAGTCGTATTCATTCATTTGACAGCCAAATGTTTTTATAAAAATTTTTTTATTTTCCATTTAAACCAAGACAGCTTGTTCATCAATTTTTGCATTGAAAGACACGGATCTTCGCTCTTCGTCAGTACCTGAAAATGGATAAACAGTATGCATTAAATAACTAGGAAATAAATAGAAGTCACCTACTTTGGGTGTAATAGTGTAAGTTGAACTGCAAAATAATTTTTTTGATCCATCAATTAATATAAGTTTACCATTCTCATTTAATTTTTTATCTTTTTGAAAAGTTTCACCCATTGTTTTTGGTACTTTTAAATAACCAACACCCGAAATATGTCCACTGTGGATGTGTATTGGATTGTATTCATTCTTAAATTGCCTAACAATCCAAGATTTAATGATTTGAAAATTTTTTAGCTGAAAATTTTTTTCACTCCATATCCATTGATTACATGCCGATGCAATAAATTCACCCCATTTTATTTTTTTCATAAAATCTGCATCCATTAAAAATTCTTGATAAACATTTCCTGCAAGATTTGGACCTTCATTTGATTTTTCTAATTTATCTTTATTATTAATCATTTCATCAACAAATAAATTCATTTGATCCATAATTTCTTGTGGAATATCAATTTTAACTACTGACGGACCGAAAGGTTTTAAAATTTTAATTTCCATGTTTTTTTTTTTAATTCCATATAACTCAAGTTTATGATCAACTAATCGATATCCATATTTATTGGCAATTTTTTCTTGTAGCTTTTCTATCTCTTCATCAACAAATTCAATAATTTCCCCTGATTTAACATCAATTAAATGATCATGATGTCCTTCATTTAATTCTTCGTATCTAGCTTTACCCCCTTTAAAATCATGTTTTGCTAAAATCCCAGACTCCTCAAAAAGCTTAACTGTTCTATATACCGTGGCAATACTTATTTTTGGGTCAATCTTTGAAACTCTATTATAAAGCTCATCTACATCTGGATGATCGTTTGATTCCGACATTACTTTTGCAATAATTTTTCTTTGATCTGTAAGTTTAACCCCTTTAGCTAAACATTTTTTTTCAATATTTTCTGACATTTTTAATTTTAACTTAAATAAATAGGATTAATCAAATTCTTTTTAATTTTAAATTTTTCACATAAATTAGGGACATCTTCATACTTAACTTCTTCAAATCCCTTAAAATCTTCAAAACTAAAGCAATAATAATTGATTTTTTTAGTTAGAAATAAAGCTTTAATCGTCGCTAACGAATTTCTAATTCCAGCAAAACTACCTGGTCCCCTGTTTACATAAATAACATCAATTTGATCTAAAGAAGAAGAATTTACCTTTAAAAAATCATTAATTAAGATCATTAATTTTTCAAAATTAATTTTACTATTTTCATGACTACAAGTATAAATATTTTCACTAACTATGAGTGTTAAAAAAATCTTATCTCTTGTGGCATCTACTATTAAATTTTTCATTATAATAATGTTATTTGCCATCAATTCTAAAGCAGAAGAAAATAATATCAAATATTATTCTGAAGATAGCGGCATTCTTTCTTTAATGTACCACCGATTTGATGAAAATATGTATCCTTCAACAAATATACAAATGGATATTTTTAAAAAACAAATGTCTATAATAAATACCTTAAATTACAAATTTTATGACCCACAATATTTACAAAAAAATTTTAATATTACAAAAAATAAAAAAGAAATACTTATTACTATAGACGATGCATTTTTATCTTTTTATAAAATAGCATGGCCATACTTAAAGAGAGAGAAAATTCCTTTTATTTTATTTGTTTCAACTGAAACTATAGGCAAAACTGGCTATATGAGTTGGCAACAAATAAAAGAAATAGAGAAAGAGCCATATGCTTACATTGGTAATCATTCCCATTCTCATGATTACTTGGTTGATCTAGACACAGAAAATTTTTTGTCTGATATTAATACTTCAATTAAAATCTTTAATCAGCACTTAGGCTATAACCCAATTTTTTTTTCATACCCATTTGGTGAGTATAGTAGAACTATTAAAGATTTTATTTCCAAAAATTTTGATTTTGCTTTTGGTCAACATTCTGGTGTTATTGATATTAATAAAGATCCCCATGAATTACCTAGATTTCCAATTAATGAAAAATATGGTAACCTAGAAAGATTCAAATTTTTAATTAATCTTAGTTCACTTCAATACAAATCTTTAAACCCTGAAGATAAATATATTGCCAATAATAATCCACCAAAACTATCTGTCGAATTTTTTGAAAATCAAAAAAATATAGAAAATATTAATTGTTTCTCTGATGAAGGTGGTGGATGGGATAAATCAAATATTACTTTTAATAAAAATGTACTGAAATTAAACTTTAGAGAAAAATTTACATTCAGAAGAGGTAGAGTTAATTGTTCACTTAATGATGATGGAATATGGAGATGGTTTGGTGTTCAATTTTCAGTGAAACAAAATTAAATTAAACTTTCTAAGTCTTTGCTTGATGGCAGTAACTTAGCATCATCAAAATCAGTTAAATCATTTTGTTTAATAATTTGTTGTAAAGTTTTAACATACTCTTTTCCTGTCTCTGCATATTTATCTAGGTATTCAGTAAGAATCATGCTGTCTAATTTTTTTCCTTCGTCTCTCAATTCGGCTCTTGCACTTCTAAAACCTTTATAAGAAGAGTGTGTATTCAAATTTCTTTGATAAGCTTTTACAGATGCTTGCAATACCTTAAATCTCATAACTTTATGAGTGCTATCATCTTCTGCATCTGCTGGTTTTATTCCCTCTCCACTCCATGTCCATTGACCAAATAATGCGTTTCCTTCTTGAGCAAATCTTGATGTTCCCCAACCAGTTTCCTTTGCTGCTTGTGCAATAGCCATTGAAACAGGCACTTCATCCATTCTAACTTTTAATGTAGGTAAATCTTTATTTACTACTCCATATTGTTTGAATTTCATATTCAACCAATGTTGCTCTGTTTTTGTATTTTTACTTTTATTTAAAATACCAAAGAGCTTCATTCTATCTAGTTTAATACTATTATTTTCATCAATAACTAAAGGCAAAATTATCTGAATAAAAAAGTTTTTTCTTTTTTTAGTATTATCTATTTTTACAATCTCTTTTGGTAATAGATCTAAGCTTATGGGTTTTACTAGCTTATTTTTTCTAACATCTTTTAAATTGTAATTTGTTGATTTAAAAAGTTCTTCAATTGTTGCTGCACTTAATAGTATTGCATCTGATGGCTGCTCATCAAATGTTAAAACATCTTCATATAGTTTTGTTGTTTCGTTTTCTAGTAATTTTTTTAAATTATTTTTTGAATTATTTTCATAATCTTTAGAAAATATCATTTTTTCTTTTGTAAGATCAATAGCTAGTGGAGCTATATAAAAAATTGATATAATAATCAAGCTTGATAAAAAAATTCTCGAAAGATTATCTAGTCCACTTTCTTGTGTTTTAATTTTTTTTTTTTGCATGCCTATATTGCAACCACTTCTTTTACCTCTGGTAAATAATGACACAAAAGATTTTGCACGCCTTGTTTTAAAGTCATTGTTGAGCTAGGACACCCAGAACAGCTTCCCTGTAGTTCTACCTTAACAATTCCATCTTTAAATTCTTTAAACTTAATATCACCCCCATCTTTTGCAACAGCTGGCCTAATCTTTGATTCTAAAATGCTTATAATTTTTTTTTCAATTTCAGTATGTTCTTCATTTTTTTCCCCAAGCAACTCATTGGCAATCACAAACTCTTTTCCTGTTGAATAAAAATCATTAATCAGCGAAATAGCTATATGTTTAATATCTTCCCAATTTACTTCTTCACTTTTATTTATAGATATAAAATCTTTTCCTAAAAATACACCTGTTACTCCATTAATTGATAAAACATTTCTTACCAAATCATTGTCGGTTTCTTCTTTTTTTGTTAGTTCAAATGAACCACTATTGGAGACCGTTTTTCCAGGTAAAAACTTAAGTGAATTAGGGTTGGGTGTTACTTCAGTTTGAATAAACATATATTTATATATAAAGGTAAATGTCTAAATTTAAACCAATTAATAAATATATTTCATTAAAAACCTACTATTTCTTTCATTTGTTTCATCTTTTTTGAGGCAATTTTGTCTGCTTTATCAGATCCTTCTAATAAAACTGAATCTAAGAATTTTTGATCCTCTAACAACTTTTTAATTTCTTTTGAAATTGGTTCAATTCTTTCAATAAGAACTTCTGATAATTTTTCTTTAAATTCAGAAAAATTTTTTCCATTAAATTCAGTTATAGATTTTTCTAAATTTTGATTTTTTAAACTTGAATAAATCCCTAATAAATTTTCTGCTTCGGGTCTTTCTGTTAGATTGTTAATTGCTCCTGGCAAAGGTAATGGGTCTGTTTTAGCTTTTTTTATTTTGTTTATTATTTGATCTTTATCATCTGTAAGGTTAATTCTGCTTAAATCTGATGGATCTGACTTGCTCATTTTTTTTATTCCATCTTTAAGGCTCATTATTCTAGAAAATTGTTTTTGAATTAACGGCTCCGGTGCTTTCAAAAATTCTGTAGCTTCAAAATCATTATTAAACTTTTGCGCAATATCTCTGCAAAGTTCTAAATGTTGTTTTTGATCATTTCCAACTGGAACATGAGTTGCATCATAAAGCAAAATATCTGCAGCCATCAAAACTGGGTAAGAATAAAGACCAATGCTAGCTTTTTCTTTATCTTTTCCAGCTTTTTCTTTAAATTGTGTCATCCTATTAAGCCAACCCATTCTTGAAACACAGCTTAAAATCCACGCAGCTTCTGAGTGTGCTGAAACCATTGATTGGTTAAAGATTATGCTTTGCGACGGATCAATTCCACACGCAATAAATGTAGCTACAGTTTCTCTTATATTTTTTTTTAATTCTTTTGGGTCTTGCTTAACCGTTATTGCATGAAGATCTACAACACAAAAAATACATTCATTTTCTCTTTCATTTTGTAATTTTACAAAGTTCTTAATTGCACCAAGATAGTTTCCTAGATGAAGATTTCCTGTTGGTTGAACTCCCGAAAAAATTTTTTTACTCATGACTAGTAGTTTAAATTAATATCACTTCTTTTAAAAGCCTTGATTAAAATTGCAATTAAAAGATAAAATATTAGACCTGATGCAACTGCACCAATTAAGTAAATAACTTTAAAGCTTGCCTCATAAAGCAACTTGTCATTCAAAAAATGAATTACATAGCTAAAAAATATTCCCATTAATATTGAGGCTAATAAAATTTTAACAAACCTATTTATAAATATTAAATTAAAACTGAATAAATTACTCATTTTTAGAAAAATAAATAATAAAATCGCGTTAAACCAAGATGATATAGTAGTTGCTATTGGTATAATTATGAACCCAACTTCCTTAAAAAAAACCACACTAATAAACACATTCAACAAAACAGAGGTTAAAGAAATATAAAAAGGCACTTTTGTGTTATGTCGTGCGAAAAAAAAAGCTGAAAAAACTTTAATAAGAGAAAATGCTGGCAATCCAATCGCAAAATAGAATAAAGCTTTTGCTGAGTTTATAACACTTAATTCATTGAAAGAACCGTATCCAAATAAGGAAGATATAATTTCTTTAGACGCAATAAGTAACGCTATTGCTGCTGGAATACTTAAAAATAAACTTAACTCTAGGGCTTTATTTTGAATCAGATTTATTTTTTCTTTTTTATTACTCTGAACATGCTTAGAAAGTTGAGGGAGTATTACCGTTCCTATTGCAATTCCTGCAATAGCAAGATTTATTTGATAAATTCTATCTGCATAATAAAGATAAGATACTGCACTAGCTTGGAAAGATGCAATGATTGTCCCTACTAAAATATTTATCTGAGTAACACCAGAAGAAAAAATACTAGGAATCAATTTTTTGAAAAATAGTTTAACTTTATTGTCAATTTTAAATGAAAAATTAATTTTAGGAGAAAAGTATTTTTTTACAAAAAAATATAAGAAAATAAGCTGCAAGATTCCTGAAATAGTTACTACATATGACATGTAATATACTAATTGATCATTTAAAATTTTTCCAAATAACAATACTCCAATTAAAAGAATATTCAAAATTATAGGTGTAGCCGATGCTATAGCAAATTTGTTATGTGAATTTAAAATGGCAGAAAAAAAAGATGCTAAACTAATAAACATTAAAAAAGGGAAAGTAATTCTTGTCAAAGTTATAGCTAATTCCATTTTTTGATAATCACCTTCAAAACCTGGTGCTATCAAAAAGACAAATAGTGGCATCATTATCTCAATAATAAGGACTAAAAAAAACAACCCTATTACAAGTAAAGTAAAAATATTATTTGCAAATTTTTGTGACTTTTTTTTATTATATAACAGTGATGAATAGCTAGGGACAAACGCTGCATTAAATGTTCCTTCTGAAAATAATCGTCTAAATGTATTTGGTATCCTGAATGCCACAAAGAAAACGTCTGCTAATGGGCCTGCACCAAGGAACACAGCTATCAATATGTCTCTTGCATAGCCCAATAATCTACTTATTATGGTAAAAAAACTAAATGTGCCTGTTGACTTAATTAAGTTCATAAATCATATTAGTCTTAAATTTACTCCATTTGTATATCTAATTAACTTGAATGAAAAAAACTAAAATAGACCATTATACCGATAAAGAAGCTTTAGATTTCCACAGCAAGAATAAACCTGGAAAAATTGAGATTAATTCTTCTAAACCAATGACTACAAAAAGAGATTTGGCACTAGCCTATTCTCCAGGTGTTGCTGTACCAGTGCAAGCAATTGCTGATGACCCGGAAACTGCCTATGATTATACATCTAAAGGAAATTTAGTTGCGGTCATAAGTAATGGCTCAGCTATTTTAGGAATGGGTAATTTAGGGGCACTAGCATCTAAACCTGTAATGGAAGGAAAAGCAGTTTTATTTAAAAGATTTGCTGACATAGATTCTATTGACCTGGAAATTGACTCGCGAGACCCTGACGAAATTATTAATAGTATCAAAAACTTTGCCTGCGGTTTTGGTGGTATTAATTTAGAAGATATCGCAGCTCCAGATTGTTTTATAATTGAAGAAAAGTTAAAAGAGATTTTAGATATTCCAGTTTTTCATGACGATCAACATGGAACAGCAATAATAACTACAGCAGCATTAATTAACGCCCTAGATATTAGTGGCAAATCAATAAAGGATATTAAAGTTGTTGTTAATGGAGCTGGTGCGTCTGCAATTGCTTGTACAAATTTATTTAAAAATAGTGGTGTACCTAGTGAAAATGTAATCATGCTCGATCGTAAAGGAGTGGTCTATAGGGGTAGAACTGAAGGAATGGACCAGTGGAAATCTGCTCATGCAGCAGAAACTAAAAAAAGAACTTTAGAAGAGGCTATAGATGGAGCTGATGTATTTTTAGGATTATCTGCCAAAGGAGCTTTAAAAAAAGAGTTAGTAAAAACTATGGCTAAGAACCCAATAATTTTTGCCTGTGCAAATCCTGATCCTGAAATAACACCTGAAGAAATAATGGAAGTCAGAGATGATGCCATTATTGCAACTGGAAGATCTGATTATCCTAATCAAGTAAATAATTTAATTGGTTTTCCTTATATTTTTAGAGGAGCATTGGACGTGAGAGCTACAACTATTAATGAAGAAATGAAAGTTGCTGCTGCAAACGCAATTGCAAAATTAGCAAGAGAAGATGTTCCAGACGAAGTTGTTGCTGCAATGGGGGGAGATCGTCCTAAATATGGAAAAGATTATATAATTCCATCTACATTTGATCCACGACTAATTAGTGTAATTCCTGCAGCCGTTGCAAAAGCTGCTATGGATAGTGGTGTTGCCAAAAAACCTATAAAAGATTTTGAAGCTTATAAAGACCAACTTAAACAAAGGCTTGATCCTTCAGTAACTATTATGCAGGGTATTAACTCTCATATCAAAAAAAATCAAAAGAGAATTGTTTTTGCAGATGGGGAAGATGAAAACACTCTTAAAGCAGCAATTGTATTTAAAAATTCTAAATTAGGTACACCAATTTTAATTGGTAAAAAAACTAAAATTAAAGAAAGAATAAAAGAAATTGGCTACAATGAAAACTTTGATATTGAAATAGTTAATTCTGAAGATAAAGAAAAAAGAGAGAAGTATGTAAACTTTTTATTTAAAAAAATGCAAAGAGAGAAAGGTCTTTTGGAAAGAGATTGTGATAGATTAGTTAGAAATGATAGAGTTATATGGGCAGCTTGTATGGTTGCTTGTGGTGATGCCGATGGTGCTGTCACTGGAAATACTAGAAGGTTTGGAGCCTCTTTTGATAAGGTTACACAAGTTATAGATGCTAGACCAGGTGAAATCATGTTTGGATTAAACATGGTTGTTGCAAAAGGAAAAACTATTTTTGTTGGGGACACAAGTGTAAATGAATACCCAAGCTCAGAAGAGCTTGCTGAAATTGCAATTTCATCTGCAAGAGTAGTTAAAATGTTTGGTTTTATTCCAAGAGTTGCTTTTGTTTCTCACTCTACTTTTGGTCAACCTCTAACAAGTAGGACTAAACATATAAAAAAAGCTGTTGACATTTTAAAAGATAAAAATGTAGATTTTGATTTTGATGGGGACATGCAGCCAGATGTTGCCTTAAATGAAGAATACAAAGAATTATATCCTTTCTCTAGTATTGTGGGAAATGCAAATATATTAATAATGCCAGGCCAACACAGTGCTGCTATTTCTTATAAAATGATGAAAAGCTTAGGTGATACCAAAGTTATTGGTCCTCTTTTAATTGGATTGGGTCAACCCATTGAAATAGCCCCTTTAAGATCGTCTACTTCAGAAATCATAAATTTAGCATCAGTTGCTGCCTATTCTGCTGATGTAATTGATTATAAAAAAAATTAATTTTTTTGAATTCTTAGATCTTCAACCAAGACAATACTTGCAATAACATCTTCTACATCAAGTATTTCTTTTGCTTCATTTATTACTTCTTTTCTTTCTTCTGTAGTTAAAGAAATTCCGTAAATAAATATATTTTTCTTATAGGTATCAATTTGATAATTGGTTGCTTTAATTTTTTTGTTAAATATTAAAGCTGTACGGAGTTGAGATGTAATTAACAAATCTTTAGCTGATTGCTGAAAGTTAAAATCTTCTTTTATTTTAATATCATTTTTGACTGATCTGGCACCTTTTGTCTCCCATGCAAGTTTGGTAATTTGAAGTTTTTCTTCAGGATTATCTACTTTTCCTGTTACAAAAATTTTTCCATCTAACACCTTTGTGCTTACAGTCAATATATAGCTCTTGTCTCTTAGGGCTAATCTTGCAGCTAGATTTTTTTGCATTACCGAGTCGTCTATTTGAGTACCTAAAGACCTTGGATCAAACGCAATACTAACTCCTGTTCCAAAAACTCCTTTTGAACTAATCCCAACACATCCTGTTAAGATTAAAAAAATCAAACTTATTAAAAATATTTTATTTTTCATTTTTTATTTTTAGACAATAATTATAAATTTCTTTTTTTGATACATTCGTGTTTTGACTAATTAAATCCGTAATATCTTTTATGCTTATTTTTTTAATTAATTTTTGAATATTTATTTTATCAGATTCTTTTAATATTATCGATGAATTTTTTTTTTTACTTTTTCAGAAATAACAATGGTTAACTCTCCTTTAGGATCAGATTTAAATGGTTCAAGTGTATCTACATCTGTTCTTATATATTCCTCATAAAATTTTGTCATTTCTCTACAAACCAAAATTTTTCTATTTGAAAAATAATATTTTAGATCTTTTATTGATCTATTAAATTTTCGTGGAGAAATAAAAAAAACAATACAGCCCTCTAAATTTGTAAGCCTTTCGAAGTCTTCTTTTAATTTATTGTTTTTTTCAGGAAAAAAACCATAAAAAAAATATTTTTCATTAAATCCACTTATAGAAACTGCAGAAGAAACTGCTGACGCACCTGGGATTGGAAAAATGTCTATACCATTACTAGCACATTCGTTAACCAATATAGCTCCTGGATCTGAGATCGATGGAGTTCCAGCGTCAGAAATTAAAGAAACAATCGACCCTGATTTTAAAATATCAATGACTTTTGATAAATTTTTTATTTCATTAAATTTATGATTTGCAATAAGTTTTGATCTAATTTCATATCGTTCCAATAAATTTTTTGAAATACGTGTGTCTTCACATAGAACATAATCTGATTTTTTTAATACTTCTAGAGCTCTTAAGGTGATGTCACTTAAGTTCCCAATAGGAGTAGCCACAATATAAAGGCCACTTTTCACTTTATTATTTATATTTTCAGTATGTATAATCATCAGGTTATAATAGCTATAATAATAACATTAAAATGAACAAAATTATTAAAATTATATTTTTCTTAGCTTTTGCTTTCTCAATAGCTCCGGTCACACTTTTAGCAAATGATAAAATTAAGATTGGTCTTCTTGTGCCATTAACTGGAAAGAACTCAGATATAGGGCAATCTATAATTAAGTCTACACGCCTTGCAATTAACACAATAAATAATACATCAATTGAGATCATACCAAAGGATACACAATCAAATCCTGAAACAACCTTAATAGCAGCTAAAGAGTTGGCTAATTCAGGAATAAAAGTTGTAATTGGTCCTGTTTTTAACGAAAACCTAATTTACCTAGATGAGTTAAGTGAACTAACATTCTTAGCTCTAACAAATAAAAATGATAATTTTTCTAAGAATATTATTAACACTGGAATCAATGCAACTTCACAATTAAATGCAATTAAAAAATTTATAGAATTAAATGAAATAAAAAAAACAATCTTTCTTACCCCAGATGTAAGTTTTAGAAATGAAATCGAAAAAGCTATTTCTAATTCTAAAATAAAAATATTAGAAAATTATATTTATAATACCGATCCAACTAAACTTACTAAGCAAATTGAAAAAATTACACTCTATGATCTTAGAAAACAAAACCTTGAAGATGAAATAAATAGACTAGAGAAATCAGAACAAAATAATAAAGAACGTTTAATTGAAAGATTAAAAAAGAGAGATACTCTTGGTAGTGTAAAGTTTGACTCAGTGGTAATTTCTGATTTTGATGAAAGTTTAAAAAGTGTAACAACTTCACTGTTTTATACAGATATATCTCCTAAAGAAAAATATTTTATTACTCTCAATCAATGGTTTGATGAATCTCTTTTAAAAGAGATCAGTTCACAACCCTTGTATTTTCCTTCTGCAAATAAAAGTAATTATGATGAATTTTCAAATGAGTATTTTGAGAAATATAATCAATACCCTAATCAATTGTCTTTTTTAAGTTATGACGTAGTTGGACTTATTTATTATTTAACCCTTCAAAACAACTCTGTTGTTGATGAAAAAATGTTTAAGAAAAAAAACTTGTTTAAAGGAAAGATTGGAATTTTTGAAATTAAAAATAATAAAATTAACCATACTTTAAATTTTTATAAAGTTGAGGGTGGAGAGTTTAAAAAAATTTTTTAATTTTTTTAAAAGCTTTAAATCTATGATCTATTTTATATTTTTGTGATGCTCTCATTTCACCAAATGTAACTTTTTTTCCAAGTGGTATGAAAATAGGATCATAACCAAATCCATTTTTACCTTTTATAATTGGTGAAACAAAACCCTCAACTTTACCCACAGAAATTATTATTTCATTATTCACATTATAAATCGTTAAAGCACAAATAAATCTAGCTCTAATTTTTTTTTGTCTCCAATCTTTGTCTTTTTTATCTAGTTCTTTAAAAACTCTATTCATTGCCTTTTTAAAATCACCTTTTTTACCTCCCCATCTAGCTGAATAAATTCCAGGATCTCCATTTAGAGCATCTATTTCTAGACCTGAATCATCAGACAGGCATGTCATTTTTGTCTTTTTGAAAAAAAATTTAGCCTTGATTAAGGAGTTTTCCTCAAATGTTTTCCCATTTTCTGGGGGGCTTTTCATTTTAAAGTCTTTTGGAGAGTATATTTCGAGGTTTTTAGGTAATAAATCCCTAATTTCTTTCAATTTCCCTTTATTATTGGTGCCTACTAATAATTTTATAATTTTATTCTTTAACATCTAGCAATTATCAAATTGCATACCATATAAATTGTCATGGAAAAAGATCAAAACATTAATTCTGAAGATCAAAACGAAGAAATTAAAGAGGCTGAAACAAAAGAGGGAATTCAAAAAGTACAAGGCGATTCAGGAGAAAAAAATCAAGAAGTAAAAGAGGTTACATCTGAAGAAAAAATTAAAGAGTTAGAAGATAAAGTTGCTAGAGCTTTTGCCGAAATGGAAAATCAAAGAAGAAGATTCGAAAAAGAAAAAGAGGATGCTTTTGATTATGGTGGATTTTCTTTTGCAAAAGAAGCTTTGAACCTAATTGATAATCTTGAGAGATCAAAACAAATTTTAGAAAATGATGAAGTTTTAAAAGACACTGAAGCTTTAAAGAAAACTTTAGAACATTTTGAAATTATAAGTAAGGATATGGTATCAATTTTTTCAAAAAATGGAATTACAGCTGTAATTTCTATTGGTAAAAAATTGGATCCTAATCAACACCAAGCTATGATGGAAATTGATGATGACCAAAAAGAACCTGGAACAATAGTTCAAGAAATTCAAAAAGGTTTTATGATGAAAGATAGGCTTTTGAGGCCAGCACTAGTTGGGATTTCAAAAAAAACTAAAGACCAAAATGATCAAAAAAGTGAGGAAAATCAAGAAAATTCAGACAATTAATAATAGTTGTCAGAACTTGTAGATTAAAAATTAACACTTATATGAAGGATAGGAATAAAATTATGAGCAAAATTATAGGAATAGATTTAGGAACGACAAACTCATGTGTGTCTATCATGGAAGGTAGTCAGCCAAAAGTTTTGGAAAATGCTGAGGGTGCAAGAACAACCCCTTCAGTTGTGGCTTTTACTGAAGACGGAGAAAAACTTGTAGGACAGCCCGCAAAAAGACAGGCTGTTACCAATCCTGAAAATACTATTTTTGCTGTAAAGAGATTAATCGGAAGAAATTTTGAAGACCCTACTGTAAAAAAAGATATTGCAGCTGCCCCTTTTAAGATTGTAAATTCAGAAAAAGGAGATGCTTGGATTGAAGCTAGAGGAGAAAAATATTCACCCTCTCAAATTTCTGCATTTATTCTTCAAAAAATGAAAGAGACTGCTGAAAAATATTTAGGTCAAGAAGTAACAAAAGCTGTAATTACAGTCCCTGCATATTTTAATGACGCTCAAAGACAAGCAACAAAAGATGCTGGTAAAATTGCTGGTCTTGAAGTTTTAAGAATTATTAATGAACCAACAGCAGCCTCTCTTGCTTACGGTTTAGATAAAAAGCAAAATAAAAAAATAGCCGTTTATGACTTGGGTGGTGGAACTTTTGATGTTTCTATTCTTGAGTTAGGTGATGGTGTATTTGAAGTTAAATCTACAAATGGTGATACATTTTTAGGTGGTGAAGACTTTGATAATACAATCGTTGATTATTTGATTGGTGAATTTAAAAAAGATTCTGGTATTGATTTAAGATCAGATAAATTAGCCCTTCAAAGATTAAAAGAAGCTGCTGAAAAAGCAAAAATTGAGCTATCTTCTGCAGAACAAACAGATGTTAATTTACCCTTTATAACAGCTGATAAAACTGGCCCAAAACATATTAATCTAAAAATGACTAGAGCTAAATTAGAAGCTTTGGTTGAGGATTTAATTTCAAGAACATTACCACCATGTAAAACTGCTCTTAAAGATGCGGGACTTACTGCAAATGAAATTGATGAAATTGTAATGGTTGGTGGGATGACAAGAATGCCAAAGGTTCTTGCTGAAGTTAAAAACTTTTTTGGTAAAGAACCAAATAAAAGTGTAAACCCTGACGAAGTTGTTGCAATGGGTGCTGCAATCCAAGCTGGGGTTCTTCAGGGAGACGTTAAAGACGTACTTCTTTTAGATGTAACACCTCTATCACTTGGGATTGAAACATTGGGAGGAGTATCAACAAAATTAATTGAAAAAAATACAACAATACCAACTAAAAAAAGCCAAGTATTTTCTACAGCTGATGATAATCAGCCTGCTGTATCAATAAGAGTACTTCAGGGTGAAAGAGAAATGGCGTCTGACAATAAAATGTTAGGAAACTTTGAACTAGTTGGAATTGCGCCTGCTGCAAGAGGAGTTCCTCAAATAGAAGTAACTTTTGATATTGATGCAAATGGAATTGTAAGTGTTTCTGCTAAAGACAAAGGAACTGGTAAAGAACAAAAAATTCAGATCCAAGCTTCCGGTGGTTTAAGTGATGAAGAAATTGAAAAAATGGTAAAAGATGCTGAAGCTAATAAAGATGAAGATAAAAAGAAAAGAGAATCTGTAGACGCAAGAAATCAAGCAGACACATTAATTCATTCAACAGAAAAGAATCTAAAAGAGCATGGTGCTAAAGTTTCAGATGCTGATAAAAAAGCAATAGAGGATGCATCAACCGACTTAAAAGAAGTTATTAAAGGAACTGATACTGAAGAAATTAAAAAGAAAACAGAAACTTTAGTTCAGGCCTCTATGAAATTAGGTGAAGCAATTTATAAATCTCAAGAAAAAAAAGAGGGCTCACCTAACGATGGTGATAAAAATGATGAAACAAAAAAAAACGATAATGTAGTTGATGCAGATTTTGAAGAAGTAAAAGAAGAAGAAACAAAAGAAAATAAAAAAGAAGAAGATAAAGAAAAAAGCGCTTAAGACTTAAAACAACTATCATCTTAAAGTAACTTATGGCTAAAAGAGATTTTTATGACGTCTTAGGTGTTAGCAAGAATGTAAGCCCTGAAGAATTAAAATCTGCCTATAGAAAACTAGCAGTTAAACACCACCCCGATAAAAACCCTGGAGATAAAGCTTCTGAAGATAAATTTAAAGAAGCTGGTGAAGCTTACGGCATTCTCTCAGATAAAGAAAAAAAACAAAACTATGATAACTTTGGCCATGCTGCTTTTGAAGGTGGAGGCGGTGGAAGACAAGGTGGTGGTTTTGGTGGAGCTGATTTTTCAGATATATTTGAAGATTTTTTTGGAGATTTTGGTGGTGGACAATCAAGGGGAAGAAGGAAAACCAACAATAGAGGGTCTGATCTAAGATATGATTTATCTATTACTCTTGAAGAAGCCTATGAAGGAAAAAAGCAGGATATAAAATTCTCAACAACAGAAAAATGTAACACTTGTAAGGGCAATGGCTCTAAACCTGGTCATTCTCCAGACAGATGTACTGTTTGTGGTGGAAATGGCAAAGTAAGGTCTAACCAAGGTTTTTTTACTGTTCAACAAACTTGTCCTCAATGTGCTGGCTCTGGTGAAGAAGTAACAAATCCATGTACAGACTGTAATGGTCAAGGTAACAAGCAAGCTTCAAAAAAAATATCAGTTACAATACCTAAAGGTGTTGATGATGGTACTAGGATTAGATTAGCTGGGAAAGGTGAAGCAGGGTCCAGAGGTGGAGCAAGTGGTGATCTTTATCTTTTTGTAAATGTTCATTCACATGACTTATTTAAAAGATCTGATGAAAACCTATTCTTTGAATTTCCCATATCCATTGCAGATGCAGCATTGGGAACCACAATAGAAATACCAACAATTGATGGTGGAAAAGCTAAAATTAAAATACCTGATGGAACTCAAAATGGAAAACAATTTAGACTAAAGGGTAAAGGTATGCCTTATATGAGGGGCAGTGGAAATGGAGACCTTTATGTCCAAGTAAATACTGAAGTTCCTATTTCTTTAAATAAAGAACAAAAAGAGTTACTTGAAAAATTTAGAGAAATTGAAAACGAAAAGTCTAATCCAAGTATTAAACAATTCTTTCAAAAAGCAAAAAGTTTTTGGAAAAACTAAAGACTAATTAACTAAAAAAGGTTAATATTTTCTTAGATGAAAAAAATTAATTTAGCTATTTCTGGCTGTCTAGGGAGAATGGGTCAACAACTTATTAAATCCTCAAAAAATAATAAAAACTTTAGACTAGCTGCTCTTACAGAAAATAAAGCTATCAACAAAAGAATTTCTGGTATCAAGCTTAGTATAAATACTGAAGAAGCTTTTAAAAAGACCGATGTAATAATAGATTTTACAGTCCCAAACTGTAGTTTAGATATTTTAAAAATTGCCTCAAAATTAAAAAAAAGAGTAGTAATTGGAACAACTGGTTTTAATCAAAAAGAAGATGCTTTAATCAAAAAGTTTTCAAAAACCATACCTATTTTAAAAGCTGGCAATATGAGCCTTGGTGTTAATTTGTTAATGTATTTAACTGAAATTGCCTCAAAATCGCTAAATGATGAATATTTAAGCAAAGTATTTGAAGTTCATCACAAACACAAAAAAGATTACCCATCAGGAACAGCTTTAATGTTGGGAAAAGGAATTGCAGACGGGAAAAATAAAAACCTTTATAATTTAATGGGTAAAAAATTTTTAAATAAAAAATCTTTTCCTTATGGAAAAAAAATTAATTTTAATTCAATTAGAAAAGGTGAAATTATTGGTGAACATGAAGTTAGATTCTCAAGTGGAAAAGAGATAATAAAATTAAATCATGAAGCTTTTGATAGAGCACTTTATTCAGATGGAGCTTTAATTGCTGCAAGATGGTTGGTTAATAAAAAACCAGGGCTTTACTCCATGAGAGATTTATTGAGCTTTAAATAATGGATGAAA
This sequence comes from Candidatus Pelagibacter sp. uisw_138, assembly GCF_059512485.2. Taxonomy (NCBI): domain Bacteria; kingdom Pseudomonadati; phylum Pseudomonadota; class Alphaproteobacteria; order Candidatus Pelagibacterales; family Candidatus Pelagibacteraceae; genus Candidatus Pelagibacter; species Candidatus Pelagibacter sp. uisw_138. The sequence continues at coordinate 1,372,988 of NZ_CM183453.2, read as the reverse complement.
AAGAAAAAGCTAAAAAGATACTAAAGATTTTAAATAAGATTTATCCTACAACCCCCATTCCACTAAATCATACTAGTAATTTTACTCTCTTAATGTCGGTTCTTTTGTCGGCACAATGTACTGATCTAAATGTTAATAATGTAACTAAAAATATATATCCAAAATATAATAGACCTGAACATTTTGTAAAGTTAGGCAAAAAAAGAATAGAAAAATTAATCAAAAGTATTGGTCTCTTCCGGGTTAAGGCTAAAAGCATTTATTTAATGTCTAAACAACTTCTAGAAAAACATGAAGGCAAAGTGCCTAAAAGCTTTGAAGCACTCGAAAAACTGCCTGGTGTAGGCCATAAAACAGCAAGTGTGGTTATGTCTCAAGGTTTTGGAGTTGCGGCTTTTGCAGTTGATACCCACATTCATAGATTAGCTCAAAGATGGGGCTTAACGAATGGCAAAAATGTTATTCAAACTGAAAAAGATTTAAAAAGAATATTCCCAGAAAAAACATGGAGCAAATTACATTTACAAATAATTTATTATGGAAGAGAATTTTGTAAAGCAAGGGAATGTTATGGTTTGACTTGTAAAATTTGCACGACTTGTTATCCTAATCAAAAAAATCCAGTTAAAATAAAAAAAGCTTAAAATGAAAATACTAGGAATTGGCAATGCAATTGTTGATGTTATATGTAAAATTGATGAGCAATACTTAATAGATAATCAATTAACAAAAGGCACAATGAAACTAGTTGATGAAAACGAATTTAAAAAACTTTTATCCACTCTTAAAATTGAAGAAACTCTCTCTGGTGGATCTGTTGCAAATTCTATTGTTGGACTATCTCAATTAGGAAACGATGTTGGATTTATAGGTAAAGTTAATGATGATGATTTGGGACAAAAATACGAAGAAGGCTTAATTAAAGAAAAAGTTAAATATTTTTATAATAAAAAAAAAGAAAACTTACCAACTGGAACTTGTTTAATCTTAATCACACCTGATGCAGAAAGAACTATGGTTACATTTTTAGGAATTGCTGGAAAAATTAATCAAAATGATATTAATGAAAAAGCTCTACAAAAAAGCGAAATGATATTTTTAGAGGGATATTTGTGGGATGAAGGAGAGCCAAAGTCTGCCTTTGATAAAGCAATGGCGCTATCCAATACTAAAGCCATGTCTCTATCAGATCAATTTTGTGTAGAAAGACATAAAAATAATTTTTTAGATTTAGTTAAAAATAAGCTTGATATAACTTTTGCAAATGAACAAGAAATTAAGTCATTAATTGATGCTAAAAACTTTGAAGATGTTATTGAATTTGGCAGACAACTAGGAAAACTTTTAATTGTCACACGTGGTGAAAAAGGAAGCATTGCTATTAAAGATCAAGAAATTATAGAATGTCAGAGTAAACCTAATTTAAAAATTGTAGACTTAACAGGTGCTGGAGATATCTTTGCAGCTGGTTTTCTTCATGGGTTAATTAATAATAGCTCAACAAAAGAATGTCTCGAAAAAGGAACCGAAATGTCTTCAAAGATAATCCAAAAAGTCGGAGCTAGACTAGATTAAGCTATTTTAGTCAATAAAATAACCATTTTTATGGCTCAATATAAATTCTTCATCTTTAAATAAATCACTTATTTTTTTTCGTAATCTATAAATATGTGTTTCTACCGTATGGGTCTCCATGTTTGTTGAATAATCCCATATATTTTTTTGAAGATCTGCAACATTGTGTTTAATTTTTTTATCATTTAAATACAAAATAATTTCAATTTCTTTTTCTGTTAACTTTAACTTTAAATTACCTTTAGAAAAAAATTTAGAATTTAAATTTAATTCATAGCCCTTAATTGTAATCTTAGACTGTTGGTTAAATTTTAATTTGATTAATTTAATATTGATTAGCTCTAATAATTTATTGAATGATAAGGGCAAATTATTGAAGTCTAAAAAATTTTTATCAGTTATATTGTTATTTAATAATAATTTATGATCAGTTTTTGAAATTACTAAATCATTTAATCTATCTAGATCAAATTTCTTTTCAAAATCTTCTTCATTCTCAATTTTTATAATTTTAAAAGATAAATTTTCTTTTATCTCATCTAAAATTTCATATAGTAAATTAAAATTTATAATAAAAACATTTTGCATAATTATATTTAATATTACTTATGATAATTCATGTACCAAATAAAAACACTCTTATAATTGACGACTTTAAATTAAGATGTTGTGTTGGAAAAAGTGGCATAAATTCTAATAAAAAAGAGGGTGATTGTTCAACCCCTAAAGGATTATTTAGTTTAAGAAAATTGTATTTTAGAAAAGATCGTGTTGGTATTCCAAAATGCAAAATCAATAAAAAGATCATTGAACGAGACATGGCTTGGTGTGATGACCCAAAACATAAAAAATATAATGAAGAAATCAAAACGAACAATAAAAATCTTAAAGAAAATCTACACAGAAAAGATCATAAATATGATTATATAATTTCAATTAGTCACAATGAAAAAAAAACACCCGGTAATGGGAGTGCAGTATTTATTCATTTAGCAGATAATTATAAACCAACCGCAGGATGTGTTGCTTTAAAAAAGAAAGATTTTGAAATATTATTAAAATTAATAGATAAAAAAACTAAGATTAAAATTGGTTAGGCTCTAATACCAAATATTTTTGACCCCACTCTAACATATGTTGCATTATATCTAATTGCTTCTAGATAATCTCCGGACATGCCCATACTTAATTCTTTAAAATTTAATTCTTTATTTATGTCATTCATCTCAGAAAAATATTTTTCTGTATTACCATCATTTGGAGGAATACACATTGTTCCAATAATGTCTAAATTCAATTTTTTACAAAATTTATAAAAATCATTCAAATTTCTTTTATCTATTCCAGATTTCTGGTCTTCATTTCCCACATTTACCTGTATGAAAATTTTTGGTTTTTTTTTGTGTTTTTCCTGTTCGTGAGAAATTTTATTAGCTAATTTTTCACTATCTAACGAATGAATATAATCAAATATTTTTAAAGCAAATTTAACTTTATTAGTCTGAAGTCTGCCAATTAAATGAAGTTGAATGTTATGATTTTCATTTTTTATATCACTCCACTTTTCTAAGGCTTCCTGAACCTTATTTTCTCCATAATGAAGGTGACCATGCTCTATTAGGGGTAAAATGTTTTCAATAGGAAAAGTTTTTGATACCGCTATAATTTTAGTTAATTCATCATGATTTGCTTTTGATTTGATAAGCTCTTCTATATAAATTAAATTTTTAACAGTGTTATGCATAATAAAACTTTGAACAGATATTACTTTATAAAAAAATTTGACCAAAGTCACATAGATAAACAGAGCAAAAAAACGATCATAATATTTAGAAATTATAATCAAGTCATTAATGAAAAATTAATTTTAACAATAAAAAATTATTGTAAGAAAAGAGGGAATAAATTCTTAATTTCTAATAATATGAAATTGGCTATAAAACTTAATTTAGACGGTGCTTATATTCCTTCATTTAATAAAGATAAAAAACACCTCGCTTATTCAGTAAAAAAAAAATTTATTATATTGGGTTCGGCTCATAATGTTTATGAAATAAGGATCAAAGAATTACAGAGTGTTAATGCTATATTTTTATCTTCCATATTTAAAAGAAATAAAAATTATTTAGGCATAAATAAATTTAAATCCCTTTCTCTTTTAAGTAATAAGCCTTTCATAGCTCTTGGTGGAATATCAGTTAACAATTTAAAAAAATTAGCTCTTACAAGCTGCCATGGTTTTGCCGGTATTTCTTTTTTTGAACAAAAAAAAGGCCCCTAAAAAGGGGCCCTTTATTAATTTGTGTTCTAAATTAAATTAGAATGCAAATGATAGACCTAATTCCCAAGCTTCTTCTTTAGTGTTTTCAACAAAGCCTTGGTTTTTAATATCAATCATAGCACCTGAAATAGTCATTCCACCCATAGTGTATGATGCAACAAGACCTGTAACTTCTTCAGGTTTGTTTGTTGAGCTAGAAGCTACTGAGTTTTGAGTATTCTCAGATACACCATAGTGTACAGATACATTGTCACTTACAGTGTAAGCTACAGAATATGCTGTAAACTCTCTATCAGAAGCATCTGCTTTTGAAGCAAACTCAGTTTCAGTATATGCTACTGTAACTGGACCATATGCATATTTAGCATAAAAAGTATCAACATCACCAACTGTAGCTTCTGTTGTATTTTTTTCACCTATTGCATATCCAGCAGTTAAACCTTCAACACCAGTGTAAGCTATCGCAAAATCAGTTGCGCTTGACCATTGTGCAGCTGAAGTACCTTTTGGTACGTATGAAGCTTTCACAGAAATACCATCAACCATAGATGGAAGAGTGTAAACCATAATATTGTTTCCTTGAGAAGAATCAATGTTACCTTGGTTAGTACCTTGATAATCCCAAGTTTGACCAGTAGTATCAGAAACTGCACCTTGAGCAGAAGCTCCACCATGACCATGGAAAGTAAATGATCCTAAAGCGTCAGAAGAAACAGTTACTGAATGGTTATCCCAAACTGAAGTACTAGCTGATGCACCATTAGATCCATCATCAAGTTCAAAATTAACAGCAACGTTTAATCCGTTGTCTAATTCTCCACTACCTTTAAAGTAGATATTATTTCCCATAGTAAATGATTTACCAGTATTAGCACCAGTAGCAGTTGTTACGTGAGCTGCTTTCATTGACGCTGAACCAGTCACTGCTAATTCACCAGCAAATACTGATGTAGAAACAAGTGAAGCTGCTAAAGCAGTCAAACCTATTTTTTTTAAGTTATTCATATTTTTCCTTTATTTGTTGTTATTGTTTTTATTATTAATAATAAACAATGAATGTTTATCAATTTGAACAATATTTTTTATGAAAAAAGCCTTTTTTGAGAAAAATTATTAATAGTGTTGTATTTTTACATCACTTTAAAATGGCTATTTTCTTATACTTTTGCAATTTTTTTAATATATATTGTATAAAGCTATTAAATTAACGACTAATTTTATTATGAATTTTCTTAAAAATATAAAAATAATTTTTACTATATTACTATCTATTATTCTTTTGAATTCGTGTTCTGGTGGAAAACTTCCAGGAGGAGACGCAAGAAAATATGATCCTGACCCTAAAAAAAGAGTTGCAAAAAATCTCGAAGAAGGGAGAGGGTTTCGACTAAATGATATTACTAAAGGTGGAAGTGGAACATTCGAATTTGCTAGCTCTAATGAGCTATGGAGAGCGTCTCTTGATACAATTGATTTTATGCCATTGGCTTCTGTTAATTATAGTGGAGGAATAATTATTACTGACTGGTATTCAACTGATCAGACCTCAAATGAAAGTATTAAAATTTCGATTAGATTTTTAACAAACGAAATAAGATCGGATGCTTTAGATATTAAGGTTTTTAATAGAAAATGCTTAGCTCTTAATAACTGTACCATATCTGAAACGGCAGGAAATTTAATTCCAGAATTAAAAACAAAAATTTTAAGAACGGCAGCAATTTATAAAGAAGAAGCTAAAAATAAAAAATAAAATTTAAGCTCCATAAGCAATTTGATAATAATAAAATATTCAGTAAACTTTAATTTTTATGGACAGATATAATTTTAAAATTGTAGAAGAGAAGTGGCAAAAACTTTGGGACCAAAATAAAAGTTTTTCTACTAAGGTAGATAAGAGAAAAAAAAAATTTTATTGTTTAGAAATGTTTCCCTACCCATCTGGGAAAATTCATATGGGTCATGTAAGAAATTATACAATCGGTGACGTGTTGGCTCGATTTAAAGCTTTACAAGGATACAACGTTCTTCATCCGATGGGCTGGGACTCGTTTGGTATGCCAGCAGAGAATGCAGCAAGACAAAATAACCTAGATCCTAAAACTTGGACTGAGTCAAACATCAAGACCATGAGATCTCAATTAAAAAAGCTTGGTTTATCGATTGACTGGGATAAAGAAATTTCAACTTGTTCTGAGGATTATTATAAGCACCAACAAGAATTTTTTTTAGATTTATATGACAAGGGACTAGTTTACAGAAAAGAAAATTATGTTAACTGGGATCCTGTTGACGAAACTGTTCTTGCTAATGAGCAAGTAGTAAACGGTAAAGGTTGGAGGTCAGGAGCTATAGTTGAAAGAAAGAAGTTAAATCAATGGTTTTTTAATATCTCAAGATTTTCTGAGAATTTATTGCAAGGACTAGATGCATTAGAAAATTGGCCCAACAAAGTAAAGTTGATGCAAAAGAATTGGATAGGTAAATCATTTGGTTGCGAAGTTGAATTTAAAATTGAAAGTGAAAAACCAGTTGATAATATTAAGTGTTATACAACAAGGCCTGACACTTTATTTGGTTTTTCTTTTTTAGCTCTTTCAATTGACCACCCTTTAGCTAAATATTACGAGGAAGACAAAGGGTTTCAAAAATTTAGAGAAGAATGTTCTAAAACTGGTACTACTGAAGAATCTATTGCTTCCGCAGAAAAACTTGGTTTCAAAACTGATATGATTGCAATAAATCCACTGGATAGAAATATTAAGGCTCCAGTTTATTTTGCAAACTTTGTATTGATGGATTATGGCCTAGGTGCAGTTTTTGGTTGTCCAGCACATGACCAGAGAGATTTGGAATTTGCAAAAAAATATAATTTACAAATTACACCCGTTGTTAAGCCTGAAAAGGATAAAGACTTTAAAATAAATATTGAAGCTTATACGGGTGAAGGATATCTTTATAATTCAAAATTTCTTGATGGCTTAAAGGCTCCAGGCGAATCCATTATTAAAACAATAAAATTTCTTGAAGAAAATAATTTAGGAAAGAAAAAAACTAATTATCGATTAAAAGATTGGGGTATATCAAGACAGAGATATTGGGGTTGTCCCATCCCAATTGCTTATGATGAGAATGATCAACCCATTAAAATCCCAAAGAATATGCTACCTGTTAAACTTCCAAAGATTGACAAATTAAGTAACACAGGTAACCCTCTAGATTCTGAAGATGACTGGAAATACTTTGTTTTAGATAAAAAAAAATATAGAAGAGAAACTGATACATTGGATACATTTGTAGATTCTTCGTGGTATTTTCTACGTTTTTGTTCTCCTCAGAATGTCAACCATGGTTTTACACAAGAAGAAGTGGATTACTGGATGCCCGTTGACCAATACATTGGGGGAGTTGAGCATGCCATTTTACATTTATTATATTCAAGGTTTTTTATGCAAGCTCTTTCATTTGAGAGTGCTAACTTTAAATTAAAAGAACCATTCGATGGATTATTTACACAGGGAATGGTCTGTCACGAAACATATAAAGATCAAAAAAATATTTGGCTAAACCCTGATGATGTTTTTTCCAAAGATGGAAAAGAATTTTTTAAAAAAAATAAACCTACAGAAAAAGTAATTGTTGGACCAACAGAATCCATGTCGAAATCAAAAAAAAATACCATAGACCCTGAAAATATAATCAAAAATTATGGTGCAGATTCTGTTAGATTATTCATTTTATCAGATAGCCCTCCAGAAAAAGATGTTCAATGGTCTGATCAGGGTATGATGGCCTCATTCAAGTTTATCCAAAAATTATGGATATTAAATTCTAAAATTTTAGAAAAGATTCAAAACAATGGTAAAGGAAATGAAAGTGAAAATTTAACTAAATTTACCAATCAGCTAATTTATAAAGTAACTCAAAACCTAGAAAAATTTCACTACAACGTCATAATTGCGAACCTTTATGAGATGTATAATTTTTTAATTAAAGAAATTGAAAAACCTATAAAAAAAGAAACTTTACTTGAAAGCTATAAAAAAATTTTAATATTAATGAGTCCTTTTATTCCTCACTTTAGTGCTGAGTGCCTAAACAGTATTAATGGAAAAGAATTAAAATGGCCAATAGTATCAAAAGAAGAAGTTATGGAAGATGAAATTAATTTTGTTGTGCAAATAAATGGCAAAAAAAGGGCTCTTTTAAAGGTTAAAAGAGATCTAGGTGAAATTGAAATTTTGAAAAAAATTAAATCAAATACTGAAACAGAAAAAATTTTGCAAAATCAAAAAATACTAAAAACAATTTTTGTGTCAAATAGGCTTATAAATATTATACTGTAAGAATGAAAAAAAATTTTTTTATTTTAATTCTATTTTTACTTGTATCTTCTTGTGGGTATGAAGCTATACATTCTAAAAAAAATTCTTCTACTTATGACTTCTCTATAGATAAAATAAGCTTTATTGGGGATAGAGATATTAATTTAAAAATAAAAAGATTACTCAACAATTATACTTTAACCAAAAGAAATAAAAAATTCACCCTAAAGATACTGACTAAAACTGAAAAAACAGAACTTGCGAAAGATATTAAAGGGAATTCTACAAGTTTTAAAAAAACTATAACAGTTAATGTTGAAGTTTTTGTAGAAAATCAATTAAAAAATAATCTACAAATACTTGAAAGTTTTACTTATAAAAATAATAATAATAAATTTGAATTAAAAGGCTATGAAAAAGAAATTACAAATAATTTAGCTGAGACTGTTTCAGAAAAATTAGTTTTTAAATTATCCAATATTCAATGATACTAAAATCATTTGAACTAAAAAAATTAAAGTTAAATAATTATAATTTTTTTCTTTTTTATGGAAACAATGAAGGTTTAAAAGAAGAAACTATAGAGAATTTATTTGAAAAAAAATATCTAAATAAAATTCATAGATACGAAGAAAGAGAAGTCCTGGATAATACCAATAATTTTTTTGATAGCGTTCTCACGCAATCTTTTTTTGATAATGAAAAACTCATAATCATTAATAGAGCTACTGACAAAATTAGAGAAATTTTAGAAGAATTAATAGAGAAAAATCCTGAAGATATAAAAATAATTTTAAATTCAAAAAATCTTGAAAAAAAATCTGCTTTAAGAAAATTTTTTGAAAAAGAAAAATCAATTATATGTGTTCCATTTTATGAAGATAATAACCAAACATTAAATTCAATAATTAGTCTTTTTTTTAGAAATAAAAAAATACCAATTTCTCAACAATTAATAAACATCTTGGTAGAACGAAGTAGAGGTGATAGAAAAAATTTAAATAATGAATTAAAAAAAATTTTGGCCTATTCATTGAATAAAAAAAGCTTAAATCTTAACGAAATAATAAAGTTAACTAACCTAGCTGACAACTATAGTGCTTCGGAACTAGTGGACCACTCACTTGCTAAAAACATGAGGAAAACAGTCACTATTTTGAATGAAAACAATTATTCAGATGAAGATAATATTATAATTGTTAGAACATTATTAGCTAAGCTCAAAAGGCTAGTTAAAATTCAAGAATTAGTTGATGAAAAAAAAAACATTGAACAAGCAATTTCTGCTTGTAAACCACCAATTTTTTGGAAGGACAAGCCTCTTGTTAATCAACAAATACGGTCTTGGAATAAAAATCTTTTAACAAATTTAATTTATAAAACTAATGAAATTGAGCTTTTAATTAAAAAAAATTCTACCATGGCTAAAAATATATTGTCAGATTTTATAATTAACAATTCAAAAAAAACTAATAATTAGATTTAATAATCTCAATTATTTTATTTAACTGATCTAGATTTTTATATTCTAATAATAAAGATCCTGAATTATTTTTTTTATTTTTAATCAGAACATTAAGACCAATTTTTTCTCTAATTGAAGTCTCTAAAGCTTGTAAATTTGTATCTCTAAAAGACTTAAGAGAGTGTTTTTTAGTCTTAAAAATTTTAACAAAATTTTCTGATTGTCGAACAGAAAGGTTTTTTTCAATTATTTTATTTGCAGCAAACTCTGCATTATCTAGACCTACCAAAATTTTTGCATGTCCTGCTGATAATTTTTGAGTTTCAATTAACTTTAAAACTGCTTCTGGAAGGTTGAGTAGCCTTAAAAAGTTAGAAATATGGCTTCTACTTTTTCCAATAAATTGTGCTACTTTTTCTTGATCATACGAAAACTCTTCAATAAGACGTTTATAGCCACGTGCTTCTTCGATTGCATTTAAGTCATTTCTTTGAACATTTTCAATAATTGCAAATTCTAAAGATTTTAAATCATCTACATCTGTAATAACCACTGGAACTTCGTGTAGCCCTGCTTTTTGTGCTGATAACCACCTTCTCTCTCCGGCAATTATCTCATACTTTGAACTATCGTTACTAGACTTTCTAACAATAATTGGTTGAATGATACCTCTTTCTTTTATTGAGTTTGTTAAATCTTGTAAACTTTCCTCATCAAATGTTTTCCTTGGTTGAAATTTATTGCTTACAAGATCAGATATCGAAACTTTATTAATATTTATTTCTACTTTTGTTTCACCTATTAAAGATGACAAACCTCTACCTAGACCTTTTTTTATTTTGTTTGTATCCATTATGCAGCACTCCCTATTTTTTGTTCTTGATTAATAAATTCATCTGTAAAATTAAAATATGATTTACTACCAGGACAAGATTTATCATACATTAAGACTGGCATGCCGTGTGATGGGGCCTCTGAAAGCCTGACGTTTCTTGGGATCACTGTTAGATAAACTTTTTCATTGAAATAGTCCCTTGCTTCTTTTTCAACTTGTGTGGATAGCTTATTTCTTTTATCAAACATTGTTAAAAGTATGCCTCTAATTTTTAATTCAGGATTTAAATTAACTTTTATTCGTTCTATGGTTTTCATTAGCTGGGTTAAACCCTCTAAAGCAAAAAATTCAGTCTGCAGTGGAACTAATAGTGAGTGAGAAGACACTAGCGCCATGACTGTAAGCAAGCTTAGTGATGGTGGACAGTCTATAAGTACATAATCATAGGTTGCTCTAGAATCATTTAAATAAGCGGTTAATTCGCGTTTTAAAATGAAGGCTCTCATGCTGTCATCAGCTGTCTCGACCTCAAGCCCAGATAAATCTACATTCGAAGTGATAATATCTAAATTTTTGAACACAGTTTTTCTAATCACATCAGAAATGGCCTTTGTACCATTCAATACTCCATAAATAGTGTCTGTTGAACTCTCTAAATTGGATAAACCAAGTCCTGTAGTAGCGTTCCCTTGTGGATCAAGATCAATAACTAAAACTTTTTTTTCTTGTTGGGCTAAACCTGCTGCAAGATTAATTACTGTTGTTGTTTTTCCGACCCCACCCTTTTGATTTATTACAGAAATAATTTGCATTTAGTTTTTTAATTTTTTTTTTTTAATATTTTTTATATTTAATAAAAATGAATCTTCACTTGTAATGCTTTTTTTCTTTTCAAAATCAAAATTCCAATTTATTAAAGTTTCTTCTAAAACTTTTTCTCCATTTTTTCCCATGAAGACAATTAAATTTTTGTAACTGCTAAAATTTTTATAAACTAAATCTAAAATTATTGGTAAAGGTTTAAAGGCTCTTGCCATTATTGTACCCGAGTCTAAATTTTGTGCCTCAAAAATATTTTCTTGCATGACTTCGGTATTTAATTTTAAATCTCTAGATACTTTTCTTAAAAAAGAGCTTTTATGGTGACTTTTTTCATATAAGTGAACTTTGATCAAATTTTTCTGATTTTTAATCATAATTGATATAATTATGCCTGGCATACCTCCACCTGAACCTATATCCGTTATAATACTACTATTTAAATCAACAAATTCAATAATTTGTGCTGAATCAATTATATGACGTTCCCTAATAACCTCATTTTTGGCTGTTTCTTTACTTATTATATTAATTTCATCATTCCTCTGCTGTAGCATGGATATAAATAGCTCAAACTCAATTAATGTTTCACGTGGAACATTTTGGTTTTTTAGTAGTGGATATTTTTTAAAAATTTCTTCCATTAAGCTATAAGCTTAATAGACTTTCTTTTTACATGTGACAACAAAATATATACAGCAGCTGGAGTAATTCCATCGATTCGCAGTGCTTGTCCCATAGTTTTTGGTTTTATTTGTTTAAATTTGGCTTTTACCTCATTTGACAGCCCAGAAAGATCATCATAATTAACTTTTTCAGGTATGACTAAATTTTCATCTCTTTTAAATGCTAATATATCTGCTTTTTGTTTTTTAAGATAGCCTCTATAATGAGCATTTATTTCAATTTGCTCATCTATTTTTTTATCAAAAAATGGAATTTCAGGCCAAATTTCTCTTATTTTTTTCATATCAACACCTTTTTGGGTTAATATTTCATTAGATTTCCTTATAATACCGTCTTTTGCAATTTTAATATCAAAGTTTTTAATTTTTGTTGGAGATATTGATGATTCAGACATTATTTTAGATATTATTCCTAATTTATGTTCTTTATCTCTAAAAATATCTTCTCTTTCTTTTAATATTAATCCAATTTCAATTCCTTTATTTGTTAACCTTTGGTCGGCATTATCTGCTCTCAAACTAAGTCTATATTCTGCTCTTGAGGTGAACATTCTATAAGGCTCTGCAACACCCTTTGTTACCAAATCATCTATCATAACTCCAATGTATGCATCTGATCTATCCAAAATGAATGGTTCTTCTTTCTTAAAAGATAACGCAGCATTAATTCCAGCGATTAATCCTTGGGCTGCAGCTTCTTCATATCCTGTTGTTCCATTTATTTGCCCAGCAAGGTATAAATTTTGAATTTTTTTAGTCTCAAGAGTTAAAAATAGTTCTCTAGGGTCAATATAGTCATATTCTATGGCATAACCTGGTCTAATTATCTTAACATTTTCCAAACCACTGATATTGTTACATATTTCTTGTTGAACATCCTCAGGTAGTGAGGTAGATATTCCATTTGGGTATATTGTGTGATCATTTAGTCCTTCAGGCTCTAAATATATCTGGTGACGGTCCTTATCTGCAAACTTTACTATTTTATCCTCTATTGAAGGACAATATCTTGGGCCAACCCCCTGTATGCTTCCTGAGTACATGGCACTTCTTTTTAGATTTTTTTGAATTATCTTATGAACCTTTTCGTTCGTATAAGTCATCCGACATGAAACTTGTTTGTTTAAATTTTTTTTAGTTAAGAAAGAAAAAAAATAAGGATCGTCGTCTGCAAACTGTTCTTCTAAATCATCATACTTAATTGTTCGGGCATCGAGTCTTGGTGGTGTTCCTGTCTTAAGTCTTCCTATTTTAAAATCATACTTTTCAAGTTGTTCACTTAATCCTGTTGAGGGCTTTTCATCAAACCTTCCTGCTGGTGTTCTCTTGTCACCTATATGAATCAAACCATTCAAAAAAGTGCCTGTTGTTAAGATTAGCTTACCACATAAAATTTTTTTGCCTGACTTTGTTTCAAAGCCACTTATAGTGTTTTTATTAAAAATAAACCTTATTACAGGATCAGAAAAAATGTTTAAATTACAGTAGTTTAGTAATTTTTCTTGCATATATTTACGATATAATGATCTGTCTGATTGAGTTCTGGGTCCTTGAACTGCAGGCCCTCTACTTCTATTTAATAATCTAAATTGTATACCTGATTTATCTGCAACCTCTCCCATCACACCGTCTAAGGCATCTATCTCTCTAACAAGGTGACCTTTACCAAGACCTCCTATTGCGGGGTTACAAGACATCTCACCTATTGTTTCAATTTTGTGAGTGAATAGGGCAGTGTTAACTCCAAGACGTGCAGACGCTGCAGCAGCTTCACAACCAGCATGTCCTCCTCCAATAACAACTACTTCAAATGACAGATCATTTTTCATAATTTAAATTTATAACTGATCAAATTTTTTACAAGATGAGAGTCGAAACTAATTAAATTATTTTAAATATGTTTTCGATCTTAAAAATTACTAAAAAGGTCTATAAATTTCTTAAATAAGCTATGTTTATCAACAATAAGTGACCAAAATGATTCAAAAACTCAGGTAAAAAGCAAGTTTTAAGTAAAAATGAGATGTGTTGATAGTATTAGTTTATTTGAGAAAAAAACAGTTTTAATATTGGTATTATTTATTTTCCAATACAAAAATCATTGAAGATACTGCCTAATATTTCTTCAACATCTACTTTTCCAACTATCATTCCTAAATGCCGAGTTGCTAAACGAAGATCTTCTGCAGCTTTATCAAAATCTTCTGCTTCATTTTTTTCTTCAAAGTTTTTCAAATAATTTAAGCTTTGTTCAAGATGTTGCCTATGTCTTTCACGAGTAATTAAAATATCCTCACTTGTGATGAATTTATTTTTTAATTTATTTTTAATTTTTAAAATTAAATCTTCTACGTTGAGATTGTTTTTTACTGAAATTAAAATATGTTCAAAAATTTTTATTTCAGGACTTAAATCTTCTTTTAAAAGATCTGATTTATTAACTACAAGTATTGCATTTTCATCCATCAATTCCTTAAGAATTCCTTTAAAATCAATGCTTTTAGCGTCTATAACGATCAACTTTAGATCTGCATTTTCAGCCTTATCAAGTGCTAATTTTATTCCTTTTTTTTCTATTTCATCTTTAGAATCTCTGATTCCTGCAGTGTCAGAAACAACAACTGGATAACCATCAATATTTAAATGTGTCTCGATTACATCTCTTGTTGTTCCAGCTGTTTCTGAAACGATTGCTGCATCTCGATTTGAAAGGTGATTTAGTAAACTAGATTTTCCAGCGTTGGTCGGTCCTATGATTGCAATCTTAAAACCTTCTCTAATTCTTTCACCAACTTTCTGGTCATCTAAAATTTTTTTTACATTTAAAATTACTTCATTGGAAATTTTTTTAATATTTTTCAAAATATCTTCAGGCAGGTCTTCGTCTGGAAAATCTATTTTTGCTTCAACGTGTGATAAAATTTTTAAAAGTTTTTCTCTTATGTTGTTAAATTTATCTGCAGATTTTCCATTCATAATTTTTATTGCTTGTTGTCTTTGGATTTCAGTTTCTGCCGAAATTAAATCAGCAATACTTTCTGCTTTCAGCAAATTTATTTTTCCATTTTGGAATGCAAGTTTTGTAAATTCACCTGCTTCGGCTAGACGACAATTTTCAATTTTTGAAACAGAGGAGTGAAGGGCATCAATTACTGCTTTGCTTCCGTGTATGTGGAATTCAGCCATATCTTCACCTGTGTAGCTCTCAGGGCCAGGAAACCACAATATTATCCCCTCATCAATAAGCTCGGAAGTGTTGATTTTGTTGATCTTTCTTAATGTAGCAACTCTTGGCTCTGGAAGCGCCGCATTGGTTAATAATTTTATTACTTTTTTAGTATCTTCTCCCGAAACCCTAACAATAGCTATTCCAGAAATTCCTGGGCCAGTGGAAAGAGCATAAATTGTCATGCGAATATTATAGCTTCAATTTTGTAGTTCTGTAAAACTTTAAATTAATTGGTAGGAGATTTGTACTAAGCTGGTTTATTCATTGAGCTAAAGAAATCTGCATTACTTTTTGTTTCTTTAAGTTTTGAATTAATAAATTCAATAGCATCCATTGTTCCCATTGGACTAATGATTCTTCTTAGTACGTTCATCTTTGAAAGGTCGTCTTTATCAAAAAGTAATTCTTCTCTTCTTGTTCCAGATTTAGTTATATCGATTGCTGGATAAATTCTTCTTTCAGCAATTTTTCTATCCAGAACTGTTTCACTATTTCCGGTTCCTTTAAATTCTTCAAAAATAACTTCATCCATTCTTGATCCTGTATCAATCAAAGCTGTTGAGATGATTGTTAAAGATCCACCTTCTTCAATATTTCTAGCAGCACCAAAAAATCTTTTTGGTTTTTGAAGTGCGTTCGCGTCAACACCACCTGTTAAAACTTTTCCAGAACTTGGGATCACTGCATTATAAGCTCTACCCAATCTTGTGATCGAGTCTAATAAAATTACTACATCTTTTTTATGCTCTGTTAATCTTTTTGCTTTTTCAATTACCATTTCAGCTACAGCAACGTGTCTTGAAGCAGGCTCATCAAAAGTAGAGCTGATAACCTCACCCTTAACTGTTCTTTTCATATCGGTTACTTCTTCTGGTCTTTCATCAATCAATAAAACCATCAAGTAACTTTCTGGATAGTTTTTAGCAATCGAATTTGCAATGCTTTGTAAAATCATTGTCTTACCAGCTTTGGGGGGTGAGATAATTATTGATCTTTGACCTTTTCCAATTGGACTTACAAGATCAATTAATCTTGGAGTTAAATCTGGTTTTTTTTCAATCTTGGTTGTCTCAACTTCCATCACCATTTGTTTATTTGGGTAGAGTGGAGTTAAATTATCAAACGCAATTTTGTGGCGAGCTTTTTCTGGTTCTTCAAAATTTATTTTTTCTACTTGTAATAATGCAAAATATCTTTCTCCTTCTTTGGGTGCTCTAACGGGACCCTCGACTGTATCTCCTGTTCTTAAACCAAATTTTCTAATCTGACTTGGGCTAACATAGATATCATCTGGTCCAGCTAAATAATTTGATTCCATTGCTCTTAAAAAACCAAATCCATCTTGTAATAATTGTAAAACTCCAGCTCCAGTTATCTCCTCTTTTTCTGCAACTTTTTTTAATATAGCAAATAAAATTTCTTGTTTTCTAAGTGTGCTAGCATTTTCAATGCCTAGCTTTTCTGCTTGTGCTATTAATTGTTCAGATGATTTTAATTTAAGTTCTTGTATATTCATGAGTGGGGGAGGGGGTTAAAATTTTTGTAAGTGAGATAAATATATATACTCTTTAAACTATTACAAGCTTAGATGGGCTTAAAAACAACAATAAAAACTATTAAAATAAGCAATATTGTTGGTACTTCATTGATTATTCTAAAAAACTTAGAGGATTTAGTATTTTGATCCAAATTAAAATCACTAAAAAGTTTGGATAAATAGAAATGATATAAGGTTAATAAAATCACTAACGATAATTTTAGTTTAATCCAAGTTGCAGAAAAAACTTCGAAGCCTAAAGAGGAAATTAAAATTAATCCAAACACCCAAGTTAAAATCATTGCTGGTGTCATGATGTAAAAATATAATTTTTTTTCCATTGTTTTAAATACTGAAGAAGTGTTTTTATCTTTTAAATTTTCTACGTGGTATACGAAAATTCTGGGTAAATATAAAAGTCCTGCCATCCATGAGATTACTGCTATTAAATGTAGGCTCTTAAATAATAAATAACTATTCATAATTTAAACAGGGGCATTTTTTAAAATTAGATGGACATTGTATCTTTGGTGGATAAAGATCCTCACTAATTTTATATTCATTTTTTTTAATTATTAATTCTGACATTGCTTTAATAAAATCCTCATTAATTCCAAGTGCTGGAACTCTTGTATAATTTTTACATCCATTAGCATCTGCTATTTCTTTATATTCTATATCAAGCTCAACGAGAGTTTCTGAGTGTTCGGAAACAAACGCGATAGGGACCAAAACGATATGCTTACCAATCTTGGAATTTTCAATAATTATAGTTTCTGTAGATGGTCCTATCCATTTTAGTGGACCAACTCGACTTTGATAACTTAATATCCAATCAAGGTTCTCATCATTTAAACTCTCAACTATTTTTTTAACCGATTGTTCCACTTGCCATTGATAGGGGTCTCCTTTTTTAATATTTTTTTCTGGTAGGCCGTGCGCAGAAAATATTAATTTAAAGTTTTTAAGATCTTTAATTTTTTTTATTATCTCTTTCGTATGAGCGTTAATAAAATTCTTGTCTGTTGGGTAACAGCATATTGTGCTTGTTTTTACATGGTAGTTATTTTTTTTACAAACGTCTTTCCATTCTTTAATTGAAGACCCCGATGTTGCAGCAGAGTATTGGGGATACAGGGGCATTAAAACAACTTCGTCTGGGCCATATAATTGAACATCTTTAATCACATCTTTAGCTCTTGGATTCCAGCATCTCATTATGATGAAGCATTTGTATTCGTCTTCCTCTTGCGTTTGATTTAGTTTTATTTCTAGAGCATCAGACTGTTCTTTGGTTAATTTTAATATGGGTGATGAGCCACCTAATTCTGCATAAATTTTCTTAGCAACAGGTGCTCTTCTATTAGAGATTAGTTTTGCTAATGGGTATCTTAAAAAGGTTGGTAAATTTAAAATCGCTGGGTCATTAAATAAATTAAATAAAAAGGGTTCAACATTTTCTAATTTATCTGGGCCCCCAAGATTAAATAAAATAATTGCTTTTTTCATTTAATAATCTTTTACCATCTTCACCAAATAATCCACCATATTAGGATCTGTTTGAGGCAATACGCCATGCCCTAAATTAAAAATATATGGGTGATCTTTGAATATATCTAAATATCTTCTTGTTTCTTTTTTTAAATTTTCTTTATCCGTTAATAATATCTTTGGATCAAGTCCTCCTTGGACAGGTATATTAATTTCTTTGCATATAGATATTGGGTTTACATCATAGTCGATATTGACAGCATCGGGTTTAACAATATCACAATAATTTTTATAATTTTTTATTCCTCTTGGAAAACAAATTACTGGTACGTTCAGTGATTTTACATAATCAACTAAATTTAGTGTTGGAATATAAATATAGTTTGGTAAATCTTTTTCTCCTAACAAACCAGCCCAGCTATCAAAAATCTGAATCACGCTTGCACCATTTTTTATTTGTTGGTCGATATGCAGCTTTAAAAATTTTTCTAAGATTATTAAAATTCTATTTATTAGAAATTCATCTTTAAAAAAATCTTTTATTAATTCTTTTTTTGGTGAATGTTTATTAATCATATAAACTAACAATGTCCATGGTGCTCCGACAAAGCCTATTACGTTTTTGTTTTTAATTAAGTTATTTTCGCTTACTTTTTTAATTGATTTATAAACCGGATATAATTTTTCTATAAAATCGATTTCATCAACCTTAGACATTTGATCTAAATTTAAAGAACCTAATTGTGGGCCAAAATCTTTTTTGAATTCTACCTTTTGATTTAACCCATACGGTAACATTAAAATATCTGAAAAAATTATTGCTGCATCTAATTCAAATCTTTTTAAAGGTTGTAGAGTAATCTCTGATGATAAATTTTCATTCAAACACAAATTGATAAAATCCGGATTTGATTTTCTAATTTCCCTAAACTCTGGAAGATACCTACCTGCTTGTCTCATTAACCATATTGGAGAATTAGTTGTTTTTTTGTTCATTATGGTTTCTTGGATGGGTGTCATAATAATAAGTAAATATTTAATTATAGTATTAGTTATATAGTATGTGAATATTGGTAATTAATTGTTTTACACATTTTATACATGATTTATTAACAATTAATAATTTATAGAAGGGAATTATATTTTACAAATCAGGCCTTTATTTAATTTTATTAGATAAAATGTATATTAATAGTTCACATGTTTATTAATGTTAATAAAAACGAGTTTTTACAGTGAAAAATAAAAAACATCATTATTTTAAAAAATGATAAAAATAATACTTAAATATCAACTTTTAATACATGAGTAATACATATCAAATATACCTTATTTCTGACTCCACTGGAGAGACTCTAGATAGAGTGTTTTTAGCAATTAAAGCTCAATTTAAAAACATAAAATATGATGTTAAATCTTACTTTTTTACAAGGACAGAAAATCAAGTTTCTAAAATAATGGAAGAAGCAAAAAAAAATGATAATGCAATAATTTTATATACAATTGTTGACACTTCTCTTGCAAAGTTTTTAGCAAACAAAGGAGATGAAAAAAAAATTCCATGCTTCAGCGTTTTAGGAAATTTAATAACGAATTTTTCTAAACTATTAAATCAAAAGGCATCCCACGTTCCAAGCGGACAACATGCCTTGAACAAAGAATATTATGAAAGAATCGAAGCTATCCAGTTTACCATGGCTCACGACGACGGAAACCTTGTTGAAGATATAGATAAAGCAGACTTGATATTGTTAGGAGTAAGCAGAACAAGTAAAACACCAACATCAATTTATTTAGCCAACAAAGGTTATAAAACCCTAAATATTCCTCTGGTAAACGAACAATCAATACCAGAAAACTTAAAAAAGAATCCTAAACTTTCTTGTGTAGTTGGCTTAACAACAGAACCTCAGCGACTAGTTGATATTAGAAAAAATAGGATGAGTGCTCTTAAAGAAAAAGAAAATACAAGCTATACAAATATTAGTAAAATAGAAAAAGAAATTAACGAAGCCAAAAAAACATTTACCAAGTATAAATGGCCAACAATTGATGTTACCAGAAAATCAGTAGAAGAAACTGCAGCATCAATAATTAAGATTTATGAAATAAATAAAAATAATGGTTAAAGAAATTATACTTGCATCAAAAAGTGGTGTGAGAAAAAAAATTTTAGAGGCAAATAATATTAAGTGTAAAATAGAGCCATCTAACGTGGACGAGGATAGTGTTAAAGAAAGTTTATTGAAAGAAAAGGCAACTCCAACAATTATTTCAAAAAATTTAGCAGAATTAAAGGCCAACAAAATAAGCCAAAAGTTTACAGAGGAAATGGTGCTTGGAGCAGATAGCGTAATAGATTTAGAGGGTGAAATAATATCAAAACCAAACGATAGAGCTAAGGCACTAGAAATATTAAAAAAAATGAATGGAAAAACTCATCAACTGATAAGTTCTGTTTGTATTTCAAGGGGTGGATCAATGATATGGAATTACACAGATAAAGCCTCATTAACCATGAAAAATATGACTTTTTTGGAACTAGAGAATTACTTGGAAAAGATTTCTAATGAGGATCTCTATGCTTATAATGTTTATCAAATTGAAGGAGAAGGAAGAAGTTTATTTTCAAAAATAGAAGGGGATGAAGATACGATCATGGGCCTTCCAGTCAAAAAAATTAAAGAATATCTTAATATTATAAAATGAAAAAAAAATTTTTAGTTATAGGAAATCCAATTGATCATAGCTTGTCACCAAAATTACATAATTATTGGATAGAAAAATATAAAATTGATGCAGCTTATGAAAAAAAGCTTTTAAGTTATAATGAGATAGAAAGTTTAATTTTTAATATTAGGCAAGAAAAAATTCATGGGTTAAATGTAACAGTACCATTTAAAAAGATGGTTATACCTTTTTTAGATGAGTTAAGTGAGGAAGCAGAAATTTCTCAATCAGTAAACACAATTTATAAAAATGGTAATAAAATTATAGGTGATAATACTGATATAGAGGGTTTTAAACTTGGTTTAGAAGAAACAGGGCCAGAAACTAAAAATAAAAAAGTTCTAATACTTGGGGCGGGTGGGGTTGTTCCTTCAATTATTATTGCGCTTAAGAAAATGCAAATCGAAAAAATTTATTTAAGTAATCGAACAGAATTAAAAGCAATTGAGCTAAAGAAAAACTTTCCAGAAATTGAAATTATTAAATGGGGAGAAATTTTAGATTTTGATATAATCATAAACGCAACAAGTATTGGATTAAAAGAGGAAGATGAAATTAATATTAATTATCAACAAATTAGCAAAGACAAATTTTTTTATGATCTAATTTATAATCCACCAGAAACAAACTTTTTAAAAAATGCAAAAAAGTATGGTGGAATAACAAAGAATGGTAAAATGATGTTTATTTATCAGGCTCAAAAAGCCTTTTTTATCTGGCATAAAGTTGTTCCAGAAGTAGATAATGAAACAATAAATCTTTTAAATATATGATTAAAATTGCAGTGGTAGGAGATATTGGTTCTGGAAAAAGTCATATCTCTAAACTCTTTGGTTACCCAGTTTTTAATGCCGATCAAGAGGTGGCAAGCATATATAAAAAAAACAAAAATTGTTTTAAAAAATTAAAAAAAAATTTACCTAAATATTTTTCAGTATTTCCAATAAATAAAATACAAATTATAAAAGCTATAGAGGATAGTGAAAAAAATTTAAAAAAAATTACTAAAATTATTCATCCAGAAGTTAAAAAAAAATTATCTACTTTTTTAAAAAAAAATAAAAAAAGAAAAGCCATAATTTTAGACATCCCTCTTTTATTAGAAAATAAACTAAACCAGAAAAGTGATATAATAGTTTTTATTCAATCAAAAAAAAAAGAGATTATAAAAAGACTAAAAAAAAGAGATAATTTTAATTTTAACTTATATAACCAATTTAAAAAAATACAGTTACCACTTAGTTATAAAAAGAAAAAATCTAACTATATTATTAAAAATAATTTTACCAATAAACTTGTTAAGATAAGTGTAAAAAAAATTTTAAAGAGAATTATATAAAATGAAAGAAGTAATACTAGATACTGAAACAACAGGACTATCTGTTAGAGATGGACATAGAATTGTAGAAATTGGATGTATTGAATTGGAAAATTTGATACCAACAAAAAATAGATTTCACTGTTATCTTAATCCTGAAAGAAAAGTTTCTGAAAAAGCCCTAGAAGTTCATGGTTATACGGATGAATTTTTATCTACTCACAAGAAGTTTGGAGAAATAGTGGATGAATTTTTGGACTTCATACAAAATAAGAGACTTGTAATACACAACGCTGAATTTGATTTATCTCACTTAAACAACGAATTAGCATTACTAGGCAAGAAAAAACTAAACAGCGAAAATGTTATAGACACACTTGCTTTAGCTAGGGATAAATTCCCAGGCTCCCCTATAAGTCTTGATGCATTGTGTAAAAGATACAGAGTAGATTATTCAAAAAGAACACAACATACAGCTCTTATTGACTGTGATCTTTTAGCTAAAGTTTATATTAATCTTCTTGATCAAAAAGAACCAACCTTAAATTTTAAAAATGAAGATAATGAAAAAATAATAATTAATTCAAATGATACAAATCAGTATTATAAAAAAATAGTCAAACCATCAGAGACAGAACTTAAGCTTCATAAGAAATATTTAAAAAACAATTTAAAGAAAAATTTTTTTAATTAGCTCTTTGTTTATACAATTCAGTAAAATCAACTTTTTTTTCAAATTTTATTCCAGGATACCCAGAGTCAGTTAATAAATTTAAAAATATTCTCTCTAGGTCGGGGTAAATTTTATTAGGCACATCACATAGAATAATTTTTTCCATTTCTTTTTTATCAGAAACTTTTTCATCCACTTTAACTATAGATGTGTAAGTTATTTCAAAATATGCTTTTTTTAAAATTTCAGGTTGGTCTGAAAATTTTATGATTGTATTGACTTCAATAATTCCATCTTTTACTGCCTTTGAATTAATATCAATATTTAATTTATATTTAGAAATTTTATCTCTTACGAATATGTATGTTGGTGTATCGGGTGTTTCACTTGACATATCTTTAATAAAGCTTCCAATAATTTTATAATTTTCTGTCATTTTCATCCTCTATATCTTCAAATTCACCATTAATAAAATCTTGTTTTTTATTTACAGGCTTTTTTTTAATTGATACTTTTTTAAATATCAATTTTCTTGTTGGTGGAAATATTATTAATATACCCAGAAAGTCTGTAGCAAAACCAGGTAAAATTAAAAGTAATGCTGCAAATGCTAAAGCTGCACCTGAAATAATTTCATAAACTGGAAGTTCATTTTTTACCATTTGAGACATTCCTGATTTTAGAGTGTTAAAACCTTCATATCTGGCGTAGATAATACCAAAAAAAGCTGTAATAAAGATGAGTAAAATCGTGTTAAAGGCTCCAATTTGAGAACCCAACTTGATAAACAAGTAAATCTCGATAATAGGAATGCCAGTTAGTAATAATAAAAATGTGTTCATTTGTCTTTAGTCTAAATTGCTAGTTGTAATTAATCAACATAGTAAATATTATTAAATTATGAGTTATAGTTTTGAATACATAGATATTATTCTTTTAGCAATGATTGCTGGTTTCATCTTTCTTCGTTTAAGAGGAATACTTGGTAAAAAAACTGGTTTTGAAGGAAAAATTTCACCAAAATTTGAAAAGCAATTTCAAAAAATAAATATAGCCCCAAAACCAATTAGTGAAAATTTTGATGAAGTGTCACAAAAAGAATTTTTAAAGGGTGCAAAAATTGCTTATGAAACAATTATTACAGATTTTAGTGATAGTGATAACAAGCTGATAGCAAGCAAACCCCTTTTGGGTAAAAAAATTTATGATCAGTTTAAAGAGGCGCTTGAAGATAGAGCTAATAAAGGCCATTATGCTGAAATAACTTTTATAGGGATTAAGTCAGCTGTAATTAAAACTCATAAAAAAATTGAGGATAGTTTAGAAGTTACAGTGGATTTTGTTAGTGAAATTATTACATGCATAAAAGACAAAGATAAAAAGATTGTGTCAGGAGATAGTGAGAAAATAAAAACTGTTTATGATACTTGGGTTTTCTCAAAAGACATAAAATCATCAAATCCAAACTGGCTATTAATTGATACTATTACCTAATTGATTAAGAAGATAACAGACAAAGATAAAGAAGATTGGGAAAATTTCCTAAATAACAAAAAAAAAAATCTTAATAAAAATCCTGTAAAAAAAAAAGATATAAAAAATCCAGATAAAGACAAACAGGACTGGGAAAACTTTTTAAATAATAAAGAGAAAATTCCTAATAAAGATACCGTTCATAAAAAAAATATAAGATATGAGAAGATAAAGAAAATAGATCTTCATGGTTACACTATTGAAGAAGCAAATAAGGCTATAGAACAATTTATTCAAAAGTGTTTTGAGGAAAGTGTTACTAAAATAATTGTGATTACAGGCAAAGGATTAAGGTCTAAAAATGTTGAAAATCCTTACCTTTCAAAGGACTTGAGCATACTAAAATATTCTGTTCCAGAATTTATTGAAAAAAATAAAAGTTTAACACAACTTATTATTGAAACTACAGACTCTAAGATTGAAGATGGTGGTAGTGGAGCTTTTTATATCTATCTTAAAAACAAGAATAAATTTAAAGAATAAATTTAGATAAATCTGTATCCTTAACAAGCTCATCTAGATTTTGTTTTACATATCCAGAATCTATTATAATTTTTTCACCGGCTCTATCTGTTGCTGTAAAACTAATATCATCTAAAATTCTTTCGATGATAGTGTGTAATCTTCTAGCACCAATATTTTCTACAGTATTGTTAACCTCTGAAGCCATATTTGCAATCGCATCAATACCGTCATCAGAAAATTCTAGTTCAACGTTTTCTGTTTTTAAAAGAGCAACGTACTGTTTAATTAAACTATAGTCTGGCTCTTTAAGAATTCTTTTAAAATCATCACTAGTTAAAGCTTCAAGCTCAACTCTTATTGGTAATCTACCTTGTAATTCTGGAAGTAAGTCCGAAGGTTTGGCCAGCTGGAATGCTCCAGATGCAATAAATAAAATATGATCAGTTTTAATTGTACCATACTTTGTACTAACTGTTGTTCCTTCAATTAGAGGAAGTAGATCTCTTTGCACACCTTCTCTAGAAACATCTCCACCAGATCTGTCTGTCCTTCCTGAAATTTTATCTATCTCGTCTAAAAAAACTATTCCATTATTTTCTGTTGAATCTTTTGCTGATTTTATAATTTTATCTTCCTCTATTAACTTGTCAGCTTCATCGTTAATTAAAATTTCATGAGACTCTTTAACGGTCATTTTCTTCTTTTTTTGTTTATTCCCAACAGATTTTCCAATCATCTCCCCAATATTTATCATTCCAATATTTGCTCCTGGCATTCCAGGAATTTCAAACGCAGCTTGAGAGCTACTATCATTTACTGCTATTTCAATTTCATTATTATCTAAATCACCATCTCTTAATCTTTTTCTAAAACTTTCTCTAGTAGCAAGGCTTGCTTTATTTCCAACTAGAGCATCTAAAACTTTTTCTTCTGCTAATTTTTGAGCCTTTGAATGAACTTCTTTTCTTTTCTTTACTTTCTCCATTGCAATTGCAATTTCAAGCAGATCTCTTATAATTTGTTCAACATCCCTTCCAACATATCCAACCTCAGTAAATCTTGTAGCCTCCACCTTCACAAAAGGAGCTTCAGCCAATTTAGATAGTCTTCTAGAAATTTCTGTTTTACCAACTCCAGTTGGCCCAATCATTAAAATATTTTTAGGTAAAACTTCGTCTTTCATTTCACCTTTTAAAGCTTGTCTTCTCCATCTATTTCTTAGAGCAATAGCGACTGCTTTTTTAGCTTTATTTTGTCCAACAACGTATCTATCTAATTCGGAAACTATTTCCCGTGGAGACAAAGAGCTAACTAAAGAGTTATCTCTCTTTTCATTTTTTTCTTTTGGAAAAGGTGTAACGTTTGTATCTTTCATTAAATTTTTTCAATTTTAATATTATTATTAGTAAATACACAAATTTCAGATGCAACTTGAATTGCTTTTCTTGCAACTTCTTCAGCACTCAAATCTGTATCCAATAAAACTTTAGCAGCAGCCAAAGCATAATTTCCGCCTGATCCTATACCTATGGCATCACCCTCTGGCTCTAATACATCACCAGTTCCTGAAATTATAAAGCTATTTTCTTTATCGCCAATAGCCATTAAAGCTTCTAGCCTTCTTAAATATTTGTCAGTTCGCCAATCTTTTGCTAACTCGACAGCTGCTCTTGGAAGGTTACCAGCATGTTTTTCAAGTTTTGCTTCTAGTCTTTCAAATAAAGTTAATGCATCTGCAGTTGATCCAGCAAACCCAGCTATTACATTTCTTTTTTCAATTTTTCTAACTTTTGCAGCAGTGCTTTTTATAACAGTATTGCCCATACTAACCTGGCCATCACCTGCAACCACCACTTCATTGTTTTTTCTAATAAGTACTATTGTAGTCATAGATTATAAATGGATATTAATTTTTATTCTTCAAGTAGTAGATTGCAAATATTGATATAGGCAATTAATCCCTATATACATATTATATATTATGAGCAGAATAGGAAAAGTCTCTAGAAAAACAAAAGAAACCAGCATCAGTGTTGAAGTTAATATTGATGGTAAAGGTCAATATAAAATTGATACTGGAATAGGTTTTTTAGATCACATGCTTGAACAATTATCAAAGCATTCATTGATTGATTTAAAAGTTAAAGCAAAAGGTGATACTCATATAGACCTTCATCACACAACAGAAGATACTGGAATTGCTATAGGTGAAGCTTTAAAAAAAGCACTGAAAGATTTTAAAGGAATTAAAAGATATGCTCATGCAATGATTCCAATGGACGAAACATTAACAAGAGTTGCAATTGATGTTTCAAATAGGCCTTATTTAATATGGAAAGTTAAATTAAAAGTAGAAAGACTTGGAGAGATGGACACAGAACTTTTTAAAGAATGGTTTCAAGCATTTTCTCAATCAGCAGGAATAACTCTGCACATGGAAAATATTTATGGAGATAATAGTCATCATATAATCGAGTCTTGTTTTAAGGCTTTAGCAAGGTCATTAAGAACAGCTTTAGAGATAGATCCTAGAAATAAAAAAAGTATCCCATCAACTAAAGGCTCATTATAAGTTTAATGAATGTCACAATTGTTGATTATAATTCAGGAAATATCAGCTCTGTAATAAATTCTTTTAAAGAAGTTGCTAAAGACAAAGTTAATATCGAAGTAACTTCGGATCTAAATAAGATTAAATCAAGTGATAAAGTAGTTTTACCGGGGCAGGGATCGTTTAAGAGCTGCGTTGATGCATTAAATAGCATAAATGGTCTAGTAGAGACACTCAATGAGTTTGCAATAACTAATAAAAAACCTCTTCTAGGAATTTGTGTTGGTTTACAGATGTTTGCAGATCTTGGTTATGAAGAAACTGAAACAAAAGGACTTGGTTGGATTTCAGGAAAAGTTTTAAAGATCAATAATCAAAATAATAAATTCAAACTTCCGCACATTGGTTGGAACGAAATTAGTATTATTAAAGAAAGCAAAATTTTTAAGGATATAGAAAATAAATCACACATGTATTTTGTACATAGCTATGAATTTATTCCAGATGACAAAAGTGTAATTTCAGCAACAACAGACTATTCATCAAACATTGCCTGTTCTGTTGAAAAAGAAAATATTTTTGGAACTCAATTTCACCCTGAAAAGAGTGATAAAATAGGACTTAAGATTATAGAAAATTTTTTAAATTTATAAATATGAAAATATTTCCAGCTATAGATATTAAAGACAAAAAATGTGTGAGATTAATTAAAGGGGACTTTAATAATAAAACTGAATATGAAACATCACCAGTTGATCAAGCTGGTAAATACAAAGATCATGGCTTTAAAAATTTACACATTGTTGATTTAGATGGTGCTTTAACAGGAGAGACAGTTAACCTGGATATTATTAAAGAAATAATTCATAAATTTGATTTAAAAATTGAAGTAGGTGGAGGCATTAGAACTATTGATAGTATTCAAAAATATACAGATATAGGAGTTGAAAAAGTTATTTTAGGAAGTGCAGCTATAAAAGATAAGAAGTTCTTAAAAGAAGCTTGTCAAAAATTTCCAAATAAAATTGCCTTAGGTCTAGATGCTAAAGATGGATACTTGTCTGTTTCAGGATGGCAGGAAAACTCTAATCAATTGACTTTAGATTTTTTAAAAGAAGTAAATGATTATGGTGCTAGCAGATTAATCTATACAGACATAGATAGAGATGGCACCAAACAAAGTCCTAATTTTGAAGAAACAACTAATGTTGCAAATATATCTAATTGCCCAGTAATTATTTCAGGAGGAGTGTCTTCAATTGATGACATTAAAAAAGCAAAAGGTTTAAAAAATATTGAAGGAATAATAGTTGGTAAAGCTATATATGATGGTGATATTAAATTAGACGAATTAGTGAGAGAATTAGATGCTTAAAAATAGAATTATCCCATGTCTTGATGTTAAAAATGGCAGAGTTGTTAAGGGAATTAATTTTGTAGATTTAAAAGATGCTGGCGATCCAGTTGAGCAAGCAAAAATTTACAGTGATGGTGGCGCTGATGAAATTTGTTTTTTAGATATTACTGCTTCCAATGAAAATAGAGACACAATTTATGATGTGGTTGAAAGAACATCTAAAAAATGTTTTGTACCCTTAACGGTTGGTGGTGGGGTTAGGGGAGTTGAAGATATTAATAAATTATTAAATTGTGGAGCAGATAAAGTTTCAATCAATACTGCAGCAGTTCAAAATCCTGAAATGATAATCAAAAGTTCAAAAAAATTTGGATCACAATGTATTGTTGTTGCAATAGATGCTAAAAAAAATGGCAATAAATGGGAGGTTTTTACCCATGGTGGGAGAAATAACACAAATATAGATGCAATAGAATTTGCGAAAAAAATGGAAGATAATGGAGCAGGAGAATTACTAGTTACCTCTATGGATAGAGATGGTACTCAAATTGGTTATGATAATGACTTAATGTTTAAAATATCTTCGATAGTTAACATACCCATAATTGCTTCGGGTGGAGTAGGTAACTTGGATCACCTAGTTGATGGTATAAGGCTTGGCAATGCTAGCGCTGTACTAGCAGCTTCAATTTTTCATTACGGAACACACTCAATTAATGAAGCCAAACAATATTTGAATTCAAAAGGAATTCCCGTTAGGATTTAGACATGTCAGAAAATCTATTAAATTTAGTAAATACAATTAGAGACAGAAAAAATAAGGACGAAGATAAATCTTATACTTCATCATTATTATCAGGTGGTCTGTCTAAATGTATAGATAAAATGGAAGAAGAATTTAGTGAACTTAAAGGGGCCCTAAATGATAAATCTAATATAGTTCATGAAGCAGCAGATACAATTTATCATATATTAGTTACACTTGAGGCAGCTGATATTAAGTTTGAAGATGTCCTAAAAGAGTTGGAAGACAGAAAAAAACAATCAGGTATTGAAGAAAAGAAAAATAGATAATGAGCTACGACAAAAATAATATTTTTGCAAAAATCTTGAGAAAAGAAATTTCTTGTAAAAAAATATTTGAAAATGATCATATTCTTTCCTTTCATGATATTAATCCTCAAAAAAAAATACACGCATTAGTTATTCCAAAAGGTGAGTACATTGATTTAGATGATTTTAACAATAGAGCCTCAGACCAAGAGATAGTCGCATTAAGCAAAGCTATTACAGAAGTTTCGAAAATGTTAGGTATCTCAACAGATACAGGTAAAGGCTATAGAGCTTTAACAAATTTGAGTGAAGATGGAGGTCAAGAGGTTCCACATTTACACTTCCATTTATTTGGAGGAGAAAAAATTGGAAAAATGGTTGAGTGACAGACAAAATTTATCGAAATTATTTAGAGATAAGATCTCTAGGTGAATTAAAAGAAGTTAAGAAGCCTGCAGAGAATTACTCTGTAGAGCTTGCTGACCCAAAGGATTTTCAATTAAATAGATTTTTTTACAAAACTATTGGTAAGAATTGTCAATGGATTGATAGACTTATTTGGACAGATTTAAATTGGACAGATTATATTTCTAATGATCAGCTATTTACATACATTCTTAAAGATAAAAGTGAAATAGCTGGTTATTTTGAACTGTTATTTAACAAACAAAGCAAAGAAGCTGAAATTGCTTATTTTGGAATTTTGGAAGAATATTATGGAAAAAAATTAGGAGGATATTTATTAAGTGAAGCAATTAAGAGTTCATTTAATATGGGATGTGAAAGAGTTTGGGTTCACACTTGTTCCCTAGATCATAAAAATGCTTTAAAAAATTATTTGGCTAGAGGTATGAAAAATTTTAAGTCTGAAACCTTAATCAGATGATCAATTATTTTCAGGTAATTTAAAAATCTTACTATCTATCTCTTGGTTTTTTTTAACAGAAGAAATAAACGTTATTGATAAATTTTGATAAATATCTTCAGTTTGCCATCCAATTAAATTTAAATCTTTCTTATCAAAAAAAATATTAATTTCAGTATTATTCTCAAAAATTTTAAAATTTAAGTATTTGTTCTCTATATCTCTTGGCTCCAGCTCCTCTATTTTAGAAATTAGATATTCTTTATCTAGTAAAAATTCTAAAGGAGTTCTGTTAAGTGGATAACGATAATAACTTCCTTTGTTACTGGTTTTGATAACTAAAGATTTTCCATTAGATACTAATTTTTTTTTACTAGGATTGCTATATTCACAAAAGATTTTTTTAGAATATTCAATGATACATTTTCCATCTTCACTTTTATCATTAATTGTTTGTAAAAAATTGAAACTTAAATTATTTGTAATTTTCATTTGAGAAATTATCTTATCTTTTGGCAATGAGTTGGCTGGAAGGTAAAAACTGAAAAACAATAAAATAATTATTATTCTATGCATTAAAGAACATCTCTTTTACCAACATGATTAGCTTTACTCACAACTCCGTCAGCTTCCATCATGTCAATAATTCTTGCAGCTCTATTATACCCTATTTGTAATTTTCTTTGTAAAAACGAAGTAGATGCCTTGCCCTCTGATCTAATAATATCAAGTGCCGCTTGGTACAATTCATCTTTATCACCTGAGCTAGATGCTTCTCCACTCAATTCTTTTTCATCTACAAAATTTAAGATTTCATTTATATAATTTGGCTCTGCTTGACTTCTTAAATAATTGTTAACTTTTTCAATCTCACTTTCTGATACAAATGGAGCATGAATTCTAACAATCTTATTTGCAGAAGACATATAAAGCATATCTCCTTTACCAAGTAGTTGTTCCGCACCTTGTTCACCTAAAATTGTTCTACTATCAATTTTTGAGGTTACTTGAAAAGATATTCTTGTTGGAAAATTTGCTTTAATGGTTCCTGTAATAACATCAACACTTGGTCTTTGTGTGGCCATTATAATATGAATTCCAGCAGCTCTTGCCATTTGTGATAATTTCTGAATATAATTTTCTATCTCTTTTCCAGCAACAAGCATTAGGTCAGACATTTCATCTACCACAACAACAATATAGGGCATAGCCAAAGTGTGCTTAGCATTATAGCCATCAATATTACGCACCCCTTCTTTAGTCATAAGTCGGTATCTATTTTCCATCTCTTTAACAACCCAACCTAAGACAGAGGCAGCTTTTTTTGCCTCAGTGATCACAGGACACAATAAGTGAGGTATGCCTTCATAGGTTGATAGTTCAAGCATTTTTGGATCAATTAGTATGAACTTACATTTGTCTGGCGTGTGTCTATAAAGTAGGGATAAGATAATAGTATTTATGCAAACAGATTTACCCGATCCAGTAGTTCCAGCAATTAATAAGTGAGGCATAGAAGCTAAATCTCCAACAACAGGAATACCAGAAATATTCTTACCTAACGCAATCGGTAATCTGATATCTTTTTTATTAAAATCAGAGTTAGAGAGTATTTCACTTAAATAAACATTCTCACGACTAGAATTTGGAAGTTCTATACCAATAGTGCTACGTCCTGGTATAGTAGCGATTCTAGCAGATTCAGAGCTAGTGTTTCGAGCAATATCATCTGAGAGATTAATAATTTTTGATACTTTAACACCAGCTGCTGGCTCAAATTCATTTAGTGTTACCACGGGGCCATGACTAACTTTCTTAATATCTCCACTAACTCCAAAATCTAATAAGATTTTTTCTAAAAATTCACTATCAATATAATCTTCATCTTTTAATTTTTCTCTATCTTTGTGTGTGGGGATTTTAAGCAAATCAATTGTAGGTAGTTGGAAGCGAATTTTTTTGCTAAGAGATTTATTTTCACTTTTTATAAAGGGCAAATCTTCTTGAATTAAATTTGTAATTTCTTCTTGCGGTATAAACTCACTAATTATCTCATTTTCATTAGTGTAGCTCTTTTCTTTTCTTACAAAGATTAACCTAAAAAGTTTTTTTATCATTTTATAAAAAGAACTAATTTTAAAATGGATACTAATTAAAAATAAAATTAAAATAATTAAAATTAACAAGTAATAAGAAATTTGAGAATTAACACTAATTAAAGAAGTTAAAAAAGTTGTTTCTAAATATTTTCCAATAAAACCACCATTTCCATTAATATAAAGATTGAAAGCAGCAGGGTAAAAAAAGGAAAAAAATAGAGAGCCAAAAAAAGAATAAAGAACAGAATAAAAAATACTTTCAAATATTAAAAAAATTTTTTTATTTAGAACTATATTTATGCCAGAAAATATAAGTGTAAATGGAATTAATAAAGCAATTAGCCCAAAAGTTTGAAAAAAAAGATCAGCTGTGTAACTACCGTTAAAACCAAGTAAGTTTTTAATCTCAGTATTATCTGGAAAAATAAAATTAGGATCGTCAGGAGAAAAGGTTGCAAGAGAAACGAGTAAAAGAAGGCCAATTACAACAAGAGCAATACCAGCAGCTTCGATAATTCTATTTATGCCAAAATTAATTGTATTGTTGGCTAATTTTTTAAATTCCATAAATAAATGAGTCTAATTAATCACTTTGTATCATCTAATTTTTATTGTTAAAATTAAAATTATTATGAAAGTTTGTATTATTGGTGAAGGTCTAACTGCTCTATCTTTAGCTAAAAGCCTTATAAATAAAAAAATAAATGTTCATTATTATCACAAAATTGGAAATGATAATTTTTCTTCCAATAGAACAATAGGAATATCCAAAAGTAATTTTCAATTTTTTAAAGAAAAAATTTTTCAAATTTCCAAAACTAATTATTGGAAAATAAATAAAATAGAAATTTATACAGATAAAATTGATACAGAAAATTTATTAAAATTTGAGAATGATAAAAATGATCTATTTTATATGATAAAAAATGATGAACTTTTAAAGTCATTAAAAAGTAACCTTATTAAAAGTAAGTTTTTTAAAAAAATAATATTAAAAAAAGATATTAATGAAGAGTTTTTAAATAAAAAAGAATATGATTTAATAATTAATTGTGATGCAAATAATTTTTTAGCAAAAAAATATTTCACAAAAAAAATTATTAAAAATTATCATAATCTTGCTTATACCACCATTTTAAAACATAAAAAAATAGAGAATAATACAGCAACTCAAATTTTTACAAAGCAAGGTCCAATTGCATTTTTACCAATCTCAAACATTGAAACATCTGTAGTATACTCAATAGATATTAAGAATCAAAAATTTGATAACAGCGATGTAATAGATTTAATTAATAAAAATAACCCTAAATATAAAATTAATAAAATTGATAAATTAAATAGTTTTGAACTGAGTTCTTCAAATTTAAGAAACTATCATCATAAAAATATTTTAGCTTTTGGAGATATGCTTCACAGAGTGCACCCATTAGCAGGACAAGGATTTAACATGACAATACGGGATCTTAAAATTCTAACTAAAATTATTGAAGACAAAATTGAATTGGGTATGCAATTAGATTCACTGATATTAGACGAGTTTGAAAAAAAAACGAAAGATAAAAATTTTGTTTTTTCTAAAGCCATAGATATGATTTATGAGTTCTTTAACTTAGATAAAAAAGTTCAAAATAAAAGCTTTAGTAAAATTCTCAAAAGTATTGGAAAAAATAAGAATCTAAACAATTATTTTATTAAACTAGCTGACACAGGGATAAATTTGTAAGCTTACTGAATAGTTGTATTATGAAAATCATCAAAACTATAAGTGCTTAATATTTCTGAAATTTTATCTTTTCGTGCTTTTAAATTTTTACTTTCTAATAAAATTTGTTTCTCTTCTAGCGAAAAAGGAGAAGCCATTGCTAGGGCATTTATTGTTTCGTTCAAATCTTGTTTTTCTAAAGATTTCCAATTTATGATATATCCTTTTTTTTCAAATAATAATTTTAAATCTTTAAAGATGGATTCAAGATCGGAAAATTTTAATTTCTTTTTTTCAGGAGTTAAGTCAAGTTCAAAATTATCATAATTGGTTTCACAAATACGGTAAGGTTTTGTACTTTTAATTTCTTTAGTTATTTCAAACCGCGTTATTCCATTTAGATCAATCATATATCTACCATCTGACGTATCTTTAAAATTAGTTATTTTACCTAAACAGCCAATCTTATGAAGCCCAGAGATAGAACTATCATCACTATTTTTTGGTTGAATCAAACCAATCATCTTGTTTGTTTTCATACTATCATTAATCATTTCAATATATCTTGGTTCAAATATATTTAATGGGACTGTTGTATATGGAAATATAATAAAGTTACTTAATGGAAAGACAGGTATAGTTTTTGGTAAATCTTGTTTTTTCATTCTTTCTTTTAGCAAATTTTTGAAGATCTATATACTAATCAAAAACTTTATTATTGATTGAACTTAAAAAACCATCTATTTATATTGTCTTTTATAAGCGGGTCTAGCTCATTGGTAGAGCGAATCGTTGCCAACGATTAGGTAGAGGGTTCGATTCCCTTGACCCGCTCCAAAATTTTAAAACATACTAATCAATGAGCGAACTACTTAATAAAAAATGTGTACCATGTGAGGGTGGAATTTTACCTTTCGATATCAGTGAAATTCACAAATATCAAAAAAAAGTTGATGGTTGGGGTGTTAAAAAAAATGCAAAAGAAATATATTTTTTAGAGAAAAATTTTATTTTTAAGAATTTTATTAATAGTCAAAATTTTATAAATAAAGTTGGTGAAATATCGGAAAATGAAAATCATCATCCAGATATCTCATTTGGTTGGGGATATGCTAAAATTATAATTACTACTCACGCTATTGAAGGACTGTCAGAAAATGATTTTATTTTAGCAGCTAAAATTGATCAAATTTTTAATGTCTAAAATGTCTTGTTTTAGAAAAAACTAAAATTGTACCAGTTTGGTTTGCAAATTTTATTATCTCTTTATCTCTAATTGATCCAGAAGGCTGTATTACAGCTGAAACTCCTGATTGTACTAATTTTTCAATACCATCTACAAATGGAAAAAATGCATCAGAGGCTGCCACAACATCTTCTTTTAAGTTTTGAAATTTATTCATTTTATCTATAGCAATTTGACAGCTATCGAGTCTACTGGGTTGCCCAGAACCAATACCAACGGTTGCTTCTTGACTGGCAAGCACTATTGCATTCGATTTTACGTATCTACAAACATTAAATGCAAAAATTAAATTTTTCAATTGGGATTTATTTGGTTTTTGTTTTGAAACGATTTTAAAATCTTTAAGTTTAAATACTTTTAAATCTTCAGATTGTGTTAAAATAGATTCATTCACAGAGCCAAATTTAATTAAATCTTTCATCGTAAATTCTGATGCATCAATAATTCTTATATTTTTTTTCTTTTTCAATATTTTTAAAGCATCAGTTTCAAAACCATTGGCAATGACAACCTCTAAGAAAATTTTATTAAGCTCTAATGCTAGAGTTTTATTTATTTTGAAATTACATGAAACTATTCCACCAAAAGCACTAACTGGATCAGAAGCAAGAGCTAATTTATAACTTTTTAAACTATCTTTATTGATCGAAACACCACAAGGATTGGCGTGTTTTACTATAACTGTTCCAGAGTTTTTAGGTAAAGACTTTGATATTGTTAATGCAGAAAAAATATCATTATAATTATTATAGCTTAACTGCTTACCATGAATTTGTTTAATATTAAGATTTTGAGTTTTAGAATAAATTGCAGCTTCTTGATGTGGGTTTTCTCCATATCTTAATTTTTCAATTAAATTTCCATAAATAATTTTTTTTTTGGGGAAATTGTTTTTTTTGATTTTATTAAAATAGTTAGAAATTACAGCATCATAATAAGCCGTTTCAGAGAAGGCCTCTAAAGACATCTCTTCTCTAAACTCAATAGATGTTGATCCTTTATTATTTTCTAATTCATTAATTAGAGCCTCATATTGATTTGAAGATGTAATAACCGTAACGTCGTTATAGTTTTTTGCTGCTGCCCTAACCATAGTGGGACCTCCAACATCAATATTCTCTATTATTTTTGAATGATTGGTTGTTTGCTCTAAAGTTTTTTCAAAAGGATAAAAGTTAACAATAACAAGGTCAATTTCATCATATTGATTAGCTTTTAGTTCCTTAGTGTGAGATTTGTCGTTCCTTTTACTTAATATACCGGCATGAATTTTTGGATGTAGTGTTTTAACTCTTCCACCAAGAATTTCTGGTGAACCGGTATACTCAGAAACTTCTTGGCATTTAAATTTAAGCTTCTTTATTTCTTTATAAGTGCCTCCAGAGCTAATTAACTCAATTCTGTATTTAGCTAAAACTTTTAAAAGGCTGCCTAAATTTTTTTTATCAGATATTGAAATAAGAGCTTTTTTTATTTTTTTCATTATAATTTTGTGATTTCCCATCTTATAGTTTGATTTTCCTCATTAGTCATTCCTGAAATAAATATATTTTGATTATCTGTGAAATAATTTTTTTCACCAAAATATAACCCTTTATCAATATTCATTATTGAGTTGTCTGAGCTAAACTTCCAGCCCTCTCCATCAAGATCTATAAATATTGACTTTTCATCTTTTGTTTTCATTATTTTAACGTTTGGTTCTAAGTGAAATCTAATTTCAAATTTTAAATTCTTAATACCCTTATTAGAAATAATTTTGTCGTGTCCAATAAATTTTAATTGTTCTGGGTAGAATTCTATTTCTCGATCATGAACAATACCATGTAGTTTTAAATAACCATCATGAGAAGCATTAACTTTCCAATAATTTTTTTCAAACACTATTTTTTTTTTTAATATTTTTAATCCTTGATTAATTTTAGATTTTTTACCTCTTACTTTGTTAAAATTACAAGAGGATCTGTCATTTACAATTAGTGTGCTATGAACTGCGCTTGATTTAGATATTTCATTTAGTTGATGATCAACTTTTTGAAAATAACCACAATTACTAATTAATTTTTTACCATTTGATACGATCTCAAAAGATAAAGCTCCAGCTTGATAATTTGAAGATAGTTTTGTATTTGGGCTTGATCCAACATCCATTATTAGAGAATTTTTTTTACTATTAAGGATTACATAGCCACCCAATTCATTATTTTGGTTTTTAAAGTTATAGCCAAGTCTTTTTAAATAAAGGTCAAAATTATGATTATTTGTTTTATGATTGCCATTAAAGAGAAAATCAACTTTATTGTTTTGCCAAATAAAAGCGTAAGCCCGACCTGAATAATATATATTTTCATTTATAAAATCAGGTATTTCATTTTGAGATTCTTTGAACCACTCTCTAATTAATATAAAATATTTTAAATAAAGATTTAACTGCCTAATATTTCTTGATTTTGGAAAGCCATCATTATCCAATGAATATTTTACTAATTTTTTTAGTAAACTTAACCCAGTATTTAAATAGTTATTATTTTGAGGGTAGGATAGGCCAGTTAAAATGATAGCTGAACATCCTATAATCTTATCATTGATTAATTCATAGGTTTCAATCTCATTAATAAGGTGATTGATCTGCTTCTTTATAGCGTTATTAAATTTTTTCTTATATTCAATACTTCCATCTTCATAGGTAAGCCTAGAATTTGAAATCCAAGCTATTATTCTTTTTCCAATTATATCAATTTTCCAATTTTTAGAGTTGTATCTGTCATTTGTATTAATCCATTGATAAAGGACATTTTGGGTATCTTTTTTTGAAGATCTAAGATCCAAGCTAAATAACCAAAAAAAACTGTTTAAATTCTGTTGGTCTTTTTCTTTTAAATGTGGATTATCCCAAATTTTATTTAATGAATAATTTTCTATATTAATTTTTTTTTTGTCATATTTTATAAGACCATCTAGCAAGCTAGGACCTGGTTGATATTCCATTAATCCAATAGAGGAGGGTGTAATTTTTTTATTATAGAGATTAGAATTTAAATAAAAATGACGAATTTTTTTTTTGATAAGCTTAAGTGAGTTATTTAAAATCATTATTCTAACTTGATTTTAAAAGGTCTATATTTTTTTTTATATCTCCATTATTATTTTTAAATATAGTTGTTCCAGATACTAAAATGTTTGCACCGGCTTCTATTGCTAGTTTATTATTATCAAAATTGATCCCACCATCAATCTCGATATCAAAATCTAGATTCTTTTGATCTCTTATCTTTTTCAATTCTTTTATTTTTTCTAGAACTTCTGGCATAAACTTTTGCCCTCCAAACCCTGGATTTACACTCATAATTAGAACTAAATCGATCTCATTTAATAAGTCAGTTATTAAATTAATTTTAGTTTCTGGGTTTAGAGAAACACCTACTTTTTTATTTAAACTCTTTATATGTTTTATTGAACTTTTTAAATCTTCAGTAGCCTCTGGATGTATGGTGATTATATCTGCTCCCGCATCAGCATAATCTTTAATATATTTATGCACAGGAGAAATCATTAAATGAACGTCAAATGGTAGCTTTGTGTATTGTCTTAAAGCTTTAATAATTGGAGGTCCCATTGTCAAATTTGGAACAAAATGACCATCCATTACATCCACATGGATCATATCTGCACCACCTTCTTCAAGTCTTTTTATTTCATTTCCTAACTGACTAAAATCAGCAGATAAAATTGAAGGTGATATTTTTATTTTTTTCATTGAGTACTAATATTAGTAGTATCAATTTTATTTTTAATTTGAATTAATTATTTGCCAAAAATACGATAAATTTCTGTAGCAATTTCACTTTCTAAAGGAAAAGATAACATTCCCATGACAGAATATCCCATCAGATAGGGCATAAGGTAAAATCTAATCATATAAAAGAACCAGGCCACATAAAGTGGAACAAGAGGATCTATAATAAATGAAGGAGTAATAGGTTTAAATAAACGAATTAGTGGATTTGTTAACTTTACAAAAGCCTTCATAAAAAAAAATTCTGAGTTTTCTCTTTGAAAGATATTCATCGCAACTCTTCCAATCAAAGTCCACATGACAACTCCCAAAATATAATCAATTATAAGAATAAAAGGATGAATCTCTGGCATAAATATAAAAAGGAATTTTGTTTAAAACTTTACTAAGGGGCAAAATAAATTGCCCCTTAGTAATAAATTTAATTAGTGTTGTTTTCCAAGAATTGTTTTACCACTTGGAATACGAAGCTCGTCAATCATATCTTGAGTAGCTTTGTCTGGTGCTTTTGTTAGTAAACTAACAACTACCATAGAAACTAAACTAACCAACGATCCAAAGATACCGAATGTAAGTTGAGTAATACCCCAGAATCCAGCTCCACCAGTACGTACCCAAACTAGATACCAAGTACCAGCTGCTAATCCTAGAAGCATTCCTGCAACAGCACCAGGACCATTCGCTCTTTTCCACCATACACCTAGTACAAGTGGGAAGAACAAACCTGACATCGCAAAGTCAAAAGCCCAGATTACTGAACCTAAGATACCTTGGATACCCATTGCGGCAATAGTTGCTCCAGCAAAACCAATGATTACAAGTAATACCCTTGCAACAATTAATCTTTTCGCAGCTTCTGCTTTTGGATCAATGATCTTGTAGTACAAGTCATGAGACAAAGCATTTGCGATTGCTAAGATCAAACCATCAGCAGTAGACATGGCAGCAGCCATACCTCCAGCAGCAACTAGACCTGAGATTACATAAGGTAATCCAGCAATTTCTGGAGTAGCTAATACAACAGCTTTACCACCCATGAAAAACTCATTTAATTCAAGAGTTCCATTTCCGTTAAAGTCGCTGACAAACATCAGGTTAGCTTGGTTCCAGTTTTGGTACCAATCTATCGCTTGAACCTCAGCTATTGATTTACCAATAATCCCTGTTGAAAGTGTAGGATCAATCAGTGATAGTTTTGATAATGTAGCTAACATCGGCGCAGTTGAGTATAAAATGAAGATGAAAAGTAGCGACCATGCTACAGATCTTCTAGCTGATTTTACACTTGGAGTAGTAAAGTATCTCATCATAACGTGAGGCAAAGAAGCTGTTCCTGCCATCATACAAATTGCTAGAGAAATGAATCCCCAGTTTGTTCCGTTAACCGATGAGTGTGCTTTAGTTATTCCAGCTAAACCTTTTGGTACTGTAGCTAAGTCTGCAGCTGAGTTTTTCACAAACCCAAACTGACCTTCTAGTTCAGCAATTCTAGCTACCTCATCTCCCAACATTAAATGTGGAAAGAATCCAGCACCCATTTTACTACTGATCCAGAATACAGGAAGTAAGTAAGCAATAATTAAAACTATATATTGCGCAACTTGCGTCCATGTAACCGCTCTCATTCCACCAAGCATTGAACACATCAATATACTTGCTAATCCGACGTACACAGCAATTTCAAAAGGAATATCTAATGCTACTGAAGCAATAGTTCCTGTTGCATTGATTTGTGCAGTCACATATGTGAATGAAGCTACTGTTAATACTAGTACTGCAGAAAGTCTTGCTGCATTACCACCATATCGTGTACCAACAAAATCTGGAACTGTGTAACAGCCAAATTTTCTTAAGTAAGGTGCTAGTAAAGTAGATACAAGTATATAACCACCTGTCCATCCAACTAGTAGTGCCATATATCCATAGCCCTTAAAGTAAATACCACCTGCCATCGCAACGAATGATGCACCAGACATCCAGTCTGCTGCAGTAGCCATTCCGTTAAATACAGTAGGTACTTCTCTGCCTGCTACGTAGTACGCGTCCATCTGAAGTGTACGTGATAACCAACCGATTATCGCATAGATAGCAATGGTGAATATAACAAAAGAAATTCCTATTGCTTTTGCAGACATTCCCATTTGTTCAGCAATCGCCATCAATATTATGAACCCTATAAAACCACCTGTATAGATTCCATAAACTTTTGGTAGATTGTCTATAAATTTACCTTTTATCATTAGCTATCCTCTCTTTCAGTGAAACCAAACTCTTCATCTATCTTTTCTTGTCTACCCGCAAACCAGAAATTCAAAATTACAAACGCTAATAATGAACCCTGACAAGTCATATAATATGACAGTGGATAACCAAAAGGTTTAAAGCTAGATGCTTCCATTTCAGTTCCGAAAAAAAAGATGCCAATCGAGAATACAAACCAGATTGCTAAAGTAACGAACAGTAG
This sequence comes from Candidatus Pelagibacter sp. uisw_138, assembly GCF_059512485.2. Lineage (NCBI taxonomy): Bacteria > Pseudomonadati > Pseudomonadota > Alphaproteobacteria > Candidatus Pelagibacterales > Candidatus Pelagibacteraceae > Candidatus Pelagibacter > Candidatus Pelagibacter sp. uisw_138. Next base: position 1,330,890 of record NZ_CM183453.2, on the reverse strand, counting down.
CCCCCTAGTTTTTTCCCAGTGTTTTGCTTTATTTGACATTTTTACTCTCCCTATATAGTTAAGAGAGAAACCATAACCATAATGAGATAGATTGAAAGCCCTTAAATAGGTCGAATTGGGGCCATTTTTGTAATACAAAGCATACAGAAGGTAGATAAAATTGCTCAAATATAAACTTAAAATAAAAGACATAAAACTTGAAGATTTTAGAGTCTATTTATTTGCTTTGTTTAAAGCAGTTCTTCCAAAGAAAAAAATTAAGAATATGGAAGACCTTACACTGTTTATTCAAACAAAATCAGCCTGGGTGTCACAGGTAACTTTATACAACTATTTAAAAACAAGAATGGGAACTAAGTGGGTATTACACTTTGATGATGAAGTGTTTTTAGCATCCATTAACAAAGCCAAATGGAATGTTTATTCTATAGCACTTCAGGATCTTACTTTTTATAGCCTATCGTATTTGAATGTTTTTTGTAATTATAAGGACATGAGTAAAGCCAATGAAATTTATGATGAAATTTTGACCAAAGAAAAAAAAAATGAAATGCCAGAAGAAATTATTTCACAAGGAAGAAAAAAATTCAAAGAAAGATCAGAAAAGATTGATTGGAATACATATTATAAATCTTGGCCATTCAATGAAAGCGCTCTAGCTTTATATAAGTGGGCGCCAGTGGCTGAAGAATTAAAAACTTTAGACAGAAAGATTGTGTTAAATTCTATGATCTTAAAATGGGAAAATATTGAAAAAGAATTTAAAGAATTAATTAAAATTTAAATATTTTTTCTATTATCAACTAAGCTTTGAACGACGCTTGGATCAGCTAAAGTAGATGTGTCACCCAATTGATTGTGTTCATTAGCAGCAATTTTTCTTAAAATTCTTCTCATAATTTTTCCAGATCTTGTTTTTGGAAGACCAGGAGAAAAATGAATAATATCAGGTGTTGCAAGCGCTCCAATTTGCTTTCTTACCCAAAGTTTTAAATCTCTTTCAAGATCTAAATCTGACCTTTCCCCAACATTTAGAGTTACATAGCAATATAGACCGTTACCCTTAATATCATGTGGATATCCAACTACAGCAGCCTCAGCAACTTTTGGATGAGCAACAAAAGCACTTTCTATTTCAGCAGTGCCGAGGTTATGACCAGAGACAATAATTACATCATCTACACGGCCAGTTATCCAGTAGTAACCATCTTTATCTCTTTTAGCTCCATCGCCTGTAAAGTATTTTCCATCAAACTGAGAAAAATAAGTATCAATAAATCTTTGATGATCACCGTAAACAGTTCTCATTTGTCCAGGCCAAGACTGAGAAATGCACAATCTTCCTTCACCAACTCCTTTAATTTCTTTTCCATTTTTATCAACTATAGAAGGCCTAATTCCATAAAAAGGTTTACTTGCAGAACCAGGTTTTAAATTCATAGCTCCTGTCTGAGGGCTAATTAAAATTCCACCTGTCTCTGTCTGCCACCATGTATCAACAATAGGACATTTAGAATTTCCAACAGTTTTGTAATACCACATCCAAGCCTCAGGATTAATAGGCTCTCCAACAGTTCCTAATAATTTTAAAGATTTTCTTGAAGTTTTCTTAACAGGTTTATCACCCTCTCTCATTAAAGCTCTAATAGCAGTGGGTGCTGTATAAAAAATATTAACTTTGTATTTATCAATAATTTGCCACCATCGTGAACTGTCAGGGTAGGTTGGAATTCCTTCAAACATTATTGTTGTTGCACCATTAGCAAGTGGTCCATAAATAATATAACTATGGCCTGTTACCCAACCAATATCAGCCGTACACCAATAAATATCTTTTGGTTTATAGTTAAAAATATATTGATGTGTCATAGATGCGTAAACCATATAACCACCTGTTGTATGCAAAACTCCTTTTGGTTTTCCAGTAGAGCCAGATGTGTAGAGAATAAATAAAGGGTCTTCCGCATTCATTTCTTCAGGTTCACATTTATTTGACACATCTTTAACTAAATCGTCATACCAAATATCTCTTCCCTTAACCCAACTAACTTTATTTCCAGTTCGTTTTACAACAATACATTTTTTAACATCTGGACATTTTTTTAATGCTTCATCAGTGATTGCTTTAAGAGGGATAGTTTTTCCACCTCTAACTCCCTCATCTGCAGTAATGATGTACTGTGACTTGCAGTCATTAACCCTACCAGAAATAGAATCTGCTGAAAACCCCCCAAAAATAATTGAGTGAACCGCACCAATTCTAGCACAAGCCAGCATTGTTACTGCCAGTTCTGGGATCATAGTTAAATAAATCGTAACTCGATCACCTTTTTTAATTCCTAGTTTTCTTAAGCCATTTGCAGCTTTAGAAACTTCATTATGTAATTGTTTGTACGAAATTTTTTTAGTATCTTTTGGATCATCACCCACCCAAATAATGGCTGTTTTATCCTTTTTATTTTTAAGGTGACGGTCTATACAATTGGCAGAAGCATTTAATGTTCCATCTTCATACCATTTAATTTTAACCTCTTTTTTGCTGTACTTTATGTCTTTAATTTTTTTGTATGGCTTAATCCAGGTAATTCTTTTCCCCTCAATCTTCCAAAAGTCATCATTTTTTTTAATCGAGTCAGAGTATTTTTTTTGGTATTTTGCTTTATTTACTAGAGCACTTTTTACCCACTCAGGTTTAGTCCTTATGATTAATTCTTTTTCTTCAATTTTTTTTAAAACTTTTTTCTTAATAGGCTTTATCTTTTTTTTAACCTTAGCTATTTTAGGAACTTTTTTTTTAACTTTTGATATTGATTTTTTTTTAGGCATGAATTTTTTTTTCAAATACTACTCATCTTATTTAAAATTTTCCAGCTTTTTGAGTCTATCGGCATAATAGATAATCTACTTTGTTTAATAAGCGATAAATGGCTAAGAGACTTGGTTTTTTTAACCTCTTCAAGAGTTACACTTTTCTTTAATTTTTCTTTAAACTTTACTTGAACAGCTACAAATCGTCCATCTTTGTCAGTTTTGTCTAAGAACGCTTCTTTAATAACTTCAACTATACCTACAATTTCTTTGCCTATATTTGAGTGATAAAAAAAACAAAGGTCACCTTTTTTCATTCCTCTTAAATTTTTAGCTGCTTGGTAATTTCTAACTCCGTCCCAGGGAGCACCTTTGGCACCAGCCTTTTTTTGCTGATCAATTGACCAAACGTCAGGTTCAGATTTCATTAACCAGTACTGCATCTAATTGTTCTTCCAATATTTACCTATCTTTTTGAGCATAGCACTTTAATTTAACAGTGCTTTTTAAAAACACTTATCACATATTTACTACATAATTTTATAAAACATGTGCAGTAAAATGTACAACAAATTTAAGTTAATTTTTAATCACTTTAATAAAAACAATCTATATTTTTTCCTAAAAATGTTTTAAATCTTTCTCAATATGTTTCTAATTTATTTAAAAAAATATTTAAAGTCATTTAAGTATATTAGAATGTTGAACTATAAACTAAATAAACAATATACTAATTTTGATAAATTAAATCTCAAAAAAAATTCTATTGTAATAGATATAGGAGCTAATACAGGATTAATTACTCAACTAATTGAAGATAAGTATGATTGTCATATTGATTGCTATGAGCCAAATCAATATGCCTTTGATGAATTGCAAAGTAAATTTAAAAATAATAAAAAAATTAATTGTTATAACGAAGCAGTTACTGAAAAAGATAGTGAAGAAAAAATATATTATCACAAAAATTCAGAAATAAACAGATTGAAGTGGTCAACAGGCACCTCTTTGTTGAAAGACAAGTCTAATGTTGATCCTTTAAATTTCAAAATAATTAAAACTAAAGCAATATCGAACATAATAAAAAAATTTGAAGTAATTGATTTAATTAAAATTGATATAGAGGGTTATGAATATAAAATTATTCCTGAATTAATTAAAAATAAAAATAAAATTAAAAAAGTAATTTGTGAATTACATGGCAATCCAATCACCAACAAAAGCAAATTTTTAAATAAAGATCATCGGGAATTGATAATAAAATTAAAAGAACAGAACCTCTATAATAATTGGTTTATAGAGCATTTTTAATTTTTTTTTTATTGTCTCTAAACTAAAACTTAACTCCAGCACCCTTGAGAAAAGCAGCATTTTCATCTAATTGCCACCTTGGTTTTGTAGGATGGTCTAAATTATTAAACTGTTTTAATTTGAATTTTTCTAGCCCAACAACTGCTATCATCGCAGCATTATCCCCACATAGCTCAATGGGAGGAAACATATTTGTGTAATTTTTTTCATTACATAAATTAATCAACATAGATCTAATTTTTTTGTTTGCAGCAACTCCACCGGCAACCACAAATATTTTTTTTTTTAAATTATTTTTTTTTTCAAACTCAGTAAATGCAATTTTAGTTTTTTTATACAAAATTTCTTCAATTGTTTTTTGAAAAGATGCTGCAAGGTCATATTTTTCTTGATCAGTTTTTATTTTTTTTGATATTTTTAAAACAGCAGTCTTTAAACCTGCAAATGATAAATTACAGCCGCCTTTATAAAAAATTGGTTTGGGTAGTTCATATTTATCAGGATTACCTTTTTTTGCATATATTTCAATTTGTGGCCCACCAGGAAACTCTATTCCTAATAATTTTGCTGTTTTATCAAATGCCTCACCCACAGCATCATCAATAGTTGTACCTAATCTCTTATAATTTCCTAAACTTTGCACACTTAAAAATTGAGTATGACCTCCTGAAATTAAAAGCAATAAGTAAGGATAGTTTAATTTAGAATTTATTTTTGGGCTTAATGCATGTCCTTCTAAATGATTAACAGCTATAAAAGGTTTATTGAGAGAAGAGGCCATTGCTTTTCCAAAACTTAAACCAACTGAAAGACAGACCATAAGACCAGGTCCTGCAGTTGCTGCTATAGCATCCACGTCTTCCATTTTTATTCCACTTTCATCAAGTGCTTTTTTTGTGATTAAATCTATTTTTTCCATATGGGACCTTGCAGCAAGTTCAGGCACAACGCCACCAAATTTTTTATGAACATCTACCTGACTTGAAACAATACTTGATAAAATTAATGGCATACCTTGCTCATTTTCAGTTATGATAGAGGCAGCTGTTTCATCACAGCTTGATTCAATTCCTAAGATTATGGGTTTTTTATTCATTAAATTAGTTTTTATTAATAATATATTCTCAATATAAGTATGAAGTATAAAGCAATTAAATGAAAAATAGAAAAATTATTATAGGCTCTAGAGGTAGCAAATTAGCACTAATCTATGCAGAAAAGGCTAAAGAAAAAATTTTCAAACATTCAAAAGATTTTGGAATTGAAGAAGTAATCATTAAAGAAATCGTAACCAAGGGTGATCAAGTTCAAGACAAAAGATTATCTGAAGTAGGTGGTAAGGGACTTTTCTCAAAAACAATAGAGATTGAATTATTAGAAAAAAAAATAGATATAGCTGTGCATGCGTTAAAAGATATGCCGACTGAAGAAACTAAAGGACTGTTAACAGATTGTTTTTTAGAAAGAAATGATCCAAGGGAAATTTTAATTAGCAAAGATAATAAACATCTAAAAGATTTAGCTCCAAATTCAATTATTGGAACATCTTCTTTTAGAAGAGAATTTCAGATTAAAAAAATAAGAAATGATCTTGATTGTAAATTAATTAGAGGAAATGTTGATACAAGAATAAGAAAACTTAACGAAAATTTATATGATGCAATTATCTTATCTTATGCTGGAATTGATTCTTTAGGATTAAATCAAAATATCTCTCAAACTTTTTCTACTTCAGAAATTATACCTTGTGCAGGACAAGGAGTTATTGCTTTGCAATGTAGAAATAGTGATGAAGAGTTAATTGAGCTATTAAAACATGTTGATCATCAATCAACACATAGTACAATAAAAGCTGAAAGAATTATTTTAAAGGTTTTAGAAGGGGACTGTGAAACAGCAGTAGGAGCATTTGCTAGTATTGAGGGCAATAAAATTACTCTCGAAGTAGAGCTTTTTTCACTAGATGGCAGTAAAAGATTTCATTTAAAATCATCTGAAAGTATAAACAAAGCAGAAGAATTGGGAATAGAAATGGGAGAAACCCTAAAAAAGATGTCTAATAATTCTTACAAAAAATAATATGCATATTTTATTCACACGACCCTTAGAAGATTGTCATGAAATGATATTAAAATTTCAATCATTGGGTCATGAAATATCTCATTTACCTTTAATTAATATTGAAGGTCTAAAACATGAAGTTCCAAACTATCCTGAGTTTAAAGGAATTATTTTTACCAGTACTAATGCTATTAAATTTTTGGATATAAAGAACATTGATAAAAAATTAAAATGCTTTTGTGTTGGAAACGCTACAGAAAAAAAAGCTAGAAGTGTTGGTTTCCAAAATGTTTTTGCAGCTGAGGGAAATGTTAATAACCTTAAGGAATTAATCTTACAAAATTTCAAATCTTCTGAAGGAAAGTTAATTTATATAAGTGGAGAAATAATCTCTAGCGATTTAGATAAGGAACTTATTTCGAGTGGGTACACAATAGAACGATTAATTAATTATAGAGCCAACGCGATCGAAAAATATGATGAAGGCTTTATCGAAAAACTGAAATTGAAAATGCCTGAAATCACTTACATTTATTCGCAAAATAGTGCTATTAATTTTTTAAAAGTAATTAAAAATTATCAGCTAGAAACCTTATGGATGAATACTAATTTGATGTGCATTGGAGAAAAAACCTCTTCAATTCTTAATGAAATTAAATGGAAAAAAATTTTTCTTTTTAACCCTGGAGAAGAAGAATTTTTGCTATATAAAATTTAATTATGGACATATTTGGTAATTTTAGTGACCTGTTTATTTCTGTTTGGTCTAAAGGAATTCGTGGAGTTGATATTTTTCAAATACTAATTGGTATTGGAATATTTTTTATTTTTTTAATTTTTAGAGGAATAATAAGTAAAGTTATTATTAAAAGATTAGAAGCAATTTCAAAAAGAACTACAAATAAATTAGATGACACATTCGTCCATGCAATGGAAGGGCCAGCTAGATTTTTACCAATTGTTCTAGGTTTTTTTATTGCAAGTTATTATATGTCTTTTGCAGATGATGGCAGAGCTATAGTTGATACAATTAATCGAACATTAATTACAATTTTAATATTCTGGGTTATCCATCAAATTATTGAACCAATTTCATATATTTTAAGTGGGCTAGATAAAATGTTAACCCGTGAGTTAGTGGGATGGATTATAAAATCCTTAAAGATTTTAATTTTTATTCTAGGGTTAGCAGCTGTTCTTGAACTTTGGGGAATAAAAATTGGACCAATTATTGCAGGACTTGGTTTATTTGGTGTTGCTGTTGCTTTAGGTGCACAAGATTTATTTAAAAATTTAATTTCAGGGATTTTAGTTTTAGTAGAAAAAAGATTTAAAATTGGAGATTGGATTTTAGTAGAAGGTATCATTGAAGGGATTGTTGAGAAAATTGGTTTTAGATCAACAGTTTTAAGAAAGTTTGATAAATCTTTAGCTATAATTCCTAATTTTCAGTTTGCTGAAAATGCAGTTATCAATATTAGTGAGACAACTAACTGGAGAATAGATTGGGCAATAACACTTCAATATGACACTACTGTTGATCAGCTAAAAAAAATAAGAGATGAAATTGAAGGCCACATTAATAAAAATGATGATTTTGATAAAGCTGTAGGAGTTGCGGTTAGAGTTGAAAAATTTTCAGATAGTTCGATTGATATGAGGGTTAGATGTTTTACTACTTCTAATAGTTTTTCAACATGGTTGGAGGTTAAAGAAAAACTTGCAATTGAAATAAAACAAATTGTTGAAGGAAACAAAGCAGCTTTTGCTTTCCCAAGTCAGTCAATTTATATTGAGAAAAAATGATAGCCATTTTTTACTTAGCTCTTCAAATATTAAAGCTTTATTCTTATGTGGTAATTGCAAATGTAGTAATTAGCTGGCTTGTTTCTTTTAATATTATAAATACTCAAAACAGGTTTGTTTATTCAATATTAGAAATGACTTACCGATTAACTGAGCCAATGCTTAATAGAATAAGACGATTTCTCCCTAACTTAGGATCATTAGATATTGCACCAGTAGTACTACTGTTGTTGATTTGGTTTATAGAAATGTGTATGAAACTCTACATTGCACCAATGATTTTTTAGGGAAATTTATGATCTTAATAGATGGAAAAAAAATAGCAGCTGAACTCAGAGAAGATCTTAGAAGAGAAGTTGTAGAGTTAAAAGCTAAACATAATAAAATTCCAGGACTTACAGTAATATTAATTGGAGATATGGCTCCTAGTCAAATTTATGTTCGTATGAAAGAAAAAGCTGCGAATGAAGTGGGGTTAAAATCTGAAGTAATTAGATATCCAGAAGCTGTGGAAGAAAAAACAGTATTAGATAAAATTGAAGAATTAAACAAAGATGAAAGTATTTCAGGAATTTTAGTTCAATTGCCTTTACCAAAACACATCGATAAGCAAAAAGTTATTGAAACTATTTTACCAGGTAAAGATGTTGATGGGTTTCATCCAATGAATGTTGGTAATCTTTCATCAGGCTATGAAAGCTCAGTACCTTGTACTCCGCTAGGATGTTATTTAATGATTAAAAAAATTGAACCAAATCTAAGTGGGAAAAAAGCAGTTATGATTGGTAGATCAAATTTAAATGGCAAGCCAATGGCACAGTTACTTTTAAAAGAAAATTGTACGGTTACGATAACCCATTCAAAAACTAAAGATTTAAAAGCAGAATGCTTGGAGGCAGATATTATTGTTGCAGCAGTGGGTATTCCAGAGCTTGTAAAAGCAGACTGGGTTAAAAAAGATGCAATCGTAATTGATGTTGGAATAAATAAAACTGAAAACGGTATAGTTGGAGATGTTGCTTTTGAAGAAGTGTCAAAAGTTGCAAGGGCTTTAACACCTGTTCCAGGTGGAGTAGGGCCAATGACTATTGCCTGCTTGCTAAAAAATACAATTGAGTGTTTTAAAAGAACTCAAAAATAAAAATTTTCCATTTCCCTCTAATAATTCCTTAACATTTGAAAAAGGAAATGTTTATTTTTTATTAATTTTTCCTATGACTATCTTGCAAACAAATAACAAAAAATGACCAGTCATTATTTAAGTAACTTTGAAGTGACTAGTAAGCTTATAATTAGTTGATAAAAGATTATTTATGTCCATATGTACCAAAACAAAAATTTAATTAAAAAAACAACATAAATGATAAAATTTTTAATTTTCTTATTCTCAATTATTATTTATAACTCTTCAATAATGGCTGTAGAAAAAAAACCTTATCATCATTTACCAGATGGAACTTTTAGAAATCCAGAAGGATCGCCAGTTAGAACTAGCCAAGCCAAGTTTTCATACACACAATTCATTAAATTGAAAAAGAAAATAGACATGAATGTTCCAAAAGAACATGTTGTAGCTAAAGAGAAAGTTTTATCTGATTTAGAAAAGTATAAAAATGAAGATTATATTGCTTGGATTGGTCATGCTACATACTTAATTAAGTTAGGAGATACAACGATTATAACAGATCCTGTATTCTCTAAAAATGCAGGACCTTTAATTTTTGGCCCAGATAGATTTACTGAGCCTGCCTTAAATTTAAATGAAATTCCAAAGACTGATTTATTATTATTAACACATAATCATTATGATCATCAAGATATGGGAACCATTAGAAAGTACCCGTTTAAAAATACAAAAGTTTTAGCACCTCTAAATCTTGGAAAGTATTTTACAAAAAATAAATTTAAAGATGTAAATGAAATGGATTGGTACGAAGAAATTAAAGTTAATGAGGATATAAAAGTAACATTACTCCCAGCTGTTCATTGGTCTAAAAGAAGCCTAACAGATATGAACAAAACACTCTGGGGTAATTTCTTAATTGAATATAAGGGTAAAAAAATCTTATTTGCTTGTGATACTGGTTACGGAAATATTTATAAAGAGTTAGGTGAAAAATATGGTCCAATTGATTTAACAATGATTAATATTGGAGCTTATGACTTTAAGCCTATGTTTGATAAATCGATTTATCACACAACGCCAGAAGAAGCTTTAAATGTAGCTAAAGATTTAAGAAGTAAAAAGGTTATGGGAACACACTGGGGAACTTTTGTTTTATCTCTAGAACCTATTATGGAACCACCTGTACGATTTAAAGCTAGTGCAGAAAAATATGGTTTTAAAAAAGAGGATGCTATTATCTTTAAAACTGGAGAGATAAACTCTTTAAAAAATATATTATCAAATTAAGATTATTTTTTTTCCATTAACCATAAAGCATTTTCACTTAAGAAAAATATTTTACCATTAGATGGATGAACTTGAATATCTCTTATTCTTCCAATATTATTTTTAAATATAAGATCTTCTTTAACATTAGTTAGATCATTAAATATTAATTTTCTTAAAGATTTATCTTTTAAAGAAGTAACTAGCGCATGCCCATTCCATTCTTTAAACTCATTTCCTTTGTAAATTGTAATAGCACTAGTAGCTATGGAAGGTACCCAATATTGAATTGCTTTAGTAAAACCTGACTTCCATTTAGGACCTATCTTTGTTCCTGAGTAATTTTTTCCTCCCCAGCCTAAAATTTTCCATCCATAATTTTCTCCTTTTTTAGACTCTCCAAACCAATCGCCACCTCTTGCTCCATGATTACTTAAATATATTTTTCCATCATAATCAGAGAGGGTTAAACCTTGTGGATTACGAACACCTATTTGATAAATTTCAGGTAACCAGTTTTTCTTCCCTTCAAATTTTGGATTATCTTTTGGAATACGACCGTCAGTATAAATTCTAATAATACTACCAGGATGTTTTGTGGGATCTTGAGCAATCATACCTTGACCTCTTTCACCAGCTGAAGCATAAAGATAGTCACCCTTAATCGCCAATCTTGAACCGAAATGATAACCAGAGTCTATAGGAGGGTTTGCTTGAAAAATATTTTTAAAATCTAATTCTTGTTTGTTTAATTGTGCTTTTGCAATTGATGTACTTGTTTTAGCGTCCCCTCTGTCTTCTGAATAAGAAATCCATAGAGTATTATCTTCGTAAATAATATCTAATAATCCACCTTGGCTGACTTCTAAAAAATTAAGATTATGTTTAATCTCTGTAACTTCTCTTGAAATAAAATTAACAATTTTAATTTTTCCACTTTTTTCAGTAATAATGATTTCTTCATTATTAATAAATGATGATCCCCAAGGATCATCTAGCTCTATTATTTTAGTGAATTTATAATCATCTGAAAAAGATAGTGTGATATTAATAAATAGTAAGAATAAAGATACAGAAATAATTTTCATTAATTTATAAAGATCTTCCTTGAATATAAAATTCTTTTTTTTCATTAAATTTCACAATGTCTTTTGTGTTAAACCAACTATTATTATAAACACTAATCTCACCTTTAACATGCAATGTATTATTCAGAATTTTTGTATCACAATAAATTCTATCTCCAATCAAAGTTCCTTTAAGTGATCTTTTTTTGTATTCAATTACTGTCTCAACATTTTTAAAAACAGTATTGATCGCGCATGGACCTATTTCAGTCATTCCCCAATTGACCATAAAATTACAACCTTTTTTTACAAAATCTATAATTAAGTCCCATTCCACTGGCTCACTACCACATGTAATCCATACACCCCTCAAGTTCATATCCTTGAATGACTTTGTTAGTCTGATTGCTTTGGCGTGATCAGGGGTTAGGTGACTGTGAGTATAATTCGTTATTTTTTTACAGAATCTATAGGCATTAAATTTTTCTATATCTACTTCAGCACCAACTTCAAATGCAGGTAGAGTTTGAGCTAAAAGACCTCCTGCATGTTCCATTTTACAAACAGTATAAACTTTACTTTTGGATGATATTTGTTGGCATTCTCGAGACACTTCATTTGCATTTTTTAATTTTTTAGGAGCTTGATATATTTTTTTTGGTAAGCCAGCAGTTCCACTAGTGCTTAGTTCAATCCCATTTTTTAATATCAGCGCTAAACTGTTTCTCTGTTTCATTTACAATTCTTTTGGCAAGTTTATAGGGTGTAAAAGCAAAGACCCATGGAAAAATACTATGAATAAAACCTGTAAAAAAAATAAGCAATGCAAGAAAATTAAAATAATTTGCATATAAAAAATGTTTAATCCAACTTGACTTAATTTTTTTTAGATGATTTAAATCAAAATCCATTTTAAGATAACTTAGATCTTCCACCATCAACTGCAATTACTTGGCCAGTAATCCAAGAGCTCTCTTCAGTAATTAAAAATTTAGCAAGCGCTGCAGAATCTTTTCCTTCACCCAATCTTTTGAGAGGATGAGCTTTAGCAATTCCTTCTGCAATTGCAGGATTTTTTAGCATTGGCTCTGCAATTTTAGATTTTGATAAACTTGGTGCAATACAATTTACCCTAATATGTGGAGCAAACTCAGCAGCCAGTGTAACAGTTAATCCTTCAACAGCAGCTTTAGCAGATGCAATAATTGTATGATTAGTAAAACCTCTTTGAGCGGCAACAGTTGAAAATAAAACTACCGAACCTTTGTTTTTTTTTAAACTTTCCTGATATCCCTTAATAGTTTCAATGGCTGAATAAAGGTTTAGTTTCATGCATTTATTCATATCAGCCTCAGTAACCATTCTTAATGGTTTTAAATCAATAGATCCTACACAGTAAGCAATACCCTTAATTTCATTAACATCTGATTTTACTTTTTCTATAAACCCATCTTCCAAAACATCAGCAACCGTATAAGAGCAGCCTAATTTTTCTGCAATAGCTTTAACTTCAATTTCATTTCTTGCTACAAGATGAATATCATTGTCTGAATTTTTTAATTGTTCTGCTAAGCTAGAGCCTACAGAACCTGTCGCACCAAAAATAAGATATTTTTCTGACATATAATTTTTATTTAGTTATATTTAACTATGAAATTGTTTTTTATACTTGGCAATCAATTATTTCCATTAAAATACGTAGACCGCTTCAAAAAGGACCACTCTTTTTACATGGCAGAAGATTACGAACTATGTACTTATGAAAAGCATCATAAGCAAAAGATACTGCTATTTCTATCTTCTATGAGATCTTATGCGGAAATGCTTAAGGTGAATAAATATAAAGTTGAATATTCTAAAATTGAGGACAAAAATTTTAAAGACACTTATTTTAAGAAATTAAAAATTATCATTGATAAAAAAAAAATTACTGAAATTGCAAGCTTTGAGGTTGAGGATAAATTTTTTGAAAAGAAAATTTCACAATTTTTAAAAAAAGAAAAAATTAATTGGAATGTTATTCAAACTCCAATGTTTCTAAATTCAAGAGACGAGTTTAAAAATTATTTAGCAAAATCAAAAAAACCTTTTATGGCAACATTTTATAAAGAGGTTCGTAAAAAATCTGGAATATTAATGGGAGCCGATGGAAATCCTATTGGAGGTAAATGGAGTTTTGATGAAGATAACAGAAATAAGCTACCGAAAGATATATTAATACCAAAATTTCCAGAAATTAATGAAACCAATCATACTAAAAAATTAAAACCTATCATTGAAAAGTTTTTTAAAGATCATCCTGGTAGCACAAGTAATTTTTGGCTTGTAACTGAATATGTTGATGTTGTTAAACTTTTAGATTTTTTTATTAAAGAAAAATCAAATTTATTTGGTGATTATGAGGATGCCGTTAATCAAAAAGACAATATTTTATTTCATAGTGCATTAAGTCCATACATTAATTTAGGATTGATAACTCCTGAGATTATCATTAAAAAAATTTTAGAATTTCATAAAAAACACAAAATTAGAATGAACTCGCTTGAAGGTTATATTCGTCAGATAATAGGCTGGAGAGAGTTCATGCGTGGAATTTATCAGGGTTATTCTGATGAAATGGAGACTAAAAATTTTTTCAAACATGAGAGAAAAATGAAAAATTCTTGGTATGAGGGCACAACAGGTTTACCCCCATTGGATCATGCAATTAAAAATGCAGTTAATCATGGGTGGTCTCATCATATAGAAAGGTTAATGATTTTATCCAACATTATGAACCTTTGTGAAGTGAAACCAATTAATGTTTATAAATGGTTTATGGAAATGTTTGTAGATTCATCTGATTGGGTAATGGTTCCTAATGTTTATGGAATGGGGCTATTTAGTGATGGAGGTATTTTTGCAACAAAACCATACATCTGTGGATCAAGTTACTTTATGAAGATGATGGATTTTAAAAAAGGGGAATGGTGTAATACGATGGATGGCCTTTATTGGAGATTTATAAATAAAAATAGAAAATTTTTTTTAAAGAACCCTAGATTATCAATGATGGTTTATGTTTTTGATAAAATGAAAGATGAAAGAAAAAAAATGATTTTATTTGAAGCAGATAAGTTTATTAAGAATAATACGATTTAAGATGCAAGATTTGAAAATTATTCAGGATTTAAAAAAGATTTGTAAGACCTCAAGTTATAAAGAGGACAAAGAATTAATCAAAAAACATAGTGCAGATTGGAGGGGTAGATTCTCTAAAAATGCTTTAGGTGTAGCATTTCCTTCTTCAACTAAGGAAGTTTCTAAAATTATAAAATATTCAAATAAAAAAAATATTAAGCTTATCCCACAAGGTGGAAACACAGGATTGGTTGGAGGAACATCACCCACTCAAAATAAAAAAGAAATAATTATAAATTTTGAAAAAATGAATAAGATAATTGAAATAGATAAAGAAAATAGATGCATAGAAGTAGAAGCTGGAACAATTATTGATAATATAATTTCTGCAATAGATAAAGAGAACTACTTATTTCCTTTAAAAATGAGCTCAACAGGTTCCAGTCAAGTCGGAGGTGCAATTGCTACAAATGCTGGGGGAATTAATGTTATCAAACATGGTTCTATAAGACAAAATATTTTAGCACTAGAGGTTGTTCTTGCTAATGGTGAATTTTTAAAATTGGGTTCAAAAGTTATTAAAGATAATACAGGATATAATTTGAAAGATCTTTTTTGTGGTTCAGAAGGGACTTTAGGCGTTGTTACCAAAGCAACCTTTAAAATATATCCAAAGCCTAAAGATCATGTTCACTGTTTTATTGCATTTAAAGACTTAAGAGATGTTTTAAATGTAAGTAATTTTTTATTAAATGAATTTGATGAAAAAATTGAAAGTTTAGAATTAATTCCAGATTTATCTTTTGAACTTTGTATCAAGCATAAACTTTTAAAAAAAAGTTTTTTTCAAAACAAAAGTAAATACTATTTACTTTTAAAGCTATCATTATTTGAAGATAAAATTATTTTTATGAATAATTTTGAAGAAATAGTATCAAATTTATCAGATAAGTTTGATGAATTTCTAATTGCTCAAAATGAAAATCAATCTAATGATTTTTGGAAGTTTAGAGAAAGCTTAACTGAAGCACAAAAACTGGATGGAAAACTTATTGGTTTTGATATTTCTATACCAATAAGTAATATGAATCTATTTTTTCAAGAGTCAAAAAAAGAATTAAATAAAATATTACCTAATATAAAATTTCATACGTTTGGACACTTGGGAGATTCAAACATTCATTTTAATCTTATTGAGCCAGATAACTTCAAAAAAAATTTTTACAGTTATGAAAAAGCATTTAAAAATGTAATCAATAAAATATTAATTAAGGTTCAAGGATCAGTTAGTGCTGAACATGGAATTGGTTTACTTAAAAAAGATGATTTAAAAGAAACAAAATCAGCATCTGAGATAAGAATTATGAAAAAAATTAAAAAATTGTTTGATCCAAACAACATTTTAAATCAAAAAAAAATTTTTTAGAAAATGTTAAAGATGGTTTATATTTTTGACAAAATGAAAGATAAAAGAAAGAAAATGATTTTATCTGAAGCAGATAAATTTATTAAATTAAATACTGCATAATGTATATTTCTATAACAGGTATAAAAGTTAAAGGCTTTTTTGGAATGTTAAAATTTATGAGATATACAACACCAAGTTTTGCAGCAGCAAGAAAAGCGAATGGGAATTTATTTTGCGACGCAAAAAAGATCAATAAGTATTATCATACTCTAACTGCTTGGGAGAATAAGAATAAGATGATGGATTATTTAAGAGACAAACATCATGCGTTGGCAATGAAGAATTTTAGATCTATTGGAACAGGTTCTGTTTATGGATATGAGGACGACCTAATGCCGAGTTGGGAAGATGCAATAAAAAAATGGAAACAAAATTTTAAAGAAATTTAAATTGAAAAAAGAAAATCTACCCTCAAAAATTTGCCTTGTTTGTAAAAGACCCTTTGTTTGGCGGAAGAAATGGAAGTTAAATTGGGATAAGGTAAAGTATTGTTCCAAGAAGTGCTCGAAGTGATTTATCTATCTTTATTTACTATATCTTTTTTAGCTGCAACTATTTTACCATTTTCATCTGAGCTCACATTGGCAGGGTTAATTGCAACATCAAATTATGATAATTTATTATTATTAATCGTTGCAAGTTTTGGAAATACTTTAGGATCTGTTGTTAACTGGGCTTTAGGATTTTATTCAAGAAACCTTACTACTAAAAAGTGGTTTCCATTTAAAGATAAGCAAATAGAAAAATCATCACAATGGTTTAGTAAATTTGGTAAATGGTCATTATTATTTGCTTGGATTCCAATTATAGGTGATCCACTGACTTTAGTTGCAGGTTTATTAAGAGTTAGATTTTTAGATTTTATTATTTTAGTAATGATTGGAAAAATTAGCAGGTATTTAGTAATCTTTTATTTACTTAGTTAATTATACTTCCATGTGTTAAATAATTGAATGATCGAAATATTTATTCAAACTTTTTTCTTATACTTTATTGTTATTGATCCACTAGGAAACACACCATTATTCTTAGCAGTAACTCAAAACATGAGCAGCCAACAAAGAATTAAAACTGCATTTAGTGCAACAATAATTGCATCAATCATATTGCTATTCTTTGCATTTCTTGGAAGCACTTTATTAAGTTATTTGAATATATCTTTTCCTGCCTTTACAATTGGTGGAGGTATCATTTTATTAATAATTTCTATGGAAATGTTGTTTGATAAAAGACAACAACGAAAAGAAGACGACATTGATTTTAATTCTGAAAATGTAAGTGTATTTCCTTTAGCGACACCCATTATAGCAGGACCAGCTGCAATTACATCGGTTATTGTATCAGTTTCAGATATGGGAAGTAATTTTACAAACCAATCTGTTGGAATGATTGCTTTAGCTTCAGTTTTAATTTTAACTTTTATATTTTTTTTTACTGCTTCAAAATTTTCTCAGATAATAAACAAAAAAGTTATTAGTGTAATTTCAAGAGTAATAGCAATTATTTTAGTTGGGTTAAGTGTTCAATATATTTTAGACGGAATAAAAATTTTTTTAGCTTAAAACATTGTCCTTGAGGGTATTTTAAAATACTATAAAATTTTAATGAATATAATTGTCTTACAGCACATTAAGATTGAAGACCCAGGTTTTATTAAGGATTTAATGTTGGCTGACAATGTTAATTTAACTACCATAGAATTAGATGAAGGTGAAAAAATACCAAATGATCTGACAAAGTTTGATGGAATGTTTTGTATGGGTGGTCCAATGGATACCTACATGGAAAGTGAACACCCCTGGTTAGTTGATGAAAAAAAAAAAATTAAAGAATTTGTCGTAGACCTTAAAAAACCATATTTAGGTTTCTGTCTAGGTTGTCAATTATTAGGTGAAGTTGTAGGGGGTAAGGTTATAAAATCTAAACTTGCAGAAATAGGAATAATGGATATTAATTTTTCTAAAGAAAAAAATAATGATATTTTATTCTCTTCTTTTCCCGAAAAAATAAAAAGTTTGCAATGGCATTCTTATGAAGTTGATGGGCTTGATAACAATAAAGATATAACGGTTCTAGCCTCATCTCCAATTACCAAATATCAAATTTTTAAATATCAAAACCATGCTTATGGAATTCAATTTCATATAGAAATTAAAGATACAACGGTTAATGAATGGGGATGTGTTCCTGAATATAAGCGGGCTCTAGAAGAGCAATTAGGTGAGGGTGCTCTAGATAAATTTGATCAAGCAGCAAAAGAAAATATGAAAAAAATGAACAACTACTCTAAAATCTTATATTCTAATTTTAAAGCAATAATTCCCGTAAAATAATGCTGTTTTTGTTTGTTTCGTGGTTAGATTTATGTTTGAATATCAATATTAAATAACAAGAGAGAGGAAAATTATGTCTATAATAAAAAAACTAAGTCTTACATTTGCAGCAGTCATTTTATCAATGACTTTTGCAGTGCAGAGTGCTTATGCGGGAAACGTAGTAATTAACTTAGGTCATGGAAACACTGAAGGTAGTGCTTATGATCCTTTAGCTAAAAAATTTGCAGAATTAGCAGAAAAATATTCTAATGGTAGTATAAAAGTAAAAGTTAGATGTTGTGCTTCATTGGTAAAAGAAGATGAAGCTTTTAAAGCAATGCAACTAGGTACAGTTGATATGGCGATTATTACAGGTAATAACTTATCACCACACTTTGGTTTAACAGACGCTTTTGTTTTACCTTACATTTTTAAAGATAAAGCTCATGCTTATAAAGTTTTAGAAGGACCGGTTGGAGATAGTTATAAGAAAAAATTACTTGATGCTACTGGAATAACTATTTTAGCTTTTGGCTTTGTTGGTGATCGCGATTTTTACAATTCAAGAAAACCTATTAAATCAATGGCTGATATGAAGGGCTTAAAAGTTAGAGTTCCAAAAAATCAAGTAATGATAGATACATTTAAAGAGTTTGGTGCTGCACCAATAGCTTTACCGTGGGCAGATACACCAACTGCATTACAAACAGGAACAGTCCAAGGTGCTGATAATGGGACTTCTTTCATCAAATCTGCAAAGTTTTATGAAATAATGCCTTACTTTACTGCTCTTGAACACTTCACATATTTTTCACCTCTAATGGCAAGTCCAAAATTGATGAAAAAACTTGACGCTGATCAGAAGAAAGCAGTTATCAGAGCTGGTAAAGAAGCTAATGATTATCAAAAAGCCGTAATGTCAAAAAGAGTTGGAGAAATTCGTAAGTTTCTTACAACTGAAGGTCAAGGTGGAATGAAAACTACTGAGTTTGATAGAACGGACTTTATCGCTGCTGGACAACGTGTTCAGGATCGTTATGCCACTTCAAAAGGAGCGGAGTTTACAGCGTTTGTTAATGCAATAAGAGCTGCAGCAAACTAAGTTTTACTTTTAATTAAATTTTAAGGGGCGCACAGTATTTAAAGTGCTGGTGCCCTTTTTTAATTTTTAATAGAATTCAAATAATGCTCAAAAAATTAAATCAATACTTTGAAGAAGTGCTTTGTACATTTTTTTTAAGTGTTGTATTTATTTCAGTTATAACTCAAGTAGTTTTAAGGTTTGGATTTTCATCTGCAGCAGTTTGGGCAGAAGAGACAGCAGTATATGGTTTAATTTTTGCTACTTATCTTGGGGCCTCTTTAGGAATAAAGAGACGAGAACATGTTAGAATTACTTTTATAGTATTATCTTTTCCAAAAAAATTGAAAGTTGTCTCAATCATTTTAGCAGACATTCTGTGGTTAGGGTTTTTAGCTTTAATGATTGTTCAAACTATAGTTTATACAAAGCTTTTATTTGATGTCAGTTATGTTCTTCCAGGTTTAAAAATTGAATTAAGATGGCTACAAATGTTTATGCCACTTACTTTTTGTTTAATGGTCTATAGAGTTTTTGAAGTGTACTGGGAGTGGAAAAAAACTGGTTGGAAAGGTTTACCTTTATAATGGAGTTTTTTAATGGTCCAATAGTGATGGCGCTTGTCTTTGTTTTTACAATGATAATTGGAGTGCCAATTCCATTTGCAGCCGGTATAGCAACTGTCGCAGGTCTAATCATAGCTGATATTCCATTATCACTTATGGCGTTGAGTGCTTGGACCGCATTTGAGCCTTTTCCATTAGTTACAATACCTTTGTTCATTTTAGCAGGACAACTCATGGAACATGGGGGCATGTCTGAAAAATTAGTTACAATTTCAAAAAAATTAGTTGGAGCCTACAAAGGAGGGATGGGATTAGTAACAGTTGTAGCTTGTATGTTCTTTGCTGCTTTATCAGGATCAGGTCCAGCGACTACAGCTGCTATAGGTTCTATTACTATCCCTGCAATGAAAAAAGAAGGATACGATTCAGGCTTTGCAGGTGGAATTGCAGCTGCTGCAGGTGCGCTAGGAAGCATGATACCACCTTCAAATTTAATAATTATATTTGCTCTTGTAAGTGATGTTTCTATTCCGAGGCTTTTTTTAGCAGGAATTTTACCAGGTATAGCACTTGGTTTAATGCTTATGGTAGTTGTTTTTATTATTTCATTAAAAAATAATTATGGTGGAGCTGATGCAAAATTTCAGTTTAGACCTTTGCTTTGTGCATTATGGGATGGAAAATGGGCAATGTTTGCACCAATAATTATACTAGGAGGAATTTATGCTGGTATATTTACACCATCAGAAGCGGCAGCAGTAGCTGTTGCATACGGATTATTTGTAGGTTTGTTTATTTATAAAGGACTAACAGTAAAAAAATTAATAGAATCATTTAAATTTACTGCTGTTGTGATTGGTACGGTTATGTTTATTTTAGGTTCTACAAAAGCGTTTGGTCAACTAGTAACAATTTATGATATTCCAGAATCAATATTAAATTTATTTCAAGGACTAGCAAACCATCCTGAGTTAGTTTTATTGTTGATAGGAATATTTTATATATTTATTGGTATGTGGTTAGAAAGTGTTGCACAGATTATTATTTTTACAGCAGTATTTTTACCGTTGGTCACAAAACTTGGAATAGACCCTGTGGTGTTTGGTATTTTTACAGTTCTTACATGTGAAATAGGCTTTCTAACACCGCCAATTGGAATTAATCTTTTCGTTGCAGCCCGCATTACTGGAGATTCAATTGAAAAAATATCCATCGGAGTATTACCTCTTCTAGTACCTTATATTTTAATGGTTCTAATTTTAGTTTACTTTTCAGATTGGGTAACTTATTTGCCAGATTTAGTTTATGGAGTCAGTAAATGACGAGTATTCCTTTAGTGGGATACTCTGATAAACTTTCATTACGACCAAATGAAACTATCTCATTTAAAATATCCTCAAACTTAAAAAAATCTTTTTCTGCATCTTTAAAAAGATCTATTAGTGCCGACCCGAATCCCAAGGGTCTGGGCATAATAGAAGAGGATGCATCAAAGTATTTTAAAACAACCTCCTATAAATCTAGAGAACAAACCTTTAACCCTGGTTCTTATGCGGTTAGCAAAAAACCAATAAAGATTGCTATTAAGAAAAATTTAACTTTATCGGTAATAATTTTTCCAACAATCTCTTCTTCTAGAGACCAATCAATTATTGCAATCGATAATATTGAAATTTACATTAATTCTAAAGGGTTGTCTTCTATCAGGGTTGGTAAAAAATCTATTTCTATTAAAGAACCACTGGAATTAAGATCTTGGTATAAAATTAAAGTTAAAATTTCTATTAATGGAAATGCAAGCATTTCACAGAAAATGCTAAAATATAAAGATAAAAAAGAAATAACAAATAAAGGTAAACTGATTACAAATAAAGATGTTTCAAGTAAAGTATCTTTAGCAGCAATCATATCTAAAGGAGTGGCTTCTAATTATTTTAATGGAAAAATTGAGTCTCCTCAAATAAAAACAGATAATAAGATTATCGGAGATTGGGATTTATCCAGTAATACATCTTCTACAATTGTAGAATCAATTGTTGGGCCTATGTTAAAATTAAAAAACTTTCCAACTCGAGCTGTTACTGGGTCTAAGTGGGATAGCTCTGAAATGAACTGGCAACATAAACCTAAGCATTATGCTGCGATCCATTTTCATGAAGATGACATATATGATTTTGAGTGGGACACCGACTTTAAATTCACAGTTCCAAAGAATATGCCATCAGGAATATATATAATGAAAATTAAATGTGAAGAGCACGAGGATTCAATGCCTTTTTTTGTTGCCCCAACTATAAATAAATCAAAAGCTAAAATCTGTGTTTTAATTTCTACATTCACTTATTCTATTTATGGGAACCACGCTCGTGTTGATTATGATAGCAGCTGGTTAAATAGAATTAAGGAGTGGAATGCTTACCCACACAATCCTGCAAATCATAAAGAATATGGTTTATCTACATACAATTACCACTCAGATGGTGCTGGGATTTGTCATGCTTCACATCGAAGACCACTTTTTAATATACGCCCAGGCTATATAACATTTGGAGGATCAGAATCCCCCTGTTCTGGATTAAGGCATTTTCAAGCAGATAGTCATTTAATTAGTTGGTTGCATGCTAAAAGTTTTGAATATGAAATAATTACAGATGAACAACTTCATCAAGATGGGTTTAAAGCTATAAAAAAATATAAAGCAGTCATAACAGGAACGCACCCAGAATATCATACAAAAGAAACATTAGATGCGCTACGTGACTATCGTGATAACGGAGGATCACTTAATTATCTAGGGGGCAATGGCTTTTATTGGCGTATTGCTATTCACAAAGAGAATAAAAGTTTACTTGAAATTAGACGACCAGAAGGTGGAATACGTGCGTGGGCATCAGAGCCAGGAGAAGCTTATAACGCTTTTGATGGAACTTATGGAGGTCTATGGAGAAGAAATGGAAGAGCACCCCAAGAACTTGTTGGAGTAGGATTTACAGCTCAAGGTAATTTTTATGGCCATCCTTATAAACGTAAATGCCATGACCCCAAACTTGATTGGGTTTTTGAAGGTATAAAAGATGATCAGATAGGAGATTTTGGTTTTAGTGGTAATGGAGCTGCCGGATTTGAATTAGATCATATAGATACACGTCTTGGCTCTAACAAAGATATAACTTTACTAGCACAATCAAAAGCGTCGAAAGATCCAAAGGAAAATTTTATACTTACTCCAGAAGAAAGATTAACTCATTTATCAACTTTAAGTGGACACACAGAAGAAGAGGTTTTGCAAGCAGACATGGTTTATTTTGAAGTACCAGGGGGTGGTTCAGTTTTTTCAACCGGCTCAATAACTTTTTGTGGTAGCTTACCTTGGAATAATTATCAAAATAATATTTCAAAACTTTTAGAAAATGTTATTAAAAAATCTTTACAAAAATAGTAAAAGATTAAATTATTTTAAATGAATAATGAGCTTTTAAATAAATTCGGCTATTATTTTTGGAATATAATTTTTAAAATTAAAAAAACCTTTATTGCAATACTGCCAAGAAAATTGATCTAATTTTCTGTATAAAAATTTAATATTCTTTAATTGATTATTTTGAATAAAATCCAAGTTTTCACCAACAGTTGGATAGATTGCATAAACATCTTCAGTAATATCTTTTAGATCATTAATGCTAACAGTTTCACAATTAATTGATTTCTCTTCTAATCTTATTTTTTGATCTTTTAAAAGATTAGCCTTAAATTTCAATACTTTTTCACTTAATTTAATAGTTCTATTTGTATCATTTGAGACTAACAAAATTTTTTTAAATTCATGTTCTTTAAAATCAGAAAATTCAAATGTCATATTATTTTCAAATATTAATAAAGTTTTATCCTTGGAAATCTCAGAATTTTCAAAGCCCTTATTGGTAACAGAATATACTTTATCGTTGAAAATAGACTTGGCATTTTCATTAAGTTTTATGTTTTTAAATCTATTATTTGTAAATTTATTTATATTCCATTCACTTGCAAGGTAATGCTTGCCTTGAGTTTGAACTCCAGCTACCCATCTCCAACCAAGGGTATTTGATGCAGAATCCCCATCATATAGATGTTGCATAAAAAACTCAGCACCCAATTGCCATGGTAATTCTAGTGTAAAAATCCAAATACTTGCAAACCACATTCTCGTGTGGTTATGAAGATAATTGTTTTCTTTAAGTTCAATTACCCATTGATTAAAACAATCTACACTTGTCTTTCCTTCAATTGCATCCAAATAATTTTGATTGTTTTTGAATTCATTTTTAATTTTACCTAGTTCATTCAAGTAATCAGACCAAACATTAGGTCTTAATTCTAGCCAACCTTTCCAATAAACACGCCACAGAACTTCCTGAATAAATTTTTCATTTTTTGCAAATGAAAACTTTTTAAGGGATTTATCAATTACTTCTAATTCATTAATTGTTCCGTGAGTTATATAGGGGGATAAACAAGAAATATTAGATCTATTATCAGGTCCAAAATCAAAATTTCTTAGTTTTGAATAATCTGTAAGATTTTGTTCTATAAAATTATTTAATTGATCAACGGCTTTAGCCCTTGAAGCTTCAAATATCATTTTAAATTATTTAGATTTTCTTTTCTTTAGGCCTAATTTATCACTATGCCTCAATCTAAGAATAACTATTGCAGATGCAATTAGAACTATAGCTATAGCTTCATAGACTAATGCTGATGGATCCATTTCTTTTCCTTGTAGTATAATAAATCGTGCGAGAGCCGTGATGGCAATTAAAAGAGGCAAAGTTATACTGATTGATTGCTGATTCCAAAAAACACGAACCATTGCTAAGACTTCTAAATAAAGAAACATTAAAAGTAAATCTGCTAGCATTACAGATTGATTTAGAAACATATTATTAATTTCCATACCAACTGCAATTACAGTACTTATTAAAATAATGCACATTAGTGCTAGCTGTAAATTTTTTGCTATTTTATCCATTACTTATCTTTACTAAATGGTAGCCATTTTTCAAACACTGATTTTGATGGACCATCATATGGGATTGAGTAAGAGCTAGGGTTGGGACTTGTTAAAACCTCTATTCCCTTAGAAAATACAAAAAT
Source organism: Candidatus Pelagibacter sp. uisw_138 (assembly GCF_059512485.2). Taxonomy (NCBI): domain Bacteria; kingdom Pseudomonadati; phylum Pseudomonadota; class Alphaproteobacteria; order Candidatus Pelagibacterales; family Candidatus Pelagibacteraceae; genus Candidatus Pelagibacter; species Candidatus Pelagibacter sp. uisw_138. The sequence goes on along the minus strand of NZ_CM183453.2, from coordinate 1,305,765 downwards.
AAATACAATGACAAAAACAATAACCATGATTTTAAAAGGATCAAAGTTTTTGGTTTTGAAAACACTACCAGATTGTGCCTCTGCTTTATGAAAATGTTTGAATGTCATATAGACTGCAAAAATAAGTCCAACGTGCGCTATATAAAGACCAGCCCAACCAAAGGCAAAAGTTGTATAAGAAAAAATATATAAACTAAAAACAGTTGTCCAAACGAAGCTTAGAACTAATAAAATTTGTAATCTCACAGATCTTGGCAAAGCTCTTAGATCATTTTTACTATCATCAAATAAAATGTTAGCAGCATCTATCATCCAATTTTTTAATGATTCCATATTACTAGAATAGATATTTATACGTTAAAGGCAAAGGTTAAAGTGTCCTTCAATTTTTAGCTTAAATTCGATTTTATTGCACTTTCCAAATTTGCAGAGCTTTGGGCACCTGAAATAAAATCTGCCCCTATCTCGAAGAAAGGCACTCCATTAATTTTTTTTTCTCTCGCAACTGAAATATATGAATTAACTTCTTTAATATTTTTTAAATTAAAAAAATTATTAATTACATCTGCATTAATATTAAATTCTTTTCCAATATTAATTAAGATTTCTTTATCTCCAATATCAAGACCTTCAATAAAATATGATTGATATATTTTTTCTTTAATTTCGTTGTGCACATTAGATTGTTCGGCTAATTTTATTAATAAGTGAGAAAATACTGTATTAGGTGTTTTTTTTATCTTATCTAGATTAAAATTAAGATCTTCCTTTTTAGCCTCATTAGTCATTTGATCATACATTGGTTGAGCAAACTTTTTTCCACCAAACTTTATTTCTAGATATCTATCTCTTTCAATTCCCTCTTTAGGCATGTCGGTATTTAGTTGAAATGGAACATGCTCTATTTCAAACTTAGTTTCAGGAAAGGCCTTTAAAGCTTTATTTAATCTTGTCTGACCAATAAAACACCACCCACAAATTGTGTCAGCAAATACTTTTATTTCCATTAATTTATGAACGAAGTTTTTGTTTATGAAAGTTAATAAATTTTTCTACGTTTGATTTATTAAAGGTTTTATTTTCTTCAAATGAAACTTTTTTCATTGAGTAAGCATTACTTTTTGTCTGTCTAGACATTATGGTGATATTACCTTTGTATAATTTAAGTTTTACGGAGCCATTAACTTTATTCTTTTTAAGGTCGACAATTTTTTGAAGTTTAAACCTTGCTTTTGAGTACCAATAACCATTGTAAATAAGCTCAGCATATTTAGGCATAATCTCATCTTTTTTATGCATAGTTTCTTTATCCAAAGTAACAGACTCAATTGCTCTATGAGCAGACATTAACAGTGTTCCACCAGGTGTTTCATAAACACCTCTAGATTTAATCCCAATAAATCTGTTCTCAACTAGATCAACTCTACCTATTCCATTTTTACCAGCAACATAGTTAAGTTTTTCTAATAAGTTTCCAGGTGACAATTTTTTGCCATTAACAGTTATTGGATCTCCATTTTTAAATCCTATAGTTACAAATGAAGCTTTGTCAGGTGCTTTTTCAGGTGACACCGTTCTTTGAAAAAGAAACTCAGGAGCTGAATTTTTTGGGTTTTCTAAAACCTTACCTTCAGTTGATGTATGATATAAATTATCATCAATAGAAAAAGGAGGAGCACCTTTTTTATCCGTAGGAATTGGAATATTATTTTTTTTTGCATATTTAATTAAACCTGTTCTAGAGTTTAATTTCCATATTCTCCACGGGGCAATAATTTTTACCTTTGGCCCAAAGTAATGATAGCCTAATTCAAATCTTACCTGATCATTTCCTTTGCCAGTTGACCCATGTGAAACGGCATAAGCTCCAAATTTTTTAGCAGCAGCAATTTGTTGTTTTGCAATTAGGGGTCTTGCAATTGAAGTACCCAATAAATAAACACCTTCATAAATTGCATGTCCTCTAAGCATTGGAAAGACATAATCTTTTACAAACGTATCTTTTAAATCTTCAATAATAATATTTTTAACACCTAATCTTTTTGCATTCTTTATAATTTTTTTTCTATCAATTTCTTGACCTACATCAGCTGTGTAACAAATAACTTCTGCATCATAATTTTCCTGAAGCCATTTTAAAATAATAGAAGTATCTAGACCACCAGAATAAGCGAGTACAATTTTTTTCTTAGGCTTCATTTAATTAACTGCAGCTAGTTTTTGCAGCATTATAAGCTTTAGTAAAACCTAACAATGAATAGTGATCTTTAGTTTGAGAGCCTTTTTGATTATAACCAGTGACCATTATTCTTGATCCTCTCTTCATGGTCTTAATCATTTTGTTTTCAAGTTTGTTGTCAGCAATCCAAGCAAATCCTTCTTGGGCAATATCAAATTTATATTTAGATTTTCCTGATGTAGCTGTAATAGAATTTTTTTTATTAAATTCATAGCCACTAGTAATGCTTATTTCATTACTAACTTTTTCACTTGGTCTAAAAGAAACAAACATCCTTGCTTCTCTCAAGTTAGATTTTGGAGACTGTAATACAGGGACTGATTGAGCAAAACAAACTTTACCAGTTTGTTCAGTTATAACCATTGTTTCCCAGTCTTTAAATTTACCAACTTTTTTTACCTCTTGTGAGTTTGCACTAACTGAAAACAAGCTTATAAAAATTATGATTATAAAATTTCTAATTATGGACATGGGTTAGGATAAATTTTTTGTACATCATTTATTTCTTTAATTACATCTTTACTTAAATCTATGTTTACACTTTCTATATTTGTTTTCAACTGCTCCATTGTAGTAGCACCAATGATAACAGAAGTTACAAATGGCTGAATCTCTAAAAATTTCAAAGACATTTGTGCTAAATCCAAACTGTGTTTCTTTGATATTTCATAATATATCTCAACAGCTTTTTCAGCATTTTTATTATTGTATCTAGACCAAAAGTCACCATCTCTTTCCATTCTAGAGTTTTTTGGCAATTGTTTGTTTCTATACTTTCCTGATAAATATCCACACGCTAGAGGAGAGTAGGCTAACAACCCAGCTTGTTCCCTAATAGAAATTTCTGCAAGTCCAATCTCATAAGTCCTATTTAATAAATTATAAGGATTTTGAACCGAAAGCATTCTTGGAAGATTTTTTTCTTTTGAAAGTTCTAAATATTTAGACAGTCCCCAAGGAGTTTCATTCGATACACCAATATGTTTAACTTTACCCTGATCTATAAATTTTTTTAAATTTCCTAAAATATCTTCAAATTGAGTCCACTCATTACTGTCATCATGTTCATAACCTAATTTTCCAAAAAAATTAGTTTTTCTTTCTGGCCAATGTAATTGATATAAATCGATATAATCAGTTTTTAACCTTTTTAAACTTCCCTCAAGTGCCTCAGTAATATTTTTTTCTCCAAAATGATTTCCACCACCTCTGACATATTCTCTTGCTGGACCACAAACTTTTGAAGCTAATATTACTTGGTCTCTTTTTTTCATTTTTTCAAACCAGTTACCAATAATTACTTCTGTATCACCATAAGTTTCTTCTCTTGGTGGTACTGAATAAATTTCGGCAGTATCCCAAAAATTTACACCTTGATCTAAAGCATAATCCATTTGTTCAAAACCCTCATTTTGGGTATTTTGTTCACCCCAAGTCATTGTACCAAGACAAATAGTGCTTACTTTTAGATCTGTATTTCCTAATTTCTTATAATTCATAATTGTTAAGTCTTATTAAGACATCTTGAAATAATAGTAAAAGGCTATTATATTAATCTCATGGAATTCAATAAACAAAATATACTAAATAAAGTTAAAGAAGCTCAACAATCAACAGTAGTAATGGATGAGGGCTTAAGAGCCTACATGTTAAAAGTCTATAACTACATGGCTTCTGGTATTTTACTAACAGGACTTATATCTTTAATATTTTTTAAACTATCTGTAGTTACAGATGCCAATGGATCAATTACATCATTAACAAGCTTAGGAAACACAATATTTCTATCAGGTTTCAAATGGATTGTAATGCTTGCTCCACTTGGAATAGTTTTTTATATGAGTGCTAGGATTAATAAAATGACAGCTTCAGCTGCTCAAACAACTTTTTGGGTTTTTGCGTCTTTAATGGGGCTATCTTTATCTTCAATATTCTTAGTTTATACTGGAGCGAGTATCACTAGAGTGTTCTTTATTACTTCTATTACTTTTGGTGCAATGAGTATTTATGGCTACACAACTAAAAGAGATCTTACAAAATTAGGATCATTTTTAATGATGGGCTTAATTGGTATTATTGTTGCATCAGTTGTTAACATGTTCTTAAAATCTTCAATGATGGATTTTGTAATCTCAATTCTAGGTGTTTTAATTTTTGTAGGTCTTACTGCTTATGACACTCAAAAAATTAAAAACATGTATGTATCTAGTGATACGGGTGAGTTGATGGGTAAAAAAGCTGTAATGGGTGCTTTAACTCTTTACCTAGACTTTATAAATTTATTTATAATGCTGTTAAGATTATTTGGTCAAAGAAGGTGATCAAAAATTTATAATCATGGGTATACTTTCACTTTTTGGAAGGTATCTGAATAATGATAATAAAAGCAAAAGCCCATTTCATTTTTTTATATTAGTCGTTTGTAGGATTTTCTATGATAAAAAAAAAGGGGTATAGCTGAATTATTTATTAAATATTCTAGATTTTTTGTAAGAGATAATAAAAATAAAAAATTATTTTCACTTAGAAATCTTGGTGGAAACAGCAAATCAAGGGGAGTAAATTTTTATATCAAAGAGCCAGATACTGTAGAGTGGATTTCTAATTTTGATGCTAATTCAAATTTTTTAGATGTTGGTGCAAATGTTGGTATATTTTCTTTATTTGCTGGCGTACATAATCATAATGTAATTTCAATTGAGCCAGAATCCTTAAACTTTGCTATTCTAAACTTAAATATTAATGATAACATATTAAATAAAGAAGTAGTCGCTTACCCTATATGCTTCAATGATGTAAATAAATTTGATGTATTAAAACTTTCTGAACTAAATTGGGGCAAATCAGGACACACATTCCAAGGTCAAAATAAAATTCTACAACCTTCAGATTTTATTAACCAAGGATCCTATGGAGTTACTCTAGATGAATTTGTGAAGCAAATAGATTTTAAGCCAAAATACATTAAAATTGATGTCGATGGAAATGAGTTATTGATTTTAAGAGGGATGAGAGAAACTTTGAAAAATCGAATATGCAAATCATTACTTGTTGAAATTGATGAAAGCAATGAAACAGAAAAAAAAGAATGTCTTGATATACTTAATAGCTATAATTATAAAATTATATCTAAAAAAAGAATTTATAAAAATTCTAGTTCAGTAAATTATATTTTTGAACATTAAAATATAATTTTTAGATATTTAAAGTTTTTTCCAATTAGTATTTTTAAGTAGAATTTCTAGATCAAAAGAATTTTTTAAAACCTTACCATTAGAATCTGTAATTAAATATTTTAGATTTTTATTGTTAGGTTTAAAGTTTTTACAAATTTTATACAAAGCATTCTCTGCTGCATTTCTAAAGACATTAAAACTAACCTGTCTGTTAGAAATATTTAGACCATAGTCTTTCCATGATCCTTCTGAAACCATTTTTGCATATAGATCTAAAATGATTTTAAGTTCATTTTTTTCAAAAAATTGTCTTTCCTCTATTTGTTTGTGAGGATTATTTACGACTAACTTTAAGTTTCTATTCATCAAGTTTGTGTTTATTAATCAATGATATTTGAAATGCTGTAAAGACAAGAGTTATTGGTAACATTCCCCATACCTTAAAATTAACCCAAAATTCTTCTGTTTGCGTTCTCCAGACGCATTCATTAAGGATTGCAAGGCAGAAGAAAAAATACATCCATCTTTTGTTTAGTAATTCCCAACCCATGTCAGTTAGGGCAATTGATTTACCCATAATCTTTTTAAGAACAGGCTCATTTGTAAAATATTTTCCAAAATATAAAGCAAGGGCAAATAAAATATTAATAATTGTTGGTTTCACATAAAGAAAAACTGGATCATTAAAATAAATTGTTAGACCACCAAAAAATGTAATTAAGACACCACTTATTAAAGGCATCATAGGTATTTTTTTTTCAAAAAACCAAACAACTATTAGTGCAATTAATGTTGCAACTATAAGTGGAGGAATTGCAACTGCTAGGTTCTTATCATTGTTATAATAATAATAAAAAAATATAGCTAAAGGCCCAAAGTCTGTGGCAAACTTAAGAAAAGATTTATTCACTTGACAGATATTAACATATTAAAAAAAATATAAATGTTTTTTATTGATTTTTATTTTTAAACCCCCATATTAATAGCTATGGCAATTCAAAAAGCAAAATTTTCAATAGGCGACATTGTAAAACATAAACACTTTGAGTTTAGAGGTGTAATTTATGATGTGGATTTTGAATTTAATAATTCTGAAGAATGGTATCAATCCATTCCAAAGAATGTTCGTCCTAGAAAAGATCAGCCCTTTTATCATCTGTTAGCTGAAAATGATGAAATTACTTATGAGGCATACGTTTCAGAGCAAAATCTATTAATGGACGATTCTGAAGATCCAATTAAACACCCTTTAATTGAAGAGATTTTTTCTGGCAAAAGAGGCTCTAGCTACTTTAAGCCCTCTAATTAATTCTTTTTTTAAACACAATTAATTCAAATCTTCGACATATACAGTTGTTAAATATAATTATGTTCTGATCAAGAGTGTTAAATAACGTTTTTATCATTATTGACTCCCTCTGCATTCTTGATCAGGATGAATTTCCATAATAAAAATTAAATTACCTTTTTTTAATATATATAATTTAAAAATGTTTAAATATTTTGAGCCTAATAAAATTTTTGCAGTAACCTCTAAAGCTCCAAAGTATGTTTTGTTTTTATTTATTATTGTCTTAACAATTGGTTTAACCGAGGCGCTCATACTCTCACCTGAAGATTATAAACAAAGTGATGCAGTAAGAATTATGTATGTTCATGTACCGGCTGCTTGGATATCACTTGGAATATTTTCAAGTTTAGCTTTGTTGTCTGTTGGAAGTTTTGTTTTTAAAAATAAAAATTTTGCACTAATTGCTAAAAGTTTAGCACCTTCAGGATTTATTTTTAATATTATTGCATTAGTTACAGGTTCAATTTGGGGAAAACCAACCTGGGGTACCTGGTGGGCTTGGGATGCAAGAATAACCTCTATGCTAATTTTAGCATTATTTTATGGAATGTATTTATTGGCTTGGAGAATTTATGAGGACAAAGAACAAGTAATAAAGGTCACTTCCTTGATTGCAATTTTAGGAGTGGTAAATGTTCCCATCATTAAATTTTCTGTAGATTGGTGGAATACGTTACATCAACCAGCTTCAATTAATATTTTATCAACCAACACAGCAATTCATCCATCAATGTTAGTACCATTGGGTATTATGACTGCGGCATTTGCCCTTTTTTCATTACTCATTTTTTTGATGAAATATAATACCGAACTGATAAAAGTTAAAAATAAAGGATTAGATAGATTATGATAAATGAAATAATTTCAATGAATGGATATGGAGCTTACGTATGGTCAGCTTTTTCGTTCACATTGATCAGTTTTACAGCCTTGTACTTTGTAACTAAATTACAGCTTTCAAAAGAGAAAAAAAAATTTGTTTCTAAATTTGGTTCTCTAAATGTTGAGAAAGCTAAAGCTGCGAGATCACAGAATATTAATAGAGAAATATTATCTAATACATCAAATATTTAACTAATAAACCATGTATGGTAAAAAGGTTAAATTACGACTTGTATTCTTAGTTTTAATCTTAGCCTCAGTAATTTTAACAGTTTTTTTAGTTTTACAATCATTAAAAGAAAACGTTGTATATTTTCAGTCTCCTTCAGAAATAAAGTCTTTAATAGAGTTAAATAAAAAGAAAATAAGAGTGGGTGGGATGGTTAAAGAACAGTCAGTTTTTATAAATTCTGAAGAAGTTAATTTTATTATTACTGACTTTAAAAATGAAATTAATGTTGTTTATTCAGGGGCAGTTCCCAATTTATTTGCAGAAGGAAAAGGAGTGGTTGCTGAAGGTTTTTTAAAAGATAAGAATTATTTTACTGCTACTAAAATATTGGCAAAACATGATGAAAATTATATGCCCCCAGAAGTTAAAGAAGCCATAGGAGATAAATAAATTGCTAGCTAATCAGATAGGTTATTATTCTTTAATTTTAGGGTTGTTACTTTCAGTGTTACTTTGTGGAGTTTCAATTAAAGACTTTAATAATACTCATAAGCAGATTAACCAAAATGTATTATCTTTATCATTTCTACAACTAGTTTTTGTAATCATAAGTTTTTTGAGTTTAATTATATCTTTTATAAACTCAGATTTTAGTAATGAAACAGTCTTTAATAACTCCCACACAACCAAACCATTATTCTATAAAATCTCAGGAACTTGGGGAAATCATGAGGGAAGCTTATTACTATGGTTATTAGTATTAACTTTATTTATTTTTCTATTTTTAATTAAATCAAGAGAGCAACCTAAAAAATATAGAATTTTAACTTTATTATTTCAGCAAATAATAATTATCGGATTTTTCTTATTTGTATTAATGACATCTAATCCTTTTAATTATTTATTTCCAATTCCCAACGAAGGCCTTGGCCTTAATCCAATTTTACAAGATCCAGCTTTAGCAATCCACCCTCCAATTTTATATTTAGGTTATGTTGGAACCTCTATAATATTTTCGTCATCCCTTGCCGCTGTTACGCAAAACTATGTTTCAAAACAATGGGGACAACATATTAAAAAATGGGTTTTAGTTTCCTGGATTTTTTTAACTATAGGAATTATGCTTGGATCAATTTGGGCATATTATGAACTAGGATGGGGAGGTTTTTGGTTTTGGGACCCGGTTGAAAATGTTTCTTTAATGCCATGGCTAACATTAACTGCATTGTTACATTGCATTGTAGTGTTAGAAACAAGAGCTGCACTAACATCTTGGGTAGTTATATTATCTATTACAACGTTTACCCTAAGCATGTGTGGAACTTTTTTAGTAAGGTCTGGAATATTAAATTCTGTACATACATTTGCTAATGATCCCGCAAGAGGTATTTTTATATTAATATTTTTATTTGCATTAATTGTTTTATCTTTAGGTATATTTTTTATATTTCACAAAGAAAATAACAAAAGCTCAAATAATTTCTTTTGGCTTAGTAAAGAAACCTCCATCTTAATAAACAATTGGTTTATGATGTATTTTCTATCGGTTGTTCTAATCGGTACGGTATACCCAATTTTTCTAGACGTAATATCTAGTGAAAAAATATCAGTAGGACCTCCCTTTTATCAAAAATTAATCGTACCTTTTTTAATACCATTTTTATTATTCATGTCACTTGGACCACGACTTAAATGGATTAAATCAAAAATTGAAAATAAGAAATCACTTATTATCACATTTATAATTTCAGTAATATTAACTTTTTTTATTATTAAAAATTTAACTACAGACTTACTTTTTTATACAGTTTTAATTTCTGCTGCTTTTTTTCTATTCTTTACAACTTTAAAAGAATTATTTATTAAAAGATTTAATAATGTCTCTCAAACTGTCTCACACTTTGGTTTTAGTTTATTAATATTAAGCATTCTATTTAATAGTATTTTATCTTCAGAAATTATAACCAACATAAAAATTGGCGAAAGATACGATTATAATAAAGGAGAAATTTTTTTTAAAAAAACAGAAGAGAAAAAAGAAAGTAATTTTAACTCGATCATTGCCTTTTTTGAAATAAAAGACAAAAATGGAAAGACTATTGAATTAAACCCTGAGATTAGAATTTATAATCAGCCTGTAATTATTACTAGTGAGGCAGATATAAAAACAACACTATTAGAAGATAAGTTTTTAGTAATGAACCTTGTAAAAGGTAATGAATATTTTAATATTAGATATCAAGTAAAGCCATTTATGGTTTGGATATGGATTTCAGTTTTATTATTAAGTCTTGGTGGGTTAATGAGTTTATTTAAAAGAAAGATATGAAAAATAAGTTTAGCTTATTTATTGTAATTATATTCTTAAGTTTTTGTTTTGTTATTTTTTATAAAGGATTAAATACTCCAAATAATTACACTCCCAAGGTTAATGAAAAAAAAAATATCCCAACCTTTAGAGCTAAGGACTTTTATTCAGATAACTATATTAATTCTGATAAAATTTTTGAAGAGAGCACTTTTTATATTGTAAATATTTGGGCGTCGTGGTGTGTACCTTGTAGAGCAGAACACCCATTATTAATGCAACTAAGTAAAAATCAATTAATTAAACTAATTGGATTAAATTATAGAGACAATTTTAATAATGCAAAAAAATTTATTGATGACTTTGGCAATCCTTATTCTAGAATTTTAATTGATAAAGATGGAACTTTAGGAGTTGAATTTGGAGCTTATGGAGTTCCAGAAACTTTCTTAATAGATAAAAATAAAGATATAATTAAAAAATTTGTTGGTCCAATCAATCAAGAAATTGTTAATGAAATTAAATTAATTATTAAATGAAAATTTTAAAAATATTAATAATCCTATTTTTAGTCACAAGCTTTTCTGAATTAAAATCAGATGAAGTAAACGATGTTTTAAAAAATAAAATTTTAAAAAATATTCGTTGTTTAATTTGTCAAGGTCAGTCAGTATATGATTCAGAATCTGAGTTTGCTTCTAGTGTTAAATTAATTGTTGATAGAAAAATTAATGAAGGATTAAAAGAAAAACAAATATACCAATTTTTAAGAGAAAAGTATGGTGATTGGGTGATTTTTGACCCCCAATTAAATAAAAACACTTATGTTTTGTGGTTATTACCATTATTGTTATTTTTGTTTGGTGGTGCAATAATATACAAAAAAATTATATTAAATAAAAGATAACAAAACTTAAATGAAGCATTACAAATTAATATCAAGATTTATTTTTATTATTTTTTTTAGCCTACTTTCTTCAACGGTATATTCTGAAGAAAATAGTTCTAAATTTAATGTTTATTCTGGAATGTTTGACTTCAGCGATACTGGTAAAAAATCAACATTAATTGGATTTCAACATCAGAATGAAGATTTAAATAGAGATACTTTTTTAGGTAATCTTTCTCCAATAACTGGTGCGTTAGTGACCGCAGACTCTGCTGCGTATATTTATACAGGTGTTCAAGCTCAATATAAGTTAGGTAGGATTAATTTTATTCCAAGCTTTGCACCAGGATTGTATAGCAAAGGAGATGGTAAAGATCTGGGCCATATCCTAGAATTTAAAAGTGAGCTACAAATTTCAGTAGATTTTGTTAGTAACAGCCAACTTGGTTTTTCTTACAATCACCTTTCTAATGCTAGCTTAGGAACAAAAAATCCTGGGGCAAATAGCTACATGTTTAATTTCTTTAAGTCATTTTAAGTTAATTAATGAACTTAAAAGATTGTTACAATTTTAGAGACTTTAGAAAGTTAGCAAAAAAAAGATTACCTTCTCCAATTTTTCATTACATAGATGGTGGTGCAGACGATGAAAAAACTTTAAAAAGAAATACAGATTCTTTTGACGATTGTGATTTAATTCCAAACATCCTTGCTAGTGTCGGTAAACCAGATCTTTCAACCACTGTTTTTGGAAAAAAAATTGATATGCCAATCTTTCTTTCGCCAACTGCCATGCAAAGACTTTACCATCATGAAGGTGATAAGGCTTCAGCTAGAGCTGCTGAAAAATTTGGAACTTTTTATAGCATGTCCACTATGGCCAACAATACGATTGAAGAGGTTGCTACTATTTCAAATGGACCAAAATTATTTCAATTATATGTTCATAAAGATCAATCAATTACTGATGACTTAATAGACAGATGCAGAGCGTCTGGTTTTAATGGTATGTGTTTAACGGTTGATACATTGGTTGCTGGAAATAGAGAAAGAGATCACAGAACTGGCTTTACCACTCCTCCAAAATTGACACTTCAAAGCTTAATGAGTTTTGCTATGAGACCTGAATGGGTATTTAATTATTTTACTCATAAAAAATTTGAATTATCCAATGTTAAAAATAAAACAGATAAAGGAACCAATATTTCAAAATCAGTTATCGAATATATTAATGAGCAATATGATCCAGCTATGAATTGGAAGGATGCAGAATATTGTGTAAAAAAATGGAATGGCCCATTTGCTCTTAAAGGCGTAATGTCTGTTGAAGACGCAAAAAGAGCGATAGATATAGGCTGTACAGCAATAATGATTTCAAATCATGGAGGTAGACAATTAGATGGTTCAAGATCACCTTTTGACCAAGTTAATGCAATTAGAGAGGCTGTTGGAGACAAATTGGAAATTATTTTAGACGGTGGAGTAAGACGTGGAACTCATGTTTTAAAAGCTTTAGCAGCTGGTGCAACAGCTTGCAGCTTTGGAAAAATGTTTTTATTTGCTTTAAGTGCTGGGGGTCAACCTGGTGTTGAACGTCTATTGCAAAACATGCATGATGAAATTAATAGAAATATGGTATTAATGGGTTGTAAGACTTTAAAAGAATTAGATGCGTCAAAATTAATTTATAGAAAATAGTTTTTACTTATCAAAATTATATATAAAAAAAATAAATTAAATTATAAAATATTAATATTAGAATTAAATTATTATGAAATTAGCAAAAAATTTACAAAGACTAGGAACTGAATCTGCATTTAGTGTTTTAGCTGAAGCAAAAAAATTAGAAGCACAAGGCAAACCAATGATCCACTTAGGTCTAGGTCAGCCTGATTTTAAGACACCCCAACACGTAGTAGATGCTGCAAAAAAAGCATTAGATGAGGGTCATCATGGATATGTTTTATCAAATGGAATTTTAGAGTGCAGACAAGCTGTTACTAGAAAAATTAAAAAACTTTACAATAAGGATATTGACCCTGAAAGAGTACTAATAATGCCAGGTGGAAAACCAACAATGTATTATGCAATACAATGTTTTGGTGAACCAGGTGCAGAAATTATACACCCAACACCAGCATTCCCAATATATGAATCAATGATTAATTATACAGGCTCAACAGCAGTACCATATGACTTAACGGAAGATAAAGATTTAAAACTTGATCCAGAAAAAATTCTATCTTTAATTACTGATAAAACTAGATTGTTAATATTAATTAACCCGAATAATCCAACAGGAAGTTTTGTTGAAAAATCTGTAATAGATGTTTTAGCAGAAGGGTTAAAAAAACACCCTCATGTAGCAATCCTTAGTGATGAAATTTATAGTAGACAAATTTATGATGGAAAAGAAATGCCGACATTTTTTAATTATCCTGATCTGCAAGATAGATTAATTGTTTTAGATGGTTGGAGTAAGGCTTACGCCATGACCGGTTGGAGAATGGGGTGGAGTGTGTGGCCAGAAGAATTAATACCACATGTAAACAAACTAATTATTAATAGTGTTTCATGCGTTAATGCTCCGTCACAATTTGCGGGAATTGCAGCTTTAGACGGACCAGATGATGCAATCCATGAAATGATGGTAAAATTTGACCAAAGAAGGAAATTGATTCATGAAGGTCTAAATAGTTTACCAGGTATAGAATGTAGTTTGCCAGGAGGAGCTTTTTATGCATTTCCCAAAGTTAGTGGAACAGGAATGAACGGTTCAGAATTTGCAAAAAAATGCATGCATGAAGCAGGAGTGGCAATAGTTCCAGGTACAGCTTTTGGTAAAACTTGCCAAGATTACGTAAGATTTAGCTTTGCAGCGTCACAAGACAACATATCTAACGCATTGGAAAATATTAAAAAAATGCTAGGTTAAAACTAATGAGTGAATTAGTTCTACCAAAGATTAATAAAGAAACAATTTCTAAAAAAGAATATATTTTTAAGAATCTTGCAAAAATAATAAATCCAGAAAATGTTTTAAGTCATGTGGATGAGATTAAGCCGTATGAAACTGATGGACTGTCAGCTTACACGCAAACACCGTTAGCAGTTGTGATGCCAGAAAATACAGAAGAAGTAAGTAATATCTTAAAATTTTGCCATAAAGAAAATATAAAAGTTGTGCCAAGAGGCGCGGGTACAGGTCTTTCAGGTGGAGCATTACCATTAAACGATGCAATTCTATTGAGCCTCGGAAAATTTAATAAAATTATAGAAATTGATTTTGAGAATAAATGTGTAGTAACCCAACCAGGTGTCACAAATTTAGGAATAACTCATGCCGTACAACATAAAAATTTTTATTATGCCCCTGACCCATCAAGCCAAATTGCATGTTCGATAGGAGGCAATGTTGCAGAAAATTCTGGTGGTGTTCATTCTTTAAAATATGGAACAACTACTAACAATATCTTAGGTGTTGAAATTGTTATGATGGATGGAACTATTTGTAGAATTGGTGGAAAAACTCTTGATCAAGAAGGATATGATCTAATGGGATTAATTTGTGGCTCAGAAGGTTTACTAGGAGTAATTACTGAAGTGACAGTTAAAATTTTAAAAAACCCACAAATAGTTAAAGCAGCATTAATAGGCTTTCCAACAATCGAAGAAGGGGGAAATGCAACTTCAGAAATTATTGCTAGCGGAATTGTTCCAGCAGGTATGGAGATAATGGATAAAGTTTTAATAGAGGCAACAGATAATTTTAGTAAAGCAGGCTACCCAAGAGATGCTGAGCTTTTATTAATTGTTGAATTAGATGGAACAGAATCTGAGGTAGATGAATTATTGAAGCAAGTTAGTAGCATTTGTAAAAAAAATAATTGCTCAAGTTTAAAATTAAGCAAAAATGAAAAAGAAAGATTATCATTTTGGGCTGGCAGAAAAGCAGCATTTCCAGCATGTGGAGCTATGGCACCAGACTATTATTGCATGGATGGTTCTATACCAAGAGGAAAACTAACAGAAGCTTTACTAGAAATAAAAAGACTATCTGAAAAGTATGAATTACCAGTAGCAAATTGTTTTCATGCTGGTGATGGAAATTTACACCCACTAATAATGTTTGATGGAAGTGATAAAGAGCAACTAAGAAAAACAGAAGAATTTGGTGCTGAAATTTTAAAAGCTTGTGTAAGATTAGGAGGAGTTATTACTGGAGAGCACGGTGTGGGAATAGAAAAAAGAGAACTAATGTGTGAAATGTTTAATAATGATGATATTCAACAACAATTAGATATCAAATCATCACTAGACGAAAAAAATTTATTAAATCCTGGAAAAGTTTATCCAATATTGAGAAAATGTGCAGAGGAAGGAAGGGTACATGTCCACAGAAATGAAGAAAAATTCCCAGATCTTCCAAGATTCTAATAATACTTATTATCCCGAAGATGAACTGCAAGTTTCAAGTATAGTTAAAGAGCTCTATAAAAAAAACGAACCAACAGAACTAATAGGCACTAATTCAAAAAGTTTTATTGGCAATAAAATTCAGTCAGCAAAAAAATTATCTCTTTCTAAATTATCGGGAATAATAGAATATTTACCAGAAGAACTTTATATTAAAGTTAAAGCAAATACTCCATTAGAGCTGGTTGAAAAAGAATTAGAAAAAAATAATCAAGAGTTAGCCTTTGAGCCTATTGATTTTGGATTTATTGAAGGTGGAAAATCAAACAAAGGAACTATAGCAGGTCATTTAGCCTGTAATTTTGCTGGCTCCAGAAGATTTAAAGTAGGCAGTATAAGAGACCACATTTTAGGCTTTAGAGGTGTGAATGGCAAAGGTGATATAATCAAATCAGGTGGAACAGTCGTAAAAAATGTTACGGGTTATGATTTGTCAAAACTTGTTACAGGATCTTTTGGAACGTTAGTTGCATTAACTGAAATTACATTAAAAGTTTTACCTAAAAAAAAATTATCTAATACAATTATAATTAATACTGATGATAAAAAATTAGTTAATGAATTATTTGAAAAAATTTCAAGTTCTAGCAGTGAAGTTTCCGGAGCAGTTTATGTTCCAGAGGAGCCAAAAGATGAAAGTTACGATCATAACAAAGAAATGGTTTTTAAATTTAATGATTTAGAAAATAAAGGATCATTTGTAGCATTAAGAATAGATGGAGATAAAATATCAATAGATGAAAAAATAAAAGCTTTAACTGATGAATTAGAACTTAATAAATTAAATACAACTATTTTAGATGTTCATCAATCAACCCCATTTTGGATAAAAATAAATAACCTTGAATTATTTACACAAACAAAAAATAACCTACTGAGAGTAGTAATACCTCCTTCTCAAGGTAAAAAGCTAATGCAATACTTAGGCAATAAGTATAAATATTATATTGATTGGTGTGGTTCATTATACTGGATAGAAGTTCAGTCTAAGAAAAATACCAAGGTTGGAGAGATTAAAAATTTGATTAAAGAACTTGGTGGATATTTAACAGTCATAAAGACATCAAATGAGTATGATTATGAAGAGACGATCTTTACTGTAGATGATACAAGACTTTTAATATCAGAAAAAATTAAAAAAAGTTTTGACCCCAAGAGAATTTTTAATCCCGGCAAAATGTATAGAGGAATTTAATGCAAACTGATTTTACAAAGAAACAATTACAAGATAACGACAACGCATCTACTGAAAAAATATTTAAAAAATGTGTTCATTGTGGTTTTTGTAATGCTACCTGTCCTACTCATCAAATATTTGGTGATGAATTAGATGGACCAAGGGGTAGAATTTATTTAATCAAAGACATGTTGGAAAATCAAAAAAAACCAACAGCAAAGACAGTAAAACATATAGATAGATGCTTATCTTGTTATAGCTGCATGACCACTTGCCCTTCTGGGGTAAACTACATGCATATTATTGACCATGGTAAAAAATACATTGAAAAAAACTACAAAAGATCTTTTTTTGATAGAACAATTAGGAGTTTTTTATCAGTAGTATTACCAAATACAGGATATTTTAGACTGGCTAGCTATATGGTAAAATTAGCAAAACCCTTTCAATTTCTAATGCCATTAAAAATAAAAGACATGATGAGTTTAATGCCTACAAGTTTTCCTAAAAAAACTTTAAAACAAAAAGAAATTTATTCTGTGACTGGTCAAAAGAAGATTGCAAGAGTTGCACTTTTAACTGGATGTGTCCAAAAAGAAATCTCTCCTCAAATAAATGAGTCAACTATCCGTCTTTTGAACAGACACGGTGTTGAAGTAATTGTGCCTAAAAAAATAAGATGCTGTGGATCTTTAAATCATCATTTAGGAAAAGAAGATGATGCACATCAAGATTTTAGAAACAATATTAACACTTGGTATGATGAACATCAAAAAGGTAATTTAGATGCAATTTTATCTAACACATCTGGCTGTGGTACTACAATTAAAGACTATGGGTTTATCTTTAAAGATGATGAGGAAATGAAAAAAAAAGCTAAAGTAATATCTGAATTAACAAAAGATGTTTCAGAATATTTAAGCGAAAGTATAAAATTAAATTTTATAGCAAAAGATAAGAAGTATAAGATTGCCTATCATTCAGCTTGTTCAATGCAGCACGGACAAAAGGTACACGACCAACCTGTGTCCTTATTAAACAAAACAGAAAATGAAATCATGGAAATTCCAGAGGGACATATTTGTTGTGGATCAGCTGGTACATATAATATTTTACAAACTGAAATTGCCAAAGAATTACTAAGCAAAAAAGTAAAAAATATTGAAAGTTTGAAGCCAGATTTTATTTCAACAGGGAACATAGGTTGTATTACTCAAATTTCTAATGGAACCAAAACTCCAATTTTACATACTATTGAAGTATTAGATTGGTATACTGGTGGTCCAAAACCAAAAATATTACAAAAGAATTAATTATGAAAAAAATTATAATTACGAGAAGATTATTAAAGGCATCTGAAGAAAAAGCGTCAAAAATATTTGATGCAAAACTTAATAGTAATGATGAGTTATATTCTCAGTCAAAACTTATTGAATTAAGTGAAGGCCATGATGCAATATTAACTTCTTTAACTGATAAGATGAATGAAGATACTATAAACAAACTACCAGATAGTATTAAAATAATTTCTAATTTTGCAGTTGGTTTTGGAAATATTGATTCAGAAGCAGCTAAAAAAAGAGGAATAGCAGTAACTAATACACCAGAAGTTTTATCAGATGCTACAGCAGAGATTGGAATTTTATTAATTCTTGGAGCATGCAGAAGGGTTCCAGAGGGTATTCAAGCTGCAAAAGAAAGTAACTGGAAATGGTCAGCAGATTATTTGATAGGAAAACAGTTAACAGGCTCAAGACTTGGAATTTTAGGAATGGGAAGAATAGGACAAAAGATTGCAAAAATAGCAAAATCTTTAGGTATGATTATTCATTATCATAATAGATCAAAACTAACTGAAGAAAAAGAGCAGGGAGCTATATATCACGATAGTATCAAGAGTCTTTTCGGAGTTTCAGATGTATTGTCAATTTGTTGCCCTGCAACAAAAGAAACAGAAAATTTAATTAATAAAGAAACATTAGAATATTTTCCAACAGGTGCTGTTATAACAAATGTAGCTCGTGGAGATATTGTTGATGATGAAGCCTTAATTGATGCACTAAATAGAAGAAAAATTTATGCAGTAGGATTAGATGTTTATAAGGGTGAGCCAAACTTAAATCATGGTTATCTTAAAATAAAAAGTGCATTTATATTACCCCATCTTGGAAGCTCGACTAAACACACAAGAACAGCAATGGGTAATTTGGCCATAGACAATATTGATGAGTTTTTCAAAACAGGTAATTGTACAAATAAAGTAAACTAGTTTCTTTGTAAGTTTCAATTATGAATAAAGTTATTCTGCCAAAAAAAAAAGCGATAACTATATTTTTAGTATTTGCCCTTGGTTATTATATCTCTAATTTATTAAGAGCAATTACAGCAACCATTTCGCCTAATCTTATATCTGAATTTAATTTATCAGCTGGTGATTTGGGACTTTTAGGAGGTGGATATTTTTTAGGTTTTGCTGCAGTCCAAATTCCACTAGGCTATCTATTAGACAACAAAGGTCCAAAAAAAATAGTTTCATATTTTTTACTTATAGCAGTATTGGGCATGATCTCATTTTCTTTATCAGAAAATTTTATCACTCTTTTATTATCAAGAATTTTAATTGGAATAGGTGTGGGTGCTTGTTTGATGGGGCCGTTAACTGCTTACAGAATTTGGTATCAAGACGAAACACAACAAAGAGCAAACTCATGGATGTTAATGGTAGGAGCAATTGGAATGCTCTCTTCTAGTTTACCTGTACAATTTTTTTTACCAATAATTGGATGGAGAATGATATTTATTATTTTAGCTCTGTTAACTATATTTTGTATTATCTTAATTATTTTTTTTATACCTAATTGGAATAAAACAAACACCCAAAATAACTCAAAGGATAATGGTTCTTTAAGAGAAATTTGGAATAATAATTTTTTTAAAAGTTTAGTTCCAATGGGATTTTTTAACTATGGAGGATTATTTGCTATTCAGACACTTTGGGCAGGACCATGGATGGTTAAAGTTTCAGGATATACACCTGAGCAAAGTGCAAATGGTCTTTTCATAATTTATTTTTCTCTTTTAATATCTTTCCTATTTTGGGGTTATTTGGTTCCTAAAATTTCAAAAAATGTTTCAGACGCGATAAGATTATTGAAATTTGGTGCGCCGTTAAATTTAATTGTACTAGCTTTTATAATTTATCTTGGACCTAAAGCAGGGGCATATCATTGGGCTTTTTTTGCAGTAAGCTCTATTTTTTTATCCTTAACCCAACCAGCGGTAGGTATGGCTTTTTCACTTTCAAATGCAGGAAAAGCACTGACTTCGTTTAATTTACTTCTTTTTATTGGGGCATTCGCACTTCAATGGATTATTGGGGTTATTATTGATTTAACAATGAACTTAGGTTTTTCAGAAATTTCAGGCTTTAGATTTGCTATGATATTTTTTTTATTAACTTCTTTTTTTTCTTACTTATTTTTCTTAATAAAAAATTCTAAAAATTAATTTTAATTTAAGTGTTTGTAAATTGTAGTACGTGAAACACCAAGCTTTCGGGAAACTGCACTAATATTTCTAGTTTCTAAAAAAGCAGATTTAATTAAAATACATCTGTCTTCCTTAAACCTTGATCCTTTGCAGTTATTACATGCATAATTTTTTATCTTTGTTTCTTTAGATATTTTTTTCTTAAAATTTTGACTTTTTATTATAAAAACAGATGAACCTAAATGATCAGAAATTTTCATTATTTTGTTTTGTAAAAGTTCATTCGCAATTGAAGAAAATGAAGTTGTAAAAATATTATTAAAACTTTCATTCTTTAATGTTACTAGTCCATGCAGCATTATTCTTGCATTTGAATTTGAACCCACAACAAATCCATCACCATTAATTGCAAGTAGACCAACACTGTTAGTGCTCAGGTATTCTTGACGTGGATGGAATGATAAAATTAATTCATTATCAAACTGATTTAAAAATAATTTTGTTTCAATACTTTTTGTAGCAAGCTTAACTAGCGCTAGAGTGTGCTGCTCTCTTGAATGTACATCGGTAGAAGCATCTATTATACCAATAGTTTTTCCCTCATAATTTAGTATTGGACTCGCAAAACAAGATAACTTTCCATGTGACTCAAAAAAATGTTCCTTACCTGAAACTATAGAATCTTTATTGAGAGTAACAACTTGTCCTAATCCATTTGTACCTCCAATTTCTTCTCTCCAAATTGAACCTGGTATTACAATTTTTCCAACATCAGTCTTTAGGCAGGTTTTATCATAAATAGTATCCATAACTGATCCAGTGCTGTCAGAATAAGCCACCATAAAGTTTGTCCCAGCTATTTGTGAATATAGAAGTTCAAGTTCAGGGTTTACCAGTCTTCTGATATAATCATTTTTTTCTTTAAGCTCATCAAGCTCTTTAGAAGTAAGAATTGTTCTCTTTGGGTTTTTAAGTGGATCTAGTCCAGTTGAAATACATCTTTTCCAGCTGTCAGATATATCTTTATCAATTAAAGAAGGTAAAAAGCCTCTTCTCTTGGTGAGGTCAGAGAATTCTTTTTCAACAGAAACTAAATTTGACATATCTTATATTACGATTTTATTAAAAATGAACAACCAACCATAAGTTGTATTTTGTTAACTTTATGAACACTTTTTTGCGCAGTTGACTCTCTGTTGACCTCAATATTGGATAGGGTTTGTTATTAAAAAAATTAACAAACTAAAGAATAGAGATAAATTATGAAGGCACAAGTTTTACATAAGTATAATCCAAAAATGGATGAAAAAGTTTGGGTTACTGAGCAAGAAATGCCAGATCCAAAATTAGAAAAATCATCAGACGTTATTGTTAAAATTGGTGCTGCGGGAGTTTGTAGAACTGACCTACATATTATTGAAGGTGTTTGGGAACATATTCAAGATCCTAAAGGAGATTTGTTACCTATGGTTATGGGTCATGAAAATGCTGGATGGGTTGAAGAAGTAGGAAAGGATGTTGTAGGATTTAAAAAAGGTGATCCAGTAATTTTGCACCCAATTATTTCAGGAACTGATGGAACTTGTTTGAGCTGTCGTAGAGGTTTAGATCAACATGCAGAAGATGGAGCATTTCCAGGTTTGAATATTAAAGAAGGTGGATATGCGGAATTACTTAAAACAAGTGTTCGTAACTTAATTAAACTGCCTACTATATTGGCACCAAAAGATGTTGCACCCTTTTCTGATGCAGGACTTACTGCTTATAGAGTTGTTAAAAAAGCTACTAGACATTTATTACCAGGTCAGACCTGTGTAATTATTGGAGCTGGTGGACTTGGCCATATTGCAATTCAATGTTTAAAAGCAATGTGTGCTGCAAATATTATTATTGTTGAAAAATCTGCTGAAGCATTAAAACATGCAATGTCACTTGGTGGCGATGAGGGAGTTTTAATTGATGGCAATGAAGTTGAAAGAGTTCTAGAGCTTACCAAAGGTAAAGGTGGTGAGGCTGTAATTGATTTTGTAGGTGAAAAAGGATCAACTGCAATGGGCATCAAAATGACAGCAGGTAGTGGATATTATTATATCGTTGGTTATGGTGAGGAAATCAGAGTTCTAGCTGTCGATGTAATTATTTCAGAAAAAACAATAGTTGGAAATTTAGTAGGAACGTGGTCTGAGTTATATGAGCTGATGGAGTTAGCTAACAAAGGGTTAGTTACACTATCTATGCAAGAGTATAAATTAGGCGATGCTAATAAAGCGCTTCATGATCTTAACGAAGGTAAAGTTAAGGGAAGAGCCGTTTTAGTTCCATAATAATAAATAACGAGAGGGATAAATGAAAATAATAAAAACTTGCTTAAGTGCTATGATATCAGGAATTCTGATATTTAGCCCAGCTTATGCAGATAAGTGGAGTGATCAATTTCCACATATCAAAGCAACAGGAGATATTTCTGGTGACTGTTCTTATGAAGAAATTTCAAAAAAGAACTACAAAGGAAAAACTCTAAAAATAAATACGCATGCAGTTCCAGTAATTGGACAACCTACAGCTCTTCATGCTGAACAGTTTGCTAAATTAACAGGAGCAACAGTAGATGTAACACATACACCAGCAGGTGATTTGTATGCAAAAGCTATGGTTCCTTTTAAAGCTGGTCAATCTCCGTACGATATCGTATTTGGATTTTCTAACTTTATAAATGACTGGAGACAATATTTAGCACCAGTTCCAAAAAAATACATGAACACAAAAGAGATGAAAGATGTAACAAAATCTCATGTGGGCGTTTCTTCTTGGGATGGAACTATGTATCAATATCCAGTTGATGGTGACAGACATTATCTAAAATACAGAAAAGATGTAATTGATAATCCTAAATACCAGAAAGAGTATAAAGAGGCTACTGGCAAAGAGTTAAGAGTTCCTACAACTTGGAAAGAATACGGCGAAATGGCCAAATACTTTAACGGTTGGGATTGGGATGGAGATGGAGAAAAAGAATACGGTTCAGCTGAAGTTATGAAAAAAGACGACTTAATGTTTGCAGCTTTTTTCAGTAGATCGGTAGCGTATGCTAAAAATCCAAGAACTCCAGGTGGTTTCTTTTTTGATTTAGAAACTATGAAACCAAATATTAATAATCCAGGATTTGTTGAAGCTTTAACTGATTGGGTAGAAGCTACTAATTATGTTCCTCCAGGAGGAATTAACTTTGGACTAGGTGATGAAATTGGATCATTTGGTGGTGGCCAAACTTTATTTAGTTTTTCATGGGATGATGCTTTTATTGCAGCGATGCAAGACGACAGTCCTATTAAAAATAAAGTAGGTACAGCTCCTCTTCCAGGTGCAGATAAAGTTTGGAATAGAGTATCTGGCAAATGGGATAACAAATACAACCAAGCACCATACATTGTATGGGGTTGGGCAGTAGGTGTTGCTAAGCAAAGTAAAGTACAAGAGATGGCGTTTGACTATCTATGTTTCTTTTCTAACGGAGCAAACCACCAAGCTGACTTAGCTATTGGTAACTTTGGTGTTAATCCATTTAAAAACTCTGATTTCGATCCAAATCTTTACATAGATACAATGGGTTGGGATGTAGATATTGCAAAATCATATACTAAGACGCTTAAAGATATGGAAAAAAGTAAGAATAGAGTTTTCCCTTTAAGAGTTCGTGGTGTGTTTGAATTCACTAGTGCAGTTGCAACTGGAACTTCTAAGGCTTTAGCTGGTCAGCTATCTCCTCAAGAAGCTTTGGATGAAGTTGCTAAAGAGTGGGAAGCAATTGTCAAAAGAGTTGGTAAATCAGCAGTACAAGAAGACTATGCTGTTGGTGTCAAAATGGAAGACAACAAGTTATAAAAATAACTTTATGTGGCCGCTTTTAATTAGTGGCCACATACATTACATTCAAAATTCAAATACATGAACTTTAAACATAAATACGTTTTTTTATTTCCAGGTTTATTTGTTCTTATAGGTATCTTAATTTTTCCAATAATATTTGTAGTTCGTTTAAGTTTATCAGGTTGGAATAGTTACAATGGTTTAAACTTTATAGGTCTCGAAAATTATGTCAGATTATTTACTGATGATCCACGATTCTGGGAGTCGTTTATTAGATTAAGTTTTTTGTCAGTTACAACTGTTGTTCTGCAATATGTAATTGGCTTTACACTGGCTCATATGGTTTGGAAGGAAATCAAGTTTCAAAGATTTTTTAGAGTATTATTTTTAATACCTATGATGACCACCCCAGTTATTATGACCGTTATTTGGAGAACTTTTTTTCATGAGTCACTAGGTCCTGTTAATGATCTTTTACAAATTTTTGATATTGCACCAAAATGGCTTACCGATCCTACTTTAGCTAAAGTTACAGTTATTATTGTTGAAGTTTGGCAGTGGACACCTTTTATGTTTTTACTATTGTTAGCTGGTCTTTTATCACTTCCTAAAGAACCTTTTTTAGCAGCTGCAATTGATGGAGCAAGTCCAATTAGAAAATTTATTTACGTAACATTTCCATTAATGGCACCAATATCTATTGGAGCAATTATCATAAGACTAATTGAAGCTTCAAAAATAATGGATACTGTTTATGTCTTAACCTCGGGTGGTCCAGGAACTTCAACTGAGACATCAAGTTTTTATATCTTTATTAAAGGATTGAGAGAATTTCAAATGGGCTATGCTGCTTCAATGTCATTCACTTATTTAATAATAATGATCATAAGTTTAACAGTTATTGCAAAAGTATTAACCAAACTATTACTCAAAGATTAAATATGGGAAAATTATACACATTCTTAAAATATTTTTTTATTACAGTTTGGACTGTTTTTGTTGTGGCACCTTTTCTTTGGGCACTTACAACTTCTTTTAAAGATTTTAATTCAGTAAATGGAGGTGTTACGTACATCCCGTGGGTTGATTTTGAACCAAACTTAGAGGGTTGGAGAGTTTTAATTAAATCTCCAGCACAAGGAGGAGTAGACATTGTTGAACCTTATTTTAATAGTTTGTTTGTAACATGCACTGCAAGTTTAGTTAGTATTATACTTGGAACCTTATCTGCTTATGCTCTTTCTAGATATACATTCAAAGCTGGTCCTATAAAGAATAATGACATTACATTTTTCTTTATTTCTCAAAGAATTATGCCACCAATTGTTTTATCCATACCTTTCTTTTTATTTCTTGGTGCGGTTAATTTATTGGACAGTCTATTTGGACTAATAGTTGTTTATATTGTTTTGTTAATGCCAATAGCAGTTTGGATTATGGTTGATTTTTTTAATAAAGTTCCAAGAGAGATAGATGAAACGGCATTGATAGATGGATGTAATCCTTACCAGGCATTTTATAAAGTTGTATTACCAAATTCAATACCAGGGTTAATTGTTGCTGGAATGTTTTGTATTATATTTGGATGGATTGATTTCTTTTTTGCTTTTATTTTAACCTTTACTGAAGTGCAGTTACTTCCTGTAAAAATTGTAGCTTTAAACTCTTCAATAACACCATGGTGGAGTTTATCAGCCTCAGCACTAGTTTCTGTTGCACCATTAATTGTTGTTGCATTTATTGTTGAGAGATATTTATCAAAAGGAAATCTATCAGGAGCAATTAAATAATGAATTTAGTTGGTGAAAACTTATCGTATAAATTAACCGAAGAACTTCAGTTAAGAAAAATCTCTTTTAATTTTGAAAAAGGTAAATTGTATACAATTTTGGGAAGAACACTTTCTGGGAAAACTACCTTATTAAAAACAATAGCAGGGCTACTCATGCCAGATAGTGGATCGATTAGATTTGAAGATAAGAATTTTTTAGAGATACCCGTGTGGAAAAGAAATATTGCCATGGTTTATCAGCAATTCATTAACTACCCTCACTTAAATGTTTTTGAAAATATAGCTTTTCCTCTCAAACAAAGAGGTTTAGACCCTCAAAAAATTAATGATGAGGTTTTTAAATCTTTAAAATTAGTAGGACTAGAAGGTTATGAAAAAAGAAAAATCCAAGAATTATCAGGTGGCCAACAGCAAAGGGTTTCAGTTGCAAGATCACTTGTAAAGAATGCAAAGATTTTACTACTTGATGAGCCACTAGTTAATTTGGACTACAAGTTAAGAGAGCAATTAAGAGAAGAGTTTAAAAATATCTTTGTTAATGGTTTATCAAAGGAAAGTATTGTAGTTTTTTCGACAACTGATCCCAGGGAAGCAATGGAGCTTAATGGTGAAGTCATTGTTCTTGATGAAGGTAGAGTGCTGCAAGTAGGAGCAGCAAAAGAAATATTTGAAAATCCCAAAGATTTAAAGGTTGCTGCTATTTCAAATGACCCACCAATGAATATTTTAAAAGCTGACTTAGGTTCTAATAAAATAAAATTTGAAGATATTGAAATAGATATTCCAAATCATTTATCTAAATTAACAAATAAGAATTTTAATTTTGGTATAAGAGCATCTGATATTGAATTAAATGATAATGGTTTTGAGTTTGAAGTAGAACTTGCAGAAATTAGTGGCTCAGAAACCTTACTACACCTTACAAGAGGAAATTTAAAAATTATAACCAGTATAGAGGAAGTGATGGATTTTAAAATTCGTGATAAAGTTAAAATTAATTTTAAATCAAATAGAGCTTATGCATTCGATGAAGTTGGAAATTTAGCTTCATCACCATTTAGAGGTATTAATGTCTAAAATTAATTTAAATAAAATATCTCACTCATATAATCCCAACGATGCTAACCCCACTTATGCACTAAACCCATTTTCGATGGTTTGGGAAGATGGAAAAAGATATGCAATTCTAGGGCCATCAGGATGTGGAAAAACAACAATGTTAAATATTGTATCAGGGCTCGTAAGGCCTTCATCAGGAAAAATATTATTTGATGAAAAAGATGTTACAGATCTTAAAACTGAAAATAGAAATATTGCTCAAGTTTTCCAATTCCCAGTGATTTACAGCACCATGTCAGTATATGATAATTTGGCTTTCCCTTTGAGATGTAGAGATTTTTCTAAAGAAATAGTAGAAGAAAGAGTTAATTCTGTTGCAGAAACATTAAATTTAAAATCTTTCTTAAATTTGCCTGCTAGAAAACTCACAGCAGATCAAAAGCAGTTAATTTCACTTGGTAGAGGGCTTGTAAGAGAGGATGTAGCAGCAGTTCTAATGGATGAGCCATTAACAGTTATAGATCCTGATCTAAAATTTAAATTAAGAAGAAATCTTAAAGAAATAAACGAGCAATACAAAACAACTCTTGTATACGTTACGCACGATCAAAACGAAGCTATGACTTTTGCTGACAATATAATTGTTATGAGTGAAGGCGAGGTGGTTCAAACAGGGACACCCAAAGAATTATTTGAAAGACCAAACACTACTTTTGTTGGATATTTTATAGGCTCTCCTGCAATGAATTTATTTGAAACTGAAGCATCATCTGACAATAGTGTTAAGATTAATGATACTTTAATTAAAACAAGTACAGATTTATCAAGATTAAAAGATAAGAAAATTAAATTAGGTATAAGGTCAGAATTTATCAAGATAGCTGAAAATCAAAAAGAAAATATAATTAGTGCCAATGTAGAAAAAGTTGAAGATCTTGGAAACTATAAACTGCTTACGGCAAAGATTGGAAGCCTTACAATAAAATCTAAAATAAGTAGAGAAACAGAAGTTCCATTAGATAAAGTAGACTTGCATATACCTGAAGATAAGTGCTGCATTTATGAAAATGAAAAACTAATCTAAATTAAACAAATATTCTTTCAAAAAACCAATAAAGGCCAATTAATGCTATTACTAGTGAAAGAGGTTTGGTAATTCTATTATAGTACCAAGGTTTATTTTGAAATAGTAATGAGATAAAAATATAAGATAAAAATATCACACTAATTTGACCAAGCTCAACGCCAATATTAAAAGAAATTAGACTTGAGATAAATAAACCATCTGAAATTCCAATTTCATTTAAAACTCCAGCAAATCCTAAACCATGGAGTAATCCAAAAATAAAGATTATATAGGGTCTCGTTTTTTTTAAATTTTTAGTAAATAGATTCTCAATAGCAATAAAACAAATTGATAGAGCAATGGTAGGCTCAACAATTATTGAGGGTATTTTTATTACATCTAGTACGCCAAGAAATAATGTTATTGTATGTGCTAAAGTAAAAATTGAAATTTGTAGTATCAAGATCTTTAACCTTGATGAGAGTAGAAATAAAGCAAGAACAAATAGAATATGGTCTAAACCTTTTGGTATTATGTGCTTAAAACCAAGTTGTGTATATGACTTAATATTATCAATGAGTTTTTCTTCTCTTTTGTTTGTTACACTAAACCAGCCAGACTTATCACCACTTTCGACTAGTTTTGAATATAGATCCTCATTATTTTTAGAATTAACACGCAGAATAATTGATCCTAAATTTTTATCCCAAGAAAATTTTAAATCTTCATCTTTTATATTTTTAATATCAAAATTAATAATTGTGTCTCTAATTATGTCGGTATTACCGACTTCAGGTATATCTATATTCAATAGAGTTAAGCTATAATTAGAGCTAACAGAAGTTAAATAAATTTTTTTTTGAAGATTTATTATTTTAGAATTAAATTGTTTAAGCAAATCAACAGCACTCATATTTCTTAAGCTTTCATATTGATCTGATTCTTTAGATACTTTTGTATTAGAGTGACTCATATCTAGCTCAGCAATAATAGCTTCAAGATTTAATCTGATAGTTAGAGAAGCATTTATGATATTATCTTTTTCATAAATGTTAAGATTTGCAATTGCTGGACGTAGTTCATGAGAATAGGATGATTTAATGAAAACTAGTAAAAATATAAATATCTTAAAAAACATTAACTTGTTAAATCAGATTTTTTATTTTTTTGTAATCTTATTATTAACTACTTTTTTAAGATTTAATGTACAAGCACATGAATTATGGCTTGAGCCAATTAATTTTAAATTTAATAATAAAGAAATATCAAAAATACATATTAATATTGGCCAAAATCTCATGGGAGCTTCGTTTGGTTACTATGATCCTCATAAAAAAAGTTTATATCTAGAAAACAAAAACAAAGTAATTAATTTACCACAGAGAAATGGCAATTTTCCAGCTATACAAACATTAATTTTAGACAAAGGTTTTCACATAATAAATTATGAAACAAATTTTGAATTTTTGAAGTATGAATCTTTAGAAAAGTTTGAAGATTTTTTAAACAATCAAAATTTTCAGAGTGTCCTAGGTAAATTAGATAAAAATAATTTGCCAACAGAGAATTACAAAAGATTTGCTAAAGCATTAATGACAGATGGAAATAAAGGTTTTTTTATTCAAAAACCAAAATTAGATTTTGAAATTATTGCTTTAAACTCTCCTTATAACTTAAATGATAATTTATTTGAGTTTCAATTATTTGAAAAAGGTAATTCTCTAAAAAATTGGCAAATTACTGTTTTCAGTAGAGATAAGGAAAATAGTTATAAAGAAATTGTAAAAACCAACATAAATGGAATAGGAATAATAAGAGTTTTTAAAAATAGAACCTATTTATTGAGTTCGGTTAAATTAGAAAAAGCCAACTATATAGAAAAACTAAAACATAAATCTGATTGGTTTAGTTTTTGGGCAAGTCTAACTTTTAAAAATTAATACAGAGCATTTTTTTTATAAAAGATAACAACCACAGCACTTTTGAGATACTTTTTCCCGTATCTTTTAGTAATTAATCTCAAGTATAGTTAATTTATGAATTTTCGATTAAATAAACTTATGGAAAAATTATTTCCATTAGATTGATATATGCCCTTTAAGCTTAATAAAAATCTACCGTTAAGTGAACAAGATACTAAAAGAACAAAAAGAATAATCTCAAAACTAAACCTAAAAAAACTTCCTTTTAAAATAACAGAAGAACAATTTTGCTCTAGTTACACAGAAATGTTTAGGGAGTTAACTCCTCTTTTTAGATATAAACCACATGAATATGCGATGAAGTGGTGTCTATCTACAGAAAAAAGAATGAGAGTTTTTTTATTAATTTTTGAAGCAAACGAATTAGGAGAAGAAATTTATAAAGAAAGTATTTCTAGTAAATTATCAGAGTATTCTTACAAAACTATTGCACAAATTATTGATGATGGACTAAAAAAAGGATATTTTATAAAATTAGCACCAAGGAAAAAAATATCTACTGATGCAAAAATTAGAAATATCAGACCTTCAGAAGAGCTGGTTATAGAATTTGTGAACTGGAATATAGATTTACTTTCTACTTTTTCAAATTTTTTAAAAAAGTTTAGTTAATTAAGACCAACTTAATTGTTGGCCCTAATTTAGGGGTTCTTAGAATTATATTTATATTTAATAAAATATTTACAAAGAGGAAATATTGACGGTAAAAACTGTTGTATTTAAAAGCCAAAAAAAAAGTTTTTAAAAAACATTCTACTTGTGATTGTATTAAAGAATTGGTGGGTCATTTTCACTATAGACACCAATCTTTTTTTATAATTAAATCTTCCATGTTAATTAACAAATACTAATAGAGGAGAAATAATGATTAAAGATAAAAAATCTCTGAAGGCTACAACACCTTCAAGACGTAAGTTCTTTAAAGCGGCAGCAGTCACAGGTGCAGCAGCAGCAACAGCTGTAGCAATGCCTAATATTGCAACTGCAGGATCTCACGCTACTGTATTAAAGATGCAAGCTGCTTGGCCATCAGGTGCAAACATCTTTTTTGAAATGGCGCAAGACTACTGTAACATGGTTAGTGACATGTCTGGTGGATCACTTAAGATTGATCTTCAACCTGTTAACTCAATCGTTAAAACTTCAGAAATTGGAGCAGCGGTAAGTGATGGAATAGTTGATATGGGTCACTGGGTGACAGCATATTGGTATGGTAAAAACGCTGCAGCTTCACTTTTTGGAACTGGTCCTTCATACGGAATGTCATCTCAAGAAGTTATGGGATGGATGGAACGTGGTGGTGGAAGAAAACTATATGAAGAAGCAGTAGCTAGTGTTGGATATAACTACACTGGATTCTTTCATATGCCTATGCCAGCACAACCTTTTGGTTGGTTTAAAAAGAATGTAACTAAAGTATCTGATGTTAAAGGTATGAAGTATAGAACAGTTGGTCTAGCGACTAACGTTTTAACTGCTATGGGAATGGTCGTAAGACAATTACCAGGTGGTGAGATCCAACCAGCAATGAAAACTGGTTTGATTGATGCTGCTGAGTTTAACAACCCAACATCAGACTCACAGTTTGGAATGCAAGATGTCTCTAAACACTATCACTTAGGAAGTTTTCACCAATCTCAAGAGATGTTTGAAATTCCTATGAACACGAAGAGACTAAAAAGCCTTTCACCTGCTCATCAAGCTATCTTAAAAAACGCTGCTTATGCTGCGAATACAGATAACTACTTCAAAGCACTTGTTAGATATTCTGACAGTTTAGCTATGTTGATGAACGAGCATAAGGTTAATGTTTACCAAACGTCTGATGCTATTTTAGCTGAGCAGTTAAAAGGTTGGGATAAAATTGTTGGAGAGTTCTCTGCAAAAGATGCATTCTTCAAGAAGGTTATCGATTCTCAAAAAGCATATGCTAAGAAAGTAATGAAGTACTTGCTGATGAATCAGCCTAATTACAAACTAGCTTATGAAAATGAGTTTGGCCCAATTGGAAAAGTTAAAATCTAATTAGCTTTTAAATAATTTAAAAGAGGGGAGTTTTGGCTCCCCTTTTTTTATAGTACAGTTTTTAAAAAATTAGGGTATTCTATTTAAATCATGATGAGAGCTTACATAAAATTTGCTGACACATTAAGCACTTCAATAGGTAAAGCTTTTTCTTGGTGTATTGTCATTTTAATGGGTGGAACTTGCTATGAAGTAACAATGGCATATATATTTAACAAACCAACACTTTGGAATTTTGACTTTAGTATGCAGATGTATGGTGCAATATTGATGATGTCAGGAGCTTATTGTTTGGCAACGGAATCTCATGTCAGAGGAGATGTGATTTACAGATTATTCAAACCAAGAACACAAGGTTGGATTGATTTAATACTTTATTTTATTTTCTTTTTTCCTGGCGTAATAGCTTTAGCATTTTATGGATTTGAATATGCGGCACTTGCTTGGAAGATAAAAGAAACTAGCTGGAGTAGCCCAGCACAGATTAATATTTATATGGCAAAATCTTTGATACCAGCAGCAGGAGTATTCTTGACCATACAAGGAGTTGCTGAAGTATTTAGATCAATTATTTGTATTCAAACGGGACATTGGCCTGCAAGAATGGTTGTTGCAGAAGAAACAGAACAAATTTTAATGAGAACAGCTCAGGACGAGGATCAAAAAGATGTTATTTAGTCTAACAAATCCGGAAGTAGCTATCTTCATGATGGGGATATTTTTATTTGCAGTACTATTAGGTTTTCCAATTGCATTTACTCTAATGGCGATGGGAATAGGCTTTGGATATTATGCTTATTATGATCCTGTTTTAATGGATCATATTTTTGATAATAGAATATTTTCATTATTTGTAAAAAATACCTACACAGTTATGGATAATAATGTCCTCACTGCAGTCCCCCTCTTTTTATTTATGGGGTATTTAGTTGAAAGAGCTGGAATTGTATCAAAATTATTTTTCGCAATAAGACTTGCAGCTCATAGATTGCCAGCTTCAATGGCAGTAGCTGCATTAATAACTTGTACTTTATTTTCTACAGCAACTGGAATTATTGGTGCTGTTGTAACCTTAATGGGCTTACTTGCTTGGCCCGCAATGGTTAAAGCGGGATATGATAAAAAATTTGCATCAGGAGTAATTTGTGCTGGGGGATGTCTGGGTATTTTAATACCACCAAGTATTATGTTAATTGTATATTCAGTGATTGCGCAATTATCACCTTTAAGATTATTTGCTGCAGCAATTTTCCCAGGACTTTTACTTGCAAGTTTATATATAGCTTATGTTGTAATCAGAGCTTGGATAAATCCATCAATTGCACCCAAGCCAGATGCAGCGGACATTCCACCAAGAGCAGAGATTTTAAAAGAAGTACTAGTTTCTTTTGTCCCTCTTTTTGGGTTAATAATGTTAGTACTTGGAACAATTTTAGCAGGCATAGCTACGCCAGCTGAGGCTGCAGCAGCAGGAGCATTTGGAGCAATACTCTTATCCTGGTTTTACAAAACTCTTAAGTGGCAAAGTTTTAAAGAATCTGTCTTTCTAACAGCAAAAACCACAGCAATGATTATGTGGTTATTTATTGGTTCATGGACTTTCTCTTCAGTCTTTTCTTATTTAGGTGGTCATGAAATTTTTGAGCATTTTTTCAAATCAATAGAAATAACAACTTGGCAATTCTTAATTATTACACAAATAATAATTTTTCTTTTAGGATGGCCGTTAGAATGGACTGAAATCTTAATTATATTTGTACCAATATTTTTGCCGTTACTTGAGGTATTTGATGTTAATCCATATTTCTTTGCAATGTTGATTGCTCTTAATTTACAAACATCTTTTTTGACACCACCCATGGCCATGTCTGCCTATTATTTAAAAGGTGTACAAAAAAACAATGTTGAGCTGATGGAAATATTTGCAGGAATTATGCCATTCTTGGCCATAGTAATATTTGCAATGTTCCTTATGTATATGTTTCCAGGTATTGCTTTGTGGCTACCAGAAACATTATTTGCAAACTAGGTAATTTAAAATTATGAACATATTTTCTCTTACAACTAATAAGTTAGTAGAACATTTAAAAACAGGCCAAATTTCCTCTGTAGAAGTTTGTACACAATATATTGAAAGAATTGAAAAATTTGAAAAAGATATCAAGGCTTGGGAATATTTTGATAAAAAAAAACTTTTAGAAAAAGCAGAAGAAGCGGATGAATACAGAAAATCAGGAAAGCCTCTAGGTTCTTTACACGGCCTACCAATTGCAGTTAAGGATATAATAGGTACTTTTGAAATGCCTACTGAATGTGGAACTCCATTAAGAAAAAAAATGCCAAGTTCTCAAGATTCTGAAGTTGTCAATTTACTTAAAATTGCAGGAGCAATAGTTATGGGAAAAACTGTAACCACAGAACTTGCATATTTTCACCCAGGCAAAACTACTAACCCTCACGATAATTCAAGAACACCTGGTGGATCTTCAAGTGGTTCTGCAGCTGCAGTTGCAGCTCATATGGCACCACTATCAATTGGATCACAAACTAATGGATCAATTATTAGACCAGCTTCTTATTGTGGGGTTGTTGGGTACAAACCATCTTATGGACTAATCTCTCGAAGTGGAGTTTTAAAACAGTCAGACAAGTTAGATCACATTGGTGTTTTTGGAAAAACAGTTGAAGATGTTGCCTTATTAACAAAAACATTAATTAAAAAAGATTTATACGATAGTTCAACTATCCATTACTCATCTGATGAAATGTTAAAAGTTTGTAAAAAAGGACCATTATATGAACCAAAATTTATCTTTTATAAAACCAAAAATTGGAAAAATGTAGATAAAGAATCTCAAAAGTCTTTTGAGTTTTTTATAAAAACATTCAAAAACAATATTGAAGTATTTGATACACCATCATATTTTGAAGATATTCCAAAATATCATAAAATAATTCATGAAACAGATATGGCTAATAATTTCCAAGGTTATTACAAAAAATCTAAGAAAAAACTTTCTAAAGAAATGGTTGGTGCTATTGAAAGAGGTTTAAAATACTCGGCAAAAGATTATGTTGAAGCATTGGACTTTATGAAAAGAAGTTACGAATCTTTTAAAGAAGTGTTTGAGGACTATCACGGTGTGTTAAGTCCATCTACAACTGGGGTTGCACCTAAGGGTTTAAAGAGTACAGGTAGCCCAGAATTCTGCACTACTTGGACCTATATGGGCTTACCTTCTATTTCATTACCTTTACTTACAGGTGCTAATAATTTACCATTAGGAGTTCAGTTAATTGGAGACAAGCTAGATGATTTAAGATTTTTAGGTGTAGCCAATTGGTTAGAAAAAAATTGTAAAAAATATGCTAAATAATATAACAAAATTTCTAGGTACTTTTCTTGCTGCAATTTTTCTTATCGGCTTAGCGACTACATTGACAAGATCATCAATGATAGGTTTTTGGGATGTATTGCCAGTATTTATTTTAATGGCTGTTGCAATTTTTATGATGGTCTACGAAGCCTTTTTCGACAAAAACTAATTTTCTACTTGTAGTGAATAATTCTAAAAATAATTATTTACCTTTTCTGTTATTATTTATCCAACCAATTTTTATGGCTAGCAATTTGATAGTTGCAAGAGGAGGAGTTGAGTATGTACCACCAATTTCTTTAGCTTTTTGGAGGTGGGCAGCCGTCTTCTTAATGTTGCTCCCTTTTACTTTTATCTCATTAAAAAAAAATTTTAAATTTGTAAAAAAAGAATACAAAAGGATATTTTTTATTGGATCAATGGGTTGTGGTGTTTGTGGAGCTTTTCCTTTTTTAGCAGGACAAACGACTACTGTTACTAACATGGGAATTATATATTCATCTTCTCCAATATTCATAATTCTTATTTCTAGTATTTTTTTTAAAGAAAAAATAAACCTTCTTAGGATTGTAGGACTTATTTCTTGTTTAGTAGGTGTTTTTGCCATCATCATTAAGGGTGATTTATCTTTGTTAATTAGCCTTAAATTTACAATTGGAGATTTATGGATGTTAGCTTCTGCAATAGGATGGGCTCTTTATTCTATTTATCTATTTTATTGGAAAACCGATCTTAAAATTTTTGATAGATTTACTTTGATTGCGTTTTTTGGTGTAGTCAGTTTGCTACCATTTTATTTAATAGAAGAAGCTTTCTTTGTAAGAACTGTCTTTAATTCAGACTTTTTTATGTGGGTTTTATTTGCAGCTATCTCACCAGGAATTATAGCATTCACCTTATATACAATGGCACAAAAGAAACTTGGTGCATCAATTACTGGTTTCACACTTTATATTTTTACTGTTTATAGTGCTATTTATGGTTTTTTATTTTTTAATGAACAGCTTGAATATTACCATTATATTGGAACAATATTAGTTTTTGGTGGTGTTTATATTGTTAAAAGAAAAGTTTAAATTAAGCCACAATCTGACCAAATAATTTACAAATTTCATTTCTATAAATAGACAGTGAAAAAATTTATTATAACATCATTTTACTTAATATTTATTTCAAGTTCAGTAATTGCAGAAAATATAGAATCTTCAGTAAATACTCTTTTTCATATAGGGCAAATGAACTCTCATAATAAAAGTTTTGCTCTTTTTTTTAAAACTAGAGATAAAGCTATTTTAGCAAGAGGTGAAGATTATAATTATGTTACAGATTTTCCTCAAGATTTATATATCTATAATTATAAAACAAAAATTTCATCACCATTAATTTCATATGAATGGTTTCCTTCACAGGCAAAACACCTCTTAGAAGGTTATGACTATCCAGTTTTTCCAGAAGACTTTGCTTATTATCTGTTAAAAGATAACAATACTTTAGTCATGATTAGTGCAATTAAAAATATAAGAAAAAATTTTAAATTTGATATTGCTAATAAAAAATTAAACTCATATCCATTAAATGGTAAGTTTGATTTTATAATTTCATCAATAGCAAAAAATTGTGGGCATTCAAATCTTAAAGAAAATTATAAATGTAGCTACTACAAACCTTTAATTTCTAATAATCTAATTAATTAATTTGAGTAAATGCTTCAGCAAATTTTTCTGCATTAAAGATTTGTAAATCATCTTCTTTTTCACCAAGCCCAAGAGCAATTATTGGAAGCTTATATTTTTTAGCAAGTGCTAATAAAATTCCTCCTTTTGCAGTGCCATCTAATTTTGTCATTATCAAACCAGTAAGAGGTATAATTTTATTAAACTCTTCCACTTGACTGATAACATTTTGGCCAGAGGTTGCGTCAAGTACTAGGATTACATCGTGAGGAGCATCTGGATCTATTTTTTTAGTCACATGGGCAATTTTTTTGTATTCTTCCATTAAATTTTTTTTATTTTGCAATCTCCCTGCTGTATCAATTAAAACATGACTAAAATCGCCCTTTAATGCTTCTTCAATTGCTTTGTAGGCAACTGATGCGGGGTCTGACCCTTGAGTAGATTTTGTAATTTGTACATCAATTTTATTAGCCCAGCTTTCTAATTGTTCTATAGCAGCTGCTCTAAACGTATCACAGGCAGAAAACATAACTTTGTTACCGTTAGATTTTAAAATTTTACCAATTTTTCCAATAGTTGTTGTTTTTCCAACCCCATTAACTCCCGATACTAGAACTGCGTTGAGCTTTTCTTTTTTATTAAAAAAATTCTCATTTTCCAAAGGTTTCATTAAAGTGACTATATAGCTTCTAAGAATTAAATTTACCTCATTCATAATATCTTTTTTTGGGTCAATTTTTTCTTTAGCAATAATTTTCTTAATTTCTTCAGCTGCAACAAGACCAACATCTGATTGAATCAAATATTCTTCAATTTGATCTAATGTTTTGTCATCTATTTCTTTTTTTACAATTATATCTCTTAAACCAGATGTAAATGCAGAAGCGCTTTTTTTAAAACCAATTTTAAATTTATCAAAAATTCCCATTATAATTTAATGTCAATATTTTTGATATCAGACACAGGTCCTTTCATGTGAATGCTATTTCTCTCATCAATAGAAATTGTTAAATTACCTAATGCAAATTCTATATCTGTAGTTTTTTCTACTAGATTATTAATATTAGCTGCAACAACCGTTGCACAAGCTGCCGTACCACAAGCTTTAGTAAGCCCAGCTCCCCTTTCCCAAACTTTTACTTTTATTAAATTTTTATTCACAACTTTAGCCAGGGTTACATTACATTTTTCTGGAAATAGTTGATGATTTTCAATTTTTGGACCAATACTTTGTAAGTCAAATGCTTCAATATCGTTTACAAAAAAAATTATATGTGGATTGCCAACATTTACAGCTGTTCCACCAATATGTTTAGTGTTATTTTTATCTACAATTTCAATTTTTAAGTCTTGTGTATTTAGCTGCTTACTTAAGGGAATCTCCTCCCAATTAACTTTTGGTATACCTATTTCGGTTTCAACTAAATTACTTCCTAAGATTTTTGATTTTAGAGAGCCAGAAGCTGTTAAAAGCGTTATTTCTTTTTTACCACTTTCTTTTGATAGAAGGTCTGCCACACACCTAGTGCCATTTCCACAGGCACCAGATGTACTTCCATCTGAATTATAGAATTCTACATCTGCATCTATTTCTTTATTTTTCTTAATTAGAATGAGTTGATCACATCCAATGAAACTACGATCACATACTTTAATTATTTGATCTTTGTTTAAATTGAAGTTCTGGCTTCTTTGATCAATAATTACAAAATCATTACCCAAACCATCCATTTTAAATGCTTTAATATCCATATGTAGATATTTAACTTATTTATTGACTTTTTGAACCTCTATTATAGGTTGTCTTCGTTTCCACAAAAACGTTAAATTTGTGGTGTCTTTGGAGACAAAGAGATCAACACTAGTCAGCGATATTCGCCCACTAGTGCTAAACTGCTGTGCGTAATAAATATGTTTGAAAACCTAACAAATAAATTCGAAGAAATTTTTTCTTCTTTAAAAAAAGCTGCTTCACTTGATGAGAATCAAGTAGATGAAGGCCTAAGAAGTATTAGACAGGCTTTATTAGAAGCCGATGTGTCTCTAGATGTAACTAAAGATTTTATAGAAAAAGTTAAGCCAAAGGTTATGGGTCAAGAAATAATTCGATCAACCTCCCCAGGAGATATGGTTGTTAAAATTGTTTATGACGAACTAGTAAGCCTTTTAGGTGAAAGTAACACAGATATTAATTTAAATGCAGTTCCGCCAGTTCCTATGATGCTGGTAGGTCTTCAAGGTTCTGGTAAAACCACTACAACAGCAAAATTAGCCAAATATTTAGAAAAAAATAAAAAGAAAAAAATAATGATGGTCAGTCTTGATGTGTATAGGCCAGCTGCACAAGAACAACTAAGATCATTAGGAGAGCAAAATGATATTTTAACACTACCTATTATTGAAGGGCAGCTACCAGCAGACATTTGTAGAAGAGCAGTTAGTGCTGCAAACCTAAATGGTGCAGAAATTATATTATTTGATACAGCAGGTAGAACACAAATAGACCTTCAGATGATGAGTGAGATTAAACAAATAGAAAGTATAATTAACCCAACAGAAGTATTTTTAGTTGCAGATTCTTTAACAGGACAAGTTGCTGCAGAAGTTGCAAAAGAATTTAAGAATACAGTAAATGTAACAGGTATTGTTTTAACAAGAGCTGATGGTGATGCGAGAGGTGGTGCGGCCCTTAGTATGAAATATGTTTCTCAAGTGCCAATTAAGTTTTTAGGGGTAGGAGAAAAAATAGAAAATTTAGAGGTTTTTCACCCAGATAGAATAGCTAATAGAATATTAGGTATGGGAGACATCGTTTCTCTTGTCGAAAAAGCTGCAGAAGATCTTGGTGAAGAGAATATAAAAAAAGCAGAAGAGAATTTAAAAAAAGGACAATTCTCTATGGAAGATTATTTAACACAGCTTAGACAAATGAAAAAAATGGGAGGCATAGAAGGAATTATGTCGTTTATGCCAGGTGTTTCTAAAATGAAATCACAAATGGATGCTTCAGGAATTGATGAAAGCGTTATTACTAAAAATGAAGCAATCATTTTATCTATGACAAAAAAAGAAAGAGGAAACCCTAAAATCATTGATGGTTCTAGGAAAAAAAGAATTGCTAATGGCTCTGGAACAGATGCAGCCACTATCAATAAATTGCTTAAGCAATTTAAAATGATGTCTGAAATGATGAAGAAGATGTCAAAAGGAAACCTGAAGGGTATGTCTGATAAAGGAATACCTCCAGAGCTACTAAATCAACTTAAATAAAAAAAGGAAAAAAAATGATAAAAATAAGACTATCAAGAGGTGGAACAAAGAAAAGACCAGTATACAAAGTAGTTATAGCCGACAGTCGTCGTGCAAGAGATGGAAGATTTATTGAGAAGGTAGGATTCTTTAATCCTCTTTTACCAAAAGATAAAAAAGAAAGAGTAGGACTAGAAGCAGAAAGAATTAAATATTGGTTAGGTCAAGGTGCTCAACCAACTACTAGAGTTGCAAGAATTTTAGGTGAAAATGGTATTATAGCAATGCCTGCAAACGGTAGTAATCCAAATAAAGCTATTCCTAAAAAAGAAAGAAAAAAAGAAGGAGACGAAGCAGCTCCAGCAGCAGCTCCAACTCCAGCAGCAGAAGCTCCTAAGGTAGAAGCAGCTCCAGCAGCAGAAGCTCCTAAGGTAGAAGCAGCTCCAGCAGCAGAAGCTCCTAAGGTAGAAGCAGCTCCAGCAGCAGAAGCTCCTAAGGTAGAAGCAGCTCCAGCAGCAGAAGCTCCTAAGGTAGAAGCAGCTCCAGCAGCAGAAGCTCCTAAGGTAGAAGCAGCTCCAGCAGCAGAAGCTCCTAAGGTAGAAGCAGCTCCAGCAGCAGAAGCTCCTAAGGTAGAAGCAGCTCCAGCAGCAGAAGCTCCTAAGGTAGAAGCAGCTCCAGCAGCAGAAGCTCCTAAGGTAGAAGCAGCTCCAGCAGCAGAAGCTCCTAAAGTAGAAGCTAAATAGTTGGATTCATGTGGCAAGCTCAGATATTCACACTCTATCCTGATTTTTTTCCTGGCCCTTTAAATAAAGGGCTATATGGAAAAGCTTTAACAAATAAAATTTGGGATTTAAAAGTTGTAAATATTAGAGAGGCCACTGAGGATAAACACAAAACAGTAGATGATACTCCTTTTGGAGGTGGATCTGGAATGTTATTGAAAGCTGACATCTTAGCAAAATCTCTTGATGAAAATAAAAAAGAAGGTGAAAGAATTTTTTATTTATCACCAAAAGGAAAAAAGCTTGATCAGAAATTGGCACTAGAACTATCTAAAGAAAAATCCATTAGTTTAATTTGTGGTCATTTTGAAGGTGTTGATGAAAGATTATTATCTACAAGGAATATAGAAGAACTTAGCATAGGAGATTTTATTTTATCTGGAGGTGAAACCGCAGCATTTGTTGTGTTGGATAGTGTTCTTAGGTTGCTTCCAGGTGTCTTAGGAAATGAACGTTCAAAGACTGACGAGAGTTTTGAGAACGGGCTTTTGGAGTACCCCCAATACACAAAACCTCAAATTTGGGAGGAAAAAAGCGTTCCAGAGGTACTATTATCAGGAGATCACAACAAAATTAAAGACTGGCGTTTATCACAATCAGAGGCTATAACACGCGTCCGAAGACCAGATTTGTGGGAAAAATATAAGAAAAACTAACCTAATAAATACTACTATGAAAACAATTGAAGAAATAAACCAACATAACGTTAAAAAAATACTAGCTGAGAAGAAAATTCCAGATTTTTTTCCAGGAGATATAGTAAAAGTTGGTGTTAGAATTACAGAAGGTAAAAAAGATAGAATTCAATATTTTGAAGGTGTGTGTATTGCTAGAAAAAATAGAGATTTAAACTCTTCGTTTACAGTTAGAAAAATATCATTTGGTGAAGGTGTTGAGAGAACATTCCCACTATATGGAACAGTAATTGATTCAATTACTGTTATTAGACATGGAAAAGTTAGAAGAGCAAAATTATATTACTTAAGAGATAGAACCGGTAAATCAGCTAGAATTGCTGAAAGGATTAGAAAAAAAATTGGTATAGAAGTTGATGTTAAACCAGAAACGGTAACTGAAGAAACTATAGCACCAGTAGCAGTAGAAGCAGAAAAACAAGTGGAGGTTCAAGCAGAACCTGGAAAACAACCAGAAGTTCAAGTAGAACCTAAAACAGAAAAATCAGAAGAAAAAAAATAATTTTTTTTTCAATGCCTTTAACTCTTTACGATAAAATTTGGAACGATCACTTAGTAGATCAGCTAGATGATGGCACGGCATTATTATTTGTTGATCGACATTTAGTACATGAAGTTACAAGTCCACAAGCTTTTGAAGGATTAAGAAACTCTAATAGAAAAGTTAGACAACCTGGTTTAACGCTAGCAGTTGCAGATCATAATGTTCCAACTACCGATAGATCTAAAGGAATAGCAGATGTGGAATCTAAAATTCAAGTAGATACCTTAGAAAGTAATTGTAAAGAATTTGGAGTTCAGTATTTAGGAATGAATGACAAGAGACAGGGAATTGTTCATATCATTGGTCCAGAACAAGGTTTTACACAACCTGGAACAGTAATTGTTTGTGGAGACAGTCACACAGCAACACATGGTGCATTTGGTGCTTTGGCATTTGGAATTGGTACTTCCGAAGTAGAACATGTCCTAGCAACACAAACATTGGTTCAAAAAAAAGCAAAGAATTTTAGAATTAATGTTAATGGAAAACTTCCAATTGGTGTTACCTCTAAAGATGTAATCTTACAAATTATAGGAAACATTGGAACTGCAGGAGGAACAGGGTCGGTTATTGAGTATGCTGGCAGTCTAATTTCATCTTTAAGTGTAGAACAACGAATGACAATTTGTAATATGACTATTGAGGGAGGAGCAAGAGCAGGATTAATTGCTCCAGATGAAAAAATATTTGAATATTTAAAAGGTAAACCGATGTCTCCAAAAAATGAAAATTGGGATAAGGCTATGAAATATTGGGAAAGTTTAAAAACTGATGATGGAGCTAAATTTGATAAAGAAATAGATTTAGTAGCAGAAGACATTTTACCCATGATTACCTGGGGAACTTCCCCACAAGATGTAATTACTATAGATGGCAAAGTTCCAAATCCTAAAAATGAACAAGATGAAGACAAAAGGAACTCTTTAGAAAGGTCATTAAATTACATGGGTTTAGAGGCCGATACACTAGCTACAGACATTAAGATTGATAAGGTTTTTATAGGAAGTTGTACGAATGGAAGAATTGAAGATTTAAGGGAAGCAGCGAAAATTTTAAAAGATAAGAAGAAAGCGTCCCATGTTCATGCAATGGTTGTTCCAGGCTCAGGCTTAGTTAAAGAGCAGGCAGAGCAGGAAGGCCTAGATAAAATATTTATAGCTTCAGGTTTTGAATGGAGAGAGCCCGGTTGCTCAATGTGTCTTGCAATGAATGCGGATAAATTAAAACAAGGAGAAAGATGTGCTTCAACTTCAAACAGAAATTTTGAAGGAAGACAGGGTAGAGGTGGAAGAACACATTTAGTCAGTCCTGGAATGGCAGCAGCAGCTGCAATTTCTGGAAACTTAGATGATGTTAGAAAGTATCAAAACTAAAATGCAAAAATTCAACTCACTTACAAGTATCCCAGTTTATTTACCAATAGTAAATATTGATACAGATATGATTATTCCAAAACAATTTCTTAAAACAATTAAAAGAACAGGGTTAGGAAAAAACTTATTTTTTGAAATGAGGTATGATGATAATGGAAATGAAATAAAAGATTTTATTCTAAATCAAGAACCTCACAATCAATCAAAAATATTAATTGCAGGAAAAAACTTTGGCTGCGGTTCATCAAGAGAGCACGCGCCATGGGCACTTTTAGATTTTGGAATTACATGCGTGATAAGCTCTAGTTATGCTGATATTTTTTACAGTAACTGTTTCAAAAATGGAATTTTACCAATTACTTTACCAGAAGAAAAAATAAAAGAATTATCAGAATATTCAAAAAGAAAAGAAGAAATTTCAATAGACTTAAATGAAGAAAAGATAATTTTTGGAAATAATGAAATCAAGTTTGACATTGATCCTTTTAAAAAAAAATGTTTATTAGAAGGGCTTGATGATATTGCGCTGTCATTAGCCAAAAAAGAAAAAATCACAACCTTTGAAGAAAACTTAAAAAATAGTAAACCATGGATATTTAATGATAAAAATTAAAAAAAGAAAAATTTTACTTCTACCTGGGGATGGCATTGGGCCTGAGGTTATTCAAGAAGTTAAAAAAGTTATTTTATGGCTGAATTCAAATAAATCTCTAGATTTTGAAATTGATCAAGATTTAGCCGGTGGTTGTTCTTATGATAAGCATGGAACACCAATTACGGATGAAGTTTTTTATAAAGCTTTAGAAAGTGAATTTGTTATGTTGGGCGCAGTTGGTGGACCAAAATGGGATAACTTAGATTTTTCAAAAAAACCAGAAAGAGCCTTATTGAAATTAAGAAAAGAATTAAAATTATTTGCAAATTTAAGACCTGCAATTTGTTTTGAGCAATTAGTTGATGCCTCAACCCTAAAACCAGAAATTGTATCTGGATTAGACATTATGATAGTTAGAGAATTAACAGGTGGAATTTATTTTGGCGAGCCAAGAGGAATTAAGCCAATAGAAAATGGTGAAAGAAAAGGGATTAATACCCACTCATATACAACTAGTGAAATAGTTAGAGTAGCAA
Organism: Candidatus Pelagibacter sp. uisw_138; assembly: GCF_059512485.2. Taxonomy (NCBI): domain Bacteria; kingdom Pseudomonadati; phylum Pseudomonadota; class Alphaproteobacteria; order Candidatus Pelagibacterales; family Candidatus Pelagibacteraceae; genus Candidatus Pelagibacter; species Candidatus Pelagibacter sp. uisw_138. Next base: position 1,260,988 of record NZ_CM183453.2, on the reverse strand, counting down.
AAGTAGCTTTTGATCTAGCAAGAAAGAGATCAAATAAGGTTACTTCATGTGAAAAGTCGAATGTAATGGAAGCTGGACAACTTTGGAAAGAAGAAGTTCAAGAACTACACGATAAAGAATATAAAGATGTAGAATTAAGTCATATGCTTGCTGATAATTGTGCAATGCAATTATTGAAAAACCCAAAGCAATTTGATGTGATAGTTACTGACAATTTATTTGGAGATATGCTTTCTGATCAAGCCTCAATGTTAACTGGGTCTCTAGGTTTATTACCATCAGCTTCTTTAGGTGCAAAAAATAAAGATGGAGAAATGAGAGCTATGTATGAGCCTATTCATGGTTCTGCACCAGATATTGCTGGAAAAGAAATTGCAAACCCAATAGCCTCAATTTTAAGTTTTGCAATGGCCTTAAGGTACTCATTGGATTTAGATAGTGAAGCTGATGCTTTAGAAAAAGCGGTGCAAGATGTCTTAAATGATGGTCTTAGAACAAAAGATATTCTTTCTAAGGGAAAAAAAGAAGTATCAACATCAGCTATGGGTGATGCGATAATTTCAAAATTGCAATAATTAAATAATTATTCTAAAGTTCCGGGATGCCAAATTATACTGCACCAGTGGAAGATATGATGTTTCTTTTTGATAAATTAAGAAATAATAAAAATTATAATGATCTTGAAAAGTATAAAGAAGTTAATTCAGAATTAGTAAAAAATATTTTAGATGAAGCAGCTAAGATTAATCAAAACTTAATATTACCATTAGCAAAATCAGGTGATGAAAACCCAACAGTTCTAGAGAATGGTGTGGTTAGAACACCGCCTGGCTATAAAGAAGCTTATTCTAAATATATAGAAGATGGTTGGACTTCACTTTCTTGTGATCCAAAATATGGAGGACAAGGAATGCCAAAAACTGTAAGTGCTTTTTTTGACGAAATGTTATCATCTGCCAGTTTATCATTTAAACTTTATAGTGAGTTAAGTATTGGTGCATATAATTGTATTTCTCATCATGCTACAGATGAAATAAAAGAAAAATATCTTCCAAAAATGGTTGAAGGAAAATGGAGTGGTACGATGTGCCTTACTGAACCAGTATGTGGAACTGATTTGGGACTTTTAAAAACTAAAGCTATTGAGCAATCTGATGGAACTTTTAAGTTAAGTGGGCAGAAAATTTTCATTACTTCGGGTGATCAAGACTTAACAGAGAATATTATCCATTTAGTTATTGCAAGAGTAGCCGACTCTCCAGCGGGAACAAAAGGAATAAGTTTATTCTTAGTACCCAAGTTTGCAGTAAATGAAGATGGATCTATTGGGGCAAGAAATGGAGTTTCTACAGGGTCTATAGAAAGTAAAATGGGAATTAAAGGTTCTGCTACATGTGTATTAAACTTTGATGATGCAACTGGTTATATGATTGGATTAAAGAATAAAGGGTTAAATGCAATGTTTACCATGATGAATTTAGAGAGAATTGTTGTAGGAATTCAGGGCTTAGGAATTTCTGAAATTGCCTATCAAAATTCTTTAAGTTACGCGAAAGAAAGGAAACAAGGAAAAACAAATAATACAAAATCAACTAATGGAGCAGATTTTATAATTGAACATGCTGATATTAGAAAATCTTTGCTTAATATGAAATCTATTATTGAAGGTGAAAGAGCTTTATGTTTTTGGTTATCTCAACAAACAGAAGTTAGTCTTTATCATCCAGACGAAAAAATAAAGCAGGAAGCATCAGATATTGTGTCGTTAATGACACCAGTGGTTAAAACGATGTTTAGTGATATGGGAATGGAAATAACAAGTGAGGCTATGCAGGTTCATGGCGGTTATGGGTACACAAAAGACCAAGGAATAGAACAACTATATAGGGATAATAGAATCACCCCAATTTATGAAGGAACAAATTCAATTCAAGCAGCAGATTTGGTTTTTAGAAAATTGGTAAATAAAAATGGTGATATAATTAACAAGTATTTAGAGCTGATCAAGAATGATTGCAGTACTGAAAATGAAAAATTAAAACCTTTCATAAAAGAATTAAAAACACACCTAGAAATTTTATCTACTTTTACTGACTGGATTAAAGAAAAAGTTCAAAACTCAAAAGATGATGCAAGTGCAGCATGCAATGACTATTTAAAAGCATTGGGGTTCGTGTCTATAGCACATGCGTGGATAAAAGTTTTAGAAGTAAGCTTTAAAGATTATGAACAAAACAAAGACTTTTATGAAGATAAAATACAAACTGCAAATTTTTATTTTAAAAGAGTTTTACCAAGAGCGGAAAGTCATTTTAAAACTGCTACATCAGGAAGTGATTATATAATGAATTTTAAATTCAGTTAATATGAGTAATTACGATACAAATTTAGATAAAAATGAGGCTAATTTTGTTCCTCTTTCCCCTTTAACATTTTTAGAAAGAACTAAAGATATATATCCAAATTATGAAGCATTAGTTTATGAAAGTAGGTCTTATACTTGGGGAGAGGTTTATAAAAGATGCGTTAAGTTTGCTAGCGCACTAGATAAATTGGGCGTAAAAACTGGAGATACAGTTTCTATAATGGCTTTCAATACACCAGAAATTTTTGAAGCACATTATTCAATACCAATGGTGGGAGCAGTGATTAATGCAATCAATACAAGACTAGACCCTAATACAGTAAGTTATATTTTACAGCATAGTGATGCAAAGGTTTTAATTGTAGATAGACAATTTCACGATGTAATTGAAAAGGCTTTAAAGAATGTTAAAAATAAAATTACAATTATTGATATTGATGACCAAGATATAGATACAAGTTCTTTCAAAAAAATAGGAGAGCTTGAATATGAAAGTTTTTTAAATACAGGTGATGAAAATTATGAATGGAAAAAACCAAAAGATGAATGGGAAGCAATTTCATTAAGTTACACGTCTGGAACCACTGGAAGCCCTAAAGGAGTAGTTTATCATCATAGAGGCTCATATTTAATGTCAACCGGCAGTGCCACAGCGTGGAATATACCTAACAAAATAAATTTTTTATGTGTTGTGCCAATGTTTCATTGTAATGGCTGGTGCTATCCTTGGACACTAGCAATGTTACATGCAAGAGTAATTTGTTTAAGAAACATCGATGTAAAAAAGATGTTTGAATTAATTGATAAATATGAAGTAACTCATTTTGGTGGAGCCCCAATAGTATTAAATATGATTGTTAATGCTCCAAAAGAAGATCAAAAAGCTTTAAAAAGAAAAGTAAATGTTTTGACTGCAGGTGCACCGCCACCAAGCATCATCTTTGAAAAAATGGAAAACCTTGGCTTTGAAGTGATGCATGTTTATGGATTAACTGAAACTTATGGTCATATGTTGCAGTGTGCATGGAATGAAGATTGGAATTCTTTAGAAAAAGAAAAAAAGAATGAAATCAAAGCAAGGCAAGGTGTAAGGTACCCAAACACAGAGGGTGCTATTGTAATGGATCCAGAAACAATGAAGCCAGTGCCCAAAGATGGAAAGACTATGGGTGAAATTATGATTAGAGGAAATATCGTAATGAAAGGTTACTACAAAGATAAAGAAGCAACAGATAGGTCAATGGCAGGTGGATGGTTTCATTCAGGAGATTTAGCTGTGACCCATCCTGATGGATATATAAAAATTCAAGATAGATCTAAAGATATTATTATTTCTGGAGGAGAAAATATTTCTTCAATAGAAATTGAAAATGCAATTGCAAAACACCCTTCAGTTTCTTTAGCAGCTGTAGTGGCTAAGTCAGATGAAAAATGGGGAGAAACACCTTGTGCTTTTGTTGAATTAATTAAAGATAAGCCAGCAACTGAAAAAGAAATAATAGATTTTTGTAGAGAAACATTGGCAGGATTCAAAATCCCCAAAAGTGTTATTTTTTGTGATTTACCAAAAACTTCAACAGGAAAAATTCAAAAATTTGAACTAAGAAATAAAGTTAAGGAATTAAGTTGATCTTTCAGCTAGACAATAAGAATGTCTTTGTATCGGATTCAGGTCAAGGTATTGATAAAAAAAAAGTCACAATAGTTTTACTTCATGGAAGTGGTCTCTCACATATTGTTTGGTCTTTAACAGAGCAGTATTTATCAAATCAAAATTACAATGTTTTAGCAATTGATTTACCTGGTCATGGAAATTCTGAGGGTGATTGTTTAAAATCGATAGAAGAAATTTCAGATTGGTTAGAAAAAGTTTTTAAAGAACTTAATGTTTCTGAATTAACAATAATAGGTCATTCCCAAGGGTGTTTGGAAGCATTGGAATATTATTCAAGATATTCAAAAAGAGTTAAAAATTTAATATTTGTTGGTGGTTCTTATAGAATGCCTGTTAATCAAGATTTAATAGATCTTGCTGAGAGTGGAGATGATAAAGCAGTTAAATTAATGATGAAATGGAGCTATGAAAACTCTAAAAAGTTTATTGGAGGTAATCCTGTAGAAAAAATTATTAATTCTCCAAGAGATATTAGGGAGGTTTTAGCCATTGATCTTATAGCTTGTAATAATTATAAAAACGGATCTGAGGCTTTAAAATCAATCAAGTGTCCCACATTATTTATTTTTGGTGAACTAGATAAGATGGTTAACCTTGAAAAAGGCAAGAAATTTGCTGAACTTATTCCTAATTCAAAAACTCATATAATAAAAGAATGTGGACATATGATTATGTTTGAAAAAGCTTTTGAAATGAGAGAAAAGATCTCTAAATTTTTAAAAAAATGAAAAACTTTTCAGTAGCAAAATCTAGAAGATTAAGAAGTACTCCTTATACCTCAAGAATAGAGAAACAAGGGGTTACAGCATACACAATTTATAATCATATGCTGTTACCTGCTGCATTTGGATCAATAGAGGATAGCTACAAACATTTAAAAGAGCACGTTCAAGTATGGGATGTTGCTGCAGAAAGACAAGTAGAAATATCAGGAAAAGACTCTGCAGAGTTAGTACAATTGATGACATGTAGAGATTTATCAAAATCTAAAATTGGGAGATGTTATTATTGTCCAATAATAGATGAAAATGGAAATTTAGTTAATGATCCAGTTGTTCTAAAGCTGGATGAAAATAGATGGTGGCTATCAATAGCAGACTCGGATGTAATCTTTTTTGCCAAAGGTTTGGCATCTGGACATAAATTCGATGTTAAAATTATAGAACCAGTGGTGGATATAATGGCAATACAGGGTCCGAAATCATTTGCATTAATGGAAAAAGTTTTTGGAAAAAAAATTACTGAACTAAAATTCTTTGGATTTGATTATTTCGATTTTGAAGGGACAAAGCATCTTATAGCAAGGTCAGGATGGTCTAAACAAGGTGGATATGAAGTTTATGTTCAAAATACAGAGTCAGGACAAAAATTATATGACTATCTTTTTGAAGTTGGAAAAGAATTTAATGTAGGACCTGGGTGTCCAAACTTAATAGAGAGAATTGAGAGTGCATTGCTATCTTATGGAAATGATTTTGATAACAGTGATAATCCATTTGAATGTGGTTTTGATCAATATGTTAGTTTGGATAGTGATATAAATTTTTTAGGAAAAGATAAATTAAAAGAAGTTAAATCAAAAGGAGCCCAAAAGAAGTTAATGGGTATTAAAATTGATATAAAAGAAATTAGTCTCACAGGATCAAAAAATTTATATGATGAGAAAAATAATATAATTGGTGAATTAAGATCGGCTTGTTATTCACCTCATTTTCAAATGGTTATTGGAATAGCAATGATCCAGAAGTCCTACTGGGAAGTATCTCAAACCTTTAAAATTCAAATAAATGACAACACTTTTCGTGGAAAAGTTTGCGATTTACCCTTCATCTAGTATAAAAGCCTAATAACATCATGAATATAGCAATTGTAGGAGCCACAGGTAATGTTGGAAGAAAAATTCTCGAAGTTCTAGAGAGAAAAAAACTTCCTATAAAGGAACTATTTTTAGTTGCTTCACCAAGAAGTGCTGGTCAAAAAATAGATTTTAGTGGCAAAGAACATGAGGTCTTCAACCTTGAAACATTTGATTTTTCAAAAATTAAAATTACTTTCTTTGCGGCAGGTGGAAAAATTTCAGAACAATATGCTTTAAAAGCAGCAAAGCACTCAATAGTTATAGATAATTCTAGTTTTTTTAGAATGGATCCTGATGTGCCATTAATTGTTCCACAGGTAAATCCAGAAGCAATTAAGAGTATGAAAAAAAATATAATTGCTAACCCTAATTGCTCAACAGCTCAGTTAGTAATTGCTCTTAAACCGTTACATGACTTATTCAATATTGTACGAATAGTTGTTTCGACATATCAGTCTGTTTCAGGTGGTGGCAAAGACCCCATGGATGAACTAATAGAACAAACTAAATCATCTCTAGAAAATAAAGAAATTAAACCTAGAAATTTTACTAAACAAATTGCTTTTAACGCCATTCCCCACATCGATGTTTTTGCAGATGATGGTTATACTAAAGAAGAATTAAAAATGACTAATGAAACCAAAAAAATTCTTGGTGACAAAATAGAATTAACAGCAACATGTGTAAGAGTTCCAGTTATGGTTTCTCATGCCGAGTCAGTAAATATTCAATTTGAAAAATCATTTTCTTTAGAAAAAGTTAGAGACACTCTTAGTAAAGCAGAGGGCTGTAAAGTTTACGATAAAAGAGAAGATGGAGGATATAGTACTCCAATTGAAGCAGAAGGTAGAGACGAAACTTATATTTCAAGAATAAGAGAAGATAAAACTAACAAGAATTCATTAAACCTATGGATTGTTTCTGATAATTTACTTAGAGGAGCGGCATTGAATGCTGTTGAAATTGCAGAAACTTTAATTAAAAATAATCTTAATGGAAAATAATAATCCTTTATCACCACATATTCAGATCTACAGATGGCACATATCTTCTTTAGTATCTATTTCACATAGAATTACAGGAATAATAAATATAGCTGCCATAACAATAATTTGTTTTTGGATTGCATCCTTACTATTAGGTGAAAATAGTTATGAGTTTACTAAGGTACTTTTAAATTCTATTTTAGGAAAATTCATAATTTTAGGTTTAACATGGTCATTTAGTTTCCAGATATTAAGTGAAATAAGACATTTAATTATGGACCTAGGATATGGGTTTGAATTAAAAGTAACAAAGATAACAGGATTAATCGTGATCATTGGTTCATTTTTTTTAACAATTTTAATTTATTTAATTGGAAAGCAATTTATTTAGTATGAATAACGTGACTAAAAAATGGCTATTAATGAGAGTAAGCTCTGTGGTGTTAATACCGTTAATGACATGGTTTATTTTAAATTTAGTTTCAGTTTTCAATAAAGATTATGTTGATATTGTTAATTTTTTTTCAAATCAGCCATCTAAATTTTTAGTTTCTTTGTTGCTAGTTTTTGCTTATTTTTTTTCAGCTTTAAGTATTAGCGAGGTATTTGAAGACTATATACAGGATGAAAAAATCAAAAATGTCGCAAACAAAACTTTGAATATATTTGCTATAATAATTCCCTTAATTACAATTATAATAATATTTAATTTAAATACATGAGTTCATATAAAATTATAGATCATGAATACGATGTCATCGTACTTGGCGCAGGAGGCTCAGGCTTAAGAGCCGCTGTTGGTTTAAGTGAAGCTGGTTTAAAGACAGCCTGTATTTCAAAAGTATTTCCAACAAGAAGTCATACCTCTGCCGCTCAAGGAGGAATTTCTGCATCTTTAGGGAATATGGGCGAAGATGATTGGCGTTGGCATATGTATGATACTGTCAAAGGTGCTGACTGGTTAGGTGACCAAGATAGTATAGAGTATCTTTGTAAAGAAGCTCCAGCAGCTGTTATAGAATTAGAAAAATACGGAGTTCCATTTAGTAGAACTGATGATGGTAAAATTTACCAAAGACCTTTTGGTGGAATGACAAAAAATTATGGCAATGGAATTGTTCAAAGAACATGCGCAGCCGCAGATAGAACTGGACATGCAATACTTCATACCCTTTATGGACAAGCTTTAAAACATAACACTGAATTTTTTATTGAATACTTTGCTCTAGATTTATTAATGAAAGATGGTGAATGCAAAGGTCTTATTGCTTGGAATTTAAATGATGGAACAATTCATAGATTTAGAGCTCATAGTACAATAATTGCAACAGGTGGTTATGGAAAAGCTTATTATTCTGCAACTTCAGCACACACTTGTACTGGAGATGGAAATGCAATGGTTTTAAGAGCAGGTTTACCATTACAAGATATGGAATTTGTACAATTTCACCCAACAGGAATTTATGGACATGGAACTTTAATTTCTGAAGGTGTTAGAGGAGAAGGTGGTTATTTAGTTAATTCAAAAGGTGAAAGATTTATGGAGCGTTATGCACCAAAAGCTAAAGACTTAGCATCTAGAGATGTAGTAAGTAGATCAATGTCAATTGAGATTAATGAAGGAAGAGGTGTGGGTAAAGAACAGGATCATGTTCACTTACACTTAAGTCATTTAGACAAAAGTATTATTGAAAGTAGACTTCCAGGAATAACTGAAGCAGCAAGATTATTTGCAAATGTTGATGTAACTAAAGAGCCAATACCTGTAGTTCCCACTGTTCATTACAATATGGGAGGTATCCCAACAAATTATAAAGCCGAAGTATTAACAGGAAACGATTCTGAAACAGTTCCAGGATTAATGGCAATTGGTGAGGCTGCCTGTGTTTCTGTTCATGGAGCGAATAGGTTGGGGTCTAATTCTTTAATTGACCTAGTTGTATTTGGAAGAGCCGCAGCTAGAAGAGCTGCAGAACTTGTAAAACCAGGAACTCCACACGAGGATATAGGAGAGACTGAAACAGAAAAATGCTTAGAAAGATTTGATAAATTAAGAAACTCTAATGGTGAAAACAGTACTGCAGAACTTAGACTTTCAATGCAAAAAACTATGCAATCAAAGTGTGCTGTTTTTAGAACAGAAAAAACACTTAAAGAGGGTGTTGATGATATTAGAAAAGCATTCGATGGAATGGAATCAATTTCTGTAAAAGATAAGTCGCTTGTTTTTAATACCGATTTAGTGGAAACATTGGAGTTTGATAATTTGATAAGACAAGCAATTACAACAGTGGATTCTGCTTATAATAGACAAGAGAGTAGAGGTGCACATGCAAGAGAAGATTTCCCAAAAAGAGATGATGAAAAATTTATGCAACACACCATTGCTTGGTGTAATGGAAAAGATTCAAAAATTGGTTATAGACCAGTTACTAAAACAACTTTAACAAATGAAGTTCAATACTTTCCACCACAAGAAAGAGTTTACTAGTGGTTCAAATAAATTTACCTAAAAATTCAGAAGTTCAAAAAGGTATCTATTATCAAGATAAAACTGGATCAAAAAATATCAGAAAAGTAAATGTTTATAGATGGGATCCCTCAAATGGAGAAAACCCAAGAGAGGACACTTATGAAGTTGATATGGATAACTGTCCTTCAAAAGTATTAGATATTTTAAATAAGATTAAAAACGAAATTGACCCATCATTGGCTTATCGGAGATCTTGTGCACATGGTGTTTGTGGGTCTTGTGCAATGAATATGGATGGTAAAAATGGTTTAGCATGTACAAAACCTCACTCAGAAATTGAAGGAGATATAAATATTTATCCACTACCTCACCTAAAAGTTAAAAAAGATTTAATTGGGGACTTAAGTGGATTGTACAAACAATATGAATCAATTGAGCCTTGGTTGAAAACAAATACAAAAGTTGAAACTACAGAAATTATTCAATCTCAAAAAGATAGAAAAAAATTAGATGGTGCATACGAATGTATCATGTGTGCATGTTGCTCCACTTCTTGTCCAAGCTATTGGTGGAATGAGGATAAATTTTTAGGTCCTGCAGTTTTGCTTCAAGCTTATAGGTGGATAGTAGATAGTAGAGATGATGAAAGAAAAGAGAGATTAAAAAAAGTAGCTGATGAACTTAAGTTGTATAGATGTCATACTATTATGAATTGCACCAATGCTTGTCCTAAGGGATTAAATCCAGCAAAAGCTATAGCTGAATTGAAAAAAATGCTTGCAACAAGCTAATTACCCCTTTAAATAACACCATTCATGAATTTATTAGAACATTTTGTTGGTGGAAAGCTAATTTCAGGCTCATCTGATAGAAAAAGTAAAATTTTTAACCCTGCAACAGGCGAACAAGAGTCTGAGGTAAGATTAGCCAGTAAAACTGATCTTGATCAAGCTGTAGAAGTAGCTCAAAAAGCTTTTGAAACTTGGTCATTAAAACCTGCCCTTCAAAGAGCAAGAGTGATGTTCAAATTTAAAGAATTAATAGAAAAGAATGCTGATGAACTTACAAAATTAATAGTCTCAGAGCATGGCAAGGTTTATGAAGATGCTAAAGGTTCTTTAACAAGAGGCTTAGAAGTTGTTGAGTTTGCCTGTGGAATTCCACATTTACTTAAAGGAGAATTTTCAGAGAATGTAGGAACAAATGTTGATAGCTGGTCGATGCGTCAGCCTCTTGGAGTTGTCGCTGGTATTACACCTTTTAATTTTCCAGCAATGGTACCTATGTGGATGTTCCCTTTAGCTATTGCATGTGGAAATACCTTTATTTTAAAACCATCAGAAAAAGACCCATCTTGCCCACTAAGATTAGCAGAATTACTAACGGAAGCCGGACTACCTGATGGTGTTTTTAATGTTGTTAATGGAGACAAAGAGTCTGTTGATGCAATTTTAACGAACAAAGATGTCAAAGCTGTAAGTTTTGTAGGTTCAACACCAATCGCAAAATATATTTATGAAAATTCTGCTAAAAATGAAAAAAGAGTTCAAGCTTTAGGTGGTGCAAAAAATCATTTAGTTGTAATGCCTGACTGTGACCTTGATGGTGCAGTAAATGGATTAATGGGTGCTGCATATGGGTCAGCAGGAGAAAGATGTATGGCACAATCAGTAGCAGTAGCTGTAGGAGATATAGGTGATGAGTTAGTTGCTCGTTTATCAAAAAAGGCTGAAGCATTAAAAGTAGGGCCTGGTATGGATAAAACATCTGAGATGGGTCCACTAGTTACAAAAGAACATTTAGAAAAAGTAAAAAGTTATGTTGATCTTGGAGTTGAAGAAGGTGCTAAATTAATTGTTGATGGAAGAAATATAAAACTTCAAGGATATGAAAATGGTTTCTTTATAGGTGGCTGTTTATTTGATCATGTTAAAAAAGATATGAGAATTTATAAAGAAGAAATATTTGGACCTGTCTTATCAGTTATAAGAGTTAAAACTTTTGAAGAAGCAACAAAGCTAATTAACGATCATGAGTATGGTAACGGAGTAAGTATTTATACAAGAGATGGTGATGCTGGAAGAACATTTGCCAGTAAAATTCAAGTTGGTATGGTCGGAATTAATGTTCCAATACCAGTACCAATGGCATTCCATAGTTTTGGTGGATGGAAAAGATCATTATTTGGAGATAGCGCAATGCACGGTGCTGAAGGAATTAAATTTTATACAAAACTTAAAACAGTAACATCTAGATGGCCTTCTGGAATAAGATCTAATGCAGAATTTGTCATGCCAACAATGAAATAAGGAGAAAAATGAAAAAAATATCTTTAATAGGAGCAGGTCAAATTGGGGGCACTCTTGCTCACTTAATAGGAACCAAAGAAGTAGCTGATGAGGTGGTACTTTTTGATGTTGCGAGTGGCATAGCTAAAGGAAAAGCTCTAGATATAGCCCAATCTTCCTCTGTTGATGGTTTTAATGTGAAATTTTCAGGTACAGACAATTATGAAGATATAAAAGATTCAGATGTAATAATAATCACCGCAGGTGTTCCAAGAAAACCAGGAATGAGCAGAGATGATTTATTAGGTATTAATCTAAAAATTATTAAACAAGTAGCAGAAGGCATTAAAAAAAATGCACCCAATGCATTTGTTATATGTATCACCAATCCGTTAGACGTTATGGTGATGGCCTTTCAAAAATTTTCAGGGTTACCAGCAAATAAAGTAGTTGGAATGGCAGGAATTTTGGACAGCTCAAGACTTAAATTATTTTTATCTCTAGAGTTAAATGTTCCTGTAAAAGAAATTGAAGCAATGGTTATGGGAGGTCATGGAGACACAATGGTTCCTCTACCAAGATTCACAAAAGTTTCAGGTAAACCATTACTAGACTTAGTTAAAGAAGGAAAAATATCTCCAGAAAGATTAGAAGAAATTAACCAAAGAACTAGAGATGGTGGAGCTGAGATTGTTAAATATTTAGAAAAAGGTTCTGCATTTTATGCGCCAGCAGCTTCAGGAGTACAAATGGCAGAAGCATATTTAAAAGATGAAAAAAAATTACTTCCATGTGCAGTTCATTTAAATGGAGAATATGGAGTTAGCAATGTTTATGCTGGTGTACCAGTAATAATTGGAAAAGATGGTGTTGAAAAAATAGAGCAAGTAGACTTGGATGAAAAAGAAAAAAAAGAATTTATGCACTCAATAGATGCTGTGAAAGCATTATGGGAAGCTGCATCAAAAATAGACTCAGATCTATCTAAATAAATCATGAACATTCATGAACACCAAGCAAAAAAAATCCTAAAAGAATATGGGGCAGTTGTGCCCGAAGGTGTTTTTGGTTTCACAGTTGATGAGTTGCTTGAAAAAGCAAAATCATTAAAAACAGAAAAGTTTGTATTGAAAGCACAAATCCATGCTGGTGGAAGAGGTAAAGCAGGAGGTGTAAAAATTTTAGATACTATTGAAGAGCTAGGTGTTGCAGCAAAAGAATTATTAGGAAAAACACTTGTAACACACCAAACTGGCCCTGAAGGCAGAGAGGTAAAAAGATTATATGTGGAAGTATCTTCTAATATAGATAAAGAATTTTATTTATCCTGCTTAATTGACAGAGCTAGTTCAAAAATTGTATTTATTTCCAGCGATCAAGGTGGAATGGATATTGAAGAGGTTGCAGATAAAACACCTGAAAAAATTATAACAACAAAAGTAGATATTGTTAATGAAATCTCAGATGCTGATTGTGAGAAGATAATTAAAATTTATAGCTTAACCGATGATGCTAAAAAACAAGCAATAGCACTAATTAAATCAGTATATAGTATGTTTTTAGGTACAGATGCTAATATGGTTGAGGTTAACCCACTAATATTAACTGAAGAAAAGAATATAATCTGCTTAGACGCGAAGGTTAATTTTGATTCTAACGCATTATTTAGACATCCTGAAATTATAGAGTTAAGAGATTTAAATGAAGAAGATCCAGCAGAAATAGAAGCGAGCAAACATGATCTTGCTTATATAAAATTAGATGGAAGTATTGGTTGTATGGTTAATGGAGCGGGTTTAGCAATGGCAACAATGGATATAATTAAATTATATGGCGAAGAGCCAGCAAATTTTCTAGATGTTGGTGGTGGAGCCTCAAAAGAAAAAGTTTCTGCCGCGTTAAAAATAATTCTTTCAGATAAAAACGTTAAAGGCATATTAATAAACATTTTTGGTGGAATAATGAGATGTGATGTTCTTGCTCAAGGTGTTGTTGATGCTGCTAAAGAGATAAATATAAGCGTTCCATTAGTAGTTAGACTTGCAGGAACAAATTTTAAAGAAGGAAAAGAAATTTTAGATAATTCAGGATTAAAATTAATTTCAGCAGAAAATTTAGATGATGCTGCACAAAAAATAGTAGAGGCTATAAAATAGAATGTCAGTTTTAATTAATAAAAATACAAAAGTTATATGCCAAGGCTTTACAGGTACACATGGTACTTTTCATTCAGAACAAGCATTAGCATATGGAACGAATCTTGTAGGTGGAGTTACTCCCAAAAAAGGAGGACAAAAACATCTTGAACGTCCAGTATTTAATACTGTAGCTGAAGCTAAAAAAGAAGTTGGTGCTGATGCAACTATGATTTATGTGCCAGCAAAATTTGCAGCAGCAGCTATAATAGAAGCTATTGATGCATCCATTGAGCTTATAGTTTGTATTACTGAAGGTATACCAATTCAAGATATGCTTCGCGTTAAACAAAAGCTAAATAGTTCAAAAAGCAGATTGATAGGACCTAACTGTCCAGGAATAATTACTCCTGATGAATGTAAAATTGGAATTATGCCTGGAAATATTCACAAGAAAGGTTCTGTGGGAATTGTTTCAAGATCTGGAACTTTAACCTATGAGGCAGTTGCACAAACAACTGAAAATGGGTTAGGACAATCTACTTGTATAGGTATTGGTGGAGATCCAATAAATGGAACAAACTTTATTGATTGTTTAGACTTATTTTTAAATGATGATGAGACAGAATCTATTCTTATGATAGGAGAAATTGGTGGATCTGCAGAAGAAGACGCAGCTGAATTTGTTAAAAACCACAAAATAAAAAAACCTATGGTTGGATTTGTAGCTGGAATAACAGCACCCTCTGGAAGAACTATGGGGCACGCAGGAGCTATTATCTCAGGTGGTAAGGGTGGAGCAGAGGATAAGATTAAAAAAATGGAAGAATGTGGGATTACAATTGCAAAATCACCATCTGAACTAGGTAAAACATTATTTAATAAATTATCTAATTGAAAATTATTTTTCTGATATTATATCAATAAAATAGATGTCATCATCAAAAAATCTCGAATTCGAAAAAACGTCATTTCTTAGTAAATCAAATAGTGCATTTATAGAACAAATGTATTTAAAATTTATCAATAAAGACAAAGATCTCCCTGAAAGTTGGCGGCATTACTTTGATGGTATAGGTGAAGATTTAAGCATGATTGCCAAGGAAATTAATGGACCATCATGGGATATTAAACAAAAAATTGATATTGATGAAATTGAAAAAAGGATCGAAGAAGATGAAAAAAGAATTTCTAATGGAAGCAATGATGTAAAAGTTAATTCAAAAGATTTAATCAAAAGTAATCTTAACTCAATTAGAGCTGTTGCATTAATTAGAGCCTATAGACAAAGAGGACATTTATTAGCAAAGCTTGACCCACTCGGAATGATGAAAACGGAGTATTTAGATGAACTACATCCTGAATATTATGGGTTCAAAAAAGAAAATTATAATGAAAAAATTTATTTAGATGGTGTAATAAATAAAGAGCACTCTACTGTAAAAGAAATAATAAGTTTTTTAAAAAAAACTTATTGTGGGCCAATTGGTTATGAATACATGCATATATCAAACCCAACTGAAAGAAAATGGCTTAGAGATAGAATTGAGCAGGATGAGAACTTTCTTCAATTTACAAAGAATGGTAAAGAAGCGATTTTAAATAAACTTATTCAAGCTGAGGGATTTGAAAAATTTTTACATACAAAATATGTTGGTACAAAAAGATTTGGACTAGATGGAGGAGAAAGCTTAATCCCTGCTTTAGAACAAATTATTAAAATTGCTGGTCAATCAGAAGCTAAAGAAGTTAAAATTGGAATGTCTCACAGAGGTAGGCTCAATGTGCTAGCAAACGTTTTACAAAAATCATACAAAAGAATATTCAACGAATTTGCGGGAGACGTTCAAACAACAGGAGAAGAAGGAGCAGGAGACGTAAAATACCATTTAGGAGCATCGTCGGATAGAAAATTTGATGGAAATTCTATACATGTTGGTCTTACAGATAACCCTTCGCACTTAGAAGCAGTTAATCCTGTTGTATTAGGACAGACTAGAGGAAAACAATTTTTTCATGAAGATAAAGAAAGAAATAAAGTTTTGCCTATTTTAATACATGGTGATGCAGCATTTGCAGGACAAGGTGTTGTGGCTGAATGTTTTGCAATGTCTGGCTTACCTGGCCATAATACAGGTGGAACAATTCATTTTATTGTTAATAATCAAATAGGTTTTACTACAAGCCCAAGGTTTGCAAGATCATCACCATATCCATCAGATGTTGCAAAAATGGTAGACGCCCCAATACTTCACGTAAATGGTGATGACCCAGAAGCAGTTGTTTATGCGACAAGAATTGCAACAGAATTTAGATTAAAATTTAACAGAGACGTTGTTGTTGATATAATCTGCTACAGAAGGTTTGGTCATAATGAAGGAGATGAACCTTCATTTACTCAACCATTAATGTATAAAAAAATTAGATCACACCCTACACCAGTAGAAGTATATGGAAGCAAATTAGTAAATGAAAATACACTTTCAGAGGATGAACTTAAAAGGTTTAAAACTGAATTTAAAAGCTTACTAGATGATCAATACAAAAATGCAAAAGATTATAAGCCAAAAATTGAATGGTATGAGGGAAGTTGGTCAAGATATAAACCAGAAAAAGGAAAGGATAAAAGAGGTGTAAGTGGTTTTGACCAGAAAAAACTTTTAGAAATTTCAGAAAAGATTAATTCAACACCAGAGGAATTAAATTTACACAAAACTATAATTAAAATTTTAAATACTAGAAGAGCATCAGTATCAGATGGCAAAGGTATAGATTGGTCAACAGCTGAAGCTTTGGCATTTGGCTCATTATTAGAAGAAGGTTATCCAGTAAGATTGGTTGGGCAAGATTCAGGAAGAGGAACGTTTAGTCAAAGACACTCAGTTCTAAGAAATCAAGAAGATAACTCCAGATATGTTCCACTAAATAATATTTCAAAAGTTCAAAAACGATATGAAATAGTAGATAGTTTTTTATCAGAATTAGCAGTTTTAGGTTTTGAATATGGTTATAGTTTAGTTCAGCCAAATACTCTAACAATGTGGGAGGCGCAATTTGGTGATTTTGCAAATGGCGCACAAGTAGTAATAGATCAATTTATAGCATCAGGTGAGAGAAAATGGACAAGGGCATCTGGGCTAGTAATGCTTCTGCCTCATGGTTATGAAGGCCAAGGACCAGAACACTCTTCAGCAAGACTAGAAAGGTTTTTACAACTCTGTGCTAATGATAATATGCAGATAGTAAATTGTACAACACCAGCAAACTACTTTCATGCTTTAAGACGTCAAATGCATAGAGAATTTCGAAAGCCACTAATAATAATGACTCCAAAATCTTTATTAAGAAACAAGCATTGTGTTTCAAATATAGAAGACTTTGATAAAGATACATTTTTCCACAGAATTTTATGGGATCATGCATTAGATGAAGAAAATGGATTTATAAAATTAAAAGAAAGCTCAAAAATTAAAAAAGTAATTCTATGTTCAGGAAAGGTTTATTTTGATCTGCTAGATGCTAGAGAGAAATTGAAAAAAGATGATGTAGTGTTGTACAGAGTTGAACAACTTTATCCTTTTCCAGTTAAAAGTTTAGTTAAAGAAATCAAAAAGTATGCAAAAAATGCTAAATTTTATTGGTGCCAGGAAGAACCAAAAAATATGGGAGCATGGTTTTCCGTAAGGGATTATATACAATGGACATTAGAAACTATTAACGCTAATAATAAGGAAATTTCTTATATAGGAAGAAGTCCAGACGCATCTCCTGCAACAGGGTTTGCAAAAAGGCATATTTCACAACAGCAAGAAATTATTAACAAGGTTTTTGAATAAAAATGAGTGAAAAAATTTTAGTACCAGTTCTGGGAGAAAGTATTACTGAGGCGACAGTTGCTAAGTGGCTTAAGAAAGAGGGTGATACAGTTGAAGCAGATGAGGCAATTGTAGAATTAGAAACTGATAAAGTTAATTTAGAAGTTCCGTCTCCCATAGATGGAGTTTTATCTGAAATAAATTCAAAAGATGGTGAAACCGTAGAAGTAGGAGCTCTTCTTGGTACGATAAGTCAAAATGGAACTCAACCATCTGAAAAAAAAATAATTACAAAAATTGAACCTAAAAAAACAGAAAATAATGTAGTTAATTTAGAAATTAAAAAAGAAGCTCCTAAAGTTTTTAAAGAACCTGAAGAGGAAGAACCTTTAATATTAACCAATGAGGTTAAAGAAGAGAAAACTGACACTTCAAATAAAAATAATGAAATACTTTCACCAGCTGTAAGAAAAATTGTAGTCGAAAATAAAATTGATTTAAAAAATGTTAGTGGCTCTGGTAAAGAGGGTAGAATTCTTAAAGGTGACCTAATTAGCATGATGGGAGAAAACCCACAGCCATCAGAAAGAAAAATTAAATATGGTCAAGAAGAGAGAATTAAAATGTCTAGGCTTAGACAGACAATTGCAAAAAGATTAAAACAAGCACAAGAAAATGCAGCATTATTAACAACCTTTAATGAAGTTGATATGACTGGCATAATGGAAATGAGAAAAACGAACCAGGAAGATTTTCAAAGTAGGTATGGAATTAAATTAGGGTTTATGTCATTTTTTGTAAAAGCATGTGTTGCTGCACTAAAAATGTATCCATCAGTTAATGCTGAAATTGATGGAGATGAAATTATTTATAAAAACTATTATAATATAAGTTTTGCAGTAGGAACTGAAAAGGGATTAGTAGTACCAGTATTAAGAGATGCTGATCAATTATCATTTGCTGATATCGAAAAAAATATTAAAACTATTTCTGAAAAAGCTAGAGATGGAAAAATAACCATAGAAGACCTTCAAGGTGGAACCTTTACAATTAGTAATGGTGGAGTTTATGGCTCAATGTTATCTACTCCAATATTAAATTTACCTCAATCTGGTGTGTTAGGTATGCACAATATAGTTGAGAGACCAATGGTAATTGATGGTGAGATTAAAATTAGACCTATTATGTATCTAGCCTTGTCTTATGATCACAGAATTATAGATGGAAAAGAGTCAGTATCGTTCTTAAAAATGGTCAAAGAAAACTTAGAGGATCCAAGAAGGTTATTTTTAAATATTTAAATGTCAGATAAATTTCAAGCAGTTGTAATAGGTGGTGGTCCAGGAGGTTATGTCTGTGCAATAAGATTGGCACAATTGGGACTTAAAACAGCATGTATAGAATCAAGAGGTTCATTAGGTGGAACTTGTTTAAATGTTGGGTGCATACCTTCTAAAAATTTATTAAATATTTCTGAAAATTATCATAAGGCACAAAATTTTTCTAAACTTGGCATAGAAGTAGGTGAGGTAAAACTTAATCTTCAAAAAATGATGCAAAATAAGGATAAAGCAGTAACAATATTGACTAAAGGTGTAGAATTTTTATTTAAGAAAAATAAAGTCACTTATTTTAAAGGCACTGGAAGCTTTAAATCTGCAAATAAAATCTCAATATTAGATGATCAAAAAAAAGAAACTATAATTGAAGCAGATAAAACGGTAATTAGCACAGGATCTATGCCAGTAGAATTGCCAGGAATGAAATTTGATGAAAAAATAATTGTATCTTCAACAGGTGCATTAACTCTGCAATCGGTTCCAAAAAAAATGGTTGTAGTTGGTGGAGGTTATATAGGATTAGAGATGGGATCTGTTTGGTCTAGATTAGGCTCCGAAGTTCATGTGGTAGAATTTCTTGATCATATTACGCCAGGAATGGATAGAGAAATATCCTCAGAATTTATGAAAATTTTAAAGAAACAAGGAATTAACTTCCACATGCAAACTAAAGTAGAGGGAATTACTAAAAATACCAATGGAGCTAGTGTTTCAACGTCTGACAAAAATGGAAAAAAAATCAATTTTGATTGTGATGTTGTTCTTATATCTGTTGGCAGAAAACCTAACACTAACAATTTAAATTTAGAAGTAATTGGTGTTGAATTGGATGAAAAGAAAAGAATTATAACAAATAAAAGCTTTCAAACAAATGTAAGTAATGTTTATGCAATTGGTGATGTAATAGATGGACCAATGTTAGCGCACAAAGCTGAAGATGAAGGTATTGCAGTTGCAGAAAATATAGCAGGACAATCAGGGCATGTAAATTATGATATTATTCCAGGTGTTGTTTATACAACTCCAGAAGTTGCTTCAGTTGGAAAAACTGAAGAGCAATTAAAAGAAGCAAATATAAAATACAAAATTGGTAAATTTTCGTTTATGGCAAACTCAAGAGCTAAAGCAATTGATGAAGCAGAAGGCTTTGTTAAAATTCTAGCTGATGAAAAAACAGATAGAGTTCTAGGAGCACATATTATTGGACCTCATGCAGGTGAATTAATTGGAGAAATTGGAGTTGCAATGGAGTTTGGTGCTAGTGCTGAAGATATTGCAAGAACATGTCATGCACACCCAACATTTTCTGAAGCTGTAAAAGAAGCAGCGTTATCAGTAGATAAAAGAGCAATCCACTCTTAGAGTACTACCAAATTTTAACACCTTTAAAAATATTGATAATCATTAGTGCGTAGTGATAATTTATCTTTATGAAGTATTCAAAAATATATCTAACAATTTCTCTAGTTTGGATAATAGTTGTGGGTTATTTAGTTTGGGCCAATGGTTTATATGCAAGAGGTGACAAAAGTTTTAGATTAGATGAATGGATCTGGTTTGGTATCGTTCCAGCATTAGCCCCATATTTATTTGTATTTATTTGGAAACCTGAAGCAATAAAAAATATATTTAAATCTTGATTGTTTTTAATTTAATTTTAGTTTTTTTTATTGGAATTTGTTTGGGAAGTTTTGCAAATGTTTGTATTTTCCGATTACCAAGAAATAAACAAACAATAACTGGACGATCTTTTTGCCCTAAATGTAAAAAAAAAATACAATGGTTTGATAATATACCATTAATTTCTTATTTATTATTAAGTGGTAAATGTAGAAAATGTCATAAAAGTATTTCATTAAAATATTCTATAGTAGAGGGTATTTGTGGGGCTGGTTTTGTATTAATTTTTTTAAGTTATAGCAATTATACTTCAATTGTTTTTTTGAGCTTATTATTTATATTATACTTAATTATATTTTTTATTGATTTAGAACATTTCATTATTCCAGATAGCTTAAGCTTTACTCTAATGTTTTTAGCAATATCAAAAAACTTTTTACCGAATATTAATGCAAGTTTTATTTATGATATTAATCAATCAATTATTGGAGGAATGATCGGTTACCTTTCTATTTGGACTATTATTTATATTTATAAAGTAATAAAAAAAATTGAAGGCATGGGCTTAGGGGATGCTAAGTTGATGGCAGGTATAGGCCTATTATTTGGTTGGCAAGCAGTACCTTTTGTGCTCTTTGCTGCTTCAATACTAGGATTACTTTATGTTACACCTTCTTTGGTTAATAAAAAAATAAACCTTAAATCCCAAATACCTTTTGGGCCACACATTATTTTAGGTAGCTTAACATACTTTTTATATGGAGAGTTTTTATATAATTTGGTTTTGAAAGCTTAAGATTATTGATTCGAAAATTCTTTTCGATCAGTCCACCATTGATTTATAATTTCAAGCGAATTTTTTTCTAGAGTATAAAATTTTATTCTTTTATCTTTTTCATTTAATGTCTTTAAAAAATAACCTTTTCTTAAACCTTCGTTTAAAATAGTTTGTATGGTTGTTCTTTTCCCTAATTTCTTTGGAATGGTTTCACAGAGATATTCAAAACTTACAGGATGATTTTCATTAAAACTTGCTAGGGAAATTTCTAAAACTATTACAGAGTGCAATCTGGTCTCATAGTAGAAACCTTTTATATCTGTCGTATTACTTAAATTATAAAACTCTTTAAGATATTTTTCTGTTTTATATTCTGCATCTTTATCAATCATACGGCGATCTTTACCGTATAGTACTGGTAACAAAATAACATACCAAATTTCAACAGTTTTTTTGTTCGATTTAAAGGGTTAACATCTAACAATGATAGATAAAGTTAATGTTTTAGCAAAAGAAAATAAGAATATATCAGATTTTCATCTAAGAGGGGGTTCGGACATATCCTATAGACTTATGGGAGATATCGTAATCGTACCTGATAGTAAAATTACCGATAAAGACTTAACGGATCTTTTAAAAAATAATTGTGCAGAAGAAGAAATAAAAAAATTTGAAACTAAAAATGAATTAGATACTGCGGTTATTTTAGGAGACTTAAGATTTAGAGCTAATTTTTATAAAACTTTAAATGGGCTTGCTGCCGTATTAAGAAGAGTTGAGACTAAAATTCCATTAATGGAAGATTTAAATCTTCCTCAAATATTATTTAGTTTATTAGATGCTCATAAAGGGTTGGTGTTAGTTACAGGACCAACAGGTTCAGGAAAATCAACAACACTTGCAGCAATCATTAATCAAATAAACGAGTCTAGACCATCAAACATTATAACCATTGAAGATCCTGTAGAATTTATCCACAAAGATAAAAAAAGTATAGTTTCTCAAAGAGAAGTTGGAAAGCAAACTGAAAGTTTTACTCATGCATTGAAAGCTGCGTTAAGAGAAGATCCAGATGTTATTCTTGTGGGTGAGTTAAGAGATCTTGAAACTATTGGTATGGCTTTAACTGCAGCTGAAACAGGTCACTTAGTTTTTGGAACCCTGCATACAAGTGGAGCACCTAATACTGTAAATAGAATTATTGATGTTTTCCCACCTGAACAACAAGGACAAATTAGAGCACAACTAGCAGAATCGTTAAATATGGTTGTCACCCAAAAATTATTTAAGAAAAAAGATGGAACGGGAAGAGTAGGTGCGTTTGAAGTTATGGTTTGTAATGCTCCTATCAAGAATTTAATTCGTGAAGCAAAAATTCATCAAATTCCAAGTGTTATGCAAACAGGCCAACGAGAAGGCATGATGACCATGGATAAATCAATTGAAGATTTAGTTGGCAGAGGAGTTATTTCAAGTGCCGAAAAAAATAGTTAAGGGTTTTACTTTAATAGAACTTTTAGTGGTTGTTGCAATCATTGGAATCCTCGCTGCGGTAGGAGTGGTTGCTTATAGTAAATATACAAGCATTGCTCAAACAAGAGTTATTAAAGCACAAAATAATGAAATTTATAATTTCATTAAAACTGAGACATCTATTCAATGTGTTAATTATTCTGATCAATTATCACTTAGTTTTGAAGAATGGGGCAGGATATATAAAAAAACAGCAGTATGTAATTCTAATTGGGGATCATGGAATGGAGATTGGGACGTCGTAAGTAAAATGTTTAATGTATTTAAGTATTACTTTCAAATGAATCCTGATGTGCGATTTAAAAATCCAGTTTCTTCAAAGGTTAAACACCGAAACTCACAAGGATTTAATCCTTCATGCCCTTCATTAGGAGATGCAAAAAATATGCTTCCTGGTGAAACATGTATTACTTATGAGAGCTTAGGGTCTCGCGCTGTAAGTGTTAATGCATGTTCAAATAAAGGCTTTAATACTTGGCTTCTAGTTGTATCAAAACTTCCAAACAATGAATTTTATTTCAATTGCGCAGGTAAGATTTGGTAATGAAAAAAAAAAAATTAAAGCTTTTACAATAATTGAACTTCTAGTTGTCCTTGCAGTTATGGGTGTATTTGCAGTATTTGCTTATCCTAATATCTCAAACTGGATCAACGATCGTAATGTAAAAAAGGAAGTTTATGACGTTGTTACTTTTATTAAAGAAAGAAAATTAGAAGTAATTAATGATAAATATGGAATGATACAATTAAGTTTAAAGCCAAACCTAGAAGTTTACACAATGAGTAAAGTAAATTTTATTAATACTTACAGAAGTATTTCGAGCAATAGTAGCTTTAAAAGAAACAACCAATGCACTTATGGCACAATGCAATCTGGATTCGTAAGGAATCAAAGCTTAGAAACATTAAAATTAAGTGTCTCAAACAATGATAGCAATGTTCATGTTTATCCAAATGCAGCACATAATCCCTCTAATACTGTGCTTTGCTTAACAAAAGATAATTCAATTAGCTATATGAGGTTAAGAAAAACAGAAAGAGACTCAGAAACAGGAAAAACAGTAGATATCTTTATCTTCTGTTCAAAATCAAACTCAACCCAATACTCATGTAAATATAATGCCAACCTTGACCATATGTACAAAATAACGATAAGCAAAAATACAAACATGAAAGTTTATAAAAAAAATAAAAATAAGAATAGTTGGATAAAAATAGATGGTTAAAGCAAATAGAGGAATTTCATTAATAGAGTCGATGGTTTGTGTGGTAATAATTGGTATTGGATTTATAGCAATCATGCAGCTTTCAGCTTTTTCAATTAATTCAATGGACCGAGCAACTGAAAAAAATAAACTTAATTTTTTATCTGAAATGGTAATGGAGGATATGATTGGTGACCCAGATAACGCCTCTGGTTATGGTGGCTTTAATCAAACTTCATGTACTTATTCAAATACAAGCACCTCTAATCTTCATCAGAAAAAAAAAAATAAATGGAGAGACAAACTTTCAGAAAAGAATTTTTTAAAGATTGACAATAAAGATAAAAAACCGACCTGTGTGTCAGGTGATACAAAGAAAACGTTTATAGGTAATGGTAATACTTCTGGTCGACTTAATTTTTTTACAGGCAAGGGAAAAAGAAAAAAATATTTAGGAGTAGTATTTAAATGATAAAAAAGAATTCTGGTTTTACTCTTGCAGAAATTTTAGTATCAATTGTAATTGGAGCAATCAGTATTCTGGCTGCATTCGCCTCTTATAATTATTTTAATAAAACTCATCAATCTATTACACAGAAAGCAGCTATTAATAGTTCTGCGCGAGAAGCTTTAGCCATGTTAGCAAGGGACCTTAGAAATACAGGATACCATCATGTAGATTTTGCAAATTATAATTGTGAAGGATTAAGAGAATCTCAGTATGATTATATAGGGATTGGTCAAAAAGGAAGAACAAACGGATATTATGGTCAAGCCGATGGTTTAACAGTATTTTATTCAATCTCAGCTAAAGAGAGAATAAGAATACAATATTTTGTAACAAAACATCAGAATAGTTCTGATTGGTACTTAAAGAGAGTTGTTAATATCAATCCAGTTGGTCATTCAAGGTCAGGATGTGGTGCTTGGACTAGGAATTATAATATGCCAGTGGATGATGAAGTGCTGGTTCCTTACATTGAAGATTTTCAAATTATACCAAAAGATAAAGATGGAAACGTTTTATTTCCAGTATGCACTTCTTGTAGCAATTATGAAAACTCATATGGGGGGCAGACTAAAAGTAAAGAAAATATGAAAAAAGTTCATACAGTAGATGTTTATTTGACATTAAGATCACCAAAAGAAGTTTATGGTAAGGCTAAAATAACTAAAATTATTAACGGTGAAGCTCCGTATGGAAGTAACATAAATGTTCCGGCTGATAAATATTATCGAGAAACTTTTTTTGTCAGTGTACATACTAGAAATCTAGCAAAGCCTATTGCGATAGCTGAAACAACAGGTGAAAGCATTGGACAAACATCAACTTATAATAAATGAAACCTAAATTTATAAATAATAAAAAAGGATTTGCTCTTCCATTGGTATTATTACTTTTAGTGGTGATGACAATTATGGGAATGACATTAGTTACAATTTCCTCAAATGAACATAAAGCAAATAGTTACAAAGACTCAAATCAACAAGTATTTTATGCAGCAGAAAGTGGAATATCAGTTGCTAAGAAATATATGGTAGATAATACAAGTACATTTAATGGTTCCCAAAGTAATTTAGATGGAAATCTAAAATTCTGTAAGGCATCTTTTTTTCCTAATTTAAGAACTTCAACAGGGTTTCATTTTGATAAGAAATCACTTAACGAAGTAATTAGTGCATCAGGGGATGAAGCAACAAGACTGGGTAAATTTAGTTTTGAATATTTTATAGCCTATAGCCCAGATCAAAATGGTTACAACTCATCAGCTAAGATAAAATCAGGTACGAATAACACGCTGTACACGATTTATTCATGTGGTTGTAATGAAACTAAAGATAAATGCAGCTCTCAAAGTAACATTATAGTTCCTTTAGAAGCCGTGGTAACCTTGGTCAATTAATGAATAGATTTATAGTTTATTTATTTGGATTTTTTCTACTAGCGCAAGCAAACGCATTAGCATGCAACTTTAAAATTTCTAACTTTGGTGATCCTAAAGAAAATGTAAAACTTGAAGGACCACAACCCATTTCAATGCCAGATCAATTTGGTGGGGAAAGTTTGCTTTTCCCCATAATAGACGTATGTAAAAATGACAAATCATTTGATGGGACAATGCTAATTTATCTTTATATAGAAAACAAATTATCTCAAATTCAACTCTATAGACCTAATATGCAAGACACAAAGTTGATGGATTTTGCAATGAACAACTATGGTAAATTTAATTTACCAGAAGGCTTACCAAAATTAATGTGGCGTGGAAATTATCAATGGGAAATTGGTAATGATACTATTGAATATATTAAAACAGATATTCATGACGGACATGCTGAGGTTATAGAAATCACTAATAAACTTTATGCCAATACAATGGCTGAATACAACGCAAAAGTAGGTGAATGGTTAGACTCTCAAAAATAATTATTAGTTTACTTTTGGTATTTAGCTTTCAAGCAGAAGCTAAAAATCCACCCCCTGGAACAGGAACCTCAAATATCCCAGCCAATATTTTAATTATGTTGGATAACTCAGGAAGCATGAGCACAAAACTGTATGCATCGGTACAAGTTTATTATCCTTTGGATACAGCAACAGATAGTTCGGGTAATGTTTATGTATTGGAATATCACAATAGTAGAATCAAAGTGTTTGATAGTTCTGGAAAATACTTAAGAAGTTTTGGTAGTCATGGATACGGATGTAATCAATGGAGGTATGCAAGACAGTTTGATATCTACAATGATGAAATTTATTTAGCAGACACTTATAATCATAGCACAATAAGAATGAGTTTAACGGGACAATGTATTGCTAAAGAAAGTACTATATATAATTATCCACACGCAATAGCCGCACATAGTGCTTTTGTATACGTTGGCTATACGAGTTGGAGTGGTCATGGAAGATACATTAGTGCAGTTCATAGACATAGGTTAAATGCTTCAAATACTATTGACACAGGTTATTCTTCTGGTTTGCGTTACGCTTGGGGTATGTCACTTAATAATGGAGGAAATAGATTGATTATTGCAGACTACTCAAGAAATCAACTATATGAGTATAGTATAAGCAACTATAGTAGTACCAGATCAGCCGTTAGTTTGTCCTTGCAACAAAGATCAAGTTCAAGTTATTCATCTTCAAACGGTTATTTTCAAAGACCAACTGATGCAGCTTACGATAGTAGTGGCAATATCTATGCATTAGATCTTTATGGCAATAGACTTCAAAAGTTTAACTCTAGTTTAGTTTATCAGGCTAAAGTTGGCAGAAACTCTACTACCTCTGGATTTAGAAACCCTTACGGAATGCATATAGATAGTAATGATAAAATTTACGTTGCAGATTATTCTAATCATGCAGTTAGACAATACGATACGAGCTTAAGTGAAACAGCAACATATGGAGGTGGATCAGGTACTCGTTTATCAGCTGCAAAAAAAGTAATTAAAAAAATAGTTTCTGATACTAATTTAACAGCGGGAGCTAACTTTGGCTTAATGGAATGGTCAACAACCAGATCATCTGACACAAGAATTAGAGTTAAGATATCAGATAATGGTGCAAAACAAATTTATGCAAATGTAGATGGTGTTAGTGCCACAGGGTATACAACAGATTTACGACATGCAATGAACACTGCTAGAAATTACTTTACCAGTGGACAAGTTCCAGATTGGAATTTAACCTGTTCTTTAAATTTTTTAATTGTTATCAGTGACGGTGCCTGGGGTAGCCATAGTTCAGTTATAAGCATCACCAACCAAATTAGATCAGCTTATGATATAAAAACTTTTGCAGTAGGTTTTGCTTTAAGTGGAGCAAGCTCAAACTATAGTACACTCGCTACTGCAGGTGGAACTGTTAAGCCACTATATGCAAATAATGAAACAGAGTTGTTGGCAAAATTAACTGATGCCATTAAACAGGCTATCTCTGGCAGATTAACATTTACCACACCCGCTGTGATGTCTGATGTAAGTAGAAATAATTTTATATACCAATCTACATTTGAGTATGCAAAAGATATGCAATGGAAAGGTAGTTTAAAAAAATATAAATTAAATACTAATGGTAGCTTTGGGGCAGTTCAATGGGATGCTGCTGATAAATTAAATGCTAAAAGTGCCTCATCTAGAAACATATGGACACCAGAAATTAGTACAAGTATTAATAATTTTACAACAGCTAATAGAGACTCTTTAAAATCAAGAATGTTTCCAAGTCAAGCACCAACAGATACAGAAGTTGAAAATTTAATTAATTTTATAAGAGGGGTAGATACTTATGATCAAGATGGCGATGGTAATAAAACTGAATCTATCCATAAACTTGCAGATATTTATCATTCTGATTTAATTATAGTTGGAAAACCAGAGGCACCTGCAACAGATGATGGTTCAATTAACTCACAGAAGAAAGATTCTTATTATAGATCTCAAAATAATTATAATAATTTTAAAAGTGGTTCTACTTGTGGAGGTCCTTGTGCTAATCGTAAAGAAACTATTTATGCAGGGGCTAACAATGGTATCCTCCATGCATTTGATGCCTCAAATGGTGAAGAGTTATGGGGATATATTCCACCAAATGTTTTAGGGAACCTCGAAAAGATCCCGTCAAGTAAAGCTAATTCAACAAATGCTATTTATGGTATTGATGGCTCTCCTGTTGTTAAAGATATCTACTTTGATGACACTCCAAACGATGGAACAACTAATCCAAGATGGCGAACAATATTATTAGGAGGACTTGGAGCGGGTGGCAAAGGTTTATATGCAGTTGATATTACAGACCCAAATAGCCCAACACATCTTTTTGCAATACATAATGATGATACTAATAAGGCTATCCAGCATTGGGGATCTAATAGAATGAAAAATGATTTTGGTTATGCAGGAGGAAGTATTGACGCAAAATATGATTATAGAAAATTAGGTGAGACGTGGTCAACACCTAGAATAATTAGAATTAAAGTTGATGGTAAAGATAAATGGGTTGCAGTATTTGGTGGAGGATATAATGGTGCCGTTAATCCTAATGTTGGTTCTGCAGTATTTGTAATGGACTTAGAGGATGAGGGACGATTATTAAAAGTAATTGATATAGAAGACACAGCCGCACAATCTTATAGTTGGTCAACACCTAACCTTTTTAAAAGAACTAGTCGTTTAACTAATAATAATACTAGTTGGAAAGAATACGGTTATAATGGTGGTTATGGAGTATGTTTTGACTCTTCAAAAGGTGAAACTATGACACTTGAACTTACACCTCCAGTTGGTTACACAATAACTTACTCTAAGAACACTGGATCAACAGCTATCACAAATGGTGTAGGAACAGATAATGACTGTGTAGAATATATAACTTTTGATGAGCCTTGGCCAAATACAAGGTATGGAGGTCCTCCTAAACCTGATAGTGGATCAATTTTCTTTAGAAGACAATTAAACGATATAGTTAATTCTTTACCTGCAGACTTGAGTGTGATCACTGCAGATGGCACTAATAAAGCAAATTATAATGGTGCATTGATTTATGCTACGGACTTAGAGGGAAAAGTAACCAAGATTAATTTAACTGAAAATTTTGTCATGGATACAGATCAAAATAGCTCTACCTACAATTCAATTGTACGCCCAGTTGCATCTGATAAAGAGGTGCATCAAACTACATTATTTACTGCAGAGGCAACTTCTGCAAATGGAAGATATATTTATACAAGACCAGAAGTTACAATTAATGCTGATAATAATTTATGGTTATATTTTGGAACTGGAAACACTCAAAAGCTTCAAACACAATCTTCACAAGTACAAAATAGAGTTTATGGAATAAAAGATAAGAACTTTCCAAACTTTGTTAAAGTTAGCCCCACGGGTAACGTTTCAATGTGCCAAACAGCACCCACTTGTCCAGGTGGAACGGATCTTGGTTGGTATGTTAACCTTCAAAAATCTCAAAAACTGACAGCAGAACCTACTGTTGATAAAGATAGGGTATATTTTCCAATATATGAGCCAAGTCCTGCAAACAACAAATGTGGCATTGGAAGTGCTATATTAATGGCATTTAACACTACATGTGGAAACTCAGTATTAAATGTTAATATGGGTAAAGGAGTTCTCTCAAAAGTAGTAAAACAAGGAGATAATCTATATATTGGCCTAGGTGGAGATGCTAATAACAATATTGCAGGCTTTACTTCAAAAGATAACCTAATTACTGGTAAATCTAAGGCAAAAGCATCATCTGCAGCAGTTCAGTTAGAAAGCTGGAAAGAGAACTATTAAATATAAAAAATTTAACTTAATTTTACTACTCTAACACAAAATATTAGTACCTTACAAAAAGCTATATTTACCAGTAATTTTATAAATCACCCTAAATATTAAAAATTATAACACAAAAAAAATTTAGTCTCTCACAAAGCTAATTAACTCTAACACAAAGCTAATTAACTCTAACACAAGTATATTGTTACAAATTAAGCACATCAATAGCTAGTTTTTACTTAATTTTGAAATCATATTTTCTAACACAAAAAAATGCTTCTCTAACACAAAAATAATATGTTTAACAAAATAATTTATGAGTTTTAAAATATTTTAAGTCTTAATTGATAAAAAATAATAAAAATAAATATTGGTACCAATTTTAAATAGTATTTTTTAGATAGTTCTTAAAAAACATATAATTGTTTTTTGGTAGTTTTTATTTCTCAAATTAATTGGTGTTGTTCTTCGGTAGTTTTAGAAGGGGTGTTTTGTGTTAGAGTTTTCATTAATTGAGTGAAAATTTGTAAAAATTAGACTTCATGGAAAAAATTCATAAAAAAAATGGAAGATTACATATTTATGTACGCCAAGATAAATATAAAGGCGAACTAAAGTCACATAATTATGTTGGAAGAACATTTATTAATGGAAAACAAAAAGTAAGCTCATCTGGAACAGCTAATTTAGAAGAAGCAATTCCTATTTTAGAGAAATGGTTTGATGAATTACAATTAGAAGATAGGGTTGAAGAAAACAATAGTGAACAGACTGTAGATCAACCAGAAAATACTTCAGAAATTAATTTAGAGCAACCACAAGAAACAATATCAACTGAAAAAGAAATTGTCGAAGAAAAACCTAAAGAAGGTTTAAAATTAAGTATGTTAGACAAATTAAAAAATATAAAATTTTCTAAATCAAAAGATGCAACGCCAACTCCTGGTGAGCCTTCTAAAAAAAATAAAGAAAATAAACTTAAAGCAGTTTTTAAAAATTTCTTTCAATCAAAAGTTAAAAAATTAAGTATTGATGGAGAAGAGATAGCAGGTCTAGATATGACGAGGGAAGCTGTGAGAGTTGCACAAGTTTCTCAAGATAAAGAAGACAAGTGGATATTAGATAAGTTTTCTTATCGATCATTAGATCAAGAAAAAATAAGTGAAAATTTATTAGAGCATAAAGATTATTTGTCTGAAGAAATTGAATTAGCTATGGCTAATGCAAAAATTACTACAAAAAATGTTGCATTATCTATTCCAGTTACGAGTGCAATTATTAGAGTGGTTACTAGCCCGTTGATGTCTGATGACGAGTTGCAAAAAGCAATTGAGACAGATTCATTGTGGGATAATTTAGTGCAACTAACTGATAATCTAAACGACTATTCAATTTTTCATCAAATTATAAATAGAAATTCAAAAAATAATACGATGGAAATTTTATTTGTTGCTTCAAAGTTGGCAGATGTAAATGCTTATTCTGCTATTGCAAAAAAAGCTGGTCTCAATCCTGTTATTATGGATGTCCGTTGCTTCACTTTAAAAAATGCACACGATAATACAAAATATAAATCAATTACTGATAAAGGAAATTCAGCAATATTAGAGCTTGGCATAGATGAAAATTATATTATGATTATTCATAATAATATTCCAGTCATCACAGATATTTTTTTAAGACCTCAAGAAAAACAACACTTATTAGAAGTGACAAGTGATCAAGTTCCAACTGAAGCTGATGCTGTTGTTCGAAGATACGCAATGCAAGTTAAGCAAGCAATTACAGACTATGAGAGTAAATATGAAAATAAAATTACATCAATTCAGGTAGTTTCAAGTTTAAAAAATATTTCATTTTTATTACCTGCATTTAAGAAAAATTTACCAACTACTGGCTTTATAAATTTTGATCCTTTGCAAAATGTTGGAATACCTTCTTATAATAGTGAAAAATTCAATAATGATAATAAGTCACCTTTAGCATCAGTTCTTGGTTTAGCTTATCGGAAATTAGATGTGTTTGGTTATTACAAATTTGTAACGGCAGTTAAAAATATAAACTTACTACCCAACAGGGATGCTGTACGTCAGCAAAATAAATTAAAGTTTTTATCTGGTTTTGCATTTAAAGGAGCAGTGGGTGCTATTGCAGGTATTTATTTAATCTTAACCGTTTTTTCATTTTTCCAAATTAGCAACAATAAAGAAAAATTATTAGAATTTGATCAAGTACAATTAGAATTTGATAAATTGAATAAAGACTTTTCTCTTCTTGCTAAAGAAAGAAGAAAAATGCAACAAGCTTTAGATCTTGGAAAATTAGTTAATTCAAACCAAGCACGGTCTTATAGATCACTAGCACAAGTAACGAGAAGTGTTCCTCAAAGAGTTCAATTTACTAAAATGACTTTTGATGGGAATGCTAGTTTAATTATTGAAGGGGTGGCTTTCTCTGATCAAGATATTTTAAATTTTATCTCAAATCTAAATTCTAAATCTTTAATTGAGCAAGCATCTTTAGCTGCTATGAAAAATCAAACAGGTGAGACAAATTCTGGAAACAATAACAAAAAGGGATTTACAATCAATTGTAAATTAAAAATAATTTAATGGATCTAGCAAATTTAAAAAATATAGATTTAAATGATATAATTCAAAAACTAAAGAGTGGCGGTTTTTCAGATAAAAAAATATTAATAAAATTTGGTGGTGGATTTGTTGCAATACTAATTTTTTTAATTGGCTATTATGCTTTTGTCTCTCCAATTGTTCAAGCGCAAGTAGAGCAAATTAATATAATGAATGAAAATAAAATCAAAATAGAGGAATTTAGAAATAATATTGCAACACTAAAAGGTGCAGTTAAAAATTTAGAACCTGAATATGAAAAAAATAGTAAATTATTTCATAGCAAAAAAGAGGTTGAGGATCTTTATCAAAACATTAGTAAATTTGCACTAATCAACGGTCTATCTATTACAAACCTAAAAAAAGGTGAACCAAAAGCAGTTGCTGGAGACCCGCAGACTCAAAATACAGGACAAACAACTGAAAATAATTCAGATCAAAACACAAACACCACTGAAAATTCTGAAGGACAAAAAGAATTGTATTACTCAATTCCAGTTGACTACGAAATCCAAGGAAATTTTTTAAGTTACCTCAAATTTAGAAGAGCATTATCTAAATCACAAAAAGTTATTAATTTTGACAAAGAAGAAATTACTATCATTGCAGAAATACAAGGGCAGATTTTATCAAAAGGAACAATTTCAATAGTGGGGTTACCAAGTGAATACAAATAATAAAAAATTATTAATTTTTCTAATGACATTATTGCTGTGTCAATTTCAACTTATAAACTTAAAAGCAGCAGAGGTAAGCGCTATAGATGATGAAGAGTTACCAGCAATAGATCCTTTTGCAGGAGGGTTAGGCTCTACAAATCAAGTTGTGGAAACAGGCGATTCAGTAAGCACAAACAATGGTTTCTTAAATAATATGAGGTTAGTGGGAACAATTCTGGGTAAAAATAAAAAAATTGCAGTTTTTTCATCACCTGATGGGGGTGCATACAAATATGAAGAGGATCAAGAAATTGCAAATACAACAACGATAATAATAGAAATTTTTAATGATGTTGTCATCGTCCAAGATGAAGAAAATAACAAATTTGAAGTTTATATGAACAACATAATTAAACCAAGTGAAGGATAAGAAATGAAAAAATATTTTAGAATTTTATTATCACTATTATTTATTGTTTTATTGCAATCTTGTGCAACTACAGCAAAAAAACCAACATCAGTTCATGGAGATAAACCTTTAATCGATACAGCTAAAATTATTGTTGGTGGTCGTGCAGAAATGGACAAGAAAATTAAAGATGGTCCTAAGCCATACGATACAAGCATACCAAGAGCAGATAAACGTAAAACAATAACAACTGAAAATGTTAAAAATTACGTCAATATTTCAGATGAATACACTAACCTTAAACAAATGATTAATATTAATTTTCAAGGTTTAGATTTTAAATATGTGATGTCATTAATGGCTGATATTGCAGATATAAATATTTTAGTTGGAGATGAAGTAAATGGTACGGTAAATGCTAAAATCGAAAATGTAGGTTGGGATATTGCTTTTCAAACTTTATTAGATATGAAGACGTTAGTTGCTGATGTCGATGTGGTTAATGGTATAATAAGAGTTCATACACCAGAAAAACTAACGGCACAAGAAACAGCAAAATCTGCTAGAGCAGAAGTGTTAAAGAAAAAGATAGCACTTGAAGAATCAGTTGAACCAATTTTAGCTGAGATATTTAGATTATATTATATTAGTCCAACGCAGGCAAAAACTACATTAGAAGCTTTATTTGCAACGCAAGGTGCAGAAGGAGCAAATACGATGTCTAACCTTTCAATTACAGTTGAAGATACCACTAGATCAATAATTGTTAGAGGACATGAACCAGATCTTGATACTATTGATGCAGTAATTAGAGAGATAGATGTAAAGACCAAACAAGTTTTAATTGAAGCATTTATAATTGATGCATCATCAACTTTTGCTAAAGCATTAGGGGCAAGAGTAGGTGCAATGAGTGTAAGTGAAAGGGGTAGTAAAGGTACCACTACTATTTCTGGAATAACGTCTGGAGGAAATGCTGCAACAACTTCTGCTGGAATAACTTTGGGAGCTGCAGCGGGAACTATCTCAAACCAGGGTATTTCAGGGACAAGTGGAATTGGAATACTTAGACAAATTGGAGCAAGAGCATTAAAGATTGAGATTGAAGCATTAGAGTCGTTAGGGTTAAGTAAAACGCTTTCTCAACCAAGTGTGTTTACATTAAATAACCAGGAAGCAACTATCACTCAAGGAACTCAGATTGCTTACCAAACAACGGCAGACGGAACAACCACTACCGCATTTAAAGAGGCCGCATTATCATTAACAGTTACACCCAGCATAATAGGGGATGGCAATGTCTTATTAGATATAAAAGTCAATAACGACTCCCCAGTAGAAGTTGCAGGCTCAGATGAGCCAGGAATTAAAACAAATTCAATTGTCACAAAACTTTTAGTAAGTGATGGAGATATTGTGGTAATTGGTGGCATTAAAAAGAACACAACTAGTAATGTGAATAGTAAAACGCCAGGAGTTAGCAAAGTACCAGTAATTGGCAATCTATTTAAAAGTAAAAATAATAGTGACGAGTTGGTAGAATTACTAATCTTTATTGCCCCAAGGGTAATTGATTAAGATGGGTAAAATCAAACTAGATTCTACAAGTGAACAAAACATTCTAAATATGTTAATGGAGGGTTCCATTATTTCCTCTGAGCAAATATCTAAAATTAATTCAACAAGTGGTGAAATAGGAAAATCAAAATTAGAAACTGCTTTTGAATTA
This sequence comes from Candidatus Pelagibacter sp. uisw_138, assembly GCF_059512485.2. Lineage (NCBI taxonomy): Bacteria > Pseudomonadati > Pseudomonadota > Alphaproteobacteria > Candidatus Pelagibacterales > Candidatus Pelagibacteraceae > Candidatus Pelagibacter > Candidatus Pelagibacter sp. uisw_138. The sequence continues at coordinate 1,225,205 of NZ_CM183453.2, read as the reverse complement.
AATTTTGCAGATGAAGACAAGATATTAAAACTTTTATCAGCAAGTTATTCTTTACCAATTATAGATTTAAAAAAAACTGTAATAGATCCTAAGATCAAAAAAATTATTGATGCAAGGTACATCCAAGACAATTTGTTAGTGCCTTTTGAAATGAGGAATGGCATTTTAAAAATAGCTATAGCAGATGCATCAAAATTGGGATTAATGAAAAATTTAAAAACAATGACACAATTGGAGCCAGAACTATATGCGGCATCTATAAGTGATATTAGTAATTTTGTTGAAAGATTGAATAAAAATACTATACAAAAAATATCTGACAAAAACGTAAAAGTAGAAAAACTTGAAAAAGATATAGATGAAATTATTGAAGTTGGATCAGAAGTAATAAATTTTGGAAATAAGTTAATTACTGAAGCTATCAATTTAGGTGCTAGTGATATTCACATTGAATGCTTCAGAGACAGTGCACAAACAAGATTTAGAGTAGATGGCATCTTAAAAGTAATGGATAAGTATTCAAAGTTTTTGCATGAAAATTATGATGCAGTTATTGCAAGGGTTAAAATAATTAGTAAGCTTGATATAGCTGAGAGAAGAGTTCCCCAAGATGGTGCCTCAACATTTAAATCTGAGACAAAAGAGATTGATTTAAGGGTTTCACTTTTGCCAACCAAAAATAAAGAACGTGTTGTAATGCGTATCTTAAATAAAGATGCGGGTGATAAAGCTTTAAGCGAACTTGGTTTTGAAGAGAAAGATTTAAAAAAATTGATTAAAGCCGTTAGCTCACCTCAGGGAATGGTGTTAGTTACTGGACCAACGGGTAGTGGTAAGACAACCACTTTATATAGTGTTTTAAAGCATATTAATAAACCAGGGATGAATATCTTAACTGCTGAAGATCCGGTTGAATATGAAATGGAAGGAATAGGGCAAGTTCAAATAAAAGAATCCATTGGGTATACTTTTGAAGAGGCTTTAAGATCTTTTTTACGTCAAGACCCAGAGGTAATTTTAGTTGGAGAGATTAGAGATAAAGCAACAGTTGATATTGCATTAAAGGCAGCCTTAACAGGTCACTTAGTATTTAGTACCCTTCACACAAATGATGCCCCAAGTTCTATTACACGTTTATTGAATATGGGAACTCCAAACTACCTAATATCTGCAGCATTAACATTGATTATGGCTCAACGTTTAGCGCGAAAAACATGTTTAGATTGCCGTATTATTGATGAAAATATCACGCCAAAACTCTTAAATTCTATAGGTTTTTTACCAGAACAATCAGCAAGAGCTAAAATTTATAAGGGCAACGGCTGTGATGAATGTAGCGGTTCTGGTTACAAAGGAAGAATGGGAATTTATGAAATTTTAGAAATCGAAAGTGAGTTAAAGGCTGGAATTTTATCTAACCTTCAACAAAATGAATTAAACGCCATAGCAAAAAAAAATGGCTTTAGAACTATGCAAGATATGGGACAAGACATGTTGTTAAGTGGCGACCTTTCTTTTGCAGAATACGAAAGAGTTCTACAATCTAGCTAATGTTAAATTTTGAATATAAAGGAATATCTCTTGGTAAATATGTTGAGGGTGAAATTGAAGCTTTAAATAATGCAGAAGCAGCACACAAACTCAAAGAACAAAAAGTTATCATTACAAGATTAAAAGAAGCTAAAAAAAAGAAAGTTGTTACTAAAAAAGAAAAAACTTCTTTTAGTTTTGGTACGGGAATAAAGCCACAAGAAATTTTAATTTTCTGTAAACAGTTTGCAACTATGCTTAGAGCAGGATTGCCAGTATTGAATACTTTAGAAATGCTAGCAGCACAAACATCAAGACCTCCTATGAAGAAAATTATTGAAACTATTAAAAAAGATTTAGAATCTGGAAATGCATTATCAAAATGTTTTGAAAAACATACAAAAATTTTTGATACAGTGGTTGTTAATTTAATTAAAGCAGGAGAAGCTAGTGGTAAGCTTGATACTTTTTTACAGAAAATAGTGATTAATTTAGAGAAAAGAGAAAAGATTAAATCACAAATTAAAAGTGCTTTATTCTACCCAGGTGTTTTATTTTCAGTTGCAATATTAGTTACAGTTTTTATGTTAATGAATGTAGTGCCAACTTTTGTAAATATGTATGAGGGTATGGGTATGGCAGATGATTTACCAACACCAACAGCTGTTATTATGGCTATGAGTGAATTTGTTCGTTCTTCTGGTGGATTTTTTCTTCTTGTGTTTATAATTTCTTTTGTAGTTGGTTTTAAATTTTTGATTAAAAAAAATTACGAAGTTAGAAAAAATTGGCACCGTGTTACATTAAAACTTCCAATTTTTGGAAATTTAATTCAAAAGTCTATTTTAGCAAAAGTATCTTTGGTTTTAGGAAATCTTAATCAAGCAGGGGTAGATTTAATTGAAAGTATAGATATTGCAAAATCAGTTACGGACAATGTAATTGTAGTAGAGGCTTTAGAAAATATTAAAAAGGGAGTTTTTTCAGGTGAAAGCTTAACGGACTTATTTAATAAAGAAAAAATATTTCCAACGACCTTTAGCCAATTAATATCAGTGGGTGAACAAACAGGTAGTTTAGATGAAATGTTTGGCTCTATTGCGATATACTATGAAGAAGAGTTTGATGTAGCAGTTGCTAACCTTGCAAGTTTAATTGAGCCTATAATGATTGTATTTATGGGAATTACTATTGGTGGCCTAATGCTAGCTATGTATGCCCCAATATTTAATGTTGGCGCCATTATTGGATAAATTACTACCAAAATTCGGTAATTTTTTTAAGTTTTATACAAGTTATACTTTTTATAGATATTAACAGTAGGAAAAAAAAATTATGAAAAAATTAAATAAAGGTTTTACACTAATTGAATTGCTAGTTGTTGTAGCAATTATAGGAATTTTAGCAGCAGTAGGTGTTGTTGCTTATAACGGTTATACAGGAGCTGCAAAAGTTTCTGCAACGAAAACGATCCATGCACAAACAGTTAAGTACATTTCAGCTGAGATACAAAAGTGTAGCTTAGGTGAAAGTACGTTTGTTGGTAGTCAGGCATGTCCTGCTACTACTGTAAAAGCCATGAATGGTGCGGTTGCTACCTTAAAGGATAAAAATCCATACTCAACTTCAAATAATGCAGTTATAAGCTCAACTTCATATGTGGTTGGGCAGATCAGTTTATCTTCGAGTGGAACAAATGTTATAGTTAAATCTTGTAATAAAACAGGTTGTGCAACAGCTGACAAACAAGAAGCAACAATACAAGTAGATTAACATAAATAATATTTTCAAAATGAGGCAATACAGCCGAGGGTTTACTTTAATAGAACTCTTGGTTGTGGTTGCTATTATTGGAATTCTTTCAGCAGTAGGTGTTGTTTCTTATAGTGGATACAAAACTTCAGCTGAACAAAAACAAGCTGAGATTACCTTAAACTCAATCTACTTAGCTGAACAAGAATATAAATCTAATAATGGAGAGTATTATTATAATGCCTCAACATCAAATATAGTTACCAACTTATTTGATGGTATAGATGATTTGTCAGAACAAGCATATTCCTTTAAAACAACAAATGCTAATACCTTAAGTATTATTGCTACTAAAAAAACCAATTCAAGTTGTACAATTACAATCACTGAAACTAATAAAAAAGCAAATGTAAGTAATAGCTGTTAGTTATGCCTAAATTATTTAAATTTATTTATTACAACGTCGCTTTTGGAGTAGCATTGTGTGTAATTTTATTTCTTTATAAAATTAATATTTGGTTAGCAGTTGTTGGCTCTATTATTGTTATGTATCTTTTTGTAAAAATTACATCAAAAGTTTTAATATTTATTAACAATCTATGAAACGAAATGGTTTCACCCTAATAGAGCTTTTAGTTGTTGTAGCCATCATTGGCATATTAGCAGCTGTAGGTGTAGTTGCTTATAATGGGTATACGGGTGCTGCTAAAAAAGCTGTTACTAAAGCTAATCATAAAATAATTTTAAATACTATGGTAAGTCAAATTCAAATGTGTGAAGTTGACTCATCATTAGGGCTTTTAGATAATAAACTCAATTGCTCAGACATTTTTACATTAACGAATAATTATGGAAAAGTAACAAGTGCCATGAGTTCATATTTTGGCTCCATAATAGAAAATGCATATAGCTCAAGTGTACCAGCAACGCATGGTGGACGATATCAAGGAACATGTGTTTCAAGTGGATCTCAACCACAAGGATGGGGTGGTCTTAACGAACAAGGTGTCCATCATGTTGCAATGGGTTGGGTGAACAATGTGGTTACATTATATGTTGATAGTTGCGTTGAAAAAACTGGAAGCGCTTTAAGTTCAAAATATAAATTAGTTTTATAAATGGCAAAAAATAGAGCCTTCACCCTAATAGAGCTTTTAGTTGTTGTAGCCATCATTGGGATATTAGCAGCTGTAGGTGTGGTTGCTTACAATGGGTATACTAAAAGTGCTAAAGAAAAGACTACTGAAATAAATTTTAGAAACATAAATAAATCACTCATGATTGAATTTATGAAATGTGAACTTGATAGTGCAAATATAGTTTTTAGTAGTCATAGTTGTAGTAATAGTAATGCGCCAGCTACATCATTGATTGGTAGTTTTATTAATACAGGTATGAATATGAGAAATCCTTATTCTACTAAATCATCAGCAATCAGCTCAAATCCTTGTACTCTTGGTACGGTGTCAATAACAACACCTTCAAAAGGTAATTATTCTCTTAATATGTATTCCCCTAAAACTCAAAAAATTACCTCAACAAATATAGGAACTATTTGGACGCCAATTAAAACTAATGCTAAAAATACTTGGACACAAGTAAGCACTGGTTGTAAAAATACTTGGACACAAGTTAATACTAATGCAAAAAATAAGTGGAAAAGTGCAGGACCGTAAAGCCTTCACTCTAATAGAACTCCTAGTCGTAGTAGCCATCATTGGTATTTTAGCTGCAGTAGGTGTGGTTGCTTATAATGGGTATACGGGTGCTGCTAAAAAAAATATTGTTAAACAAAATCACAAGAATATTGAAAAGTGGTTTGTTCTAAAAGCTACAGAGTGTGAAATCGATGGAAAGATCACTTATAAAAGTTGGAGAAATAAAGGATCAACTGATGAGAAAAATTGCTATTATAATAATGGCTGGAGCTTAGTAATGGATTTAGGTTACAATCATATCCGATATCATTTTATGGCAGAGTATGGATATGATAAAAATTTTAAGAATCCATATGATCAAAATAATCCAAATACTAATCCTGAATGGAATAATGGATGTTCTTCCACAAAAGGTAAAACTAGCTTTTATGGAAATAACAAAGGTCAATTTCTTATTTGGTCAAATACAGGAGATGCTTCTTGTATTGAGACCAGTATTCAGTTTCCAGTTTCATAAAATATGAACCATAAAGCCTTCACTCTAATAGAATAGACTTGAACAATAAGTAAAGTTAAACTAATGTTAAAAATGTATTGGGATTGTTAACTGAATAGTGAATTAGTTTTATAATTTAGGTTCTATTCTTGTTACAGAAAGTAAAAAGTAAACAGTGTGTTTAGAAGTTATGTTTATCAATAGAAGTAGAGCGGTTCAAAAAAGAACAATACACTCTTAATCCCATATTATCCTATAAGATTTTTAAATTACCTTTTAGTACCAACGATAATAATCAATTATTAGAAAACTATTTAAATTTTTGTAATCGTTGGTATTGCACATTTATTAAAAAATTATTTTTTTAATTCTTGTTCTTTTCTTGTTCGGCGACTGTATTGTTGTTTTACATTACATCTAGCAGTTAGACTTGTGGTTCAGGATTGACTATATCTCTAGTACATGTAGACAAACTTCTTAAAATAGTTTTATTAATAATAATATGAATTATGCCGTAAACCAAAATATTGATGATCCCAAAAATAAGACAGTTTTGATTTATAATCATGCGTAAAACAAATACTTTATGTCAAAACGCACTCTTACTAATAAAAAATAAAACTACTACAATAGTCTAATGACAAACTCTAATGACAATTTAAATTCTAAAATATCTGATGCTGCTGATATCAGTAAACCATGGGATAAGGGTAATCAGGCCTGGTGGGACTGGTATGTTAGTCTTGCAGATAATGATGTTAAAGGAGATGAAATCATTAATGCTGATCCCTTACCAGATATTGCAATACCCAGTGATGATGAAGTTATCTCAGAATTAGCTGAGCCCTACCATTTAACCAATGATCAAATTTATTTTTTTAAAAAAAATGGTTTCATAAAACTTAAGAAGGTTTTCTCATCTGGGGCTGTGCTAAAACTTCGAGCTGAGTTAATTAATCTATTAAAAGAGGAGTTTAAGGTTGATCCAGATAAAGGAGCACATGATCGTTTTCTTAGTCTTGAAATGATTTGGCCTGACAACGCACTCCTTCGTGCTTACGTATTATCACCGCGTCTAGGGCAAATTTCAGCAGATCTTCTTGAAGTACCAGCTGTTAGACTTTACCACGACAATGTACTAGCTAAACAAGCTGGTTGTGGTCGTACCCCATGGCATTTCGATGATCATCATTTTCCGCTAGATACTAATGACGTAGTTACCGCTTGGGCGCCAGCACAGCCAATCCCTCTTGAGATGGGACCACTCTCTTTTGCCTATCCACTCGATGTCCACGAATTAGTTAACGCTGTTACGTTTGAAAAGACTGGTACTGGATATGACCGTGGGGTCTCAGATGTTTTTTTAAAAAATAATGTAAGTGTGAACGAAACTCCATTTGAACTGGGCGAAGTTAGCTTTCATCATAATTTAAATTTTCATACTGCTTCACGCAATCGTACTAATCGTAGCCGAGTGGCTCTAGCCAATACTTATTACCGAGATGGAGCGAGAGTAGTTAATGCACCTACGATGGTCTCTGGTGACTGGCAGAAATTTATGCCCAATGTCAAACCAGGAGACGTAGCTGCTAGTCCATTAAATCCAATTTGTTGGCCAGTTAAAGACAAATCATGAAAGACATAAATAATCAGAAGGGGCTAAATTCGATTTGGACTGACCGTCTTACTCGCAATCTACATCCTGATGGTAATGCTTTAGTTGATCACTTAAGAACTGTCCATCAAGAACATACCGGATTTACTGAAGTGTGCGCAAGTTCTTGTCGTGATGAAGCTGGACGTAATAGTTATGAATGGCTAGCTGAACTTGTACCTGATAATGAAAGTTTATGTGTATTAGATCTTGCTTGTGGGTCAGGACCATTATTAAAAATTTTATTTGATCGCAATAAAAATTTAAATTTAAAAGGTATAGACATGTGTCCTGAAGAATTAGCATTAGCTAAGACTCGACTTATAAACACAGGAGTTAATCTCATTGAATCAAAAGCACAAAATTTGACAGCAATCAATGATAACTCTATCGATATAGTGTTATGTCATTGGGCTTTAACATTAATGGACCCGATAGCTCCTGTGTTAGATGAAGTCAGACGAGTTTTAACTTCTGAGGGTCGGTTTGCAGCATTAGTTGATGGACCAATGAATGCCGCACCTGGCTACACAGAGGTACACGATTTAATTTATAGTTATGTACAAGAAGAAATACCTAGTTATGGAAAGATTGATTTAGGCGATTCAAGGATACGAGGATCTGAAAGCTTAAGTAATCTTGTACATAAGTCTTTTCCAGAAGCAAATGTAACTATCGAAACAAAAGTTGTATCTATGGAGGGATCAGTTACTCAAGTAGCTGAAATTGCAGCAGGATTTTTTTATGCTGCATTTGTCTTAAAGCCAGAGAAAAGAAAATTAATGATTACAAGTTTATCTAACCTACTCGCAATATCTAAAGAAAGCACTGATGCTGAAAGACAAGGACGATTTTCAATGCCAATTAGTCGTCTTTTAGTTGTGCCTGATATAAAATGAAATCATTTTTACAAGAAGTAAGTCTTGGTTTAAGTAAGAAAAACAAGAAGCTAAGTTCTAAATGGTTTTATGATTTTCATGGATCAAAACTTTTTGAACAAATTACTAAGTTGGAAGAATACTACCCAACACGAACTGAGAGAAAAATTTTAAAAGATAATAAAATTGAAATTGCCAATAAAATAGGCAAGAGCGCAGTTTTAATTGAACCAGGTGCTGGAGACATCAAAAAAATAGCTATTTTTCTCAGCAGCTTAGATAAGCCAAAAAAATATATACCCCTAGATATTTCTGAAGATTATATAACCAAAATATCTCAAGGTTTTAAAAAGAAATTTCCAAAAGTAGCTATTACTCCGAAAGGATATGACTTCTCAGGAAATAATAAGCTACCTTTTAAAATCAATTCATCAGAAAATATAATTATTTTTTTCCCAGGATCAACCATTGGTAATTTTGAAAAAAAGGATGCTGTTAAATTTTTAACAATGCTTAAATCAAAATTTAAAGCAAAAAAAATTATCATAGGCGCTGACTTAGTTAAAGATATTCCAACTCTAATTTCTGCTTACGATGATAAAAAAGGTGTAACTGCAAAATTCAACAAAAATATTTTAAAAAGAATAAACACTGAATTAGGTGGAGATATAAACTTAAATTCCTATAAACATTTAGCAATCTATAATAAATCAAAAAAAAGAATTGAGATGAGATTAAAATCTAAAAAAAATAATAATATTAGAATCAATGGTTCAACATATTTAATTAAAAAAAATGAAGAGATTCACACCGAGAATTCTCATAAATACACGATTAAATCCTTCAAAAATTTAGCTAATGAAGCCGGATGGAAAATTGAGAAAACTTGGGTTGATGACAAAAAACGTTTTAGTGTTCATTGTCTAGATCTAGCTTTATAGGTCTAGTTATTACCTTCCTTAATCTAAAAATTGGGCATAGGCTTCTTTTTAATTATTATGTTAATGTAAGATAAATAGTTGTTAAGGGGAAATTGATAAAAAAATGGTGGTGCCCTAAGTGCAGAAAAAAGAAAAAAAATTTAATAAATTATACTAGCTTATTTAATATCACTTGTACTAAAACAAAAGTTAAACTAAAATTGCGAGTATATTGGAATTACAAATTAAACTTTTGAATTAAATTTGGTTTAATGGTTTATTCATGGTGTGGAAAGAAGAAAGCTAACAGTGTATTTAGAAGTTATGTTTATCGATAGAAGTAGAGCTGTTCAAAAAAGAACAATACACTCTTAAATTATTTTCATATTATAATGTTATGAAAGTACCGATTCTTATACCAAATATTTTTAATCATCCATTTACCTACAATTCAGATTTAAATTTAAAGGTTGGAGACTATGTGGTGGTACCCTTTGGAAAGTCAGAAGTTACTGGGGTTGTATGGGATGATTTTGAAAAAAAAACAAACAAAAATTTTGCAATTAAAAAAGTTTTAAGAAAATTAGATGTTCCATCACTAAAGAAAAATACAATTAAATTCTTAAATTGGTTTTCTGAATATAATATGACCCCTAAAGGTATGGCATTAAAATTGTTATTATTAAGTAGTGGTGCAATAGAAAAGTTACCAATTGAAGTTTATGAGCCATTCAAAATTGACATTAAAGAAAATGAAATAAAACTTTCTAAAGAGCAAAAAGATTCATTAAAAAAAATGAACGTATTAAATCAAAAATTTAGAGTTCATGTTTTACAAGGCACTACAGGGTCTGGTAAAACGATGGTTTATTTTGAGGCTTTAAAAGAGATAATTAATAAGGGTTTTCAAGGTTTAATTCTACTGCCAGAAATTGGATTAACAGGACAATTTCAAAATAAATTTATAGAATTTTTTGGATTCAAGCCTGCTGTGTGGCACTCAGGTGTTACAAAAAAAAATAAAGAAATTATTTGGAGCGGAATAGCAAATGATAAAATTAAAGTTGTAATTGGTGCTCGGTCCTCATTGTTTTTACCTTTTAAAAAACTAGGATTAATCATTGTTGATGAAGAACATGATCAATCTTATAAGCAAGATGAGGGAGTAACTTACAATGCAAGAGACATGGCAATTTCTAGAGCATCCTTTGAAAATATTCCAATCAACTTAATAACAGCCGTCCCCTCCATTGAAACTTATGACAATATTAAAAAAAGCAAATATAGTTTATCAAAACTTGATCAAAGATATTTAAATGCATCTTTACCAAAATATGAAATAATTAATCTTAATAATTCAAAGTTAGAATCTCAATCTTGGATATCACAAGAAACAATTGAGAAAGTAAAATTTCATCTTGAAAAAAAAGATCAAGTATTATTTTTTTTAAATAGGAGAGGATTTTCACCCCATGTATTATGTAAAAAATGTTTTACTAGTTATTCATGTCCAAATTGTTCAATAAATTTGGTTTATCACAAAAACAAACAAAATTTATTATGTCACTACTGTGGATACAAAGCTTTACTAAATAGGGACTGCTCGAAAGAAGGAAAATGTGATTTTATTTTTAGTGGGCCTGGAGTTGAAAGGATATCTGAAGAAGTGAAAAAAATTTTTCCCACCAAGGAAACAACTATATTTTCTAGTGATACAATGAATAAAAAAAGTTCAGCAGATGTTTTGGAAAAAATTATAGATAATAAAATTCAAATTTTAATTGGAACTCAATTAATTTCTAAAGGATTCCACTTTCCAAGTTTAAACTGTATTGTTGTTGTTGATATCGATTTATCATCACAAGGTCATGACTTAAGGGGTGCAGAAAAGAATTTACAATTATATCACCAACTTTCAGGTAGAGCAGGAAGAACAGGAAAGCCAGCAACTGTTTATTTTCAAACTTATAATTTAGATACCAAAATGATAACAGATATTACAAATAAAGATCCAGATATTTTTTTAGATAAAGAACTTGAAATTAGAAGGGAAAATAATCTTCCACCATTTCAGAGATTTATTGCTTTAATAATTACTGGCAGCAATGAAAGAGAACTTGAAAAGGAGGCTTATAAGTTTAAAGTTTTTATAGAAAGTGCTGTCGAAGGTAGAGTTCTTGGCCCTGTGAATGCACCTATATTTAGATTAAAAAGAAAGTTTAGAGTAAGACTTTTGATCAGAGGTAGAAAATCTCTAAAAGTACAGAATTCACTAGCCAAAATCATTGAAAAATTCAAATTTCCCACAGGAATGAAACTAACAGTTGATGTTGATCCAATAAACTTCAATTAATGGCCAAAAAATAACACTTTTAGACAATGTGTGACTTGAAGAGAATAGGGTCATATGTTAATTAAAACTGAAATTTAATAAATCTTCAAATATTTATAAGGAACAATAAATTGAGCAAAAATAAAGGTTTTTCTGAAACATCAGCTGGAAGGTACTCTCTGGCACTTTATGAATTAGCAATAGAAGCTAATAATTTAAGCGAGATCGAGGTTCATTCTGCTTCAATCATTAATTTAATTGCTTCAAGTGAAGATTTTAAGTCTCTAATTAAGGATCCAACAAATAACAAAGAAGACCAATTGAATACTCTAAGCAAAATTTCAAAACAATATAAATTAAATGAATTATTAACAAAATTTTTAAGTTTCTTAATATCTAAAAGAAGATTCTTTTACGTAGATAAAATTCTAAAAAGCTTTGTTGAGACATGTTCAGTCAAAAGAGGTGAATTAAAAGCAGAACTAACTTCTGCAAAAGATCTTACTGAAAATGAGATTAACAACATAAAAGAAGAATTGACTAAAAACTTTAGTTCAAAAATAAAATTAAACTACAAACACGATGCAAGTTTAATTGGGGGTTTGATTGTGCAAGTCGGAAGCACAATGGTGGATACTTCCATTAAAAATAAATTACAACAAATCGAAAATAGGATGATAGAGGCATAAATGGATATAAACCCATCAGAAGTAACAAAGATATTAAAAGAACAAATTAAAAAATTTGGCGATAAAGCAGAAGTGACTGAAGTTGGTCAAGTTTTGTCAGTAGGAGATGGTATTGCTAGAGTATATGGATTAGACAATGTTCAAGCTGGAGAGATGGTAGAATTTTCCGATGGATCAAAAGGAATGGCTCTAAACTTAGAAAGCGAAAATGTTGGAGTTGTAATTTTTGGAGATGATAGAAAAATTAAAGAAGGTGACGTTGTTAAAAGAACAGGAAGTATTGTTGATGCACCCGTTGGAAAAGAATTATTAGGAAGAGTTGTTGATGGATTAGGAAATCCAATCGACGGTAAAGGTGCTTTAGATAAAGCAACTAAAAGAAGTAGAGTTGAAGTAAAAGCTCCTGGAATTATTCCAAGACAATCTGTTAGTGAACCAATGCAAACAGGCTTAAAATCAATTGACAGTCTAGTTCCAGTTGGAAGAGGACAGCGTGAATTAATTATTGGTGATAGACAAACTGGAAAAACTGCAGTTGCTATTGATGCGATCATTAACCAAAAAAAAATAAACGAATCTGGCGATGAAAAGCAAAAACTTTATTGTATCTATGTCGCTATAGGTCAAAAAAGATCTACAGTTAGACAAATTCAAAAAACTTTAGAAGAAGCTGGTGCAATGGAATATACAACAATTGTAGCTGCTACTGCTTCAGACGCAGCGCCACTTCAGTTTTTAGCACCATACACAGGCTGTACTATGGGTGAATACTATAGAGACAATGGTATGCATGCATTAATCATTTATGATGATTTATCTAAACAGGCTGTAGCTTATAGACAAATGTCACTTTTATTAAGAAGACCTCCAGGAAGAGAAGCTTATCCAGGAGATGTATTTTATTTACACAGCAGATTACTTGAGAGAGCAGCCAAGCTTAGTGATGAGCATGGTGGAGGTTCATTAACCGCTCTTCCAATAATTGAAACGCAAGGTGGAGACGTATCTGCTTTTATTCCTACTAACGTTATATCAATTACAGATGGTCAAATATTTCTTGAAACGGAATTATTTAACCAAGGAATTAGACCAGCGATTAACGTAGGTCTATCAGTTTCTAGAGTTGGATCTGCAGCACAAACAAAAGCAATGAAAAAAGTTTCTGGTTCAATGAAGTTGGAGCTTGCTCAATATAGAGAAATGGCTGCCTTTGCACAATTTGGATCTGATTTAGATGCATCAACACAAAAACTTTTAAATAGAGGTTCAAAACTAACTGAACTTCTAAAACAAAAACAATATTCTCCTATGACAGTTGCTGAGCAAGTAATTTCAGTTTTCTGTGGAGTTAAAGGTTATTTGGATGATGTAGAGCTTAAAGATATTGCTGAGTTCGAATCTAAAATTATTGAAAAATGTAAATCTGAAAAACCAGAAATTTTAGAATCTATTTTAAGCTCAGGTAAACTTGAAGAAGATACTGAAAAATCATTAGTTGAAACTATCATGGAACTTAAGAAGAACTTTAATTCTTAAAATATGGCAACACTAGACGACTTAAAAAAAAGGATAGCAAGTGTAAAGTCTACACAAAAAATTACCAAAGCTATGAAAATGGTTGCGGCTGCTAAACTTAGAAGAGCACAAGAAAATGCTGAAAAGGGAAGACCTTATTCTGAAAAAATGAATAACATTATTCTTAATTTATCTAGTGGTATTTCTGATAAGGAAAATGCACCTAAGCTCCTTTCTGGAACAGGTGAAGATAAGGTGCATTTATGTATTGTGTTAACGTCTGATCGTGGTCTATGTGGTGGTTTTAATACAAATATTATTAAAAAAGCCAAAGCATATTTTAAAAAAATATCTGATGAGGGAAAAACTTTTAAGATTATAACTGTTGGATCTAAGGGATATGATCAATTAAAAAGAGTTTATAAAGATCATATTGTAGAGAGAATATCTTTTAAAGATTCAAAAACTATCAATTATCTAGATGCTGAAAAAGTAGGAAAAATGATAATTGAAAACTTTGAAAAAGAAGAATTTGACGTGTGTACAATTTTTTATAATAAATTTAAAAATGTAATCACTCAAATACCTCAAGAACAACAAATAATTCCTTTAAAAACATCTGAAGCAGAAGAAAATTCTTCTGAGGATAATTATGAATTTGAACCAGATGAAGATGAAATTTTAAGCAATTTATTGCCTAAAAATATATCTACTCAGATTTTTAAAGCGATGTTAGAAAATTCAGCTAGCGAACAGGGTTCAAGAATGAGCGCAATGGATAGTGCAACTCGAAACGCAGGTGAAATGGTTGACAAGCTTACTATTGAGTATAATAGAAGTCGTCAAGCAGCTATTACAAAAGAACTAATTGAAATCATATCAGGAGCGGAAAGTTTATAATTATGAGCAAAGGAAAAATCACACAGATCATTGGAGCAGTAGTAGACGTAAAATTTGATGGAGAATTACCAGAAATTTTATCAGCATTAGAATGTAAAAATGGAGACAACAGATTAGTTTTAGAGGTTGCACAGCACCTTGGTGAATCAAGTGTTAGAACAATTGCAATGGATGCCACTGAAGGATTAAAAAGAGGGGACGAAGTAACTGCAACAGGTGCTCCCATTCAAGTTCCAGTTGGTCCAGAAACTTTAGGAAGAATTATAAATGTAATAGGTGAACCTATTGATGAAAAAGGTGAAGTTAAAACAAAAGAGAAATGGTCAATTCACAGAGCTGCACCTGAATTTAGTGATCAGTCAACAGAGACAGAAATTCTAGTTACAGGAATTAAAGTAGTTGATCTATTAGCACCATATGCCAAAGGAGGAAAAATTGGTTTATTTGGAGGTGCGGGTGTTGGTAAGACAGTACTTATTATGGAATTAATTAACAACGTAGCAAAAGCTCATGGTGGATTTTCTGTGTTTGCTGGTGTTGGAGAAAGAACTAGAGAAGGAAATGACCTTTATCACGAAATGATAGATTCAGGCGTTATTAAGCCAGAAGGTCCAGGATCAAAAGCAGCACTAGTGTATGGTCAAATGAATGAACCCCCAGGGGCTAGAGCAAGAGTTGCCTTAACAGGTTTAACTGTAGCTGAATATTTTAGAGACCAAGAAGGACAAGATGTATTATTCTTTGTTGATAACATTTTTAGATTTACTCAAGCAGGTTCAGAAGTTTCTGCATTATTAGGAAGAATTCCTTCAGCTGTTGGATATCAGCCTACACTTGCAACAGACATGGGTAACCTTCAAGAAAGAATTACAACAACTAACAAAGGTTCTATTACATCTGTACAAGCGATTTATGTACCAGCAGATGACTTAACTGACCCGGCGCCTGCTACATCTTTTGCTCACTTAGATGCAACAACTGTATTGTCTAGACAAATAGCTGAAATTGGAATTTATCCAGCAGTAGATCCCCTAGATTCTACTTCTAGAATTTTAGATCCTAGAATAGTTGGAGATGAGCATTACAGAGTTGCCAGAGAAGTGCAAAAAATTCTTCAAACTTATAAATCACTACAAGATATTATTGCGATTTTAGGAATGGATGAATTATCTGAAGAAGATAAATTAACAGTAGCTAGAGCTAGAAGAATTCAAAGATTCTTATCACAACCTTTCTTTGTTGCCGAAGTCTTTACTGGCTCTCCAGGAAAATTAGTAGATTTAGAATCTACAATCAAAGGTTTTGCTGCAATATGCAATGGTGAGTATGATCATTTACCAGAAGCTGCATTTTATATGGTGGGTACAATTGAAGAAGCTATAGAAAAAGCAGAAAAAATGGCGAAAGATGCTGCCGCATAATGAGTGAAGAGTTCAAAATAGAAATCGTAAACCCAGAAAAATCTTTTCTTTCAAAAGAAGATGTAACAGAAGTTGTTGTGCCTGCTTTTGAAGGAGAAATGGGGATTTTAAAGGACCATATCTCAATTATTTCATTTTTAAAGCCAGGGATTATTAAAATCTTTTCTAAATCAGGAGAAGATAATTATTACGTTGAGGATGGAATTGTTGAATTTAAGAATAATAATTTATCAGTTCTAACAAGTTCTATTTTCAATATTAAAGATATTGATAAAGATAAAATTAGTGAACTACTTGCTCAAGCAGAAGAAAGTTCAAAAAATAGTGACATTACAGATCAAAATAAATACTTAGTTGATCAAAAAATTGATGTGCTAAAAACTCTTAATTAAGAATTTCTTTTACTTTTTCTTTAACATCTTTGTATACATGTAGCTTAAAGTCTACAACTAGGTCAGTTATATTTTCAAGATCAATCCATTTCCATTCACAAAATTCAGGATGTTTAGTCTTAATATCAATCTCGTTATCTTGCCCTAAAAATCTCATTATAAACCACTTTTGTTCCTGACCCCTATACTTACCTTTCCAAATTATACCTAATAAGTTTTTTGGTAATTCATAAGAGATTAATCCATCACACTCTTTAATTAATTCAACATTTTTTATACTAGTTTCTTCTTCTAGTTCTCTGTAAGCAGCAGTTAAATAGTCCTCACCCTTATCAACACCACCTTGGGGCATCTGCCAAAAATTTTTTTGATTATCAATTCTTTTTGCAACAAAAACTTTATTATCTTTGTTTAGAACAACAATTCCAACTCCACTTCTAAGAGGTAAATTTACTTTATCGTCTAACATTTATCCGTTGAGTAATTTTATTGCAAAATTCAATTGATTATCGGTTTCAGAATTAAATTTAAAATCATCTGAACCTTCTGCAACTTCTATATCAGGCGTTACACCTACTTCAGAAATGGATTTTCCTGAAGGGAGATAATATTTTGCAATTGTTAATCTAATAGCACCTCTATTTTTTAAAGGGATTATTGATTGTACAGAACCTTTTCCATAACTATTTTCTCCAAGTATAATAGCTCTTTTATGATCTTTTAATGCACCAGCTACTATTTCTGATGCCGACGCTGATCCATAGTTAATAAGTATAATTAGTGTTTTACCATTTGTTAGATCACCTTTTTTAGCAAACCACTTTCGATTTTCTGAGGCTTGTCGACTTCTTGTTGATACAATCTCACCATTTTCTAAAAAAAAGTCTGAAATCTTAATTGCCTGAGAAAGTAAGCCACCAGGGTTATTTCTTAAATCTAAGATATATCCCTTTAGATCTTTATTTTTATTTAATTTATTAATCTTTTCTTTAATTTGTTCACTACTATTTTCGTTAAAAGAAGTTAGTCTTATATAGCCAATGTTATTATCTATAAGTTCAGATTTTACAGATTGAACCTGAATAACCTCTCTCGTTATATTAAAAAGTAATGTTTTTTTTACACCTCTTCTTCTAACTGTTATTTTAATACTCGATCCAACAGGTCCCCTCATTAATTCTACAGCTTCCATTAATGATTTCCCTTGAACCTGATTATTATTAATTTTTACAATATAATCACCAGCTTTTAAGCCTGCTTTTGATGCTGGAGTATTATCTATTGGTGATATCACTTTCACAACACCTGCTTCCATGCCAACTTCAATACCAAGTCCACCAAACTCTCCGCTGGTTTCAGTTTGCATACCTTCAAAACTTTCAGGCGTCATATATGCAGAATAGGGATCTAGTGATTGTAATAAACCATTTATGGCTGAATCCATACTTTTTGATTGATCTACTTCATCAACGTATTCTTTGCTAATTTTTTCAAGCACCTCACCAAACAAATCGATTTTTTTATATATGTCAGTATTTTCAGAAAAACTTTTTTGAAAAGTAAATAATAGTATTATAAAAAAAATAAAAAACCTTTTAGTCAAAATCATATCATCACTTTTTCTTTAGGAATAACTTGTGACCATATTTTTTCTAATTCATAAAATTTTCTTTTGTCTGGATGAAATATGTGAACAATTAAGTCTATACCATCAACCAATTTCCAGTCCGCACTTTCTTTTCCTTCAATCTTAGAATTTTTTACTCCATTAGTCTTTAATTTTTCTAATACCATTTCAGATAAAGCTTGAATATGCCTAGAAGAAGTTCCACTTGCTATAATCATATAGTCAGCCATTGAACTTTTATTCTTAAGATCTATTGAAATAATATCTAGGGCTTTATTAGAATCTAGGGTTTTTAGGATTAAATTTTTAAGGTCTACGTTTTTTTCCATTAATACATTTAACCTTATCAAATTTTTCTTAATTGAGAAGATGAAATATTGACCTTTTTAAAATTAATAAAAGATAATTTTTTTTTATTTACACCATTAAAGGTAACAGATCTTAATGATCTTGCTTTATATCCCTGTCGATCAAATACAAGCAGATTGCATTTTTTTATAATGGATTTCCATTTATGCCATTTATGAAAATTAATTAGATTGTCAGCACCCATAATGAAATAAATTTCAAATTTTTTATCTTTATCTAGATAATTAATGAGATCAATTGTTTTATTGGAAAGAACTTTTTCTTCATAAAACTTAACTTTAATAAAATTATTTTTACCAATGAATTTTTTTGCAAACTTTATTCTATTTTTTATATCTGTTTTACTTGTGCTTTTAAATGGGTTTTGTTTGGTAATTGCCCATATAATATTTTTTAATTCTAATATTTTTTTTGCTTGTTTAGAAATTTCTAAATGGCCCTTGTGGGCAGGATCAAAAGTTCCCCCCAAGATTCCAATTTTTGTCTTTTTTTGTTTTAAGTTATTTTCTAGTTTTACCATTACTAACAATTTCGTATTTGTATGAAACGAGTTGTCCTAATCCAACAGGCCCTCTCGGAGGCAATGTGTTTGTCGAAATGCCAACTTCACCACCAAAACCAAATTCACCACCATCAGCAAATTGAGTGGATGTATTATGCATTGCTATAGAGCTTTTAACATTTTTTAGGAATTTATTTGCAGTTCTTTTATTTTTAGTAACGATAGAGTCGGTGTGCATAGTTCCATATTTGTTAATATGATTAATGGCATCTTCACAATCTTTAACTGTTTTTACAGAAACTGTTGCTGATAAATATTCAGTAGACCAATCTCTTTCTTTTGCTGAATAAATTTTTCCCTTGTAATATTTTTTCAAAAAGCGGTCTCCATATATCTTGCAATGATTTTCTTCTAACTTTTTTAAAATTGGGTTACAGAATTTCTTAACAATTTTTTCATGTATTAAAATTGTTTCTGTAGCTCCACAAATACTAGTGTTTCTTAGCTTAGCATTATAGGTAATGTTTGTAGCCATCTTTAAATTAGCATCCTTATCAATAAAAGTATGACAAAGACCTTCCAAGTGACCAATAATAGGGACACTTGAAAATTGCTGAACTCTTTTTACTAAATTTTTTCCACCACGAGGTATTATTACATCAATATAATCTTTCATTCTTGAAAGCATAAAGTCGACCATTTTTCTGTCTTTAGAATCTATAAATTGAATAAAGTTTTCATTCACTTTATTTTCTCTAAGAGACCTCCTAAATAGTTTTGCTAAAATTTTATTAGTATTTATAGCCTCGGAGCCACCTTTTAAAATTACAGCATTTCCAGATTTGAAGCATAAACTTGCAACATCAGATGTAACGTTAGGTCTACTTTCATAAATAACACCTATAACACCAATAGGTATAGACACTCTGCTAATTGTTAAACCATTTGGTCTACGCCATTTTTCTAAAGTAGTATCAACAGGATCTTTTAAGTTAGCAATTTTATTTATAGAATTTTTTAAGCCTATTAATTTTTTTTCATCAATAGTTAATCTTTCTATTAGATTGCTTTTTAAGCCTTTGCCAAGAGCAAATTGAATGTCGGTTTGGTTAGCTTTAAGTATAGACTGTTTTTCTTGACCTAATAATAAGGCATATCTTTTTAAAATTTTATTTTTAGTTTTTGAATTAATTTTATCAAGCGATGCTTTACTTGCATTTTGACCTATTAATCTCATATATTTACTCATTTTATACCTCTACTATATCATCTTTATGAATTACTTCTGATTTAGAAATATATCCTAGTAATTTTTCAATCTCTTTTGAGTGGTGACCCATAATTTTTTCTATTTCATTCGATGAAAAAGAGCTAAGTCCTCTTGCGCATTCGTAATTATTCTTATCTAAAACTTTGATGTGGTCACCTTTGCTAAAACGGCCAGACACTTTTTTTATTCCTGCTGCTAATAAGCTTTTACCATTTGAAAGTGCCTGTTTTGCACCGTCATCAATAATAAGTGCGCCTTTAGGTGAAATAGAGCTAATAATCCATTTTTTTCTAGCAGCCAATTTTGAAACTTTAGGTAAAAACCATGTGCAATTATTCTCTTCAGTTATTTTTTTAATGGGTCTGCTTAATAATCCATTTGCTATTACCATTTGGCATCCTGATAATTGACAGATTTTTGCAGCATCTATTTTAGTCTTCATACCACCTGTGCCATGCTCACTAATACTTTTAGTGGCGATTTTTTCTATGTCTTTATCTATATTTTTAATTTCTTTTATTAATTTTGCATTTTTATATATTTTTGGATTGTGCGTATAAAGACCGTCTACATCAGAAAGCAATATAAGTGAGTCTGCGCCTGATATTTGTGCAACACGAGATGCTAATCTGTCATTGTCACCATACTTAATCTCTGAAGTAGCAATAGTATCATTTTCATTAACTATTGGCACAAAGCCTAGTTTAAATAAGTTATCAAAAGTTCTTTTTGCATTAAGGGCTCTTCTTCTTTGTTCTGTGTCTTCCAAAGTGAGAAGAATTTGAGAAATATTAATTTTCAATTTAACAAATACTTCTGAGAATAAATTCATTAGCTCAATTTGCCCAATAGATGCAACGGCCTGACTTTTATCAATCTTAAGGTTTTTTTTGCTAATATTTAGTTTTTTGCAACCCATTGCTATTGCTCCTGAGCTTACAATAATAATTTTTTTATTCTGTTTTATTAGTTCTTGAATATCTTTAGTAAATTCAGTGAGCCATTTTTTTCTTACTTTTTTTTTGTCATCTATTAACAAAGATGAGCCAATCTTAATTACAATTATTTTAGAATCTTTAAGATACATAGGAGAGTAATTTAGCTTTAATTTTAGATATTGAGCCTTTTTCTAATGTTGAGAGTGTAACCACCTCAGAATCTTTATTTTTAGAAAAATTCTTTAAAATTTCTTTCACTTCTTCTTCCTCTAATAAGTCTGTCTTATTTAATACAATTATTTCTTTTTTTTCTAGTAAATCTTTACTGTAACTCCCTAGCTCATTTCGAACTTGTTTATAGGTACTTTCAAGGTCTTCATCAGTAATATCTATTAAATGCATTAAAGTTTTACATCTTTCTATGTGTTTTAAAAATTGAATACCAAGACCAACACCTTCATGTGCACCTTCAACTAATCCAGGGATATCAGCTAGAGTTATTTCCTTATCATCATAACTTGCAACACCAAGATTTGGATTTAGTGTTGTAAATTTATAGTTTGCAATTTTAGGCATCGCATTTGTAATGGCAGCCAGTAAGCTTGATTTACCTGCGTTAGGTAATCCAACAATACCAACATCGGCAATAGTTTTTAATTGAAGCCAAATTACATATTCTTCGCCGATTGCACCTTTAGTAAATTTTTTTGGAGCTCTATTAGTGGAACTTTTAAATCTAGTGTTTCCAAGACCACCTTTACCACCATTAGCTACAATAAATTCTTCACCTTCTTTTTTAAAATCATAAATTAAAGTTTTATTATCTTCTTCAAAAACTTGTGTACCTATTGGAACTTTTAAAAATAGATCTTCTCCACCATGACCTGTACGATTTTGTCCAGAACCATTTACTCCTCTTCCTGCTTTATGGTGTTGTTGAAATCTATAATCGATAAGAGTATTTAAATTTCTTTCTGATCTTAGGAATATGGTACCACCTTTGCCTCCATCACCACCGTCAGGTCCACCGTATTCAATAAATTTCTCTCTACGAAAACTAGGGGAACCATGCCCACCATTGCCGGCCTTTACATAAATTTTTACTTGATCTAGAAACTTCATATTACAACTGTTAGTTTTTAGTTGTACTACTAATTGGGTTTCACGGAAACGAATGTTCTGTCTAATCTACCTTTTTTAAATACTACTTTCCCCTCAACAACAGAGAAAATTGAATGATCTTTTCCCATTCCCACATTTTCACCAGGAAAAATTTTAGTTCCTCTTTGTCTAACAATTATGTTTCCAGGTATCACTACTTCACCACCGTACTTCTTAACGCCAAGTCTCCGACCAGCACTATCTCGTCCGTTTCTCGATGATCCTCCTGCTTTTTTTGTAGCCATAATTTACCTAATTTATTTGTTAACTGCTTCAGCTTCTACTTTAGCTTCAACCTTTTCAATTTTTTTAGTTGGTTTAACCATTTTTTCTGCTTCAGATAAAATTTTACCATCTTTAGAAAATATTTTACTAATTCTTATTAATGAGTATTGCTGTCTATGACCATTTTTTCTTCTAGAATTTTGTCTTCGTCTTTTTTTGAAAATTAATATTGTTCTATTTTTTCCATTTTCAACAAGATCTGCTTCAACTTTTGCACCCCCAACCATTGGTGATCCAACTTCAATATTTTTGTCATCTCCGTAAGCTAAAATTTCTTTAAACTCTATCTTAGTTTCAAGCTTAGAATCCTCTAATCTTTCAATTTTAAGTATTTCTCCAGCCTTTACTTTGTACTGTTTTCCACCTGTTTGTATGATTGCGTATGACATTGTTTAATCTATTTTTTATAATCAGCAATATAGTCGGGGACTTATTATAGTCAAGTCCGAATAAGTTAGAAATTGTCCTTTAAATCCCTCAATTTTGAAAAGGTTTCTTCTGTATCAGATCTAAGAAAAATATTGCACTCTAATTCCTCTTTAATAGTAGATGGAATAGTAGGTAGATTATTTTTTAATTTTTCGTCTATATCTTTAATCTTAATTTTTAGGTTTTCATTGTCTTGGTCATGGGTAATACAAAATTTAGAGTTTTGTTTAGTATATTCATGTCCACAATAGATCCTTGTTTTTTCTGGCAGTGCTTTTATTTTCATTAATGAATTATACATCTGTGAGTATGTTCCTTCAAAAATCTTACCACAACCAAGTGAAAAGAGGGCGTCTCCTGTAAAAACAGATTCTTCATTATAAAAATAAAAACATATATGACCAAGGGTGTGACCAGGTATATGAAGTATTTTAGCTTGGAAATTTTCTTTGTGCCAAATGTCTTGATCACTAACCAGTATATCTATTTCTGGAATTCTATCCTTGTCTCCTTTATATCCAATAATATTAGCTCCATATTTTTCTTTTAATTCTATATTCCCCCCCACATGATCATAATGATGATGTGTATTTAATATATATTTTAAATGTATATTTTTATCTTCTAAATATTTGATAATAGGTTTTGCCTCACTGGGATCAATCACACATGCAATATTCTTAGTTTTATCAATAATTAGATAAGAATAATTATCTTGTAAGCAGGGTATTATTTGAATTTCCATTTAACTCTCAATTAAAAAAATACCTAGTTCTGCGGATAAATTTTTAATATTTAGATTAAGTTTATTAATAGAGGATATTTTTTCGTTATGTAGAGATGATGATTTATCTAATTTAATTTTTCTATTTTCACAAAAGTTATAAAAATCTTTTATGGTACACATATGAAGGTTAGGGGTATTATACCACTCATCAGGTAGATTTTTTGTAATTGGCATTGTTCCTTTAATTAATAGGTGAAGCCTAACTTTCCAAAAACCAAAATTAGGTATTGTAACAATAGCTTTTTTACCAACCCTCAATAGCTCTTTGATAACTATTTCAGGATTTAAAAATGCTTGCAGTGTTTGACTTAAAACAACAAAATCAAAGGAGCTGTCAGGAAATTGTAATAGATCTTTTTCTGCATCACCCTCAATAACAGTTAGTCCTTTTGATAAACATTTTTGAACATTATCTTTTGAAATTTCTATTCCCCTTATGTCTATTTCTTTATTATGCTTAAGATATTCCATTAATATGCCATCTCCACAGCCCACATCTAAAACCCTAGTATTTTTTTCAATTAGATCAGAGATTATTTTAAATTCTTGTTTCATGTTTAGTTTTTAGAGTAAGCTGTTTTAATATAATCACCTAGAGTATTTAAAAATTTAGGAACTTTTAAAAGGAATGAATCATGTCCTTTATCAGATTCAATTTCAACAAATCCGACCTCAGCACCTATGGCATTTAAGGCTATAACAATTTCTTTGTTTTCAGAAGTTGGATAAAGCCAATCAGAAGTAAAAGATATAATAAGAAACTTAGTTTTAGTTTTTTCGAATGCTTTAGATAAATTACCGTGATGTTCTTTGATTAGATCAAAATAGTCCATCGCTCTTGTTATATATAGGTAGCTATTGGCATCAAATCTATCAACAAATACAGATCCTTGATATCTTAAATAACTTTCTATTTGAAAGTCTGCATCAAAACCAAATTTTAGGTCATCTCTTTCTTGTAACTTTCTTCCAAATTTTTCTTGTAGACCATTTTTAGATAAATAAGTTATATGTGCAGCCATTCTGGCAACAGACAATCCTTTATTAGGATTTTTATTTTGATTGGAATAGTCACCATTTTCCCAATTAGCATCAGCCATAATCGATTGTCTGCCAAGTTCATTAAAAGCAATGTTCTGCGCTGAATGACTAGCTGTGCAGGCTATTGGAATAGCAACTTTTGCTTTATCTGGAAAGTTATTAACGAACTGAAGTGTCTGCATTCCACCCATTGATCCACCCATAACAGCAAATAATTTATCAATGTTAAAAAAATTTAAGAGATTAAATTGTGCATTAACCATGTCATTAATAGTGATGACAGGAAAAGTGATACCATATTTTTTATTAGTATCAGGGTTAATTTCACTAGGACCATACGAGCCCATACATCCACCAATAACATTGGCACAAATTACAAAATATTTATCAGTATCAATGGCTTTACCAGGTCCAACAGCATATGACCACCAACCCTCTTTTTTAGTGACTGGATTTATTCCAGAAACAAATTGATCACCAGTTAAAGCATGAAAAATAAGAACAGCATTATCTTTCATCTCATTTAGAGAGCCATAAGTCTCATAAGCCAGAGAATAATTATTGATAGTTTGACCACAATCTAATTTTAATGGTTTATCGATTATAATATTTTTTATGTTCACATTTTTATTCATAAATATTAGCCAAATTTGAATTGTGAGACAAAAAAACTTATTTAGCGGTTTTTTTTAAGCGCTCGCAATTCAGTTAAATCAGCGCATATTTTTTGTACTAGATAGTATTTCTTATGTCAATTTTTTTAAAAAATGACTTATTCGATATGAAAGGATAATATTTTATTTATAAGGTAAATTAAATTAATAAAATGACCGTTCCAAAATTTAAAGAATTCAAAATAGAAGCTTATAAGCCAGGTAAGTCAAATATAGCAAAAATACGAAATGTTATAAAATTATCAGCAAATGAGTCAGCTCTTGGTGTTAGCCCAAGAGTAAAGAAAATTTTACAGAATAAAGAATTGTTAATATCGAAATATCCAGACGGTAAGGCAAAAAACTTAAGAAAAGAAATTTCAAAGAAATATAAGTGTGATTTTGAGAAGATAATTTGTGGTGCAGGGTCAGATGAAATTATTCAAATGATTTGCCAGTTGTACTTAAAACCATCTGATGAAGTGATTGTTCCTCAATACAGCTTTTTAATGTACAGGATATATGCTCAAATAGTGGGGGCAAAAGTTGTTTTTTCTAAGGAAGAAAATTTTAAAGTTTCAATAAATGAAATTATTAAGAAAGTAACAAAAAAAACCAAACTTGTATTCATTGCTAACCCTAATAACCCAACAGGAACATACTTAAGTAGAGCAGAGCTAATAGACTTAAGAATGAAATTGAATAAAAATATTTTACTAGTTTTAGACGATGCGTATTTTGAATATATGAAAAATAAAGATTATAAATCTGGTTTAGATTTATTTAAAAATAAGGATAATGTTGTTGTGATAAGAACTTTTTCAAAAATATATGGACTGGCCTCGTTAAGAGTTGGCTGGGGTCATGGCCCCAAGAAAATTATCTCTGCAATGAATTTAATTAGACCTCCATTTAATGTAAATCAAGTTGGACAGATGGCAGCAATAGAAGCTTTAAAAGATAGAAACTTTATTAATCAATCTGTGAAACATAATATCACAGAAGCAAATAAAGTTAGAAATGATTTAGAAAAACTAAAAATTTTTTCAAATGAAGTAACAGCTAATTTTTTACTGTTAAATTTTGATAAATGTAAATTTTCAGCTAATTATATTTTTAACAAACTGCAGTCAAAAGGAATTATATTAAGATCTACAGAAGATGGATATAATATTAAAAACAAATTAAGATTAACAATTGGATCTAAAAAAGAGAATATGAGATTCATAACAACGATCAAGACTATCTTTAATTAATTATGAAAAATATTTTAATTATAGGCTGTGGTTTAATTGGTTCTTCATTGTTAAGATCAATATCTGAAAAAAAAATAGCTAAAAAAATATTTGTCTACGAAAAATCAAAATCAAATATTTCAAAAATTAAAAAATTAAAATTACCATGTGAAATTATAGATGATTTAAAAAAAATTATCCCAAACTTAGATTTAATAATATTTTGCACCCCACTAGGAGAATATGAAAAAATAATTTTAAAAATAAATAGATATTTATTACCTAAAACTATTATTACAGATGTTGGGTCATCTAAAGAAAAGTCTATGGACTTAATTAAAAGAAAATTGAAAAAAGGAATTTTTTGGACATCCAGTCACCCTATTGCAGGGTCAGAAGTTAGTGGCCCAGAAAATGGAGTAAAAAATTTATTCCTTAATAAATGGTGCATATTAATAAAAGAAAAAAATACCAACAGAAGACACCTTCTGATACTTACCAAGTTCTGGAAAAAAATTGGTTCAAAAGTTGCAATTATGGACTCAAAAAAACATGATACGGTTTTTTCTATGACAAGTCATTTGCCTCATTTAATTGCATATAATTTGGTTAAAACAGCTACAGATTTTGAAAAACAACAAAAATACGAATTAATAAAATTCAGTGCAGGTGGTTTGAGAGATTTTTCAAGAATTGCAGCGTCTAATGAAATTATGTGGAGAGATATTTTTTTTAATAATCAAAAAAATATTTCAAAAGTTATTGATTTGTTTATTAAAAATTTACGTTCATTTAAAAGAGATATTCAATTTAAGAATAATACGTCTATTATTAAAAAATTAGTTAATACTAAAAAAGTTAGAAAGAAAATAATTAAGTTGAAACAAGATATTAACAAGCCAGACTTTGGAAGAAGTTAATATTTTATAGAGGATATTTTTTTTACTATTAATTTTGCTGTTCTTTTAATTCTATTTATTGTCTCTGTTATATTCATAATCAAAACCTTCTTTTCTGGACCATATGCATGAATTAATTTTTGAGAGTTAATACAAAGAGCAACATGACTTTTCCAAAATATAATGTCACCTTTTTTAAATATTACACCTTTATCTTTTTTTACTGAATATTTTATTTGATCCTTTGTGTCTCTTGGATAAAATTTATTATTATAGTAAAAAAATAATTGTAAAATAGCAGAGCAGTCTATACCTCTATAAGTTTTACCACCCCAAACATATTTAGTTTTTAAAAACAATTTTAATACTTTTAAATAATCTTTTTCTATATGATTAATATTTTTTATTTCGCTTTTTTTAATCCATTTATTTTTTTCAAATTTGATAAATTTTTTATTTTCTTCAATCATTGAAATTCTTGATGCAAAAGGCAAAAAATATTTTGTCTTATTTTTTTGTTTATTATAAATATTTGCTTTTAAAATAAATATTTTATGAGTTGGCTTATGATCTTTAGTGTAATCTTTGTTTTTTATGTATCCAGTATAATTATCAAATAAAACCTTTATTTTTATCCAGCTTTTATTCTTAGATATAATTTTAAATTTTTCCCCATACAGAATTTGAGAAGTAACCTCAGAAACTATATCAGGTTTCTTATAGATATTTGATAAAGGTTTTTTGTAAAAGCAATTATTTTTCACGAAGTTTTAATTTATCTTTTATAAACCACAAACAAATCAATGAGGGTATTACCATGATGGCTGTAATGATAAAAAATATCCCCCAATCTCCATTAAGCCAAT
Source organism: Candidatus Pelagibacter sp. uisw_138 (assembly GCF_059512485.2). Classification (NCBI taxonomy): domain Bacteria; kingdom Pseudomonadati; phylum Pseudomonadota; class Alphaproteobacteria; order Candidatus Pelagibacterales; family Candidatus Pelagibacteraceae; genus Candidatus Pelagibacter; species Candidatus Pelagibacter sp. uisw_138. The sequence continues at coordinate 1,197,006 of NZ_CM183453.2, read as the reverse complement.
CTACTAATGCTCCAGATGATGATGCAAGTGTAGTTCTGCCAGCAGTCCCTATCGATGCAAGTAATGCGTATTGAGTTGCGGTATATGTTCGGTCTACTAATAATGAAATAAAGGCTACAAATGCAACCGTTGCAAATGCTGCGGCTATATCATCAAATATGACTGCTACTGCGAATAATAACTCAGATTTATCACTCCATGCCAAGACTGTGAATAATAAGTTAGTTGCTGCCATTAATATTCCTGCAACAAACATTGCTTTTAAAACGCCAGATCTAATTACAAAAAGCCCACCCAGCAATGTAAATATAACTGTAGTTATCCATCCTAAAGTTTTTGAATAAATTGCAATGTCACCTTTAGAGAAGCCTATTTCTTTATAAAAAACTATCGACATACGTCCAAGAAAAGCCTCACCTATCTTGAATAAAAAAATAAAGCTTAAAATCCCAATAGCAATTGAAAAGCCATTTTTCTTAAAAAAGCTTATTATAGGACCACCTAATGTACTGCTTATCCAAGCTATAAAATTAGTTATAATATTTTTTGATCCAAGTTTGCTTTCTATAAGTTTATCTGTTTCTTTTTGTTTCTTTTGTCTATCAGTAGAAAGAGGCTCATGAACAAACATTAAACCTATATTCATCAAAATTACCACAACTCCTAAAATTAAAAATGTAAATTGCCAGTAATTAGTAACACCAATATTCTCTAAATATTCTGCTGTAAATAAAGCTATTACACCACCCAATTTATATCCACTCCACCATCCAACAACAGCCATCGCAGCACCAGCTGCCATTGATTTGCTTTCATGCTCACCTATTTGTTCAATTCTTAAGGCATCAACGGTAATATCTTGTGTGGCTGATGCTATAGCAATAACTAAACCAACCGTAATCAGTAGTGCAAGATTTTCAGTGGGATTAATAAAACTCCAAGTAACAAGACAAGTTAAAATTGCAATTTGCATTAAAACTATCCATCCTCTTCTATGCCCGAGTTTTTTTGTTAGGTACGGTACTTGAAATCTATCAATAAGAGGGGCCCATAAATAGTTAAAAGCGTAAACTGCAAATATTAAACCTGCCCAACCAATTGTTGATCTACTCAACCCTTCTTCCTTAAGCCATAAACTCAAACTACTTCCTATGAGAACCCAGGGAAACCCTGAGATAGCCCCAAGCAATAATATTCTAAGCATTCTTTTATCTAAGTAGATAGAAAAAGTTTCTGAGAGCGATTGTTTTTTTATTTCAATCATAATTAATTCCTCCAAAAAGAAGGTAGAAACAATACCAGTATAGCAAACAATTCTAATCTACCCAATATCATTCCAAGACTTAAAATCCATTTAGATATTTCGGGTATATTTGAAAAATCGCCATTAGGGCCAATTGTAGAACCTAACCCTGGGCCAACATTGGAAATTGATGTGGCAGCACCTGAGATTGAGGTTACAAAATCTAAGCCACTTAAAGATAAAAATGCAGTTATCAAAAAAAATATAACCAAGTAAAGAAAAATAAAAGAGATAATTGAAGCCATAAATTTATCATCTACTTTATTTTTATCATATTTAATTATAAATATACCTCTTGGATAAATAATTTTTTTCAATTGATTAACAATAAATAGATATAAGATTTGAATTCTAAAAATTTTAATTCCACAAGTTGTTGAGCCAGCACAACCACCAATAAACATTAGAGTTAAAAAGAAAATTAGTGGAAAATTTCCCCATCCATCAAATTCTCCGGTGACATATCCTGTGCCAGTTAAGATAGAAATAACGTTAAAAACAATTACTCTTATATTAATTTGAGGAAAATCTTTATTTTGAAAAAGTGAATAAATAAAAAGTAGAATAATTGAAAAAATAATTATCTTAATAAATGATTTAATTTGGACATCGGAAGTAAATATTTTTTTATTACCATTTAAAAATTTTATATAAGCTATGAAAGGTAGGCTACCCAGTATAATAAAAACCATCGATGATATTTCAATGGGTAAACTATTAAAATATCCTATAGATTCATTATAATTCGAAAACCCACCTGTTGCTATTGTAGTCATGGAATGAGTTAGGCTATCGAAAATATTCATACCAAAAATTTTATAGGTAACAGCACAAAGTGTTGTTAACACCAAATATACGTAAATTAATCTAAGAGATATTTCCTTAGATTTTGGTAATAACTTTTCTGAAGAATCGTTACTTGAAATCTTAAATAACTGCATTCCCCCGACGTTCATTATTGGCATTAGAGTTATTGCCATTACAATAATACCAATTCCTCCTAACCATTGAAGCATAGCTCGCCATAAAAGTATTGATCTAGGCGCCCCCTCCAAGTTTGAAATAATTGTAGACCCTGTCGTGGTAATACCAGACATACTTTCAAAAAAAGAATCAGTAATGGACAGTTCAAGAGTAGAAAAAATAAAAGGTAAAGAGCCAAATATTGCAATACTCAACCAAGAAAGAGCGGTCAATAAGAATGCTTGTTGTAAGTTTAACTTTTTGTCATGGTTTAAATTTGTCAAAAAAAATAAAACACCAAATATTATTGAAACTATAGAAGCCCCAATAAAAGAAGAATCTAGTTCAGAATAAATAAATTGGGCTAAAATTGGAATCATCATAGAAATTCCAAGAATAATTTGCAAAATACCCAAGGTAAAAAAAACAGTTTTATAATTAGACATTTTGATAGAACATTATTTTATGGTAAATAAATTTCAACTCTATAAGAGTTAATAATAACACGTAATATAAGATATTTCTTATTAAACAAAGTGATTGAAAAAGAAAATTTAGATAAAACTAACGCATGGCCATTTGTTGAGGCTAAAAAAATGTTGCGTGAAAGAAAATCCTTTATTGAGAAAAAAGGTAAAATTATTTTACAAACTGGCTATGGACCAAGTGGATTACCCCATATAGGTACCTTTGGTGAGGTAGCAAGAACAACAATGATGGTTAATGCGCTAAAACAACTTACGAATATACCAACAGAAATTATAACTTTTTCAGATGACATGGATGGTTTCAGAAAAGTTCCTGAAAATGTACCTAATCAAGAGTTATTAAATAAAAACCTTCATAAACCTTTAACTCAAGTACCAGATCCATTCAAAAAATTTTCAAGCTTTGGTGAGCATAATAATGAAATGTTAAAAAATTTTTTAGATAAATTTAAATTTGAGTATAGTTTTAAAAGTTCTTCAGTTCTCTATAAAAGTGGTTTTTTTAATCCAACGCTACAATTAATTTTAGAAAACTATCAGGGTATCATGGATATAATTCTTCCAACACTTGGTAAGGAAAGACAAAGAACCTACAGTCCCTTTTTACCCATATGCCCAGATACTGGTAAGGTTTTAGAAATTCCGGTTTTAGAAATCTTAAAAGAAAAATCTAAAATTATCTTTGATAATAATGGAAAAAAACTTGAAACAAGTATTTTAGACGGACATTGTAAATTGCAGTGGAAAGTGGATTGGGCCATGAGGTGGTATGCCCTCGATATAGATTTTGAAATGTATGGAAAAGATTTAATAGAAAGTGCAATATTATCTTCAAGAATAGTTAAATTGATTGGCAAAACAAATCCATCTGGCTTTGCTTATGAACTATTTTTAGATGAAAAAGGTGAGAAAATTTCAAAGTCAAAAGGTAATGGGATCACTATTGATCAGTGGTTAGAATATGCTTCTCCTGAAAGCCTTTCATTGTACATGTATCAAAATCCTAAAAGAGCAAAAAAACTATACAAAGAAATAGTTCCAAAAACAGTTGATGAATATTTAGATTTTGTGGAAAAAGCTAAAAATCAAAATGAATTACAGTTATTAATGAATCCGGTTTGGCATGTACATAATGGATTAATTCCTAAAGAAGATACTATTATGAGTTTTTCAATGCTTTTAAATTTAGTGGAGGCAAGTAATGCAGATTCCAAGGAATTACTTTGGAAGTTTGTAAAAAAATATAAAAAAGATATCTCAGAAAAAAATCATATAATTTTTGATAATTTAATTGGCTACGCTATTAAATACTTTAACGATGTAATCAAACTTCAGAAAAAATATAAGAAACCAGATTCAAACGAAAAAATTGCATTAGAGGCCCTAGTAAAGACTCTTGATGATTGTAATGATGCAATGTTACCTGAGGATATTCAAACATTAATTTACTCAACTGGAAAAGAAAATGGATATTCAGAAAATCTACGTGATTGGTTTAAATTGATTTATGAAGTCGTATTTGGAGATGAAAATGGTCCAAGAATGGGCTTTTTTATAAGCTTCTTTGGAGTTAACGAAACTAAAAAATTAATAACAGAAAAAATAAAATAATGTTTTCAAAATTCAGATCACTAATTTTTAAAATTGATCCTGAAACTGCTCATAATTTAGCAATTAAGTCTTTAAGATTAAATTTTACACCAAATTTAAGGGATGAAAATAAAGATGATCCAATGTTCAAGACTAAACTATTTGGCAAAGAAATAGATAACCCAATTGGAATGGCCGCTGGATTTGATAAAAATGCTGAAGTTTATAATTCTTTATTTAAACTTGGATTTGGGTTTGTTGAGGTGGGGACCGTTACACCACTTAAACAGTATGGAAATCCAAAACCAAGAGTATTTAGATTGGTGGAAGACGAAGCACTTATAAATAGATTGGGATTTAATAATTTAGGATCAGAAAGTGTAAGCAATAGAATTCGATCAAATTTGAATAAGGGTTTATTGGGAATTAATATAGGTCCAAATAAAGATAGTGATGATAGGCTAAATGATTATTTAATTGGTCTTAGAACTTTTCATGATATCGCTGACTATATTACAATTAATATTTCCTCACCTAATACAGAAAACTTAAGAAGTTTTCATGATGAAACTAAATTTGATGAATTAATGAATTTAGTTAAAGAAGAAAAAATTAAGCTTAAATCTAAAATACCAATTGTTGTAAAAATTTCTCCTGATATTTCAGATGAACAAATTGAAGTATTAAGTAAAATATTGTTAGAACACAAAGTAAGTGCAATAATTGTTTCAAATACAACCGCAGGAAATAGAGGTAAATTAAACAATATGCTGAAACATCAAAAAGGTGGTTTATCTGGAAAACCTCTTGAAGAAGAGGCTAATAAATTAATAAGTAAGTTTTACAGATTATTAAAAAATAAAATTGAAATTATTGGAGTAGGTGGTGTGGACTCAGGAGAAAGTGCACATAGAAAATTTTTAGCTGGTGCAAGCTATGTTCAATTATATACTGGTATGGTTTTTCAGGGTCCCAATATTGTTGGAAAAATAAAAAAAGAGTTAAAAGAAATATTAATTACTGATGGGATCAAGAATTTTAGAGAAATAATAGGCAAGAAACAGCCTAATTAAAGCTAATAAACTTGACGAGGTCACAAACTCATCTTATATAGTCACTAATTATTATGTCTAAAAAATGTGAATTAACCGGCAAAATACCTATGAAAGGTCACAATGTTAGTCATGCTAACAATAAGACCAATAGAAGATTTTTACCAAATTTAAAAAAAACAAAATTTAAAAGTGAACTTTTAAAAAGAAGCTTAACTTTAACTGTTAGCAATGCAGGTGTTAGATGTGTTGATAAAAAAGGTACTTTTGATGAATTTTTAAAGACTGCAAGAAATAAAAATATATCACCAAGATTAAAAAAATTAAAAAAAAGTATATTAATTAAGTCACCATTCGTAAAAAAAGCACGCAAAGTATCCCCTAGTAAATCAGCTTAATGAAAAAGTTTTTTATACTACTCTCATTTATAATGGGAGTTGTTGTTTTAACTTCAAATTATTTAGTACAATTTCCGATCAACCATTATGGTTTGGAAGAAATATTAACTTATGGAGCTTTTAGTTATCCAGTTGCATTTTTAATTACAGATTTAGCAAATAGATCTTATGGCAAGGTTGTAGCTAGAAAAATTGTTTATGTTGGTTTTATTATAGGGATTGCATTTACCCTTTTCTTTTCAACAAATTTTGCAGACTTAATTTCAGTTAGAATTGCTATAGGTTCAGGCACAGCATTTATGGTTGCGCAGTTGTTGGATGTTCAAATTTTTGACTATTTAAGAAAAAAGAAATGGTTTGTTGCTCCATTAACTTCATCGTTAATTGGGTCTACTGTCGATACATTTTTATTCTTCTCTATCTCATTTTATGCAACTGGAATACCATGGGTTACTTTATCTCTAGGTGACTTAGCGGTTAAAATAATTGTTGCTTTAGCAATGTTAATTCCATTCAGATTATTATTGGGAATTCTTAAAGTTTCAAAAGCTTAGTATAAAAATTTGTACGATAAAATTTTATAAGCAAGTTTCGCTACAAGAAAATTGTAAGAATTAAAACCTTTTATAGGTGAAAGTTCATTTATATCTGCACCAACAATATTAGAGTTCTTAGCAGCTATCCTTATAATATTTAAAGTTTCATCCCATAATAGTCCACCTGGTTCAGGTGTACCTGTTGCGGGCATTATACTTGAATCTAAACCATCAACATCAAATGTTAAATAAACTGTTTTATTCTTTATCATTTTTTTAAATTTTTTTAAGTCCCATTTACTTTTGTCTTTTGCCCAAAAGATATCAATTCTAGATGAGTTTTTTTTTAAGAATGGTATTTCACTTTGAGATATATTTCTGATCCCAAATGAGATTATTGAAACATTTTTATGATCAAGACATCTCCTAATAGCTGAAGCATGAGAAAATTTTTCTCCATTATAACTCTCCCTTAAATCTGCATGTGCATCAAAATGTAGTAGGCATATTTCTTTGTGTTTTTTTACAAATGGAGCAATACATCCGGATGTTATTGAGTGTTCCCCACCAAAAGTGATTGGAAATAGTTTTTTATCTAATATTTCTTGATTTATATCAGACATCTTTTTAAGAGCTTTTTTAATGTCTTTATCAATTTTAAATGGTTTTAAAGTTTTAATTCCAATTTTTTTGTAGGGTTCACAATGTAACTCTTCATCATATAATTCAACTTGATGTGATGCTTTGATAATTTCTTTAGGGCCATTACGAGTTCCACCACCATAACTTACAGTTTTTTCTAAACCAAATGGAACAACTACTACTTTTTCTTTAAAATTAACATCATTGTCAATTCCTAGAAACCCATTTTTATTAGAAAGATATTTCAATTTTATTTAAATATTTTTGAGAAGTTTTTTCTCGTTCTATTTTTCCAGTCACCTTTATGATAAGCATCACTTGCAATCAAAGGAAGGACGCTAGTTGCTTCTGCAAAAACCATTTGTTCTTTTGCAATATCTACTTTGCCCCAAGAACTTGCTTCTTTTAATGTGGAGCTACTACAAGCACCATCCCTAGAATCTGCCACTGTAATTTGTACTGCATACTTATGCATCTCAACCTCTTTTCCTAAAAGTTCAGCACAGATAATAGTATCTTGAGCAAAATTTTTTGGTACTCCTCCACCAATCATAAATAAGCCAGATCCTTTCGATTGAATCTTTATTTCAGTTAATTCACGAAGTTCTCTAATAGAATCTATCGTAATATGGTTTTTAGGATTATTTTCTTGGTGAGTGACCAATCCAAAACCAGCGCTTGAGTCTGTAAATGCGGGACAAAAAATGGGAACATTATTGTCATATGCAGTTTCAATTAAAGAATCTTTTTTTTTAGAATTTTTCTTTAAATATTTTCCCATTTCATAAATAAATTCTCTTGATGTATAGCTTCTTGGATCAAGTGTATCTGCTATTTCACATATTTTTTGATCACATTCCTGTAACTCTTCTTCATCAATATATGTATCGTAAATCCTATCTATATAATTTTTTCTTAATTCAGTGTCATCTTGAAACTGTGAACCTTGGTAATGTTTAAAGCCTAAAGCTTCAAAAAAATCCATATCAACTATTGAAGCTCCTGTAGCAATAATTGCATCAACCATATTATATTTAACTAAATCTTTATAAATATTCATACATCCTGCGGCAGAAGTTGACCCAGCAAGCGTTAAAAAAATTGTGCAATCCTTATCTTGAATCATTTCATTGAAAATATTGGCTGCATTTGCTGTTTCTCTTGAAACAAAAGACATTTTTTCCATTGAGGAAATTATTTTCCTTGCATCAAACGAAGTAATATCGATGTGTTCAACTGGATTTTGTAAGAAGCTTTTTTTGCTATTATGAGTTAAATTTTTGTTTTCTGACATTAAGCAACTAATATACCTTTATTGCTCTCTTTACCATATAACGTCATTATAGGTTCGTCTTCTACTTCATAAATTTCATTAGAATAAAAACCATTGAATTGAGTTCTGAAAGTTAGACCGTAGGCCCCAAGTTGACCTAGCTCAATATAATCATTTTCCCTAATATTATTTGGAAGTAGAAATGGTCCCTTCATGTAATCCATACTATCACAAGTAGGGCCATAAAAATCAAAAGCAGTTAGTTTTTTTGATATTGCTTTTCCACTTTTAATCAAACGAGAAGGGTAAACTATGTTTGGTGTACCCGCATCAAAAAGAGTTCCATACGTTCCATCATTTATATAAAGTTTTTGTTTTTTTCTAAGATTTACTCTTACAATTGTTGATCCACTTTCTGCAACTAATGCTCTTCCGGGCTCACATAATATTTCAGGAAGTTTTTCCAACTTTAAATTTGATAAACCTTTTTTTATTTCTTCAAAATAATTATCCAAAGATTGAGGTACAAGATCTGGATAAATTGCAGGAAATCCACCTCCAATATTAATATAATCTGGAATAATTTTAGTTTTTTTTATTATATTTCTAATGTCTGCAATCCCTTTTGTATATGAAATAGGATGCATGCATTGAGATCCCACATGGAAACTTAAACCTATTTTTTTTGCATATTGCTTTGTTAATCTGAATAAAGCGGTCGCCTCAGATATGGACGCCCCAAATTTTGTTGATAAATCTATTTCAGCATGCTCATTTGAAACAGCTACTCTTAAAAATAATTCAAGGTCTTTTGCCTCGTTAGTTGTTTCAATAATTTTTATTAATTCATCTTTAGTATCAAGAGAAAAAGCTTTAACATTATAATTAAAATAAGCTTCTTTAATACTTTCTCTACTTTTGACTGTATGCATATATGAACATTTTGCATTAGGATTAATTGCTCTTATATCTTTAATTTCTTGAATAGAGGCTATATCAAAGTTCTCAATCCCACTTTCAACTATTGTTTTTAGTACTTCAGGATGTGGGTTAGTTTTTACTGCATAAAGCACTTTACCAGGAAATTTATTTCTAAAATATGTAGAAGCTAATTGTATTGATTTTTTCCTAATACAATAAATAGGTTTTTCTGGCTTTAGTTGATTTATAAGATCATCAACTGTTTTAAATTTTTGCATTATGTCTCCAAAAAAAATTTAATAAAAAAAAGTTTTTAAAAATACTTAAAAACTTTCATATAAATTATGCAATTAAGGCAATAATTAATTAATGTAAAGTAAATAATAAGTGTTGAAATTATTAGATAAGGCACCATATTAATGAGATGACTGAACTGAACAATTTAAAAAAACTTGCTGATTTTGACAATAAAACCTTATTAATCGTTGATGATGACAATCCTTTCAGAGACAGGCTTGCTAGAGCAATGGAAAAAAAAGGGTTTGAGGTTTTTCAAGCTGAGGGTGTGCAAAAAGGTATTCAATCAGTTATAGAAAAAAAACCAGGTTTTGCTGTTGTTGATCTTAGACTAACTGATGGAAACGGGCTTCAAGTAGTAAAACAAATTCAAATTTCTAATCCAAACAGTAGAATTATAATGCTAACAGGATATGGAAATATTCCAACAGCTGTAGCTGCGATTAAAGAAGGTGCAATTGATTATCTTGCAAAGCCAGCAGACGCAGATGATGTTGAGAAAGCATTGCTAGCTGATCCAGAGAAAAAAGCTGAACCACCAGAAAACCCCATGTCAGCTGATAGAGTTAAGTGGGAGCACATTCATAGAGTTTTTGAATTATGTAATAGAAATGTATCTGAAACTGCCAGAAGACTTAAAATGCACAGAAGAACATTACAAAGAATTTTATCTAAAAGATCCCCTAGATAAATTTTCTAAATTTAATAATTTTTTTAGCTAATATAGTTAACAAACAAATCTTAAATAATTCAGCTAATAAGAATGGTGTAACTCCTAACTGAAGAATTGGTTTGTCCCATCCAATTAAAGTTCCCAACCAAATAGCTCCAAATACATAGATTACTGAAACAGAAAATATTAATTTTCCAAAAATTATAAAAATATTTTTATTAAAATTTAAATAGCCCGCAAGAAAAGAAGCAAATAAAAACCCAATTAAATATCCCATTGTTGGACCAGTAAAATAAACTATCCCAACACCTTTTTCTGGTGAGTTAGAAAATACTGGCATTCCTAGAATACCCTCTAGAAGATAAACAGCTACAGATGCTAGGCCAATTTTATATCCAAAGGCAATTCCCAAAAATAGAACTACAAAGGTTTGCATTGTCATAGGTACAGGATAAAATGGTATTTTTAATTTAGCTGAAATAGTTAAAGCCATTGTTCCTATGAAAATTAGAATAAATGTTTTTAATACTTTTTGAATTGAGTTTGTTTTTAATAGATCCATATCTACAAATTACTATTTATTAATGTGATAATCTAGTTTTTTATTAGTCTTAAAAAAACATCCTCTAAATCACCGTCGTCAGTTGAAATATCTATAATTTTTACATTATTTTTCTTAATTAAATTAATTAATTCTTCCATATTAATTTTACTTTTTTCATAAGAAACACAAACCTCATTATCTAAGTGTGAGACTATTTTTAAAGATTCTAGATCATTTTCGTTAATATTAATCTTCATGTCAGTTTTAAAGGTTACTTTTTTGGTTTGAATTCTATCTAATAAATTTTTAGTGCTGTCTAGAGCAACAATATCTCCTTTATTTAATATAGCTATTCTTTTGCACATTTCCTCAGCTTCCTCAAGATAATGAGTTGTTAGAATGATAGTTACACCAAGTTCATTGAGTAATTTTACATTTTTCCATAAATTCTGCCTTAACTCCACATCAACACCAGCTGTAGGTTCGTCTAAAATAACTATTGGTGGCTGATGAACTAAAGCTTTAGCCATTAGCAACCTTCTTTTCATTCCACCAGATAAACTTCTAGCATAACTGTTAGCTTGCTTTTCTAGGGATACTAATTTTAGAATCGTATCTGTAATTCTATCTTTTTCTTTAATTCCATAGAGGCCAGCCTGTAACTCTAATAATTTCCTTGGACTAAAAAATGGATCAAGATTTATTTCTTGAGGCACTATTCCAACCGAAGCTCTAACTTGTCGTGGGTTCTTATCTAGGTCAAACCCCCAGACATTTACTTGTCCTGCTGTTTTTACCACTGTTCCTGCTAAAATATTTATAAATGTTGTTTTCCCAGCACCATTAGGACCTAGTAGACCAAAAATTTCTCCTTCTTTCACGTCCAAGTTTAAATCATTTAATGCGAGATTATCTCCAGTCTGTTTACTTGAATAAATTTTCTTTAAGTTTTTAACAGAAAGTATATTTTTTTGCTCCATGCGTGTTAATACATTTATAGTATTTAAAATTATTAAGATAATATTATTTAATGGATAAAATAAAAAAAACAGACCATTTTTATTTAATAGATGGTTCGGGTTATATTTTTAGAGCTTATTACGCATTACCACCTCTAACTAGAAAAAGAGATGGTTTACCTGTTGGTGCAGTTAGTGGGTTTTGTAGCATGCTATTTAAACTATTAGAAGATTCAAAATCGAATGAAAATCTTCAAAAACCTACACACTTTGCAGTAATATTTGATGCAGCTAGAAAAACTTTTAGAAATGAAATTTATTCAGACTACAAAGCAAATAGATCAGAAGCCCCAGATGATTTGGCACCACAATTTGAATATATAAGAAAGTCTGTAGTTGCTTTTAATTTACCATCTGTAGACCTTCCAAATTATGAGGCAGATGATTTAATAGCTACTTATGCAGAACAAATTATAGCAAAGGGCGCGAAAGTAACAATAGTCTCCTCAGATAAAGACTTGATGCAATTGTATAGAAAAGACGTTCGTATATTCGATCCAATGAAAAATAAATTTATAACATCTGAAGATATAATAACCAAATTTGGAGTGGGTCCTGAAAAAGTTATTGATGTTCAATCCTTAGCCGGGGACAGTAGCGATAATGTTCCAGGAGTTCCAGGTATAGGTGTTAAGACTGCAGCAGAACTGATTAATAAATATGGAACTTTAGAAAAATTGTTAGATAGTGCTCAAGAAATAAAACAAAATAAACGAAGAGAAACACTTATAGAAAATAAAGATAAAGCAATAATTAGTAAAAAATTAGTGACACTAATGAAGGATGCTCCAGTTGAAAGAAAGATAGAAGAATTTAATCTAAAGGAGATTGATAAAGATAAGCTATATAAATTTTTACGAGAAATGGAGTTTAATAGACTTCTTAGCTCTGTCATTTCTGCATATGGAGAACCAGAGCTAGGAGAAATCGCAAGAGAGATAAAACCTGAAAAAAAACAGCAAAATATAAGTAAAAAAAACTATCATCTCATCACTAATGAAAAAGAAATAGATGAGTGGATTAACGAAGCAGAAGAAGCTGGAGAACTAGCAATTGATACCGAAACTAGCTCACTAGATGCACATCAAGCTGATTTAGTGGGAATTTCATTAAGCACTAAAATTGGTAAAGCTTGTTATATTCCAATTGGTCATAAGTTTAAAGGATGTTTAAAAAAAGAAGCTGTAATTAAAAAATTAAAACCACTCTTAGAAGACAAGAGTGTAAAAAAGATTGGTCAAAATATTAAGTTTGATTTTATTGTCTTTTTTAAACAGGGAATAGATATGAATTCAATGGAAGACACGATGTTGATGTCTTATGTATTGGATGCTGGAAAAAATAGACACAACATGGATACCCTTTCCGAGATCCATCTACAGCATAAAACAATTTCATTTAAAGAAATTGTTGGCACAGGTAAGAAAGAAATAAACTTTAGTGATGTAGAACTGGATAAGGCAATGGAGTATGCAGCTGAAGATGCTGATATTACTTATAGGTTATATAAAATATTTAGTAAAAATTTAAAATTAGAAAAATTAACTAACATTTATGAGATATTTGAAAAACCCTTAATCAAAATATTAGCATTTATGGAAATCGAAGGAATAAAGATTGATAATGAATTTTTAAAGGTACTGTCTGAAAAATTTGAGAAAAAGATTAATAAACTAGAAAAAGAAGTTTTTAAAATTTCAAAAAAAGAATTTAATATTGCTTCACCAAAACAATTAGGTGAAATTATTTACAATGATTTAAAGATTGCTGTACTTAAAAAAACTAGAAAAGGAAGCTTTGCCACAAACGCAAGTGTGTTAGAAGACTTAGCATTTAAAGGACATGAATTTCCTAAATTAATTCTTGACTGGAGACAGGTATCTAAACTTAAAAATACTTATTCAGATGCTTTACCTGAACATATTAATCCAACCACTAAACGAGTTCATACTTCATTTTTATTGGCAGCAACAACAACAGGAAGACTAGCTTCCAGTGATCCAAATTTACAAAATATTCCTATCAAATCAGAGGATGGTAAGAATATAAGAAAAGCTTTTATAGCTGAAAAAAGCTTCACATTAATATCTGCAGATTATAATCAAATTGAAATGAGAATTTTAGCTGATTTGGCAGAAGTCAAAGAGCTGAAAAAAGCATTTAGTAATAATGAAGATATTCACTCTCTTACAGCAAGCCAAGTATTTAATGTTGATATAAAAAAGGTAGACCAAGACATGAGAAGGAAAGCCAAGGCTATTAATTTTGGAATAATTTATGGTATTTCACAATATGGGCTTGCAAAACAAATCAACGTTTCAAATCATGAAGCAGATGAATTTTTAAATGCTTATTTCTTAAAATTTCCTGAAATAAAAATTTATATGGATAATACAATTAAGTTTTGTAGAAAAAGTGGCTATGTAAATAATATTTTTGGTCGAAGATCTCATTTTAATGGAATTAATGATAAAAATTTCAATGTAAGAAATTTTCAAGAAAGAGCAGCTATCAATGCTCCCATTCAAGGGTCAGCATCTGAAATCATGCGACTTGCAATGATTAGACTTAATAAAAAATTTGAAAGCATCAAAAATAATAAATCAAAAATATTATTGCAAATTCATGATGAACTAATTTTTGAGGTTCCGGTAAAAGAAGTTAAAAATATAACTGAAATAATTAAGGATGAAATGACAAGTGTTACAGAAAGTGATTTACACACTTTTTCAACACCATTGACGGTAGATGTGAATACAGGGGACAATTGGGGAATACTTCATTAATTTATCTCCATTGCCTAAATTAGAACAATTTAGTATTTTTAAAGTACATTATGCAAACACAAACAATAGCTCTTATTGATGATGATAGAAATATACTCACAAGTATAAGTATAGCTCTTGAAAAAGAGGGCTTTAAAGTTCAAACGTACATTGATGGAGAAAGTGCTTTAATTGGGTTAACTAGAAATCCACCAGATCTTGCTGTTATAGATATAAAGATGCCAAAAATGGATGGCGAAGAACTTTTAAAAAAGTTAAGAAAAAAAACTTCCTTACCTGTAATTTTTTTAACTTCAAAAGATGATGAGATAGACGAACTGTTAGGCTTAAAGTTGGGTGCAGATGATTTTATAAAAAAGTCAGGAGGTTTTTCCATTAAAGTTTTAATAGAAAGAATAAGGGTTCAACTTAGAAAAAAAGATATTAACAATAATCTTGAAGACACAAAAAATATTATTTCACATGGCAAGCTAAAACTTGATCCCTCACAACTTGAATGTGAATGGGATAGCCAGCAATTACCAGATAAACTTACCACTACAGAATTTTTAATAGTTAAAGAATTAGCAAAGAGACCAGGAATAATAAAAGAAAGAGCTCAGCTTATGGATATTGCTTATAGAGAAGATACGGATATTGAAGATAGAACTATTGATAGTCACGTCAAAAGAATTAGAAAAAAATTTAAAAAAGTTGACCCTGATTTTACAGCTATAGAAACAAGATATGGCAGTGGATACAGATGGAACGTTGGTTAATGTTCAGCAATTTTTTAAAAAGTTTATCTATATTAAAAAAATTTTTATTTATTAATTTAGTTATTTTTTTAATTATAGGGTTTTTAGCAGCTCTATACATTAGCAATGCAAAACCTAATTTAATAAAAAACAAAACATCCAAGCATATTCAGATAATTAACAATACAATTGAGCATATTTTAAGATTAAATATAAAATTTGAAGAAGAGGATATTAGAAGATTTTTATTTTCAACAAGATTTTTATTTCAAAATCTAGACAGAGTTATCTTATTTGATAATCAATTTAATTTAGTAGGTGATACTGATACGCTAGATTTAGATCCAAGATCTTTTTCTAGCAGGTTAGATATAGTCGAGCTAGAAACTTTAGATAAAGAAGAAAGCAAAAAAACTGTAGAAACAAAAAATTTAAATAAAGAAAAAACTGTTTCACTTAAAGATGTTCTTACTAATTATTCGTGGTCAAAAGATTATGGAAAACCCTTCACCTTTACTCAGGAAGGTTATGATCAATTTTTATTAACAACAGTTAAAAGCATAACATTGAATGGAGTTAACATTGGATACCTAGTAATCACTGAAAATGCCAATGATGTTAAATCTGCTATTGATGAAAGAAAAACATTTATTCTAAGAACGGCAATATTTATAATTATAGTAATATTTATATTCTCTTTTGTTTTAAATAGATATTTTCTTAAGCCTATAAAGAACTTAGTAGCGTATACAAAAATTATAAAAGAAAAGAGTAAAAAAAAAACAAATATTAATGAACTTAAAAGTAGAAATGATGAGTTAGGAACTTTGTCAAATTCATTAGATGATATGACAAGTGAACTTCAAAAAAGAATTTCACATGCAGAAAATTTTTCAACTGACCTTGTTCATGAGATAAGAAACCCTCTAACATCATTAAAAAGTGCTTCAGAAATATTAAATGAGACTGATGATCAATCTCAAAGAAGTAAATTAATTAACATTCTGAATCACGATGTCCAAAGAATTGAAAGATTGATCACAGATTATTCTCAAATATTAAAAGATGAGGTTGCATTAAGTAAAGAAAAAATGAAAAAAATTAATCTCAAGTTAATTGCAAGGTCTGTAGTAGATGATTTTAATAATATTTATGAAGCAAAAAGAGGGATTAAAATAATGTTAAATGATCAAGATGATCAAGAAGAATATTTTATCAATGGAATAGAAAATAGAATTGAACAAATTATTGCAAATTTATTAGATAATTCAATTTCATTTAGTGAGGATAATAAAGAAATCTTAGTTGAAATTTACAAAGGAGATAAAGATAAAATTATTTTAAAAGTTATTGATGAAGGTAAAGGGTTTAAGGAGATAGATACTAAAAAAATATTTAATAGATTCTATAGTAATAGACCAGATACTTTTGGTGAACACTCTGGTTTAGGTCTAAATATAGTAAAAAACCTTGTTGATCTACATAGTGCAACTATTAATGCCTCAAACAATGTAACGCAAGAAGGAGCAAATGTTGAGATTGTCTTTCCTAAAGTCTAATCATAAGTTGATTAATTAAATTTTTATTATATAAAACTGAGCAATGGATGATTTTAAAGTTAAAGACATATCGCTAGCAGACTTTGGAAGAAAAGAAATTTCAATAGCCGAAAGTGAAATGCCTGGCCTAATGGCATTAAGAGAAGAATATTTAGGAAAAGCACCCTTAAAAGGAGCAAGAATATTAGGATGTCTTCATATGACAATTCAAACAGCAGTTTTAATCGAAACTTTAGTAGAGCTTGGAGCAGAAGTTAGATGGTCTTCTTGTAATATTTTTTCAACGCAAGATCATGCTGCTGCAGCAATAGCTAAAGCAGGAATACCAGTTTTTGCTTGGAAAGGTGAAACAGAAGAGGAAGCTGTATGGTGCATAAGACAAACAATAGAAGGTAAAAAAGACTGGAAAGCAAATATGCTATTAGATGATGGCGGTGATTTAACTGCAATGATGCATAGCGATTACAAAAATTTATTAAAGGAAGTAAAAGGTGTTTCAGAAGAAACAACAACTGGAATTAAAGCATTAAACAAAATGGAAAAAGATGGGTCACTAATGATTCCAGCAATTAATGTTAACGATTCGGTTACAAAATCAAAATTTGATAACCTTTATGGTTGCAGAGAAAGTTTAGTAGATGGAATTAGAAGAGCCACAGATGTTATGATGTCTGGTAAAGTTGCAATTGTTGCAGGCTTTGGTGATGTTGGAAAGGGTAGTGCTGCATCTTTAAGACAAAGTGGAGCAAGAGTTATGGTTACAGAAGCGGATCCAATTTGTGCACTCCAAGCAGCAATGGAAGGCTATGAGGTAGTTTTAATGGATGAAGCAATAAGTAAAGCAGATATTGTTGTTACAGCTACAGGTAATATAGACATTGTTACTGCAGATCATATGAGAAATATGAAAGATAGAGCAATACTTTGTAATATTGGCCACTTTGATAACGAGATTCAAGTAGAAGCCTTAAAAAATTACAAATGGACAGAAGTAAAACCAGAAGTAGACGAAATAGAATTAGTTGATGGAAAGAGAATTATTCTTTTAGCTAAAGGTAGATTGGTAAATTTAGGTTGCGCAACTGGACACCCAAGTTTTGTAATGAGTGCATCATTTACAAACCAAGTAATGGCACAAATTGAGCTTTGGGATAATCATAAAAATTATGAAAATAAAGTTTATGTGTTACCGAAATCATTAGATGAAAAAGTAGCTATGCTTCACTTAAAAAAAGTAGGAGCAAAACTTACAAAACTATCAAAAGACCAAGCTGACTATATAAGTGTTGAAACAGAAGGTCCATTCAAGCCAGATGCATATCGCTACTAATAGCGAAAAAATAGATATCTCCTTAGAATATAAAACATCTGAGCTAGCTAAAAAATTTTCAAGAACACTAAATAAAGGAGATGTAGCTTATTTTCATGGAGAAATAGGTGTAGGAAAAACAACATTTATAAGACACCTAATTAATAATCTTCAACAATTAAACAAAATAAATTTAACTGAAGTTACTAGCCCAACATTTAATTTGGTAAATGAATATGATGTTGGAAATTTTATAATACAGCATTATGATTTGTACAGGTTAACTGACTATAGTGAGATAAAAAATATTGGTTTATTTGAAAATAGAGAAGAAATTGTGACATTAGTTGAATGGCCTGAGAAAATAAAAAAAACTATTGATAACAAAATTGATTTATTTTTTGAATATAATGATGATTTAAATAAAAGATATTTAACAATTAAGGGAGTTAAAAATAAAAAATAGATGTTGCAAACTAATAATAGATTAAAAAAAATTAAAGGTGATGCATCATTTAGATCTTTTTATAGAAAGTCATCATCAAACAAAAAATCAATCGTAGTTTTTGCTTCTAAGGAAAAAGAGAAAAACTTGTTGATATATGATGCAATAAATAGTCTTCTAATTAAAAATAAAGTTTTAGCACCTAAGCTTTATAGTGAGAATTATAAAAAAAATTATATAGAAATTGAAGATTTTGGTGACGATTCAGTTTTTGGTCTATTAAAAAAAAATAAAGACCAACAAGAAACTCTCTACAAAAAATCTATTGATTTACTTGGTGTGATCCAAAAAATTAAACAAAATCGGTCTAAAAATTTTAAAGGAAAAACTTATAGAATTCCAATTTACGACAATATTAAATTATTCAATGAAGCAAATTTATTTTATGAATGGTATGCAAAAAAATTTGTAAAAAAACATAAATTAACCAAATTTAAAATTGATATAAAAAAACAAATTAAATTTTTATTAACAAACCTTCAATCAAAAGAAAAAGTTTTTGTTCATAGGGATTTTCATGTATCGAATTTAATGAAGTTCAAAAATAAAATAGGAGTTATCGATTCGCAGGATGCTTTAATTGGAAACAGGGCTTATGATTTAGCTTCGTTAATTGATGACGTTAGATCTAAAACAGATAAAATATTTAAAGATAAAATTTATCGTTATTATCTAAAATTAAATAAAAAAAGAATTAACGAGGCTACTTTATTAAGAGATTTTGAAATATTATCCATTCTAAGAAATATGAAAATCATTGGAATATTTACAAGATTAGCCGCGAGAGATAAAAAAAAGCAATATTTAAAATTAATTCCTTATGCTTGGAAATTAATTGAATTAAGAATTTCTAATAATAGAAAATTTTCTGAGCTCAAAAGTTTACTAGATCTTAATTTTTCAAAAAAAATAAGAAATCAGAAATGAAAATTAAAACTGCGTTAATTTTATGTGCTGGATATGGTAAGCGCTTAAACCCAATAACACTGACAACCCCAAAGCCTCTACTAAAGATAAATCAAACAACTTTATTAGAAAATTGTATTAATTTAATACATTCTTTAGGAATTAATAAAATTATAATCAACACATTTTATCTTAGTAAAAAAATTGAACAATTTCTTAAAGATAAGAAATTTAATTTAGAAATTAAGATAATTAATGATGGTTCAGATATTTTAAATACAGGTGGTGGAATTTTGAATATGATAAATTCATCTAATGAAACAGATTTTATTGTATTTAATCCAGACACTGTATGGAATGAAAATTATAAGAAGTACATTGAGGGTATGGAGAAGTTTTATTTTTTAAATAAAGTTAAAAATATACTTTTATTAGCCAATGAAAAATTGAGTTTTGACAAAAATTTGAGCGGTGATTTCAATCTTAAAAAAAACATAATAAAAAAAGATGAACTTAATTGTTTAATTTATACAGGGTGCCAGATCTTGAATAAGAGTTTATTTGACTCATATAAGGTTAGTAATTTTTCAATTTCAAATATTTGGAATGAATTAATTAATAAAGATGAGCTATTTGGTTTTGAGAGCATGGAAGACTTTAGACATCTAACAGATTTTAATATCTATAACCAATTATTAAAAAACTAATAAGTCCTTAGCTCTATCTTGATCTAGGTAAGAACATTCTTTAATATTTTGTTTTGAATCTAAACTTATCAAAAGTGGATTGCCTGTTGGTATTTCGAGTAATGTTATCTTTTGATTATCTAATTTAAATAAAAATTTGCATAGAGCTCTTATAGAGTTCCCATGAGCTGAAATTAAAATATTTTCATCATTTTTTAGTTTCTCTTGAATTTCATCAATATAAAATTTCATTACTCTTTCATAGGTATCTTTAAGCGACTCAGTGTCAGGAATATTTTCTTTTGGAATACTTTTATAAACCTCTATATTTAATGGGTGATATGGATTATTTTTGCTTAAGGGATCTGGCTTAATATCCCAAGATCTTCTAAAAGCATGGATTTTATCTTCACCAAGTTTTTCTTTCATTTCGTCTTTATTTAGTCCTGTTAAAGCTCCGTAATGCCTCTCATTTAATTGCCAGGCTCTAACTGGTTTTCTTTTATCTCTTAATGTGTCTTGGATAAATTTTAGTGTGTTGATAGCTCTTAACTGAAATGATGAATAATAATGATTAATATCAATTTTAATTTCCTTAATATATTCACCAGCTTTGCAGGCTTCTAATTTTCCTTGTCCAGTGAGATCAACATCAACCCAGCCTGTAAATCTTTTTTCTAGATTCCATTCACTTTGACCATGTCTTACTAAAATTAAATGAGCCATTTGATATATTCTGATAACTGATAAAAGAAATAAAATAAATAAGATTATTATGAAAAAAATAAAAAATTTTTTTAAAATAGGTTTTTATTCTGCAAATATCATATTGATAACTTTATATTTGTTTCCAGGTAGTATTTTTGGCTGCCTTTTATATGATAATTGCTATATTCAACCTCAAATTACGGAAGATCTTATTGCAGGAGACTTTATAATTTCATCAAATCATATTTATGCTTTTATTTTACTTACAAGCTTGGGAGTATTTTCTTTTTATAATACTAAAAAAATTAATTTTTTAATTGTTTATTTGTTTTTACTATCAATTATTTTAGAATTATTTCACATTATTATTCCAGTTCGTGGATTTGAAATGAGTGATTTATTTGGAAATATAGTAGGTGTTATGTTGGTAATATTTATCTATAAGATTGTGATTAGGTATGTCAAAACTTAGAAATTATTTTTCAATTTTATTGATTATCTTTATTACTGGCTGCTCCTCAATACCTCAAAACACTCTAAATAGTTGTTCAATTTTTAATGAAAGATATCTTTGGTATAAACATGCAAAGAAAACAGAAAAAAAATGGGGAACCCCAATTTATATTCAGCTAGCTATAATTAAGATGGAATCAGACTTTGATTGGTTAGCTAAACCTCCAAGACAAAAATTATTTAAGATCATACCATTCAAGAGGCCCTCTAGTTCATTTGGATATTCACAAGCGGTAAAGGGAACTTGGGAACAATATAAAAATGAAACTGGAAATAAATTAGCAACAAGAACAAGGTTTAAAGATAGTGTGGATTTTATTGGTTGGTACACCGATAAAACTGAGTCTCTTTTAAAAATTTCTAAGAAAGATGCTTTTAGACAATACCTTGCATATCATGAGGGGTGGGGAGGTTATAAAAATTATAAGAATAATCAGAAAGTTATAGGCTTAGCTAAAAAAGTAGAAAAACAATCTAATAAATACAAGTCACAATTACAAGATTGTCAGAAAAGATTAAATAAAAATAAATATATTATATTTTAACGAAGTTGTTTCTTTAGCTCAATATCAACAGCGTCTATTCGTTTTGTATTCTTTGCTAACACCAAGTACATGGTTGGAGTTACATATAATGTAAAGAATGTTGATATAATCATCCCACCTAGAATAGTGGCGCCCACAGCTAGTCTTGAAGCCTCACCAGCACCCGGTCCAATATTTCCTATAACTAAAGGCATCATTGCTATCATCGTGCTTATTGACGTCATCATTATGGGCCTAAACCTTAATTGGCAGGCTTCTTTAACTGATGTTTCAATATTTTTTCCAGCCGTTCTTAATTGATTGGCATAATCAACAATTAGAATACTATTTTTAGTCGATATTCCAATTAGAATAACAAGTGCTATTTGTGAGAAGATATTAATAGAACTGTTCAAGAATAGGATAAAAACCAAACCTCCAAACAAAGCCAGTGGAACAGTTAACATGATAATAAATGGATGAATAAATGAATTAAAGGTTGCAGCCATTACTAAATATGCAGTTAGAAATGCTAATCCAAAAATAATAAATAGTTCATTACTAGTTTCTTTTATTTCTTCTGATTTACCTTTCCATGCAATTTGATTAGAAGAGCCAATTTCTTCCATTGTTTCCTCTAAATATGCAATTGCTTCTGTAAGTGTATAAGATTCAGATATATTTGCAGATATTGTTACAGCTCGCTGCCTATTATATCTTGCTAATTTTTTTGCAGATCCTTTTTCGCTGAACTCTACTAAATTTGCTAAAGAAATAAGTTTACCAGTGCTTTCTGATCTAACAAATATTTTAGAAAGCCCTTCTTGAGATCGTCTATCAGTCAAGTATTGCTGAAGTATAATTGGGTATTCTTTACCAAGTCTATTAAAGTTCGTTACAGTTTTTCCACCATAAAGAGTTTCTAAAGTTTTCCCAATTGAGTCAGTAGATACATTTAAATCTTTAGCTTTATTTTTATTAATTACTAATTTGATTTCAGGTTTATCCCTAGAATAATCTGATTCAATTCTGGATAAATTTTTATTCTGTCTTAATTTTCTAATAACTTTGGATTGTATTTCCTCTAACTCTTCGTAAGTACTGCCCAATATAACCATTTGAACTGGTTTATTGTAGCTAGAAACCCTAATAGATTGAGGTGATATTGGAAAAGCAACAGTTTCAGGAACAGTCACAATTTTTCCAATTG
This sequence comes from Candidatus Pelagibacter sp. uisw_138, assembly GCF_059512485.2. Classification (NCBI taxonomy): domain Bacteria; kingdom Pseudomonadati; phylum Pseudomonadota; class Alphaproteobacteria; order Candidatus Pelagibacterales; family Candidatus Pelagibacteraceae; genus Candidatus Pelagibacter; species Candidatus Pelagibacter sp. uisw_138. The sequence continues at coordinate 1,173,864 of NZ_CM183453.2, read as the reverse complement.
CTTCTCTCATTATTGTTTGTGAGCTTTTATCTCTTTCAGCCCATTCATCTAATAATGCAATTATTATAAAGCTATTAAAAGAATTCTTATTGCTGCCGAAGCCTGGCACTCTCATTATAAATCTTTTATATGGACTATTCTCAGCTTGCAGAAGAGGAATTAATCTTTTTTCAACATCTTCTGCTCTTTTTTCAGTATATTCAAAAGAACTCCCCTCATCTGTAAATCCAAGAACAAGATATACACCTCGATCTTCCATAGGTAATAATTCTTTTTTTGTAAAATGAAATAAAACACTAGAGACAACAATAGTGAAGACAATAAATGAAATAATAATTTTTTTTTTATTTAGCCAATACTGCAATGTTTCTTCGTAAAATTTTGATAATGATTTAAAAAATTTATCAAATTTAGTAACTATAAAATTTTGTTTAGGTTCTTTCTTTAAAAACTTACTTGCTAACATTGGTGACAAAGTAAGAGCCACAAAAGAAGATACGACAACTGAAAATGACAGTGCTATAGCAGTCTCTCTGAATAATGTTCCTGCAATACCATCTATAAAAATTAAAGGAAGAAATACAGCTACTAAAATTAACGTAGTTGCAATAATGGCAAAACTGATTTGTTTCGATCCTTTGTATGCCGCAACTAAAGGGCTCTCTCCATTTTCAATTCTTCTATAAATAGCATCTGTCATTATGACTGAATCGTCAGTAATTATTCCAATCGCCAGAATAAAACTTAACAAGACAAAAATGTTTATTGATAAACCAAATAAATAAAGTCCCAAAAAGGATGCTATTAAGCTTACGGGTAATGCAACTGCTGGTACAATTACAGCCTTTATGTTTCCTAAGAATAAGTAAATAATAATAACTACAAGTATAAAAGCGATGATTAAAGTTTTGTACACTTCGTCAATAGCAGTACCCACATATGTTGCTCTATTAAAAGCTACCTCTATATTTAGATCATCTGGTAATGTTTTTTTAACTTCATCTATTTTTTTTTTTATTTCTCTAGAAAGCTCTACGGTAGAAGCACCACTTTTTGCATAAATACCAATTCCAACTGTTCTTAAATTTAAAGCATCTTTGCTCTGAGCCTTGAAAAGATTTTTTTCTGAAACTGGACCAAACTCAATATTTGCAACATCTGAAAGCCTCACAACACTATTTACATTCTTTTTTATGGGCAGAGCTTTTAATTTTTCAATATCATCATATGACTTATCTAAATTTAGTATCAAATCAATATTAGTAGCCTCTAATGTACCTGCTGGTAGGCTCACATTTTCTTTTCTTATTGCTCCCTCAACCTCTTGAATGGTTAAGTTATTTGCTGCAAGTTTAATTGGATCTATCCAAACTCTAACACTTAGATCTCTTAAACCACCGGTTCTAATAGTTCCTACGTTCTTAACGCTTGAAAATTGATCTACTAAATATCTCTCAACATAATCTCCAAGCTCTAAATCACTCCAGGTTGCAGAAGATACAGCTAACCACATAGTAGTTGAGAATCCCGCTGATTGTTTAAGTATTTGAGGGGCATCAGCTTCATCAGGTAATCTCCCAACAACCCTTCCTACTCTTTCTCTTATATCGTTGGCAGCATTATCTAAGTTAATATCAGTATTAAATTCAACATTAATTGAACTACTTCCATTTTCTGATGTTGAATTAATATTTTTTACTCCTTCTATTCCACCAATCACTTTTTCAATTACTTGAGTTACCTCTTGATCAATTATAGGAGCAGAGGCAGATTTGTAGTCCACTTTAATTTGAACCACAGGAGGTTGTAGGCCTTCAGGTAATTCTCTAACAGGTAATTGTGAAAAAACAAATATTCCAAAAACGATTAATATAAGAGACATTACCCAAGCAACAACTGGCCTTCTTATACTTACATCAGTTATAAACATTATTTTTTAATTGGTTTAATTTTTCCTCTTGGTCTAACTTTTTTTAGACCTTCAGCAACGATGTTATCTCCATTAGTCAAACCCGAAACTACTTCAATAAAACCAGAATCCCTTATTCCAATAATAACTTCAGCTTTATTAGCAACATCATCTTTTGCAACTTTATATACATAAGTTTTGTTACCTTCCATCATTAAGCTTGTATCAGGAATGCTTATAGAGTTCCTTTCGTTATACTTAACTATAATCTCTAAAAGAGACCCAGGTAAAATTTCAAAATTATCATTTTCTAACTTTATTCTTATTGCTAAAGATCTTGTATCAACATCAATTCTACCAGCAGTAGAATGAACAACTCCCAAATAAATTTTTTCATTATTACCTGAAAATTTAACATCAACATTTAAATTCTCCTTAATAAAACTTGAGTAAAGCTCAGGAATATCCACATCTACATAAATTATTGAAGTGTCTTCTAACTGTATTAAAAGAGAACTTTCAGAAACCTTAATATCATTTGAGAAATCTCTTTTAGTCACTACTCCATCAAAGGCAGCTATCAGATTTCTAGTCTTTAATTTTGTTATTAAATCACCTTTTTTCAATTTTTTATTAAATTCTATTGGTTTAACTATTTCATATTTCTCAATTTTATATGATTTAGTTCTAAATGGGATTGCTGTTCCATAAGTTGAAACCTTTTGAGAGAAATTTTTTACAACAACTTCTGTTACTATTATTCCTGGAGGAGGTCTTTTACTAAATTTTTTTTTAAAATGATTTCCTATCATTGTTCTTCCAACAATTACTATTGTAATAATCAAAAAGAAGACAAGGATTGCAGTTCCAATTTTTGTAGATCTTTTCATATTTTAATTCTTTCCGTACTCACTCCATGATCCGTCATAGATAGTAGGGATATATTTATTATCTATTAAAGAATAAGCAAGAGCCAAAACTGAAGCAGTAACTCCAGAACCACATGTAAATACTACATTTTTGTCAATCTCATATCCAGTTGATTTAAACTTCTCATGAATTTTTTCTTTGCTAATAAATGTATGATCTTTATTTATGAGCTCAGAGAAAGGGAGGCAAAAAGAGTTTTTGATAGAGCCGCTTCGCAATCCTTTTCTTGGTTCAGGAACTCTACCTTTAAATCTTTCTAAACTTCTTGCATCAATAACATTAAATTTATTTTTTAAAACATTTTTGTTAATTTGGTTTATATTTTTTACCAATTCTTTTTTTTCATGCACAGTATAGTTAGAAGGAATAATCTTAATTATATCACTAGTTGTTGATCTATCTTCTTCAATCCATTTTTTTAATCCACCATCTAATACATGGACTAATTCTGGATTGTGACCAAAGTAGATAAAATTATACCAACATCTGCATGAGCTGATTACATCTGAATTATCATAAATGACTATCTGCTCATCATCTTTAATTCCCATATTGGAAACAATATCACTCCATGACTTAGCATCTGTTAACATATGAGGTAGATCGATATCTTTTTTGGAGTTTTTATCTAAATCAAAAAAAATTGCATTTTTAATATGATTGTTTTTATATTCATTAAAACCATTTCGCTGTGTTTGAGGCATATGCCATGAGCAATCAATAATTTTTACTTCATCTAAATTTTTCTCTAGCCAATTTGTATCAACTAAAGACATATTATCTTTTTTCCAAATATCTCTGATGGTATTCTTCTGCTGGGCAGTAATTTTTTAATAAAGAAGATTTCGTTACAACGTTTCCAGATAATTTTAAATTTACTTTTTTTATAACATTTTCAGCAATTTCTTTTTGTCTGTCGCTTAAGTAAAATATTTCACTTCTATATTGTGTTCCAAAATCTGGTCCTTGTGAATTTAAGGTTGTGGGATCATGAATTTCAAAGAAAAATTCTAAAATTTTTTCATAAGATATGATTTTAGGATCAAAATCTAATTTAACAACTTCTGCATGATTTGTATTACCGGTGCATACTTCTTTGTAGGTGACTTCTTTGCTATCACCCCCACAATAACCAACTTCAGTTTTAATAACTCCCTCAAGTTTACTAAACTTAATTTCTGGTCCCCAAAAACATCCTAATCCTAATACTGCTATTTCCATTGATTATCCTTTAATTTGATTTACAAATTATTCTTATGCTAACTAAAAATCAATTAGGTTTTTTGTACATGTTTCTATCTGTATGCACCTTTTCCGTTATGGATTTGCTTGTAAAATGGTCAAGTGACTACCCAACTGGAGAAGTTTTATTTTTTAGAGGCTTTTTTGGACTGCTACCTACTTATTTTTTGATACCGAAAAATAAATTAAGAACTTTTTACACAACCGAAAGGTCAAAAGAGCATTTATTTAGATGTTTTATGGGTTTAATGGCTTTAATAGCAATAGTTGTTGCGTTAAGAGAGCTTCCTTTAGCAGTCGTTGTTAGCCTATCATATGCAGCCCCACTATTTATTACCGTGTTATCAATTTTTTTACTAAGTGAGAAAGTAGGTGTTTTTAGGTGGCTGGCAGTCATAATTGGGTTCATAGGTGTTATTATAATTGCTGAGCCAGGCTTTAAGGGTATGAATTACCTCTATTTTCTTCCTCTTATATTTTGTATTGGAATGGCTTTTGTAACCATTACGATTAGAAAACTATCCACAACAGAACCTGTTTGGCTTATCTCAATTTTTTTTACAATTACTATTTCAATTGCTGGCTTGGCCACAATTCCAATGGGGTGGAAAATACCAAACTTTCAAGATTTTATCCTTTTAGCTTTAATTGGAGTAACAGGAGGTTCTGCAAATTTATTTTTAACTCAATCATATAAACTTTCTGAAGTATCTTTGGTAGCGCCCTTAAAATATTTAGCTTTGGTATTTGCTATATTTTTTGGTTATTTCATTTGGAACGAGATACCAACTATAAAAACATTAATTGGTGCATCACTTGTAGTTCTTGCGTCTCTAATAATTTTTAGAAGAGAAATTTATCATAAACAAAAAATACCATCTACTAACAGGCATGAGTAAAAAACCAAGATATTGGAATACTGCAAAAAAATATTTATCTAACAAGGATAAAGTAATGTCTTTATTAATTAATAAATATAAATCTCCTTCTGAGGCTGTGCTTACTTCTAGAAAGGATATATTTTTTTCATTATGCAAAAGTATCATTGGACAACAAATTAGTGTTGCTGCTGCTAATTCTATATTTTCAAAATTTCAAAAAAAATGTAAGAATAAAATAAATGCTAAAACTGTTTCTGCACTATCAACTACTCAGATAAAAAGTTGTGGATTAACTAAACAAAAAGTTAAAGGAATAAAAAGCTTAGCGAAACAAATATTGAATAAATCATTTAACCCTAGGTTAATTCCTAAAATGTCAGATGAAGAAGCTATTATTTACCTATCCCAATTAAGACAGATTGGAAGATGGTCAGCTGAAATGATTTTATTGTTTACTTATAATCGATCAAATATTTGGCCCATACAAGATATTGGTCTTTTAAGGGGAATTTCAAAAAATTATAAAAAAAAATATCTACCACCTGAATCTTATGTAAAATTATTAAATAAAAGATTTAGTCCATACTGCTCAGTTGCAACTTGGTATCTTTGGAGAAGTATAGATCCAGAACCTATTCAGTACTAAAACCTTCTACTATTTGTAGGTTTCGTTCTGTAGTATCTTTAGCTACAGCCCAACCATCTTGATATTCTTTAGAATCATGGCATTTCATAGCCTGTTCATGACTTGGAAATTCCCAAATTACAGTTCTTGGGTAAGTTTCACCCTCTAAAGTTTCAAATTTTCCACCTCTCACCAAGGGCTTTCCTCCATAACTTTTTATTATTTCAGTAACTTTTGAACCATAATTTTTTAAATTTTCTTGGCTATCTATTTTTTTGTACAAAGCAATCCAGTAAGCTTTCATTATTTCTCCTTTTTAAATAATTTTATATATGATAATGAATTTCATGGCAGAGAAATTAATTATCACTTTTGATCAGTATACAAAAATTGTTGAAAAACTAGCAGTAGAAATTCACAATAACTATAAGCCAACAGTATTAGTAGGTATTATGAGAGGAGCGGCTCCTATATTAGACATCCTTTCTAGAATTTTAAAGTTACCTATAGCCTATATAGTTATTCAAAGTTACTCAGGAAAAGGAATGCAAGATAAGCAAGGTCAATTAATGTTTGCAAGAGAAATTAGTTCTTTAGCTGAAAATAAAGATTTTAACAAAGTTTTATTAGTAGATGATTTATCTGACACTGGATTAACTTTAAATAAAAGTATTGAATGGTTAAAAAATTATGAGCCAACCAAAGATTATATAAACGAAGTTAAAACTGCATGTTTATGGAAAAAAAAATCATCTACATTTGAACCAGATTTTTGCCCAGTAAAACTAGATTCAGACCCATGGATTGTTCAGCCTACTGAGCATTATGAAGAGATGTCTATGGAAGAAATAATTAAGAGAAATAAATAGGGCTGGAATAATTCCAGCCCTAAAAATTATATTTTAAGCAACTGCAAAACTAACAACACTTAAGATTGCAATAACCCATATTGCCGGTGAAGTTGAAGAAAACTTACCAGTAAATAATCTGATTAATGCGTATGATACAAACGCTAAAGCAATGCCATTGCTAATACTATAAGTTAACGGCATAGCAATCATTGCAAGGATAGCAGGAGCTGCTTCACCAATATCATCCCATTCGATATCAGTTATGTTTCTAACAAAAAGAACAGAAACAAATACTAAAGCTGCACCATCAATTTGCTTAGGTAAACTTGTTGCTAAAGGAGCAAAGAATATACAAGCTAAAAATAGGAGACCAATTACTAAAGAGGTCATTCCTGTTTTTCCACCAGCTTTTACACCAGCACCAGATTCAACATAACTTGTTACAGTTGTTGTTCCCATCATTGCACCAGCTACGGTTCCAACACTGTCAGCCATCATTGCTTTTTCGATATCTTTAACTTTACCATCTTTACCAACCTTGCCAGCAACGTTTGCTACAGAAGTTAATGTTCCTGCCGTATCAAAAAAATCAACAAACAATAAAGTAAACACTACAGTTGTCATTCCAGCTGTTAATGCTGCTGATAAGTCAAAATCAAATAGATAAGTCATTGGAGGTGGTGAGCTTGCAATTCCATTAAATTTAGCAAGTCCAGTAGCCCAAGCAATAATACTGAATAACAAAATACCAATAATGATATTTCCTTTAACTTTCATTTTTTCAAGAACAACCATTAAAATAAATGCAGCACAACCCAATAGAACAAGTGGATCGCTCAAGTCACCTAATTGAACTAATGTTACTGGATTATCAACAACAACTTCCATGATTTGAAGTCCAATTATTGCTAGGAAAAGTCCTATACCAGCACCAATTCCTAATTTTAAACTTCTTGGAATTGAATTAATTAACCAGGCTCTGATAGGTGTTAATGAAATGATTAAAAACAAAACTCCAGCAACTAGTACAGCTCCTAAAGCTTCTTGAGGAGTATAGCCCATTCCAGCACAAACACCGAATGCAACGAATGCATTAATTCCCATACCTGGAGCCAAACCTATTGGCCATGTTTTTCCATAAAATGCCATTATGAAACAAGCAAGTGCCGTTGCAACAATTGTTGCCGTATATACTGCCCCAAATTCAAAGAAACCTTTTTCTGGTCCAGCAAATTCACCTGATAATATAAATGGATTTAAAAACATAATGTAAGCCATTGTCAAAAATGTTGTTACACCAGCTATTACTTCTGTTTTAAAATCAGTCTTGTGTTTTTTATAGTCGAAATATTTTTCTAACATTGATTCTCCTAAGATTAAGATGGACTAATATTAGATTAATTAGGAAAATACTCTTAAAAATCTAAGTTTATCAACATATTTCAACTTATAAGTTTATATTTATGCCATATTTTGGGTGTTATGATTGAAAAATGCAAAAATTTAAATTTATTTTAATAAGCTTATTTTTTTTAACTCTTGTTGCTGGCTGTCAAACAATCAAAGATAAAACAGATGCAATTGTTGAAAAAGAAAATGCTAAATTAAGCGAATATATTGGAAAAACTTCAAGTAATTTACAAATGGAATTAGGTAGGCCAGATGAAGATTTTAAAAATGATAAAGGCAATTTAGAGCTTATTTACAATACCACAAAATATGGAATACTTTGTGAAAGAAGATTTGAAGTAGACTCTAATTCTATTGTAATTGGTTTTGTTTCAAATGGTTGTTTCTAAAAACTAAAGACTAAATTTTTTCAGCAATTTTTAATGCAAATGCATAATCAATTGCAATTTCTTCTATAGCTCCATCTCTACCAGATTTACCACCATGGCCTGCGTTCATTTCAGTTTTTAAGAGTAATAAATTATTATCAGTTTTATACTCTCTAAGTTTGGCAGTAAATTTTGCTGGCTCATCAAATAATACTCTATTGTCACTTAAACTTGTTGTGATCAGCATATGAGGATAATCCATTTTTTTTATATTGTTATAGGGAGCATAAGAATAAATATAATTAAAGTGATCTTTTTTATCTTTTGCATTTCCAAATTCATCAAATTCCCCAACCGTTAGAGGTAAAGAGTGATCTAAATTAGTTGTCAAAGAGTCGACAAATGGTACCGCCATTATAATTCCTAGAAATAATTCAGGGGCTTGATTAACTACAGCGCCCATAAGAAGACCACCTGCAGAGCCACCCATACCTATTATTTTATTTTTTGAGGTATAATTATTTTCAATTAGGTACTTTGCAGAGGCAATATAATCTTCAAAAGTATTTTTTTTATTAAGCAGTTTTCCTTCTTTCCACCACTTCATACCTCTTTCCATACCACCTCTAATATGGGCTGTAACCCAGATGATATCTCTATTAATTAAACTTAATCTAGTAGTAGAAAAACTAGGGTTCATAGAACTTCCGTATGAACCATAACCATAAAGCAACAATTTAGCACTTCCATCCATTTTAGTATTTTTATGTCTTGTAATTGTAAGAGGAACCAATCTTCCGTCGTGTGATTTACAATCAACTCTTTCAACAATGTAGTCATCAGGATTATGACCAGAGGGGATCTCTTGTTCTTTAACTAATTTTTTTTCTTTTGTGCTTAAGTTATAAGAGTAAACTCTAGACTGTGTCTTAGGTGAAGAATAACTTATGTATATCTCATCTGTATTTTTATCTCTTTGCATTAAAGAGGCACCTGGAACATATACAGTTTCATCAGAAAAAATTAGTTCTTCTTCTATTCCAGTTATAATATTTTTAACAAATAGTTTATCTAAAGCATCTGAAGTTTCAGATCTTATGATCCAATTTTTTAAAAATGTTAACCCTCCAATTAATACCTCATCTTTTGCAGTAATAAAGGCTTTCCAGTCTGGTTCTTCTAAACTATCACTAATGTCTATTTTAAAATCTTCAGCATTTTCATTAGTATGATTATAAAATTTATCATCCCAAGAATTAACCGAATAAAGAATTCCTCTTTGTCTTTTTTTTATTAGTTTAGGCTTAGGATCTTTCTCATTAACATCGAAGTAATATTGTTCAGAAGTATTATGGTCTGAAGAATTGATAAAAAAATATTTATCATCTGAGCTTAAACCAATTCCAACCGTAAAAGCTTCACTTTTTTCTTCAAAAATTAATTGATCTTCGCTAACTTTAGTTCCTAATTTGTGTCTATAAATTTTTCTCGGTCTATGATTTTCATCAAGTTTTGAATAAAAAATATATTGATCATCTAGACTAAAAGTTATGCCACCTGATGTATCCTCTATCTTGTCAGTAGCTAATTTTTTTGTATTTATATCTCTAATATATATTGTGTAATATTCAGAACCCTTTGCATCTAAAGAGTATCCTAAATATTTATCATTAAAACTAACCTCTAAATCACCAACACCAAAGTATTCTACATTAAGTTTTTCTTTTTCCTCATCACCATTCCAAATTTCTTCAATATTATTAGTTCCAATTTTTTTCCTTAATTTTATAGAATAATTTCCTTTGGTAGTCGTTTTTGACCAATATTCATAATCAAAATCTTTAAAGGGTAGAGATTCATCATCTAACTTTATCCTTCCTTTGATTTCATCAAATAATTTTTTTTGAATGTTTTTGGTGTCTGATAAGTGAAAATCTGTATAGGAATTTTCTTCTTCAAGATATTTTCTAACTTCAGGGTTTAATTTTTTATTATCCTTTAAAACCTCAAGGATATCATCTTGATGTACCCAGCTATAATTATCTTCCCAACTAATATCATGACACGTTTTTATTTCTGATTTTTTTTTAAGATGTGGTATTTTCATGGATACAAATTAAATATATGAATATTATCATTTATACACTAATTTTTTTGGGAATTATTTACTTTTTACTTAAGTTAGTAGCCAATACTTCATCAAAAGAAATATCAAAACATTTAAGAAAATTAATTTTCTTAGGTTTAATAATTTTGGCAATATTACTTGTCATTGCAGGTAAGTTTTTATTAAGTATACCACTTACGATACTTAGCTTAGCTTTAGTTAAGCTAAAGGGGTTTTCAATATTTCAATTAATTGGTTTATTTAGACTTATACAAACCCTTAGAAGCTCTGGGAGATTTTCATTTAATCAAAATCAAAATATAAAAAATTCTTCTACGATATCTATAGAGGAGGCTTATAGGATCTTAAATTTAGATATTAAAAAAAAAATTACCAAAGACGATGTTCAAAAGGCACACATAAAGATACAAAAAAAAATACATCCTGATATTTCTCCAGAGACAGAAAGGTTATCGATGATCGTAAATGAAGCAAAGGAAGTAGTTTTAAAAAATATACTCTAGAATTTATTATTGAGAATTTCTTGATAAACTTTATTAACAGACACATCACCTGGGTTTAAATTTGATCCATGGGTTATATTTTCAATTTTAACATTTACAGGAAATATTCTCTGATAATTTTTACTATAATCTGTGTATGCTTTAGGTGAGTCTAGGAGTATTACTAAACTTTTTATTCCCGACTGAGCTGTTATATGCGATCCAAATGAATCGTTCCCAACATACATGTTGGCTGAACATAGAAATGGAATAACTTCTTCTATTTTTTTTTCATATAATGAAACATAATTATTGTTGTTAATATTATTTGTAATTTCATCAGACAAACTTTTATCATTTGGTCCACAAAGGATAAAAAAATAATAATCTCCATTATTGTTGAGTTTATTTATCAAGTCATAAAAATTTTTAGCACCCCACTTTGTTGTTGGTCCAGAAGATCCAGCCGCAATAACGATTTTAAATTTTTTATTATCTAAACTGTTATTAATATTTTCAATTTTTTTTTTATGAATAAAAAAATCAGTTTCTGTAGGACAATTATTTATATTTAAAGATTTTTCAGTAAATTTTTTTGCAGCATAAACTAAATGTAATTTTCTTTTTTTTAACAGTGGATAACAAAAAACTTTCTTAATATTAGACAAAACTGAAGCTAAATAGATTCTTGCACTAGGATAAAAAATGAAAATCTGATCAAATCTAAAAGTATTCAGTAAATTTTTTAGTTTTAAAATATCGATAAATCGTTTGTGGTATTTATCAATAAAGATGATTTTTTCAATTAATGGGTCGTCTATCAAGGCTACTTCTAAATTATTGCACAATGTAATAATTGTGACAGGACCATATTTTTTTGCTATCTCATGGCAATAAGCAAGGTGTAGTAAATTTGCACCCAACCCTTTATAGCTTAAGTATATGCAAGTTTTCATATTGAGTTATAGATTTTTTGAACTAATTTTGTGCCACCAATTTTTATTTGATAATTAAATTTTTTATTTAAGATTTTATAATTTTTATTAACACCCATCATCACTTTAATTTCATTTGGTCTGATAAATTTTTTATTAATTGAAAAATATTTTCTATAGTCAAGATTGTTTTGTTTATAGGCAGTTTTTAAAATATCATAACCAGAAATTCCATGACCACTAGATAGCATCAAGTCTCTCGGTTTAATTTTTGTAAGGAAGTATATACCTTTTACAATTTCTGGAGCCCAAGAATAATCTCTTATTGTGTCAAGATTACCAACAATAATTTTTTTTTTTAATTTAGCATGTATACAGGTTTTTTTAATAAAAAAATCATTATCTCTTAATGGAGATTCAACTTGAAAAAAAATTATACTACAACAACTGACTCCTTTTTTTCTGAATTTTTTTACCTCTTTATAAGCTTTAATTTGTGACAAAATATAGGGGTTATTATTCTTTGAAATTTTAGATTTTGTATTAACTAGTCCATTTTTTGGTTCAAATATGTAGCCTGAGTTCGCTTTATAAAATTTTGTTTTTAGTTTGTGCTTATGAAGGATTTCTAAAATTCTTTTTGCACCAACATAATTTGAATCATGGGTTATTTTTTTAAGTTTAATACTTTTTGTTAGAGAGCTTTGTCCTGAAAAATAGAAGATATTTTTTGGACAGTATTTTTTTAAAAGTTTTAATATTTTTTGCTTTTTTAAAACATCTAATTCCTCAAAAATAACCTTATTTTCAATATTTAATTTATTATAATTTTTATAAGATTTTCTAGTTTTTCTTGAAGTTACTATAACCTTATGGTTTTTTGATATTAGCAATTTTGCTAAGTAACCGCCTATGACTCCAGAACCTATAATTATTGAATTTACTTTTTTCATTTTTAATTGTTTAAAGTGTATAAGTAATCATTATAATAATTAATATGAAAAAAATTAAAGGTATTTATGCAGCTGGAATGTCAGTTTTTAATGACGATTTAAGTCTAAACATTGAAAAGACAGTTAATCATGCTGAAAAAATAATAGATATGGGTTGCCACGGTGTTGCTATTTTTGGAAGTACAGGACAAGCACAACTTATATCCATCAGTGAAAAAATAGGATTATTAAACAAATTATCAAAAAGCAAATATAAAGAAAAATATTTAATTGGAACTGGACTTAATTCTTTAAATGAAACTATAAATTTAATGAAAGTTGCTAATTCTTTAAATTTTAGTGATTTTTTAATAATGCCACCTGCTTATTATAAGTATGGTGATAAAGAAGTAATAGAGTTTTACTCAAGGGTGGTTGAGGCTGTGCCCGAAAGTAAGATTATTTTATACAACTTTGAAAAGTTGTGTGGTTATAAATTTAGCATTGAATGCGTTGAAGAGCTTGTTAAGAAGTTTCCAAAACAAATAGTTGCTGTTAAAGACAGCTCGTATAACTTATATGAAAATTTGAATATTGATAATTTCTCAGTTATGCTAGGATCAGAGTTAAAACTCCTAAAAGGTCTTGAACTTGGATGTGATGGTATTATTACGGCAACTTGCAATGTAACAGCAAATTTGTCTAGAAAAGTTTATGATGATTTTAATAAAAAACAACAACAAAAAGAAAATGAGCTTCTGTGCAAGGTTAGAAGTACATTTGATCAATATAATTTAATATCAGGGTTACATTCTTTTATGTCAGGTCAAGATGACAGTTACAAAAATGTTATACCACCCGTCAGTCTTTTAAATGAAAAAGATAAAAAACAACTGCTAGAAGATCTTGGTAAGCTTAATTTTACATTAAAATCCCTAAAGACGGCTTAAGTAGATTTAATAAAATTTTTCACAATATATTTAAACAAGAGACTATATTTATCAGTAATTAATTGATAAATCTAATTTTCTTAAAGTATGAAAAAAATAAAAAAAAATCTTGTTAAAAAAAAACCTTTAGTAAAAAAAAAGGTTAAAAAAAAACCTTTAGTAAAAAAAAAGGTTAAAAAAAAACCTTTAGTAAAAAAAAAGGTTAAAAAAATTATAAATAAAAAAAAAAAAATTTAAAAGTAAAAAAAAATATTGATAATAAAAAAAAGATAAGCAAAAATATAAAAACAAATAAGAAAAAACAAAAAGCAACCATAATATCAAGGGTAGTTGAGCTTCAAAATTCTTTAAAGCCAGAATTCAATTTTAAAATTAATTTTAGTTTAGAAAAGTATATTCAAGCTTTTTTTAATAGTATCGCCAATAAAATATCTGAATATAAAACTTTAAAAGCTGAAGAAAAAAGAAGAAGACAACTTGAAGCAATTAAAAAAAAAGAAAAAGAAAAATTACAAATTCAAAAACAAAAAGTAAAAGAAGAAGAGGAACAAACTAAATTTCAAGAAAAAGCATTAAAAGAAGAAATTAAACTTGAAAAAGAAAGAGCAAGAGACATAAAGTTATTTTTACGTAAAGAGCAAGCGTTACTTAGAATTGAACATGCTGAAAGACAAAAACAATTTCTAAAACAATTACAGTTAGAAAAACAAATAGAAAAATTTAGAATTAGAGAAATTAAAGAATTAGAAAAGCTTGAAAAGGTTTCATTAAAAGAAAAAAGAGATGATTATGCTGGCCTTCAAGCAAGAATAGAGAAATTAAAAGATAAATACAGGATTATAAGGGATCAAAAAATTAGAGAGAGAGTAGAGGCTTTAGGAGTAAAAATTCAAGGTGATGAAGATAGAGAAACTTTACTCCAAAAAGAGAAAGATTATAAAATTGCAAGACAAAAAATAGAACTTTCTCTTGAAAGCTTTTATAGAAGTGCCAGCAGTTTAGTTTTTCAATTAAACAAACGACACATCACTAGACACATGTCTATATTTAGATGCATTGACCAAAGATTTGAAACTGGTGAAATTTTTATTAAATGGGATGAAGCACCAGATGAAGAGTGGCTATTATTAATTTATATAAAAAATAATTCCCCTGACGAAGGAATAGTTATTGAAGATAAATCGGATCCTGAAAAAAATTCTTCTCATGAATTCAAATCAAATGAAATATTTAAAGCATCAGATCTAATGGTCGACTCGTTAACGCAGTTAATTTCAAGAAAAAGAGCTAAAAAAGATTAAATTAAATACTATCTTCTTTAATTAATCTTTCAATTTCAGGTATCAGTTCACGACTTTTAAATGATGGGTAAAATTTTAATGCGTTCTCAATACTCTTAATTGCCTTTTCATACTCTTGAAGTTTTATAAAAATTCTTGCTTGTCCTGATAAAGCTCCAAAGTGCCTAGGCTCTATATCTAAAACTTTATCAATATCATTTAATGAATTTGTAAACTGGCTCATTAAAAAATATACAGTTGCTCTTTTATTCCAAGCTTCAGACCATTTAGGGTCATTCTCCAGTACATTGCTAAAAACTTTTAGTGCATAATTATAATCACCATATTGCATTAGCTCTGTTCCAAACTCTAACTTTTCGGTTAATTTAAAATCATCGGGATGCTCATTCCAAACAGACCAAATTTTTTTTTCCAATAAAGCAGCACTTTTTGAATTATTAATAGTTTGAAGTTGGTCAAAAAGATTATTTAAAATATTTTTTTGAGAAGACTGCACGGAAGAAATAAAACTAAATATAAATAAAAATAGTATAAAAATTTTCATACAAAAATATATTTTATTCAGTATCTCTTCTCAACATTAAAAACTATTTTAAAAGTTGTTTTTTATTTTTTAGAAATAAAAAAAATGCAATAATCTCATAAAAAAATGAAAATAAAGTAAAGATTATAGGAGTTTTAAAAAAATTATAAAGAAACTTGTATTTAGGAATTTTTTTCCACACCAATAAAAAGGCTTCTGCTCCTCCAATTACCATCTCACCATCTTTAACATGAAGTCTACGTAAAAGGTTCTTTGCATTCTTTTGAGTCTCTATTTCGGCAGATTTATTATTTGTGATATCTACCCACTCTATGTCTTTAATATTTTGTTTTTTATACAAATCTATTTCTACTTGGCAAATTTTACATGAATTATTAAAATAAACTTTCATAATTTATTTTTTATCTTTCCAAGCTGTCATTCCACCAGTCATATTTCTTACATTTTTTATTCCCATTTCTTGCATAGTTTTTGTTGCAAGTGTGCTTTGACCCCCAAGACCGCAAAAAACTATATATTCTTTGTCAGGATTTTTCTTAAACATTTCATTTTCTAAAGGACTACCATCAGCGAGATAAAACTCTAATAAGCCTCTTTCTAAATTTATAGCATTACCAATAGTTTCTGATTCAAAACTATTTTTATCTCTTACGTCTATAAATTGAACATTTGGGTCATTTAGTTTTTCTTTGGCTTCATCAACCGAAATATTTTGTATCTCGTTAGAAACATTCATTAATTCATCAAATTTTTTCATTATATTGTCCTTTTTTTTTAATTTATTCCTAAAATTATATAGAATTCGATAGATTGTATATGTGCGAAATACGACAATTGAAAAAATTATTATAACTATTACTTGTTATCTATGAGTGATTTTTTTACTAAAACAGATTTATCAAGAAAAGATGCAGAAAGTATTATTTCTGAAACATTAAATAATTGTGACGATGGTGAACTTTATTTAGAAAATTCTAAAAGTGAGTCTATTGTACTTGATGATGATAAAATAAAGAGTTCTAGTTATAGTTCTGATCTAGGATATGGCTTAAGAGCTGTAACAGGTGAAGTAGTAGCTTATTCTCATTCAAATGAAATTTCAAAAAAATCATTAAAACAATCAGCTAGCAATCTAAGCTCAACATTGAAATCTCAAAAGGGTATCTACAATCATGAAATTTCAAAAACTAATGAAAAATTTTATAAAAATGTTAATCCGATAGAAGAAAAATCACTACAATCTAAATTAGATCTTCTAAAAGAAGTTAACAATTATACGAGAGCCAAAGGTGGAATAGTACAACAGGTTACTGCTAGTTTTGCAGGTGAGTATAAATCTATAGAAATTATAAGATCAGGAGGTGAGGTTTTAACAGATGTTAGGCCTTTAATTCGTTTTAATGTTTCGGTCATGCTTGAAAAAGATGGAAAAAAAGAAACAGGAGTTTATGGAATTGGTGGAAGACAATCCTATGATGAATATCTTAAAGATGATAATTGGAAAAAAGTATGTGATGAAGCATTTAGAATTGCCTCAGTAAATCTTGAAAGTAAACCTGCGCCAGCAGGAGAAATGAAAGTTGTTTTGGGATCAGGTTGGCCAGCAATACTCATCCATGAAGCTATAGGACATGGTCTTGAAGGTGATTTTAATAGAAAAAAAACATCTGCTTTTCATAATTTAATGGGTCAAAGAGTTGCCAGTGAAGGTGTTACTATTGTTGATGATGGAACTCTTCATAATAGAAGAGGAAGTTTAACAATCGACGATGAAGGGACACCAACTGAAAAAACTGTTTTAATAGAAAATGGTATATTAAAAAATTTTATGCAAGATCGATTAAATGCAAGATTAATGAATACAAGATCAACAGGTAGTGGAAGGCGAGAAAGTTACAAACATGTTGTTCTCCCAAGAATGAGAAATACCATGATGTTAAATGGAAAATATTCTCAAGAAGAGATGATTAAATCAGTTGATAAAGGAATATTTGCAGTAAGTTTTGGTGGTGGGCAAGTGGATATTACTTCAGGAAAATTTGTTTTTAACTGTACAGAAGCTTATGAAATTATTAATGGTAAAATTGGATCACCTATTAAGGGGGCAACGTTGATTGGTGATGGTCCTTCAATTTTAAAAGAGGTTTCATTAGTTGGAAATAACATGATGCTCGACCCAGGTATTGGAACTTGTGGAAAAGCTGGGCAAGGTGTTCCAGTAGGTGTGGCGCAGCCATCTATCTTAATTGACAAAATGACTGTTGGTGGAACTCAATTATAAATCATATGGTTAAAGATCAAGATTATTTAAAAAAGACAGCTTCTTTTTGCATAGATTTAGCAAAAAAACTTGGTGCAACAGATTCAAGTGCAGCTGTTATGCACTCCATCTCAGAAACGGTAAATTTCAGAAATAAAAAATTAGACGAATCTGATAGATCGGATAGCCTAGGTGTTAGTCTTACAACTTATATCGGCAAAAAAAAATCAAGTATCTCTTCTTCAAATCTTACAGAAGAAAATATCAAGACGTTGGTAGAAAGATGTATTGAGACAACAAAAATTACTCCAGAAGATGAATATAATTCATTACCAGATAAAGACTTATTGGCTAATAAAATTAATGATCTAAATTTATATGATGATGACCATATAGAGAATGATGAAAAAATTGAATATTTAAAAGAAGTAGAAGAGGCTGCATTTCAAAAAAAAGAAATCATTAATACAGAAACTGGTTTCTCCGAGTCAAAATCAAATTTTATATTAGCAAGCAGTGATGGTTTTTTAAATGGCTATAAGTCTTCTTCTTTTTCAGCATCATGTGTCGCCGTAGCAAAAGATTCTAATAATAAAATGGAAAGAGATTATGAATTTACTAGTACTTGTCATCTAAATGATATGTTAAAGCCTAGCCAAATTGGTGCAATAGCGGCAAAAAAAACATTACAAAAATTAGATCCAAGAAAAATAGAAAGTGAAAAAATTAGTATTGTCTTTGATAGAAGAATTTCAAAAGGAATGTTGAGTGTTTTTGCAAGTGCAATAGCTGCCTCTTCTATTGCAAGAGGTACATCTTTTTTAAAAGATAAAATTAATGAAGAAATATTTACATCTTCAATAAATATTTTTGATAAACCTAATATAGTTAAAGGATTAGGTTCAAGATATTTTGATTCTGAGGGAGTAAAAACTGATGAATTAAAATTAGTAGATCAAGGTATTTTAAAACATTATTTAGTGGATACTTACAATGGGAAAAAGCTAAACCTTAAGTCAAATGGCAGAAGTGGTGGAACAAGTAATTTATATTTTGAAAAAGGTTCTATTTCATACAGGGACTTATTAAAATTAAACCAAAGAACTTTATACATTACAGAAACTATCGGTCATGGAAGCAATTTAGTTACAGGAGATTATTCAGTTGGTGCCACAGGGTTTATGGTTGAAAATGGAGTGTTTAAATATCCAGTAAGCGAAATAACTATTGCTGGAAATTTTAAAGACATATTCAAAAATATTACCTTAGCTGACGATCTTGAGTTTAAATATTCTACAAATGCTCCTACGATGTTAATAGAAGGTATGGTAGTTGCAGGTAAATGAAGGACTTTTGTATCATTGGTTCTGGCATTTCTGGTGCAACAATTGCAAACTCCCTTAGTAAAAAATATTCATTAGATGTTTATGATAAGGCAAGAGGGGTTGGGGGAAGATCATCTAATAAAAAGCTTAATAAGAATGAAAGCTTTGATCATGGTGTTCAGTATATTTCACCAAAAAGTATCCAATTTAAAAGGTTTATAAAAGATTTAATTAATAAAAAAATTCTTAAAAAGTGGACTGGAAAGCATATTTTTCTTAATGATAATAAAAAAGAGGATAAGAGCCATATTAAGATAATTGGTAAAAAGGGGAATAATGCAATTAGTAAATATTTATTAAAGAATATTAACTGTAATTTTAGTAGTGAGGTTATTAAAATCGCTAATAGAAAAAAAGTTTGGGAAATATCTTTTTCAGATGGATCAATAAAATTTTATAAATCTTTAATATTAACCTGTCCATTCCCTCAATTAAAAAAACTTTCAAAAAAATATATTAAACATTCATTTATCAATAAAAGAATTAAAATGGATGCGAATATAACTGTCATGATGACTACAAAAAAAAGTAAACTTAATGTTAGTAGTTATTTTTTTAATGATAAAATTTTAGGCTGGGCTGGAAATGAAAATAGTAAAATGCGTTTTAAAAATAAAAATGATCTTTGGACCCTACAAAGTACTTACTCATGGGCAAATAAAGAGATTAATAAAAATCGAGACAATAATAAATTGAACACAAAAATTTTGATTGAGCAGTTTTTTAAGCTTACAGGGATCAAAAAAACTAAAGCCTTATTTTCATTAAATCATGGCTGGAAATATTCATCTAACTCAAAACCTTTAAGAATTAAAAGTTATTGGAATTCCTCTTTAAACCTTGGAGTTTGTGCGGATTGGTTTGTTGGGCCTAGATTAGAATCGGGATGGATAAGCGCTCAAGATCTTTTTAATAAAATAAATAAATAATTTTATTCAAACTTTTTAACTTTATATTCCCAATTTCCTAATCTAGAATAAGTAACTTTTAAGATTAAAGAATTTTTTTTATTAAACCATATATCAAAATTAAGTCTTTTATCTTTTGGTAAAGATATGTCTTTTGAGGTTAATTTAAAATGATCTACTTCATAAATTTTACCATAAAGTTCAATTTTTTCTTTACCGATAAACGTTACTACCTGTTCTTTGATACTACCTGATACTGGGCTAATTTGACTATTAGTTTGTAAAATTTTATGGCTCCACCAGTTTCCAATTACGTTGTTTGTTGATGCCATACCACTATAGGAAGAACCTTGAATATCAAATTTATCTGTTTGTTCATTAAATTCTAAATCTACATATTTTTCTTTATCATTTTGAAGTGTTTTAGAATTAAAAGAAATCAATTTATCTTTAATATATTTTTCCTCTCCGTACCCTTCAATTTCAAAAATTGTTGCTCCAAATAACTTTACTGTAAACTTAATTTGATTTGTAACTATTGTCTTATCTCCATCTTTTTTAAAAAAATAGTAATTATATCCAATAACTTCACCATCTTTTAAAATCTCCATTTCAATTTTATTAAATTTATTATAATGCGCCATGTGGGCATTAGAGCTAAGTGAACATGTTAAAAAGAACATTAGTATAAAAAATTTTTTCATAAAGCGTTAACAATAATAGACTTTAATTTTAAAAGAAGTAATTTATTAAAAAATGTTCTTGAAAATCAAAAATATTCCTAAAGTTTATTGGAGTTCTGAAAAACCATTAAATCTTAAACCAAAATTTTCAACTTTCTTTTCTTTGTGTTTTGGATTAACTTTATTTGGTTTAGGTGAGGGATTATTAATTGTCTCTTTTGCTGGGGCCTCACCTTGGTCTGTTCTTGCACAAGGTATTGCAATGAATGTTAATTTTTCAATTGGAATAATAACTATATTTGTAAGTATTGGTGTTTTACTTTTGTGGCTGCCATTAAAACAAAAGCCTGGAATTGGAACAATATTAAATGCAATAATTATTGGTTTAATGATTGATATCTCCATAAAATTTGTACCAACTCCTGAAAATTATATTTCTCAAATACTTTTGGCTATTATAGCGGTATTTACAGTAGGACTTGGTGGTGGTGTTTATCTAGTTGCCAATTTAGGAGCTGGACCAAGAGATGGACTAATGGTGGGCTTACAAAAAAAAACAAATTTACCGATCGCTACTGTTAGAGTCTTTCTTGAAATTACAGTGATGTCTATCGGTTGGTATTTGGGTGGTACAGTAGGAGTTGGGACTTTATTATTTGCCTTTGGAATTGGACCAGCTGTTGCTTTAGGATTATATCTTGTTGGAAAAACTTTTAATTAAAGCGGTGTTCCAGATTTTTCATTCTTTTTTCTATCAGTAGGATTTAAAATAGCTTTTCTTAATCTTAGCGATTTAGGAGTGATCTCCAAAGCTTCATCAGTATTTAACATACTTAATTGTTCAGCAATTGACATTTGTCTTACTGGAGTAAGTACAACATTTTCATCAGTTCCTTGAGTTCTCATATTCGTTAATTGTTTACCTTTCATGACATTGATAATCATATCACCTGGTTTTGGTGCTAATCCGACAATCATTCCTTCATAAACGGGATCATTATGAGTTACAAACATCTCACCACGTGCCTGTAAGTTAAATATTGCAAATGCAACAGCTTTTCCATTAGCCATTGAAATTAAAGCGCCATTTTTTCTTCCATCCATTTCGCCTTCAAATTTTCCATAACCATGGAATATTCTGTTAATTACACCGGTACCTTTTGTTAAAGTTAAAAATCTACTTGTGTAACCCATTAAACCTCTTGTTGGCGCGTGAAAGATTAATCTTTTCTTATCTTTTCCAGTATCTTTAAGATCAAGTAATTTACCTTTTCTTCTGTTCATTGAATCAATAATTTTTGATGAAAACTCTTCATCTAAATCAACTGTGATTTCTTCAATAGGCTCCATTCTGTTTCCATTTTCATCTTTTTGATACAAAACTTTTGGAGGGCTTACTGTCATCTCAAAACCTTCACGTCTCATTTGCGTTAATAAGATTTCAAGCATCAATTCACCACGTCCACTAATTACAAAAGCATCTACATTATTATTTTGAGAAAAAGAAATCCCAACATTGTTTTGTGCTTCAGTGACCAATCTATCTCTGATTTGAGTACTTGTTAATTTTTTACCTTCTGTCCCAGCTAAAGGTGAACTATTAACACTTATAGTAATAGACATAGTGGGAGGATCTATTGGCGTTGCGTGTATTGGTTCAGTCACTTCTAGATCACAAATTGTGTCAGCCACGTTAGCTTTTTCTAAACCTGCAATTATAACAATATCACCCGCTTCACCAACTTCGATTGGTACTTTTTTTGTTCCCTCGTATCTAAAAATTTTAGTTAATCTACCTTCATCAACTTTCTCACCTTTAAGGTTTATTGCCTTAATAGGTTGATTAGCTTTTGCTGTACCTTGAGATATTTTTCCAACCAAACTTCTTCCTAAAAAACTATCTGCGTACAATAGAGTAGATAACATTGCGAAAGGCTTCGTTTTATCAAGCTCAGCAGGGTTTACATGTTCTAAAATCAAATCTAATAGTGGGTGAAGATTTTCTCTTGGTCCATCAACTTCTTTGCTAGCCCATCCAGATCTTCCGCTAGCGTATAAAACTGGAAAGTCTAATTGTTCTTCATTTGCATCTAAACTCACAAATAAATCAAATGTTTCATCTAAAACTTCGTCAGCTCTTTGATCTGCTTTATCTAATTTGTTAATTATAACAATTGGTCTTAACCCTTGCTTAAGAGCTTTTGCTAAAACAAATTTTGTTTGAGGCATTACACCTTCAGCAGAATCGATAAGTAATAATGCTCCATCAGCCATACTTAATACACGCTCAACTTCTGCAGCAAAATCTCTGTGACCAGGTGTATCAATAATATTAATTCTTGAATCTTTCCAGTTGATTGAAGCAGGTTTAGCTAAAATAGTAATTCCTCTTTCTTTTTCTAGCTCACCAGAATCCATTAACCTTTCATCAACAACTTCATTTTCTCTAAATGAACCACTCTGTTTCATAAGAGTATCTATCATGGTAGTTTTACCATGGTCGACGTGTGCAATAATTGTGATGTTTCGAATATTGTTATTCATAATTTGAGGCTCTTATACATGAATTGAGTCATTTGAAAACTTAAAAAAACCCATTATTTCCTCATTAAAGCTATTTTAATAAAAAATTAGCTTCTTGTGATTATTAAAAAAACGTATAAATATCGCTATACAAATTAGACGTATTAAAGGATTAAGAGCATATCTCCTTAAGTTTTAAAAAATCTAAATACCCAAATGGAAAACTTTAAATTACTAAAAATAGAAGATTCGTTAAAAAATTCATTGGAAAAAATGAAGTTTACGAAACCAACTCCAATTCAAGCTATGGCAATACCAGTTGCTTTAGAGGGAAAAGATATTTTAGGAACGGCCCAAACAGGAACTGGAAAAACATTAGCTTTTAGTATCCCTTTAATTAATAAATTAATATTAGATAAAAATGCATTTGCGTTAGTTATGTGCCCAACTAGAGAGCTTGCAACTCAAGTAATGGCTGCAATTAAGAGTATTATTAGCGATAAAATTAATATTAAAACTGCCTTGCTTATTGGTGGAGAGGCAATGCAAAAACAACTTAGACAACTGGGAAACAGATCTAGAATAATTGTTGGAACACCAGGAAGAATTAATGATCACTTAAAAAGAAAAAGCTTAAATTTATCTGCTACCAAATATTTAGTATTAGATGAAACTGATAGAATGTTGGACATGGGGTTCACTCCCCAAATAGAGTTAATTTTAAAATTTGTTCCAAAGGATCATCAAACTTTATTATTTTCAGCAACATTACCTCAGAATATTGTTAGAATTTCTGAAAGATATCTAAATAAGCCTCAAAGAATTTCAACAGGGTCAACGTCAGTTCCTATTGCAAAAATTAAACAAGAAACCCTTCAAGTTTTTAAAGAAAATAAATACGATCAACTAGTAGATCAATTTATAGCAAGAAAAGGATCAATATTAGTTTTTGTTAAAACTAAAAGAGGTGCTGATAAAATGGTTAAGCGTCTTAAAGAAGAGGGTCATTCAGCTGATGCTATTCACGGAGATCTTCGTCAAAGTAAAAGAGATCGTGTAATTACTTCATTTAGGAAAGGCCTTAAGAGAATATTAATTGCAACAGATGTTGCTGCAAGAGGTTTGGATATTCCATTAATTCAGCATGTAATAAATTATGACCTTCCGCAAGTGCCAGAAGATTATGTTCACAGAATTGGAAGAACTGCTAGAGCAGGAACAGAAGGTTCTGCTTTAACTTTTCTTACACCAGATGATAGGTCGATGTGGAACGAAATTAGTAAATTAATTGATCCGAATTTTAAACCTGCGCCACGTGGAGCAAGAGGAGATTCAAGAGGTGGAAAAAGAGGAAAAGCGCCATACAATAAAAAAAGAAAATTCAAAGACGAAAAAAAATCTAGCTCATCATCAAGAGATGGAGAGAAAAAAAGTTTCGGTTATAAAGGAAAATCTAGTTTTGGAGATAAATCAAAACCGTCTAGTTATGGAAGATCTAGCTCATCATCAAGAGATGGAGAGAAAAAAAGTTTCGGTTATAAAGGAAAATCTAGTTTTGGAGATAAATCAAAACCGTCTAGTTATGGAAGATCTAGCTCATCATCAAGAGATGGAGAGAAAAAAAGTTTCGGTTATAAAGGAAAATCTAGTTTTGGAGATAAATCAAAACCGTCTAGTTATGGAAGATCTAGCTCATCATCAAGAGATGGAGAGAAAAAAAGTTTCGGTTATAAAGGAAAATCTAGTTTTGGAGATAAATCAAAACCGTCTAGTTATGGAAGATCTAGCTCATCATCAAGAGATGGAGAGAAAAAAAGTTTCGGTTATAAAGGAAAATCTAGTTTTATAAAAAAAGATGATTCAAAACCTACTGGTTTCACAAATAATCCAAAATATTTTGGAAAAAAAACATCTGAAAGTTTATCTACTAGTGGAGAGAAAAAAAGTCCTAGTTTTAATGGAAAGAAGAAGTTTAAAAGTAGAAGTGATAGACCTAAAACCTTCACCTTCAAAAAACATAGCCAAAAAAAACTAAAGTCTAAGACTTTTTAGATTTTTCTTTTTTATTTTTTCTTTTTTCTTTCAAGCTTAATTTTGGCTTTTTAGCAGTACTTGAATCTTTAAATGATTTTCCACTGTATCTTTTTGACATATAAAATATTTGATTTTAGCTAAATTTCAACATTCTTGTTCATACCTTTAATACTTGGTCAAGGTCATTTTTTAAATTTTATTTTAAATAATCCGTTAATAGATATAAATAACATTCTGAAAAATTGAAAAACTAAGTTTGTCATTTTAGTTTCTCCATAAACACGATCAAAATATAATACTGGATGTTCATATATTCTCAAATTTAAATATTTTGCTGATAATAAAAGATTAAAATCACCCCAATGATCTTTAGGACCCCACATATCCCAAAATTTTCTAATTTTAGACCAATCTTTCTTTAAAAATGCTTTTGAACCACATAAAGTATCTGTTATTTTTTGACCCAATATAAAGCTGTAAAATATTGAAAAAAATTTATTTCCCCAATAGTTAGGTCTATTCATTGCATTTTTTTGTTGTTTTTTTATCATTCTAGAACAGTTTATGAAATCACTTTTATCTAAATCAAGGCTTTTAATAATAGATCTTATCTCTCTTCCATTCACTGTGTTGTCCGCATCATGAATAATAAAAATCTCATTTTTAGCAAGATTGAATCCTTTTTTAACATTTGATGCTTTATTTATTCCTGGGCCTTTATAATATTTAATAGTAACATTTTTTTTTTTATTTAACTTTATCAACTGAAATATTTTTTCTTTAGTGGTATCAGTAGATTTGTCATCTCCAAATAGTATTTCAATCTTTCGATCACTTATATTAATGGAATTATAAATTGACATAATATTACCTGCTTCATTTTTGCATGGAATAATTATGGATAAGCTTTTTTTCATTTTATATCGCATAAATTTAATAAAGTTTTTTTACTAATTTTTTTGTGCCATACCCTCATAAAAACATCATCACGAATTACATTTTCCATTGAACAATGTTTATTATATTTACTAGTGATTTTATATGGCTTTTCATAGTACACATGGTGTTTTTTAATAGCAAAATATGAACTATAAAGATTATTTGTTATCATTAGAATAGTGATTATGTAAACGTATCTTAGGTCAAAATATCCATTTATATATTTAAAAATAAAAATAATATTAAAAAAAAGTATGAATGTTGAATATATAAAATAATTTTCAGATATTCTAAGTGAAAATATTAAACATATTAGAAGAAAATAAGAATTGATCAGTAATAATAAAAAAAACTCTTTTAATTTTTTTTTAATTAAAAAGAAAATTGGTATTAGCATGCCAATCAAAACAAATAAAATTAATATTTTTTTTTGAAGATAAATTTTATAAAAATAATTTCCAAAATTATCTAATAATGATCCAGTTATTAAGCTTAGTTTATTAAAAGGAATTTCGTGATTACCAGAACTTATAGAAAACATAGACATCCAACCAGGAAAATTAATTAAAACCTTGTAGTAAAATAAATGAAAGGGCTTTATTGAAATAAAAATAATATTAACCAAAGCAAAACCCAGGATAAAAGTAATAAAAATATTTGAAGTTGCTAGGAATGATTTTGTTTTGATCTTACTAATATATAAAATAAATAAATAAAGCAGTATTGAAAAAATTAACACACCAACTTTATTTATTGTACCATCTGAAAAAAACAAAACTAAAATTAAAAGTATAAAAAAATAACTAAATGAAAAAATATTAAATATTGTTTTATTTAGTCTTATTGGTTTTTCAAAATATTTTGAATTAAAATATATAGAGAAAAAAACTACCGGTAACAAAAAAATTATTTGCATTTTAGCAAATATACCAAGTGCAAAAAAAACTCCTGACAAAAAAATATATTTATAATTAAAATTTTTATTACTTATAAATTTATTAAAATATAAAAAGAATATTAAAAAAAAAAGAAAAGAAATAAATTCTGTTCTTATCTTGATTAACGAAACAGTTGTAGTGCAAAAATATAAGAATAAAATAGCGAGAAATGTATTGAGATGACTATTGTTAATAAATTCATCAAAAAGTTTTTTTAAAAAAAAAGTTATAAAAAAAATAATTAATAAATTTGAAATTCTTAGATAATAAAACAATTTATTAATCTCTAAAGATGAAAAGTCATTATCACTAAAAAAGCTTAAGTCTCTAAAATCTAAAATATTAAAAAAATAAAGTAAATCAATAACATAAGATAAGAATAATATTTGTGTATATCCCGGATGATCAAAATATTCTGGTTTGAAACCAGAATTTAAAAGTAATGCATTGTAAGTTAATGTGAAATCTTGATCTGCATAAGATGTCCAATGTAAAAATATATTAGATTGAAAAAAAACAGATATGCAAAATAAAAAAATGAGACCTGCATTTATAACATCTTTATTGAATTTTTCAGTTTTATTAATTAATTGCATATTAGTTTAACATTTAAATTTTATGAAAATCTTTTAAACGTTTTTTAACATCTTTCAAATTTTTTAATAATTACTAGCTACATAAATTTTTTAGGTAAATGGATTAATTTTTCCAATAATAACAAATTAGTTCAGGGTATACTTTATTATTATTACACTTATTGTCTAAATTTTGAATTTCTGACAGTCCACAATTTTTATTCTCATTGTTGAATTTATTAATTGCTCCCAATGCACCTTTTGAAGGGTTTCCTGCAAATGCCGCCGTGTCATCAAAAATTATTATTGTCCAGGATTTTAATTTTTCTTTCAAATTATCAAGTACTGTAAAAACACTATCAAAAGAATATTTTCCAAGATCTATAGAAATGATACCAAAAAAGGAATTATTCTCTAAATAATCTTTAGATGTTATTTGTATATCACCCTCTCTAAATTCACAAGTCTCAGAGATGTAGCGTCTGACAGATTCATTAGAATTCAAGATTTCTAAAATTTTTGATAAATTTTTTTTAAATTCTACAAGACTTAGCTTAACAGCATTTAAACTTTCATCGCTTGTATCAGATTTAAAATGATCAAACATAACAATTTTATGTGTGTGAGGATTATCCAAATTATAATAAAGATCTAAACAATCATGAATATGGTTAGCTGAATTCAATCCAGTACCAAACTCTAAAAAATTTAAACCATCTACATCAATTTTTTCTTTTTTGCGCACTTTCTCAAAATGTTGAATTAAAGAATAAAAAGTAGAATTTTCTAATTCTTTTTTTTTGTAACTTCTTATTTTTCTTAATTTTTTAATCAAGTTTAATAATGATTTCATCAAGATCTATTTTTAAAATTTTTTACTCAATTAATTAAAACTTTAACACAAAACACTCCATAAACCTTCTTCAAACTTCACTGCAACTTCACTGCACATTTATAGTACAGACATAAAAAAAGGGCAGTGAAGACTGCCCTTTTAAAATTTTATTTAGAAAACGTGGGATTACATTCTCATTCACTTATTGTTTTACTAGCTTAATTAATGGTTTTTCGTGCCGTTTCGTGTTTTTAGAATATCAACCGAAGATTAGCCGAATATTATCAATCTCAAATATGAGATTTAGGTAAATAGGTAATTATTTAACCACTTTTAATTTGTTCATTACTCTAAAGGTCAAATTCAAAAGGAAGTCAAAAGATAGGATTATTATTTCTATATTAATAACAAAAAATTAATCATATATTAAATATACTTTTATGACATTCGCTATCTTTGCTAAACAAATAGGATTAAAAAACTTTTTTTTAAGAGGCATAAAAATAAAAATAATTAAAAAATTTATAAAAGAAAAATTTATTTATAAAGTCATTACAAACAATAATTATAGTATTTATAAATGGGATCCATCTGGTACTGAAGTTTTTATGACCCAATGCTTCACGGATTGGGGAAATGAATATCTTTTTTTAGATAGTTTAAAAAATAGACAAAATGATATTTTTTTAGATATTGGTTGTCATAGTGGATATTATCCAACCTTATTTAAAAATTATTTTAAAAAAATCATTGGTTTTGAGCCAAGTACCAAATGTATTAATATTTTAAAAAAAATAGATATCGATAATTTTTATTATCATCAATATTTTGTTGGGGATGAAAATATTTCTGTAGTTGCTGGTGATTCTGAGAGTGGCTATTCTTTCTATTCTGATAATTCAAATCATAAACTAAGTAATTTAAAAAATATGAATCAAATTACTATAGATAAGTTTTGTAAAAATGAAAATTTAGAGAATATTACAGCAATTAAGATAGATATTGATGGTATAGATTTAAAAGTTTTATATGGAGGTGAAGAGGTCATTAAATTAAACAGACCTTCTATTATCATTGAAAATTACACAAGAGAGTTATTCCATTTTTTTAAAGACCTAAACTATAGTTTGTTAACTTTGGTTTCCTCTAAAGAAAAACCATACAATCTTAATTTGATAGAATTAAAAAATTTTGATGAAGATAGGTGGATTAAAATGATTTGCTGTATACCAAATGAATACAAAAATAATTATGAAAATAATTTTTTTAAAGGTGATATTATCTCAGGAATAAATAAGAAGGAAATTCTTAAAACATTTTGTTTCAAAAAAAAACCCCCAAAACTTTAATTCCGAACATTCTAATCCTAACAAATCAACGTCTATTTTACTACTTTGAAGTTATTTAGTACCCTAAGAGTTCTCAAATAATAGACTCATTTGATGATTTTTTCTTCGTGCTTTTTTCGTGCTTTCTTCGTGCTCTAATAAAATGTTGGGACAAAAAAAAAGCCCAGTAAAAACTGGGCTTTTTATAATTTTTAGTAAAGTGAATGGGTTTACATACCCATGCCACCCATGCCACCCATGCCACCCATGCCACCAGGCATTCCACCAGGCATTCCACCAGCACCAGAATCTTTGTCATCTGGTTTGTCAGCAATCATGGCTTCAGTAGTTACAAGTAATCCAGCAATCGAAGCTGCATCTTGTAAAGCTGTTCTTACAACTTTAACAGGATCGATGATACCTTTTGCAAACATATCAACGTACTGTTCATTCTGAGCATCGTAACCTTGGTTCTTTTTATTTTGTTCAAGTAGTTTTCCAACTACAACTGAACCATCAACTCCAGCATTTAAAGTTATTTGTCTAATAGGAGCTTGTAAAGCTTTAGCCACTAACGTAACTCCAGCTTTTTGATCGTCTCCTTTAACTTTAAGTGTAGTTAGACTTTGTGAAGCATATAAAAGAGCGCAACCACCACCAACTACTATTCCTTCTTCAGCAGCAGCTCTAGTTGCGTTAAGAGCATCTTCAACTCTATCTTTTCTTTCTTTAACTTCTACTTCAGTTGCACCACCAACTTTGATTACAGCAACTCCTCCAGCAAGTTTTGCTAGTCTTTCTTGAAGTTTTTCTCTGTCATAATCAGAAGTTGTTTCACCTACTTGTTGTTTGATTTGAGCACATCTAGCTTCAATTTCAGATTTTTTACCACTGCCGCTAATAATTGTACTATTATCTTTATCAACTTTAACTCTCTTACAAGACCCAAGATCTGTAAGTTTAACATTTTCAAGTTTAACTCCAATGTCTTCAGAAATAACCTGACCACCAGTTAAAATTGCAATATCATCAAGCATTGATTTTCTTCTATCACCAAAACCAGGTGCTTTAACCGCAACAACTTTTAAACCACCTCTAAGTTTATTTACAACAAGAGTTGCAAGAGCTTCGCCCTCAACATCCTCAGAAATAATCATTAGTGGTCTACCAGCCTGTACAACAGCTTCTAGAAGCGGAACCATTGGTTGTAAGTTAGTTAATTTTTTTTCATGTAATAAGATGAAAGGGTTTTCTAACTCAGTAGTCATTTTATCAGCGTTAGTAATAAAGTATGGTGATAAATAACCTCTATCAAACTGCATACCTTCAACAACGTCTAACTCAGTTTCCACTCCCTTAGCTTCTTCAACAGTAATAACACCTTCATTACCAACTTTTTGCATAGCTTTTGCAATCATGTTGCCAATTTCTTTATCACCATTAGCTGAAATAGTTCCTACCTGAGCAATCTCATCAGTATCTTTTACTTTTTTTGCTGAAGCAATTAAGCTTGCTTTAACATGATCTACTGCTGCATCGATTCCTCTTTTAACATCCATAGGGTTCATGCCAGCTGTTACATATTTTACACCTTCTTTAACAATTGCTTGTGCTAAAATAGTTGCTGTAGTTGTTCCATCACCAGCTTCTTCATTTGTTTTGCTAGCAACTTCCTTAACCATTTGAGCACCCATGTTTTCAAATTTATCTTCAAGATCAATTTCCTTAGCAACTGTAACACCATCTTTAGTAATTCTTGGTGCACCATAAGATTTGTCGATAACAACATTTCTACCTTTTGGTCCAAGAGTAACTTTTACTGTGTTAGCAAGGATATCAACACCTCTTATCATTGCCGCTCTTGCTTCAGAGTCGAATTTTACAATTTTTGCCATTTTGTTTTCTCCTTTAAATTAAATTATTTGCTCGAAATACCCATAATGTCAGACTCTTTCATTATGCTGTATTCTTTGCTGTCTATTTTGATTTCAGTTCCTGACCATTTGCCAAAAAGAACTTTATCTCCAACTTTCACATCCATTGGAATTAGTTTTCCATCTTCAGTTTTTGCTCCACCGCCAACAGCAATTACTTTACCTTCTTGAGGTTTTTCTTGAGCTGTATCAGGGATAATTATTCCTCCAGCAGTTTTTTCACTACTGTTTAAAACTTCTATTAGAACTCTATCGTGTAACGGTTTAAATTTCATAAATTCTCCTTTTATTATGCGACTCATATAGCTATTAGGCTAACTATTTCAAGAGATGTTAAAAAAAATATGTGGGGCAAAAAACCAGAGAAATTGTGTTTTTTATAAGTTATACCTCCCATAATGAGTAAGAATTTAGATAATGATGGATTAAAATCAATTGTAGAGAATTATGATATTTTTTATATCGATTTATGGGGCGTTGTTCATAATGGGATAACTCTTCATAAAAACGCAATTGAAGTTTTAGAAGAAATCACCAAAGCAAACAAAGACTACGTTCTATTAACTAATGCGCCAAGACCTAATAAAACAGTAAATAATTTTTTAGAAAAAATGGGAATGAATAAAGAAATTAGGGAAAAAGTTTATTCCTCAGGAGAAGCAGCGCTGAATTATTTAAGAAAAAATTCTCTAGAAAAAAAATTTTATCATATAGGGCCACCAAGAGATTTTGATTTATTTTTAGATTTTAAAAAAAATAAGACTAACAACATCAAAGAAAGTTCATATTTACTCTGCACAGGTTTATTTGAAGAACAAGGTGTAGATTTAAATTATTACAAAGAATTATTCAAAGATCATATTAATAAGAAAATGATATGTACTAACCCAGATTTAATTGTTGATAGAGGTGAAAAAAGAGAATTGTGCGCAGGGTCTGTAGCACTTGTTTTTGAAAAAATGGGAGGAGAAGCTATTTATTTTGGAAAACCATTTCCTGAAGTTTACAATCAGGCAATTAGTAATGAAGGAAAAAGAGTTTTATCTATTGGTGATAATTTAAATACAGATATTAAAGGAGCCAATCTTTTAAATTATAATTCTTTAATTATATCAAATGGTGTTCATAGAGATGAAATTAAAAAAGAAGGTATAGATGTAATTTCAAAGAAATATGAAGTCGTTGTAAACTTTATTCAAACAGAATTAAAGTGGTGAAATATGAAGCTGTATAAAGATTTTAATATTTCAAACAATCATAAAAAATCAATTATCTTGATTGGTAATTTTGATGGTGTTCATTTAGGTCATCAAAAATTATTTAAGTTAGCAAATACTTATAAAAAAAAATTTAATTTAAAAATTGGTGTTTTAACATTTGAGCCAATGCCCAAAATGTTTTTTAATAAAAACTTTAAAAATTTTAGAATTTCAAATGTAAATCAAAAAAAAATAATTTTAGATCACTTAGGAGTTGATTTTATAATTACTAAAAAATTTGACAAAAAATTTTCTGCAATTAAGTCTGATTTTTTTATTAAAGAAATTTTATCAAAAAAATTAGAAGCTGAATATATATTTGTCAGTAACAACTTTAAATTTGGCAATAAAAGAGAGGGAGATGTTAGACAGTTAATAAAAGATGAAAAAAAGTATCATTACAAAATAGTAAAACCACAACCACTAATCTTAGATAATAAAGTTATCTCCTCTACATATATTCGCTCTCTTCTAGAAAAGGGACAATTAAAAAAAGCTAATAAGTTATTAAGTCGAAATTGGTCAATTGAAGGAATTGTTCAAAAGGGAAGACAGCAAGGAAAAAAAATTGGTTTTCCAACCTGCAATATCGATATTAAGGATTATGTGATCGCGATGCCTGGAGTGTATGTTGCTAAAGTAAAACAAAAAAACTCTAATAAATCACTAAAAGCTATTGCTAACCTTGGTTATAGACCAACTTTCAATCAAAAAAAAATTTTATTAGAAGTGCATATTTTTAATTTTTCTGGAAATCTTTATAATAAGTATTTATCAGTAGAGTTCACAAAGTTTATAAGAAAAGAAAAAAAATTCAAAAACGTTGATCAATTAAAAAAACAAATTCAAAGTGACTTAAAAGTTGCTAAAAAAAATTAACATGAGCAAAGAAAATATAAATTTACCCAAAACAACTTTCTCCATGAAGGCAAATTTACAGAATAAAGAACCTGAAATTTTAGAATATTGGAAGAAAATTGATCTTTATAAAGAGTTGAGAAAATCCAATAAGGGAAAAGAAAAGTTCATACTTCACGATGGTCCACCATATGCAAATGGTAATATTCACATGGGTACAGCTTTAAATAAGATTTTGAAAGACATAATAGTAAAATTCCATCAAATGGATGGTAAAGATTCTGTATATGTTCCTGGATGGGATTGTCATGGTCTACCTATTGAGTGGAAAATTGAAGAGCAATATAAAAAAAACAAAAAAAATAAAAATGAAGTTCCAATAACAGAATTTAGAAAAGAGTGTAGAGAGTTTGCTCAAAAATGGATTGAAGTTCACAAAACACAATTTAAAAGATTAGGTGTTGTTGGAGATTGGGATAATCATTATGCAACAATGAGTTTTGAGGCAGAAGCTCAAATCGTAAGAGAGTTAGGAAAATTTTTAAAAGAAGGAAGTCTTTATAGAGGTTTTAAACCTGTTCTTTGGTCAACTGTAGAGAAAACAGCTTTAGCAGATGCTGAAGTTGAGTATCAAGATCATAAATCAGATACAATTTACACAGCCTTCCCAGTTAAAAAAACAAATATAAAAGAATTAGAAAATACAGAAGTTATTATATGGACAACTACTCCATGGACTATACCTGCAAATAAAGCATTAGCTTATAATGAGGCCTTAGATTATTTAATAATTGAATTAAGTGATGAGGGAGATTTTAAGAATAAAAAAATAGTAGTTGCAGAAGCTCTACTAGAGTCTGTTATCAAAGATTGTGAAATCAAAAGTTACAAAGAAATAAAAAAATTTAAGGGTAAAGATTTTAAAGATACAATTTGTAATCATCCTTTTTTAGAGCTTGGTTATGATTATGATATACCAATGCTTGAAGCAAGATTTGTTACAATAGAACAGGGAACAGGTATTGTTCATTGCGCACCCAGTCATGGTCCTGATGATTTTAATCTTTGTTTAAAGCACGGGATAAAAGCTATAGAGACTGTAGATGGTGATGGTAAATACACTAAAAATCTTCCTTTATTTGAGGGAACTCATATTTTTAAAGCTAACCCAATTGTTAT
Organism: Candidatus Pelagibacter sp. uisw_138; assembly: GCF_059512485.2. Lineage (NCBI taxonomy): Bacteria > Pseudomonadati > Pseudomonadota > Alphaproteobacteria > Candidatus Pelagibacterales > Candidatus Pelagibacteraceae > Candidatus Pelagibacter > Candidatus Pelagibacter sp. uisw_138. Next base: position 1,138,738 of record NZ_CM183453.2, on the reverse strand, counting down.
TGAAAAATTAAAAGAACAAAAAAAGTTATTATCTAATGGGGAACTAGTTCATTCATATCCACATTCATGGAGATCAAAAGCACCCCTTGTTCATAGAGCAACTCCGCAATGGTTTATTTCAATGGAAAGCCATGGCTTGAGAAAAAAAGCGTTAAAAGCTCTTGATGACACTAAATTTTATCCAGACAAAGGTAGGGAAAGAATAAAAGCAATGATTGAAACAAGGCCAGATTGGTGTGTTTCAAGACAAAGAGTTTGGGGAGTGCCACTTCCAATATTTGTTCATAAGACTACTAAAGAAATTTTAGTAGATGATAATGTAAATGAGAATATTGCGAACATTTATGAAAAAGAAGGTTCTGATTGTTGGTTTTCTGATAATCCTCAAAGATTTTTAGGGGACAAATATAAAGCAGAAGATTACGAAAAAATAAGTGATATTGTTGAAGTTTGGTTTGATAGCGGATGCACTCATGCATTTGTTTTGGAAAAAAGAGAAGATCTTCAATGGCCAGCATCAATGTATTTAGAAGGTTCTGACCAGCATAGAGGTTGGTTTCATTCGTCACTTTTAGAATCTTGTGGAACGAGAGGTAGAGCGCCCTACGAATCAATATTATCGCATGGATTTGTTGTGGATGGCAAAGGTCTCAAAATGTCAAAATCTGTAGGAAACGTAATTGCTCCTGAAGATATTTTAAAAAAATATGGTGCAGATATTTTAAGAATATGGGTTGCATCATCTAATTATGCTGAAGATTTAAGAATTGATTATTCTATTTTAGAACAACACGCTGATTCATATAGAAAAATTAGAAATACATTTAGATATTTGCTAGGTAACTTAAATGATGATTTCCAAAAAATTGACATGGATAGTCTAGACATCAAACAATTACCGGAGTTAGAGAGATATATGCTTCATAGAGTGTATGAGCTAAATAAAAATTTTAAAAATTATTTTAAATCTTATGACTTTCACAATCTTTATAAAGAGCTTTTAAATTTTTGCACAGTAGACTTATCATCATTTTATTTTGATATTAGGAAGGATGCTTTATATTGTGACTCAAAAGATTCTGATAGAAGAAAGAGTAGTATAGTTGTTTTAAATATTATTTTAGAATCATTGGTTAAGTGGTTTGCACCAATACTTTCATTTACAACAGAAGAAATTTTTACCCTAATAAACAAAGAGCAGAAAAGTATTCATCTGGAGCAATTCATGAAATATCCAGAGTCTTTTCAAGATGAAGAACTGCATAAAAAATGGACAGAATTAAAAAAAATTAGAGACATCTGCAATATAAGTATTGAAGCAAAGAGAGCTAGCAAGGAAATAGGATCAAGTTTAGAAGCTAGCCTAGTTATCAATCTAAATGAAACATTATTCGAAATTTCAAAAAATGTAGATTTTTCAGAAATATGCATTACATCTTCTGCTTTAGTTCATCAATCAAACACAGATGAAACAATTATTGAAACGATTAAGGCCGAAGGAAATAAATGCCCAGTTTGTTGGAAAATCAATAAAGTTAAATGTGAGAGACATTCAGATTAACTAAAAATGTTGATGGACAAAATTAACTTAAAAAACTTTTATTTAAATTTAGTAATTATATTAATAGTTTTTATATTTGATCGTGCAACAAAGTTTTACATCTTAAAACTTGCAGAAGTAGAAACTTCGGTTGATATTTATATCACTCCTTATTTGAACCTGTTCTTAATATGGAACAAAGGAATAGCTTTTGGTTTACTTTCAATAGATGAAAGTATTATTTACAACTCTATTACAATTTTAATTGGTCTTATCATTATTGCTATTTTGTTTATGATGTTGAAAAATAATAATGTTCAGCGTTATTTTTTTGCATTAATTGCAGGTGGTGCCCTAGGAAACTTTTATGACCGGATAGTTTATACAGCTGTTCCAGATTTTATTGATTTACATTTTTATGACTTTCATTGGTTTGTTTTTAATGTGGCTGATATATCTATTACTATTGGAGTTTTTTGCCTTATTTTAGTAGAACTTTTCTTTAATAATAAAAATATAAATGAAAAAAACTAATCAATTAATAGCTTCTTTTTTAATACTTCTCTTTTTAAACTCCTGTGGATCAATTGCCAAAGGATTGGGAGGAAGCAAAAAAAAAGGAAGTGATGAGTTTTTAGTTGAAAAAAAATCTCCTTTAGTGCTACCACCTAGTTTTGGAGAATTACCAGAACCTGGAAAGGAGCCTGAACAAAATATAAAACTAGATAAAAAAGATACCTCAGATATTGAAGATATAATTAATCAAAGCTCCTCTACAAGCACAAGCAAGAAAAGTGATGATACAAAAAATTCTATAGAAAAATCTATTATTAAAAAGATTAATGAAAAAAAAGTTAATTCAATAGAAGCTACAGAAATAATTTTAGATGAAGCTATAGAAGAAAATGAAAAACCAAAAAAAGAAGGGTTTTTTGAAAGACTAAAAGATAAATTCAATAATCTTGAACATTAGAAAAATGATATTTAAAAATTTTTTAAACATCAAACACTCTAAAATAATAAAAAAAGACTTTTTAAAATTACTAAAAGATCAGCCAGCATTATTTGAAACTTTAAAACCTACATATAAATATAGTTATTCAAAAAAAGTACTTAAAAAATATAAAAAATTATCCAATTTAAGAATAATTGGTATGGGTGGATCAGTTCTTGGATCTGAAGCTATTTACGATTTTTTAAAAAATAAAATAAAAAAAAAAATTACTTTTGTTAATAATTTAAATAGCAATGCAGATTATTTTAATAATAAAAATATAAATTTGAATTTAATTATTTCTAAATCAGGAAATACATTAGAGACAATAGCGAATGCCAATGCATTAATTAATAAAAATGAAAAAAATATTATTATTACAGAAGCAAAAAATAGCTACCTAACTAACTTAGCAGCAAAGCTTAAGGCAGAAATATTTGAGCATAAAAATTATGTAGGAGGTAGGTATTCTGTATTGTCTGAAGTTGGAATGTTACCTGCAGAATTAATGAATTTGAATGAAAAGAAATTTAAGCAATTTAATAATCTTATTAAAAATAAGAATTTTATTAATAACCTTGTAAACAGTGTGTCAACTACGTTAAACTTAATTAAGAGTGGAAAACAAACATCAATAATTTTAAATTATGATGAACAATCTGAAAATTTATTTAAATGGTATCAGCAACTGATAGCTGAAAGTTTAGGAAAAAAATCCTTAGGATTATTGCCTGTTGTTTCTTCAATGCCAAAAGATAATCATAGTTTAATGCAACTTTATCTAGATGGTCCAAATAAATATTTTTATACATTTTTTAATGTCCTGGAGAATAGAGATATAAAAATTAAGAATGGTGGTGTGTTAAATACTCATAAGTTTTTAAAAAACCTAACAATAGAAAAAATAAAACAATCTCAGATGATTGCTACAGAGAAAGTCTTTATTTCTAAAAAAATACCCTTTAGAAGTTTTAGAATTTTAAAAAGAAATGAACAGTCTTTAGGTGAACTGTTCTGTTTTTTTATATTAGAGACCATTTTACTTGGTCGAGCTTTAAATGTTAATCCATTTGATCAACCTTCTGTTGAGTTGATAAAAATAGAAACAAAAAAAATCTTAAGTTAAAGTATTTCCAAATATAATTTTTGAAATACCATAATTTTTTTCTAAAATTAGGTTAAATTCTTTGGGTAGATCATCCTCTTCTTTTTTATGTCTGTGAATAATTATGATACCACCGTTGTTGAGTAACTCTAATTCAGTTATTGCATTCAACAGAAAGGATAATTTTTTCTCCTTATAGGGAGGGTCCATAAAAATAATATCAAATTTGTCATTTAATAATTTAAGTGTATTTTTAGAAAAAATATCTTTTTCAATTACTTTTGTTTGATTTTGTTGATTTAAATTATCTATATTTTTTTTTAAAATATTTAATACTTCCGTATAACTCTCCAAGAAGGTAACATTTTTAGCACCTCTTGATAAACATTCGAGACCGAATGATCCAACACCCGAAAATAAATCTAGAATATTAGAACTTTCTAACTCTATATTTAATAATTTGGAATGTTTTAATATATTGAAAATTGACTCTTTTGTTAAATCTTTAAGAGGTCTCGTTAGCTTATCTTTAGGTAGAAGGATTTTTTTGCCTTTAAAATTTCCTGAAATTATCCTCATTCATCAATCACCTTATAACCAATGTCTTTTCTATAGAACCCGTCTTTCCAATTAAGGTTTTTAATTAAACTTATAGTTTTATCTCTACTGTTTTTAAAATTTGATGAAAGACTAACGAAATTAATTACCCTTCCACCATTTGAATAAACTTTATCATTTATTTTTTTTGTTCCAGCATGAAAAAAATAATCATTCTCATCCAGCTTTAGATTTTCAATATTTTCTATTAAAATTTCATTATTATATTTATTAGGATAGCCCTTTGAGCATAAAACAATACATAGACTTTTTTTATCATGCCACTCTATATTTATGTTTTTTAGGTTTTTATTGCAGCATGCATCTATAATTTCTAACAAATCTGTTTTTAATTTAGGTAAGATTGTCTGACATTCTGGATCTCCCATTCTTACATTGTATTCAATCAAATACGGTTCATCTTTAACTATCATTAAGCCAGCATATAAAAATCCTTTATAATTAGACCCCATTTCTTCCAGGGCTCTAATGGTAGGTTTGATTATTTTATTTAATATTTTTTTTTCTAAGGATTGATTGAGCAACCTTGATGGTGAATACGCACCCATCCCACCTGTATTCGCTCCTTTATCACCCTCTAGAACTCTTTTATGATCTTGTGCTGTTTCAAAGCTTTTGATTTCTTTACCATCGCTTATAATAAAATAGCTCATTTCTTCACCAACAAGAAATTCTTCAATTAAAATATTTTTGGCTAATCCAAACTTTCCATCAAAAACCTCTTTTATTGCTAAATTTGCATCATCCTTATTTTCACAAATGTAAACACCTTTTCCAGATGCAAGACCATCAGCCTTGACAACAAGTGGAAACTTAGTTTTGTCTAGAAAAGATATTGCATCATTAGCATTTTCAAAAATACCAAACTTAGCAGTTGGTATATTGTATTTTTTGCATATTTTTTTTGTAAAAATCTTTGAACCTTCTAATTGAGAAGAAATTTTATCAGGACCAAAAATATTTATTTCTGTATCGTTAAAGAAATCTACTATTCCATCAACTAATGGTTTTTCTGGTCCAACTATTAATAAGCTAATTTCATTCTTGATTGAAAATTCTTTAATTTTATTAAAATCTAAAAAATCAATTTCAATATTTTCTGCTATATCCGAAGTTCCTGCATTACCAGGAAAACAGTATATCTTATCAACCTTAGGTGATTTTTTGATGGATAAACATAGAGCATGCTCTCTTCCACCACTTCCAATTATTCCAACTTTCATATAGATGTATATAAACTAAAAATGAATAAAAAATTAGCAAAATTAAAATATTTACCAAATAACTTTGAAATTATTGAAAATGGAGATCATGTTGTTTGTGCTATATCAGGAAAATTAATTAGTTTAGAAAATCTTAATTATTGGAATGTCGAGCTTCAAGAACCATATTTTTCATATGTAGAAGCTCATAAAAAAAAGAGACTAACTAAATTCTTACTTCCATCTATCATGAGACCATATCCATTCACCTGGATTTTTTAGAATTACTTTCTCTAGCCAAATGTTTAGCTCTCTAGTAATTTTTTCAGTTGAAGAGTTCTTTGAAAACTCCATAGGTTTTTCAACCTTAATATTAAAATTTACCCCATTATGTCTTTCAATAGAAATTGGCACCACTTTACAATTAAATTTTTTTATAAATTGTGCAGGAATAGTTGTGGTGAATGCTTCTTCATCAAAGAATTTAGATTTTATTCCTTGAGAGACTCTCTGATCTATCATTAAGGCTATAGAGTAGCCTTTTTTATATAATCTTAATAATTCTCTAACTCCACTAGTTCCTTTTTTAATTTGATTTTTGCAAATATATTTTTTTCTAATTCTTTCCATTAATACGTTTAAGAAAATATTATTTAAGGGACGATATATTGCAGACAGATTCACACCAGATTTTTCAATTTCCATCGCCATTAATTCAAAATTGCTAAAATGACCAGAAATAAAAATTACTGGAGTCTTTTCAAGTTTTATTTTTTCAAGAATTTCTTTACCTACTGTATTAATATTTGATTTAAATTGATTGTTTCTAAAACCTTTGAGGAACATATATTCAGACAATGTTCTTCCATAATTATTCCACATATTTTTTGTAATGATTTTAACTTTCAACAGATTAATTTTAGGAATAGCTCTTTGAATATTTGATTTAATTAAATTTTTGGATCTAAAAATTGGTCCAAAAGTTTCAAATAATTTTCCACTGATATAAGATGAAACTTTTAATCCTAAAAATTTATAAATAATAAAAAGATTTGATATGATCAAAAACTCAAAAAAATATTTAATTTTTTTCATTTAACTTGCTTAGTTTGTTTGTAAGACTTTTTTCATCTGATATATTAAGACTTGATTTGATATAAAAAATTTCATTTCTATTAAAGTTTTCTAGCCTTAAATAATCTTTTTCTGTAGTTATAATACGTGCATTATACTTTTTCGCATTAATTATTATTTTATCATAATCTTTTTTTGAATAATGGTAATGATCTGGATATTCTAAATCACTTACAATCTTTAATTTATTATTTTTCAACATTTCTACAAAAGTTTTGTGATTACCAATGCCAGAAAAAACTAAGTAACTTTGGTTTTTATCTAATTCATTTATGTTTAGTGGTGTATATTTTCCAGAATTAATATCTATATTTGGATTAATTTTTTTGATTTGTTCTTTAATGGCAATTAGACTTTCTTCATTTCCATTTAAAAAAACGTTTTTATAAAATTTTAGGTTATTAATACTCTCTCTTAAAGGTCCCGATGGCAACGTAAGTCCATTTCCAATCCAATTTAGATTGTTAAAACAAACAATTTCTAAGTCATATTTGATAGAGCTGTCCTGAAGTCCATCATCAAAAATAGCAACTTCAAAACCTTTTGAAATTGCCTCATCAAGTGCAGTAATTCTTTTTAAATTACTAAATAAAGTTCCATTTTTACTAAGTAGTTTTTGCTCATCAGTTTGGTTGGGATAAAATTTTTTAATAAAACAAACTTTGATATTATTTTTATCTAAAATTTCCTTTATCTTGATGGTTAGTGATGTTTTGCCAGTTCCTCCAATATAGATGTTTCCAACACAGATTGTTTTGATTTTTGAATTAGAAAATTTAGGTTTTGATTTTACTTTAGCAATTAAACCTAAAATTATTGAAAAAGGTAATAGTAGATAGGAAAGAAAGGATGGCTTTTTATAATCCCAAAATTTAGGTTTTTTTAATTTCATTATTGAATAAACTATTTATCTCATCTTTAGTTTCATTAAGTATTTTTTTTCCTATTTTTGCAATTTCTAAATAATTTTTTTTGTTATTGGGCTTAGTAATTAATTTGTCTATTGATTGAGTTAAGCTTTTTACTCCATTAACCTTGTAAGCAACCTTTAGTTTATTAAGTAATTTATAGATATCTTTAAAGTTATCTACATTCGGTCCATACAAAACAGTAGAACCTAAGTTGGTAGGTTCAAAAGGATTTTGGCCACCTTTCCCAGATATTGATTTACCCATAAATACTATATCAGAGGCTTGATAAAATTTTTTCGTTTCACCATATGTGTCTACCAAGTAAATATCTGTATTATTTAATTTTTTTGGTTTTGAGCTGTGCAAAACTATATTTAAATCTAAACTTTTAATTTCATTAACTATTTTACTAACACGATGAATATGTCTTGGTATTATTATTGTTAATAAATTTTTATATTTTTTCTTTAGGTTTACATGAACATTTGCACAAATGATTTCTTCACCTAGGTGTGTACTTGAAGCACACCAAATTTTTTTAAGCTTTATGTTTTTTAAAAAAGTTTTGTCTAATTTGTTGAATTCATTTTGTTTATTACTAACAAACTTAAGATTCCCTATCTTTTTAATTGTTGAGACATTTAATTTTTTAAGATAATTAAATGTTTCTTCATTCTGAGGGTAGGCAATTGAAATATTCTTAAAAACTGAGTTTGAGAATTTTTTAACACGTCTCCATTTATTAAAAGTTTTTTTTGTAATTCTTGCATTAAGAAGTTTTAATGGAATATTTTTTTTACTAAGAGCCCTAAAGATACTGGGCCAAATTTCAGATTCAACAAATATTGCAATAGTTGGTTTCCAGTAATTTAAAAACTTATAAGAAAAGAATATCGAGTCTATTGGAAAAAATTGATGAACAGTTTTTTTAAAATTAAATTTTTTAAATATTTGGGCGGAACTTAAAGTCGAAGTGGTTATTAAAATTTGATTTATAGACTTATTTTTTTCAAGTTCTTGAACTAGGGAAATAATGCTTAAAAGTTCACCAACACTTGATCCATGAAACCAAATTAAGTTTCCATTAATACATTTTTTTGATGGAAAGCAAAATTTTTCTTTATATCTTTTTCTATGTTCTTTTTTTTTTAAAATTCTAAAAAATATAATTAATGGAGAGAATATTAACAGTATAGTTATCAATATTTGATATAAAAAAAACATTACTTTTTTTGAATTTGTTTTTCGTAGAAATTTTTGTAAAGTTTTGAAGTATTCAATAATTCACCATGCTTGCCATTCGCAACAACATTACCGGCATCGATTATGTAAATTTGATCTGAGTTTAAAATTGTTGATAGTCTATGAGCTATTACAATGGTAGTTTTATCTTTAGTTAATATTTTTAAAGCATCTTGAATTTTGCTTTCTGTTTCGGCATCTAGTGAAGAGGTTGCTTCATCTAAAAGAATTATTCGACTTTTTTTAATCATGGCTCGCGCTATGGACAGTCTTTGCTTTTCACCACCTGATAATCTAATCCCATTTTCACCTATTATGGTTTCATATTTATTAGGTAATTTATCTATAAACTCATGTGCATAAGAAAATTTTGCTGCGGCTACTATATCTTCATCTGTGACATCACTTTTAGCATATTTAATATTATTTTTAATTGTATCATCAAACAAAGTCGTATCTTGGCTTACAAGAGAGATTTTATCTCTTAGAGATTTAATTTTCACTTTGTATATAGATTGATCGTCAATCAAGATGTCTCCTGATTGAGCATCATAAAATCTAGGTATTAAATTCAAAATTGTTGATTTTCCAGAACCACTATGCCCAACTAAAGAAGTCATTTTCCCCCCAGCTATATTTAGGCTTATATTTGATAAAATATTTTTTTCTTCAGCATTATATCGAAAGTTAATACCATTAAACTTAATGTCAGAGTGGGTAATGTTAATATCTTGTGAGTCTTCATGGTCAGCAATTTTATTTTGATTATCAATAATAGGCAGAATTCTATTCGCTGCAGATAGCCCTTGTTTTAATATCATATTCATGCCCGATAGCGCTCTAACCGGCTGGTATGCAAGCATCATTGCAGCAAGAAAAGAGAAAAAATTTCCTATTTCAATCTCATTATTAAGAGCTAATTTTCCAGAATAAAATATTAAAATTGCAATCATTATTCCAGTCAAGGTTTCCATGATTGGTGACAGCCTTACAAACACAGTATTAATTTTAATATTTTTTTCTTTTAGCTGATCTAAATGACCATCTGTTCTTTTACTTTCATAATCTTCTCTTTGAAATATTTTAATTAATTTATGATTTTTAAATAATTCAATTAAATGTGTATTCAAAAAACCAGATTTTTCTTGTGCTTCTGTAACAACTTTCCCAACTCTTTTACTAAGAGTTTTAGATGCCATACCAGCTATAGGTATCATAATTATTGCAATCAATGATAATTTCCAATTTTGATAAAACATTACAAACAATAAACCCAATAGAGTTAAGCTATCTTTGAATAAGCTTAAAATGGCTGTACTGAGCATATTGGTAATATGATTTACATCATATGTAAGATTTGAAATAAATTTTCCAGAATGTTTTTTATCTATTAGTTGTGTATCTGCATTAATTAAAGATTTTACCATTTGAGATTGAAGAATTTTTTTAACTTCTTCAGCAACTCTAATCATAATTGCTTTTGCAAAATAAAGAGCAAACCCTTTAATAGTAAATGCTACAATTATTAATAAAGGAATTATAAATATTAGTGACTGATCTTTCTCAACAAATATTTTTTTTATAGCAGGATCTAAAAGCCAAGCTATTGCAGAAGTACTTGTTGCAACAAGAACTCCAAAAAAAACTGATATTAATATTTTATTAATATATTTTTTTGAATAATCCTTATAAAGTCTTTTATAAATTTCTGAATTGTTCATTAAAACTTTCCAATTAAAATATTAAAAAAAATAAGAAAACCAACTAAATTATTGCTTTTAAAAACTTTTAAGCACATAGATGGGTTTTTTGAGTTAAAAAATTTAATCTGGTAAAAAAATAAGTGAGTAATTGTTATTAACAAGCTTGCATAAAAAAAGTAATTATAATCCATCATATAGCCCACAATTAAAATAGAGAAAATTAGAAAAGCATAGCATGTAGACACAAAGTTTTTGGGTTTTTTTTTGAATTTTATTGAAGTTGATTTTACACCTATAATTTCGTCATCTTTAATATCTTGAAACCCATATATTGTGTCGTATCCTAGTGTCCAAAATATGGCTCCAAGATAAAAGATAATAGCAACAGTATTTATTTCACCCTGTATTGATGTCCACCCTAAAATCAAACCATAATTAAATGTTATTCCTAAAAATAATTGAGGCCAATAAGTAAATCTTTTCATCAAAGGATAAGTGAAGGCTAGAGGCATAGATCCTAGTGCAAGCAAGATTGTTAAGTTGTTAAAGTTAATTAAAACCAAAAATGCGAGTAGACATAAAATAAAAGTATAGAATATTCCTAATTTTATTGAAACTTGATTAGACGCAATAGGCCTATTTTTTGTTCTTGAAACTTTTTTGTCAAATTCTTTATCGGAAATATCATTTACAATGCATCCTGCAGAACGCATTAGAACTGATCCTAAAAAAAAAAATGATAAGTAAAAAAAATAATCATTTAAGTTTTTTGAAAAATCATAAGCAAGAGTTAGTCCCCATGCACAAGGCCAAAATAACAACATATAGCCAATAGGCCTTTTCAATCTTGTTAGTTCAATAAAGAGATTTAATTGTTTCATAATAATTTACTTGTAAATAACAAAGGCTAGTTTCATAATCAAATTGATTCGTATGAATATAGATTACACAGTTACAGCATTGATGTTTCCAGCTATTCCTTTGTTGATGAGCGTATATAGCAATAGGTTTCATTCTTTGAGTAAGCTTATTAGGCAACTTCATGATGAACATGTATACGAAAACCACATTCCGCCCGAGTGGAAAAAACAGTTCATAAATTTAAGTGGAAGAATTAGCTTGTTAAAGTGGACCATCATGTTTGCTGCATTTGGTTTTTTATTTAACATGCTGACTGTTTTTGCTCTTTATCTAAGTGAAATTTTTGCAGCAAGAATAATTTTTGGATCTTGTTGTTTATCAATGATGATTTCAATTGTTGTTTTTATGAGAGAAATTCAAGTATCAACAAATGCATTAAAACTGCACATGTCTGATATGGATGTTAATTTAGATTAGTTAGGAATAATAACTGCAGGACCAGTTAGCAGTCTTGCTTCTAATTCTTCATGTGCTTTTTTAGCATCATCAAGCGAATATCTTTTTGAAATTTCAACTTTAAATTTCCCAGATAAAATTGCATCAAAAACTTTTTCAGCTGATTCAACTAACTCTTCTCTAGTCATTGTATAATGTGCAATTGAAGGACGAGTAAAAAATAATCCTTTTGCATTAATATGTTTTTTAACATCTATAGTATCAACGTAACCTGATGCATTACCAAAAGCGACCATCATGCCTCTAACTTTTAAAGTTTCAATTGATCCATCAAATGTTTTAATGCCAACACCATCATAGACAACATCAACTCCATTTTTACCTGCAATTTTTTCCACCTCTTCAACAAAATTTGTGTCTGTATAATTTATTACATGATGACAACCATTTTTTTTAGCAATAGCCTCTTTTTCTTTAGAGCCAACTGTTCCAATAACTTCAGCTCCCAATGCGTTAGCCCACTGACATAAAATTTGGCCCACACCACCAGCAGCTGCGTGGTATAAAACCTTGTCACCTTTTTTAATTGGGTAAGCTCTGTGTAATAAATATTCAGCAGTTATTCCTTTAAGCATAATACAAGACGCAATTTCATCTGAGATACCTTCTGGAACTAAAACTAATTTTTCTTGAGGAAATAATTGTTTTTCTGAATAACTTCCAATTGGCATTGAAGAGTGAGCCACTCTATCTCCAACTTTAAATAGATCAACTTCAGAACCAACTTCTTCAATTATCCCACATGCCTCTAGGCCAATTCCACTCGGTAGAGGAATAGGGTACAAGCCTGTTCGGTGATAAACATCAATGTAGTTAAGACCAATTGATAGATTTTTTATAAGAACTTCTTTTGGACCTGGTTTACTGATTTCAATGTCTTTAACTTCTAAAGTTTCAGGACCACCAAATTTTTCTATTTTAATAGTTTTCATTATTTTACAAATGTACCATTATGATAATCTTGCACTGCTTGCAAGATCTCAGCTTTAGTATTCATTACAAATGGACCCCCTCTAGCAATAGGCTCACCAATAGGCTTTCCAGATATTAATAAAAACTTGGCTTTAGTTAAGCTAGATACTTTTAATTTTTCACCTCTAGTCAGAATAATTAAAGTAGAGTTTTTAGCTTGGTCATGGTTTTGATCTCCAACCTTGATTTCTCCATCAATTAAGTAAATTAAAGAATTATGTGTTGAGGGAAGATCAAAATTAAACTCTTTACCTTCTTCAATCTCTACATCAAAGTAAACGGGTTCAACGTTATGGCCCTTAACAGGTCCTTCTGCATTTTCAAACTTTCCAGCAATCACTTTGACAGTTTTATCATCGTCTTTATGAGTGCTCATTTTATCTGCATCAATATAAATGTATTCAGGTTTGTTCATTTTTAATTTTGCTGGCATATTTACCCACAATTGAAACCCATGCAGCTTACCTTCGGTCATTGCAGGCATTTCTGAATGAATTATTCCACCACCAGTTTTCATCCACTGAACATCCCCTGAAGACATTCTACCTTTAGCACCAGTGCTATCCTCATGTTCAAATTCACCACTTAACATATAAGTTACTGTTTCAATTCCTCTATGAGGGTGAGGAGGGAAACCACCAATGTAATCATCTTTATTTTCAGAACCAAATTCATCCAACATTAAAAAAGGATCGTGGTAATCAATAAGGTGAGTGCCAATACTTCTTTTTAATTTAACACCAGCACCATCTGATGCTGCAACTGGTTCTATTATTTTTTCTACTTCGATTTGGCTCATATTTACGTTCGATTACCTTTAATTAAAAAATAAACTCCACCAATTAAAAGAAATATTTGTTCACTGGTAAATAGTTTTGTTGTGAAGAACCAGTCTTTGTGAGCAAAGATCAGTATAGTTATCATTAAGATAGTTATGTTTAGTCCCGATAGTCTTGTGAGTATATTTCCAAAAGGATTTTTAATAAAACCACTTATTATTAATACCAATCCAGTCAACAACTCAGATATAGCAACAGTTGATGCTAGTGCAGGTGATAAGTTAAAATAATCAATTAATCCTTGAGGGGGTAAAGGAAATTTACCTAAGCCATGAATTATAAAAGCTATCCCTATTCCAAATCTAAAAAATAAAGAGGCTAATCCATCTATGTTTGAAAAAAAATTATTAACTTTATTATTTAAATTTTGCATTTTATCCTTTATTTTTTATTATGTGATCCATCACAAAATGGTTGATTGTTAGTTTGTTTACAAGCACAAAAAAACATTTTTTTAGTTTCTTCAGCCGTGTATGCCAGAGGTGTAAAATCTGTACCTTTATGTGATCCATCACAAAAAGGCTGCTTTGCACTTTTTCCACATGAACACCAATAATAAGATTTATCTTTTTCAACTTCAACAGCGATTGCACTTTCGCCTGCTCTTTCTCCATTATTCATATTTATCCTTTCAATTTGTTTGACTTGTACATAGTGCCTTGTTATTAATAATGCAATAACGCAAAATAATCATACTAGTATATAAAAACATACCATGAAAAACTTAATAGATTGTCCAGCTGAAAGAGCTGTTTATTTTCTTGGAGGTAAATGGAAAATTAGAATTTTGTTTAGTTTACTGCAAAGTAAAAAAATTAGATTTGGTGAACTTAAAAAAGGATTGAAAACCATTACACAACAAATGTTATCCAAGCAGCTTAAGGAGTTAGAGGGAGATGGAATAATTAATAGAAATGTTATTCGAATAATGCCCCCAAAAGTTGAGTATTCACTTACTGAATTTGGCTTTTCGGTTATGCCTATCTTAAGATCTTTTTCAGAGTGGAATAAAAGAAATACTCGAACTATTTCAGTAAAGCTAAATAAGAATTTTGTAGAAAATAGAATTAGATAGCCTTAAAAATACGGTAAAAATTTAAGTATCCTTTAGTTCTAAAATATGATTAAAATTAGTTAGTGCTGATTTAAGTTAAATTGCAGAGCGCTTTATAAATTCCTGCTAAAGCGACGTTTCAACTACCGCTTTAGTAGGTGGTTTTTTTGGAAATTTTTCAAATCTAAACCGGGTATTTGAACCATATTGTGCACCCAGCATTTGCTTAAGCACTAAAAAGGAGAAAAGAGATTGTTTAAATTTACAACCCTCTTGTTTAACGTTTTTCAGTTTCTTTTCTCCAATAATTTGGAGAAAAAAAATGACAAAAAATAAATTAACAGAAAGATTAGATCAAGGTCCTGTAATTTGTGCTGAAGGTTTTTTATTTGAAATTGAAAGACGTGGGTACATGGCATCAGGAGAATTTGTGCCAATGGTTTCATTGGACCATCCTGAGGTATTAGAGAATTTGCATAGAGAATTTCAACATGCAGGTTCAGATATTGTTGAAGCTTTTACTTATAATGGACACAGAGAAAAAATGCGTGTTATTGGTAAAGAAGAACTTCTTGAACCTTTAAACCGTTCAGCACTAAAAATTGCTAAAAAAGTAGCACTAGACACACCTAAGGGGTCTAAACCAAATTTAATGGCAGGTAATATTTCAAATTCAAATATTTGGAAACATAATGACCCTCAATCTCAAAAAGCAGTTGAAGGAATGTTTACAGAGATGGTTGGTTGGGCTGTTGAGGAAGGGGCTGATATGTTGATTGGTGAAACTTTTTATTATGCTGAAGAGGCTTACAAAGCTTTAGAGGTAATGAAAAAAACAGGTTTACCAACAGTTCTAACAATTTCTCCAATGGGTGAAAATAAAATGAGAGATGGAAAATCTGTTGTTGATACTTGTAAAGAGCTTGAACAACGTGGAGCCGATGTTGTTGGTTTAAATTGTTTTAGAGGGCCAGCTACAATGTTTCCCTTTTTAAAAGAAATTAGAGAAGCAGTTAAATGTCATGTTGGAGCCTTGCCTATTCCTTACAGAACCAGTGAAGACTTTCCAACATTTTTTAATCTGCCAGACAGAAGTAATTGTGCTTGTCCATCACCACATGGAAGAACGTTTCCAACGGCATTAGATCCACACTTCTGCAATAGATATGAAATAGGTAAATTTGCAAAAGATGCTTATGCATTAGGAGTGAATTATTTAGGAGTTTGTTGTGGAGCAAATCCAATGTTGATTAGGGAAGTTGCTGAGTCGATTGGATTAAAAGTTCCAGCAAGTAAATACAGAGAGAACATGGAAAATCATTTTATGTATGGAAAAAATAAAAGAATTTCAAAACATATGACTGAATACGGAGATAAAGCGTAAATAAATTAAGGAGGGCATTTAACTAAATTGTGCGCCTGACATATGTCGAAGCACTAAAACAGGAGATAAAAAAATGAGTAATAATCTAAAAGAAACAATAAGTAATCTACAGAAGGATTTTATAGCTAATCCAAAAAATGCTGTGGTCCAATATGAAAGCAACTCAATTCTTAAGGAAGGGCTTCAATCTGTGGTTACCCTCAGAGAACATAAATTGATAGTGGATGAACCCAAAAGTTTTGGTGGAAAAGACGAAGGACCCAGTCCAGTAGAGTTAATATTAGCAGCTTTAGCAACGTGTCAGGAGATAACGTATAAAGCTTTTGCTACAGCAGCTGGTATTAATATTGATAGTGTCAGTGTTAATTTGATAGGTACGCTTGATCTTCAAGGTTTTTTAGCTTTAAATAAAAACACTAGACCTGGCTTTCAACACATCTCAGGTACTGTTGATATTAAATCTTCATCACCAAAAGCTGAGATAGATAAATTGATTGATACTGTAAATACACATTGTCCAGTTTTAGACATTTTATCAAAAGGAGTTCCTATTAAATTATTTCAAAAGGTTGCTTCGAGCACTTTTGTTAATAAAGAGCAAACTGAACAAAGAGCAAGCGTTGCTTAAATTATATTAGTTAAGGTCTCATGCTATCTCATGAGGCCTTAATAAGATTGTTTAATTGTTCTAAATTTTTTATTTCATTTTTAGGTTTGTAATCAAGGTTATCAAAAATATTATTATTTCTATTAACCCAAATAGAACTGTAACCATAATTTCCACCACCAGAAACATCCCAAGTATTAGCACTTAAAAATGCAACTTCTTCTTTTTGTATTTTGTATTTTTTAATTGGCATGTCATAAACTTTTGAGTCTGGTTTATAAATGCCAACTTCTTCAATTGAAAAAATATCATCAAATATATTATCTAGATCATTACTCTTCACCAATTCATTAAGAAGAGAAGGTGTACCATTTGAAAGGATACCTAATTTATAGTTTTTTTCTTTAAGTTTTTTTAAAACTTCTGGCACTTCAGGAAAAGGTGAGAGTACCTTATAAAGATTTAATAATTCACTTTTCATTGAAATATCAATTTCAAATGCCTTCATTGATTTATCTAAGCTATCTTCGGTCACTTGCCAAAAGTCTTTGTGTCTATTCATTAGACTTCTAAGCCAAGTGTACTCTAATTGAGTAGTTCGCCAGTAATTAGCAAAGCCTTCCCATTTATCACCAATTTTATCTTTGCATTTTTCTGCAGCAGAATTGACATCAAATAAAGTGCCATATGCATCAAAAATTATTGCTTTAATATTTTTCATAAATTAACTTAACATTAATGAGCAATATTAGATTATTTTTTAAAGAAAGTTTATCACTTAATTTAACTGCAAAACTTGATAAATCACAATCTCACTATGTAAATAAAGTGATGAGAGTTAAAGTTGATGAAGTCTTCTCTTTATTTAATAGCAGTGGAGAGTGGGAAGCAAAAATTTTAAATATTTCAAAAAGTATAGTTGAAGTTAATATTACAAAACAATTAAGACAAAAAGAAAATGTAAAAGAATTGTGGTTAGCTTTTTCACCTATTAAATCAAATTATTTTAATTTTATGATTCAAAAAGCAACAGAGCTCGGTGTTACAAAATTTTTACCAATAATATTTGACAGAACAATTGTAAGAAAAATTAACAAAGAAAGATTAGAAAAAGTAATTATAGAAGCTGCCGAACAGTCCAATCGTATTAATGTTCCATCTATTGAAGATCCTCAACCATTAAAAGATTTTTTAAGTAATGAAAAAATGGATTTAATATTTACCGATTTAAATTCTCAAAATAAAAAATTAGATTTAGAAAAGCTAATTAGTAATCCAACTTGTGTTATTATTGGTCCAGAAGGAGATTTTTCAGAGGAAGAAAGAGGGGAGATTCTTACATTTAAGCACGTTCAGCCAATTAAAATAAATGAAAATATATTAAGATCAGAGACTGCAGTAATTTCAGCTCTATCTATTGTTAGTTATTTGATTAATTGATGGTTTTTAAAAGCTAAAGTGTGATTTTGTCGCAAAATCTAAAGTGTAAATTTTATGAAAGCACTTTATATACTGTTGTAAATGAACAAGTTTTTACTTACAATTTTAGCAACTATCTACTCAACAGGTGCATTAGCCGATCAACCTAAAGAATGGCAACTAGGATTTCAAAACCCAGCCTCTGATGGAATGAGAGATATCGTTAGTTTTCATAATAATATTCTACTTCCAATAATTATTGCTATCACTGTCTTTGTTTTATTTCTTATGATTTATACCTGCATAAGATTTAGAGAGTCAAAAAATCCAGTTCCATCAAAAACTACTCATAATGTTGCAGTAGAAGTTTTGTGGACATTAATTCCGTGTTTAATTTTAATCGTGATGGCGATCCCATCATTTAAACTTTTATACAAGCAAGATACGATCCCAAAAGTCGATGTAACAATCAAAGCTGTTGGATATCAGTGGTACTGGGGATACGAATATCCGGACGAAAATATTATTTTTGAATCGTACATGATTAAAGAAGATGAGTTAAAAGAAAACCAACCAAGATTACTAACCGTTGATCACGAAGTTGTTGTGCCAGTTAATAAGGTGGTTAAGGTTTTAATTACTGCAAACGATGTCTTACACGCTTGGGCATTACCATCTTTTGGAGTTAAAAGAGATGCGGTTCCAGGAAGAATAAATGAAACTTGGTTTAAAGCTGAAAAAGTAGGAACATATTATGGTCAATGCTCTGAGTTATGTGGAATACAACATGCTTTTATGCCAATCACAGTGAGAGTTGTAACAGATGAAGAATATGCAATATGGTTAGCAGAAGCTAAAATGAAATTTGCAAAAGAACCAATTACAGAAAATGAATATAAAAAACTAGCGAGTAAATAAAAATGTATACACAAACAGCATCACACGACAATCATCACACACCAACAGGTTGGAAGCGTTGGGCTTATTCAACTAACCATAAAGATATTGGAACAATGTATTTAATTTTTGCAATTTTTGCAGGAATTATTGGAACAGCTTTTTCAGTATTAATGAGAATTGAATTAATGCATCCTGGCGATGGAATTTTAGGTGGAAATTATCACTTATATAATGTGTTGGTTACTGGTCATGGATTAATAATGATTTTCTTCATGGTAATGCCTGCAATGATTGGTGGTTTTGGTAATTGGTTTGTGCCAATTATGATTGGTGCACCTGATATGGCCTTTCCTAGAATGAATAATATTTCATTTTGGTTATTACCAGCTTCATTTATTTTATTACTACTTTCAATTTTTGTAGATGGCCCTCCAGGTCAACAAGGTGTCGGCGGAGGATGGACTTTATATCCGCCTTTATCTTCTAAAGCTGGACAGCCAGGACCTGCAATGGATTTTGCTATTTTAAGTTTGCACTTAGCTGGAGCTTCTTCAATTTTAGGAGCAGTTAACTTTATTACAACAATTTTGAATATGAGAACACCAGGTATGACTTTGCACAAAATGCCTTTATTTGCTTGGTCTGTTCTAGTTACAGCATTCTTATTGTTGTTATCACTTCCAGTTTTAGCTGGTGCAATTACAATGCTTTTAACGGATAGAAATTTTGGAACAGCATTTTTTGATGCTCAAACAGGTGGAGATCCTGTTTTGTACCAGCATTTATTTTGGTTCTTTGGTCATCCAGAAGTTTATATTTTGATACTTCCTGGCTTTGGAATGATCAGTCATATTGTTTCAACATTTTCTAAAAAACCAGTATTTGGATATTTGGGAATGGCTTACGCAATGGTTTCAATTGGTGTTGTAGGTTTTGTTGTTTGGGCTCACCACATGTATACGGTTGGTTTAAGCACTGATACTAAAGCTTATTTTATAGCAGCAACAATGATTATTGCAGTACCAACAGGTATTAAAATATTTTCATGGATTGCAACAATGTGGGGTGGATCAATTTCATTTAAAACTCCAATGCTATGGGCATTAGGATTTATATTTTTATTTACAGTTGGTGGAGTAACAGGCGTTGTGCTTGCAAATGCAGGTGTTGATACTGCAATGCATGATACTTATTATGTGGTTGCTCACTTTCATTATGTATTATCTTTAGGAGCAGTATTCGCAATCTTTGCTGGATTTTATTATTGGTTTGGTAAAATGTCTGGTTATGAATATTCTGAAACCTTAGGAAAAATACATTTTTGGTTAACATTTATTGGAGTTAACTTGGTATTTTTCCCTCAACATTTTTTAGGTTTAGCGGGAATGCCAAGAAGATATGCTGATTACCCAGATGCATTTGCGGGATGGAATTACGTTTCATCAGTTGGTTCATACATAGCAGTTGGTGGTTTATTAGTATTTTTTGTTAACTTAATTTATTCTTTTTCTAAGAAAAAAGCTGCAGCTCAAAACCCTTGGGGTGAAGGTGCCACAACTTTAGAATGGACCATACCATCACCACCAAATTTCCATACCTTTGATGAGTTGCCGAAGTTTGTGGATGATCAAGATACTGAAAAATCTAATACTCATTAAATTTTAAGAAAATTATTTTTAACAAATAAGATATTATTATGCTGACACTTGACAAAAAAACTAAAAAAAAAAACATCTTTACTGCGTTTGGAATAATAGCCTTCATGATATTCCTATTTTTTTTTACTCTCTATAATGTGGGAGTTTTTGACAGACAATTATGATCCAAAAAAAAACGCTCACTCCTATAATTTTAGCTGGAATCTTTTTTATCATGCTTGGCCTTTCATTTGCTGCGGTACCTTTATATGACATATTCTGTAGAGCGACTGGGTTCGGTGGAACTACGCAAATATCAAAAGAGGCACCAGATATAGTTTTAGATCAAAAAGTAAGTGTTCGCTTTGATACAAATGTAAACAAACTACCCTGGAATTTTAAAGTAAAAAAAAATGTTATGGATGTGAATATAGGTCAAGTGAATCGAATCGAATTTCAAGTAGAGAATTATGGCGATGAAACAACTTATGGTGTGGCTGCTTTTAATGTATCTCCCTCATCTTTTGGTAAATATTATAGTAAATTAGGCTGTTTTTGCTTTGAAAAGCAAGAGCTAAAAGCAGGAGAAAAAGCAACATATATAATGACTTTTTATTTAGATCCAGAAATGGTAAACGACCCAAACACTAAAAATATTAAAGATGTAACTATGTCCTATACTTTCTTTTCATCAGATTACTATAACCAATCAAAATTATAAAAATGTCAGCAGAAAAAAAACACGATTATCACTTAGTAGATCCAAGTCCTTGGCCTATTTATGTATCATTTTCTAGCTTATTTTTAGCAATAGGGACTGTCTATTATTTGCATAGTGAAGTTTCCTGGGGAATGTACTTAGGTTTTGCTCTTTTATTTTATGGAGTATACATGTGGTTTAGGGATGTAATAATAGAGTCGGTTGACCACGATCATCATACACCTGTTGTTAAAATTCATTTAAGATATGGAATGACTCTTTTTATCGCCTCCGAAGTAATGTTTTTTGTTGCGTGGTTTTGGGCTTATTTTAATGCAAGTTTATTTCCTACAGAACTCATGGGCAATGTTTGGCCTCCAGTAGATATTATAACATTTGACCCTTGGGATATTCCATTGATAAATACATTAATTCTACTATTATCAGGAACAACAGTTACCTGGGCGCATCATGCCTTAGAAGAAGGTGATAGAGAAAGTTTTGTGCAAGGTTTGGCAATGACAGTTGCTTTAGGTTTTAGCTTTTCTTTATTGCAGATTTATGAATACTATCATGCAAGTTTTGATTTTTCAGGAAATATTTATGGTGCTGTGTTTTATATGGCAACAGGTTTTCATGGGTTTCACGTTGTTGTAGGAACTATATTTTTAGCTGTATGTTGGTGGAGAGGCAAGACTGGTCATTATAAAAAAGATGAGTTTTTCGGCTTTGAGGCTGCTGCGTGGTACTGGCATTTTGTTGATGTAGTATGGCTATTCCTATTTGCTTCAATCTATGTTTGGGGAAGTTAATAGTTTACCTTGAGAAATAAACTTTTATTTTCAATTTTTGTATTCTTTTTTATATCTATATTTATAGCATTAGGTAGCTGGCAACTAGTAAGATTAGATTGGAAAAATGAATTATTAAATAAAATTGATGTTTCTTTGGAGAAAGAACCTGTTGATTTAATGACCAATGTTCCTGAGGACTATCTAAAAATCAAAACTTCAGGGGTTATAGATTTTGATAAACAAATTTATTTGTATAGTTTAAACGAAAAAGGTGCACCGGGATTTAATGTTGTTAATCCAATTATAATTAATAATAAAAACTTTTTATTAAATAGAGGATGGATACCTTTTGATAAAAAAAATACTAAAGAAATTGATATTTTTGATCATAAAACTATTTTAGGAACGTTAAGAAAACAATCTAAGGCTAACAGGTTTAAGCCTGTTAATGATATTAACGATAATTACTGGTTTACTTTAGATAGGGATGATATTTTTCAATATACAAATAAAAAATTTTCACCATTTGTAATTTACTTAAATAATAATTTAGAATTACCAAAACCAAAAATTATTACTGTAAATATTTCAAATAGCCACAAAAAGTATGCTATTACTTGGTTTTCTTTAGCACTGTCAATTTTTTTATTTTATTTATATGTGAGAAAAAATACATATTAATTTTTACAAGCTTACAAATAACTCTTAATTATTTTAAAAATATTGTCCAAATTTTCATGATGACTAATTCGATCAATATACTTTCCTTTATCTAATAAAAGTATTGAAGAACTATGATTAATTAAATAACCACCGTCTTCATTAAAGATTTTTTCACTTAAAACACCCCAAGATTTTGAAAGCAAAAATACTTTTTGTGGATCTCCAGTTATTCCATAGATCTTACTTTTAAATGAATTCAAGTAATCCTTAATTATTTGAGGATTGTCTCTTTCAGGATCAATACTTACAAAAAAAACTTTCAAATTTTTTTTCTCACTATCATCTAATTTTTCGATAACCTGATCTAGATTAGATAGTGTCATTGGACATATGTCGGGACAATTTGTAAAACCAAAAAAAATTGCAGTTAACGGTCCTTGAAAAGATTTTTCTGTTATGGGCTCATTATTTACATCTGTTAAAGTAAATGCAGATCCAGTATATGAGGCTACAATATCTTCTTTCTTTTCTTGTATCGATAATACAATAGGCAACATAATAAATAAAAAAATTAACAAACAGCCACCCAGTATAGTTATTGAGGTCTTTAATTTCATATTTTATGAATTAATATATTATATATTATAATTATGTCTAAATTTATTAAAAAACTTTTTGGAACATTGTCTGATAAGCCTTGGGAAAAAGAACAGATGGAAAGTGATAACCATCATCAAGGTAAAACTTTTGATATATCGTTGCAGACATCAGCCGTTATTGTTATCTTTGGTGTGAGCACAGTATTATTTACTTTAGTTGTTACAGGATACCTTTATAGCATTCCAGTGACTCAAGATACAGAGTATCTATTGAAACCTAATTTATTATGGTTAAATACTTTAGTTTTATTATATGTTGCTTATTTTTTTAATAAAATCACAAATGATTTAAAAAAAAATAATTTTGAAAAAATTAAAAAGAATTTGCTTATAGTTGGCTTTTTAAGCTATGCTTTTTTATTTGGGCAGATCCTTTTTTGGTTTCAATTAATGAAAAATGGAAACTATGTTTCTACAAATAATTATTTTTCATCGTTTTATATTTTTACTGCACTTCATGGTTTACATCTTTTAGGAGGATTATTTTTTTGGGGGAAAGTTTTTTCCAAAGTTAATAAACTTAAAAAAGAAGAAATTATAAAAGAACAAAAAAGTATAGATGCACTATCTCTTTATTGGGCTTTTTTATTAATTGTTTGGTGTGTATTTTTTTTAATTATGTATGTTTTTAATGATACAGTTATTGCTTGGTGTCGAGCACTACTTGCTTAAATGCTTTAAAGAAACAACGTTAAAATGGCCCCAATAACAATTACAAAAATTAATAAAATATTAACAGATTTTAAATATTTTTGTATTTCAGGTTTCCTTTCTTTTTTTGAAAAAACTCCTGCTCCCAGAGAAATTACAAGATAAAAGCAAAAAACTAAAACCAGCACAACTACAAAGAGACTAAATTTATCAAGCATAATTTAATTCAGTATAAAGCCTTATTTACTCATTTATTAATATATTTTTCTATGGATTCGGAAATTTATTTCAATTACTGTTATCTAAGAGAGAGACAAATATGCACCCGGGAATTATATTTTTAGGGGTAATTGTTGGTTCGGTTTTGTTCCATATATATACTCCATGGTGGTGGACAGACATAGCTTCAAACTGGGGGGCAATGGATGATACAATTAATTTAACATTTTGGATTGGTGGAGGAGTATTTGTTTTAGTTTGTTTGTTCATGGTTTATTGCGTTCTTAAGTTTTCTTATAAAGAAGGTCGTAAAGTTGAATACAAACCAGAGGATCATAAACTAGAAAAAATATTAACTATTGCAACCACTATAGGAGTGATAGCTCTTTTGGCACCAGGACTTATTGTTTATAATAATTATATTAATACTCCTAAAAATGCATTGCATGTCGAGGTGAATGCGTGGCAATGGGGATGGCAATATAGATTACCTGGTGAAGATGGAATATTAGGCACTGCTCATGTAGCAAAAATTAGTGATGACAATCCTTTTGGAATAAACTTGGATGATCCAAATGGAAAAGATGATATTTTAATTCAAGACGATGTACTTCACCTAAAAACAAATAGGCCGGTAAAAATTTTATTAAGATCACTTGATGTTTTACATAATTTTTATGTGCCTCAATTTAGAGCAAAGATGGATGCTATTCCTGGAATAATTACTTATTACTGGTTTGAACCAAATAAACTAGGTGAGTATGAGGTTTTATGTGCCGAATACTGTGGGGTAGGTCACTATGCTATGAGAGCAAAAGTTATAGTTCAAAGTGAAGGCAATTATGACAACTGGATTAAAGAACAAGAAACTTTTTCAGATTTAATAGCAAAACAAAATAACGATAAATTAAAATTAACAATAATTGCAAAAAATAAGAATTAAAAATATATGTCAGACGAATATAACCAAAAAAATATACCAATTAAAGCACAGTCTTCAGAAACTACTTCAGGCTCTTCTGGTTCGTCAAAAGATATTGACTATGTAAGACCTGCAGAGCTTCCAGAGCAAGATTTATATCACGGTCATAGCTTTATTACGAAGTGGATTTTTTGTCAGGATGCAAAAGTTATTGGAGTGCAATATTTTCTTACCGCAGTATTTACGGGAATTGTTGGTTTGGTACTTTCATGGCTAATGCGTTTGCAATTAGGTTTTCCAGAATTAGTTCCATTCATTACTGCCGAACACTATTATCAATTTGTAACTATGCATGGAATGATAATGGTGGTTTATTTTTTAACCGCATTATTTTTAGGAGGTTTTGGGAATTATTTAATTCCTTTAATGGTTGGTGCAAGAGATATGGTTTTCCCATATGTAAACATGGTCAGTTTCTGGATGTTCTTTATTGCAGTTTGTGTTCTCATGGCTAGCTTCTTTGTTCCGGGTGGACCAACTGGAGCGGGCTGGACACTTTATCCACCTCAAGCAATTTTACCAGGTACTCCAGGATCAAATATGGGAATTATTTTGATGCTAGTTTCTTTATCTTTATTTGTAATTGGATTTACTATGGGTGGATTAAATTACATAATTACTATTTTACAAGCACGTACTAGAGGCATGACTTTGATGAGGATGCCATTGACTATTTGGGGAATTTTTACAGCAACTGCTTTAGCAATGTTAGCTTTTCCAGCTTTATTGGTTAGCTGCATTATGATGACTTTAGACAAGATGCTTGGAACTAGTTTCTTTATGCCAACAATTCTTCAAGCAGGAGAAGTATTAAGTTATGGTGGTGGAAGTCCAGTTCTTTTCCAGCATTTATTTTGGTTTTTTGGACACCCTGAAGTTTATATCGTAGCTCTTCCTGCTTTTGGAATAGTTTCAGACTTAATATCAGTTCATGCTAGAAAAAATATATTTGGATACCGAATGATGGTTTGGGCTATCGTTGGTATTGGTGCTTTAAGTTTCTTTGTTTGGGCCCACCATATGTATGTTAGTGGAATGAATCCTTGGTTTGGGTTTTTCTTTGCAACAACTACTCTTATCATTGCAGTACCAACTGCATTGAAAGTTTATAACTGGATAATCACACTATTTAGAGCCAACATAAGAATGAATACTGTAATGCTTTTTTGCTTAGGTTTTATTGTGACCTTTGTAAATGGGGGAATTACTGGAATTTTTTTAGGCAACGTTGCTGTAGATATTCCATTATCTGACACGTATTTTGTAATAGCCCATTTTCATATGGTGATGGGAATTGCCCCGCTTATGGTAATCATGGGAGCTGTTTATCATTGGTTTCCCTTAGTTACAGGAAGAATGTTAAGTGAAAAATTAGGTAAGTGGCATTTTTGGTTCACTTTTTTAGGGGCTTATTCCATTTATTTTCCCATGCATTATCTGGGTTTTATCGGAGTACCAAGAAGGTATTTTGAAATGTATGACAGTCCTTATGTGACTTCTGCAATAGGAATGAATGAATTTATAACTGTAGCAGCTTTAATTGTTGGTTTCTCACAGCTTATATTTATTTACAATATAGTAGTAAGTTTGAGTATTGGAAAACCAGCTGGAAAAAATCCTTGGAAAGCAAATTCTTTAGAGTGGCTAACTCCAGAAGTGCCACCAGCACATGGTAACTGGGGAGAAAAATTGCCCGTTATTCATAGATGGCCTTATGACTTCAATGTGCCTGGAGCAAAAGAAGATTATATAACTCAAACAACCCCACCAAGTGAAGTTATAAGTGCGGAGGTTGAAAAAACTTAATCAATTTTAATGTCAGATAATTCATTAAATAATTTACCTGGAGGTTTTAAAGGCATGTCTCAGGATATGGGATCAGATCAAACTGCCTTTAAAGGTGTTCAGTGGGGTAAAGTTATGATGTGGATTTTTCTACTTAGCGACACTTTTATATTTAGTTGTTTTTTAATTTCATACATGAAGGGAAGAGCTTCTACGGTAGTAGATTGGCCAAATACAAGTGAAGTTTTTTCATTACATGTCAATGGTGTACCTGTTCCATTATTATTAATTGCAATTATGACATTTGTTTTAATCACAAGCAGTGGAACCATGGCACTTGCGGTTAAATATGGATATGAAAAAAATAGAAAAATGTGTGGCTGGCTAATATTAGCTACAGCTATAGGTGGTCTTACTTTTGTTGGTATGCAGGTATTTGAATGGTCTAAGTTAATACACGAAGGTGTTAGACCATGGGAAAATCCATTTGGAGCCAAACAATTTGGGTCTTTCTTTTTTATGATCACTGGTTTTCATGGAACGCATGTATCGATTGGAGTGATATTTCTATTTATTTATGCAAGAAAGGTTTTTAGAGGTGATTTTGATAAAGGCAAAAGAGGGTTTTTTACTTCAATGAAATCAGACTATGTAGCAATAGAAATCTTAGGACTTTATTGGCATTTTGTTGATTTAGTATGGGTATTTATATTTGCCTTCTTTTATTTATGGTAAACTAGATTATGGATGAGATAGAAAACAAAGAAACAGTTGCTTCAACACATAAGATAGGAATCTACTTATGGATTTGGGGATTATTATTTGTACTTAGTTTTTTTTCTTACATGGTTGACTGGTTTGCATTTCAAGGGTTATTAAGGTGGACCTTAATTTTAATATTTATGTTTCTTAAAGCAGGCCTAATAATGGCTTTCTTTATGCATTTATTTTGGGAGCGATATGCCCTAGTTAATGTTCTTTTGTGGCCAATGACAGCAATAGCTTGTTTTATTGGGCTTATGGCGGCAGAAGCAAAATACACTGTTTTTACAAGATTATTATATTTTTTTATAGGAGGGTAATTTATATGACTGGTTTTACTGTACTCGCTGGAGTGATAATATTTTTTTTACTTTTTATTTACGCAACATGGTTTGGTACTCAATTAAAATTAGAGAAGCAAAAAGACAAAGGCCCCGCAATTACAATTAATCCATATGACAATATGTCTCTTACTAGAAGATTTATTGATAAAAAAAATAAAAAAATTGGAATTTTTGATTTAGGAAATCATATTCTTATTATTGGAATGGTATCAATTTTAGTGTTTATTTTATTAAATGTAGAATAGGCACATCATATCTGATAATCGTTTAACCAAAATGATTAGAAAAAAAACTGTCTCACTAGATTTTAATGAATTAATTAAATCTTTATATCTATTGATGAAACCAAGAGTAATGTCTCTTGTTATATTTACATGCGCCGTTGGCCTTTTAACTTCCAATTCAAATATAGGCATTATTAATGCTATGATAGGCATAACTTTAGTTGCTTTAGGTGCGGGAGCGGCTGGATGTCTAAATATGTGGTACGAATCAGATTTAGATGCACTCATGACAAGAACATGCTTAAGACCAATTCCCACTGGTAAAATTAAT
Source organism: Candidatus Pelagibacter sp. uisw_138 (assembly GCF_059512485.2). Taxonomy (NCBI): domain Bacteria; kingdom Pseudomonadati; phylum Pseudomonadota; class Alphaproteobacteria; order Candidatus Pelagibacterales; family Candidatus Pelagibacteraceae; genus Candidatus Pelagibacter; species Candidatus Pelagibacter sp. uisw_138. Next base: position 1,109,986 of record NZ_CM183453.2, on the reverse strand, counting down.
AGAAACCAAGCACTTACTTTTGGAGTGTTGCTTTCAGTTATTTCAGTTGTAGCATTAAATTATTTTTCAAATTTTCTATCAGCATCTTTGTTATTATTTACAATATTTTTTTATCTTTTTGTCTACACAATATGGCTAAAAAGAAAAACACCACAAAACATTGTTATTGGTGGAGCTGCTGGTGCATTACCACCTGTTATCGGGTGGACTATAGCAACTAATACAATCAGTTTAGAGCCATTAGCTTTATTTTTAATAATTTTTATTTGGACGCCTTCACATTTTTGGGCATTGAGCTTATATAAAGCTGATGATTATAAAAAAGCAAAAATTCCAATGTTACCTTTAACAGATGGTATTGAAAAAACAAAAGTATACATTTTTATTTATTCTTTATTAATGCTACCCATCATTATTTTTCCATATTGGATTAATTTTTCAGGTTTAATCTATTTGATTCCAGCATTTGTTCTTACAATTTATTATAATTTTATTTGCTTTGATTTATATCAATATAAAAAAAATAAATTTGATTTAAAGAAAGCAAAAAAAGTCTTTGGCTACTCAATTTTGTATCTATTCTTAATTTTTGTATTACTTTTAATAGATAGTCTTATTTAAATTTTTCGACTCAAAATGTTGTGGTATAATATCTTTTAACTGATTATATTTGTTAGATCTAAATATTCATATTTCATCAATAAACAAATTATTGTGAAAATAATAGTCGTAATACCAATGGAATAAAAAGTCTTTTTAAGAATTTTAGGATTTTCAGGTGCTCCAACCTCATTTGCTGGGATTAAAAATTTTCTTTTTCGATTAACATCTATTGGTAATATAGAAAAAAATACCACTAACTGAATAATTAGATACATTGTAACTAGTCCAATTGTACTCAATTTACCCCCTATATCTTTACCATTAAAGGGTATATAAATTAGTCTAAAGTTAAAAGATAATAAGTCATCAATTTACAATTATATTCTTAACTAGTTTATATTTGTAAGAAGATTTTTATTAGCCAATTTTTCACAATTAATATATTTATATTTTAAAAAAAATTAATTAGATGAAGTATATAAGCACTAGGGATAACTCAAAAGAATATAGCTTTGAGCAAGTATTTATTAAAGGGCTTGCAGATGATGGGGGCTTGTTTATTCCAAAAGAGGTTAAAAAATACAGTGCTGAACAAATAAAGGCATTAAGTAACTTGAGTTATCAGAATTTAGCAAAAGAAATAATATACCCATTTATAGGTGACTTTATGACAATAAATGAGTTGTCAGATATTGTTGATAAATCATATTCTGTATTTAGAAAAGATAACGTCGTAGATTTAATTAAATTAGGTGATACTAAGGTTTTAGAGCTGTTTCATGGCCCGACACTAGCCTTTAAAGATATAGCAATGCAATTGTTAGGAAACTTCTATGAGCACTATTTAAAAAAAAATAATAAGAATATAAACGTTGTAGTTGCAACATCTGGAGATACAGGTGCTGCTGCAATAGATGCGATTAAGGGAAAAAAGAATATGAATATATTTGTTCTTCACCCTCATGAAAAAGTTTCACTCGTTCAAAGAAAACTAATGTCGACAGTCAAAGAAAAGAATGTCTTTAATATAGCGATTGAAGGTAATTTTGATGATTGTCAAAATTTAGTTAAATCAATGTTTGCAGATAAAGAATTTTCTAACTCAATAAATATGTCTGGAGTAAATTCAATAAATTGGGCAAGAATTATTGCGCAAGCTGTATACTATTTTTATACATACTTTCAAACACAAGACAAAAGGCCTATTAATTTTTCAGTACCGACAGGAAACTTTGGAGATGTATATGCTGGCTATCTATCAAAAAAAATGGGTTTACCAATAAACAAATTTATAGTTGCAACTAATAAAAATGATATTTTGCATAGAGCAATTTCTAATGGAAACTATGAAGCGGAAAGTGTGTCTGAAACCAACTCACCAAGTATGGATATTCAAATAGCTAGTAATTTTGAAAGGCTAATTTATGATTTAAATGATTGTGATGATAATGAAACTAGTACAATCATGCATGGAATTAAAAAAAAAGGTAAATATATTATTTCAAAAGATAAAATGGAAAAAATAAATAAAGATTTCTTATCAGCAAGCATGAGTGAAGAAGAGATTTTAGATACTATTAAAGAAGTTCACATAAAATATAACATTATACTGGATCCTCATAGTGCAATAGGATTTGGATCTTTAAATAAAGTAAATTTAGAAGGCAATAATATTGTTTTAGCTACTGCACATCCATGCAAGTTTCCTGAGGCTATAGAAAAATCAATTGGGATCAAACCTGACTTACCTGACGAACTAAAGTATGTTATGGATGAAAAAGAAAATTATGATATTATTTTAAATAATCTAAGTAAAACTCAACAATACATTAAGGAAAAAATATAATGAAATTAAAAGAAAATGAAACAATCCCTAATTCTGAATTTTTTATTATGGAAGATGGAAATCCTGTTAAGAAAAATACTTTTGAGTTTTTTAAGGATAAAAAGATAGTTTTATTTGGTTTACCTGGTGCTTACACATCAGTTTGTTCAGCCAAACATTTACCTGGATACGTTGATAGCCATGATAAATACCAAGCAAAAGGTGTAGATTTAATAGTCTGTATCTCAGTAAATGATCCATTTGTAATGGAAGCTTGGGGCAAGAGCCAAAATGTTGAAGATAAAGTTTTGATGATGGCTGATCCATTTTTGAGTTTTACGAAAGCAATTGGTGCTGATGTTGATAAAAGTGCCAGAGGCTTAGGTGTAAGATCAAATAGATACACAATGTTAATAGACAATCTAAAAGTAGTTAAATTGCAAGAAGAAGAAGATGCTGGTGCATGTGAAGTTTCAGCTGCCCAAAATTTTTTAAATTTAGTTTAATCCAGCAGCTTGTTTGGCTAATAAATCAACTTCTTCATTTAGAATATTTCCAGCATGAGCCTTAACCCATATCCATTTAATTTCATGAGATTGATTTAGTTCATAAAGCTGAGTCCAAAGTTCTTTGTTTTTTACTGGTTCCTTTTTAGAAGTTAACCAATTGTTTTTAATCCATTTATGCACCCAATCAGTAATACCTAATTTCACGTATTGGGAGTCTGTATAAATTTCAATAGGTTGGTGTTCTTTTATTTCCTGAAGCGCTTTAATTGGAGCCATTAGCTCCATCTTATTATTAGTTGTGTCTTTAACACTTCCACTAATTTTTTTAATTTCATCATTAATATTGATGATTGCAGCCCAACCACCATTTCCAGGGTTTTTTAAACAAGAGCCATCAGTATAAATTTTTATCATTATTTATAATAATCTTTGTAGTCATTCAGATTGTTATGAATAATTAGTTTTTGAAAATATTCGTTAGGTTCTTTGATCTGAATTAGTGCAGTTTTAGGAGTATTAAAATAATCATAAATTCTAGTTAGTAGGTATCTTAAAGCTGCCCCTCTACATAATATATTTAATGAGTCTCTCTCTTTTTTTGAAATAGTTCTTATAGTTTCATATCCATCAATTAAGTATTTAATTTTTTTATTATTCATTACAAAAGAATTTTTTTTCTTATCAAAACATAAAGCATTTATACAAATTGCAATCTCATACATCAGAAAATCATTGCTTGAAAAATAAAAATCAATAAATCCAGAAAATTTATTTTTATTAAAGAAGATATTATCTATAAATAAATCTCCATGAATAATTCCACTTGGTAAATTTTTTGGCCATTGATTTTTAATATCTTTTAAGCATACATTAAGAGTGGGTTTTAGTTTTGGAGCTATTTTATTAGATTTAAATTTTATACTTTTTAATAAGTTACCTAATTTATTAATAGACATAGAGTTTTGTCTATATAGCTTTATTTTAGTTCCAACTTTGTGAAATTTTGCAATATTTTTTCCAATATCAAAACAATTTTTATAATTAAGAGTGGCCTTATCTTTTCCCTTTAAAAAAGTCACAATACTAGAGGGTTTATTTTGAATTCTACTTAAGTGCTTGCCATCATTATTCTTTAATGGTTTTGGACAAATAATTTTTTTTTGATTTAGTTTTTCCATTAAGTTCATAAAAAAAGGTAAATCTTTTTCCTGAACTCTTTTTTCAAAAATTGTTAAAATAAATTTTTTTTTATTTGTTTTTAATAAGTAGTTTGTATTTTCTATTCCTTTTTTAATTCCTTCAGATTTGATTATTTTTCCTAATTTATAATCTCTATTTATTGATTGAAGGTCTTTACTATTTATTTTAGTGTATACAGCCATCTAATTTAATTTTGCAGGAACTTTAAAAACAATATTTTCTTTGATAATTTCAACTTCCTCAATTTTTATTTTAAAATTTTCTTTCAATTTATTAATGAAATTTTCAACCAAAACTTCAGGTGCTGATGCGCCTGATGAAACACCAATTATTTTGCAATTTTGTATTTTTTCAAAAGGAATTACACTCTCTGAATGAATTAGCTCGGCATATTGGCAGCCAGCTTGTTCTGCTACCTCAACTAAACGAACCGAATTTGAGGAATTTCTACTTCCTAAAACAAAAAACATATCACATTTTTTGGCAATATTTTTAACAGCTGATTGACGATTAGTAGTTGCATAGCAAATATCTTCTTTAAATGGTTCTTTAATCTGTGGGAATTTTTTTTTAAGAGCTTTTATTATATTCTTAGTGTCATCAACAGACAGAGTTGTTTGAGTAACATATGCAATTTTTTTATTATTATCTAATTTATATAATTCAACATCATGCTCATCTTGAATTAAATCAATCGAATCTTCTGATAATTGTCCCATAGTACCAATAACTTCTGGATGATTGTTATGTCCTATAAGAACAATATGGTAACCAGCTTTGTGAAGGTTTTCTGCCTCTCTATGAACTTTTGAGACAAGAGGGCAAGTAGCATCTATATATTCCATTTTATAGCTATCAGCTTCTAGAGGTACCGATTTTGGTACTCCGTGCGCAGAAAAAATTACTGGTCTAGTTTTATCTTTAATCTCCTCTAACTCTTCAACAAAAATTGCACCTATTGCCTTAAGACTATCCACTACATGTTTATTGTGTACTATTTCATGCCGCACATAAACGGGTGCACCATATTTTTTAATACTTTTTTTAACTATTTCTATTGCTCTTTCTACCCCAGCACAAAAACCTCTTGGAGCAGATAACAATACTTTAATTTCTTTATTTTTCATTTTTTTCTAAAAGATACTCAAGCAATATATGAGGAAAGGTTAAAGACGCCAAACCAATAAATATAACTTTTAATATTGCATCATTTAATTGATAGAAATTAGAAAGGAAATATAAGCTTATGACATATAAAATTGCAGTTAAAACTATAAGTGGCATAGCTTTTTTAATAAATGTTATAGCACCAATTTTAAAACTTTTTTCATTAAGCTCTGCTATCAACGAAATTGAATGTCGGAATGAATGTAGGAAGCAAAAGTATACTGTAAAGGCAATTAGTGGAGTTAAAAAATAATTCAGAACAATAATAGAAAAAAAATCCAAAAATATCAAAATATTCATAATTTTAAAATCTTTCAAAAAGTAATAAATACTAGAAAGTAAAGAAATAGATAAAGCAAAAAGTAATATACTGTTATCTTCAATAAAGTTTAAGAATAAATAAAACTTTTCATTTTCTATTAAAAGTAATTTAAAAATATTAATTGTTTCAACAAAGTGAAACATTAGTGGTGCAACGATTATTAGAGAACCTTTTAAGAAATAAAGAATTAGATTGGATACATTTTTATTACTTATCAAAAATTCAGTATCTTCTTTGCCAAAATGATATGAGGCCACAACTAAAAATAAAATAAGAGACACAGTTGGAAAAAATAACCAAAATATAATGATACCAATCCCAATAAGGGAATATATTAAATAAAAGAAATAAGATTTTTTTATATTATATAACTGGCTAAGTTTTTTACCTTTTTGATTATCTAACGCACCATGTGAAATTCCGATTGAAAGAATAAAAAATAAACACACTATTGGAGAGATGATTAAGTTTTCGAATCGATTAACAATCAAGGCAATAAAACATGAAAAAATAAAAAAGATAATTGAATGATAGAAATTAATTTTATTTATCAGACTATACATTTTATTTTAAAAGGGCTTTAATAAATAACCATTTAGGCATTTTAAGAATTATTAATAAATCTTGAAAAATATTACTCTTATTAGATAGAAATTTAATTACAGTTTCAGGAGAGTTATCAAACATTTTGAAAAATATATATGGCATTTGTTTAGCATGATTGCTTAAAACTCTTAAAAATATTTTATCTAGAAACTGATATTTTTTTTTAATTTCATATCTTCTAATTTTATCAATATTATTGATATTTTCCCTTAAATATCTGCTGTGGTCTTGGATATTCAAAAAAGTATACCCAGTACTTAATCTAGTCATATGTCCTGCAGTGCCAATATTTATTTTATTTTTTTCATTAATATTTGATGGATAAAATAGTGGTACCGCACCATTTTCTTTATAATTAATTTTGTAATTTTTAATATTTAAATGATTTTCAATGTAATCTCTTAATTGCTCATCATAATCCATTTCTAGATCATTATTCATTTTAGATAGCCAGGTGGTTTCAACTAAAGCCTTATTTTTGCTATAAGGCAATGTGTAAAAGAAATGAACACTGTCATGTTGTGGACAATCAAAGTCCATTAAATTCATGATTTTTTCATCAAAAACATCATTAGCAGTCTCAATCTCAATACCTTTAAAGTGTTGCCAAAGTTTATTTTCTTTAGAATCTATTGATGGAACACTATTAAAAATTAAGGAGTTATTTAAGTTTACCTCATTAATATTTTTATAAAATTTGACATTATGATTTTGCTTCAGTGTAGAGTTTATTTTTTTATAGAATAGTCCACTATCAATTGATTGATAGGGTAGTTTATTGCATTCTAAAAATTTAGTTTTATTCGGTATATTTATAGAAAAATTATCCCAACTTTTTTTTACACAATCTTCAAAATTATGGCTTGTTGTTTTCCAGAAAGACCAAGTTTTATCCCTCTTGTAATCTAATCTAGGCTCAATAATTGCTAATGTTTTATCTTTAAGTTTATTATGAGTTTCTAATTCGTATGCCAAAGATAGCCCAGCACAACCACCACCAATAATTATATAGTCAAATTCTTTCATTTAAATCTATTTCCTCACTAATTAAAAAGTGTTCATTATTCATATAACCACTTTTTTGTTTTGTTAAAAAAAGTGTTACTAAGTCAAATACAGAAAGAATGGTCTGATAGATTTTTGCAATACTATTTACATAAATCTTACCTGCTTTATTATAATTCTCTATATTCTTTGTTCTTAAAATTTTATCACCTATTTTTTTGTAAACCCTTCTTGCTACTAGTATTGCAAATCTAAACTTAAAGGGTATCTCCTTTATTGCTATAAAAGAACTTTTATAGAATAAATCAGCTAAAGCTAATGTGTCGCTTATTGTCTCAAAATCATTCTTAATATAAAATCTATTAACCCTCGAGTCTTCGATAACATCCCTAGATATATTTGTTAGTTGCATTGCAATGCCTAAATCTATGGCAGCTTTCATTGAATTGTCACCCTTAACATTTAAAATTTTTGCCATCATCAAGCCTACTGTACCAGCAACTCTGTAAGAATAAATTAACAAATCTTTTTTATTATTTAATTGAACTTTTTTATTTAAATCTGATTCAACACCATCAAATAAGTCTTTAATAATTTTTATTGAAATTAAATGATGATCCATAAGATCCCACATATTTTTAATTATTATATTATTATAGTTTTTATTAAGAAAATCATTCTTAAAGACTAATAGATTTTTTTTCTTAACTTCTAATTCTTCATCGTTATCTGCAATATTATCTACAGTTCTACAAAAATCGTATAAAGAGGAACACTTTCGATAGGTTTTTTCTGGTAAAAAGAAACCAGCCCAGTTAAATGACTTTGCGTAAATAGACAGGTAGTTTTTATTATGCATTATATAATCTTATCTAGAACCTTTGCAGAGGATAGCACACCAGGAACACCTGCGCCAGGATGTGTTCCTGCCCCAACAAAATACAAACCATCATAAATTTCTGATTTATTATGAAACCTAAAATATGCAGACTGTGTAAATTTAGGTTGGATCGAAAAACCTGATCCAAATTTAGTATTCAATTCATTTTCAAAATAATCTGGCGTTAAATAGAAATCTTCAATAATATTCTCTCTAAGATTAGGAAGTAATGCTTTTTCCATTTTATCTATTACTAAATTCTTCATTTTTTCACCTTCAATTTTCCAATCAATTTTGGATTGATTGTTTGGGACGGGCACAAGAACATAAAAGCAATCATTTCCTTCAGGCGCCATTGATTTGTCGGTAGCTGATGGTCTATGAAGGTAATAGCTTATGTCATCATTTAATTTTTTATTATCAAAAATATCACTCAGGTGTTCTTTATATTTATCACCAAATTTAATTGTGTGATGTTCAACATCTGGGTATGTTTTTTTTGTTCCAAAATAGTAAACAAATAGACCCATAGAGTACTGCATTCTATTCTGCTTCCATTTAAATAGAGAGCTTGTTTTATTTAGGCTTAGAAGCTTTTCATATACAGCAGGAGGATCGGCATTACATATTACATTATTTGAAAGTATTTCTCTTTGATTATCTAATTTTACTCCACTAATTTTTCCATTATTTGAAATTATTTCTGTTACCTCATGTCCTTTTATTAATTCAATTCCTTGTTCAATCATTAATTTTTCTAAGCCATTGATTATGTTCCCAGTTCCACCCATTGAGTAATGTATGCCCCATTTTTTTTCGAGATATAGAATTAATCCGTATATTGATGTTGTTGTAAAGGGGTTTCCACCAACTAATAGAGGATGCATACTTAGCATACGTCTTAATTTTTCATTTTTTATGTATGAAGAAACTAATGAATAAACTGATTTATAGCTTTTAAGTTTTAGTAAAGAAGGTAATTGTTTCATCATCACAAGAGGTTTGTCAAATGGAACGTCAGCCAGTTCTGTAAAGCCTTTATCAAATATTTTTTTTGTGAATTTTACAAGCTGCTCATAACCCTTAACATCATCTTTATTTATTTCTTCAATTTGTTTTTTCATTTGATCTTCATCACCAGAGTAATCAAATACACCTCCATCTTCATAAATAAACCTATACCAAGTTTTCAAAGGAGTTAGCTTTATGTAATTTTGAGACTTTTTATTAAATAAAGTGAAAAGCTCTTCAATTAGATATGGTGCGGTAATTACTGTTGGCCCAGCGTCAAAAGTAAAACCATTTTTTTTAAACACTCTAGCTCTTCCACCCAAGTCAGGGTGTTTTTCAATTAAAGTTACTTTATGATTTTTGGCTCTTAATCTTAGTGCTGCAGCTATACCACCAAATCCAGAACCAATAACAATAGATTTCATTGAGTTAATTTATAGTTTTTTTAAAAAATTGTAAGGTAATTATTAGCTTATTTTTTTTAAAGCTATTTTTGTTTCTTCAAGGTTCTTTTCAAAAAGACTATCAAGCTTTGATTTATCAACAGAAGTATTAATAATTTTTTTAACTGAATCAACGGCAATTTTAATTGAAACATCTTTTATTTCTTTAAGTGCAGCTTCTTTCATTTGTGAAATTTTATTTTCTGCTAAATTCTTTTTAATTTCTGAAGATTTGTGAAATTTATCATTCATTTCAATGATAAGGTGATCACTATCTTTTTTAGCTTGTTGCAAAATATCATTGCTTACTGTTTGTGCGGTATCAAGTTTATTTTGAGCACTATCTAGTAAGACCTTTGCTTCTTGTCTTAGCCTTTCGCTTTCATCTATTTCATTTTTAATATCAAGGATAAGCTTATTTAAAAGTTCATTAATTTTTTGAGGTATTTTTAAATAAACTAAAGCTCCTATAAATATTAAAAAGGATATAGCTACCCAAAAAGTTGCATCAATTACCATAATATTCATCCATTTTTTTTCTTGAAAGATCTTCTACTATTGCAGAAATACTACTACTGTTAACTTCGGCTCCTATTAGTTGCTGCAGCAAGTCCGAAGAAGTTTCTTCAGCAATCTTCCTGATTTTTTCTGGTGCATTATTTCTAAAAGTTTTTATCTCAATCTCTGCTTTATTAACCTCTTCATTAATTTCTTTATCTAGTGCTTCTTTTTTTACACTAATATCTTTCAACACTTTTTCTCTAGCTTGTTTAAAGTAGTTTTTTGCCTCATTTTTGCTGTCGTGTACTATCTTTTCGTATTCTTCAATTTTTTGTTCACTTTCTTCTCTTTTCTTCTCTGCAGCCTCAATATTTTCTAAAATTTGAGATTTTCTAGTTTCTAGGTTGGCACTTATTTTTGGAAGTATAAGTTTAGATAAAACAACATATAAAATTCCAAAAGTAATAATTAACCAAAAAATTTGAGAAACCCAAAACTCAGGATTTAATTGAGGCATTCCACCGCTTTCAGCTGCAAAAGCTTCCATAAAAAACAGGAAGCTTAAAAATATCGACTGAAAAAATATTTTTTTAATCATTAAATTTAAAATGCAAATAAAATAATTAACGCTACAACTAATCCAAATAGGCCAGTTGCTTCAGCTAAAGCAAAACCTAATAAAAGATTAGGAAATTGTTTTTGGGCTGCAGATGGGTTTCTCATTGCGCCAGAAAGGTAATTACCAAAAATAATTCCAATTCCAACACCGGCACCGGCTAGAGCTATTGCTGCTAGTCCTGCTCCGATCATTTTTGCTGCTTCTAATTCCATTATATCCTCCTTATGTTAGTTAATGGTGTAAATTTAATGCATCATTTAAGTAGATGCAGGTTAAGATTGCGAAAACATATGCTTGAAGAAAAGCAACTAGTATTTCCAAGCCAGTTAATGCAACCGAAAAACTCAGTGGAAGCCATCCACCAACTATTCCAAGGCTTATTACAAAGCCTCCGAAAACTTTCATCATAGTATGACCAGCCATCATGTTTGCAAATAAACGAACTGAAAGACTAACCGGTCTACTTAAGTAAGAAATTATTTCTATAACAACTATTAGCGGCAATAGTACAGCAGGCACTCCGCTAGGTACAAATAATTTTAAATATCCTAATCCATGTTTCATAAATCCAATAATTGTTACACCTACAAAAATAAATGAAGCTAAAATAAAAGTAACAATGATATGGCTAGTTACTGTAAAGGCGTAAGGGATCATCCCAAACATATTGCAAAATAGTACAAACATAAATATTGAGAAGATAAACGCAAAGTAGGGTTTTGCTTTTGATCCTGCGGTATCACTAATCATTTTAGAAACAAAAGTATAACTTAATTCAGAAAGAAGTTGCATCTTGCTTGGTAGTAAAGAGTTTTTTTTTGACCCTAAATTAAAAACTAATAAGATTGCAAGTGAACTAATCACCATAAACAAACTTGCGTTTGTGAAAGAAATATCTATTGCCCCTAATTTAATTTCTGGTCCAATTCTATAAACTTCGAATTGGTTCATTGGGTTTGTAGCCATAATTTTTTAAGTCTATTTTTGCATATTTTTTGCAGATCTGAATACATTTATAATTCCAGCAACAACACCTACAAAAAAAAATATTAATATTAACCAGGGCTTAGTACCAAAGGTCTTGTCTAAAATAAACCCTATAATTGTCCCAACTGCCACTGCAGACACTAATTCTGTACTTAATTTAAAGGCAGTTCCAATAGAAGAGGGTGCCTCTTCATTTTTATAGAGATTTTTCTTTGAAAGTTTAGTTTTTGCAATCTCCAAGCGAGTTTTAAGACTATCTTTTGGCATTTATGTATTAAGCAACCATACTCTCAGCTTTTTGTAAATCAACAGCTACTAGTTGGCTAATACCCTTTTCAGGCATAGTTACCCCATAAAGTCTATTCATTTTTGACATAGTTAGAGCGTGGTGAGTTACAATAATAAATTTAGTGTTAGTTATTTTAGTTAAATCATCAAGAAGTCCACAAAATCTTGTTACGTTAGCATCATCTAGTGGAGCATCAACTTCATCTAAAACACAAATTGGGGATGGATTAGTAAGGAACACAGCAAAAATAAGAGACAAGGCTGTTAAAGCTTGTTCACCACCAGATAATAAGGTTATAGACTGAAGTCTTTTACCAGGAGGACTTACCAACATTTCTAAACCAGCTTCAAGTGGGTCATCAGAGTCCACTAATTCTAGCTTTGCATTTCCACCATTAAATAGTTTTGTATAAACTTCATTAAATTTTCTATTAACTTTTTCAAAAGCTTCTAACAATCTTTCTCTTCCTTTTTGATTTAATTCATTAATACTTTCTTTTAATTTTATAATAGCAGACACAAGATCTTCTCTATCTTGCTCCATTTTTTTAATTTCAATTTCATATTTGCTGGTTTCTTCATCTGCTCTAAGGTTGACTGATCCCAATTTTTCTCTTTCTCTTTTTTTTTCATCAAGAGCTTCTTCTTGATCAACAGAATTGGGTAACTCTACAACACCATTTAAATTAGAATTTTCTAGAATATCATTTTCTTCAAGATTAAGTTCAGAGCTAACCCTTTCTAACAGATCTTCTTTACGTTTTTTTAAACCTTCAACAGTAGCTCCTGAGCTTGCTTTTCTTTCTCTTATTTGAATAGATCTTTCTTGAACGTCATTTAACTCAAGTCTTAAAGAGTTTATCTTTTTATCTGTTTCTTCTATAATTTTTTCATTCTCAATTTTTTCATTTTGTGAAATTCTCAGACCCTCTGTAGCTTGACCTTTTTTTTCTGCTTGAGCCTTGGGTTGTTGGTCACGTTCATTTAATTGTGATAATAATTTATTTTTTCTTTCAGTTAATTCTGTTACCATTTTTTGTGAGTTTGAAAGTAAGTTTTTCCAACTTTCAACTTCTGATTCTATAGCTTTGATTCTTTCATTTCTTTTTATAGACTCTTTTTTAATTGATTGGTTTTTACTAAAACTATCTGCATATTTTTCTTGAAGTAATTTTATATTGCTATTTTTTTCATCAATATCAGTTAATTTACTTTTACTTTCGTCATTAGCTAAATTATTTAAGAAATTATTTAATTCCATTTTGGTTCTATCCAGCAATGTAAGAGCCTGGTTAGCTTCATTACTGTCTATTAATTCTTTAATTTTTTCGATTGTATTAATGACGTCTTTAATTGGGTCAATACTGATATTTATGTTGCCATTAGCAAATATTTCAATAATTTCATCGACAGCTTTTTGCTCTTCATTGAGTTGGTTTTTTGCCTTCTCAAGGTCTTCGTTTGATAATTTTTCTGTTTCAAAATATTTAGAGTCTATTTCTATTAATTCACTTTTTTCTTCTTTTAATCTTTTTTCATTTGAGTTTGCATCTATTACAATGCCTTTTTCTCTATCAATATCTTCTTCAATTGTTTTTAGTGATTTTTTAAAATTTTCTATCTCATCTTGTGTTCTTACATTTTCCTCATCTAGACTTTGTAATTCTAAGTTCAATCGTTGAATTCTTGATAGGTTTTCAATATTCTTTTCTCTTAATGGAGAAACTTTATCTGTTTCAGTTTTAATTAAACTTTCAAATTGATTGATCTGTTGATTAAAGTTGCTTACTTCTCCCTCAGCTTCATTGTTAATTTCATTTTCTATTCTAATTTCATTATCAATGTCTAATAATTTTAGATAATATAAACCTGCTTCAATTTTTTTTATTTCTTCAGATATAAGTTTATATTTTGTGGCTTCCTCAGCTTGTTTCTGAAGGTTTGCTAGTTGTTTTTCTTGTTGTCTTCTTAATTCATCAGCTCTTTTCAAGTTTACTTCTGCTGCGTTCAACCTAAGTTCAGCCTCATGTCTTCTAACATGTAATCCTGAAATATTAGCTGCCTCTTCTAAAATTGCACGTCTGTCTGTAGGCTTAGCAGTAACTAAGGCTCCAATACGTCCCTGACTAATCATTGATGGTGAATGAGCGCCTGTAGATAAATCTGCGAAAAACATTTGAGCATCCCTAGCTCTAACTTCTTTGTCGTTTATGTAAAATTTTGAACCTTTATCTTTTTCAATCTTTCTTCTAACCTCTATATGATCTAAATCTTTATATTGCATTGGACCATCATGACTTGCATTATCTACACTTATTGAAACTTCTGCTATATTTTTAGAAGACTTATTAGATGTACCATTAAAAATAACATCTTCCATACCTGAACCACGCATACTCTTAGCTGAGGTTTCACCCATAACCCATCTTAAGGATTCTACAATATTAGATTTCCCACAACCGTTAGGACCAACGATGCCAGTTAAGCCATGCTCTATTAGAAAATTTGTTTTTTCAGCAAATGATTTAAATCCATTTAATTGGATTTTTTTAAACTCCATGGACTAACTTATATCAGTTTTTCCAGATATTTTTTTAAATTCTTATAATTTAGGGCTTTATCAAACTTTTTGTCATCAATTATTATCGTAGGAGTAGCATTAACTTCAAATTTTTTTACCCCATCGATTCGATCATTTAAAACGTAATCTTCTATAGCTTTATCGCTCAGGCATTTTTCAAAATTTACATTCACATTTTCACCTTCTAAGAATTTTTTCAAATAACTTGTTGCTTCTTCTGGTGTTTTTCCTCTGGCCCATTTTTTTTGGCCAGAGTATAAAGTATTCATAATACTTGAACTGCCATCGTTATTACATTGTGCAATTTTTGATGCATTAAATGCAGCTAAATCTAATGGAAAATGTCTAAATTCAATTCTTACCAACCCTTTATCAATGAAGTCTTTTTTTAGTTCTGGATAAACATCTTTATGAAAATTTGCACAGTGACCACAAGTCAATGACTCGTAAGCAATTATTGTTATTCTGGCACTTTCTTCACCCTCGGTAATTCTTTTAATTATTTCATTATCTGCAGCAAACACTTTAGCGGAGAAGATTATAAATATTATAAATAATGCTGAGGTTAATTTTTTCATCGTTGTTTAAATAGTTTTGTTAATTCAAGTAATGATTTTTTAATTTTGTCATTTTTAATACTATTTATTCTATCTGCATATTTAATATTTGTCACATGGTTTTCATTAGCATCTAATTTTTTGAATTTTGTTTGAAAATCATCAAAACTTATAAATTTCAATTTTTCAACAACGGCATAGCCAAAGAAACTATTCATTTTATCCATTATTATTTTTTTTGAATATTCTAAATCAATTTCGTGCCCTCTCTTCACCATTATTTGAAGAGTGCTTACTCCAAATTTATTCGAATTTTTAAAGGATTTCGGATAACATATTTGAAAAAGATCATCTCCAACTATGTACTTCCAGTTATTAAGTGTTTCAGAAAATATATGACCCTTTTCTTTGATTATTTTTTTAATATTTTTTGGCAAAGTGTCTTTAAAAGACCTTAAGCCTTGAATAGTTTTGAACCTCTGCTTAATATTATTTTTAAATTGCATATGACTAAATCCATACTAACAAAAAAAATTCTTTATTGGTACGATAATAATAAAAGATCACTCCCATGGAGAAAAAAACTATCACAAGTTAAGCGAGAATATTACACGTTAGTAAGTGAATTTATGTTGCAGCAAACACAGGTTGCTACTGTTATTCCATATTTCAATAATTTTATAAAAGATATTCCTGACATTAAGTCTCTATCAAAAATTAAGGAACATAAGCTTTTAAAGTATTGGGAGGGCCTTGGTTATTATTCAAGAGTAAGAAATTTAAAAAAGACTGGGCAAATATTAGAAAAAAATTTTAATAGAAGGTTACCAAGCACAATTGAAGAATTAAAATTATTACCTGGAATAGGTGACTATACTTCTAATGCAATAATGGCAATTGCCTTTAACAAGCCATTTATTCCCTTAGATGGAAATATTGAAAGAGTAATTAAAAGATTGTTAAATTTAAAATTACCTAAAGAAATTACAAAAGATAACCTTGTTAAGAGCAAAAAAATATTAGGTAGCTCAATTAGGGCAAGTGATTATGCGCAAGCTTTAATGGAGTTAGGTGCATTAATTTGTCGACCTAAAAACCCCTTATGTCACCAATGTCCTTTAACTAAAAATTGTACATCTTTTAAAAAACAAGATTTTGAAATAATAAAAGAAAGAAAAAAGAAGATTGATAGATTTTATTTATTAGAAGTTTATAAAAAGAATAATCAATTTTTGTTAATAAAAAATACTAAATTTAATTTTTTAAAAAATTTACAAATATTTCCTATGAAGCAAATATCCAAACCTGATAATTTAGCAAAAGCTTTAAACTTTAAGATATCAAATATGAATATGAATATAATAATCAAGTTTTCCAAGTTAAAAGGTGCAATTTCTAACTCTTCTTGGATTGATAGCTCTAAGCTTGATGATTATACTTTGCCAACATTTACTAAAAAAATTTTTAATCATTTAAAAAAAAATTAATGAAAAATATAGCAATAATAGGGGCGGGTATTTCAGGTCTGTATATTGCAAATCTTTTAAGCCAAAACTCAAATTATAAAATTACAATTTATGAGAAAAATAGCTCTGTTAACTTAGAGAAAGGATATGGAATTCAACTTTCAGTGAATAGCATTAAACTATTAAATCAAATAAATTTTCAAAAAATTAGGGTAGAAGATAAATTTCACCCCCATAAATTAGACTTCTATTCTTTAAAAAATAATAAGAAAATATGTGATTTAGATATATCCATGTTTAATAGTACTGATACAAAATATACTACCTTGCAGCGCTCTACTTTAATTAATTTCTTAAAAGATGGGCTTCATGAAAATATTATCAATTATAATAAAAAAGTTATAAAAATTAATGAAGAAGCTGAAAGCAAAGAGGTATTTTTTGAGGATAGTTCATCAGTAAAATGGGATTACTTGATTATTTCTGATGGAATTTTTTCAAAAACAAAATCATTAATTGCTAATAAAGAAATTAAACCAAAGTATTTTAACTCTATTGCTTTAAGAGCAACAATAGATCAGGATGCTATTAAGGGAATTAACCCAGAGAATATATCTTTATTTTTAGGATCTAATTTACATTCAGTTCTTTATCCAATTAATAGCAAAAGACAGCTTAATTTCATTAGCATTCTTAGAAAAAAGCTTAACACTAAAGAGTTATCTGACTATTCTTTATTTGAGAGCAAAGATTTTACTGCGTCTATTATATCTGAAATATCAAAGCAAGTAGCTCCTGAAATAATTAAAAATCTAAAAGGTATTAAATGCTTCCCTATATTTGTGAGTTCCGAGGTGTTTGAACTAAAAAATCAAAATACTTTTATTATTGGTGATGCTTTTTTTGCTTTACCTCCAACCTTTGCGCAAGGTGCATCTCAATCAATAGAGGTTGCACATGAACTGTATAAAAATTTAGAAAATGAAAAGACTCAATTTAACTCTGAAAGAGTTAAAAGGGTAAAGATGATTGATATGAAATCAAAACTCAATTATTTTGCTTTTCATTTATCTAACCCTTTAACAATTTGGATTAGAAACTTAATAATACAAAAATTAGTAAAAAATAAAAAATTTATTAACAGCTATCTTGGTAAAATTTATAAAGACTAATTTTTAGAAATTAATCTTTGTCTTAAATTATCAATTGGCACAGAAACACCATTCACTGTGCAATGCCAATAAGTCCATCCATTACAGCTTTCAGAGCCAAGTATTGTTGCTGCAACTTTATGAATCGATCCTTCAGCTTGATTATGCTTGATACTTCCATCTGCCATAATCTTAGCAACTATCTTTTTCTTTTGATCAAAGATACTTGTTCCAGGCTTTATTATTCCAAGCTCTACCAAAGATCCAAAAGGTATTCTAGGCTTGGATCTATTATTTTTTAGAGTGTCTAAGAAATTATCTTCCAAAGGTTTTGTATTTTTTAACCTTTCTTCTGCTGCTTTAAAATAGATCTTCTCTTTTTCTATACCGTAATATTTTCTACCTAATTTTTTTGCAACAGTTGCAGTTGTTCCAGATCCTAAGAATGGATCTAGAATTAAATCGTCCTTATTTGATGATGCTAATAAAACTCTATGTAATAAAGATTCTGGTTTTTGAGTAGAGTGAACTTTTTTCCCATCTTTCTTAAGTCGCTCCGCTCCATTACAAATAGGTAAATTCCAATCAGATCTCATTTGAAGATCATCATTTAAACATTTCAAAGATTGATAGTTGAAAGTATATTTTGACTTTTCGCTTTTAGAAGCCCAAATTAAAGTTTCATGAGCGTTCGTAAATCTTGTTCCTCTGAAATTAGGCATTGGGTTATTCTTATTCCAGATAACATCGTTTAAAATCCAAAAACCTAAATTCTGTATTGCAGTGCCCACTCTAAAAATATTATGATAACTTCCTATGACCCAGATGGCTCCATCTTTTTTTAATATTCTTCTACATTCTGAAAGCCAAGCAACTGTAAAGTCGTCATATTTTTTAAAGCTTTCAAACTGATCCCATTTATCATTAACAGCACTGACTTTGCTTCTGTCTGGTCTTGTAAGGGAATTTTTTAATTGTAAATTGTATGGTGGATCAGCAAAAACAAGATCAAAGGTTTCGCTTGGAATTTTTTTTAATTCCTCGAGACTGTCACCATTAATAATCTTATTTTTATAATTGTTTTCCATTTTCTATAAAACAATTAAACTTCAAATGGATTCTACGGTCAACCTGTGATTGAATTAAATGGATTCAATTTGTGTTTATTATTTCTTAAACAACCAGATCTTGTGTTGTTATTATTAGGATTTATAGAAGATCACTAATAGGTGAAAATGTTTTGCGGTGATATTTGGTAATACCAAATTTCTTAATAGCTTTTAAATGTTCTTTGGTTCCATAACCAGAGTTTGTATCCCATCCATAATTATTAAATTCTTTTGAAAGTTTTGTAATAAATTTATCTCTACTGACTTTTGCAATAATTGATGCAGCAGAAATGCTTGGAATTTTTTGATCTCCTTTAATTATATATTCTAATTTATAGTTTTTTAGGTCAGGCAGTTTGTTGCCATCAATTAAAACAAGTGAAGGTTTTGTTTTTAACTTAAGAATAGCTCTTTTCATTGCAAGTAAACTTGCATGCAATATATTAATTTTTTCAATTTCTTTAGTCGACGCCTGACCTATAGCCCATATAGAATTTTTTTTGATATATTTTTCAAGCTCCTCTCTCTTGTCTTTTGTTAGAGTTTTTGAATCCTTTAATAATCTTTTATCAATAGAAATATTTAATATGACAGCTGCCGCATAAACGGGTCCAATTAAGCTTCCTCTACCAACCTCATCAACACCTGCTAAGATTTTCATTAAATGGATAGTATTAGTTCTAAGATTTTTTGTTTAATCTTTTTTAAGTCATCCCATGAATGTTTTTTATTTTCAGGAGCTCTTAAAAGATAAGAGGGGTTAAAAGTTATGATAACGTTGTAACTTGTATTCTTGACAATTACTTCCTTCCATTTTCCTCTCTCAATAGAAATTTTATTATTTAAACCTGTTAAAGATTCCATAGCAGTACTACCCATAAGAATTATTATTTTAGGATTTATTATTGAAATATGTTTTTGTAAAAATTGAGAATATCTTTTAATTTCTGTAGAGTTTGGCTTTCGATCTTCAGGGGGCCTAAAGTTTACAGCATATGTTGTATAAATATTTTGTTTTTCAATATTTATTGCAATTAGCATTTTTTTTAAGAGATCTCCTACCTCACCCATAAAAGTTAATCCGGAATTATCTTCTTCAACACCTGGGGCTTCACCAATTATCATTATTGGGCTATTAATATTTCCATCTCCTAAAACCATCTTTTTTGAATTATTCTTTAAGTTACAATCACTAATTGAGTTTATTTGTTCTTTAAGATCCTCAAGATCTTTAACTTTATCTATTTTTTGAATATTCATATCTTTTTTTAAATCATTACTAGTATTTTTTAGTCTATTGATTGGGTTTTCATCAAAAATAAAGTCAGATCCAGTAGAGTTTAAAAACTCAGAGTCAAAATTCGTTTTTTGATTTATTACTTTTTTAGACATAGAATGGTCAAATGTTGGTAAAGTTTTTTAAATTATTTTTAATATTATTACTTTATCAAAGTCCATTATACTCAAAAAATACCAGTTTAAACGATTTTAATGCGAGGTATTTGTCTAATTATTTTTCAGGAATTGTAGCTTATGAAAATCTAGATAATACGGAAGCTTTAAAATTTTTTAATTCATCAAAAATATTAATAAAACAGCATGATGCCTATCTTGAGAGGTATGTATTTTCTTTAGTGCTTGATGGCAAAGTTAAGAAAGCAATTAATCAAGTTAAACAGAACTCAACAAAAAACAACTCTGACTTTTTTCAGGCTAATCTGTTACTGGCAGTTGATAGTTTAAAGAAAAAAAACTTTAAAAAAAGTAAAGTTTATATTGATAGATCATATGAATTTATTAACAATGATAGGCTTTCCCTAATCATTGCAGAAACCTTCAAACAATATTTATCAGTTTTTGAAGAAAAAAAATTAATGAAGCAAAAAAATACGTTTGGAAATTTTTCATTTATTAACGAAGTTTTTCAACGATGTTATTTAAATGATAAAGATACTGAGAGATATTTTAATACATTAATTAATTCACAAAACGATGCTGATTATTCAAGATATACATTTTTTTTGATCAGTCATTTAATCGAGAATGATAATTATGATAAGGCAAAAAAAGTTACTAATAATTTTGATTATTTAAATTCATCAGTGTTAATTTCTCAAGGTAAAAAATGGATAGAAGATAAAAACTTAGGTAATTTTCAAGATATTTTCTTATGCACTAATTCGAATGACATCGTTAGTGAGCTATTTTTTCTAACAGCAAATCTCTATTCATCTCAGAATGATTATGAGAAATCAAATTTTTACTTAAACATAGCAAACTATTTAAATCCTAAATTTATTTTCAATTTGTCTCTATTAGCTGAAAATTATTATTTGAATGACGATTATTCCAATACATTAAAAACTCTCAAAGTATTTGATAAAAAGCATGAATTTTATTATTGGTTTAAGTTAAAAAAAGAGTCTCAAATTATTTTAAAAAAGTCTGATCAAGAAACATCTCTAAATTTTATCAATGAAAAATTTAAAGAAATTAAAAACCCAAATAAAAAATTTTTATTTGATATTGCAAATATGCATAAAAATGCAAAAAGATATATTGAAGCGATAAGTTTTTACGATCAAATACTTTTAAAAATGGACGTTAATTCCGACTTATACGCTGAAATATTATATAGGCGTGGAGGAAGTTATGAAAGATCTGGAGATTATATAAAAGCAGATAAAGATTTATTAAAATCTCTAGAAGCCAACCCAGATGATGCTTATGTTTTAAATTATTTAGCTTATTCATGGCTGGAAAGAGAACATAAAATTGAAACAGCTCTTAAGATGCTTGAAAAAGCTTATGCAGCAAGAAGCAACGATCCATATATTATTGACTCAATCGGTTGGGCATATTACTTGGTTGAAGAATATGAGAAGGCAGAAAATTTTCTTAAAAGAGCGGTTGAATTAATGCCTCAGGATCCAATAGTTAACGATCATTATGGTGATATTCTTTGGCAGCTGGATAGAAAAATTCAAGCAAGATATTTTTGGCAAGCTGTTTTAAATTTAGATGAAACAGAAGATACCATGAAAGAAACTATTAAAAATAAATTAATAGAGGGATTAAAAAATTCCTAAATTATGAATAGTTTTAAGATAAAGTCTTATGCAAAGATAAATTTAGCACTAAACGTTACTGGAAAAAAATCAAAGCTTCATAATATTGAAAGTTTAATTTCTTTTATTGATTTACATGATTCAATCACACTAACAGAAAGCAAAATAAAACAGCATAAAATCAAATTTTTTGGAAAGTTTTCTAAAAATATTAGTAAAATTAATACCATTTCAAAATTGTTAAAAATTTTAGATAATAAAAAATTTTTAAATAATAAAAAATTTGAAATTAAAGTTATAAAAAATATACCCCAAAAAGCAGGAATGGGAGGTGGGTCCATGAATGCTGCCAGTCTATTAAATTTTTTTATTGAAAAAAAAATAATTAAATTAAAAAAAAGTGAGATAAGAAAAATAAGTAATGAAATAGGATCAGATGTTATCTTAGGTATAAAGCCGTCATCTGCTATTCTTTTATCTAATGGAGATATTAAAAAATATAAAAATAAAATTAAATTTCATATATTAGTTGTGAAACCTAACTTTGGATGTTCTACAAAATATATTTATTCTAAAGTTAATTCATTCTCCAAACCGCAATTCAACCCTCCTAAACAGAAACTATTTGAAGCAAAATGTTTAAAAAATTTAGACAATGATCTTGAAAAGGTTGCCTTAAATAAATATCCAGAACTTAAAATAATTAAATCCTACCTCATCGGTTTACCCGATGCTCTATTTGCTAGAATGTCTGGATCAGGATCCTCAATAGTGGCTTATTTTCATTCCAAAAAGGCGTGCAAAAAAGCCTGCAGTCAATATAAACGAAAATTTAATAGCCACTGGTGTATTGAATCAAAAACTATATAATTTTTTTTTTTTGTGATATATGCAACTAATATTGGCCCATGGTGAAGTGGTATCACATCTGTTTTTGGTACAGAGATCCGAGGTTCGAATCCTTGTGGGCCAGCCATATATGAATAACTTATTAGATAAAATTTTTTTTAGATCTCAAAACCTTAATCACATAAATTTAGGCTTCAAAAATATTAAAAAAGAAACAGAGGTTTCAAAAATATTTGAAGCAATTCATTCATACACTAGCAATAGTGAAATCCGTTATGTTGGTGGATGTGTAAGAAAGATTATCAACAAAGAAAGATATGACGATATAGATTTAGCAGTAAATTTAAATCCAAAAGAGGTATGTGAGGCTCTTACTATAAAAGGTATAAAATATTACGAGAGTGGAATAGAACATGGAACAATTACAGCGTTAATTAATGATATAAAATTTGAAATTACATCATTAAGAAAAGACGTTGATACAGATGGACGACACGCAAAAGTAGAGTTTTCTGATAGTTGGAAAGATGATGCTTCTAGAAGAGATTTTACTATCAATTCTATTTATGCTGATATTGAAGGAAGTTTATTTGACCCATTTGATGGAAAGAAAGATTTAGAAAATGGAAAAATTAATTTCATTGGAAATGTAGAAACAAGAATTAAAGAAGATTATTTAAGAGTGTTAAGATATGTTAGATTTTTTCTTAGGTATTCCAAACATAGTCATGACCCAAAAGTTATTAAAGCAATTAAAAAAAACCTAAGTGGTGTTTCAAGTATTTCTTCAGAAAGATTAATAGATGAATTTCAAAAATTATTAAAATCAGATGGTTTTCTAAAGTTAACCAAGGATAAGGATTGTTTAGAGATTATAAATCTTATTTTTCCACAAATTAAAAACATTTCTCTATTTAACAAAATGAATAGTTTTGCAAAAAAAAATTTTCTTGAAGTAGATTTTATTTTTTTATTATCTTTAATGATTATTGATCGAACTGACAATGTAGATTATTTTATTTATAAATTCAATTTATCTAAAAAAGATCAAAAAAGACTTATATTTTTGAATAAGTTTAATTTAAAAAAAAATACTAACCAAACTTTTTCAGAAAAAAATTTGAATAAGGTTTTTTATTTTAATGGTAAAGAGGCATTATTAGATGTTCTTTATTTTAAGATTTTTAAATCCAAAAAAGTAGACAATAAGTTAATTAAATTAATTGAAATTTTTAAGAAAAAAGAAATGCCTGTCATGCCATTTAAAGCTAGTACCTTGATAGAGAAATATCAAGTTCCTGAGGGTAGAGAGCTGGGACAGAAGTTAAAAGCAATAGAAGAGGTCTGGACTAGTAATGATTTTAAAATTTCAGATAAAGAAGTTCAAAAAATAGTAAGTAATTAAACGTACTTTACATCTTTAATTTCAAAGTTTTTTACACCTGCAGGAGTTTTAATTTCAACTAAATCGTTTTTGTTTTTCCCAATTAAACCTCTACCTATTGGTGATTGAAAAAATATTAGTTTTTTTTGAAGGTCAGCCTCATCTTTTCCAACTATTTTATAGGTAATTTTTTCTTCAGTATCTAAATTTTCTAAATCTACAGTTGAGCCAAAGATGACTTTTCCATTATTACTCATTTTTGTAACGTCAATTACATTTGCTCTCGCAATATTATCATTGATCTGAACTATTCTTCCTTCATTGTGTGATTGTTCTTCTTTTGCAGCATGGTATTCAGCATTCTCTTTCAAATCTCCATGTGATCTTGCTTCAGATATTGCAGCTACTATCTGTGAACGTTTTTTCTCTTTTAAAAAAATTAGCTCTTCTTTTAAAACTTCAAGTCCGGCGGTTGTTATTGGTTCTTTTTCCATTTTAATTCCATTTTGCTATTGGAGGTAAAGACATTAATATTCCTTCAACATTACCACCTGTTTGTAAACCAAATTTTGTTCCTCTATCGTATAGTAAGTTAAACTCAGCATATCTACCTCTTTTAATATACTGTATCTCCTTTTGTTTTACAGTCCATTTCTTTTTGTATTTCAATTGTATTATAGAGTTAAATAACATTTGAAAGGTAACTCCAAGATCTGCTACAAATTTAAAGTCTTTCTCCCAATCATTTTTTTTGTAATCAAAAAAAATACCACCAATTCCTCTTGTTTCTTTCCTATGTGGTAAATAAAAATATTCATCACACCACTTTTTATATTTTTTATAGAATTTTTTATCATGTCGATCACACATTTTTTTTAATTCGTCATGAAGAAAGCTTTTTTCCTTAAGATCTTGAATGCAAGGTGTTACATCCATACCACCACCAAACCATCCATGCGTTGTATAGATAAACCTTGTATTAAAGTGAATTGCTGGAACATGAGGGTTTTTCATATGCATTACAACAGAAATTCCTGACGCCCAAAAATTTAGATTTTTAGAGGCACCTGGAATTTTTTTACTCATCTCTTTTGAAAATTTTCCATGCACTTCTGAAAAGTTTACACCAACTTTTTCAAAAATTTTACCATCTTTTAAAATTCTAAACTCTCCACCACCTTCATCTTTAATTTCATTTCTATTCCAAGTTTTAGATTTAAATTTTAATTTTTTACCTTCTAGTTTTTCAATATCGCTACAAATTGTGTTCTGCAGCAACTTAAACCAATTAGAAGCAAGTTTTTTTTTAATTTCTTTATCCATTATTTATTAAAGTTAGTTTGTCTTAAATTTTCTGAAAGAATTATAGCAACTGAAGAGGCTATATTTAAAGATCTTTTATTGTCCATCATGGGTATTTTTAACCTATACTTAATTGAATTATGAACATGATCTGGTACACCAGCGCTTTCTCTTCCAAATAGCAGTGTATCATTACCCTCAAATTTGAAAGCAGTATAAGTGTCTGATGATTTAGTTGTTAACAATATTACCCTCTCATTCTTTTTTGATTTAAAAAACTCATCTGAACTTTGATAAAATTTTATCATTTTTTCATCCATGTAATCCATCACAACTCTTTTAAATCTTTTATCGCTGAATAAAAAACCACATGGTTCAATTATTTCTAAATCAGCACCCAGACATGCACATGTTCTAACAATAGCTGCTGTATTTTGAGGAATATCAGGTTCATATAAGGCTATTTTAGGTCTCAAATTCATGTTTTATGTGTCATTGTTTCAGTGGAAAAAAAACTTTTTTCTTATATGAAATCATATATTAAATAACAATATACAAAAAATAAAAGATGTCTGAAAAAAAACCTGAAAGAAGAGAGTTTTTATTTACTGCCTCTTATGCTGTAGGAGCTGTTGGAGTGGGGGCTGTTGTTTGGCCTTTAGTCGATCAAATGAACCCAGATGCCTCTGTTAAAGCATTAGCTAGCACAGAAGTTGATGTAAGTTCAGTTCAACTTGGAAAAACAATCACTGTACTTTGGAGAGGAAAACCAGTTTTTATTAAAAGAAGAACACCCGAGGAAATAGCAGAAGCAAGAGCTGTTAAGATGGAAGATTTAAAAGACCCTCAAAAAGATGAAGATAGAGCGAAAGATCCAGAATGGTTAGTAATGTTAGGTGTCTGTACACACTTAGGATGTGTCCCTTTAAATGATAAAGGAGATTATAATGGTTGGTTTTGCCCTTGTCATGGTTCGCACTACGATATATCTGGAAGAATTAGAAAAGGTCCTGCTCCAACAAACATGGAAGTTCCAAAATATGAATTTGTTAATAGCAACACAATTAAAATTGGATAATAAATAATTATGAGTGATCACGAGTACGTACCCAATTCAAAATTTGGAAAATGGTTTAATGACAGGCTTCCACTTTTATCACTTGCTAGTCATTTAACTGATTATCCAACACCTAAGAATTTAAATTATTGGTGGACATTTGGTGGAATTTTAACTTTTTGTTTAATTACACAAATCGTTACAGGTTTAACTTTAGCCATGCACTACATTGCTCATGCTGACATGGCTTTTGAAAGTGTTGAACATATCATGAGAGACGTAAACTATGGTTGGTTAATAAGATATATTCACGCAAACGGTGCTTCAATGTTTTTCCTAGCAGTCTATATTCATATATTTAGATCTTTGTTTTATGGATCATATAAATCTCCAAGAGAAATAATTTGGATTATTGGAATTATAATTTACCTTTTAATGATGGCGGCAGCATTTATGGGATATGTTTTGCCATGGGGCCAGATGAGTTTTTGGGGAGCAACAGTTATTACAAATCTTTTTAGCGCTATACCTTTAGTGGGTGAAGGAATAGTAAATTGGTTGTGGGGAGGTTATTCTGTTGATAACCCAACTTTAACAAGGTTTTTCACGTTACATTATTTGATACCATTTTTAATCTTAGGCTTAGTGGTTCTTCATATTTGGGCACTGCATATTCCTGGAAATAATAATCCAATAGGAATTGATGTTAAAAAGCCTTCTAAGGATACAGTGCCATTCCATCCATATATTGTGATCAAAGATGCCTTTGCATTATTAATGTTTGTGATTGTTTTTGCATTTTTTGTTTTTTATTCACCAAATATTTTAGGGCATGCGGATAATTATATAGAAGCAAACCCAATGGTTACACCAGCCCATATAGTTCCTGAGTGGTATCTATTACCATTTTATGCAATCCTAAGGTCTGTTCCTGATAAATTAATGGGAGTAGTTGCAATGCTGTCAGCAATTTTAATTTTAGCTGCACTGCCTTGGTTAGATACTTCAAAAATTAGATCAGCAGTATTCAGACCTCTTTACAAGCAATTTTATTGGATACTAGTAGTGGATGTATTAGTTCTAGGTTACGTGGGTGCAATGCCAGCTGAAGGGCTTTACTTATTGATTGCTAGGGTCGCCACAGCTTACTACTTTATTCATTTTTTAATAATCTTACCGTTATTAGGATTTAAAGAAAAAACTATACCTTTACCTTTAAGTATTACAGAACCAGTACTTGGAGGAATGCCAATGGCATCAGCTGTTAAAAAAAAAGAAAGTTTAAATTAATTCAGTGAAAAATATTTTTAAAATAACTTATTTAATAGCCTTTATTTTAACTGGAGCAATCCAAGTTAATGCAGCTGAAAAAGTAGATTTTTTAAAAACAGATTGGAGTTTCAAAGGTCTTTTAGGTAAATTTGATAGGGGTTCGCTTCAAAGAGGATATCAAGTTTATACTGAGGTTTGTGCGTCGTGCCACTCAATGAAATATGTAAGTTATAGAAATTTATTTGAACCAGGTGGACCAGAATTTACTGAAGAGCAGGCTAAAGCAATAGCCGCAAGTTTTGAGGTTAGTGATGGACCCAATAATGATGGTGAAATGTTTATCAGACCAGCAAAATTATCAGATAAATTTGTAATGCCGTTTGAAAATGTTAAAGCAGCACAAGCAGCAAATGGAGGAGCTTATCCACCAGATATGTCTGTGCTAGCAAAAGCTAGAACTGGAGGTGTAGATTATATTTACTCATTGTTACTTGGTTATGAGGATGCTCCAAGTGGAGTGACACTTGATGATGGTGTTTACTATAACAAGTATATGTATGGAAATAATATTAAAATGGCAGAACCATTATCAGATGGTTTGGTGGAATATAGTGATGGCACTACAGCATCAAAAGAACAAATGGCAAAAGATGTTACAACATTTTTAATGTGGGCAGCTGAGCCTCATTTAGAAAGTAGACATAAAATGGGCTTTAAAGCTATTTTATATTTAATTATTTTAACTATTCTAGTTTACTTTAGTATGAAGAAAATTTGGTCACGTATTGAATCTGAAGTTTAATATATCACCATCTTTGACAATATAATCTTTCCCTTCGAGTCTCATTTTTCCATTAGTTTTAGAATTTACCCAACCTTGATTTGCTATGAAATCTTCGTATGCAATTGTTTCAGCTCTAATAAAACCTTTTTCAAAATCAGTATGTATTTCACCGGCTGCTTTTGGTGCAGTGCAATTTTTTTGAATAGTCCAGGCTCTAGTTTCTTCAGGTCCAGATGTAAAGTAAGTGTCTAGCTCTAAAATATTATAACCCTTTTGAATTAACATATTTAAGCCAGTTCTTTTTAATCCAATCATCTCCATATAATTTTCTTTTTCTTCATTTTCTAATTGATTTATTTGGTTCTCAATATCAGCCGAAACTGTTAAGGTATTTTTTACACCAAATTTATCAATAAAAGCTTGTGTGTATTTATTTCCATTTTGAACACTTGCTTCATCAACGTTACATACAAAAATTTTAGGTTTTAAAGACAATAAACCACTTTGGTTTATTAATTTTTTGTCAAATTGTTCATAAAGTATTTGAATATCTTTAGAATTATTTATGCAGTCAGAAGCAATTTCTAATATTTTTAATTGTTCCTCATCTACATTTTTCTTATTATTTTTTTCCAATCTTTTTTGTATTGATTCAAGGTCTGCCAACATCATTTCTGTTTCAATAATTTCCAAATCTCTAATTGGATCAACAGTTGGGTTCACATTCTGAATATCATCAGAGTCAAAACATCTGATCATATGTATGACTGCATCCACTTCTCTTATATAGGATAAGAATTTATTACCTAAGCCCTCACCTTTAGAGGCACCTTCTACTAGCCCAGCTATATCTACAAACTCAATAGTAGTGTAAATCTTTTTTTTTGATTTTGATATTTCTTCTAATTTATCTAGTCTTTCATCTGGTACAGGCACTACACCAACATTTGGCTCTATCGTACAAAAAGGGAAATTTGCAGCTTGTGCCTTGCTAGAATTTGTAAGTGCATTAAATAATGTAGATTTACCAACATTAGGTAAGCCAACAATTCCACACTTAAAACTCATTACTTGTTATTTACAGTGCTTGAGAATAAATCTAATTTTTTATCAATTAATATAGTCATTGAATCAATAATATTTTTAGTAATTTTTTCTAGTTGTATCATTTCATCTTCATCAAAATCTTTTAATACATGGTCTGAAACATCAGCCTTAGTTTTGGGTCTTCCAATTCCTATTCTTACTCTTGAATAATCTTTACCAATAAATTTATCAATAGACTCGATACCATTATGTCCCGCACTAGATCCTGCAAATTTTGCTTTTACTTTTCCAAACTCAAGGTCAAGGTCATCATGGAAGACAATCACATCTTCAGCATCAATTTTGAAGTATTCAATTAATTCCCTTATACAAATTCCAGAGTTATTCATAAAGGTTAAAGGTTTTATTGCATAAACCTTCTTATCTTCAATATTACCTGTGGTTAACAATCCTTTAAATTTTGGTTTTTGTTTAGACAGACCAAATTTTTGATTAAGAGCATCAATTAACTTGAAACCAATATTGTGTCTATTGTTTTCGCTATCGGGTGTTGGATTTCCTAAGCCTACAAATAAAAGCATATTTTTTTTAAATCGTATCTAGGAGTCTTCACAATAATAAGTTGATTATTTTTTTTCTTCTGTGGCTTTTTTTTCATCACCGTCTTTTTTATCACCTTCAGCTGCTGGTGCTGCTTCTTTACCATCTTCTGTTGCTGCTGTTGTCTCTTCAGCTTCAGCTGGTTTTTCTGGCTCTTTCATAACTGTAGGTGCTGCCAATGTTGCAATTACAAAATCTCTTCCAATAATAGTTGGTGTAACACCTTCTTCTAGTTTAACTGAAGATATTTTGAAACTTTCCCCAATATCTACTCCATCTAAATCAATAGTTATTGCAGATGGTATTTTTTCACTTGGGCATTTTAATTCTATTTCTCTTCTAACAATGTTTAGTACTCCACCTCTTTTTAAACCTGGTGAAGTTTCATGGTTAATAAATTCTACAGGTACTTCTATTCTAATTTTTACACCTGGGACAACTCTAAGAAAATCAATATGAGTTGGCTCATCTGATATTACATTATAAGTAATTTCTCTTGGTAAAACATTTTGAGGCTTACCATCTAAATTAAGAGTTATTATATTTGATAAGAAACTTCCTTTTTGTATTAGAGATTTTAATGTTTTTTTTAATACGGTAACTTTTTGATTTTCTTCTGGTCCCCCATAAATTATGCCAGGGATGTCTCCAGCCAATCTAAGAGAGCGAACATCTCCTTTTGACTTAGTGTTTCTAGTATTTGCGTCAAGTGAATTCATAAAAAGATGGCTTTTAGCCCAAGTTTCTTAATAACTCAAGATAATTATTTAAATAAATCAGATACAGATGTTGAGTTAGAGATCCTTTTAATTGCCTCACCCATAAGGGCTGAAATAGGCAAAACTTCTATATTTTTAACATTTTTAATTTTATCTTGATTATCAATTGTGTCTGTTACTACTAATTTTTTAATGACAGATTTTTTAATTTTATCTACTGCCTCTCCACTTAAAACCCCGTGAGTAATATAAGCGTAAACTTCTTTAGCACCTCTATCCTTTAAAGCTTTCGCAGCGTTTACTATAGTTCCACCTGAGTCAATTATGTCATCAACTATAATGCAAGTTTTCCCCTTAACATCTCCTATAACATTCATAACTTTGGATTGACCTGGTTTAGGTCTTCTCTTGTCCACAATAGCAAGTTCTACATTTAAAATTTTACCAAGTGCTCTCGCTCTTTCAGTTCCACCAACATCTGGTGCAACACAAATAATATTTTTACTTTTGATATTTTTTTTAGCATGTCTTGCAAAAATTGGTGTAGTAAATAAGTTGTCTACAGGAATGTCAAAAAAGCCCTGAATTTGTCCTGCATGAAGGTCTACAGTAACAACTCTATCAGCACCTGCTTTGGTAATTAAATTAGAAACAAGTTTTGCAGAAATAGAGGTTCGAGGTACTACTTTTCGATCTTGTCGTGCATATCCAAAATAAGGAATGACAGCAGTAATATTTTTTGCCGAAGATCTTTTTAAAGCATCAATGCAAAGTAGTAATTCCATTAAGTTGTCATTTGCAGGTGATGAAATAGACTGAATTATAAAAATACTATTACCTCTAATGTTTTCATTAATTTCTATATAAATTTCTCCATCAGAAAACTTTTTTATACTTGAGTTCACAAGCTTAGTTTTTAAATATTTTGCAATATTTTTGCTTAGAGGTTTATTGCTGTTTCCAGTTAATAATTTCATGAGATATTATGAATTAATCATAATTACAGAAATATTTCTACCATAATCATTCTCATTGCGGCTAATAGATCTTCTTGCACTAAAAAAACTATTTTTAGGATTAAATGTATCCTTATTAATTATATCAATTTTCTTTATATTTAAGGCCTTTAATTGAGAATGGATGTATTTTTTTAAATTAAAGAAATCTTTATTTTGAATTTTTTTAAAAAGTTTTTTATTTTTCCTATCTTTTTTGATGAGTTTTTTAATAAAATCTTTTTTTACCTCATAATTTTTTACTGAAATACATGGCCCAATAACAGCAGTAATATTTTTAGAAGCACAGCCTTTTTTTATCATAAAATTTAACGTTTTTTTAATTATCCCTTTGAAAGCACCTTTCCAGCCAGCATGAATTGCTGCAATCATCTTTTCTTTCTCATCATAAATTAGTATTGGGGCACAATCAGCAGTCAATATAGCTATAGGAAATTCCTTTTTATTTGTGATTAGCGCATCTCCCTCAAAATTATAATTTTTAAGTTTTAGATTTTTATCTATAAAATGAAATTTATTACTGTGAATTTGCTTAAGTAAGATAATTTTTTTAAGTTTAGTTTTAATTTTCTTTTGAACGATTTGAAGATTTTTTAAAACATTTTTTTTATTATCTGAAGATCCAAGACCACAATTTAAACTCTTAAAAATACCTAGAGATTTTCCACCCCTTCTATTAAAGAATGCATGCTGTAAGTTTTTAAATTTGTTGAGTTTCTTTGACTTAATCAGTTTAAAACCCCAATTTAAATTTATTTTTATCTGTTGTAATTAGCATTACTTTAAACAATTCACCCATTTGATTTTTATCTATAAGCCTTTTTATTCTAAAATAAATATCAGCTTTTTCACTAAATAACATTTTCTTGGACAATATTTCTGCTCTTTCAAGAATACCAAGTTTTGTTAAAAACTCACCTTGAGTAGTATTCATTGAGGTAAGTGAGCTTAATTCTTTAACTATTCTATTTATCAAATTGAAACTTAAATTATAAGTAATATCAGAATCACCAAATCCCTCTAGCACATCACAATATTTATGTTTCGATATAGCTTGCAGGGTATTTTTCATTTTTTTATCAATATACGCATAATCTATTATTAAAATTCCACCATTATTACGTTTAATCTTATTGTTAATAATTTTTAAGTATTCAGTTGATTGAGGTGAATACTCAATAAAGTTCTGCTGTTTTGCAATATTAAATTTAATTTTATTTTCAAATTTTTCCATATCAAAAGGAACATCGAAATATTCAAATTTATTATTAAAAAATCTAACATATCTTTCAAACCATTTTCTTTCTTTCTTTATAAATTGCTTAATAGGCAAAGCGTCAAAAAATTCGTTTGCTAAAAAGATACATGGTAAATTATCTAATTCGCTTAAATCATTTAACCACTTAATATTTTTTTTATTAATATTAACCTTCTGTTTTTTTTTAAGTAATTTGCTTCTTTCTAAAATCTTAATACGACAAGAATTTTTAAATATCGGAAATTTATCAAAGGTATTGACTAAAACTTTCATCATTTCACCATTACCAGCACCTAACTCAATTAAATTAAACTTTTCAGGGCAACCTAGATTTTGCCAAAATGAAATTACCCAAATTGCAATCATTTCTGAAAATAATACAGATATGTTGGGTGAAGTTATGAAATCACCCTTTTTTCCAAAGGGATCTTTTTTCATGTAGTATCCAGATGTTTTGTTATAAAGAGATTCCTCTATAAACTTATCTAGAGTAAACGAGTCATTATCCTTAATTTTCATTTTTTTAAGGATAAAAGATAAGCCCCAGTCATGAAAAAAAGAATACTTATCAATTGGCCTAATGTTAGATTTAAAACTAAGTAGCCGATTTGTGGATCTGGAGATCTAAAATATTCTATAAAAAATCTAAATAGAGAATAAAAGATTAGGAATAAAGCAGAGATTTTTCCAGGTACTCTTAAATAATCTTTTTTAAAAAAATACCCAAGTACAAAGAAAAGAATTATCCCCTCAAAAAAAGCCTCATATAATTGAGAGGGGTGTCTTTTGATATTATCTATTAGAACAAATTGAACTGACCAAGGGAGGTCTGTGGCTCTCCCATAAAGCTCTGAGTTTATGAAATTGGCAATTCTACCGAAAAAAATCCCAATTGGAGCAGATAAGGCAACTAAGTCTAAAAATATAAATGAATTTGTATTATGTTTTTTTGAGAACAATATTGATGCAATTATAATTCCAATTAAAGCACCATGAAATGACATTCCGCCATTCCAAACCATTAATATTTCAATAGGGTTATCTAAATAATATTTTAGATTATAAAATAAAGTATATCCAAGCCGACCCCCCAAAATCATACCTATAATAAGATAGGTTATGAAGTCATCAAATAGCTGAAGAATATGAGAGTCTTTTATTAATTTTTTTTTACAATACAGCCAACCAAGTGCAATACCGATAATATAAGCCAAAGAATACCATCTGATTTCTAATGAAAATATTTGAAACGCAACTGGGTCAAAATTATTAGTAAACATTTTTAAAAAACTACGTATAAAGTATATTAATTTTATAAACGAATATATGACAAAATCAAAATTTGTAATTGATAAATTAACAAAGCTATTTGAGCAAGGGCTAATTTCTTATAAAGATTTAAGCTCTGAAATCATAAATGTTTTAAGATCTAAAAGAGATGAAATCATTTTTAAAATGAAATTAACTAGCAAAGAAGAAACGGATATATTAATTAAAAGAGTTGAAAATTTAGAAAAAAAAATCAACAAATTTGAAAAAAAAAGTCCAAATAAAAAATCTACAAAGGTAAAAAAATCTTAACTCTAAGACCGTTTAAAGGAGATTTTTCTAATAAAATATTTCCTCCATGAGATTTGATTATGTCAGATGTAATTGATAATCCAAGACCAACACTAGATTTAGAATCCCCTCTACTTTTATCTACTTTATAAAATGGTTTGAAAACATTTTCTAACTCTTCTTTAGGAATGCCAACTCCATCATCATCAATAGTAATTATTATGTTACTGTCTTTTTTTGATAGATGAAAATTTATATTTTCAGCATATTTAATTGAATTATCAATTAAATTATTTAAAGATCTTTGTATTAAATTCTTTCTTCCATTCATATAAACTCTTGGAATTATTTCTTTAGTTATTTTATCATTATTATATTTATCTATTGTGATTTTGATTAATTCAGAAATATCAAAAGTTTCATCTTTTTCTAAATAAGATGAACTTGTAAACTGTAGATATTCATTAAGCATTTTTTCCATTTCATCTATATCTAAAGACATTTTTTCGGATAAATCTTTATCTTTCATAAAAGAAAGCTGAAGTTTTAGTCTTGTTAAGGGTGTTCTTAAATCGTGACTTATACCGGATAACATTTCAGACCTTTGATTTAGGTGCCTCATTATTCTTTTTCTCATTTTATCAAATTCCAAACCTGCTTGTCTGATCTCTAAGGCTCCTGATGGTCTGTACTCATCAATATTTTCCCCTTTACCAAATTTTTCTGCAGCTTTAGCTAAGTTTATAATTGGCCTTGTTTGATTCTTCAGAAATAATATGGCTATAGTTATCATTAGTAGAGCTGGTAAGGTAATCCATAGTGCAAATATTCTAGCAGATGAGCTTGCTACCCTATCTTTTGGGATAAAAAATTCGAAGTAACCGTCGTTATGTTTAATATTTATATGAATAAGCTCTTTGTAACTCGTTGTATCAAACCAGTAATTTTTAGAGCCCATATTAGATTTTAGTTCTCTCCTCAGCGTTCTATCTATTGGGCTAAACCATCTTTCTTTTTGAGGTTTTTTAAATGAATCATCTTTTTTAAACTCAACATTAAGATCTAAATAAATTGAGAATAAGCCTGACAGGTCGTTATTATTATATTTTCTATTATCGTAAGCTGCTATGAATGTTTTCATCTCACCGATCAATGCTCTTGTCATACCTTTATTTGTTTTAATCCAAAGACTATCAAAAAAAACAATTGTTATAACTACTTGAAGAACAATTATTGGCACTGCTACGATTAATAAAGCTCTATAAAATAATCTTTTGGGGAGTAAATTTTTTACAAAACTATTCAATCCATAAAACATAACCAGCACCTCTTAAAGTTTGTAAGTATTTTGGATTTTTTGAGTCTATTTCTATTTTTTTTCTAAGTCTTGTAATTATTACATCTATTGATCTTTCTTTATCAAGGTCAGTTAGTTTGCCAATATCCTCT
This sequence comes from Candidatus Pelagibacter sp. uisw_138, assembly GCF_059512485.2. Classification (NCBI taxonomy): domain Bacteria; kingdom Pseudomonadati; phylum Pseudomonadota; class Alphaproteobacteria; order Candidatus Pelagibacterales; family Candidatus Pelagibacteraceae; genus Candidatus Pelagibacter; species Candidatus Pelagibacter sp. uisw_138. The sequence continues at coordinate 1,073,791 of NZ_CM183453.2, read as the reverse complement.
CTTGAAAAAGTTTTGCCAGGATTGTTAATCATTTTTTCTAATATAATTTTTTCAGTACTATTTATTTTATATTCAGTATCATTTTTAATGATTAAAAGTTTGTTAAGATCAATTTTAATATTATCAAAGGTTATAATTCTTTTTTCATCATTTCTTTTTGTTTTATTTAAAATATTTTTTATTCTTAAAGTAAGTTCCTTTGGTTCAAAAGGTTTTGACAAATAATCATCAGCACCCATCTCTAGACCTTCAACTCTATTTTCTGCTTCTCCTTTAGCTGTTAATAAAATTATAGGGGTATCAATCTTAGATTTATTTTGCTTGATAAAATCAAGGCCACTTTTGCCTGTCATCATTACATCTAAAACAATCAAATCAAATTTAATTATTGAAATTTTTTCTTCAGCGTTTTCTGCACTATCCGATGTAGTAACTAGAAAGTTATTTTCATTTAAATATTGTTTAATTAGAGATCTAATTCCCTCATCATCATCTACAATTAAAATATGGGCTGCAAAATCATTCATTAATTATTTTCTTTAAAACATTATCAAAGTTTAGGACTTGATCAGAGCTTGAATTTAAAAGAGCGTTATAAATTCTTTTTTTTTGCGTCAAAAATATCTCATCAAAAATTTTTTCTCCTTTTTCATTTAAAAAAATGTGTTTTACTCTTGTGTCTTGTTGATCTTTTTCAAAAAAAATAACATCAAGTTTAATTAAATCTTTTAAAACTCTATTTAAACTCTGCTTAGTAACTTTTAGCTTTTTTAATAGGTCAGAAATTGTAATCCCCTTATACATTGATAATAGATGTAAAACTTTGTGGTGAGCTATACCTATAGAGTATTTATCTAAGGTTTTCTTGGCATCTGAAAAAGATTCACGATAACTTGTAAATAACTTTTCAATCAATTGCTTTAACTGAGTGTCTTTTAAATATAAAAGTTCTTTCATTATGGGTAAGTTATATTGACATATTATAGATACAAAGATAATTTTAGGAAAAAATTTAAATTATTTCATACATGATACCCTACGATAAAAGATCTGGTAAAATCTGGTATAATAACGAGCTTGTTGATTGGGCTGATGCAAAAATTCACATTTTAAATCATGGATTACATTATGCTAGCTGTGTATTTGAAGGAGAAAGAGTTTATGACGGATCAATATTCAAATTAGAAGAGCATACTACAAGACTTTTTTATTCAGCTAAAAGAATGGGAATTACAATGCCATATTCAGAAACAGAAATAAATGATGCATGTAATAAAATTATTTCAGTTCAAAATATAAAAGATGGATATGTAAGACCAATGGCCTGGAGAGGTAGTGAAATGATGGCAATCTCTGCACAGCAAACAAAAATTCATGTTGCTGTAGCAACCTGGGATTGGGGTTCTTATTTTGATCCAAAATTAAAAGTTAATGGAATTAAATTAAATATTTCAAACTGGAGAAAGCCAGCACCAAATACAATACCGTGGGACACAAAAGCATCTGGCTTATATATGATCAACACCCTGTCAAAACATGAAGCAGAACAGCAAGGTTATACAGATTCTTTAATGCTAGATCATGAAGGAAATGTTGCAGAAGCAACTGGAGCAAATATTTTTTTTAAAGATAAAAACGGAGAGATACACACTCCAATTCCAGATTGTTTTTTAGACGGAATAACAAGAAGAACTGTTATTGAGATTGCAAAATCTAAAGAAATTAAAATTAATGAGAGAAAAATTAAACCAGAAGAGTTAAAAGATTTTGTTGGTTGTTTTTTAACTGGGTCAGCTGCAGAAGTAACACCCGTATCATGTATTGCTGATAATCAATTCAAAGTTTGTGAAACTATAATTGATTTAAATGAAAGCTATCAAGCTTTAGTTAGAAAAAAATAGATTATTTACTTTTTATTATCCTCAGACATTGCATGGTCAATACCTTTTATTAAATACTCATAACCAGTATACAGAGTTAAAAATGCAGAAAGCCAAAGCAGGATTATACCAATAGTTTGAGCATTATAATCTTGAAAATTTAAAATTTTATTACCAGTTTCACCTGTCAGTAAAAGAGCTATGGCAACCATTTGTAAAAAAGTTTTTAATTTTGCTAAATTAGTTACTGGTAATTTAATTTGCCCTCTAGCTAGAAACTCTCTTAAGCCTGAAATTAGTATTTCTCTTGTAAGTATTATAATTGCAGCAATAACCTCATAATGTTTAATGGTTCCACTCATAACAAGCAATATAAGTGCAGTAGCAACAATAATTTTATCTGCTATAGGATCAAGTAATTCACCTAACTTAGACTCTTCGCCCATCATTCTTGCCAACATTCCATCTAAAAAATCAGTAAATGAAGCAATTACAAACAATACGCATGCAGTTAAGTCACCATAAAAGCCTGGCAAATAAAATGCTAGAACAAAAAAGGGTACAATTATTATCCTACCAATTGTTAAAATATTTGGAATTTTTTTAAGCATAATTATTCGTGAAAAAAGTTATATATCTTTTTTGCAACTTTTTCCTCAACACCTTCAACTAATTTAATCTCATCAAAACTTGCAGATTCTACTGCTCGAGCAGAGCCAAAATGGTTCAATAGAGCTCTTTTTCTAATCGATCCAATACCATCAATTTGATCTAATAAAGATTTTGTAATTCCTTTTGCTCTTTTTGCTCTGTGAGAGGTGATAGCAAATCTATGCGCTTCATCACGCAATCTCTGCATAAAGAAGAGGGTAGGGTCATTCTTATCAAATTTAAATGAATTTCCTTTATAGAAAAAAGTTTCATCGCCACTATTTCTTAATTTACCCTTAGCAATAGCAATCATAGGAAGATCATGTAAGCCAAATTCATCCAATACTTCTTTGGCAGATGAATATTGACCCTTACCACCATCAATTAATATTAAATCAGGAAGAGTTAAATAATTTCCTTTCTCTAGCATTGCTCTCTTAAATCTTCTTGTCAGAACTTCTTTTAACATTGCAAAATCATCTTGTTCAGCACCCTTTGTCTTGATGTCAAATTTTCTATATCTTTTTTTTACAAATCCTTCATTTCCAAAAGTAATCATAGCGCCTACGCTATTGGTTCCTGAGATATGGCTATTATCATAAACCTCAACTAAATTTAGGCTATTTTTAAGATCAAATTTTTTAGCTACACCTTCAAATAAATTTTTATTATTATTTGTTTCATAAATTTTTCTATTAAGTGACTCTTTGGCATTTTTTTCTGCCATAGCGATAACTTTAGCTTTAGTACCTTTTTTTGCTACATTAATAGAGATTGTGCTACTTTCTTTTTTGCTTAAAGTTTCTTCAATTAATTTCTTGTCCTCAATTTCTGTATTAATAATTATTAATTTTGGAACATTTTTATTTTCATAAAACTGCATCAAGAAGGAAGACATTATTTCAGATACGTCCTGATCAGGATCATGTTTTGGAAAATAAGCTTGGTTACCCCAATTTTGTTTGGACCTGTAAAAAAATACTTGAACACATGTTTTGCCAGATTCTTTATAGGCAGCAATTACATCAGCATCAACTAGATTGGCTTCATTAATTCTTTGTGATGATTGAATTATATTTAAGGATTTAATTCTATCTCTAAAAATAGAAGCTTTTTCAAAATCCAGCTTTTCGCTGGCTTCCTCCATTTGTTTAGATAGATTTTTTTGTATATCTCTTGATTTACCCGATACAAACTGAATTGCTTGATCTACTGATTTTTTATAATCTTCTTTATCAATATAATCGACACAAGGACCAGAACATCTTTTTATCTGATAAAGAATGCAGGGTCTTTTTCTATTCTTGAACGTGCTATCATCACAAACTCGAATTTGAAATATTTTTTGAAGCATCTTAATGGTCCAATTTGCAGTTCCTGCTGAAGCAAACGGTCCAAAGTAAAATCCTTCTTTATCTTTTTTGCCCCTATGTTTTGTAACCTGTGCCCATTGGTCTTTATTACTGATGAAAACAAAGGGAAAAGATTTGTCATCTTTAAGTAATATATTGAATTTAGGTTTATATTTTTTAATTAAATTAGCCTCTAAAAGAAGTGCTTCACTTTCATTGGCAGTAGTCGTTATCTCTAACTTAAAAGTTTGAGAGAGCATCCTTGCTGTTCTGATGATATGATTTTTTTCAGCTACATAGCTTTTTAATCTATTGGGCAGGTTTTTTGCTTTACCTACATACAAAATCACATCTTTATGATCAAGCATTCGATAAACTCCAGGACTTTTAGGAATTAATGGGAGTTCTTTTCTAATTACGTCTTTGCCTAATTCAGAGCTTTTCATGACTTCTTTTTTTGGTAATTTGGATACCAACAGAGGCACATTCTTTTATAATTTCTAATTTTTCAATTTGAAGCATAATTTTTCCAATTCGTTTATCTTTAAATAATACATCAAAAACATCTTCGGCAAGTGTTTCTAAAAAATTATAATGCTTCTTTTTTGCAAGTTTTGTAATTAATTTTACAACCTGACCATAATTAACAATTGATTTAATATCTTTGTCATTTGTTGGTTTTCTATCTTCATAATCAATCTCTAAACTAAATTTTACTTTCTGAGTCTTTTCTTTTTCAAAATCATAATAACCAAGCTTTAAATCTAGAGTTAATTTTTTAATAAGAATTTTTTTTTCGTAATTAAATAAACTTTTATTTTTATCTATTTTGACAATATTTAAATTATTTTTCTTCATTCTTTTCCGATTACATCTGGTGTTTGCCAGTTTAAACTTTGTCCACTATCTATTGCTATTACTTGACCTGTAATTGAACTGTTTTTGATAAAAAAGTCAACAGCAGAACATATGTCTTTTACATTTACCTGCTGTTTTAAAGGGGTTGCTAAGTACTGCTTTTTAAAATGCATGTCAGTTTGTCTTTTATTTTTAATAGTTGGTCCAGGTGCAATTCCATTAACTCTTATGTTTGGAGCTAATTCCATAGCACTAGTTTTTGTAAGAGTGTAAAGCCCTGTTTTACTTAAAGTGTAAGAAAAGAAAAAGGGAGTTAACTTAAAAACTCTTTGATCTATAATATTTATAATATTGTTATTTTTACCTTTAACATTTTTTGAAAATTCTTTTGTAAGATATGCGGGTGCTTTCAAATTTACATCAATATGTTGGTTCCAGCTTTTAGAAGAAAAATTTTTAAGACTATCATTTTCAAACAATGAAGCATTATTAACTAAACAATCAAAGTATTTCAATTTTGACTTTGAGAGTTTTATAATTTTTTTTAAATCCTGTTCTTTTGCAAGGTCACCTTTTACCAAATAAACTTTTGTTTTATTTTTTGATAATTCTTTTTGTAATTTTTCAGCTTCAGATTTAGACTTATTGTAATGAATTACCATTTCAACTCCTGGACCTGAGAGTTTTTTTGCAATGGCAGCACCCATTCTTGTTGCGGCTCCAGTGATAATTATTTTGTTTGCTTCCATTTTTTCTTACCTTTTTGTGCTCTTGTACCAGGTAAGCCCATTGTTGATCTACCTTTTGGATATGTTCTATTTTCTTGGTTATAGTGTTTTATTTTTGGGTTTAAAACAATTTCTAACTCTGATGCTTCTAAATTTCTTATTTCATCTCTAATTTTACCAGCTTCTTCAAATTCAAGGTTTGTGGCTGCATCTTTCATTCTTTTGTTGAGCATCTTTAAGTGTTTCTTTAAATTTCCACCAATATTGTCTCCAGTACCTACTTTTAAATAATCCTTATCATAAACGTTCTGCAACACATCGCTGATTTCTTTTTTAATAGAAACAGCATCAATATTATGCTTTTTATTATAGGCAACTTGAATTGCTCTTCTTCTATCTGTTTCTTGAATTGCTTTTTTTATACTTTTAGTTTCTTTATCTGCATAAAGAATAACTCTTCCTTCTAAGTTTCTTGCAGCCCTTCCAATAGTTTGAACTAAAGAAGTTTCAGATCTTAAAAACCCCTCTTTATCAGCATCTAAAATTCCAACCAATGCACACTCTGGAATATCTAGTCCTTCTCTTAAAAGGTTAATTCCCACTAAGACATCAAAAACACCAAGCCTTAAATCCCTCATGATTTCTATTCGTTCCAGTGTATCGATATCTGAGTGTAAATATCTAACCCTAATACCATTTTCATGAAAATATTCCGTTAAATCCTCAGCCATTTTTTTAGTTAAAGTTGTGACCAATACTCTAAAATTTTTATCAATTGTTTTTTTACATTCATACATCAAGTCATCAACTTGATTTTTCGCAGGTTTTATTTCAACTGGTGGATCAATTAGACCAGTAGGCCTTATTATTTGTTCAACAAATTTACCCTTAACTTGTTCTAATTCCCAAGGACCAGGCGTTGCTGATACAAAAACTGTTTGGGTTCTCATTGCATCCCATTCTTCAAATTTAAGAGGTCTATTGTCCATGCAAGAAGGTAATCTAAAACCATATTCAGCAAGATTACTTTTTCTAGATCTGTCTCCTTTGTACATACCATTTAATTGAGGAACTGTTACGTGGCATTCATCTACAAAAATAAGAGTGTTGTCAGGAAAGTATTCAAATAGAGTGGGAGGTGGTTCTCCTGGTTTTCTTCCAGATAAAAAACGAGAATAGTTTTCAATACCAGCACAAGACCCTGTTGCTTCAATCATTTCTAAATCAAACTTAACTCTTTCTTCTAATCTTTGCGCTTCAAGTAATTTATTTTGTTCTTTGAATTTTTTTAAAGTTACTTCTAATTCTCTTTTAATTTTAATGATTGCTTGTTCTATAGTTGGTTTAGGAGTGATGTAGTGGCTATTTGCATAAACTTTTATTACATCTAAATCTTGTATTAGATCTCCTGTTAAAGGGTCAAATTCTTCTATTTTTTCTAGTTTGTCGCCAAATAAACTTAATCTCCATGCTCTATCTTCAAAGTGTGAGGGAAATATTTCAAGATATTCTCCTCGAGCTCTAAAAGTTCCTCTATAAAAACTCTGATCATTTCTTTTGTATTGTAAATTTACTAAAGTTTTTATTAGTTGCTCTCTACTGTATTCATAATCTTTCTTTAAACTCAACGTCATCTTGCTGTACGCCTCAACAGAGCCCAGACCATAGATACAAGAAACACTTGCAACAATAATTACATCATCTCTCTCTAATAGTGATCTAGTAGCTGAGTGACGCATACGATCAATTTGTTCATTAATAGATGCTTCTTTTTCAATATAAGTGTCAGACCTTGGAACATAAGCTTCTGGTGTATAGTAATCATAATAAGATACAAAATACTCAACGGCATTGTCTGGAAAAAAAGATTTCATCTCTCCATAAAGCTGTGCAGCTAGTGTTTTGTTAGGAGCAAGTATTAGAGCCGGTCTATTAGTTTTTTCAATTACCTGGGCCATTGTAAAAGTTTTTCCAGAACCTGTTACACCAAGCAAAACTTGGTTTAACTCTTCTTTATTTGCACCCTTAACTAGTTGTTTTATTGCTTCTGGCTGATCACCGGCAGGTTTAAAATCTGTAACAAGTTTAAATTTTTTTCCACCTTCTAGTTTCTGGTGAATTTCAGGATTTTTACTCTGTATATCTGTAATTAAATCTTGATAAGTATTTTGCATTATCTATAAAACTATTAGAATAAAAATATATTTCAATGAGCATTATATCAGACAGTCTGAAAAAGATTAAACCATCGCCAACTATTGCTGTAACTCAAAAGGCAAGAGAGTTAAAAGCTGCTGGAAAAGACGTTATAGGTTTAGGAGCAGGAGAGCCTGACTTTGATACACCAGATAATATCAAACAAGCGGCTATAAAAGCCATTAATGACGGTGATACCAAATATACAGCCGTTGATGGAACTGCTGCCTTAAAAGATGCCATTGTTAAAAAATTTAAAAGAGAAAACAATTTAGACTACACAACCGATCAAATCACAGTTGGTGCTGGTGGAAAACATGTAATTTATAATGCCATGATGGCAACCCTAAATGAAGGGGATGAGGTTATAGTTCCTGCGCCTTATTGGGTTTCTTATCCTGACATGGTTTTATTAGCCGGTGGAACTCCAATTATTTTAGAGTGTAATGAAAAACAAGGATTTAAAATTAATCCAGCTGAATTAGAAAAATCTATAACAAAAAAAACAAAGTGGATAATATTAAATTCACCATCAAATCCAACAGGTGCTTGTTATACCGAAAGTGATATTAAAGAAATTGCAGATGTTTTAGCAAAACATCCTCACGTACATATTTTAAGTGATGATATTTATGAACACGTAATATACGAAGGTTTTAAATTTTTTACTATTGCACAAATTGATAGCTTGAAAGAAAGAGTTCTTACAATGAATGGTGTAAGTAAAGCTTATTCAATGACTGGTTGGAGAATAGGGTATGCTGCTGGTCCAAAAGAAATTATTAAAGCAATTGCTAAAATACAATCACAATCGACAACTAATCCATCTTCAATTAGTCAAGCTGCAGCAGTTGAAGCATTAAATGGAACTCAAGATTTTATTAAAGAGAGAGCAACTTCATTTCAAGAGAGAAGAAACTTTGTTGTTAAAGCATTAAATGAAATAGGGGGAATTGAATGTTTAAATCCAGATGGAGCATTTTATGTTTTTCCAAGCTGCAAAGGGTTGATTGGGAAAAAAGATACAAGTGGTAAGGAGCTTAAGACAGATACTGATTTTGTTCAGTCTTTATTAGAAAATAGTGGTGTTGCAGTTGTTCAAGGTTCTGCATTTGGTTTAGAAGGTTTCTTTAGAATATCTTATGCAACTTCTATGGAAAATCTTAAAATAGCTTTAGAAAAAATAAGTTTATTTTGTAAGAATTTAAAATAGTTGATTAATGATAAAAAAAATTTTAAAAAGAATATCCAAAGATAATTTTTCAATCAAATTAAGTCCAGAAAATTTAAAAAGACTGGAAAATTATTGCAAATCAGTTAAAATAAAAAATAAATCAGATCATTGGGATAAAAGAAACAATTTGGACCTTTTGTCGTTTGAGAATGATAGGGTAATATTGAGTAATAAACCTAGTGGCTTTGATAACTTTTATAAATTAAAATTTACTAAACTTAATCCTTATGAAAAATATTGGAACTTCATTGGATTATTTAAAAAATTTATTTCCAACTTTGTTGGTAATTATTATGGTCTAGGTTTTTGCGGTATTAGACATTTTGACAAACATTGGCCAAAAAATAAATCATTTTTTTATTCTGGAAATATGTTTGATAAAAAAAATTACATTTATAATATCAAGAAATATAGCCCATTTTGGTACTTTAATGAGATTTATAATATAATCAAAGATCGGGATAACTTAAATTATTTAGAGATTGGCCCAGGAAGTGGTGATTTAATTACAATTATTAAAAATCACTCAAAAGTAAAGCAAATATACTCTATCGATTTGCCTCAAAACATACCTTTTTGTTTTTTGAATATAATTACAAATTTCCCAAACTCAACATATCTATTACCCAATGAGATAAACAACGAGTATCAAAAAATTGATGCCGAGTTTGTCTTTCTAGATACGGAAAATACCAAACTTTTACCCAATAATTTTTTTGATATTGCTGTGAATACTGCATCTTTAGGTGAAATGAATCATGAAGAAATAAAAAAATATTTTACTTGTTTGAGAGATTGCTTGAAAAAAAATAATGTTTTTCTTAATATTAATAGAGTTGAAAAAAAAATTATTAATGATTCTAATCTAGAGTATTTGAGATTTTCAGAATATCCCTGGAATAAAAATGACAAAGATTTTATGTATGAGATAAGCAATATTAATGTAGGCAGAAATATGAACAATGCCTTTATTAAGGTAACAAATCTTTATACTGAAAATTAAATTTTCTGAACTTAATTTGATTCAAAAAATATCTTCTTTTTGCAAAAGTCTTAGCTAGGTTTTTGCTTTCCCCACATCTCAAAATATTTACCTTTTTTTAACAATAAACTCTCATGCGTCCCTTGTTCGATAATAGAACCCTGATCAAGAACAATAATATTATCAGCATTTGCAGCTGTAGATAGACGGTGAGCAATTATTAAAGTTGTTTTACCTTTAGAGACATTTTCTAGATTTTTTTGAATTTCCTTTTCTGTACTAGTATCTAATGCAGATGTCGCTTCATCAAAGAAAAATATTTTAGGATTTTTTAGAATAGTTCTTGCAATAGCAACTCTCTGCTTCTCTCCACCAGATAATTTCAACCCTCTTTCTCCTACAATTGTTTCATAACCATCCGGTAAAATTGTTATAAAATCATGTATATCTGCATTTTGTGCTGCACTAATAACCTGCTCTTTAGTAGCACCAGTATTACCGTAAGCTATATTATAATAAATTGTGTCATTAAATAAGACAGTGTCTTGTGGGACTACACCAATAATTTTTCTTAAAGAGTTTTGAGAAATTTTATTTACATTTGTATTATTAATAAAAATATTTCCCTCTTTTGGATCATAAAACTTGAATAACAGTCTACTTATTGTTGATTTACCAGCACCAGTTGGTCCTACGATAGCTACTTTTTTTCCATTAGGAACAGTAAATGAAATATTTTTAATGATAGTTCTTCTTATATCGTAATCAAAACTAATGTTTTCAAATCTAATTTCTGCATCGTTACTTTGGGGTATATCATCAAGATCATCATTTGTTGTTGGGGCAACCTCTAATAAGCTAAACATGTTTTCCATATCAGTCAGTGCTTGCCTAATTTCTCTATAAACAGAACCTAACCAATTCAATGGCTGATATAATTGGAGCATGTAGGCATTAATTACAACAAACCCACCAATATTAATCTCTCCACTTTTGATCCCATAAACTGACATCACCAACATTATAGTAATACCCACCATTATGATAAATGTTTGGGCTATGTTTAATAGTGAAAGAGAATGTCTACTTTGATTTGCTGCTAACTCATATTGTTCTAATGATTGATCAAGTCTATTAGCTTCAAAGGCTTCATTGTTAAAATATTTAACTGTCTCAAAGTTCAATAAACTATCAATCATCTTAGTGCTAACATCGTTATCAGCTTGGTTCATTCTTTTTCTAAATACATTTCTCCATTCAGTAATCTTAAAAGTTAAGAAAGAATAAAGGCCAATAGTTACAAGTGTTACAACAGCATACCATGGGCCATATAAATAAAATAAAATCCCAGAAACCAAGAACACTTCAAAGAAAGTAGGAGCAATATTAAACAAGACATATCTTAGGAGAAAATCTATTCCTTTAGTTCCTCTATCTATATATTTTGCTAGTGCACCTGTTTGTCTATTTAAATGAAATTGTAAAGATAGATTGTGAAGATGTTGGAACATTGTCAAAGATATTTGTCTAATAGAATGCTGGGAAACTTTTGAAAATAAGGCGTCTCTAATTTCAACAAATGTGAAAGCAATTACTCTTGTAACACCATAGCCAACTACTAAAGCTATTGGTACCAGCATAAATAAATTAACGCCTGAACTTAATTCTGTCAGAGAGTTTACCGCACTACCCAATACTAAAGGAGTGCTAACGCTTGCTATTTTTGCTAAAACTAAAGCAACAACTGCAAAACTAACTCGTAACCTTAAATCTTTCCTTTTTTTAGGCCACAAATAAGGAAGCAACAGTTTAAAAGTCTTAATGTATTTACCCTTTTTCACAATCTAGATATAACTGATTAGTAAAAATTTGTTACAAGCAAATTAGACTTTATAATGAATTAAAAAATGATATTTAAACTAAAAAAGTAATAAGGAGATATAAATGTTAAGTGTATATTTGGCAGGTGAAATTCACAGTAATTGGCGAGAAGAAATTATTCAACTTTGTGAAAAAGAGAAATTAGATGTTAAATTTACTTCTCCTGTAACTGATCATGAGGCTTCTGACAATTGTGGTGTAGAAATTCTTGGAGCTGAAGAAAAAATTTTTTGGAAAGATAGAAAAGGTGCAAATATTAATTCCATTCGAACCAAAAAATCTATTCAAGATTGTGATGTAATTATTGTTAAGTTTGGAGAAAAATTTAAGCAATGGAATGCAGCATTTGATGCGGGTTATGCTACAGCACTTAATAAATCTATGATTGTTATTCATAATGATGATCATCAACATGCTCTTAAAGAAGTGGATGGCTCTGCTGCTGCTGTTGCTTCAGATCAAAAACAAGCTTTTCGTATATTGAAATATATATTGGAAGGTTCCTTAAAGTAATGAAAACAGCTTTGTTATTTGGCTCATCAGGCTTAGTTGGAGGGCATCTTCTTAATCAATTAATTAAGGACATTAATTATTCTAAAATAAAATTATTTGTTCGTTCAGTTCCTGAAATTAGCGATTCAAAAGTAGAGATTATTAAGACTGATTTTAGTAATTTACAAAATCACAAAGAAGATATCAAAGGAGATGATTGTTTCGTTTGTATTGGTACAACAAAAAAAAATGCACCTGATAAAGATGAATATAAAAGGGTTGAACTTGATATTCCTAAAGAAATTGCAAAAATTGCAAAATCAAATTTGGTTAACTCATTTATTTTTGTCTCTGCATTGTATGCAAACCCCAAGAGCTCAGGAGAATACATAAGATTTAAAGGATTGGTTGAAGAAGAGTTAAAAGAACTTAATTTTCCAAAACTTGGAATAATGAGATCGTCTTTTTTAATAGGTAATAGAAAAGAAAAGAGAGCAAGTGAAACAATAGGTATTTTTGTTTTTAAGTTACTTTCTCCATTACTTTTAGGTCCTTTAAAGAAAATGAAACCTATTCATTCCGAAACAGTTGCAAAAGCAATGATAGCTGTTATTCAAAATGATATTCAGCAAACTATTTTTGAGTCTAACGAGATATCAGAAATAAGTAGTTAGTATTCTTAAACTAATCCAAGTCTAATTACTGAGTTCCCAGCATCTACAATACTATCTTTTGCAGATTTAAATTTCATATCCAATAAATCTTCAGAATATGAAGTATCAGTCTGCATCAAAATGCCAAGATCAGGCAACATAATCTTTACAGAAGAGTCTAAGTAACTGATCAATTTAACCATAAAATTTGGCATTTCTTTTTTTGGAAGTTTTTTTGCATACTTTGGAAATGCTTCAGCCATAATTTTAGAAACTTCGAGCATTTTTTTTACTTCTGAACCAATAATTAAACGTCTTCCATTAACCTTGGGATTTTTTATAGATAAAACATGCGCTCTTGCTACATCTTTTACATCAGAAATTAATATTCCAAAATTTGGCACCATAGGATATTTTCCTTTAAGGAAAAGTTCAACATAGCTAGTTGAGGTATTTGTTTTTTTATCTAAAGCATCACCAAAAACTCCTCCTGGATTAATTACAGTTAATTTGTCTTTTAACCCTTTGCTTTCCATTAATTTCCATGCAGCTTGTTCAGCTTTTGTCTTTGATATAATGTAGTCATTCGATCCACTCCAATCAGTATTTGACCAATCACTTTCTCCAAAAGTATATGGGTTTGTTCTGTTAGGTTTTTTAAACATAGCGGCTATTGATGAAGTAAGAATTATTTTTTCAACATTAGCTTCTATACCGGCGTTTAAAACTCTTAACGTTCCACCTTTAGCAGCTGGAACTAAAGCCTCTCTATTTCTTGAGCTTTTCATAGGGTAGGGAGAAGCGGTATGTATGATATATTTACAATCTTTAGCAGCCTCAACCCAACCATCATTTTTTAATAAGTCCAATTCAACAAATGATAATTTATCTGTTGAAACATATTCGCTTAGAGTCTTCTTTGTTTTATCTAATGAGTTTTGGCTTCTAACAGTTCCTAAAACTTCATATCCAGAATTTAATAATTCAATTGCTATATGTTTTGCTATCCAGCCGCTTATTCCAGTTAATAATACTTTATTTGTCATTTTGTTGTTCCTTTTTAATTAAATTTTTATTTTGATACATATGGACATAAATAATCTTTTATCAACTAATTATAAGCTTACTAGTCACTTCACAGTTACTTAAATAATGACTAGTCATTTTTTGTTATTAGTTTACAAAAAAGATGTGGAAAAAATTAATCAAAAACAATCATGTCCTTTTTCAAACGTTATGGAGTTATTAGGAGGAAAATGGAAAATTTTTATTATTGCAAGAATCTATGAAAATAAGAAAATCAGATTTAATGAGCTTAGAAAAACAGTAACCAATATCAGTTCCCAAGTTTTGGCAAGAAAACTTGATGAAATGAGAAAAGATGGTTTGGTTGTTAAAATTATTAATAAATCTCAAAACGTAGATTATAAACTAAGTGAATTCGGAAATTCAGCAATACCAATAATATCTGCTTTAAAAAAATGGAGTTCAGGTAGGAAAAAAGAAATTTCTAAAATAGTGAATATTTAAGTTAGTGAGATAAGAATTTTTCAGCCTCAAGTGCAGCCATGCAACCCATTCCAGCAGCAGTTACAGCTTGTCTGAATGTTTTGTCTTTAACATCACCTGCAGCATAAACACCAGGGATATTAGTTTCTGTTAAATCTGGTTTAGTTAATAAATAACCTTCTTTATCCATATCTAATTGATCTTTAAAAAGAGCCGTTGCTGGATCATGACCAATTGCAATAAATAAACCATCTATTTTCATTTCTTCAATTTTATTTGTTTTAAGATTTTTAACTTTAATCGCTGTAACATTTTTAGGTTTGCTATTTCCAATAACCTCTTCAACAGCACTATCCCAAATTATTTCAATTTTTTTATTTGCCATTAATTTTTTTTGAAGTAATTTTTCTGCTCTTAAAGTATCTCGTCTATGAATTAATTTTACCTTCGATGCAAATTTTGTAAGAAACATTGCCTCTTCTACAGCTGCATTTCCACCGCCAACAACTGCTACAACCTTTTCTTTAAAGAAAAAACCGTCACATGTTGCGCACGCTGAAACACCAAAGCCTCTATATGCTTGTTCTGATTCTATATTTAACCATCTTGCTTGAGCACCTGTTGAAATAATTATACTATCTGCAGTATATTTTTGTCCACTATCTCCAATAGCTTCAAAGGGTGTAGATTTTAAATTTACTGATCCGATATGATCTTCAATCATTTCTGTACCAACTGCTTTTGCTTGGTCTCGCATTTGATCCATTAACCATGGACCTTGAATTACATCTGAAAAACCAGGGTAATTTTCCACGTCTGTTGTTGTAGTTAATTGTCCACCTGGTTCAGAGCCGTATACTAAAACAGGGCTTAGCATTGCTCGGGCAGCATACACAGCTGCTGTATAGCCAGCTGGACCTGACCCTATTATTAACACTTTTGTGTGTTTAATTGGATTATCACTCATGCAGAAGTTATATAAGGATAAATGACAAAATTAAAAGGGTTATTATTAACAGAGGGCATGCACGGCATGATTAGCCAAGTTGAAGGATTAGCTAAGGCTTTAGATTTAGATTTTATACACGAGAAGATTGAAATTAATAATTTTTGGAAATTATTTCCACCCAAAGTAACACCTGTGCAAGATTTTGTTTTTAAAAATAAAATTGATAGCCAGTTTGATGTTGTTATTTCTTGTGGAAGAAAAAGTATAATACCATCAATATATTTAAAGAAAAAATTTAAAAATAAAATCATAAATATTCACATTCAAGAACCTAAGGTCTCATTAGATAATTTTGATTTTGTAGTTGCGCCCGAACACGACGGTTTAAAGGGAAATAACGTATTAACAAGCAAAGGCGCGGTTCATTATTTAACTAATGATGAGCTGGATCAGAATGAAAATTATTTAAAATCTAAAATTAATACTCGAAAAAAAATTGTTACTTTAGTATTAGGAGGACCAACTAGATATTATGATTATAACAATCAAGTCATAGATGGCATTTTTTCAAAGATTGAACAAAATTTTATAAAAAATAATTATCAAGTAATTATTATTCCCTCAATGAGAACTCCTCAGAATATAATTGAAAAAGCTAAAAATTATTTTGATAAAGATCAAATCATAATCCCTAATGTTGATAAAAAAGCCTATCTTTCTTCACTTAAAATATCAGATCATATTATTGTTACTTGCGATTCTACTTCAATGATTTCAGAAGCTGCAATTACTGGAAAGCCAATTTATGTAGCTCAAATGCCAGCAATTAAAAATAATCAGAGATTTAAAAGCTTTTTTAATTTATTCGAGTCTTTAAATATAATAAAAGAATTAAATAATTCTGTTGAAAATTGGACTTATACAAAACTAAACGAAACTAATAAAATAGCGAACCAAATAAAAGAAAAAATAAAACAGCATGACTTTTCTTAATTCAATTTTAAATAACTCCAAGGAACACAATGATCCTTTTAAACATTGGGAGTTAAATAAACCATTATCAAATGATGCTATTAAAGAAATCATAATTGCTGACATACCTGATCTAAATCAACTTGATTTAGAATATGATGGAACAAGAGCTATTGACGGGGGTGCACCAGAATTTAGAGAAGGGATAACAAGTGGTGGTAAAGCAATAAAATTTAGATGTTTTATTACAAAAGAAAATAGCAAGAAGTTTCCGGCATTAACAAAACTAATCAATGAACTTCAATCAAAAGAAACATGCTCCAAGATTTCAAATCTTATAAATAGAGATCTGTCTAATTCTTATGTAAGAGTAGAAGTAATTTGTGATAGAAAAGGATTTTGGCTTAAACCACATTGTGATATTAAAGAAAAACTAGTCTCGTGCCTGTTATTTGTTAATGAATTTAATGAATCTGAGACACTAGGTACTGATTTTTATAATGAAAAGTTAGAAAAAGTTAAAACTGTTCCATATAAAAATAACTATGGTTACTTCTTTACTAGTGGGCCAAATACTTGGCATGGGATGGAAAAGAAGGAGATCGTCAAAGAAAGACGTTGTTTACAAGTTAATTACGTCTCTTTTCCTACGGACTGGAAAGTTAAGTAGTATTAAATTTATAGAGACTTGTATCTATCACAACTGATAGGGCGTACACTTAATTTTTAAGATACTGCCAGATAATTTTACACTTCATTACTTAGGCAATAATTTTTTAGAAAACAACTTTATTAGAATAGCCCATCATTCATGCTTTTTTGCGTGGGTTATGTGTTGGATTTATTATGATTATAAAAGACATAGCTAAACAAGGAATTCGAGAAATAGGTAATATTTTACCTTTAAAAAAAAATAATATTATTCCAATAAAAATTAGTAAGACTATAGAAATAGTCGTAGTCCCTAATTTGGGTGAGTTAAATTCACATCAAGATAATGTTGGAATTATTCTAGAAGAAAAAAATGTTCTAAGGATTTTATCTAAACGATATAAAAATGTTTTAATTACTGAAATTAATTCAGAAGAAGATCTTGAAGCCCTAGTTAAAAGAAAGCCTGATTTAGTATTCTCTGGTGTTAAGTATTTCTTTTTTAATAATAGGAAAATATGGCTAAATGATTATTTAGAGATGTTTGAAATTCCATATATCGCCTCAAGTAAAGCAGCTCTTGATAATGAAAGTGATAAAAATAGAGCGAAAAAGATTATGCAAAAAAATAATATTAGAACTGCAGATTTTTTTATAACAAACCCCGGTGAATACTTAAAAGAATCATCAATACCAATAAAATTTCCCCTTTTTATAAAACCAGTAACTGGTGGAGATAGCAGGGGTGTGGATAAAAATTCAATTGTATTTAATTTTGAAGATTTTACCTCAAAAGTATTAGACATTAAAATAAAGCAAAACTCACCTTCTTTAGTCGAAACATATTTAGCAGGAAAAGAATATAGTGTTGGTATTTTTGAAGATAGTATTGACGGAACTTTAAGAGCTATGCCAATAGAAATTATCGTAAAAGAAAATGTAGACGGTCATTGCATTCTTGATTTTGATGTTAAAAAAAATGACGAAGAGAGCGTAATTCTTGTTTCAGATGTTGTGGTCTTTGACAAACTTTCTAAATTAGCAAAAGATTCTTTTAAAGCTTTAGGTGGAAAATCTTTAGGTAGAATAGATATTAAAATGGATCATTTAGGCTCTCCTCATTTTATAGAAGCAAATTTAATGCCAGGTCTTCGAAAAGGCTATTTCTATAGATCGTGTGTACTAAACCTTGATATGAGTTACGAAGATATGATTTTTAGTATTGCAAATACTGGCTTGTCTTCACATTAAATATCTTGGAGCGCTGTAACAGTAATCTCTTTTGTTTTTAAAGATCTAATCCCCATCAAGCAAGCTTGAGCAGTAGACATGTTTGTACAATAAGGAACTTTATTACCTAGTGTTGCTCTTCTTAGAGCCATTGCATCATGAAGACGATGCTCACTATTTCCACCACCCGTATTAATAACTAAGGCAATTTTTTTAGAATTTAGTACATCAACAATGTGAGGTGATCCTCCACTAACCTTGTTTATCGTTTTGCATTTTATTCCATGTTTACGAATGTACTCTGCAGTTCCACCTGTTGCACATAAAGTAAAATTTAATTTTATTAGTTGTTTTGCAAGGTCTACACCTTCGTCTTTATGACCATCTTTGAGAGAAATAAATGCCAAACCTTTAGTGGGTAAAGAGTTTGAAGCAGCAA
This sequence comes from Candidatus Pelagibacter sp. uisw_138, assembly GCF_059512485.2. Taxonomy (NCBI): domain Bacteria; kingdom Pseudomonadati; phylum Pseudomonadota; class Alphaproteobacteria; order Candidatus Pelagibacterales; family Candidatus Pelagibacteraceae; genus Candidatus Pelagibacter; species Candidatus Pelagibacter sp. uisw_138. The sequence continues at coordinate 1,055,134 of NZ_CM183453.2, read as the reverse complement.
TTTGGCTTTTTGCGTAAGCCATACCAAAGTCTTTATCAAATCCCATAACTTCACCTGTTGATTTCATCTCAGGCCCCAATAATAGGTCACTATTTGGGAATTTATTGAAAGGAAATACTGCTTCTTTAACTGCAAATAAGTTTTTATTTTTACCTCTTAAGTTAAATTTAGATAACTTTTCACCAGTCATTACTCTTGAGGCAATTTTTGCAAGAGGCAATCCTTTGGCTTTAGATACAAAAGGAACTGTTCTGCTTGCTCTTGGATTTACTTCTATTACATAAATTTCATCATTTTTAATGGCAAATTGAATATTCATAAAGCCTTTAACATTTAAAGCCAAAGCTAGTTTTTTTGTTTGAGCCTCTATTTCAGTTATTAGTTTTGGTTTAATAGATATAGGAGGTAAAGAACATGCAGAATCCCCTGAGTGAATACCTGCTTCTTCAATATGTTGCATGATACCTGCAACAAACACTTCTTTTCCATCAGATATAGCATCAACATCAACTTCCATAGCATGGCTAATAAACTTATCTATTAATATTGGATTATCTTCTGCAGCTTTAAATGCCTCTTCTACAAAGTTTTTTAATTGGCTTTTTTCATGAACAATTTCCATCGCTCTTCCACCTAATACATAAGAAGGTCTTACCATTAAAGGCAGTCCAATTTTTTCAGCAATTTGAATGGCTTGCTTATAAGTTTTGGCAATACCACTCTCTGCTTGTTTTAATTTTAATCTGTCAAGCAACATTCTAAATCTATCTCTATCTTCAGCTAAATCTATTGATGTGTACTGCGTACCTAAAATTGGAAGCTTGTTATCGTGTAGGAATTTTGCAAGTCTTATAGGAGTTTGTCCACCAAACTGAGCGATGATCCCAATAAGGTTTCCTTTTTGCTGTTCTTTTTTGATAATATTATAAACATACTCTTCTTTAAGAGGTTCAAAATAAAGTCTATCACTTGTATCGTAGTCTGTTGAAACTGTCTCAGGATTACAATTAATCATTATTGTTTCAAAACCACTATCTTTAAGAGCGTAACTTGCTTGGCAACAACAATAATCAAACTCAATTCCTTGGCCTATACGATTTGGTCCACCCCCTAAAATTATAATTTTTTTTCTTGAAGAAGGCTCTGCTTCACACTCTGAATTCAAAGCATAATTTCTTTGGTATGTTGAATACATATAAGGTGTGAAAGATTTAAATTCAGCAGCACAGGTGTCTACTTTTTTGTAAACTGGTAATACTTTTAAAGCAGTTCTTTTTTTTCTAACAAGGTCTTCAGGAATTTTTGTGATTTCAGATAATTTTTTATCAGAAAAACCTATTGATTTAATTCTGTTAAATTCATTGTAGTCTTTAGGGAGACCTTTTTTTTGTATTTGATTTTCCTCATCAACAATTTCTTTTATTTGCTCTAAGAACCAGGGGTCTATTTTACAAAGTTGGTGAATTCTTTTAATGCTTATTTTTTTTCTAAACGCTTCAGCAACTAATAATATTCTATTTGGAATATTTTTTTTCAATTCTTTTTCTATTTCTTTTATATTAAGTGAAAAAATTCGATCTAAGCCTGAAAAGCCAATTTCAAGAGAAACCAATGCTTTTTGCAGAGATTCTTTAAAGTTTCTACCAATTGCCATCGCTTCACCAACTGACTTCATTGAAGTTCCAAGAATTGCCTCAGAAGTAGAGAATTTTTCAAAGGTAAACCTCGGTATTTTGGTTACCACATAATCAATACTTGGCTCAAAAGAAGCAGGTGTTGTTTTAGTAATTTCATTTTTTAATTCATCAAGTGTGTAGCCAACAGCTAGTTTTGCGGCAACTTTTGCAATTGGAAACCCTGTTGCTTTAGATGCAAGAGCTGAAGACCTCGATACTCTTGGGTTCATTTCAATGATAACCATTCTGCCATCCTTAGGATTGATTGCAAATTGAACATTTGATCCACCCGTTTCTACTCCAATTTTTCTAAGACAAGCAATTGAGGCATTTCTCATAACTTGGTACTCTTTATCCGTAAGTGTTAGAGCGGGTGCAACTGTAATGGAATCTCCTGTGTGAATTCCCATTGGGTCAATGTTTTCAATAGAACAAATAATAATACAGTTGTCTTTTTTATCTCTAACAACTTCCATTTCAAATTCTTTCCAACCCTCAAGGCATTCTTCAATTAAAATTTGGCTAACAGGAGACTCGTGTAAACCATCTTTAACTATTTTAAGATATTCTTTTTCAGTTTTGGCAATTCCTCCACCCAAACCACCCAAAGTAAATGCAGGTCTAATTATTGCTGGTAATCCGATTTGTTTTAAACCTTTTGCAGCATCTCTAATATGATTTACCACTTTAGATTTTGGTAAGTCCAAACCAATATCTAACATATTTTTTCTGAATTTTTTTCTGTCCTCTGCATTAGAGATTGCCTTAGAATTTGCACCAATTAACTCAATCTTGTATTTTTTAAGAATTCCTTTTTTTTCTGCTTCCATTGCTAAATTCAAAGCAGTTTGACCACCCATTGTTGGTAAAATTGCATCTGGTTTTTCTTTTTTTAGAATTTTTTCTAATACCTCTAGAGTTATGGGCTCAATATAAGTTTTATCTGCAACACCAGGGTCCGTCATGATAGTTGCTGGATTAGAGTTAATTAAAATAACTTTATAACCTTCATCTTTAAGGGCCTTACAGGCTTGTGTACCTGAGTAGTCAAACTCACATGCTTGACCAATGATTATTGGTCCAGCACCAACGACTAGTATAGTTTTAAGATCTTTTCTTTTTGGCATTTTTTTTTATGTTGTTGATAAATTCTTCAAATAAGTAAACACTATCTTGCGGTCCTGGATTTGATTCAGGGTGATATTGAACAGAAAAAACAGGTTTATTTTTTAATCTAATTCCTTCAATGCAATTATCAAATAAAGACTTATGAGTTACTTCAATATTTTTTGGCAATGTTGCTCTTACAATTTCAAAGCCATGGTTTTGACTGGTAATTTCGACATTATCTTTAATCAAGTTTTTAACTGGATGATTAGCACCTCTATGACCTAGTTTCATTTTTTTAGTTTTTGCACCAAGTGCTAAGGCAAGAATTTGATGACCAAGACAAATACCAAAGATAGATAAATTATTTTTGATTAATTCTTTAATAATTTCAATTGCATATTTTCCAGTTGCCGCAGGGTCACCAGGACCATTGGATAAAAAGATCCCATTTGGCTTTAATTTAAGAATGTCTTTTGCACTCATTTTGCATGAAACTACTGTTACTTTACAATTAAGATCTGAGAAATACCTTAGGATATTTTTCTTAATTCCATAGTCAATTGCAACAACATGTAGTGAGTTTTTTTTATTTTTTAAATAACCGGTTTCTTTTTTCCAAGTTTTAAAACCTGACCAAATATAATTTTTTTTAGTAGTTACCTGTTCTGCTAAATCTAAATTATTTAATCCACTCCATTTGGCTGTGATATTTGCTAATTTACTAATATTGAAATTACTTTTATTAGAAAAAGAAATAGTACCTTTAGGTGCTCCATTATCTCTAATATAATTGGTTAAACCTCTTGTATCCAAACCAGTGATCCCAACAATTTTGTTTTTTTTTAACCACATGTCTAAATTAGCTAAAGATCTATAATTAGAAGGACTTGTTATTTCAGAGTTAAAAATTACACCTTTTGTCCAAACTTTATCAGACTCTAAATCTTCTTTATTAGTTCCAACGTTACCAATGTGTGGAAAAGTAAAATTAATAATTTGCCCAGCATAAGATGGATCTGAAATAATTTCTTGATATCCGGTTAGAGAAGTATTGAAACACACTTCACCTGTCGCAGTTCCTTGATGGCCAATACCAACTCCTTTAAAGATAGTTTTATTTTCAAGAACTAAAACGCCTGTGTGAATCTGTGAGATTTTATTAGAGCTAATTTTTTTTGCTTTTTTGATCAATTACAACTCATGAGTTAAAAGTTAATACAATAAAACCTTAATTATCGCAACAGAGATGTATTATAAAATTATAAAAAAACAATTTTTCTTTTGAAGAATTTTCACTTTGCAGTAGATTAAAAAATATTATGACATTGAAAGAAAAAATTGAAACTAACTATAAAAATTCTCTAAAATCAAAAAATAAGGTTGAAATCTCAACCTACAGGTTAATTTTATCTGGAATAAAAGATATCGATATTATCAATCGATCTGGCGCCAACATAAAAGAGACAGACGATGAGGACATTAAAAAACTTTTAAAGAAAATGATCAAACAAAGAACCGAATCAATAGATATCTATCAAAAAAATGACAGAATGGATTTGCTAGAAGTTGAGCAAAATGAATTTGATCTTTTATCTAGTTTTTTACCACAGCAGTTAAATGATGAAGAAACTAAAAAGATATGCGTTGATACAATAAGTAAATTGGGTGCCGCATCAATTAAAGACATGGGTAAAGTGATGGGTGAATTGAAAAAGTCATATCCTGACAATCTAGACTTTGCTAAAGCTGGACCCTTACTCAAAGAACTATTGAATAAATAATGAAATACCCAAAAGAGTATTTGGATGAAATTAAAACTCGTTTAAAGGTTTCGACAGTTGTATCAAAATCTGTCAGTCTAAAAAAAAGAGGCAAAGAATTTGTAGGCTTATCACCCTTTAAAACTGAAAAAACACCTTCATTTACAGTTAATGATGAAAAAGAATTTTATCATTGTTTTGCAACATCAGAACATGGAAATATTTTTGATTTTGTAATGAAAACTCAAAATTTGAGGTTTGGAGAAGCGGTAAAATCATTAGCAAATCTTGCAGGTATGAGACCTTATACATTCTCAAAACAAGATGAAGAACGTGAAAAAAATTGGCAAGAGTATTGTTCAATCTATAATCAATATGTTCAATTTTATCACAAAGAAATTTTAAAAAATGAAAGTTTAACTATTGCGAGAGGCTATTTAAAGAAAAGGAACCTTAGTAAAAATGAAGTCAAAAATTTTAAGATTGGATTTGTTGAAAGAAACTCTAATTTTTATGAAAAATTAAAAGATGAATTCAGCGAGAAAGTTTTAGTTGAAAGTGGTCTTTTTTATTTAGATGAAAAAAAGAATAAATACGTTGAAAGATTTCGAGATAGAATAATATTTCCAATTAATAATATTTCAGGCCAGCCTATTGGATTAGGAGGAAGAACCATCCAAGAAAATAGTTATTCAGCAAAATATATTAATTCCCCTGAAACACCTTTTTTTAAAAAGGGCTCTAACTTATACAATTTAGATTTAGCTAGAAGATTATCAAATAAAATAGATCATGTATATTTAGTTGAAGGATATATGGATGTAGTTGGTTTAAGTAAAAATGGGATCGAGAATGTTGTAGCAAATCTTGGAACCTCTTTAACGGATAGACAAATTTTAATGCTCAACCAATTCTTTGAAGATATAATTATCTGTTTTGATGGTGATGAAAGTGGATACAAAGCAGCGCTTAGAGCAGCAGAAAATTCAATTAAAGAACTACAACCAGAAAAACAAATTTCGTTTCTTTTTTTACCAGATGGCGAAGATCCAGATAGCTATGCAAATAAAAATGGTAAAGCAAACTTTATTGATTTTACCAAGCAAGCAAAAATCTCAATTCACCAGTTTATATTTAATCACTATAAACAACAAACTGATAACAACCCTTCATCAATGGCTATTTTTGAAAAAAAATTAAGAGCTATTGCGGCGACCATAAAAGATAATTTTATAAAAAAATATGTACTAGAGTTTTTCTTGGAGAAAATTTCATCTTTAACTCCACACAGCAATGTAGGAAAAAAACAATTTTATACTAAAAAGATAAAATCATTACAGTCTACTCAAAAACACTTTAATGAAAGCAAATTATTGAGTGGTGTTGAGCTTAAAGAGTTTTCATTGCTTTATTTAATAATGAATAATTTAGATTTATTTCAAGAAAATATTCACATGATTGAAAATATAAATCTATTTAGTGAAGAAAATAAATTAATTCTTGAAACTTTGGTAACTAAACTAAAGAGTGGAGAAAAACTTACCTTAGATCAAATTCCTATTGATCCCCAATTAACTGAAAAAATTTTTAAATTTGCTTCGATAAAGCATATTCTTAATCATCATCAAAATGATCAGAATAAAATGTTTGAATTATTAGAAGAAGTCTCTAGAGACCTTAAAAACTACGATTTAGAGTTTAGAATTGAAGAACTTGAGTCAAAGTTCTCTAAAGATTTAAGCGAAAGCACTTTCAATGAAATAAGAGAGCTAAAAAAACAAAAAAACATCAATTAAATCATTCAAAAAATACGTGGATTTTTCTCAAATTGCGCTTATATAAGTCATTTCAAATATACTATTGTGGAAAGAATAATTACAAAATCATTTGCTAGACTTATGGGTCGTGGAACCCATAGAGGATTTATAACTTTTGATGAGTTAAATAAATCATTAGGTAAAAGAAATCTTTCAGACGAAAATTTAGAACAAGCCTTCATGCACATTCTTGATGAGAATGTAGCACTTGTAGAAAAAAAATCTGATTTTAAAGTTTTAAGAAAAAAAGAAAATTCATCTAAAGAAGAGGGTAAGACAATTGAGAAAAGTGATGACCCTATAAGAATGTATTTAAGGGAGATGGGTGGAGTAGAGCTTTTATCTCGTGAAGGTGAAATTGCAATTGCAAAAAGAATAGAGGCTGGAAAAGATGTAATGCTTATTGCATTAGCACAAAGCCCAATTACCGCACAACAATTTGTAGAGTGGGATGAAAAACTTCAGAGTGACGAAATTTTAGTTAGAGAAATTATTGATATTGATACTAACTACATGGAAGACGAAAATACAGGTCCGAGTGCTAAACAAAGAAATTCTGGTGAAACTGATAAAAACGATGAAAATAATGGAGATGATGATGAGTTTAATCCAACGCTTGCAGCAATGGAAACTGAAATCAAACCAAAAGTTTTAAAAACTGTAAATACTTTAACAAAAGAATATGCAAAATTAATCAAGTATCAAAAAGAAAAACTCGAGGGTATTTTAAACGCTGTAAGCTTCTCAACTGCTAAAGAAAAAGGACATGATAAAATTGTAAGTGATATTTTAGAAAATATTAAATCATTACAGTTATCACCATCTGTACTAGAGGAATTGGTTCAAAAGCACTATGTGGAAAATAAAAAAATTGTTTCATTAGAGGGAAACCTTTTGAGGTTAGCAATGGATCAAAAAATTCCGAGAAATGAATTTATTAAGTTTTATATTGGTAATGAAATTAATCCAAATCTTAAAAAGTTCCTGGATACTAACCCCATGTGGAAACAGTTTTTTTCTAAAAATAAAGATGAATTTAAAAACATAAGAGAGAGATTAATTGAGATTAGTCATAAACTTGGAATTTCAGTCACTGATTATAAAAAAATAGTTAGCCGAGTTCAAAAAGGTGAAAAAGAATCTAGAATTGCAAAAAAAGAAATGGTTGAAGCAAATTTAAGATTAGTAATTTCAATTGCAAAAAAATATACAAACAGAGGACTTCAATTTTTAGATCTTATTCAAGAAGGAAACATTGGCCTTATGAAAGCTGTAGATAAATTTGAATACAGAAGAGGTTATAAGTTTTCAACATATGCTACTTGGTGGATCAGACAGGCAATCACTAGATCTATTGCTGACCAAGCTCGTACAATAAGAATTCCAGTTCACATGATTGAAACTATTAATAAAATTGTAAGAACTCAAAGATTAATTTTAAGTGAGTTTGGTAGAGAGGCTACACCTGAAGAACTAGCGCAAAAATTAAGAATGCCTTTAGATAAAGTTAGAAAAGTTTTAAAAATATCAAAAGAACCAGTATCTCTTGAAAAACCAGTGGGTGATGAAGAGGATAGTAGTTTAGGTGATTTTATTGAAGATACAAAAGCATTAGCACCTTTAGAACAAGCTATTAAGTCAAATTTAAGTGAAGCTACGACTAAGATTTTATCAACTCTAACACCAAGAGAGGAAAGAGTTCTTAGAATGAGATTTGGTGTTGGAATGAATACAGATCATACTCTTGAAGAAGTAGGTCTCCAGTTTTCTGTAACAAGAGAGCGTATTAGACAGATAGAAGCTAAAGCTTTAAGAAAATTAAAACACCCAAGCAGATCCAAACAGCTAAAAAGCTTTTTAGAAAGTTAAAATTTCAAAGGGACTGTAGCTCAATAGTAGAGTACTGCATTGACATTGCAGGGGTAGTTGGAGCGTAACCAACCAGTCCCACCATTTTCATTATCTTTTACCTATGCTAGACATCGGTTACATTATAATATAATTAAAGTTTAATTTTTAGGGCCTGTAGCTCAGTTGGTTAGAGCAGTACACTCATAATGTATTGGTCCCAGGTTCGAGTCCTGGTGGGCCCACCAAAAATTATTTTTATAGATGATTATTTAATAAACTCTTTTAAAGTAGAAAAAAGAGCATTTATATCTCCATCATTACTCTGAATGATAGAAGAGAATTCTTCCTTTTGAGTTCTTGCTAGACTTAAGCCTTCAATAATTAAATCTCTGATGAAAGGGTTTTCTGGGTTTTTTGTATAAATTCTCCAATCAATTTTAACCTCAGGTCTCTGTTCTGTTCCAACTAAAATACTAGATACCATTGTGTAATTTTCATTTAATTTTTTTTTAGACACAACTTCAATCTCTGGATTTGAGTATTCAGCCAGTCGACTAGAAAAACTTTTTAGAAAATATTGTTCGAAAAGCATTTCATATTGATTTATTTCATTGTCACTTATATTTTTTCTATAAGCTCCTAAAGTGTAATAACCAATACCATTGATATCAACGGTTTCACTTGCAATTTGTTTTAGCTTTTCTATTTTTTCTTCTTTTGAATATTTGTTATTTAATGCTTCTGAAGCTCTGTTCACTGTTGACTGAACAAACACATCTGGCTCAATTGAATATGATTGATTAATACCAAAAAAGTTAATTATGACGAAGGTAAATATTAAAAACTTTTTTAATCTCATTAAGTTTTATAATTTATTGAGTTTCTATTTCTTCCCAATCACTATCGTTTTGGGTTTCAGTTATTGAATTAGAGTTAGCTATTTTTAGTTGTCTATCTTGTAAATATAAACTTCTAACTGAAGCATAAAAATCCATAGAATTTTTTTCTAAGTTTTCAAACGAGTCTATATTTTTTGCTCTAAAATCTATTCCAGAACTTGCTCTTGATGCATAATAATCAAAGTCAGAAAAATGTTGAGTATCATTAGCAACAGTAACATTATACCAAGCATCTCCACCAAGTATATTTGCAAATGATCCAGCTGTATCTCTAATAGTCGATGGTCCTAAAACAGGTAAAACGATATAACATCCCGGACCAACACCCATCACACCAAGTGTTTGGCCATAATCTTCTTTTTCATACTCTGGAAAACCAATTTTTTCAGCCACATCAAATATTCCAATAACCCCAACTGTTGTATTAACAATAAATCTACCTGTGTTAACTCCAGCTTTTTTTAATTCTCCTTGGAGAATATTATTAGGTATTGTTACAAGTGTAGAGAGATTGTCTAGAGCATTACCTGTCCCAGCTCTAACCGGAGAGGGTAAAACTCTATAAGCTTTAGCAACAGGCTCAAAAATAACGCCATCAAGAACTTGGTTAAATTTAAATGTCGCTCTGTTTACACCTTCAAAACAATCCTTAACTTCTCCTGAATTTTTTTTTGATAAGTTGTTTTCACCATCTGTGCCAGCGCTTAAATTTGTTGCTAACATTAAGCTTATAAGTGAAGTTATTATAATTTTTTTCATTATCTGATTATATAATATATATAATGTTAATGTAAATCAGCAATTAGCTTTAAATATGGCCCAAAAATGGCTTTAAAAATGATATTAAATTATTCCCCAAATTTTAATCCTAAAAAAAGAACTTCTAAGCAAATCAAATTTATTATTTTCCATTATACAGGAATGAAAAACGAATCTAATGCCTTGAAAAGACTGACAGATATACAATCTGAGGTTAGTTGTCATTATTTCATAAAAAATAATGGGGAAATTATAAAAATGGTACCTGACTTATACATTGCATGGCACGCAGGAGAATCTTCTTGGAAAAATCACAAATCTTTAAATCAAAATTCTATTGGAATTGAAATTACAAACCCAGGACATGAGCATGGTTATAAAAAATTTAAAAAAAAACAAATCACTTCTCTTTTCAAGTTAAGTAAATTTTTAATAAAAGAATATAAAATTAGTCCTAAGAATATTTTGGGACACTCAGACATAGCAGCACTAAGAAGAAAAGATCCAGGTGAAAAGTTTCCTTGGGAATATTTATCTAAAAATAAAATAGGGATATGGCACACATTAAATAAGAAATATTTGATAAAAAATAGAAAACTAAAAATAAACAAGATAGAAGAGAATATTTTTTTTAGAAACTTGTTTAAGATTGGATATTCAATAACATACGCAAAAGATAGCAGTAAGAATAAATCTTTAAAAGAATTGGCAAAAACTTTTCAAAGAAGATTTAGACAAGAGTTGGTTGATGGTAAAATTGATCAAGAATGTCTAATTATTAGCAAAAATCTTATCAAGGCATATAATTAAATTTTTCTTGAAGTTCTATAGTTAAGTAATAAATTACATCTGCTAGATGAACGATTTATCGCTTTAATTTTTTAAAGAGGAAAGTCCGGGCTCCGCAAAGACACAGTGCCAGATAATACCTGGCGGGGGAAACCCTAGGGATAGTGCCACAGAAAATATACCGCCATAACATGGCAAGGGTGAAAAGGTGTGGTAAGAGCGCACCGGTTCTATTGGTAACAATGAACGCTGGAAAACCCCACTGGGAGCAAGACTAAGTAGAGATGACATTGTTGCAAAACTAAAAGCCGTCTTTGGCTAGTCATCAGGGTTAGTTGCTTGAGCTTAAGAGTGATCTTAAGCCTAGAGAAATGATAGGTTTAAATGACAGAACCCGGCTTATAGTTCGTCTAGCAAACTTATCCACAGTTCAATTTTAATTAAATTTAGGTGTTCACCTTTTGATTCATAATTGAATCACTTCTGTTCTTATTTTTAATCCTAGAATTGTATTGAGTTAAAACTAAAAATTGATTTTAGACTTAATATGGATACATAAAAGTTATTCACAATCATTGTTAAATAGGCCTAAAATGAACATATTGACACTATAGTTAAAAACCCATATTATCCCATATATTCCCAAATATGGAATTTATGAAATATAAAAAATATGTTTTTATCTACGTACGAGAACAAAATAGACAAAAAAGGAAGAGTGTCAGTGCCTGCTAGTTTTAGATCTCACCTTTCTAACTTAGGATACAACGGAGTTATCTGTTATCCCTCATTTAATAATCAGTCTATAGAAGCCTGTTCACAAGATAGAATTGAAAAACTTTCTGCAAGTATAGATTCATTAAGTCCATTTGAAGAAAAAAGAGATTATTTTTCAACATCAATCTTATCTGAAAGTATGAATTTACAATTTGATAGTGAAGGTAGAATTTCATTATCAGCAAAATTATTAAAGCATGCAAAAATAAAAAATAGCATGTTGTTTGTTGGTCAAGGTCAAACATTCCAAGTATGGGAACCAGCAGCATTTGAAAAATTTAAGATCAATGCAAGAAAAAAAGCAAATCTAAATCGTGCAAGTCTTAAATGGGAAAAACATTTTAATAACAATGAGGGGAAATAAAAATGACAATTAACTTTAAATCACCAGAAATTAAAGAATTACAACCAAGACTATTAGTAGTGGGAGTTGGTGGAGCAGGTGGAAATGCACTTAATGAAATGATTGATAATGGGCTTCAAGGAGTAGAGTTCATAGCAGTAAATACAGATGCTCAAGATTTAAAGTTAAGTAAAGCTAAAGCAAGAATTCAAATTGGTCTAAGTTTAACAAAAGGTTTAGGTGCTGGTGCGAAGCATGACATTGGTCAAGCAGCTGCAGATGAGTCTTTGAATGAAATTGTAAATACACTTCAGGGTGCAAACATGGTTTTTATAACTGCCGGTATGGGTGGTGGAACTGGAACAGGCGCTGCACACGTTATTGCAAGAGCTGCTAAAGAATTAAATATTTTAACAGTAGGTGTTGTGACACTTCCTTTCTTATATGAAGGACCATCAAGAATGAGAAGAGCTCAGCTAGGTCTAGAAGAATTAAGAAAACATGTGGATACAATTATTGTAATTCCAAATCAAAATCTATTTAAGGTTGCGAATGAACAAACTACATTTGAAGAATCTTTTAATCTTTCAAATAACGTTTTAATGCAAGGTGTACAAAGTGTAACTGATTTAATGGTTAGACCGGGTATAGTTAATTTAGATTTTGCTGATGTTGAAACTGTAATGGCTTCAATGGGTAAAGCAATGATGGGAACTGGTGAGGCTGAAGGAGAAGGTAGAGCAGCTAAAGCAGCAGATATGGCAATTAGCAACCCATTGATTGATGATTATACGTTAAAAGGTGCAAAAGGATTACTAGTAAATATTACTGGTGGTAAGGATCTTAAACTTTTTGAAGTTGATGAAGTTGTTAACAAAATAAGAGCTGAAGTAGATCCTGAAGCAGAAGTGATTATTGGTGCTATCACATCTGGTGACCTTGATGGAAAAATCAGAGTATCAATTGTTGCAACAGCATTAGATGGCCAACAACCAGAAAGTAAATCTGTAATCAATATGGTTCACAGAATACAAAATAGAAATCCTGGTTATTCAGATTTTAACAGTGCAAGTTCTGCTCAATCGTTTAACTTTTCACCTACGATGACAAGCCCCATTTCACATGGAGCAAATGCATTAAAGTTAGAAAATGAAATAATTGCAGAGCCAGCTACAAACACTGCATCATCAGAAATGATGAATGAGCAAACTCCTACCAATCAAGAAGTTGAAAGTATTGTTGAAAATAATCAATCAAATGATTATGAGCAATCTTTTTCAGAGGAAGCACTTACAACTGCACAACCTGAAGAAAATAGCCCAATAGAGGAAGTGCATATTTCTAATGGACTTGAAAACTTTGGTGTAGAAGGTGAAGATGCTCCAGATCTATTTAGTTCGGATAGCGCAACTTCAGAGACAGAAGGATTTTTATCAACTGAAACTTCAGAAAATGATGATCTAGAAATTCCAGCATTTTTAAGAAGACAAAAGAATTAATGGTCTTCAAAAAAATAAATGATAGCCACCATAATACCAGATGTGAGAAATCATTATCCAGTATTGCTAAGTGAAATAATTAGCATTATTACCCCTCAATATGGTGGCACATTTATTGACTGTACGTTCGGTCAAGGCGGATACACAAAAAAAATACTAAATTTCCCAGCAACAAAAGTAATTGCATTAGATAGAGATTCTGAGAGCTCTAAAAAAGCTCAAGAACTTCAAAATAGTTTTGAAGATAGGCTGTTATTTAAAAATATAAAATTTAGTCAATTAAATAATCTAAAGTTAAAAGATGAAAATATCAAAGCTGTAATTTTTGATTTAGGGTATTCATTGAATCAGATTAAAGACCCAAAAAAAGGTCTTTCATTTGATGCTGTAGGTGAACTTAATATGAAAATGGGTATAAATGATTTTTCAGCAAAAGAAGCAATTAATCAATTAGATGAAAAAGAACTTACAAAGATATTTAAATATTTTGGTGATGAATTAGACAGTAAAAGAATAGCACACAATATCGTTGAAGACAGATCCAAAAGAGAAATCACAACAGAAGAGCTAGTTAGAATTATAGAGTCTTCGAAAAGAAAAAGAAATTATAAGACACATAGTGCAACTAAAGTTTTCCAAGCATTAAGAATATTTGTAAATAAAGAAATTAGTGAACTAATTTATGGATTAATTAATGCAGCTAAAGTTGTTAAAAAAGATGGTGTTATTGCAGTTGTGACATTTCATTCTCTAGAAGATAAAATTGTTAAATACTTTTTTAAAAGTTTGTCTGAAAATAAAAGTGTCTCAAGACATATGCCAAAAACTGAAGAAAAATTAAATTTATTTAAATCTGTTATAAAAAAGCCAATAGTACCAAGTGATAAAGAAATTAGAGAAAATCCACCCTCTAGATCAGCCAAGTTACGTTATGTAATTAAAAAAGAAGACTTTTTTGATTTTGAAACAGATATCTTAGATAAATTTAAACATTTAATTGACATTGAGAATTTGTCAAAAAAACTATGAAACAATTAGTTTTATTTGTTATTTTTGTATTAATACTGATCACATCACTTGTTAAAAATTCTACAAAAGAAATGGAAGATCAAATTTTTGTAATCAATGAAAACATAAGACCTTTAAAATCAGAACTTGAAGATGTGCTGCTTGAGTTTAATTATTTAAGCTCCCCTGAAAAATTAGTTCAATATCAGACACAATATTTTGAAAAAGATTTAATTAAAATTGAAATTATGAATATTAAAGAAATCACTGAAAATAAGGAAAATTTAGAAATAAAGGACTTAATAAGCAAGAGTGGAAATGAATAATAAAAAAAATATTATTCTAGAAGAATATGAAAATGAATTTTCATATAAAAAAAGTAAAACAAATTTAGATATACAATTTAATAGAATAGCCTTTATTTTTTTTGTTTTCTTAATAATTTCAGTAATTTATTCAATACAATTGCTTCATTTAGGCTCATTAAAGTTAGACGTTAAGACAAATTATGCACCAAGTATAAAAGATTATAGAGCAGATATAATTGATAGAAATGGAAATTATTTGGTTAAAACTGTTAGCTCGATTGATATTGGTATCAGCCCAATAGAAGTAATAGATAAACAAAAATTATTAATTAATTTAAAGTGGATTTTTCCTGAGAAAGATTATGTTGAAGTTGAAAAAAAACTTAACAAAAATAAATTTTTTAACTTCGAAAAAAAAATATCTTCAATAAATTATCAAAAAATAATGTCCTTGGGGGATAAATCAATTAGACCCGAAGAGCAGCTAACTAGAATTTATCCTCAAAAAAATCTCTTTAGTCATATTATTGGTCAAATAGATGATGATAATAAAGGTATATCAGGACTTGAAAAATCTTTTAATGAAAAATTAAAACAAACAAACGAACCACTTAAATTAACTGTAGACACTGATATACAATTTTTAATTAGAGAAGAATTAGTAAAGTTTCAATCTATATTTAGAAGCAAGGGTAGTGCGGCAATTTTAATGAATGTTAATAATGGAGAAATTATATCTATGGTTTCATATCCAGATTTTGATCTTAATAAAAGAGAGAAGATAGTTGATCTTAACTTTATTAATAGGGCAACAAAAGGAGTATATGAATTAGGTTCTGTGTTTAAGATCTTTACTGTAGCAGCTGGATTAGAGGAAGGTTTAATAGATATAGATACTAAGTTTTTAGATTTACC
Organism: Candidatus Pelagibacter sp. uisw_138; assembly: GCF_059512485.2. Taxonomy (NCBI): domain Bacteria; kingdom Pseudomonadati; phylum Pseudomonadota; class Alphaproteobacteria; order Candidatus Pelagibacterales; family Candidatus Pelagibacteraceae; genus Candidatus Pelagibacter; species Candidatus Pelagibacter sp. uisw_138. The sequence goes on along the minus strand of NZ_CM183453.2, from coordinate 1,039,623 downwards.
AAAAACAATCTATTGTGCGGGTAAGCCAATTAGAGAATACAATAATAGAATACCATCTGATCTCACTGTAGAGCAAATTTTAATTAGATCTGGAAACATAGGGTCTGTAAGAATTGGACAAAAATTAGAAATTACTAAATTAAAAGCTTTTTTAGAAAAAATTGGAATCCTAAGTAAAATAAATTTTGACATAGAGGAAGTTGGTGAGCCTATTCCATTTAAGTGGGGAAAATGCAAACTTGCGACTGTGTCTTTTGGGCATGGAATAACTACAACTCCATTACAGTTGGCAAAAGCGTATGCAATCATTTCAAACGGTGGTTTTGAAGTTGAGCCAAGTTTAATAAAAAAAGAATTAAAAGATTCTCAAAAAAAAAGAAGAATAATTAAAGAGGGTATTTCAAAGAAAATAAATCTGATACTTAGAAAAATTGTAGCCACTAAAGAAGGCACAGCGGGACTTGTAAACATCAAGGGTTACGAAGTTGGTGGAAAAACTGGAACGGCTGAAAAATCTATAGCTGGAGGTTATACAAGAAAAGCAAAAGTTAATACATTTGCGGGTATTTTTCCCGTCTCTAACCCTAAATATGTGCTAATAGTTTTACTAGATGAGCCGAAAACATCATCAAATTATGTATATGAATATAAAAATAAAAAAGGTTCATATAAAGGAACCCCATTTAATACAGCAGGGTGGACATCTGTAGAAGTAGCTGGAAAAATCATAGAAAAAATTGGGCCTATTTTGGCCACAAAACATATGGAAGATTAATACTTATATGTTGATTGGTAACTTCCTCAAAAATATTAAAAAAGAATTTAAAAATCATCAGTTTGCTGGCCTTAGTTTTAACAGTGAAGATTGTAAAAAGGATTATATTTTTTTTGCAATTAAAGGGTCAAAATCAGATGGAAATAAATTCACTAATCATGCGATTGAAAAGGGAGCAACAATAATTATTTCTGAAAAAAAATTTGAAGGTATTAAAAATAAAGTACTATTTTTAAGATCAAAAAATGTTAGGAAATTATTATCAGAATTATCGTATAAGATAAAAAAAAATAAACCTAACAATTTAATTGCTGTAACAGGAACAAATGGAAAATCATCAATTGCAGATTTTTATTTTCAAATACTAAACTTAAGCAATAAAAAAGTAGCTTCTATTGGAACATTGGGAATTAGGACAAAAAATAATTTAAAGAATGTTTCTAATACCACATTAGATTCAATTGGATTAAGTAAAATATTAAATGATTTAAAAAAACAAAGAATTGACAATGTTATATTGGAAGCTTCTAGTCATGGACTAAAGCAAAATAGACTTGATGGATTGAAATTTAATACTGCAATTTTTACAAATTTATCTCATGACCATTTAGATTATCATAAAACATTTAATAATTATCTTAAATCGAAATTGTATCTATTTGAGAAGTTATTAAAACCTAAAGGAAGCATCATTACTGATAGTAAGATTCCAGAATATAAAAATTTAAAAAAAATATCGCTAAATAATAAATTTAATCTTCAAGTTTTATCAAAAGGTAATAATGGAATAGATATTTTTTCACATCAATTTAAGGATGATAAACAAATAATTGAAATTACACACAATCAAAAATATTACAAATTGCAAACAGATTTAATTGGTAGAATTCAATTAAAAAACTTATTTATGGCAATGCTTGCTGCTAATAAAGGTAATTTAAAATTTGATAAAATAGTGAAATTAGCTTCAAGAGTAAAATCAGTAAGTGGTAGGTTTGAAAAAGTTGGAACTTTAAAAAATAAATCAAAAGTTATTTTAGATTATGCTCATACACCCGATGCATTAAATACTTGTTTGTCTAATTTGAAAGAACAATTTGAAAATAAAAGAATTTTCATTGTATTTGGATGTGGCGGTAATAGAGATAAAGATAAGAGACCCATGATGGGAAAAATAGCCAATCAATATTGTGACAAAGTTTATTTAACTGATGATAATCCACGAGATGAAAATCCAAAAAAGATAAGATTAGCTATTAAAAAAACCGTTGATAAATCAAAAGTTTTTGAGATTTCAAACAGGTCTAAGGCTATTCATAAGGCTATATTTGATTTAAATACTGGCGATATTTTAGTTATTGCAGGCAAAGGTCATGAACATATGCAAGATTATGGAAAGTTTGTAAATAAATTTTCTGATAAATTAGAAATACTAAAAAATATTAAATTAAAAAATAAAATTCTTTCAAATAATCTTAAAATAAATATTTTAAAAGAGATTAGCAACTCTCCTCAAATTAATCCTAATATAAAAATAAACGATGCATCAATTAACTCTAAAACAATAAAAAAAAATGACATATTCTTTGCAATAAAAGGAAATAATAAAGATGGAAATTTATATGTTAACGAAGCTTTCCAAAATGGTGCATCATTAGTAATAGCTAACAATCAAAAAAAAACTAAAAAAAAAATTATAGTAGATGATACGTTACAACTTTTAACAGAGGCTTCATCTAAACTAAGAGAAAACTTATCTAGTAAAATTATATCTATAACAGGCAGTTGTGGAAAAACCTCTCTTAAAGAATTGTTAGGAAAAACTTTAAGCAAGATTAGTAATGTAACATATTCACCTAAATCTTTTAATAATAAATTTGGAGTACCGCTAAGTTTATTTAATCTAAGAGAAAATGATAAATTTGGTATTTTTGAGATTGGAATGGATAGAAAAAATGAGATTGATTATTTATCAAAAATAATCAAACCTGATGTTGGTGTTATTACAAATATTTCTTATGCACATATTAAGAATTTTAAAAATATTTATCAAGTAGCTTTAGCAAAGTCAGAAATTATTAATAATATAAAAATAAATGGATATCTTGTTTTAAACCGAGATGATAAATTTTATAATTTGCATAAAAATATTGCTAAGAAAAAAAACATAAATGTTCTTACATTTAGTTTAAAAAATAAATCAGCAAATATTTTTTTAAAAAAAATAGTTAAAGAAAAATATAAATATAAAATATTTGTAAATATTAATAAAAAACAAACTTATTTTTATGTAAGATCAATTTTTGAAAATAATTTAAAAAACTTATTAGCGGCAATTGTAATTATATCAATTTTTAAAGATATACAAAAATTAGATAAAAATATATTTTTTGATTATGAGATAGCAAAAGGTCGTGGAGATATTACAAAAGTTAAATTTAATAAAAAGAATATTTATATTGTAGATGAAAGTTACAACTCTAATCCGTTATCATTAAAATCTGCTATAAAAAATTTTGACGAATTAAAAATTGATAAGTCTAAAAAAAAATTAATTCTGGGTGATATGCTGGAGTTAGGAAATTATTCAAAGAAGCTACACCTACAGGCTGGTAAAGATATTAACAAAACTTCTCTTAAAAATATTAATGTAGTAGGCAAACATATTCTGCATACTTATAAAAACCTTGATAAGAGCCGTAGAGGTGTCATTTTGGAAGATAAGTCTAAAATAATTGATTTGATTAAAAATGATTTAAATAATAATGATTATTTAATGATTAAGGGTTCAAACTCTACTGGACTTAACAATCTAGTTAACAAATTAATAACTAGTAAGTTTAATGCTTTATAATCTTATAACTCAATTAATTGATCAATATAGCTTTCTAAATGTATTTAAGTATTTAACATTTAGAACAGGGCTTGCAATGTTTACATCAATGTTTGTAGTCTTATTGATAGGTACACCTTTTATTAAATTTTTTTCAGCAAGAAAAATTTTAAATCCAATTAGAGATGATGGTCCTACTGAACATATAGTTAAGAAAATTGGAACGCCAACAATGGGGGGTGTTTTAATTTTACTTGGACTATTTTCAGGAATATTACTTTGGGGAGATCTATCAAATTATCATATATGGTTTTTGTTATTTATTGTAACAGGGTTTGGGGTATTAGGTGCATATGATGATTATAAAAAAATTAAGTTTAAAGATTCATCTGGTGTATCATTCAAATTTAAGATTATTTCTCAAATTTTAATAGCCTTTGTTGGAATTTTTGGTTTAACTCAGTTATCTCAAAATATCGAACTTACAAACTTGTATTTTCCTTTTTTTAAAAATTTAATTATTAATCTTGGATGGTTTTTTATTCCATTTTCTATTTTTATAATTGTTGGATCATCTAATGCAGTTAATTTAACAGATGGTTTAGATGGCTTAGCGACAGTGCCAGTCATATTAGTGGCAGCATGTTTTGCATTTATTAGCTATGTTACTGGTAATATTGTATTTTCAGAATATTTAAATATTCCCTATCTTGAAGGTATGGGAGAAGTTTCAGTTTTTTGTGGATCAATCATAGGAGCTTGTTTGGGATTTTTATGGTTCAATGCACCACCTGCTAAAATATTTATGGGTGACACTGGCTCATTAGCATTAGGTGGATCTTTAGGGGCAATTGGTATTATTACTAAACATGAGATTGTTTTAGCAATAACAGGTGGATTATTTGTACTAGAAGCTGTGTCAGTTATAATTCAAGTATTTTCATTTAAGTTAACGGGTAAAAGAATTTTTAGAATGGCACCTATACATCATCATTTTGAGAAAAAAGGATGGGCAGAATCAACGGTTGTAATTAGATTTTGGATTATATCAATAATCTTAGCAATGATTGGATTGGCGACATTAAAACTTAGATAATGTTAAATCTAGAAAAAAGCTTTTTTAAAAAAAAAATATTGATTTATGGTCTAGGTAAAAGTGGTCTATCCACTTACAGTTTTTTAAAAAAAAATAATGTTATTAGTTTATTTGATGATCGAATAATTACTAAAAAAAAAATTAAAAATACTCACACAACATACAAAGAAATAATTAAAAATGAATTTGACTACATTATAATTAGTCCAGGAATAGATATTAATAAGTGCAAATTAAGTAAATTTTTAAAAAAAAATCATAAAAAAATTTATACAGATTTAGATATTTTTTATAGTCGATATGCTTTTAATCAAAAAATAACTATTACAGGTACAAATGGAAAGTCAACTACTGCTAAGCTTTTGTACGATATATTAAAAGATCAAAAAAAAGATGTTCGTTTAGTTGGCAATATAGGCAATCCAATTTTAATGGAAAAAAAGATCAAAAAAGACACTCTATTTATAATAGAGGCTTCATCTTATCAGCTAGAATATAGCAGGTTATTTAAGACAAATATATCTATAATCTTAAATATTACAACAGATCACCTCGAAAGACACAAGACTATAAATAGATATGTAAGTGCTAAATTTAAGTTAATAAAGAATCAATCTAAAAATGATATTGCGATTTTAAATACAAAAAATTTTTACATTAAAAGAGAAATAAAGCAAAAAAAATTTGCACCATCAATTTTGAAAATAGAAAAATATACAAGTGATAAGTTTATTAAAAAAATTGATAATTGTTATTTTGATACAGATGGTAATAAAGAAAATTTGACATTTGTACTAAAGGTTTCAAAGCTATTAAATTTAGATAATAACCTGCTATTAAAAACATTAAAAAATTTTAAAGGATTAAGTTTTAGACAAGAAATAATTCATAATTCTAAATTTTTAAAGGTTGTTAATGACTCTAAAGCCACAAGCTTTTCTTCATCAGAAAAATTATTGAAATCATTAAAAAATATTTATTGGATAATAGGTGGTTTACCTAAAAAGGGAGATAAATTTTTACTTAAAAAAAAAGATTGTAAAAAGATCAAGCTATATATTTTTGGAAAAAATAAAATTTTTTTTATTAATCAATTAAAAAACAAGATGGAGTTTCAATCATTTTTAAATTTAGAGACTTTAATTGCTAAGATTTTTTTAGATATTAAAAATGAAAATAATTTTATTAACAAAACAATTCTTTTTAGTCCAGCCTCTGCATCATTTGATAGTTTTAAAAATTTTGAAGAAAGAGGCAAATATTTTAATAAACTTATAAAAAATTATATAAAATGATAAATATTAGCTCGCTCAATTCAGTATATTATAACTGGTGGAAAAATATAGATAAAACAATTTTTTTATTGATAATATTTCTATTTAGCTTGGGTTTATTTTTTTCTTTAGTTTCAACTTCATTAATTGCTTCTGATAAGTTAGATACAAATAATTATTTTTTCTTTTTTAAGCATTTAACCTATATCTTCATTGGGTTGGTAACTTTAGTATTTTTCTCTTCTCTAAGTGAAAAGAATCTTTTTAGAATCTCTATTTATCTTTTTTTTATTATTTTATTTTTTTTATTTTTAGTACCAATTTTTGGTACCGAAGTTAAAGGATCAAAAAGATGGTTAAATCTTTTTTTTCTTCCTCAATTTCAACCAATTGAATTACTAAAACCATTTATAATCATTTTCGTAGCAACAATTTTATGTAGTGAAAAAAATTATAATATTTATATCAAGTATTTATTGACTATTATTGCCATTATCCCAATTTGCTTACTATTAATAATGCAGCCTGACATCGGTCAAACACTTTTAGTGTTTTTATCTTGGGCAATATTAGTTTTCATATCTGGCATAAACCTACTATTCATTTTATTATTTATAAGCTTTGCTATTGTAGCCTTGTTATGTGTGGTTTTTTTTATCCCAAAATTTATTTATATTAAAAGTCGTATTCTTTCTTTCTTTAACCCTGATGGAGGAACCCATAATTTTCAATCCGATAAGGCTATAGAAGCAATCAGTAGTGGTGGGTTTTTTGGTAAAGGAATAGGAGAAGGTACCTTAAAAACAAGAGTTCCAGAGGCTCATACTGATTATATAGTTTCAGTTATCTCTGAGGAGTTTGGTGTTATTGCAATAATATTGTTATTAATTTTATTTTTGTTTTTAATTTACTCTGTTTTTAAAAAAATTTATTTAGAAAAAAGTGAAAAAATTAAACTAGTGCTAACTGGAGCAATAAGCCTAATAATTTTTCAAGCATTAATACATCTTGGGGTGAATATAAGACTATTTCCCACAACAGGAATGACATTACCATTTTTAAGTTATGGGGGCTCTTCAATTGTAGGAGTTTCTATATTATCTGGAATAATTTTAAATTTAACAAAAAGAAAAATTGATTAGATGAATAAAAAAATACTAATTAGCACCGGTGGATCAGGAGGTCATGTTATACCTGCAACCATAATATACAAACATCTAGAGAGTAATTTTGATGTTTATATGACATCTGACTTTAGGGGTGTCAAATTTTTAAACAAAGATGAGTACAATTTAAAGATATTTAATGTGAGGCCAATTTCAAAAAATTTATTAATAATGCCATTTAATTTTCTTTTAATGATAATTTTGATTTTCAAATCTATTTCTTTCTTAAGAAAAAATAAAATTAATATATTAATTTCGACAGGTGGATATATGTCACTACCTCTATGCCTAGGCGCTAAAATTTTAAATATTAAGCTGTTGTTATTTGAACCAAATATGGTTTTAGGTAGATCAAACAAGCTCTTTATAAGTTACTGTCAAAAAATATTTTGTTATTCTAATAATGTTAAAAAATTTCCTATTAAATTTAAAAATAAAATTAAAGTAATTCCAGCATTATTAAGAAAAAATTTTTATGACAAGAGAGATAGTAATAACTCCTTAGATACAATTAATTTACTTATAATTGGTGGTAGTCAAGGAGCTAAAATATTTGATGATTTAGTAAAAAATACAATTATCAAATTATCTAAAAAATATAAACTAAAAATTTATCAACAAACTAGTTCTATTAACTTTGAAAGTTTTAAAAAAAATTATGAAAATAACAATATTAATTGTGAATTATTCAATTTTAATGATGATGTTATAAATTTTATGCAAAAAACAGATTTATGCATTACTAGAGCAGGTGCTTCAACTTTAGCTGAGTTAAATTTTACCGAGATTCCATATTTAGTAATACCTTTGCCAACCGCAAAAGATAACCATCAATTTGAAAATGCTTATTTTTATAATAAACTTGGCTTCAATTGGTTGCTAAATCAAAAAGAAATAGATGAGAAAATATTACTCGATAAATTAATTAATATTATTGATAATAAAGAAGAATATCTTGCTAAAAAAAAGAACATGAAAGATTTTAACTATGAAAACACATGGAATAATATAAATCTGAAAATTATATCTGTTATTAATGAAAATTGAATTAGCTAAAACTGAAATTATACATTTTATTGGTATAGGAGGTATTGGAATGAGTGGCCTTGCACTCATTATGAAAAGAATGGGGTTTAATGTTCAGGGTAGCGACGTCCATGCAAATAAGAATATTGAAAGATTAAAAAAAGATAAGATCAAAATTACAATTAGCCATACTAAAAAAAATATAGCAAAAGCAACAATTGTTGTCATTTCATCAGCTATTAAAAATAATAACCCTGAATTAATTGAAGCTAAACTAAAACAACTACCTGTTTATAAAAGAGGAGAGATGTTGGCAAATATAGTCTCTTTAACAAAAAATATAGTTGTTACAGGTTCACATGGGAAAACAACAACTACGTCTCTATTGGCCTCAATATTTTCAAAGACAAAATTGGACCCAACTATCATTAACGGTGGAGTCCTTAATGCAATAAAAAATTCTGCAAAACTAGGTAAAAGTGATTGGTGTATATTAGAAGCTGATGAGTCAGACGGTAGCTTCATACATGTGCCACCTACTTATTCTATAGTAACAAATATTGATCGTGAGCACATGGATTTTTATAATTCAATGAAAGATCTTAAAGAATTATTTATTAAATTTATCAATAAAGTCCCCTCGTTTGGGAAATCTTTTATTTGTATAGATGACAAAAATAATAAAGATTTATTAAGTAAATTAAAAATGAAGAATTATTATACATATGGAATTGACCATAAATCACATTTCTGTATTAAAAATATAAAACAAGAAAAAGAATATTCTCAATATGACTTAGCTATAAATTTGCCAGGAAAAAAGAATTTAACTATAAGAAAAATTAAATTACCACTTTTAGGAATTCACAATATTAGAAACTCTACAGCAGCAGTAGGTGTGGCATTAACAATTGGAATATCACAAAATATTATCAAAAAAGGGTTAAAAGAATTTAAAGGTGTTCAAAGAAGATTTAATAAAATTTTTACACATAGAGAAACTAATTTTTATGATGATTATGCCCATCATCCAACTGAAATTAGAGAAGTGTTAAATGGTGTGAGAGCTGCTTATAAGAAGGAAGAAGTGATTTGTATATTTCAACCACACAGAATTTCTAGACTAAAAGATCTTAAAAAAGAATTTAGCTTATCATTTAAAAAAGCTGATGTTGTAATATTATGCCCTATATATACAGCTGGAGAAAAAATAAAATTAGGTTTTAAATATAATAATTTTGCAAAAGATATTATTAAAAATTCAAAAGTAAAATTGTTTATGATTGAGGATCAGTATCAATTAGCAAAATTTATTAAAAATACTATTTTTGGTAAAAAGATAGTTGTTGGTATGGGTGCAGGCACAATTTCAACATGGATGAGACAATTACCAGAATTGATCTAATGAGCATTGAAGAAATAAGAAAATTTTCAGATGAAATTAGTAGTAAAATTCACTTTGATTATGACTTAAAAAAGAGCAATTGGTTTAATATTGGTGGACAAACCAAAGTTTACTTTAGACCGGATAGTTTGCCTGACTTAATTTTGTTTTTAAAAAAATTTGGAAAAAAAGAAAAAGTACATATTTTAGGTGCGGGCTCAAATACTCTTATAAGTGATGAAAAATTTGATGGTGTTGTTATCAAGTTAGGAAAAAATTTTTCCAATATCTCCATATTACCAAATGATGTCATAATAGCAGGCTGTGCCTGTCTCGATAAAAAGCTTTCTGATTTTGCACTGAATAATGGAATAGGTGGATTTGAATTTTTAGCATGCATACCAGGTACTATAGGTGGGGGACTAAAGATGAATGCTGGATGTTTCAATAAAGAGTTTAAAGATGTGCTAGTATCAATCCAAGCAATTGATAAAAATGGACAGATTTTAACAATACCAGCGAGTAAAGTTATATTCAAATATCGAAGTAATGATTTAAAAGAGGACTTAATTTTTTTAAGTGCATCATTTAAAGGATCAAGAAAAAATAAAAAAGAAATCGAAAAAGAAGTCTTAAAATTAAAGGAAAAGAAAGATAATGCACAACCAACAAAATTAAAAACAAGTGGCAGTACATTCAAGAATCCAATTGATCAAACCGATAAAAAAGTTTGGGAATTGATAAAAAAATCTGTAGCACTAGATATCAGCTTTGGAGATGCTCATATTTCAAATAAGCACTGTAATTTTTTTGTAAATAAAAATAATGCTAGTTTTGAAGATATGAATAAATTGATTGAATTTGTTAAGACAAGTGTGGAAAAAAAAACTGGAATAGTATTAGAAAAAGAAATTAAAATTTTAAAATAAAATGAAAAAAAAAATCTTAATATTATCAGGTGGTATATCCAAGGAACGCCTAATTAGCTTAGATACTGGAAAACAAGTTGCCAAAGAGTTAATCAAAAATGGATATAAGGTTTTAAATAGTGAGCCTGATAAAAATCTATCAAAGGATATTACTTTATTTAAACCAGATAGTATTTTTAATGCGCTACATGGACAATTTGGTGAGGATGGATACATTCAAACGATTTTAGAGACCAAAAAAATTCCATATACGCACTCAGGTATAATTGCATCATCTATAGCAATGGATAAAGAAATTTCAAAAAAAATTTTTATAAAAAATAAAATACTTACTCCAAAATATATTAAATTTGATCATAAAAAAAATAAATTTAATATTATAAAATTAATTGAAAAAAAATTAAAATTCCCTGTAGTAGCAAAACCTATAAATGAAGGGTCTAGCGTTCATGTATATATTTGTGACAAGACTAATATAATAAAAAATCTAAATGCTTTAAGAGGTTATAATGAAATATTAATTGAGGAATTTATACCAGGTAGAGAAATCCAAGTCGCAATAATGGATAATAAAGCACTTGGTGCAATTGAACTTGAGCCTAAAAGAAAGTTTTATGATTATGAGGCAAAATATAATTCTAGCGCTAAGACCAAGCACTTAATTCCTGTAGATTTGAGCAAAAACAATCTAGCTAAAATTACTAGCATAGCAAGAGAAGCTCATAAAATTATAGGCTGTAGAGGTGTTACGAGATCGGACTTTAAATTTTTTAAAGGGAAGTTTTATTTACTAGAGATAAATACTCAGCCTGGAATGACTAAACTTTCATTGGTCCCTGAGATAGCAAAACATAAAGGTATAAGCTTTATAAAATTAATTGAATGGATTCTAAAAGATGCATCAATCAAAAAGTAAAAAAAATAAGATAATAATTTATTTATTATTTTTATTCATTTTAAGCACTACTAGTGCAAAGTTTATAAAAGATCAAAAAAAATTATCTTCATTAATAAGTAAAATTAATATTACAGGTCTTTCTGAGAGAAAAAATTCAGAGATCTTAAATAACCTTAATAACCTTTTATACAAAAGTATATTTGTCATTAGCGAAGATGAAATAAGAGAGATTTTAGAAAAACATAATATTATACAAGAGTTTAATATAAAAAAAATTTACCCATCAACACTTAACATTGAAATTAATCCAACTAAATTTATTGCTCGAGTTTCTAATAATAGTCAATATCTAGTAGGTGCTAATGGTAAATTAATTGAAGATAAAAGTAACAATGAATTACTCCCATACATCTTTGGTGAATTTAATTCTCATGATTTTTTGTCATTTAAAAAAAATATTGAAAAATCTATGTTTTCTTTTTCAAATTTAAAAGAATTATCTTTTTTCCCATCACGTAGGTGGGATATTTTAACTGATAAGGATATTTTGATTAAGCTACCACAAGAACATATTGTAGCGTCATTAAATTTATCTAAGAAACTTATCAATAATGATAATTTTAAAGATTATAAATTTATTGATTTGAGAATAAAAAATCATTTGGTTATCAAGTAATGAGTGACAAAAAATTTCAAACAATAATTGACTGTGGCTTTTCAAAAATAAGAGCAGGTGCATTTAATGAAGAAAGCAAGAACAATCCTTTTTTTATTGAGAGTAATTTTTATACAGATCAATTTAATTTTAAATTAGATATTCAAAAAATTGTTGCATCACTAGAAAAATCCACAAATGAATATATTGATAATATAAATTTGATGATAGATAGTTCAAAAACAATTTCTGTTGGAATTTCTGTATTTAAAAAAATTGAAGAACTGAAATTAAGACAAGATGATATTTTATTTTTAATTCAAGAAGCGAAACAGCAAGTAAAAAAATATTATTCAGATTATAATATTGTACACATAATTATAAATAATTATAAAATTGATAATGTTGATTATTCTGAGCTACCAGATGAAATTGATTGCCAATTCATATCACTAGATATTGTTTTTATCTGCCTTCCAAGTGAGTTAGTGCTTAGCTTTAAAAATATTTTTTCAGAATTAAATATATCAATTGATCAAATAATTTGCTCTAGTTATGCAAAATCAATCAATTATAAAAATAATTTAAATTTAACAGGAAAGGTATCTTTCATAGATATTGGTTTTAAAAAAACATCAATTATTTCCTTTAACAATGATAAATTAATCTTTATGGACGTTCTGCCAATAGGTGGAAATCATATTACTAAAGATATTTCTCTACTTTTAAAGATTGATATTAACGAAGCAGAAAAACTTAAATTAAATTTTGAAAAAAATAACTCACAAGTTGATAATCCAAATTTTTCTTTGGAAATGCTGCAAAAAATAGCTTTTGCTAGAACAGAGGAGATTTTGGAATTATGTGATAAATCTCTTGCCTCAAATACCAAGATAAAGACTCAATCTAAGATGATATTGATGGGAGAAGGATCAAAAATTTTAGATAATAAATTTAAAGATAAAATTTCATTTTCTAAGGATATTGATTTTTTAGAGGAAACCCTAGGAGATGTTTGTCAATCTGGTTACAAACTAAGAAAAATATATGACAAACAAGAGGTTGTAGTTGTGCCAAAAAAACAAATAAAACAAGGTTTTTTTGAAAAACTTTTTCATTTTTTCAAATAGACTAGTATTTTCTTGTAACATTTGTTGTTTTTCTAAATTTAAATCAATTATTTATAAGAATAATAATGTCTATTCTTAATCAAAAAACTATCAATAGAGATATTACCTTTAAAGGTGTTGGGCTTCATAGTGGAGCAAATGTAACTATGACGGTAAAGCCAGCAAAACCAAATTCAGGAATTCTTTTTAAAAGAGTTGATTTAAAAGAAAATAATATAATAGTTCCTAATATTTTTAATGTTAGTAGCGCAGTATTTTGTACAACCATAGCAAATGAAAGTGGAGTTAGCATATCAACAATAGAACATTTAATGGGAGCATTATATGGTTTAGGAATTGATAACGCGTTAGTAGAGATTGATAATCAAGAAGTGCCAATTCTTGATGGATCAGCAAAACTTTTTATTGAAGAAATATCAAAAGCTGGAATAAAAAATAGTGAAGCGCCAATAAAAATAATTAAAATTGAAAAAAGAATCGAATTTACAGATGGAAAAAAAACAATCTCTATAGAGCCAAGCAAAGTTAGTTTGGATATAGATTTTGAGCTAAAATATGAAAACGATTTAATTGGAACGCAAAGAAATTTGGTAAGTGTATTTGAGTCAGATTTGACTGATATTTATAATTCAAGAACATTCTGTCTTTTTGAGGATATTAAAAAGCTAAAAGAAATGGGATTAGCTCAAGGAGGTAGCCTTGAGAATGCAATAGTTGTTAAGGACAATGAAATTTTAAATAAAGAAGGCCTTAGAAATAAAAAAGAATTTGTAAACCATAAGATTTTAGATTGTATGGGGGATTTATATCTAACTGGTTATAAGATAATTGGAAAGATTGTTTGTTCTCGAGGAGGACATAAATTAACTAACCAATTATTGAGAAAAGTTTTTCAACAAAACGAAAATTTTTCATTAATAGAGATTACGGAAAAACATTTGCCAAATACCTTCATAAATAAGAGTCACCTAAGATCTATAGCTTAAAAAATAGAGTTTTATTCATAATCTGTTAGAATAAGACAATGCTTTCAAAATTAAAAATTATACTTCTTTTAATCACCTTTATCTTTATTGGGTCTTGTGGAGATAAAACAAAAAAAATATCTGAAATTGTAGAAGTAGATATGGAATTGCAAATGTCTAATGCATACAAAGAGGGCTATTTTGAACTTCAAAGAGGAGATGTTTTATTAGCAGCTAAAAAATTTAATGAAGCTGAGTTGTTATTTCCACAGTCACCCTGGGCAGCAAAATCTGCAATTATGGCAGCTTACGCATATTATACTCAAGATTATTACAGTGATGCAATTTATGAGTTAGAAAGATATCTGGTAACTTATCCAAACCATAAAGATAAAGTTTACGCACATTTTCTTTTGGCTATGAGTTTTTATGAGCAAATAGTTGATGAAAAAAAAGATTTAAAATCAATACTAGATTCTAAGGAGCAATTCGAAACTATAATTAGAGATTACCCTAGTACAGAATTTGCCATGGATGCTAAATTTAAAATAAATTTAATTAATGAAATTTTGGCTGCAAAGGAGATGTACATAGCTAGATATTATTTAAAAAAAACTAAGTGGATCCCAGCATTAAATCGATTTAAGACAGTTGTTAAAGATTACAATACAACCATTTATACAGAAGAAGCCCTTCATAGATTGGTTGAGATTAATTATAGACTTGGGTTGATTGATGAGTCAAAAAAATATGCAAACACTTTAGGATATAATTATCAATCTTCTGATTGGTATAAAAATTCTTACAAAGTGTTTAATAAAGATTATAGAGATAGCGTAAAAGAGTTACAAAAAGATAAAAAGAAAAAGACAGGTCTAATAAAAAGATTTAAGGGATTATTCGAGTAAAATGAATGATAAAGATCTTGAAATTGAATACCTAAAAAAAATTGATTTATTTCAAAGATATAATAAACATTATTATGATAAAGACAAACCCATTGTATCAGATCAGAAATTTGATCTTTTAAAAAAAGATATAATAGATTTAGAGAACAAATATAAATTTTTAAAAAGTGAATATTCTCCAACTAAATCTATAGGATTTAAACCATCAAAAAATTTTCAAAAAGTAAAACATAAAGTTCCAATGTTGTCACTTGGAAATGCTTTTAATGAAGAAGACTTAAAAAATTTTGAAAAAAAAATAGTTAATTTCCTAAGTTTAAAAAATACAAATTCAATTGAATATAGTGCTGAACCAAAAATTGATGGAATATCTGCATCCTTAATTTATATCAAAGGAAAACTAACTAAAGGACTTTCTAGAGGAGATGGTAATGAGGGAGAGGATATTACGCAAAATTTAAAAACAATTAAGGATATACCTTTAGAAATTACCAAGAGCAATTTCCCTAATGAAATAGATATTAGGGGTGAAGTTTTTATAGAAAATAATGATTTTAAAAAAATTAATGACAAGTTTGCAAACCCTAGAAATGCCGCTTCTGGATCACTAAGACAAAAAAATTCATTAATAACAGCAAAAATTCCACTAAAATTTATTGCGTATACATATGGCTATGAAAAAAAAATGAATATTGATAATCAAACAATTTTTTTAGAAAACTTAAAATTATGGGGCTTTAAAACAAACCCATTTAACAAAAAGATTATTGGAGTTAAAAATTTAATATTAAATCATAAAGAATTAGAGGAAAAAAGAAAAGAGTTGGCATTTGATATAGATGGAATTGTTTATAAAGTTAATGATTTTGACTTACAAAAAAGATTGGGTTTTGCAGCTAATGCACCCAGATGGGCGATAGCACATAAGTTTTCAGCCAATAGCTCAATTTCAGAAATTATGAATATTGAAATACAAATTGGTAGAACAGGTGCACTTACCCCAGTTGCAAAAATTAAACCAGTTAATATAGGGGGAGTAATAGTTTCAAATGCAACACTTCATAACGAAGATGAAATTGTTAGAAAAGATATAAGAGTAGGAGACACAGTGACCGTTGAAAGAGCTGGAGATGTAATTCCACATGTAGTTTTAGTGGATTTAAAAAAAAGAAAACAAAACTCAAAAAAATTTATTTTTCCTCTAAAGTGCCCATCTTGTGGAAGCAAAACAATTAAAGATTATAATGAGATAACTAAAAGACAAGATGCTGTAAGAAGGTGTGCTAGTGAGGGGTTTGAATGTGAAAAAATTGCCATAGAAAGAATTAAACACTTTGTTTCTAAGGATGCATTTAATATAGACGGATTTGGGAAGAAAATTGTTGAAAATTTTTGGAACTTAAAATTAGTTAGACTTCCACAGGATATATTTAAGCTTAATTATGATAAAATAGAAGAACTTGAAGGATGGGGAAAATTATCAGTTGCTAATTTAAAATTTTCAATTGAAGAAAAAAAAAATGTTTCTCTAGAGCGATTTATTTATTCATTAGGTATAAGGCATATAGGACAAGAAAATGCGAAGCTTATCGCAAGACACCTCAAAACATCATCTAATTTCTTTCAGTTATCAGAAGAAAATAATATTGAAAATTTATCTAATATTGATGGAATTGGGATTACACAAATTCAGTCAATCAAAAAATTTTTCTTAAATAAAACTAATCTTAAAATGCTATCTGAACTAGAAAAAAATTTATTAATCAAAGATGTAATTTTAATAAATAATAATGGACTATTAAAAAATAAAACTTTTATGTTAACTGGAAAGTTAAATGGAATTAGCAGGGCAGAAGCAAAATCATTGATAGAACAAAATTCAGGAAAAATAATTAGTAACGTTAATAAAAAACTTGATTATTTAATTGCTGGAGAAAAACCAACTCTAAAAAAAATGAATACAGCTAAAGATTGGAATATAAAAGTTATAAATCAAACAGAATGGTTAAAAATGTTAAATAAGAGTAGCTAACCATTTTCTTTCTTTTTTATTAAGCAAACTAGAAAATTCTGAATAAATATTTAAATGATATTTAAATAAATAGTTTTTTTCTATTTTATTTAATAGTTCATAGTTAATTAGGTCTTTTTCTAAAGGAGCAAGTGTAAGGTTTTCAAAATTAAAGTTACTTTTGGTTTCTTTAGCATAAATTAAGTTTTCAATCCTAATACCAAAGTAGTTTTTTTTATAAAAACCAGGTTCATTGCTTAGGATCATTCCATTTTTTATTTTTATAGAATTATGTTTTGAAATTGATTGAGGTCCCTCATGAACATTTAAAAAAAAACCAACTCCATGTCCTGTTCCGTGGGCATAATCTTGACCTTCTTTTTTTAAAAATTTTCTAGCTTTTATGTCTATTTTTTTTCCCGTATTATCATTATTCAAGTTTGTTAAGGCAACGGCAATATGACCTTTTAATACGTTTGTATAAGCATTTTTGATAAATTTGTTTTGTTTTGAGAATGAAATAGTTCTGGTAACATCTGTAGTTCCATAATGATATTGCCCACCAGAATCTACTAATAAAATGTCTCTTTGTTCAATTTTTTTAGTTGTATTTTTATTAGCTCTATAATGAACAATTGCACCATTTGAACCAGCACCAGCAATAGTATCAAAACTTGGAAATAAATAATCTTTATTTAGTTTTCGAAATTTTTCTAATTTATTTTGCGCATATACTTCTGTTATTTTTTTTTTGTTAATATTTTTAATCCAATAAATAAATCTTGTTAATGCTAGGCCATCTTTTTTATGAGCTTCAATCATATGTTTTATTTCACTAGAATTTTTGATTGATTTTAGTTCATAAATTGGATCATCAAATTTAAGTATATTAAATTTTGATTTAATTATTTTTTCATAAAAAATTGAGCAGGTTTTATTATCAATAATAAAATTCTTACCTTTTAAATTATTTAAAAATTGTGGAAGTGACTTGATTGATAAAATTTGTTTCTTTTTAATTTTCTTATCTAAGAGGAGATTTTTTAAATTATTTTCATTTGCTATTAAAAAAAATTCCTTTTTTTTATCTAATATTAATCTAGCATTTGCAATTGGGCTATTTGGATTGTCATATCCACGTATATTTAAAAGCCAAGCTACATTTTCTGGCGCAGAAATAAAACAATAATCTGCTTTGTTGTTTTTAAGAAATCGTGCAACTTTAGAAATTTTAGACCTATAAGCCTCACCTACAATTTTCTTATCCAGAGAATAAAATGGCTTTGTATGTTTTTCTTTAAATCCAAATATTGGGTCAATTAAGTTTTGATCAATAGAAATTAAGTTATTATTTATAAAGTATTTACTAATTAATTTTGATGTAAATAGTTTTGGGTCGTAACCTAAATTAAAATTTCTAATAATTGTATGAGGTAGTTTTTTATGAATTTCAATTATCTTAAAATTTTTAGATGATTGTTGATGTGCTTGAATAGTATATCTTCCATCAACAAATAAATAATTTTGTTTTTTTAAAATTACTGCAAAACCTGCTGAACCTGAAAAGCCTGTAATATTTTTTAACCTGTCATTTTTTGCATATTCAGAAAAATACTCATCATTTTTTGGAATAATGTAACCATCAATGTTATGATGTTTAAATTTGCTTTTTAAGATTTTTATTTTTTTTATAATCATTTAATTCTTTTTTGATATCTTATCCATCCGGGACTTCTTGTTCCTTCTTCGATCTCAAAATCTTGATTAAACTCAAAGTCATCCTCGTTGTCTTTAGAATCATCAAAAAAAGAATTTTTTTCTAAAAATTTTTCTGGTAGCTCTTCAATAAACCTTGAAGCCATACTGTCTATCCAATTTCCCTGATAGAACCTATTCATAGCAAAAGATATAAGTGCTTTTTTTTTTGCTCTCGTTATCCCCACATAAGCCAATCGTCTTTCTTCTTCAAGCCCATTTTGACCCTTTTCTTCAATAGATTTTTGGTGTGGAAAAAGACCCTCTTCCCAGCCTGGTAAGAAAACCACGTCAAATTCAAGTCCTTTAGATCCATGCATTGTCATCATGTTAACTTTTTCACCGTCCCAATCTTGATCCACCGAGGTAGCAAGAGCGACATGTTCTAGAAAATTTTCCAAATTATCAAAATCTTTCATTGCACTCAAAAGCTCTTTAATATTTTCAAGTTTATTTTCATTTTCTAGATCTTTTTTATTTTTTAACATACTTGAATAACCTGATTCATCTAAAACTAATTGTAATAATTTAACATGGTTAATCTTTTTAATATTGATGTCATTTCTCCACTTATCCATGAGAAATAAAATAGAGCTAAGACCAATTTTAGTCTTGGGTTTAATTAAATTTTCTTCAATTAATTTTTTTGAAGCAATTTCTAAACTAACAGAGTTCTCTTTTGAAAATTCATGTATTAATTTTATGGTACTTTCACCAATTGCTCTTTTAGGATTATTCACTATTCGACCAAATGCCAAATCATCTTTTGGCTGGTGAATTAATCTTAAATAGGCAACGCAATCTTTAATTTCTGCTCTTTCATAAAATTTAGTACCACCAAGAATTCTATATGGTAAACCAATTTTTAAAAATCGTTCTTCAAACTCTCTTGTTTGAAAAATAGCCCTAACTAAAATAGCAATATTATTAAAAGAATATTTTTTTTTAAGTTTTTTTTCAATTTCATCAGAAACTCCTATTGCTTCGTCTTTTCCATTTTTAAAACAATTAAGTTTTACAAGATCTCCTTCCTCCATGGTTGTCTTTAAAGTTTTCCCAACTCTGTTTTGATTGTTAGCTATAAGATTTGAAGCAACAGATAATATATTTTGTGAGGAACGATAATTTTCTTCTAATCTTATTACTTTTGAATTTTTATACACTTGATCAAATTCTAAGAAATTTTTTATTTCTGCTCCACGCCAACTATAAATGGATTGATCATCATCTCCAACACAACACAGATTTTTATGTTTTTCTGAGAGTAGATTAAGCCACTTACTTTGAATATAATTAGTATCTTGGTATTCATCCACAAGTATATATTTAAAATTATTTGAATAAATATTTCTTATGTCCTGATTTTTTTCTAAGATTTTAACCACATGTAAAATTAAATCTCCAAAGTCACATGCATTTAAATCTAATAATTTTTGTTGATAAATTTTATAAAGAGGTAGTATAGTTCTCTCAAAAATATCATTTTTATTGATAACGACTTCAGCTGGATAGAACCCTTTATTTTTCCATCTATCAATTATTGAAAGAGTAAACTTTGGGGCTAATTGCTTTATGTCTATATTTTCAGCTTTACATATATTCTTGATTAATCTTACCTGGTCATCTGTATCAATAATTGTAAAATTAGAAGTTAATCCAGCTGCAGTTGCATGTTTTCTGAGAAGCTTTGCACATATAGAGTGAAAGGTCCCAAGCCACGAAAGCCCTATAGCCTCAGAATTTAATATAGAGCTTACTCTGTTTTGCATTTCTTTTGCAGCCTTATTAGTAAAAGTCACTGATAAGATTTGGTTTGGAAAGGCTTTTTTTTCATTGATTATATGAGCAATTCTTGAGGTGAGAACCTTTGTTTTTCCAGATCCGGCTCCTGCAACAATTAGTAATGGTCCATCAAGATATAAAACGGCTTCTTTTTGAGCATTATTTAGATTGTTTAAATATTCAGAGTTTATCATTTTTTAAATTTCATTATAAGATATTTAACATTTCAACAAGATTTATGAAAAAAATTGTTAAAAACTTTAATAACTTTGTTAAAAAGACAATATTCAAAGTTGAGAATAAAACAAATGATAAGTTTCATGTCAGCAACTTTAGTAAATATATAATAGCTATTATTACTGTATTATTTATTTACATTTTTTATTTATCAATACCTCTTTTATATGACAAAAATTGGGTACAAAATAAAATTGTAACCAAATTAAGTAATGAATTTAATATAAATATAAGCAATTCATTTGATATTTCGTATCGTATTTTACCAAAGCCTCATTATTTAATTAAAGACAGTAAAACTCCTTTAGCAGAAATTAAAATATTAAATGTTTTTATTAGTCAAAATAATTTTTTTAATAAAGATAGCACTAGAATAAACGAAGTAGTTATTGAAAAAGCAAATTTTTCTTTATTAAAAGATAATTTTAAAATGCTTTATAAAAAAAGTGAAAATAAATTTTCTAAAAAAAAAATTAAAATTAATAATAGCAATATTTTTTTCAAGAACAATTTAAATGAAGTAATTTCAATTATTAAAATCTCAAATGCATTTTTATTTTTTGATGAGAAAAATTTACTTAATCTATTTAATTTAAAAGGTGAGGTCTTCAATATACCTTTTAAATTAGAATATAAAGATCTATTTAATTTAAAAAAAAAAATTGAGATAAGGTCTCCTGATCTTAAACTGAAAATTATAAATAAAACTTTTAAAATAGATGAAAATTTAAGTAGTGGAATAAATAATATTTCTATTTTAAGTACATCTATCAATACAAAATACAATATTAACGATCAAATAGTAATATTTGAATCAGATAGTTCCAAAGTTTATAATTATAAAATAGATTATAATGGACAGCTAGCAATAAATCCATTTGATCTAAATCTAAAAATTAATCTAAATAATTATAAAATTTCTAATTTATTTGCATCAAATTCTATCATGAATGAATTTATTACATCAGGTTTATTATTTAATGAAAATATTAGTGTACACACTTTAGTAAATATTAAATCTACAAAAAAAGATGAAATTTTTAATGAAGCTAAACTAGAGTTAAGGATTTTAAATGGTAAAATAAGTTTTGACAACTCGATATTTATCAACAACAATATTGGTTTAATGGAAGTCTCTAATAGCAATTTATTTTTAGAAAATGATAAATTAATTTTAGCTGCTAATTTATCAATAGATATTAAAAATACTGATAGATTATTTTCTTTTTTAAACACAAGTAAGAAATTAAGAAAAAATATTAAAAATATTAAAAATATTAAACTAAATATAATTTATGATTTTTTGAGTAATGAAATTACATTTAAAAATATTAAAATAGATGATGATGAAGTGAGTGATCAGTTCCTAAATATAGTTGAAGGTTTCAATAATAATAATTCTAATAATTTAACTAAAAGCAGAAGATTATTAAACGAACTAATAGGTCTTTATGAGGGGTAGATCATTTTTTTAGGGTCTACAATTTTCTCATAGTTTTTCTCATCTACAAGACCTGTTTTAAGAGTTTCGTGTTTAAGTGTCGTGCCATTTTTTAAAGCCATCTTTGCAATTTTTGCCGCATTATCATATCCGATATGCGGTGCTAGCGCTGTTACTAGCATTAAGGAGTTATCTAGATGCTCCTTAATTTTTTTCTTGTTAGCTTTTATTCCATTAACACAATAAATTGCAAAATTTTTAGTACTATCTGAAATAAGATCTATTGACTGAAGTATATTATGAGCAATCATTGGTTTAAATACATTCAATTCAAAATGTCCATGGGATCCAGCAACTGTAATTCCAGTATGATTGCCTATTACTTTAGCACAAACCATTGTTACTGCCTCACATTGTGTAGGATTAACTTTTCCTGGCATAATAGATGAACCAGGTTCATTTTCTGGTAATATTAATTCACCATATCCAGCACGAGGTCCTGAACCAAAAAACCTTATATCATTTGATATTTTCATTAATGCAACAGCACAAGTATTTAGTGTACCTGAAAAATTCACAATAGAATCGTGAGCCGCAAGTTCTGCAAATTTGTTTGGAGCTGGTTTAAAAGGAATCTTAGTATATTTGGCAATCTCTTTAACAATTTTTTTATCAAAACCTTTCTTAGAGTTAATACCAGTCCCAACAGCTGTTCCACCTTGTGCTAGAAAATATATTTCTTTAAGTGCAAGCTCTATTCTCTCAATGCATTTTTTTAGCTGTACTTGGTAACCTGAAAACTCTTGCCCAAGAGATAGTGGTGTTGCATCTTGTAAATGGGTTCTACCAATTTTAATAATATTTTTAAACTCTTTAGATTTTTTTGCCAATTCTTTTTCTAAAATTTTTAAACTTGGTAATAGTTTTGATATAGTTTCTTGAGCAACAGATATATGCATAGCTGTTGGAAAAACATCGTTTGTTGATTGAGATTTATTTACATGATCATTTGGATGAACAGGTTTTTTTGAACCCTTTTTTCCACCCAATATCTCAATTGCTCTATTTGCAATCACCTCATTAGCATTCATATTAGTTTGCGTGCCAGAGCCGGTTTGCCAAACTTTTAAAGGAAAATTTTCATCTAACTTTCCGTTAATAACTTCATCTGAAGCTTTAATTATTGAATTGGTAATTTTTTTATTGATCTGTTTTTCTTTAAAGTGAACTAATGCTGCTGATCTTTTTATAATTGCAATAGATCTTATTATGGAAATATTAACTAAAATTTTTCCAATATTGAAAAATTTTTTAGATCTTTGAGTTGATGCACCCCAATATTTATTACTAGGTACGTTGATACTTCCTATGCTATCAAATTCTTTTCTTAATTTCATTGATTAATATATAATTAATAATTTAATATACTTATATATTAATTTTTAGAAAACTTACAGGAGCTAAATGACAAATTTTAACAAAGTAAAAACTTTCATGGAAATCTTTGGTCAAGAAGTCAAAACTAAGCCATCTTTTAGTGCTGATAAGATCAATAGTCTTAGATATGATTTAATAAAAGAAGAACTAGAAGAGCTTAAAGAAGCAATGGAAAATAAAGATCTGTTGGAAGTTGCAGATGCTTTAACAGATATATTATATGTAACTTATGGGGCTGGACATGCGTTTGGCATTGATCTCGATAAGTGTTTTGAAGAAGTGCAAAGTTCAAATATGAGTAAATTAGGTGAGGATGGTAAGCCTATCTATAACGAATCTGGAAAAGTTATGAAGGGCCCTAAATATTTTAAACCTGATTTAACTAAATTTGTAAATTAGTAGGGGCGTTCTGTTACCCGGTGCCCCAGACCGTGCTTCTATAATTAACCTAAGTTAATTATGCAGCAATAGCGTAACTTTCGTTAGCATTTAAAGTTTAGCCCGTTACGGTGGAACAATCCCGAACGAAAGAATAGCCTTTAGTCACCCGTCGATCCTGTTTCACCCCCATAAGTTGTAATGGTGGAGGTGGTGGGTACTGCCCCCACGTCCGTAATGGTTATTACGAAATTCGTTTATCGTCGTAGTTGGCAAGCCAACACTATTAATATAAAAGCATTTGAAAGAGATTCAATAAAAAAAGAAATTCAATAAAAACAATGAAATTAACTACAGAACAAGCACAAGAAATTAAAGATCAACAGTCTCAACAAAATCAAACGAAAAGAGTTACAGCACCGGCACTTGAAAATATCCTCTATGAGGCAATGCCTGCTTTGGACCATGGCTTTGTAAGAGTTGTTGATTATATGGGTGATGATACTTCAATTGTTCAATCAGCTAGGGTTTCCTATGGAAAAGGTACTAAAAAAGTTTCAACAGATGCAGGCCTAATTAAATATTTAATGAGACATTGGCATAGCACTCCATTTGAAATGTGTGAAATTAAATATCACGTAAAGCTTCCAATTTTTATTGCACGTCAATGGATTAGACATAGAACTGCAAATGTTAATGAGTACTCAGCGAGGTATTCAATTTTAGATAAAGAATTTTATTTACCATCAGCAGAAAATTTAGCGGCACAATCTTCAAGCAACAGACAAGGTAGAGGTGATGTTATTGAAGGTGAACAGGCAAAAGAAGTTTTAGAACTTTTAAAAAATGATGCTGAACAAACTTATGATAATTATGAGATGATGTTGAATGAGAGATTTGATGGATCAACTATTGATGAAAATAAAAAAGGATTAGCGAGAGAACTTGCAAGAATGAATTTAACTTTAAACACTTATACGCAGTGGTATTGGAAAACTGATTTATTAAACTTAATGAATTTTTTAAGATTAAGAGCGGATAGCCACGCTCAATATGAAATAAGAGTTTATGCCGACATCATGTTAGACACTGTTAAGAAATGGGTGCCTATAACTTATGATGCGTTTATGGATTATAGAGTTGGTGGCACAGAAGTTTCAGCT
The DNA here is from genome assembly GCF_059512485.2 of Candidatus Pelagibacter sp. uisw_138. Classification (NCBI taxonomy): domain Bacteria; kingdom Pseudomonadati; phylum Pseudomonadota; class Alphaproteobacteria; order Candidatus Pelagibacterales; family Candidatus Pelagibacteraceae; genus Candidatus Pelagibacter; species Candidatus Pelagibacter sp. uisw_138. The sequence continues at coordinate 1,014,380 of NZ_CM183453.2, read as the reverse complement.
AAAGGAAAAATTATAATTCAAAAACTTATTAAAGGCGAAGATGTTAATCCAGATAGTTCAGGCTTATCAAAAAGAGAATGGAATGAACTAATGGTTTCTTTTGATCTTAAAGATAAGTTGATTTAATTTTTCTAGCAAAGTCTAAATATATTTTAGAAATTTCGTGCTCAGGATTAGCTTCTACAATTGGCTTTCCTTCATCTCCACATTTTCCAACCTCAGGGTTTAATGGAATTTCTCCTAAAAACTCTTTTTCAAATTCTTCAGCAGTTCGCTTAACTCCACCTTCGCCAAAAATTTTATATTTTTTCCCATCATCACCTGTGAAATAACTCATGTTATCAACTAAACCTAAAATTTTAACTCCAAGTTTATCAAACATTTTAATACCCCTTTTAACATCAAGAAGGGCTACTTCTTGAGGAGTTGAAACAATGATTGCCCCATCCATTTTAATTTCTTGAGAAAAAGTTAATTGAGTATCTCCAGTCCCTGGAGGCATATCAACAATAATGAAATCTAAATCTTTCCACCCAACTTTTTGTGTAAAAGTTTTAATTGCACTAGTGACCATAGGTCCACGCCAAATCATTGGTGTTTGTTGGTCAGCAAGAAAACCAATGGACATGCATTGAATATCATATTTTGTAATTGGAGTTAATGTTTGGCCATCACTTTTTGGTTTTTCATTAATATCAAACATTTTTGGAATTGAAGGACCATAAATATCTGCATCAAGTAATCCAACTTTGCAGCCAATTTGTTTTAAAGCTAAAGCAAGGTTAGTTGCAAAAGTTGATTTTCCAACACCACCTTTCGCACTTGATACAGCTATTGTAAATTTTGTTCCCAAAATAGGATTTTTAGTGAACTTTCTAGGCTCTAATTTTTTCTTCATTGCGTCACTTAGTTCTGGCTTTTTATCAGTCATAATCTCATCATTACTTGTTTTTTATTAGAAAGACATTATATACTTTGTCATATGTCAGATGATTTTCAAGGTAGAGGAGGAAGCCCATGGGGAACACCTCCAGGAGGAGGAAACGGTTCTGGAAAAGGACCTACACCACCAGACATCGATGCATTAATTAGAGATATTCAAAGTAAAATAAAAGGATTTTTACCTGGTGGAAGTTCATCAGGAGGTAAACCAATTGGTTTAATTTTAATTATCATAGCGTTTGTATGGTTAGCAAGCGGACTTTATAGAGTGGGACCCGATGAACAAGGTGTTGTGCTTAGATTTGGTAAGTTTGTAAAAACTACTCAACCAGGATTGCATTATCATATTCCACTTCCAGTAGAGACAGTTGAGACACCAAAAGTTACAAAAGTAAATAGAATTGATATTGGATTTAGATCTGAAAGAGATAGTGGTTTTTCACAAGGTGGAGGAGTTGCTGATGTTCCTCAAGAAAGTTTAATGTTAACAGGTGATGAAAACATAGTTAATATAGATTTTTCAGTTTTCTGGGTAATTAAAGATGCGGGTAAATTTTTATTTGAAATACAAGATCCAGAAGGAACAGTAAAAGCTGCAGCAGAGACAGCAATGAGAGAAGTAATTGCAAAAAGTAAAATTCAACCAGTTTTAACTGAGGGAAGAGCTCAAATTGAAATTGAAACTCAGGAAATTATTCAATCAATTCTAGATGAATACAATAGTGGTATTCAAATTACACAAGTTCAAACACAAAAAGCGGATCCACCTGATCAAGTAATTGATGCGTTTAGAGATGTTCAAGCAGCAAGAGCAGATATGGAAAGATCTAAAAATGAAGCTGAAGCTTATGCTAACGATGTTATTCCGAGAGCAAGAGGGGAAGCTGCAAAAATTATGCAAGCAGCAGAAGCTTATAAACAAAAGGTTGTTGCTCAAGCAGAAGGTGAAGCTAGCAGATTTATATCTATTTATAATGAGTATGCGAAAGCTAAAGAAGTAACTCAAGAAAGAATGTACTTAGAGACTATGGAAAAAGTTTTAGCAGATATTGATAAAGTAATAATTGAAAAAAATGCAGGCTCAGGTGTGGTGCCATATTTGCCATTACCAGAACTAGGTAAGAAGAAAGCAAAAAATTAATGAAAGCACAAAAAATTTTATTACCAATAGTTATTTTAATAGGAGCATTAGCGTTCTTTTCTATATTTATTGTTAAAGAGGTTAATCAAGCAATTGTACTCCAGTTTGGTGATCCTAAAAAAATCATACTAAAACCAGGTTTAAACTTTAAAATACCTTTTATTCAAAATGTTGTCTTTTTAGATAGCAGAATTTTAAATCTTGATACACCACCAGCAGAAGTCATTGCATCTGATCAAAAAAGATTAATTGTTGATGCTTTTGCAAGATTTCAAATTGTAGATCCTTTAAAATTCTATATTTCAGTTGGAAATGAAAGAGTTGCAAGATCAAGATTGGCAACAATTATTAACTCAAGAATTAGAAATGTTTTAGGACAACAAGAATTACAAACATTACTATCAAAAGATAGATCTAAGCAAATGTCTTTAATTCAAGAAGGTGTAAACGCAGAAGCTAAAAAATTTGGAATTAAAATTGTAGATGTTAGAATTAAAAGAGCTGATTTACCTCAAGCAAATAGTGAAGCAATCTATAGAAGAATGCAAACTGAAAGAGAAAGAGAAGCCAAAGAATTTAGAGCAAGAGGCGCAGAAATGGCGGTAACCATTACATCAACTGCTGATAAAGATGTTTCTGTATTACTAGCCAACGCAAACAAAGATTCTGAGATCATGAAAGGTCAAGGAGATGGTGAGAGAAATAAAATTTTTGCAGATGCATTCGGTAGAGACCCAGAATTTTTTGCTTTCTATAGAGCAATGCAAGCTTATGAGACTGCTTTAATAGGTGGAGAAACTTCGGTAATTTTATCTCCTGATAGTGAATTCTTTAAATTTTTCGGTAACATAAAACCTAAAAATTAATCCAAAACAATGAAAGAGCTAATTATAGCTTTTGGTCTTTTCCTCTTCTTAGAGGGAATTTTATATGCCTTATTTCCATCCAAAATGAAAAGTATATTACTAAAATTAAATGATGTGACTAATAGTCAATTAAGAACAGGTGGATTGATATTTGCAGTCATAGGATTTATTATTATTTGGTATATTAAAAATTAAAATGAATAAAATTAAAAAATTACTAATAGTATTTTTTACATTAACTTTTGTAATGCAAGTAAATGCTAAAGATGCACCAGCATCATTTGCTGATTTGGCAGAAAGATTAATGCCATCTGTTGTAAATATTTCAACAACAACAACAGTTGTTACTAATTCAAATCCATTTCCTGGTTTTGAGTTTCCTCCAGGATCACCCTTTGAGGATATGTTTAAAGAATTTGGAACACCTCAAACAAGGAAGTCTGCTGCATTAGGCTCAGGATTTATAATTGATGAAAAAGGAATCGTAATAACTAATAACCATGTTATTCAAGATGCTGAGGATATCGTAGTGAGAGTTGGTGGAGATAAAGAGTATAAGGCTACAATAATTGGGCAAGACCCATTATCTGATATTGCAGTCCTTCAAATAGATTCTAAAGAAAAGTTTATACCAGTTAGTTTTGGAGATTCTGATAAAGCAAGAATTGGTGATTGGGTTATTGCAATTGGTAATCCTTTTGGCTTGGGAGGAACAGTAACAGCAGGAATTATTTCAGCTAGAAATAGATCAATTGGCCTGTCTCGATATGAAGACTATATTCAAACGGATGCCTCAATAAATTCAGGGAATTCGGGTGGACCATTATTTGATATGAATGGTGATGTAATTGGAATTAATACAGCAATTTTAGGTAAAGGTGGGTCGATAGGTATAGGCTTTTCAATACCATCTAATAGTGCAAAAAAAGTTGTTAGTCAGTTAATAGAATTTGGTGAAACTAAGAGAGGTTGGTTAGGAGTTAGAATTCAAGTAGTTTCTGAAGAAATAGCTGAAGTTGAAAAATTAGATGAGCCTAGAGGAGCGTTAGTTGCTAGTGTTGCAGAAAAAAGCCCATCTGACAAAGCAGGGATTAAAGCAGGAGATATCATTTTAGAATTTAATGGAACAAAGATTAATGAAATGAAAGAACTACCAATAATTGTTGCACAAACAGAAGTAGGTAAAACAATCGAAGTTAAAGTTTGGAGAAATAAAAAAGAGATTACTAAAAAAATTAAATTAGGAAGATTAGAAACTTCAAGTGACTTTAAAAAAGAAGAACCAAAAGATACAAAAACAGAAACTCCAGAAATTTCAGAAATTAAATTATTAAAAATTATTGTAAGACCACTAAATGATAAAGATATTAAGGAAAGAAAACTACCCAATCAAACAACAGGTTTAGTTATAACCAATATTGGAAAAAACAGTCCAGTAAATTACTTAAATGTTGGAGATATAATTATTGAAGCACAAAAGAAAAAAATTAAATCCACTAAAGATCTTGAAGATATTGTAGGTACTGTTTTAAAATCTAATCAAAAAACAATTTTGATTGTAATTTATAACAATCAAAACCAAAGAAGGTATATTGGCGTTAAGCTAGATTAGTAATGGACAAACAGTCCAAAATTATCCTAATTTCAGGTCCAACAGCTTCAGGCAAATCAAATTTTGCTGTAAAGATCGCAAAAAAAATTGAAGGAGAAATAATTAATGCTGACAGCATGCAGGTTTATAAAAAGTTAAAAATTTTAACTGCAAGACCAAATAAAATAGAACAAAAAAATATTAAACATCATCTTTATGGAATTGTTGATCTAAATAAAAAATTTTCAACAGGTCAATGGTTGGAACTCGCAATTAAAAAAATTAAAAACATTCAAAAAAATAAAAAAATTCCGATTTTAGTTGGTGGTACTGGTTTATATTTTCAATCATTGATTAATGGTCTTGTTAAAATTCCAGAGATCCCTCTTAAGTTAAGAAACAAAGTTAGGCTAATGTCTAAAAAAGAAGGTCAAAAAAAATTTTATAAAAAAATTTTAAAACTTGATCCTAAAATTAAAGATAAATTTGATCCAAATGATACTCAAAGATCCATAAGAGCTTATGAGATTAAATCTTATACTGGTATTTCCATGTATGATTGGTTAACTAAAACTGAATCTGAATTTAAAGACAGTGATTTTTTAAAACTTCATATTGAAACAAAAAGAGAAAAACTCATTGAAAGAATTAACTTAAGGACTTCTAATATGATAAATAGTAAAGCCATTAATGAAGTTAAAAAATTTATTAAACTAAAAATTAAAAAAGATCAGAGTGTAAATAAGGTAATTGGGATTGCCGAATTGACACAGTATCTAAATAGTGAAAGCACTTTAGAAGAAGCAAAAGAATTAATATTAATTAAAACAAGACAATACGCTAAAAGACAAGCTACTTGGGCAAGAACTAGGATGATGTCATGGATTAAAATTGATCCAAGCAAAATAGATAGCTATATAGAAAAATTGAAAAAATCTTCTCTTAAACTTGACCAATTAACATAAAGTCCGATAGATTGCCTGAATGCCAAAATTATATTCAGGAGCAGAGATAGTATTTAAATGTCTTGAAGACCAAAATGTTGAGCATATTTTTGGATATCCTGGTGGAGCAGTGCTTCCAATTTATGATGAATTAAAAAATCACCCAACTATAAAGCATATTTTAGTTAGACACGAACAAGGTGCAGGCCATGCTGCAGAAGGTTATGCAAGATCAACTGGCAAACCAGGTGTTGTATTAGTTACTTCAGGACCAGGTGCAACAAATGTTGTTACAGCATTAACGGATGCTTATATGGACTCAGTTCCTCTGGTTTGTATTTCAGGCCAAGTACCAACACATTTAATTGGAACAGATGCTTTTCAGGAATGTGATACTACAGGAATTACTAGACCTTGCACGAAACACAATTGGTTGGTTAAAAATATTAATGATCTTCCAAGAATAATGCATGAGGCATTTGAAGTTGCAACAACTGGAAGACCAGGACCAGTACTAGTTGATATTCCAAAAGATATCCAGTTCGCAAAAGCAAAATATTCAAAACCAAATAAAGAAAAAAAAGCTGTTACTAAAAATTTAAATAGGTTTAATCAAAAAGAAATTGACCAATTAGTAGACTTAATGAAAAAAGCCTTAAAACCAGTTTTTTATACTGGAGGTGGAGTAATTAACTCAGGTCCAAAGGCAAGTGAACTTTTAAGAGAATTAGTAGCCTTAACTGGATTTCCTATTACATCAACTTTGCAAGGATTAGGTGCTTACCCTGGAGATGATAATCAATTTTTAGGAATGCTTGGTATGCATGGAACTTATGAAGCTAATAATGCAATGCATGATTGTGATTTATTAATTAATATAGGGGCAAGATTTGATGATCGTATCACAGGAAAGATAAATGAGTTTTCTCCAAAATCTAAAAAAGTTCATATTGATATTGACCCATCATCGATAAATAAAATTATAAAAGTTGACCTTTCTATTGTTGGTGATGTTAGTGATGTAATAAAATCAACTACTAAAACTTTAAAAAAGAAAAACTTAAATTTAGAAAAATCAAATAAACAAAAAATATCAAAATGGTGGCAACAAATTCAAAAATGGAGAACAAAACAATCTCTAAATTTTATAAATAGTGATAATATTATTAAGCCTCAGCATGCAGTTCAAAGACTCTATGAATTAACTAAAAATCAAGACACATATATTACCACTGAGGTTGGGCAGCATCAGATGTGGGCAGCACAACATTATAAATTTAATAAGCCTAATAGATGGATGACATCTGGAGGACTTGGAACTATGGGTTACGGGTTACCAGCGGCAATAGGGGTACAAGTTGCACATCCTAAAAAATTAGTTGTAGATATTGCTGGAGAAGCATCAATTTTAATGACTATGCAGGAGATTTCAACTGCAGTTCAATATAATTTGCCAGTAAAAATATTTATTTTAAATAATCAATATATGGGAATGGTTAGGCAATGGCAGGAACTGCTTCATGAAAAGAATTACTCCGAAAGTTACTCGGAGGCATTACCAGATTTTGTAAAATTAGCTGAGGCTTATGGTTGTGTTGGTATTAGAGCAGAAAATCCAGATGAATTAGATGAAAAAATTAAAGAAATGATTAATATAGACAGACCAGTAATTTTTGATTGTCATGTAGATCAAGCTGAGAACTGCTATCCAATGATACCTTCAGGGAAACCACACAATCAAATGCTGTTAGGACCCAAGGATCAGGAGGAAAATAAGATTACAGGTAAAGGAAAATCTTTAGTTTAAAATGGCAAAATCTAAATCAGCATATAGCACACCTAGCAAATTAGGTAAAATTGATACGCATATAATTGTTGTTTGGGTTGATAACGAAGCAAGCGTATTATCAAGAGTGGTGGGTTTATTTTCTGGAAGAGGTTACAATATTGAGTCGTTAGCAGTTGCTGAAGTGGATCAAAAAAAAAACCTTTCAAGAATTACAATTGTAACCACTGGAACTCCTCAAGTTATTGAGCAAATTGTATTACAATTAAAAAAGCTAGTTCCAGTCCATAAAGTTGGAAATTTTAAAAGAGAAGATAAAAACGTCATATTTAAAGAGATGGCACTATTAAAAATTGTTGCAAATACTAGTAAAATTAAGAAAGCTTTAAATGCTTGTAAAAAATACAATCCAGTTATATTAGATCAAACAAATAAATCTGCTGTAATTCAAATAACAGCATTAAGAAGAGAGATAGATACTGTGACAAAAAATTTAAAACCATTTGGTCTTGTTAGTGCCTCAAGAACTGGAGCGGTAGCAATGACAAGAGGTGCAGAGATTTTTAATTAATTATAAAGGAGAAAAAAATGAAAATGTTTTATGAAAAAGATGCAGATGTAGATTTAATAAAAAGTAAAAAAATTGCTATTTTTGGATATGGAAGCCAAGGGCATGCACACGCATTAAATTTAAAAGATAGTGGAGCTAAAGAAGTTGTTGTAGCGCTTAGAGATGGATCTGCAAGTAAAGCTAAAGCAGAATCAAAAGGTTTAAAAGTAATGGGTTTATCTGATGCTGCAGAGTGGGCAGAAGTTGCAATGATACTTACACCAGATGAATTACAAGCAGCAATTTATAAAAATCATATTGATCAAAGAATTAAACCGGGAACAAGTATAGCATTTGCTCACGGATTAAATATTCACTACAAATTAATCGAAGCAAGAAAAGATTTAGATGTATTTATGGTTGCACCAAAAGGACCTGGTCACTTAGTTAGAAGTGAGTTTGAAAGAGGTGGTGGTGTACCGTGTTTGTTTGCTGTTCATCAAGATGGAACAGGTAAAGCGAGAGACCTTGCATTATCATATGCCTCAGCAATTGGTGGTGGAAAATCAGGAATTATTGAAACAACATTTAAAGATGAATGTGAAACTGATTTATTTGGTGAACAATCAGTTTTATGTGGTGGATTAGTTGAATTAATTAAGAATGGTTTTGAAACTTTAACTGAAGCTGGTTACGAACCAGAGATGGCATACTTTGAATGTTTACATGAAGTAAAGCTGATAGTAGATTTAATTTATGAAGGTGGAATTGCTAATATGAATTACTCAATATCTAATACAGCAGAATATGGTGAATATGTTTCGGGTAAAAAAGTTGTAGATAGTGAAAGTAAAAAAAGAATGAAAGAGGTTCTAGCTGATATTCAATCTGGTAAATTTACTAAAGACTGGATGAAAGAATGTGAAGGTGGTCAAAAGAACTTTTTAAAAATGAGAAAAGATCTTGCGGATCATCCAATTGAAAAAGTTGGTGCAGAACTTAGAGCAATGATGCCTTGGATTGGTAAGAAAAAATTAATAGATAGTGATAAGAGTTAATTTTTACTAAAAACCTAATTCGATCATAAATTATAGCCAAAATATAACAATTATTTTGCAATCTCTATTATAGATTGTATTATAGTTTTTCTAAAATTATTGGCTATGAGCGACAAAGATAAAGTTATTATATTTGATACTACGATGCGAGATGGTGAGCAATCACCTGGTGCATCGATGAGTCTTGAAGAAAAAATTCAAATAGCAAGAATTTTTGATGAATTAGGCATAGATGTAATTGAAGCTGGTTTTCCAATAGCCTCTCCAGGTGATTTTGAGGCCGTAACAGCAATTAGTAAAATCTTAAAAAATTCAATTCCATGTGGATTATCTAGAGCCAGCAAAAAGGATATAGATGCATGCCATGAAGCATTAAAATCTGCTCCAAGATTTAGAATCCACACTTTCATTTCAACAAGCCCACTTCATATGAAATTTAAGTTGAATAAATCTCCTGAGCAAATTGTGGATGCAATAAAAGAAAGTGTAACTTACGCAAGAAATCTTACAGATGATGTTGAATGGTCATGTGAAGATGGAACACGAACTGACATGGATTTTATGTGTAAAATAGTTGAAACAGCAATTAGCAGTGGTGCTACAACAATAAATATTCCAGATACTGTTGGTTATACTATCCCTTCAGAATTTACTAAAATTATAACAACATTAAAAAATAAAGTTCCAAACATTGAAAAAGCTATTTTATCTGTTCATTGTCATAATGACTTAGGACTAGCTGTAGCAAATTCTTTAGCTGGTGTTTCAGCTGGAGCAAGACAAGTTGAATGTACAATTAATGGAATAGGTGAAAGAGCAGGAAATGCTGCACTTGAAGAAATTGTTATGGCAATAAGAACAAGAAACGATTTAATGCCTTATACAACTGGAATTAAAACTGAATTATTAAGCAAAGCTTCAAAAATTGTTTCTAATGCAACGTTCCCAGTTCAATTTAATAAGGCAATTGTTGGAAAAAATGCTTTTGCTCATGAAGCGGGAATTCATCAAGATGGAATGCTTAAAAATAGAGAAACTTATGAAATTATGACACCAGAAAGTGTTGGAGTTAAAAAAACCTCATTAGTAATGGGTAAACATTCGGGACGTCATGCTTTTAAAGAAAAATTGAATGATCTTGGTTATGCAGATGTAACAGATGATGTAATTCAAACAGCATTTGGGAAATTTAAAATTCTAGCTGACAAGAAAAAACATGTTTATGATGATGATATTGCAGCTTTAGTTGATGATAGTATGATCTTAGATAAGTATGTAATCAATTTAAAGTCATTAAAAGTTTTTGCAGGAACAGGTGAGCCTCAAAAAGCAGAAATGACTCTTGATGTTTACGGTGAAGTTAAATCAACCTCAGAAACTGGAGATGGACCTGTGGATGCTATTTTTAAATGTATAAAAGTTTTATATCCACACGATGTGAAACTACAATTATATCAAGTTCATGCTGTTACGGAAGGAACTGATGCACAAGCTACAGTGAGTGTTAGAATTGAAGAAGAAGGAAAAACTACAGTTGGACAAGCTGCTGATACTGACACATTAGTAGCGTCAGCTAATGCTTATTTAAGTGCTTTAAATAAGATGATTATTAAAAGAAAAAAAACTGCTCCACTGGAGCATGAAACTCAAAAAGTGAAAGGTATATAATTAAGATGGCTAATTGGTTTAAAAATTTAAGTAGTATTTGGAGTCAAGATATGGCGATTGACCTTGGAACCGCTAACACACTTGTTGTTTTAAAAGGACAAGGAGTAGTTTTAAATGAACCATCTGTTGTTGCTATAGCTGAGAACATGGGGAAAAAAACTGTTTTAGCTGTAGGTGATGAAGCAAAAACTATGCTTGGAAGAACGCCTGGTAACATTAGCGCTATTAGACCTTTAAGAGATGGAGTGATTGCAGACTTTATAGTTACTGAAGAAATGATTAAACATTTTATAAAAAAAGTTCATAAAAATAAAACTTTTGCAAACCCAAGAATTTTAATCTGTGTTCCAACAGGATCAACACCTGTTGAGAGAAAAGCCATTCAAGATAGTGCCTTAGCTGCAGGAGCTAGAAGAGTTCAATTAATTGAAGAACCTATCGCTGCAGCAATTGGTGCAGGTCTTCCAATCTCAGAAGCAACAGGATCAATGGTTGTTGATATTGGTGGGGGTACTACGGAGATAGCTGTTATGTCACTAGGAGGTCTTGTTTATTCTAAATCATTAAGAGTTGCTGGAGATGCAATGGATACAGCTTTAGTTAATTATATGAGAAAAGAATATAACTTAATGATTGGAGACAGCACTGCTGAAAAAATAAAAAAAGAAATTGGTACAGCTATACCATCGAACAGCAATACCTATGCGGTTAAAGGTAGAGATTTAAGATCAGGAACACCTAAAGAAGTAAATATTACTGAAGAAGATACAGCTGAAGCTTTAAATGATATTTTAAAAGAAATGGTGAATGGGATAAAAGATGCACTTGAAAACACTCCTCCTGAATTATCAGCTGATTTAGTAGATATGGGTCTAACATTAACAGGTGGTGGAGCTTTATTAAAAAATATTGATAAAAGGTTTTCTAAAGAAACTGGATTGCCAGTTTTTATAGCAGACGATCCATTAGCATGCGTTGCAATTGGGACTGGAAAAGCTCTAGATCAAGAAGAAACATTCTCTACTATGCTATCTGAGTATTAGAAATAATGGAAAAAAGCAGAGATGATTTTGTAATTGCATTAAGGTCTGCTTTTTTAAAAAAAGGAACACAGCAAAGGTTCTCATTATTAAGTTTAATATTTTTTTCTATAATTTTATTAATTTTAGGTAGTTTTAACTTTAAAATTATAAACTATATAAAAATAGGTATTACAGAGATAGTTTATAGATCTTCTTTTATAGTTTCTATACCAGAGAATTTATTAAAAGATAGTTATCTTACAATTCAAAATCACAACAAACTTTATAAAGAAAATGAAAAAATTAAATCTGAACTAGAAATTTTAAAAGCTAAAGATTTATTAAATGAATTTATAATTTTAGAAAACCAAAGATTAAAAAATATAGTTGATGATTATCTGGTTAAATCAGACATTATAATTGCTAAAGTTTTAAGTGATAAAGGCAGTCCATATTTAAGATCAATCATCATTAACAAAGGTAGTAAGCATAAAATTAACCTTGGAATGGTTGTAATGGATAGAGCATATCTTGTTGGAAAAGTTGTTGAAGTTAATTATTTGTCATCAAGGATATTATTACTTTCAGACTTGAACAGTAAAGTTCCAGTTATAGTAGAACCAAACGAAGTATTCTCTATACTTTCAGGCACAGGTAAAGATTATGGAATTATTAAATATAGTAAAAATTTTGAGGACATTAAAAATGAGTCTGTTATTTACACTTCTGGAGTAGGCAGTTTATTTAAGGCCGGAATACCTATAGGAAAAATGAATATGAATAGCTTGAGTGATGAAAAAAAAGTAGATTTTTTTTCCAATTTTTCTCAATTAAAATTTGTAAAAGTTATTTCATTTAAAAAAAGTGAGACTGAATGATAGGGTTAAAAAATAAAAATTTTATTAAAATAATACTATCAAAAACACCCATAATTCTACTTTTTGCATCTGTTTTAAATGATTATGATTTTAATCATTTAAGTTTGAAATATTTTTCATTTAATTTTTCATACATTTTAGTTTTTTACTACTGTTTAAAAAAAAGTGAAAGGTTGGGATACACTTATATTTTTATAGCAGGCTTATTTAATGATGTTGTGATAGGAACTCCAATTGGACTAAGCAGTTTAATGTATCTAATACTTTGTGTAGCAGCATCCTATCTTAGAAATATCACTTTAAGACCGAGTTTATTAAAAGATTGTATATTTTTTCTTTTAACAATTTTAATTATAAATTCATTATTATTTTTATTTTTAAAGTTCATTTTTAATTATCAGTTAAATTATTTTGACCAAATAATAAATATTACATTCACTTTTTTATTTTATTTTTTATTTTCAAATTTATTTGATTTTTTTGAAAACTATTTCGTGAGAAGTAATAATGCTAGGTGAAAATTTTGGTGTAAAAAAAGTTCAAACCATTAATAGAAGAATATTTATTATTGGTGCTGCTAAGTTGATTGTATTTACTGGAATAATTGCTCGATTATTTTCATTACAAATTACAGAGAACAAGAAATACTTAACTCTATCTGATAAAAACAGATTACGTGAGTGGAGATTACCTCCAATTAGAGGTAAGTTTTTAGATTATTTTGAAAATGTTATTGCCGGTAATTTAAAAGTATACCAGTTACATGTAATCCCCGAGGAAGTAGAAGATTTTAAATATCTAATGGTGAGATTAAAAGATATCTTATCAATCAGTAATAGTGATTTTAAGAAAATAATAATACAGAAAAATAACCAAAAACCTTGGGAAACTATAATTATTTCTAAAAATTTAACTTGGGAGCAGTTTACAAAAGTCAATTATTACTTACACGATTTAGTAGGAGCCAAACCAGTTCTGTCTATATCACGCAACTATCCGTTCAATGAAAATTATACTCATGTTTTGGGTTATGTTAGTGAAGCCAGTGAAAAAGATATTTTAAATAACAAAATTATAAAAGATACACATGTACCAGGTCTTAAAGTTGGAAAAACTGGTTTAGAAAAAACTTTTGAAAATGAATTAATCGGAACTAATGGAGTGCAAAGATATGAGGTTAATGCTTATGGTAAAAGAATTAGACAAGTCGATCATACAAATGGATTAAATGGTAAGACAATAAAGCTCACAATAGATACGGAAATTCAAAAGTTTTGCAATGAGCTTTTAAAAGATGTGGCTGGCTCAATAAGTGTAATGGATATTTATACGGGTGAAATAATTGCCATGCAATCATCACCATCGTTTGACCCTAACTTATTTCTTTTTGGAATTAATCAAGATGATTGGCAGTTAATTAGAAACCATCCATTAAAGCCATTGGTTAATAAAACTTTATCAGGCCTATACTCACCAGGCTCAACATTTAAACCAATAGTAGCTTTATCGGCACTAGAAAATGGAATTATTGATGAAAATTTTAAAGTTAACTGCACGGGAAAAATTGAAATGTATGGACAAACTTATCATTGCTGGAAAAAAAGAGGACATGGTATTGTAGATTTAAAAAGTGCGATGAAGCAGTCTTGTGACACATATTTTTATGAGATAGCAAGAAAGCTTGGTGTAGACCGATTAAAAGAAACATCTACAAAATTTGGCCTTGGTGAAAAAGTTTTAAATGAAACATTTGATATTGAGAAAAAAGGATTAATTCCTGATACTAAATGGAAAAAAAATAATTTAGGAAAAGGTTGGGTTATAGGCGAAACATTAATTACAGGTATTGGACAAGGCTATACTCAAACAACACCACTACAATTATGCCTCATGACAGCTCAGCTGGCAAATGGAGGATTTAAGATTTATTCAAAAATAATAGTAGAAGAGGACAGCAAAACTGCAGAGGAAATTAGAATTATAATGAATGAAAATAGAGAACAATTAAATAAAAAAGGGAGTGGATTGAAAGATACAACAGAAGAACTTTTAGAGTTTTTAGATAAAAAAGAACATGAAACTTTATTTAAAAGTTCCAAAAATATAAACTTAGTTCGTGAAGCAATGTTTGCATCTACAAATGAAATTAGAGGAACTTCTTATAAGTCAAGAATTGATAATCCTAAATATCAATTTGCTGGAAAAACAGGAACATCGCAAGTTAGAAGAATAACTGAGGCTGCAAGAGAACTTGATTTAAGTACCTCTGAAATTCCATATAATGAGAGGGATCACGCTTTATATATAGCTTTTGGTCCATATAAGAATCCAAGATATGCATTAAGTATCGTTATAGAGCATGGAGGATCAGGTAGCTCTGCTGCTGCCCCGATTGCAAAAAGACTTTTTAAATTAATTATAGATAGACACGAGCAAAGGGAAAAACAAACTAAACAAAATAATTTAAAAATATAAATGCAATACAATTCATTTAATACACAACCTACATTTTTTCAAAAATTAAGAAATTTTGATTATATTTTGCTAATTTGTATTTTGTTACTTGGGTTGATTAGTGCTTTATCTATGTACTCAACAGACGGAGGCGAAATTTTATTTCATAGCAAAAGTCATATTTCAAAATTTTTAATATTTTTTACAATGATGATTTTTTTGTCATTTTTGAATATTAAATTTTGGCATTATTTTGCTTACTTATTTTATATCGTAGTTTTATTTCTTCTAGTCTGGGCTTCTTTATATGGTGTTAAAGCCTCAGGGTCACAAAGATGGATTAATCTATATTTTATTAATTTACAGCCATCTGAATTAATGAAAATTGCAATAATAGTATGTCTTGCTAAATATTATCACCGCATACAACTGAATAAAGTTAATACCTTCCAAGTTATGTTTGTTGCTTTTATAATTTTAATTTTACCTATTATGCTCGTGATTACTCAACCTGACTTGGGAACTTCAATTTTAATTGCACTAAGTGGATTGGTAGTTATTTGGCTTGCAGGAATTAATATTAAATATTTTATATATTCATTTATAGTTTTATTAATTTCAACACCTTTTGCTATTGCTTTTTTACAGCCTTATCAAAAACTTAGAATTTTAACATTCCTTAATCCAGATAGGGATCCTTTAGGTGCAGGCTATCAGATTATTCAATCTAAAATAGCAGTTGGATCAGGAGGCTTAACTGGTAAAGGATTTTTAAAAGGAACTCAAAGTTATTTAGAATTTTTACCAGAAAAGCATACAGATTTTATTTTTACTTTATTTGCTGAAGAACATGGTTTTTTAGGGTCTCTAGGTTTATTGATAATCTATATAATTACTATTTACAGAGTATTAAGAATTGGTGCAATCTCGAGGAGTTATTTTGCTAAACTTTTTTGTTATGGTTATGGGTCCGCAATATTTTTTTATGTATCAGTAAATATGTCTATGGTTTTGGGTTTATTGCCTATAGTAGGATCACCACTACCAATTATGTCATATGGAGGATCTGCAATGCTAGCAACAATGATTGGATTTGCAATCGTTATGAGTGCAAAAATTAACCATAAACAACTAATAGCTTAATTATTTTAACACTTTACTTGTCGAATTTGTCGCGAGAATATTTAAATTTAAGAATTATATAAAGTGTTATGAAAAAAATTCTAAAAATTGGAATTGTAGGTGCTGGTATTCAAGGTATTTCCAATGCTTTATTTTTACAAAAAAAAGGTTTTAGTGTAACAATTTTCGATAGAGACGAGCCTGGTAGTCCTGCTGCTTCTTATGGCAATGCAGGTCACTTTTCTCCTTATGCATCTGTCCCAATAAATAGACCTGATGTTTTAACTGATGTTCCAGCAATGCTTTTAAGCTCTACAGGTCCACTTGCCCTTAAATGGAACTATGTTCCAAAAATGATACCCTGGTTTTTAAAATTTATAAGAAACTGCACAACAAAAAAAATGATGCACACTGCTAAAAATATGCATCAAATTTTAGATTTAGCGCTACCTGCTTATGATGAATTATTTGATGAAATTGAACTTGGAGGATTGGTTGAAAAAAAAGGTATTTTATATATTTGGAATGATCAAAGTTTAAAAAGTAGAGAACTAGAGATTAAAGTTAGAAATGAGTTGGGTGTTGATCAACAAGTAGTAACTCCAAAAGAAATTCATGATTTAGAACCAAATATAAAACCGATCTATCATGGAGGTGTTTATTATCAGCATGGCAGACATGCCAGAAATCCTAAGAAAATTCTTTTAAAGCTTTATGATCTGTTTTTGAAAAAGGGTGGCAAGTTTCTAAAAATGAATATCAAAGACATAAGTTTTAATGATGAAAAGCCAGTTATAAAAGCTGAAACACAAAGCTTTCTATTTGATAAAATTGTTATTGCCTGTGGTTCATTTTCAAAAAAACTAACAGATAATTTAGATGAAAAAATACCTCTTGATACTGAAAGAGGGTACCATGTTCATTTTAAAGATTGCGATCATCTCTTAAGTAGACCAGTAATTTTCCAAAATAGAGGATTTGGTATTACACCTATGGAACAGGGACTTAGAGTTGTAGGCACTGTCGAATTTGGCGGATTAGATAATCCATTATCAAAATCAAGAGTTAAAAATTTAATTAATAATGCAAAGTACATGATGGGTGATTTACCCGAACATGAAGATGAGTGGCTTGGTTTTAGACCAACATTACCAGATTACTTACCTGTAATAGGACCCTCAAAAAAACATAAAAATGTTTTTTATTGTTTTGGACATCATCATTTAGGATGGACTTTAGGACCTATTTCAGGGAAAATAATCTCTGGAATGATTGCTCAAGAAAACACAAACTTAGATTTAAAGCCATATAGTTCTCTTAGGTTTAACTAAGTGATAAATAAAAATAATGTTGCTTATGTTTTTTTATTTTTTGCAACTTTATTTTGGTCAGGAAATTTCTTAGTTGGAAAATTTGCAAGCCAACACGAAGTACCCCCATTTTCATTAAATTTTTATAGATGGTTTTTTGCTTGGTTGATCTTAGCACCATTTACGATTCAAGAAATATTGAAAAAAAGAAATTATATTTTAGAGAATTATAAATATTATATGATACTTGGAATAACGAGTGTCACTATATTTAACTCAATTGTCTATTACTCTTTAAATTTTACTCAAGTGATCAGTGGAGTATTGATGATATCAACAATACCTGTAATGATTATATTTATTTCCTCCATTTTAAAAATCGAAAAAACTAACACTTTCCAAATATTGGGAGTTGCATGTTCTTTTATTGGAGTAGTTTTAATTATAACTAAAGCAAATCTTGGAATATTATTAAGTTTAGATTTTAATAAAGGTGACATTACAATGGTTTTTGGAATGTTGTCATGGGCCACTTATTCAGCATTATTGAAGAAAAAAAAACATGAACTATCTCAACTAGGGTTACTAGAGGTGGTAATTTCATTTGGTTTTATTTTTTTAATACCAATTTATTTTATAGAGTATCAAATGGGTTATAGAATTATTTTAAATCAAAACTTTTACATGATTTTGTTTTATGTAGTTCTGTTTCCGGGTCTTATTTCTTTTATTTTTTGGATAAAAGGAGTTGCTTTAATTGGTGCCAATAGAGCAGGTGTTTTTTTACATATGATGCCTATTTTAAGTGCAATTATGGCAATGATTATTTTTAATGAAAAATTTATGTTTTATCATATGTTGGGCGCAATATTTATTTTAACTGGAATTCTTTTATCAAATAGGAAGATTAAAAATGCTTAAAGTTGCTATCTTAGACGATTACCAAAACGTATCTCATGAGTTTGTTGATTTAAAAAAATTATCAGGAGAGTATGAATTTAAAATATTTAGTGAACCATTTGAAGATGAAGCAGACGCCATAGAGCAATTATCAGATTTTGGAGCATTATTAATAATGAGAGAACGAACTCCTATTACAAAAAATTTAATCGATAATTTAAATGATCTTAAATACATCATAACAAGTGGCTCAAGAAATAAAGCTATCGACCTAGCTGCTGCAAAAAAAAGAAAAATTATTGTATGTGGAACTGAGATTGGTTTTTCAGGTACATCTGAATTAACTTGGGGTTTAATCTTAGGTTTAGCTAGAAATTTTAAAGAAGAAATTGATAATATGTACCAAGGTTATTGGCAATCAACTATTGGCTTTGAGTTAAAAGGAAAAATTTTAGGTTTAGTAGGTCTTGGAAGAGTTGGTTCACAAGTTGCTAAAATTGGTAAAGCTTTTGGCATGGAGGTTATGGCTTGGAGTGAAAATTTAAACTTAGATACTTGCAAAGAATTAGGTGTACTTCCTTGTAGTAAAGAAGATTTGTTTCAAAATTCTGATTTTTTATCAATCCACGTTCAAGGTGGAGAAAGATATAAAGAATTAATAAAACTAAAAGAACTAGACACGATGAAGAAAACTGCTTTTCTAATTAATACATCAAGAGGGTCAATTATTAACGAAGATGATTTGATTATTGCATTATCAACTAATGTTATTGCTGGTGCAGGTCTTGATGTTTATGAAAAAGAACCTTTACCAGAAGGCAATAAACTAAGATTTTTACCAAATGCATTATTAATGCCCCATGTTGGTTACGTAACTGCTGAAAATTATAGTGTATTTTATACACAGATGATTGAAGGATTAGAGGCATGTGTTGCGGGTAAACCATTAAGAGTATTAGAATAAATTTATGACAAAAAAAATTAATCAAGACCTGACTGCTGAACAAAAATTAGTTTTATTTGAAGATGGAACAGAAGCACCAGGTACGAGCGAATTAAATCATGAAAAGAGAGAGGGTAGTTACCACTGTACTAATTGTGATGAAAAATTATTTGATTCAAATGCTAAATATGAAAGTGGTTCAGGCTGGCCTTCATTTTATCAATCATTACCAGACGCTTTTGAAACTAAAACAGACACTCTATTAGGCTATGAAAGAGTAGAATATCATTGTAAAAAATGTGGCGGCCATCATGGGCACATTTTTGAAGACGGACCAAAACCAACAGGAAAAAGATATTGTAATAACGGTGTTTGCTTAATCTTTAAGCCAAAAGTTTAAAATTACTATATATACAGTATTCTTTATCTTTTTTTTACTATTGTAAAAACATCTCTTTTTAAGTACTTTTTAATACATTAAGTCTGTCACTACTGCAAAAAAGCACATTATGAAAAAATATATTATCTTATTAATTTCAACTCTAATTTTTGCATCATCAACATCTATTGCCGATACATCAAAAATAAAAAATGATTTCTTTAGTTCAATAGAAAGTTTTCTAGATGGTAACTTTGAAGATACTGATTTTTCTATTAAGTCAACAGAGGGCCTAAAACCACAAATTGGAATTTTAACTTTTAAACCTTTAAATGACACTGATGAAGGATTAACTTTTTTTCAAGGTTCATTCTTTACTCATGATGGTGATAGAGAAACTTTAAACTTAGGTTTAGGTAAAAGGATGTTTAATGAGGATGATAGTGCTATGTTTGGTCTAAATGTTTTTTACGACCATGAATTAGATTATAATCATCAAAGAATAAGTATAGGTGGTGAAATAAAGTCGTCAATACTTGAATTATCCACTAACCATTATTTTGGAACATCTGGAGAGCAAACAGGAAAAAATAATATTAAAGAAGAAGTTGCTGACGGTTATGATTTAGAATTTGGAGCACATGTTCCATATATACCAACTGCAAAAATGTATGCTAAAATATTTGAATATGATATTCCAGGTGCATCAGACTATGAAGGAGTAGAGTATTCTTCAAATATTGGGATACCAAACTCAGGAGTGAATTTTGAAGTTGGTTATAAGGAATACGGAAATAATGCTTATGAGGATCAATGGTTTTTTAACTTAACCTTTAGTTTGAGCAAAATGAACCCTAATACTAGCTTTGTGTCAGACAAAGCCTTTGAAAGAGTTTCTATGAAAGATAAAAAATATGAAAAAGTTAGAAGAGAAAATTTAATTGTTAAATCAAAAGCTTTCTCTGTAAAAGCAGGAGGTTTTTAATATGAAGCATTTTAGAAATTTGATTTTAATAATTACGACACTTTTTATATTTGAGTTAACTTTTACAAAAATTGCTAATTCAGCTGCTTGCACTGTAACAGATGGGGTTTATTCAGAAAGTGAAATTAAGAACGGATGTGAAGCAACACCGGATACTTATGAGATAGTCATTTATAAAATGTATTTATGTACGGCTGCTCCTACTATTCCAACTACTTCAGCAACTGTTGTTTTAACAAATTGTAGTGAAGTTTTTAATAATGCTTCTGGAGCAACAGCATCAGTTGCCTCAAATGCTGCTATTGACTTAACGGGTACTTATATAAAACCTCCAGTTGGTACGTACACGCATGGTTATGCGATGATGAACAACACGTTTGGACTTACAGTGTCAATTCAAATTGATGGATCAATGGATGGAATGTCATCACAAGGATCAGGAGTGTATTGTGGAACCAGATCAGGATCTGGTAATCATACAAAAGCATCTGGATCACATAGTAATAACTCAGTTTGTTCTTCAAGTGTAATTACTGCAAGTAAATTTACAGAAACACTCACACACTTTGGTGGATCAGGTGATAACTGGACAAGGATTGCAGATGCAGCAAATATCAATGGAACGACAGCTGCTGTAAAAGGAATATTAGTCGATAGCAATGGACATTTAGCTGCAAACGAAGGTGAAGTAGACAAGTTAGAGGGACTAGTTTCATTTGCTAATGCAATTATAGTAACTGCTGATACTACATCTTTAACGATGAGTTTTAACTTAGGCGAAGGAATGTCTTTAAATTCTGGTGGGTCAGATGCAATTCACATAGGAAGTGGACCTTTCCAAGCAATAATGACTGCAAATTAAATAAAAAATTACTTTAAAAGGTCTTGTAATTTATTTTCTTTTTCTAAAGCTCTAGTTTCATCGTAACCACCAATGTGTTGATCATCAAAGAAAATTTGAGGAATTGTTCTTTTGCCATTAGCTTTTTTAATCATTTCATCCATTGCACCATCAACTGTTGAAATATCTATCTCTTTATATTCAACTTTGTTTCTAGTTAATAATTTTTTTGCTGCATCACAAAAAGCACAAAGTGGTCCTGTATAAATAGTTACTGATTTCATGGATTATAAATAATCATTCTTTTTAATTTTACTAGTAATTTCTTTTCTTGAATACTCAAATTTTTTTTTGTGCTTAATACTTTTTTGATTAACTCTTTTTCTCCACAATCTAAAAGATACAGGCTTTATAGATCGTCTCATAATCTTAATAACTTCACCTTCTGTTTTTCCAGTCTTTTTCTCAATTTCCTCAAAAGTGATTCGATCTGCCCAAGCTGCCCAAATGATCCAGTCAGGATCTGATATATCAGGTTCTGGGTTTTTAACTCTAGTTATAGGGGTGTGACCTTTTTTTTTCATAAATCCTCTATTTTCATTATATTTGAAAAAATTGATTAATGCATTTTATTTAGGGTCGTGGTATCTTTAAAACTAGATAGTCCATCTTAGCCATCTTTAGCTCCGGTTTTTTTGGACTATCCTTAAACCTTAAAATGTTCCCTTTAAATTATTTCCTTTTTTTACAGATAATTTTATTTTTATTTATTACTCCTGGCACACCTAGAATTGTAATTATTTCATATTCCATGAATTATGGAGTTCAAAAATGTATCTGGACAGCTCTTGGAGATGTTACAGCAAATATTATTCAAGCCACTTTAGTAATTTTTGTTTTAGGATCTTTTTTTGTCGATAATCCAAATTTTTTAAATATTTTTAAGTGGATAGGAATTGCATACTTACTTTATCTTGCTTACGATATTTATAATTCAAGACTTAAAGATGTAAGCTCAGATAATATTTCATCAAAAAGTTTTTTTTCTTTTTTTAAAGATGGGTTTTTAGTTGCAGGAACAAGTCCGAAAGCTTGGATGTTCTTTCCATTAATATTTCCACAGTTTATTGACTTTAATTCAAATTATATCGTTCAATTTTTTATTTTAATCACGACGTATGTTGTTTTGGATTTTTTATCTCTAATTGCTTATGCAGTACTTGCTAGAAAGTTAATTATTTGGATAAAAGCAAATCCAAAAGTTATAAATACAATTTCAGCGTGCGTATTAATTATAATTGCAATTATAATTGCATTTATTCAAAAGTATTAAAAACCTACAAATAAAATTGCGGCAATTTAGTCTGTATGACGTTAGTTGTATTTTTTATCATTTAGATGTTTAATTGTTTTTTTAAATTTAAAACTAATAGAGGAAGAAATAAAATGAAAATCAGAAATATACTAATTACATTAGTTTCTGCAATTGCTCTTTTAATTTCAGCTTCAACTATATCTTTCGCGAAGGTAGTTGGAGATAAAATTATTTTAGGTGCAGCTGTTTCATTAACTGGAAAATATTCATCTAATGGTGTTCATACTCAAAACGGCTATAACTTAGCAGTTGAGAGAATTAACAGCATGGGTGGTGTTAAGGTTGGTGGAAAAACTTACAAGTTTGATATTATTTATTACGATGATGAATCAAATTCTGGAAGAGCAGCACAACTTGCAGAAAGATTAATCCAACAAGATGGTGTTAAGTTTATGCTTGGACCCTATAGCTCAGGACTTACAAAAGCTATGGCTCCTGTAACTGAAAAATATGAAGTTCCTATGGTTGAAGCAAACGGTGCGTCTAGATCGTTATTCACTAAAGGCTACAAATATTTATTTGCAGTACTTGCTCCAGCGAACTTATATCTTGATGTAGCAATTGACCTTGCGGTTGAAAAAAATGGTGGAAAGCCAGTTAAGATTGCAATGGCATTTGAGCAAGACGCTTTCTCACAAGATGTGAGATTGGGTATTGTTGAAGCTGCTAAAAGAACAGGTTCTAAAATCATTATAGATGACAAGTTACCAAAAGAGCTTAACGATATGGCTGCTACTTTATCTAAAGTAAAAGCTACTAATCCAGACGTTCTTGTAGTTTCAGGTCATACTAAAGGTGCTTTGACAGCTGTTAGACAAATCTCAGAGATGAAAGTTGATGTGAAAATGTTAGCAATGACTCACTGTGATGCTGCTAAATTATCTAAGCAACATGGTAAAGCTTCTGAGTACGCACTTTGTGCTTCTCAGTGGCATAAATCTCTATCATACAAAGATAAGTTCTTTGGTGGTGGTATGAAATATGATGCTGACTTTACTAAAGCGTTTGGATATGCACCGCCATACCAAGCTGCTGAATCTTCTGCTGCTTTATTAGTTTTTAAAGATGCGTTCGAAAGAGCACAATCATTTGATACTAAAAAAGTTAGAGATGCTTTAGCCGCAACTGATATGCAAACTTTTTATGGAAACATAAAATTTGCTGCAGGTGGTCAAAACGTATCTAAGCCAATGGTACTTTTCCAAGTATCATGTAACGATGATGGTAGTGTGTGTGAAAACAAAGTTGTAGCTCCGACAAAATGGGCATCAGCTGAGTTGGTGCACCCAATTCCATCTTGGTCAGAAAGATAATACCTAATATGTAAAATGCTCCCTAGTAATAGGGGGCATTTTTTTATAAACATCTAAAGAATTTATGGATTTATTAATTTTCCAAGCTCCTATTTTAATGGTTCAAGCGTCAATGGATGGAATACTTCTTGGTATTTTGTTTGCATTAATCGCTTACGGAATGGCATTACAGTGGGGAGTAATGAATATAATAAACATTGCTCAAGGTGAATTAGTAATCATGGGTGGATACATTGCTTACTTTATGTATCTGTCTGGAATTCACCCAGCCTTTGGAGTAATTGTATCACCAATCATTATGTATTGTGTGGGTTGGGGAATGTACAAGCTTGTTATTAATAAAGTAGTAGACAAAGATTTGTTCACTTCAATACTTGCTACATTTGGAATTAGTATTTTAGCTCAACAACTAATGAATTTTGCATTTGGTGCAGATGTTGTAGTTGCTCAATCAAATTTTGGAACAACAATGTTATTTAATAACTCAGTTACCCTTCCTAATGCAAAAATATTTTCAGGAGCAGTTTGTGTAATATCTGCAATTATTCTTGTTATTTACATGAAGAAATCAAAATTAGGTAGAGCAATTAGAGCAACCGCTCAAAACGCGAGAGCAGCAAAAATTTTAGGTGTTGATACTGAGAAAGTTTATGCAGCAACCTTTGGTATTAATGCAGCATTATGTGGAATAGCAGGAGCATGTATTGCAATCACATTCACACTTCATCCTTACACGGGACTACCTTACACGGTTAGATCTTTCATGATTGTAATTATTGCAGGACTTGGAAATTTACCAGCTGTCGCAATATCAGGAATGGGACTTGGTGTATTTGAAGAATGGGCAGATTATCTGCTTGGAACAGAATTTAGAATTGCAGCAGTATTCTCGTTACTAGTTATTATATTGGTTTATAGAAGGTTTAAATTAGCTCGAAAAAGAGAGTATTTAAAATAATGAATAAAAATACACTCCTATACGCAGGCTTAATAATTTTTGGTTTGGCTGGAGCATTCATATTTCCAGCTTATAAACTACAACTATCATTTTTATATATTCTAATTGTTTTGGCTATGACTTGGGATGTTCAAGGTGGACAGATGGGTTACAACACATTTGGAAACATTTTATTTTTTGGTGTTGGAATGTATGTTGCTTCAAGCACACAAATAGCAATGTTCTTTTCACTTGCTGAGTGGACAGATGCAGGAGGAGAAAAAACTTTTGTTCATACTATCCCTCAATTTTTTCAAGGTTTTGGTGTTGGTATATTACTAGCAGGAATTATTCCGACAATAATTGCAGGAGTAATTGGTTATGGGATTTTAGGTTTAAGAGGACACTACTTTGCAATTTGTACTTTAGCATTAGGAATTGCTGCAGGCGAACTTGCGGGTGGAATTGAGATTATTGGTGCAGGTCAAGGTATGACAGTTCCAGTTTGGCCAAAAGGATTTGGATCTAATGCATCATCATCTCAGTTTTTATATTATTTGTGTTTTGCTCTTGCAGTTGTAACTTTTATTACTTTGAAGTGGGCCTACAGCACAAGATTTGGTTTAGTTTTAAATGCAATAAGAGACAATGAAGATAAAGCGGAGGCAATGGGAATTCACACCATGAGATATAAAATTATTGGCTGGATGGTATCAGCTTTCTTTGTTGGAATTGCTGGAGGATTAATGGGTCATATAAATGGATATATTGAACCAACTGAAATTGCATTTGCTGGACCAACGTTTGGTGTGTTCATGGTTTTAATGGCAATCCTTGGTGGTAAAGGAACTTTATGGGGGCCACTTGTTGGTGCAACTATATTTCACTTATTTAAAGAAGGTTTTTGGACTTACTTCTTGGGCTGGCAGTATGTTGCTCTTGGAGTTTTAATTATTGTAATCGTTGTTTATTTTCCTGAAGGGGTAATGGGATGGTTAAGAGAAAAGTATCCTGAAAGATTTGGTGAAGTTGTCGATGAAGCTGACTTAAAAGCACAGGTGGAATTAAAGTAATGACTATATTAGACATATCAAATGTAAGTAAGTCTTTTGGTGGCGTTAAAGCTAATGTTGATATTTCAATGTCAGTTGAACAAGGTTCAATTGTTGGATTAATTGGTCCAAATGGATCTGGTAAAACTACTTTATTTAATTCTATTGTAGGAACCTATCCAATCGACAATGGTTCAATTAAATTTGATGGTACAGAAGTTTCAGAACTGCCAGTGCCTGTTGTTGCAAAACTTGGATTACTTAGAACTTTTCAACAAACTAGAATTTATGGAAAATTAAACTGTATTCAAAATATGTTAATCAGTAATAAACCTGAGAATGATGGAATATTATCAGTATTTCAAAAGATACCTTCTGATTTAACAGATAAAGCTGAGACATTATTAAAATTTGTAGGGCTTCATCAAAAAAGAAAGCTCAGAGCAGGAGATCTTTCATTTGGACAGCAAAAACTATTGGAACTTGCAATGGCACTAATGAATGAACCTAAAATGCTTTTATTAGATGAACCAACAGCTGGAATAAACCCTACTTTAATTAATGGAATAATTGACCGTTTAATCAGTGTTAATAAAGATTATGGAATTACCTTGTTAGTTATAGAACATAATATGAAAGTAATAATGAATTTAGCACAAAGAGTTTTTTGTTTAGCACACGGTCAAATGTTAGCAAACGGAACTCCAGATGAAATTAAAAATGATAAGCGTGTGCTAGATGCTTACTTGGGAGCACAATAATGTCAAATCAATATGATGTATTAGGTAAAGCACCAGGGCCAGAAGATTTACAAAAACTATCACCAGATAATAACCACCTAACTATAAAAAAATTATCAGCGGGTTATGGTAAAATGGAAATACTTCATGATTTTAATTTAAATGTAAGTAAGGCTCAGTCACTATGTTTGATTGGACCAAATGGTGCAGGAAAATCTACAATACTTCATTCTATTTATGGATTTACAAATATTTTTTCAGGACAAATAGAAATTGATGGAAAAGAAATTACCAACTTAACTCCAGCTCAAAAACTTACATCATGTGGAATTGCTTATATACTTCAAGATAATTCTGTTTTTCCAGATATGACTGTTGAAGAAAATTTATTGATGGGTGGTTATTCCAAAGAAAATACTGATGAGTCCTATGAAGAAGCAGAAAGAATTTTTGAAAAATATGAAAGATTAAGAAATAGAAGAAATCAACCTGCTAAAGTTTTATCAGGTGGAGAAAGAAGATTATTAGAAATTTCTAGAGCACTAGTTATGAAACCATCGGTATTACTAGTTGATGAACCATCTATTGGATTAGAGCCAAGATATATTGATATGGTTTTTGAAATTTTAAGGGATCTTCAACAAACAGAGAAGAAAACAATTATTTTAGTAGAACAAAATGCTAAAAAGGGATTAGAGTTTGCAGATATAGGTTACGTTTTAGTATCTGGACAAACTGCGATTGCTGGCAAAGGGGATGATTTGTTAAAAAATCCTGATGTTGGTAGATTATTCCTTGGAGGTTAATGATTAATAAAGAATTTTTCTTTAAAGGTTTTAGATCAATTCTAGCTCCTGATAGTCCTGCTCTTGCACTCGGTTGTTGTTTTATAGCAATAGGTGCACTTCTTAAAAATTTGGGTTTTAATATTCAAGAAAGTATTTTTTCAACAATGCTTACTTATGCGCTACCTGGATCGCTAGTAATGGCGGAGTCGTTATTAGTTGGAGCATCTTTACTTAATATATTTTTGGCTGTTTGGTTTGTTAATGCAAGATTGTATCCAATGGCAGTTTCTTTATTCCCTTTAATGATGCATAAAAGCCAACCTAAGTGGAAATATTATTTTTCTTGTCACTTCATAGCTGTGTCTGCATGGCTGATAATGAAGAGTAATTATAAAAGTATTGAAAAAAAATACAGAATTGATTTTTGGATTGGAATTGGTTGTGCAACCTGGACTACAGCAGTAATAGGCACTTTTATTGGTTTTTATGCTTCAGATTATTTAGATAAAAATATGATGATGGGTTTAGCAATTTTAAACCCAATTTATTTCTTATGTATGATGGTGGGTGCAATGAAGACCATTCAAATTACAGCTGCAGTAATTTTGGGTCTATTATTGGGACCAATATTTTATTTTCTATCACCTGAGTGGTCAATTTTACTAGGTGGGTTAGTTGGTGGAACCATTGCTTATTTTATAGGAGAACTAAATGTCAACTAGTGTAGTTCTTGCAATTTTAGTTACATCATTAGCAACTTTTTCATCTAGATTATTGGGTGTAATTTCATCAGAAGGAATAAAAGAAACTTCAAAGTTATTTAGATGGTTTAATTGTCTTGCTTATTCAACACTAGCTGCATTAATAGCCAGAACAATTATATTTCCGGTAGGTGTTTTATCTGATGCTAGCTATCTAAGTAGAATTGTCGTGGTTTTATTTTGTTTATTCATATTTTTTATTTCAAAAAGAAATTTTGTTTATCCAACTGTGATTTCTGCTATCATGATGACAGTACTAAGTAATTATCTCTAATGGAAAATATCTCTGGAATAACAATAACCGAACATCAAGATTCAAAAAGAATAATTGATATTAGAATTGAAGATGAAATTTTAGATAAATTGATATTTCCATTCAACAAATTTGATATCACTGCTTTAGAATATAAACCATTTACTAGATTTACTATTGCTAAAAGTTTAGACGATTTAACTTCTAATAAATTAAGCAAATTACTTAATTCAATAGTAAGAGACAGAGACACAGGCTGTTTTATAATTGGTCCAAAAAATATAAGTCCAAAAATTAATGATACGTTTTTAGTTAAACTATCAACAGCAATTGCTTATTTGATTGGCAATCCAAACCATGATGCAATGGCTGGAAAATATTATGCAAGATTTTTTGTAAAGCACGAAGATAAAAGTGATTCGTATTTGAGAAAAGCCTACACAAATATGGATCTTCATACAGACGGAACATATGTTAAGGAGACCACAGATTGGCTACTTATGACTAAAATTGAAGAACAAAATGTGCAGGGTGGAGAAACAGCAATGCTTCATCTTGACGACTGGGAACATTGTGAAGATTTATTTAATGATCCAATCGGAAGAAAAGATTTTGTTTGGGGTTCCCCTAAAAGTAAAAATATAGAATATAAAGTTGAACATCCAGTTTTCACAACAGATGATAAGGGTAAGCCAAAAATTTCTTATATTGATCAATTCCCTGAGCCAAAAAATATGGATCAAGGAATTTTCTTACAAAAGTTATCAGATGGTTTGGAGGAGAGTAAGAATAAAGTAATCACTAAACTAGCACCTGGGTCAAGTATTGTAGCTAATAATTATTTTTGGCTACATGGAAGAAAACCTTTCAAAGAGAATAAAGATTTAAGTAGAGAACTGTTGAGAATTAGAGGCTCTTTTTTTATTAATTAATTCACCAATATCACTATAAAGTAACTATATTTATGAAATTAGGCTTTATAGGAACAGGTAAAATTACATCTGCAGTAGTTACTGGTATTTGTAGCTCTAGTATTCCATATAATAAAATAATCATCTCGCAGAGAAATAAATCCATATCTAGCACCTTAAAAAAAAAGTTTAAAAAGATAACTATTAGCAAAGATAATCAGGAAATAGTTAATTCATGTGATTGGATATTTTTATCAGTAACTCCAACTGTGGGTGAAAAAATTATTAAAAATTTAAAGTTTAGATCAAATCAAACTATAATCAGCTTCATATCAACAATTACTTTAGCTCAACTTAAAATAGCAATTAAAGTTAAGGCAAAAATTATAAGAGCAATACCGTTACCTCCAATATCATTAAAAAAAGGACCAGTACCAATTTGCCCACCCAATAAAAAGGTAAAAGATTTCTTTAATAAAATTGGCACAACAGTTGAAATTAAAAATGAAAAATCTTCAATTAATTTCTGGTCAACATCTGGAATGATGGCTCCATTTTATGAATTGTTAAGAGTGATGACTGACTGGTTGGTTAAAAGAGGAGTTAAGCGAAATGATGCACAAAAATATATAACTTCTTTATTTTTAGCGTTATCTGAAGATGCGGTTGTGAATTCTAAAAAAGATTTAAAACACTTAGTAAAAGAATCTCAAACACCAAAAGGATTAAATGAACAAGGTGTTAAAGAGTTAATAAAAGCTGGTTTTTATAAATCTTTAGAGAAGACACTCAGTAGTATACATAAAAGATTAAATAAATAAAATTCCATGGATCAAGAACAAAATATCTTACAAATTGAAAACCTATCTAAATATTTTGGAGGGTTAGCTGCAGTTTCAGATTGTTCTTTAAAAATTAAAGAAGGATCTATTACAGGAATTATAGGACCTAATGGTTCTGGTAAAACTACTTTATTTAATTTAATTGCTGGAAACCTTAAAGCATCAAGTGGAAAAGTTTTATTTTATGATGAAGACGTAACAGATGTTCCTTCATATGAATTATTTTCAAAAGGAATATTAAGAACTTTTCAAATAGCTCATGAGTTTACCAATCTTTCTGTTTTAGAAAATTTAATGATGGTTCCAGCAAACCAATCAGGTGAAAAATTAATGACAGCCTTACTAAAACCAAGTTTAGTTAGAACTGAAGAACTTGCTGTAAAACAAAAGGCTCAGGATGTAGTTGATTTTTTAAATCTGACACATCTATCAAATGAATTAGCTGGAAATTTATCAGGTGGGCAGAAAAAATTATTAGAACTTGGACGAACTATGATGGTTGATGCAAAATTAGTATTACTAGATGAAGTAGGGGCTGGTGTTAATAGAACACTACTTAAGGATCTAGGTACTGCAATTCTTAAGTTAAATAAGGAAGAGGGGTACACATTTTGTATGATCGAACATGATATGGAGTTTATAAGTAGATTGTGTAACCCTGTTATTGTTATGGCAGAAGGGTCAGTTTTATTTGAGGGTACTGCTGAAGAAGCTAAGAAAGATGAAAAGGTTATAGAAAGTTATTTAGGCAGAGGATCAAAAATAAAGGATGAAAATTAATGGCTTTTTTTGAAGGCTTAAAAATGACAGGTGGTTATGGTAATGGACCTGATATCATCAATTCTTGTTCTGTTGATGTGAATAGAGGTGAAATAGTTTCAATTCTTGGGCCTAATGGTGCTGGTAAATCAACAGCCATGAAGGCATTACTAGGTCTCTTAAGTTTAAAATCAGGCTCAGTTATAATTGATGGCAAAGATATTTCAAAACTTTCACCACAAGATAGGGTGAGAGAAGGTATTTCATTTGTACCGCAGACAAAAAATGTATTCTCAGGAATGAGCGTTGAAGAAAATTTAGAGATGGGGGCTTACTTAAGAGATGATAATTATCAAAATATAATAGAAGAAATTTATGAACTGTTTCCAATACTTAGAGAAAAAAGAAATCAATTAGTTGGAGAATTATCAGGAGGTCAAAGACAACAAGTAGCTCTTGGTAGGGCATTAATGATAAAACCATCTGTGTTAATGTTAGATGAACCAACTGCTGGAGTTTCTCCAATAGTAATGGATGAATTATTCGATCATATAATTAAAGTTAAAAGAACTAATGTTGCAATTTTAATGGTCGAGCAAAATGCTAAGCAAGCTCTTAATATTTCTGATCGAGGATATGTGTTAGTTACAGGTGAAAATAAATATTCAGGAACAGGAAAAGAATTATTAAACGACCCAAGAGTAAGAAGCTCTTTTTTAGGTGGATAGTATGGAATTTTTAAACGCAATTATATTACTATTAAATTACATTTTTATGCCAGCACTTACGTATGGCTCGCAACTAGCATTAGGTGCAATATTTGTAACTTTAATTTATGGAATTCTGAGATTTGCTAATTTTGCAACTGGAGACATGATGGCTTTTGGTACAATGGTTACAATATTGTTCACTTGGTATTTCCAATCACTTGGAATTTCTTTAGGAGTTTTACCAACAGCATTACTTGCCATCCCTTTTGCAATTGTTTTAACAATTGGGTACATGCTCTTAGTCGATAAATTTGTTTTCAGATATTATAGAGTAAGTAAAAGTCCTCCTGTTCAGCTTGCAATGGTTAGTATTGGTGTGATGTTTGTAACACAAGCAGTAGTTAGAATAATAATTGGACCATCAGATCAAAGATTTTTTGATGGAGAAAAATTTATTATCAAAGCAGGTGAGTTCAAAGAAATGACTGGACTTAATGAAGGTTTAGCAATTAAATCTAGCCAGGTATTAACAATATTTGTAACAATTGTATTAGTTTCTATTTTATTTTGGTTTTTAAATAAAACTAAGACAGGAAAAAGCATGCGTGCTTACTCTGATAATGAGGATTTAGCTTTATTATCTGGGATTGACCCTAAAAGAGTGGTTATGATTACTTGGATTATTGCAGGTATTTTGGCGACAATTGGTGGGGCTTTATATGGTTTAGACAAAAGTTTTAAGCCATTTACCTACTTTAATAACATGTTACCAATTTTTGCTGCAGCAATTGTTGGGGGTATTGGAAACCCGTTTGGAGCATTTTTAGGAGGGTATGTCATAGCATTTTCGGAAATATTCTTAACCTATGCTTATAAAAAATTCTTTATGTATGTTTTACCAGCAAGCATGGAGCCAGAAACTTTAGTTCAACTATTATCAACAGATTATAAATTCGCTGTATCATTTTCTATACTGGTGATCGTTTTACTTTATAGACCTAACGGAATATTCAAAGGGAAGGTACTGTGAGAAAGCACTTAAACGTGATTACAGCCTACACAATAATGATGGGTTTAATTATCTTAGTTGGAATATTTCAATCATGGAATGTAGCTCTATCAATTTTTAACATGTGTTTGATTTCTGCGGTAATGACTATGGGTGCAAATATTCAATGGGGGTATGCAGGTTTAATTAATTTTGGTCTTATGGGT
The DNA here is from genome assembly GCF_059512485.2 of Candidatus Pelagibacter sp. uisw_138. Lineage (NCBI taxonomy): Bacteria > Pseudomonadati > Pseudomonadota > Alphaproteobacteria > Candidatus Pelagibacterales > Candidatus Pelagibacteraceae > Candidatus Pelagibacter > Candidatus Pelagibacter sp. uisw_138. The sequence goes on along the minus strand of NZ_CM183453.2, from coordinate 981,344 downwards.
TACGCAGCATTAGGTGGATTAGCTGCAGTTTTGATATCTGTTGAACCCGTACAAGAGGCATGGGTTGCAGGTGGTTTTAGTATTTTAATGTCTTTGTGGTTAATAGTCGTGATGGTCTTTGCAATACGTTTTGTATTAAAAAATTTTGAAAAATCTAAAATTAGAACTTATGGTATTGCTACAATTATTATTGCTGGAATTATCATTATAAGAGTTACATCAGAGACAAGTATTGAGGCTATTGAAAATGTTAACCCTGCAACAACAGGATTTCTTGGCGGATTAGGATTGCCAATTATGTTTTCTTGGATCGTAGGTGCATTTTTTGCAGCAGGTCTAGCATTTATAGTTGGTAAAATTGCGTTAGGTTTGCGAGCAGATTATCTAGCTATTGCAACATTACTAATTTCAGAAATAGTTATAGCCATCATTAAACATGAAGATTGGTTAACAAGAGGAGTTAAGAATGTAATTGGACTGGATCGACCAGTACCTTATGAAATTGAACTCCAAACTAAAGAATGGTTTATAAATCTAGTTGCAAAATTTAATTCTGGAAAATTAGATTTAATCTCAAGTATTAACGATAAACAGATAGCTCTTAATCAATTAGTAATTGAGGGATCATCAGTTTTTGTAAAACTTTGTTATTCAGGTTTATTTTTAATTGTTGTTATAGCTTTATTAATAGTTACTCAAAAAGCTCTTTACTCCCCATGGGGAAGAATGATGCGTGCGATAAGAGATAATGAAGAAGCTGCTAACGCAATGGGAAAAAATGTTGTTAAACAACACTTATTAATTTTTATTTTAGGCTCAGCTATAGTTGGAATTGCTGGTGCCATGTTAGTTACTCAAGATGGTTTATTTACACCAGGTAGTTACCAGCCTATGAGGTATACTTTTTTAATTTGGGTTATGGTTATTGTTGGAGGAAGTGGAAACAATTTTGGAGCAATTTTAGGTGGTTTTGCAGTCTGGTTTCTATGGATTGAGGCAGCGCCAATAGCATTATTCTTAATTAATCTATTTACTGCAGGTTTAGCAGACACACATTCACTGAAAATTCACTTAATTGAAAGTGTTCCATACTTTAGATATTTAATGATGGGTATGGGTCTTTTACTGATCATGAGGTATCGACCTAAAGGTATACTTCCTGAGAAAATCGAAATAAAATAAATTTATTATGAAATATATTATACTCGGAGCTGCAGTAGCATGGGCTATGTACATCGGTGATAAATATTTTTTTTAATGAATAAAAATTTATGGCTACTAATTTTAAGTCAAATTTTTGCTTTTACAGCAGCACCAGTGACAGTTTTTTTAAGTGGAATAATTGGTTCCCAGTTTAGTCCAGTAAAATCTTTAGCAACTCTACCGATGGCTTTATCAATTGTAGGTATAGCAATTTTTGCAATCTTTGCAGCAAAGGTTATGAGTGTAATTGGTCGAAGAGCAGGCTTTATATTTGCATCAATCATTAGTTCATTGTCATCATTACTTGCTGCTTATTCTATAATTATTGAAAGTTTTATATTATTTAATTTTGCATGTTTTTTACTTGGAGCAGGAGTAGCTTTTAGCCATCAATATCGTTTTGCAGCCGTTGAAACAGTAAAAAAGGATATGGCACCAAAAGCTATTTCAATAATATTATTAGCAGGAATAGGTTCAGCTTTTATAGGGCCAAATGTTGCTAATATAACAAAAGATATTATTGCTGAACATTTATATGCCGGTTCTTACATCGCACTTGCAGCTCTAACACTCACCTCAATAATTTTCTTATTATTCTATAAAGACGGACATAAACCAAATCGTATTAATAAAAAAACTTCACGTAGCTATCTAGAGTTAATTTCTCAACCAAGATTTCTACAGGCTTTAGTAGCATCTGCATTTGCATATGCGGTGATGTCATTTTTAATGACAGCTACACCAATAAGTATGCATGTAATGGAAAAAATAAGCTTAACTAAAACAGGAGTGGTAATCCAACTACATATTGCAGCTATGTTCTTACCTTCACTGGTTACGGGTAATTTGATTAGAAAATTTGGACATAGTAAAATAATGTACGCTGGTGCCCTCTTATTTTTAATAACAGTTTTAACTAGTTTCTTTGATCAAAATTTTACTAATTATTTAATGGCATTAATATTTTTAGGATTTGGTTGGAACTTTTTATTTATATCTGGAACAAGCCTATTAGTTTTATCTTATAGGGAAAACGAAAAATTTAAAGCACAAGGATTTAATGATCTAATAGTTTATTCAATTCAAGCAACTGCAAGTTTATCTGCAGGAGTTTTCTTAACCTTAACAAGTTGGAAAACAATGAATTTAGTTTGTATAATATTTTTAGTTTTAATTATTTTGTCAACATTAAGAGCTGATTTTAAAGAGAGAAAGTAAGATGGATTTACTAGCTTATTTTCAACTAAGCTTAGTTGAAATTTATTTTGTAATATTTACCGTATTTATTGCATCTATTATAAGAGGATTTAATGGCTTTGGCTTTTCAGCAATATGCATCTCAGGTTTTTCTTTTATTCTTCCAGCGATAGAAATAGTTCCAATTATTCTAATACTTGAGGTCATTATTAGTATTTTTATGGTTCCATATATATGGAACAAAATAGATTGGAATTTTGTTGTAAAACTATTATTTGGAATAATTATTGGCTCTCCTGTTGGTATTTATCTATTGAAATATTTAACTCCTGACGTCACACATCTATCTGTTTGTGTACTAATCATATTTTTTTCATTTTTATTAATGAGAGGCTACATAAATCAAAAGATTAATAACAATTATGGAAAATTCTTTACAGGAATAATTTCCGGAACATTAAATGGATTAACTACTTTAGGAGGAATGCCTGTTGCACTATTCTTATTAGTTACAAGTATTCAACCTGCGATAATCAGAGGTTCATTAGCAGCATTATTTTTCTTAACAGATATTTATGCTTTTGCTCTTAGTTTTTTTGCTGGAATTGTAGATGCCACAACTATTTATAGGACCGTTCCATTGATTATTATTTTACCAATAGGTGTTTATATTGGTGATAAATTTTTTATTAAAAGTAAAGAGGAGACATATAGAAAAGTTGTTTTTTACTTTCTTATATTCATCTCAATATTTGGGTTTTTTAGGATTATCAGCAATTTTTAGATAAAAAAAACCCCCAGCAATTTTCACTGCTGAGGGTTTTAAAACTAAAATTTTAATTATCTTTGTTTTTTATTTTTAAATTTTCCACCTTTGATTTCTTTCTCTAAGAAAGAACCTTCAGCTTCACCAACGCTAGTAAAAGAAACTCCAGTTGCACCTTCGTAGTCAACTTTTTTACCTTTAGCTAATAAATCTAAACCTTTTTTAAGTTCACCTGGATAAATTTTAGTTCCAGGACCGTTAGCAACATCCATTACATTCTTAGCAATAGAAGCTCTATCAGCTGATCCACCTGCTTGCATCGCTAGAACGATTAAAGCTGCTGCATCATAAGATTCACCAGTATAAGGTCCAGACGAGTCGATACCGGCTGCTTTAGCAACAGACGCAAAAGTACCTGCTGTTTTTTCATTCATTGAACCAGGCATTGAACCAAAAGATTTATTCAAATCTTTTCCAAAAGCATCAGTTAACGAGTCACCAATCATACCATCAGATAAAATAAATTTATCAAATGCACCAGAGTCTAAAGAACCTTGAATAATTCCTTTTCCACCTTGGTCTAGGTAACCAATTACTGCTACTGCATCACCACCTGCTGACGCTAAAGTAGCTACTTCAGATGAGTAATCAGCTTTTCCATCTTCATGAGCAGATACAATTGTTACTTTAATACCATGAGCTTTTACAGCTGCTGCATAAACATCAGCTAAACCTTTTCCATAGTCATTGTTAGTGTAAGTAATTGCTACACTTTTGATTCTTCTGTCTTTAGTAATATCAGCTAAAATCTGTCCACCTCTAGCATCAGATGGGGCTGTTCTAAAAAAGAAACCCTTATCATCTAAAGTTGTAAGTCCTGGTGAAGTTGCTGATGGTGAAATCATTACTACACCATTTGGTACAGCAACATTTGATGCGATAGCACCAGTTACACCTGAACAGTCAGCACCCATAATTGCTGCAACACCTTGTGCAATAACACCTTCTGCTGCTGCTGTTGCTGCTGCTGAATCAACACAAGTTGAGTCTGCTCTTACTACTGAAATAGTTTCTCCACCTAATAGTGAACCTGAATCAGAAGCTTCTTTAAATGCAAGCTCTGCAGATGCAGCCATAGCTGGTGTTAGAGATTCAATAGGACCAGTAAATCCTAGGATGATTCCCATCTTAACTTCTGCGAATGTATTCGTTGTAAAAGTAGAAACGAATATAAATGCAGCAATAAATAGTTTTTTCATTATTTTCCTCTTTGATTGTTAACAATTTATAAAAAACCAATTAAATTACGATTAATCTAATAATTCAATGGATAAATTATCTTATTTTTGAAGCTGATAGACTGAAATAATCACAATAGCCCCACCAATAGTACTTAATATCGTAGGAATTTCTCCAAAAATTAAGAAAGTTAGAATTAAACCAAATATTGGAAATAGAGAATAGAAGGGCATAACTTTATTAACTGAATAAAATTTATAGAGATAAAATAAAGAAGTATGAGCAATAACGGAGACAGTTACTCCATTATGAAGCAAAAGAAACCACGTTTTTATATCAATATCTTTTAAATGATTAATTGTATTTCCTTCAGTAAAAATTGAAAATATTAAGATGGTAATAAAGCCTGTAAGTCCCATGACCATATTTGAAAACTTTACATCAACCTCTTTGATGTACCTTGATAACACATTTGCAATCCCATAAAAAAAAGCAGAAATGCCACATAAAAAAAGTGCATAAATTTCTTCTTTTAAATTTGGGTCATAACCAATTAGAAAAATCCCAAAAAAAGAAATAAGTATTAGTATCCACTGTTTCGTACTAACTTTTTCACTAAGAAAAATTGAGCTTACAAGAATAGCAAAGGGTATTGCTAGTTGAGCTCCAATAATAATAGGAGCAACTAAAGTAGCCTTACCTAATGATAAATTTAAAAAAAATATAACTCCAAAGCCCATAGTTAATGAAAAACCTATTAAAGGAAAAAAATATTTTTTATCTGGGATTTTAAATTTACAAAATGGAATTAGAAAAATAAAAAGTATAAACATTCTTAAGGATCCTGCTAACATGGGTGGTAAGGATGTATTTAAAGCAAGCTTGTTTACCGGATATGAACTTCCAAAAATAAACATAATAAATAAAACTAAAAAATAATGTCGTGTAGTCAAAAAATTAACCCATTGTGAATGGATCTGTCATCGGCTTTTCCGAAGAATTATACCATGTTGTCTTTATTCTTGTATATTCTTTGATCGATTCAATTCCAGCTTCCTTACCGTAGCCACTATCTTTAATTCCTCCAAAGGGAGCCATAGGTGAAATTAATCTATATGTGTTTACAAATACTATTCCAGCTCTCACCGCCTTTGATACTCTCATACCTCTCCCAAGGTTTGATGAATAAACCCCAGAGGATAATCCATATTTATTATCATTCATCAATTTAATAGCTTCTTCCTCTGTATCAAATTTCATAACAGATAATACTGGACCAAATAATTCATTTTCAGCAGTAGGTAGGGTATGATTTTTACATTCAATTATTGTAGCTGGAAAATAATAGCCTTTATTAGATATATCAGATCTTTTTCCTCCACATCTAATTTTTCCACCTTGTTCAATGGTAGCTTTAATGTTTCTTTCAATATTTTCTAATTGTTTGAGACTATTTAAAGGACCCATTTGAGTGTTTTTATCCATCGGGGCTCCTAGTTTTATCTTTTCAGCTTTTGTGACTAACTTATCTAAAAATTCATCATAAATTTTTGATTGAATATAAAGTCTTGATCCAGCAATACAACTTTGACCACTTGCACCAAAAATGCCAGCAGTAATTCCATTAAGTGCATTCTCTTGTTCAGCATCATTAAATACTACAACAGGACTTTTTCCACCTAGCTCTAAGCTTACTTGTGATAAATTTTCAGCTGAATTTTTTACGATATGTTTGGCAGTTTCTGGACCACCAGTGAATGCAATTCTCTCCACAAGGTTATGTGTAGTTAGAGCTTTACCACAAGGGTCACCTAAACCAGTGATTATGTTAACCACTCCTTTTGGTATTCCTGATTTTTCAACTAATTTTGCAAATTCCAATAAAGTTACAGGCGCAAGTTCGGATGCTTTTATTACAACGGTATTTCCCATGGCTAATGCGGGGGCAAGTTTAACAGCTGTTAATAACATTTGGGAGTTCCATGGAATGATTGCAGCAACCACGCCAATAGGTATTCGAGTAGTTGTTACTTGCATGTCTGGTTTGTCAATTGGTACGACTGTTCCTTCAACTTTATCAGCAAGACCTGCAAAGTAATCATAGTATTCAGCAATATAATTAGCTTGTGTTTTAGTTTCTCTAAAAATTTTTCCTGTATCAATAGTTTCTATAGTTCCAAGATGTTCAGCATTCTCTCTCAGTAAGTTTGCTAGAGACCTTAAATATTTAGCTCTATCTCTTGGATGTAAATTAGACCAGGAATTATCAAAAGCTTTTTGTGCAGCCTTAACTGCTTTATCTACATCTTTTGCATCTGCCTCAGGTACAGTTGCCCAAACTTCATTATTCTCTGGGTTTAAAGTTTCAATAGTTTTACCAGACTCAGACTCAACCCATTGACCGTCTATGTACATTTTAAAGTTTTGAATTTTTGTCATTTAATTATCAATAAAATTTTTAAGATTTATATTAACATCATCTGCGCACTCTATACTACAAAGATGTTTTCCATTTTTTATCTCGATAAAATTTGAATTTGTTAAATCATCGGATAAGGATTTTGACATTTGAACTGTGGAACCTGTATCACCTGACCCTGTCATGATAAGAGTTTTAGTTTTAATATCTTTAATTATATCAATATCATCTTGGTGGTTTGCAAATAGCTTGTAAGCTTTTAAAAAGTTTAAATGATCTTCATCTTCTTTTGTTAAAATTTCAATAAATTGATCATAAATTTCTGGATGGTCTTTTAAGTATTGATCTGTGAACCATCTTTTTAGTGCTTGTTTTGAAATAGGTTTGTTCAATTTAGCCTGTTCAAATCTTTCTATGACTAAAGCTCTTTGTTCTTCAGTTCTTTTATATGTTGTTCCTATTAATGTAAGGCTTTTTAATTTATCTTGAAATTTTGACGCAAAGTCTAATGCAATTAATGATCCTAAAGAGAAACCTACAAGATTAATTTTATCAATTTTTAAAAACTTTAATAAATAGTCTAGTTGATCTGAAAAATCATTTAATGTGATCTCTTCTTTATTGTAAGGAGTTTTTCCGTGCCCTAATAAATCATAGGTAATTATTGAATGATCACTTAAGGAAGTAACTTGAGAGTCCCACATTTTTTGATCTAGACCAACGCCATGAACGAAAACTAATGGCTCAGTTTTATTATCAATGAATGAATGATAATTTTGATTAGGATCAAAATTGTGAGGCATTAATTTATTTAGGATCCAGTCCCATTTCTTTCATATCTTGATATCTATCGCCAGTTCTAGCATGAGCTCTACCACTTGATGCTCCACCTATTGCTATGACTATTTCATCATCAAAAGGGGCATCGTGTATAGTAAATTCATGTGTAAGATAATAGGGCCTTAGACCTGAATCTGTTTTATGCATCATCGGAATTGACATTTTAGAACCAGCGGGACTTCTTGTGTTCGTGAAACTTAAATAAGATGTTCCACCAACAGCATCTCTAAATTTATTACCAAACCTTAAAGTGTGGATAAATGCAGATGCATGTTCAATTTCACCATTAAGTCCGACAGTTCCAGCCTTACCATAAGCTAAAATTTTTTCAGGAGAGCCCATTTCTTTTATTAATTCAGAGACTAGAATAGTACCTAATTTGGGAGCTAAATCTAAAATGATTGGTTTTAAGTCTTCAACAAAACCTTTTCCATGCCATGGATTTTTAAATACAGCAGCAACAGAAACTAGTAAAACAGGTTCTTTGGCTTCCTTACCACCTTCAATAAAAGTTTTATCAACAAATTTTGCAAATTTTCTTAATTCAAGTTTCATTAACTAGCCATTTCTATATTTGAATTATCTAAATTAATTTTTGGTATTACTTCATCATTAAACAGTTTTATACTTCTCATGCAAGCATCATGCTCTATACCAGGAAAGTTAGACCATACTTGCAAGTTTTGTAAATTTAATTCAGATTTTAATTCATTTATTTTATTAACCACATATTCAGGTGTTCCAAATAATAAATTTCTTTTATGTAAGAAGTCATAGTTCAATAGATCTAATTTATGTTTTGTTTCTGGTAACTCCTCATCTGGATTCATATGATTTCCCAACCCTCTCCAATGACAAACCCATTTCATATAATTAATAATATGTTCACCAGCCATTTTTTCTGCTTCTTCCATAGTTTCTGCTACAAACATATCTCTAACTAAAGATACACCTTCTCCTAATAGTACATCTCTATTTTCTGCTTTAGATTTTGCATCTCTATAAATCTCAAATCTTTTCTTTAAAGCTTTAACAGTAGGTATCCACATTATAGTGTTTAATCCATTTTGTGCTGCCCATTCAATCGATCTTGCTCCATCAACTACTTGCCATATAGGAGGGTGTGGTTGTTGCATTGGTTTTGGAACAACACTAATTTTTTTTATTTCACTTGTTTTTGTATCTAAAAATTTATCACTAGGTGGACTCATATCATGTTGCCAAGTAAAACCAGGAGTAGGGTAGGTATAAAACTCACCTTGATAACTAAAAAATTCTTCAGTCCATGCTTTTTTCATCACAGTTAAAGTTTCATCAAATAATCTAAAATTTTTTGCTTGATCTTTTAAGTCAGCTTCTTTGTTCATGTTGATAGCTTCTCTGCCATATATTCCTCTTCCAATACCAACGTCAACTCTCCCACCTGATAGTTGGTCCAGTAAAGCTATGTCTTCTGCAAGACGTATAGGGTTATGAAAAGTAATTACATTACAGGCTTGACCTATTCTAATTTGTTTAGTTCTTGCAGCAGCGTCTACTCCCATCATTAAAGGGTTCGTACACGATTCCATTCCTTCATGATTAAAGTGATGCTCTGTATACCAAATGGAGTCCCAATTATTTTCATCACAGTAAGTAGTGATTTCTTGGGTTTCATTTAATAATTGATTGTATGGTTTATGATTCCAATTAGTAGTGTTACAAAAATATCCAAATTTCATTCAAACCTCCTTAAATAATTAAATTTAAAGACGACTGATCCCACTTTCGTAAACCTCTAAGTACCTTTTAAACCCAAGTAAAACGACGAGTTATGTATCTATCTTCTATTGCCTTATGGAAACATTATCACAGAATCCGGAAAATTCACTAGTAATTCATTAGTTTAATAACCCAATATCTAAGGGAATAATTAAGTAGGACCCTAAACAGATTGGTTTTTTGATTGTTTTTTAGACCCCAATACCCCAGTTAGTAGAAAGGATTCCTTATATCTACTCTTATATAGTCTGTTCCATAGAGCTAGACAGGTCATTTTTCATTTTAAGATTATTTTCTTTTAGATTTTTTAAAAAATAATACCGAAACATCTCCGCTGACTTGTCTAATAAAAACTGCCATCACAATCCAAATTAAAAAATATTCTCCGTGAGTTATGGCATAAGTTTGGCTTGCAAAATAACTAGCAATAAAAATTAAGCAGTAAATTGCTATAAGCGATAAGATTAAATAAACAAAGAAATTAATTACTGATGGAATTATACATTTTAATAGTTTCATAATTTTTATTTTAGGTTACTTGTTGGACCTCGAGCACTTCGGGAATATAATGTTTAAGTGTTTTTTCAATACCCGCTTTTAAAGTTAGGGCTGAACTTGGACAACCTGAACAAGCACCCTTCATCTGAAGATAGACAATACCGTTATCAAAACTTTGAAAAGTAATATCTCCACCGTCTCTTGCAACAGCTGGTCTTACTTGAGTATCTATTATTTTTTTTATTTTAATTACCGCTTCCGTATCTTCGGTAGTACTTGTATCACCTGCATTATCTTGACCAGCAAGTATGAAAGCAGTCTCTGATTTATAACTCTCTCTAATAGTTTCAATAATTGAAGATTCGAGGTATTGCCAATCATGATTGTCAGCTTTTGTTATTGAAATAAAATCTGAACCAAAAAAAACTCCCTCAACACCATCAATTTTAAATAAATTTAAGGCGAATGGAGAGAATTTTGCTTCTTCCACATTACGAAAATCAGCCGTTTCCTTTTCCATTACGGTTTTACCTGGCAAAAATTTCAGGCTGGAAGGATTTGGAGTGGCTTCTGTTTGTATATTCATTAGATCGATATTTTTAATTAATTACTTATAAAAATTCTATATTCTTTATAAAATTACTTCAATAAAATTGAGACGGTTTAAAGTATTTTTTATACGGGAAAAAGCATGGGAAGAAGGTTTGTTTAAATTTTCGAAATTATATTATTCTGCTAAACCATATTCAATAAATATATTTAACATAAAAGAAAATAAATGTTTTGAATAGGGTATTTGGAGAGGGTATGATTTAGACAATCAATAAAGGAGGTCGATTATGAGCCTATCACCACCTGAAATTTAGCTGGTTGTGACTAAATAATAAAAGACTAACTAAGATCAAGAAAACATAAATCCATTATTATGGATTTTGGCGTAGACCGCCACTTATAGGGGAACTCTTTTGGAGTTTACCGAAAGGGTGACCCCCTTAAAATTAGAAAATATAATTTTAAAATAATTATGTCTACTATGATTTTAAAAAGTCTTAACATTAATTTGCATTATAAATTTAGTAAAATTACACAATACGTAGAGATTGTTTAATTGGAGTATCCAAAAGTTAAGCAAGATAATAAATTTATGGAGATTGTTCGAGGAATAAGATTTAAAAAATACTTAGAAGAAGAAGCTGAAAAAAAAAGAAATCAATTAGCAGAAAGTTCTGAGAAATCTAAAAGAAATAAAAAAGAACGAACTACATCAGAAAAACTCCAAGAGAAATTAGAACCATTATCACCTTGTCCAATGTCAGATGAATAAAAATTAATATGATAAATTGTTTTGTTCAGAGTGATTATGATCAAATAAATGAAAATAAAAGAACAACACAAAGATCTTAAAAAAAAAGTAACTGTTGCTGAACAACAAAGAAGCTCAAAAAGAGGAACTAAAAGTTGGTACGATTTAAGAACCTTAAAGAAGCTTAAATTGGTTATGAAAGATAAGCTGTCAAAAAAATAAGTGGGGTTATTCTATAATTCTTAGTTAGCAACAAGTTGATAGAGCAAAAATTAGAAGTTTGAACGAAATTAAAACCTATCTACGAGTAACATTTTTGTGCTAGGATCTTGATGGCAATAAAATAAACATATAAAATAAAAATGACGAGAAAACTAGTTACAAAACTTTCTAATAGAGAATGTTTTACATTAACTGAAAAAGATACATTAAAGACAGCAAGCAACAAACTTCAAACACATAACGTTGGTGTTATGCCAGTATTAAGTGAACACGATAAAAGTGTAATTGGAATTATTTCTGAGCGAGATCTTGCTCGATATATTTATAAAGATGAATTCAGCAGTAAATTATTGGTTACTAAAATAATGACTACAAATATAATATCTTGTAATCTAAATACTTCCGTCACAGAATTAATGGAAATAATTTCTAATCATAAAATTAGACATATACCTATAATAGAAGAAAAAAAACTATTAGGCATTGTGTCAATTGGAGATGTGGTAAATCATATTATTGAACAGTATAAAGATGAAAATCAACATTTAACAGATTTTATAAATAAATAATAAAATTTTAATAATAAAAAATATACTTCTTAGGCTATTTCAAAAACATATTATCAATTATAGTTTTAAGGCTGTTATGGTTTAATATTGTATTGTTTATAACTCTAACTGTAACAATTGAAAATTGATAAAACATTCAACCTTATTTGCTTATTCTGATCGCAGTTATTCTAAATTTATTTTGAAATTCTTAATGGTAGATCTAATGTTACATCAAATCTTTTTTTTTTGTTACATCCTCGACTTGTTTAGATTTTTTTTCTAAACACCAGCTTTCATATATTTTACAATAATTCAATACAGCATTATATCTATTTATAAACTTAACTGTGTTTAATTCATCTTTTATCAAAAACTTGATATCGTATAATTCTTTAATATTAATTTTACTTAATATTTCTCTTGAGTCTGAGTCATAATAACCAGAACCATCGTCGCATGGTGTTTCCAAAATCTCATCTATATATTTTTGAAAAATTATTCCTTTTATGAAATTTTCTTCATAAGTATCAGAATTAATAATTTCATATATTAATCTATGCAAAGGTGGCTTATTCATTTCAAGCCACTTAAAAAGTAATTCAAAGTAAATTAATTCATATAACCTTATATGGATTGGTTTATCCCTAACTATTTTTGACCAATCGATATATCTTCTTATCGTTATATCATTTCTAATATTTTTCATTTTACAAAATTTTAATCTCCAGCTTTAACTTTACTGTGGCCACATATTTTGCATTGAAGGGTAGTCACTCTATCTGTTGGACCAAAACCAAACTCTATATTTACCACTTTGTATCTATGAATACACAAATAACAGAGTATATGCGCCAATTTCAAAATCATAATTTAGACACTTTAAATTGTTAAATTTATTTTTTGATGATCGGCTTATAGCTGAAATAGATGCGGAGATTTTAAAAATAATTATACCGTAGAATTATATAAAGATCTAGAAGTACTCAGCTATTTTTTAACTTATTGATTTAAGTAGTCGTTTTTTTTATTCTTTTTTTAACTTCATTCATATTTAAACTATTAAAGACAATTCAATTAAACACACGATGTAGAATGATATTTAATATTTAGTGGAAATATAATTATTTAAATAGATTTTAATATTAATTTTTGGTTAAATAATCATATGGCTATGAAAATAAAGATGGCTGACAAAAGAAAAAAAACAGTCAAAAAGTTAAAACCTAAAGTTAAGAAAAGATCTAAAAATATAAAAAAGATTAAAATAAATAAAGTCGAAGCACAAAGACAAGATGCGGAAATACAAGAAATACAAAAAGAACAAAGACTAGAAGTACAAATACAAGAAATACTAAAAGAACAAAGACTAGAAGAAGATGAAAAAATAAAAAAAAAGGAAAAAATGACATTAAAAATAAATAGCTTAGCGCCAGACTTTATGGCTGAAACCTCTGAAGGAAAATTATCATTACATGCGTGGTTAGGGGATAGTTGGGGAATTTTATTTTCACATCCAAAAGATTTTACACCAGTTTGCACCACAGAATTAGGTGCACTAGCTAAAATGAAACCAGAATTTGAAAAAAGAAATGTTAAAGTAATGGGCTTAAGTGTTGATCCGGTATCAGACCATGTTAAATGGCTAGAAGATATTAATGATGTTTGTGGTTTAAAACCTAATTATCCAATTATTGCAGATGAAAAATTAGAAATTGCAAAACTTTATAATATGCTTGAAGGAGATGCGGGAGCCACATCTATGGGGCGTACAGCTGTAGACAATCAAACAGTTAGAACGGTTTATGTTATTAGACCCGATAAAAGAATTGGTCTTTTCTTAACTTACCCAATGACAACAGGGCGTAACTTTCACGAAATTTTGAGAGCTATTGATTCTATGCAACTAACAGCAAAACATAAAGTTGCAACACCTGCGAATTGGAAAAAAGGTGAAGATGTAATTATTGTCCCTAGCGTTACAAATGAAGAGGCAAAAAAAATATATCCTAACGGATGGAAAACGGTAAAACCTTATCTGCGTAAAGTTCCTGATCCAAGTAAATAAATTTGAACTAAGAATCAGGTAAAAACAAAACCTTTATCTTTTATGGTACTTTTGTTTATAGAATAAATATCATTTTTTGGATTATCAAATAAGTAGCTATGTCTCCTCAGCCCGGCGCCATGAACTACGCTACCCCCACAAGCAACAGGCAACAGGCAATGGGAATTAAAGACAATCAACCTTCTTTCCATCTCCTAGACACCTGATTTGGAATTTGTTAGTCTTAAATTATGTCTGGACTTGAAATACTATTAGTCATTGAACTTGCTTATTTAGCTTAAACAATACTTATAGATTAATGATCAAATATATTCTGCCAGCTATAATTGTTCTCTTTATTGTGGTATTCTGGGAAAAAATTACTGAAATAGTATTCAAAAAATTTAATATTAGGCTGAATTATATTATTGTGAGTGCTGTGTTAATAACTATCGCTATAATAATTTTATTAATCAATTATGGATAAATTTAATTAATGAAAAAGTTTTTGGGGATCATAGTTCTGGGTTTGTTGTTAGTTTCTTGTTCTAAAAACAAAGAAGAAGATGAAAAAAAATTTTAAAGATTATTTGTTGAAAATAATTTTAATTATACCAATAGTTTACTTTTCTTTACTTTTTATTATATTTATATTTCAACGAAATTTATTATACGAGCCAAAAGAAAATAATTACTTTGGCGATGAATTGAAAGTTAAAATAGAAAAAGTAAAAATTATGACAAGTGATAATTTTGAATTACTTGGATGGTTTCACGAAAAAGATCTTAGCAACTTTAAAACTATAATTTTCTTTCATGGTAATGCAGGAACATTAGAAAATAGAATACATAAAATTAATCATTTTAAAGACATGAATATAAATTTTTTAATTATTTCTTGGAGAGGATTTAGTGGAAACTTAGGCAAACCATCAGAAAAAGGTTTATATGAAGATGGTGAGAGTGCAATTAATTGGTTAAAAGAAAAAGGACTTAAAGATAATGACATTATCCTGTACGGTGAGTCTTTAGGTACTGGGATTGCAACTCATGTTGCCCAAAACCATAAATTTGCAGGCGTTATACTGGAATCCCCATTTACATCTATGGTTGATGCAGCAAAAAATGTGTATCCATATTTTCCAATTAGATTTTTACTTAAAGATAAATACGAAAGTGATAAAAAAATTAAAAATCTTAAGTCTCCAATTTTAATTATGCATGGAGAAGCAGATAAAATTGTGCCATTTTGGATGGGTAAAAAAATGTATAAATTAGCTAATGAACCAAAATATTTTTATTTTACTGAAAAAGATAATCATATGATGGAATACAACGAAAAGATGATAGTGGTTTTGAAGGAATATTTAGACAGATTAGATTAAATAAAAAAAACTTATAGAAATTATCGTTTGGGGATTATTATGACTCAGATTTTTGATCTGTTTTTTGCTATGTTGTTTCATCAATAGTCCTTAATTTTTAGAGCATTTGTTTGATGAATAGGAAAATTAGATAGGAATAAGTAGTGTAAAGGTAGGTTTTACAATTTAAAGCCGACTGATCTCACTTTCTTATTCTTTAGTACCGTTTAAACCTTAAGCAACGACGAGTTATTTACACTTTTACCAAACTCTATTTTAACTAGACTCCTTATTTAATATATATTTAATTAAAATATTACAGGTAATTTATGAAATTAAACAAAGTTGAGCCAAAATACATTTCAAAATCCAATCCAAGAATTGGTCTTATAACGTTAGGTAGCGATTTTAGAATTGAAAAGGATTTTAATAATGTGATCTATGGAAGAGACATTGATCTCTATGTAAATAGAATTCATTGCTACAATCCATTAACCAATGAAACGTTGGCTAAAATGTCAGATGACATTACCGATGTTACAAAAGATATTTTGCCAGATCAAAAAATAGATTGTGTAGCGTATGGTTGCACGTCTGGAACAGTTGCAGCTGGGTATGATGTGATAAAAGAAAAAGTAAATTTAGCTAAACCAGAAGCAAAGGTAACAACGCCAATAACTGCAGCTATTAAAGCATTAAATAAATTAGGCATTAATAAGATATCTATTTTTACACCTTATACAAAAACAATAAATGATTCTGTAGTTAATTACTTTGAAAAAGAAAACATTAGTATTAGTTCTTTAACTTATTTTGATATTGATTCTGATTTAGATATTGGAAAAGTTGATGAGGATCATTTATTTGAAGTCTTGTCAAAAATAGATCTTGTAGATAGTGAGGCGTTATTTGTTTCGTGTACGGCCTTACCAGTATTATCTATAATTGATAAGTTAGAAAAAAAACTAAATAAAATTGTTCTATCAAGCAATCAATCTTTAATCTGGGATTCTCTTAATGTAATTAATTATAAAGAAAAGATTGAAGGTTTTGGAAAATTATTTAATAGTTAAGCTATATGAATTTTAGTAAAGAAGAATACAAAGCAAGATTAAAAAAAGTTCAAAGCTCAATGCAAGAAAAAGGCATAGAACTATTAATCTCTAGCGATACAGCAAATATGAACTATTTAACTGGTTATGATGCCTGGTCATTTTATTATGCTCAAGCTGTAATTGTTCATGTGAATGCTGATGAGCCATTATGCTGGGTTAGAAAGCAAGACTCAGGTGGAGCTTATATAAAAACTTATTTAAAAAATGAAAATATTTTAGTTTATGACGAAAAATACATTCATACATGGCCAGTTCATCCTTACGATAATTTAGTAGAAATTATAAAAGAAAGAAAGTGGGATAAACTTACAATAGGTTTAGAAATGGATAGTCATTATTTTACAGCTTATTGTTATGAAAAAATGAAACAAGGGCTACCAAATGTTAAGTTAAAAGATTCTGAAAGATTGGTTAATTGGGTTCGTGTTGTTAAATCTAATGCAGAGATAGAACTTATGAAATCTGCAGCAATAATTTCTCAAAAAGGAATGCAAACAGCAATTGATGTAATAAATCCTGGTGTCAGGCAGTGCGATGCTGTAGGTGAAATTCAAAGAGCATTGTTTTATGGAACCCCAGAATTTGGAGGTGAGTATTCAAGTATTGCAACACTACTTCCAACAGGAAAAGGTACTTCAGCATCACATTTAACAGCAACTCAAGATAAGTTTGTCGAAGGTGAGGCTACAATTATTGAACTTTCAGGGGTATATCAAAGGTACCATTGTCCAATAGCTAGAACAGTTTTACTTGGAAAACCTGATCAAATGAAAATTGATACTATGAATAAAACAAATGAGGCACTTCAATCTGGAATAGATGCTGCAAAACCTGGACAAACAGCAGATGATGTTGCGCAAGCTTTTTGGAAAATTCTAGATAAATATGGAATAGAAAAAACCTCTAGAACTGGTTATTCAATAGGAATTGGCTATCCACCTGATTGGGGAGAGCATACTCTTAATATATCTAAAGGCGATATGACTATCCTAGAACCAAATGTTACTTTTCATATGATTGCTGTAATGCAATTTGGAGGGTGGGGCGTTGAAGCATCAGAGGCAATACGAATAACTGACAAAGGGTGTGAGTTATTTTGTAACTTTTCAAAAGATCTTCACATTAAGTAGTTGAAATAAAAAAACTTGATAAATAAGCTAACAAATGTTTTAAATCCTTTGGAAAAAATATGGCAAAAAATAAAGAATTTGTAAAATTTGATAATGTAGACAAAAGCTACGACGGTAAAATATTAGTCGTTAAAGGATTGAATCTAGACATTGAAGAGGGTGAGTTTGTAACTATGTTGGGACCCTCAGGTTCTGGTAAAACAACTTGTTTAATGATGCTTGCTGGTTTTGAAACTCCAACTCATGGAGAAATTTATTTAGATGGTAAGGTGATTTCAAACATTCCACCTCACAAAAGAGGAATAGGAATGGTATTCCAAAATTATGCTTTATTTCCACATATGACAGTTTATGAAAATTTAGCTTTTCCATTAAGAGTGAGAAAAATTCCAAAAGACGAAGCAGATAAAAAAATTGATAAGGCCTTATCAATGGTTTCACTACACGGTTTTGAAGCAAGAATGCCGATGCAATTATCTGGTGGACAACAACAACGTGTTGCTGTTGCAAGATCATTAGTTTTTGACCCACAAGTAGTACTTATGGATGAGCCACTTGGTGCATTAGATAAAAATCTAAGAGAGAGTATGCAGTATGAAATTAAACATATTCATGAAAGCATAGGTGTAACAGTTGTTTATGTAACACACGATCAAACTGAAGCGTTAACAATGTCAAACCGTATTGCAGTTTTTAATGATGGTAAAGTTCAACAGTTATCAAGCCCAGATGAATTATATGAGAAACCAGTTAATTCTTTTGTTGCTGAATTTATTGGAGAGAATAATAAATTTTTAGGTCAAGTTGCAGATATTTCAGGTGACAAATGTAAAGTAAAATTAGAAGATGGTACTGAAATTTTAGCAAATCCAGTTGCTGTAAAAGCAAAAGGAGATAAAACTAAAGTTTCATTAAGACCTGAAAGAGCAATTATAGATCCTACAGATAAAATGGATAATAATCATAAAGGTAAAATTGAAGAAATAATTTATCATGGTGATCACACAAGACTTAGAGTTGATTTACTTGGAAATAAAGATTTTATTCTTAAAGTACCAAATAGTACTGCAAGACTAGACCTTAAAAAAGGTAATGTACTTAATATAGGCTGGAACAGTGTTGACTGTAGAGCTTTAGACCCAAAATAAGATTTAAAAATTTCCTAAATAAAGCTAAATAAATAAAGGCAAATTAGACATAATTGGCTGTTGACTAAACGTACCTATATTGTTTTACTTTCACTTTATAAAATAACAAACGTTAACGTTAAATAGGAGAGAAAATGAAAAAACTAAGTAAATTATTACTTGCTCTATCTTTTGTACTTTCTATCACAACTTCGGCATTTGCAGTTACTGTAGTGTCTTGGGGTGGTGCTTACACTGAAAGTCAAAAATTAGGGTACGGTGATCCTACGGCTGCTAAATTAGGTATAGCTGTAAACTGGGTAGATTACACAGGTGGATTATCAGAGATTAAAGCTCAAAAAGAAGCTGGAAAAATCACTTGGGACATCATTGATGTATACGCAAAAGATACTATCATTGGTTGTGACGAAGGAATTTTTGTTGAATTCGATTTCGATAAAGACTTCGCACCTGCTCCAGATGGAACTCCTGCAAGTGAAGATTACTTCACTAGTATGCCTTCTAAATGTGCAGTTGGAAACATCTTGTACTCTTGGAACTATGCTTATAATGATGCAACAATTGGTGACAAAAAACCTACTACATTAAAAGACTTTTTTAACACTAAAAAGTTTCCTGGTAAAAGATCAATTTACAAAGGTGCAATGTCTAACTTAGAAATTGCTATCACTGCAGACGGTGTAAACCCTGGTAAAGGTTCTGACTTAACTTACAGAAAACTTGAAGCTGAAGGTGGAGTTGACAGAGCAATGAAAATGATCACAGATCTTTGTAACGATCCTAATGGTGGATGTGTGTTCTGGAGTGCTGGAGCTCAACCGCCTGAATTACTTGCTAATGGTGAAGTAGTAATGGCAACTGGTTGGAATGGTAGATTCTTTAATGCGCAAATGGAAGGAACTCCTCTTGTACAAGTATGGGATGGACAAATCCTTGACTATGAATACTTTGCAATGGTTAAAGGTGGACCTAACGATGCTAACGGTGAAGCTATGAAAGTACTTAGAGAAATGACAAGTACCGAAGGTTTAGCTGGAAGTGCTAAGTATATTGCTTACGCTCCTTGGAGAAAATCTTCAATTGCTATTATAGATGCTGGAGAGCCATGGTATAAAGATGGTAAAACAAGCATGGTACAACACATGCCTACAGCACCTGTTAACACTAAAAAATATATCCTAATGAATCCTGATTTCTGGGCAGATAACCAAGATGAAATCAACGAGAAATGGGAAGCAATGAAAGCTGGACTATAATTTAGTATTATAGATTAAGTTTTTATTATAAAATATTAGGGCGGTTACATAATAACCGCCCTTTTTTTTTAAGAATTTTAAAATATGAGTTCAGAACAAATATTATCATCAGATGGACTACCTCTAGAAGTAAGTTTAAGGAAAGCTGAGCGAAAAAATAAGTTAAAAGCACTATTTCTTGTAGGGCCATTATTTCTGTTTCTTTTAATTACATATGTTTTTCCAATAGGTGACATGTTATTTAGAAGTGTTGACGATCGAATGATCACTAAAATGCTACCAAATACCTTTACAGCGATTGAAAAATGGGATGGTAAAGATTTACCTGATGAACCAGTATATGCAGCACTTTATGAAGATTTAGCATATTTAAAAAAGACAAAAACTTATGGTAAGATTATAGCAAGACTGAATTATGAAAAAGGTGGATTTAGTAGCTTAATTAAAAAAACAGTTAGAAAACTTGGAAAATTTGAAGAAGGTAATTATAAAGAGCAATTTATAAGTGTTCACAAGAGATGGGGCCAACCTGAATATTTGATTGCTTTAAAGAATGCTGCACCAAATTGGACTTATGCTAAATATCTAAAAGGTGTGGATCTAAAGTTTAATCAAGATGGAAAAATAATTCAACAAGATGAAGATAGAAGAATTCATAAGATACTATGGTTAAGAACTCTCAAAGTTGCTTTTTGGGTAACTATATTTTGTTTTATACTTGCTTATCCAATTTCATACTTATTAGCTACATTACCTATGAAATATAGTAATTTACTGATGATATGCGTACTTCTTCCATTCTGGACATCACTATTAGTTAGAACCTCAAGTTGGATGGTTTTGCTTCAGCAGCAAGGCCCAATTAATGATTTAATTGTATTTCTTGGACTTGCAGCAAACGATAATAGGCCTGAGTTAATGTATAATGTAATTGGAACTTTTGTTGCAATGACTCAAATTTTATTACCTTTTATGGTTTTACCGCTTTACAGTGTTATGAAAACAATATCTCCAAGCTTAATGAGAGCTGGAAAATCTTTAGGTGGAACACCATTTGTAGCATTTAGAAAAATTTACTTTCCATTAACAGTTCCTGGAATTGGTGCTGGATCCTTGTTAGTTTTTATTTTAGCAATAGGTTATTATATAACTCCTGCATTAGTTGGAGGAGCAAGTGGATCTTTAATTAGTAATACGATCGCTTATCACATGAAAAGTTCTTTAGATTGGTCATTTGCAGCTGCATTAGGCACAATGCTGTTGGTTGGTGTCTTAACTATTTACTGGATTTATAATAAATTAGTAGGAATAGATAATATTAAACTAGGATAAATTATGTCATTACCAACTTATACAGCATGGAATTATAGAATTTGGCACTACACATATTTAACTGTTTGTGGATTAGTATTTTTCTTTTTAATTGCACCATTGTTTATAATCTTACCACTTTCATTTAATGCCGAGCAATACATTCACTTTTCAGCAAAAATGTTAGCACTTGATCCAGATGGTTTTTCTTTAAGATGGTATGAGGACATGATTTATGGAACTAAAAATCCATGGGGACTTGCTGCAAAAAATAGTATTATTATTGCTTTCTTTGCAACAATTGGCTCAACAATTCTTGGAACGGTTGCAGCATTAGGTCTAAGTAGTAGACATATGCCATATAAAGCAGCATTCATGGCTTTATTGATATCACCAATGATTGTTCCTTTAATTATCTCAGGAACAGCAATATTTTTCTTCATGGCAAAAGTAGGTTTAGCTGCAACACATACAGGAATAATTTTAGCACACATTATTTTAGGAACACCATTTGTAGTTATTACAGTAACAGCAACATTAACAGGTTTTGATCATAGTGTTACAAGAGCTGCTGCAAGTTTGGGAAGTAATCCAGTAAATACTTTTATGAAAATAACATTACCATTAATTTTACCAGGTGTTATTTCTGGTGCACTATTTGCATTTGTAACTTCATTTGATGAAGTCGTAGTTGTATTATTCTTAGCAGGACTAGAAAACACTACTATTCCAATTCAAATGTGGGTTGGTTTAAGGGAGCAGTTAAGTCCAACAATAATGGCTGTGGCAACTTGTTTGATTATAATGTCTACATTAATTCTAGTTAGTGCAGAACTTTTAAGAAGAAGGTCTGAAAGACTAAGAGGAATTAACAGGTAATTTATTTACTAAGTTCATTTTTTTTATTATAAATAGTTCTTCAATTTTTAAATCTTATGGAAATTAAAAAAGTAGTAGTTATTGGGTCAGGTACTATGGGTAGCGGTATTGCTGCACATTTATGTAATGCAAATATTCCAGTAACTTTATTAGATTTAAAAACTGAAATAAGTGAGCAAGCACGAGACAAAATTCACAAATCAAGACCTCCACTTTTATTAGATAAATCAAAAATAAATAACATAAAAGTAGGAAATATTTTAGATAATTTTGATGAAGTAAAAGAAGCTGACTGGGTAGTCGAAGCTGTTGTTGAAAGAATAGATATCAAACATAATATTTATGAAAAAATATTTAAGGAAAGAAAAAAAGGTGCAATAGTATCCTCAAACACTTCATCTATACCTATTAAAGTCTTATCTGAACATTTATCAGAAGAAGAAAAAAAAGATTTCTGCATTACCCACTTTTTTAATCCAGTTAGATACATGGGATTATTAGAGATAGTTAAAAATGAAAATAATGATTTAGATAAAATAAACTCTTTAAAAAATTTTTGTGAAACAGAACTTGGAAAAGGTGCGATTATTTGTAATGACACTCCAGGTTTTTTAGGAAATAGAATAGGTGTTTTTGCAATGCAAGTTGCAATGACGGAGGCTTTTAAAATGAAACTAACGATAGAAGAAGCTGATGCAATTTTTGGAAGACCAATGGGTATACCAAAAACAGGTGTGTTTGGTCTTTATGATTTAATTGGTATTGATTTAATGGCCGATGTTTTAAAAAGTTTTATTAAAGAATTACCAGAAAATGATCCTTTTCAAACAGTTGCAAAAGAAATTCCTTTAGTAAAGACGTTAATTGAAACTGGGTACACAGGTCGAAAAGGCAAGGGTGGGTTTTACAGGGTTAATAAAACTGGTGAAGTTAAAGTTATGGAAGCAATTAATCTTGAAACTGGTGAATATTCAGCAAGTAAAAAGATTAATATTAAATCAGATAAAGTAGATCTTAGAAAATTGATCTCAAAAGAAGATAAGTACGGTGAGTATGCTTGGTCAGTTATTTCTAAGATTATTAAATATGCCTCTTCTTTAGTTCCGTCAATTACAAAAGATTTTAATGATATTGATGAAGCAATGAGGTTGGGTTTTAACTGGACTAAAGGTCCGTTTGAAATGTTGGAAGAAATTGGAGTTGAAACTTTTTTTGATAAGATTGATGACATTAAAGGAAATATTTTTTTAGAAAATTTATCTCAAAACAGAAATCAAAATTTTTATGGATCTAGACAAAAATATACTGACATTGAAACATTTGGAAAAGCTAAAAAGAAAGCAATAAGTGTGGATGGAAATAGCTCAGCTCAAATATATAGATTTAATGATTATAATATTGTTGAGTTTACCACTAAAGCAAATGCTCTAGATTATGACTCAATGGATGCTTTAAAAAAAGCTACAGATAAACCGTTGATTATAATAAATGAAAGTATGCAATTTTCTGCTGGAGTAAACTTGAGTTATATGATGGATTTTGCAAATAAGAATGATTTTCAATCCATAGAAAAATTTATTAGATATTTTCAAGAAACCTGCAAACATCTTAAGTACTCTAATCATCCGGTTGTATCTGCACCATCAGGGTTAACACTTGGTGGCGGATTTGAAGTTATGGTTCAAAGTAATTTTGTAGCCGCACATACAAATATTGTAGTTGGATTAGTGGAAACGATAGTTGGATTAATTCCAGCTGGTGGGGGATGTAAGGAAATGTTGGCAAGATGGCTTGATACCGATGAGGCTAAAAAAGATCCTCATTACGCACCTCTTAAAGTGTTTGATATTATTGGTTATGGAAAAACTGCAACTTCACCAGTTGAAGCAGAGCCATTGAAATATTTAAAACCTGAAGATAAAAAGATAATGAATAGAAATAGTTTACTAGAAGTTTCAAAAAAAATATTAGATGACAATAAAGAATTTAAAGCTCCATTAGAAACAGAATTTAACCTACCAGGAAAAGAAGTTTTTATAGAAATGAATAAAATTGTAGAAAAACTTTATAATGAAAAAATAATTCGTGATCATGGTGTGACGGTTGCAAAAGAATTGGCCCATGTTTTGAGTGGTGGAGACACAACTATTGATAAAATTTTATCGGAAGATGATTTATTTAAATTAGAATTAGACGCATTTATGAGATTAGTCGAAACAAAAGAAACACGAGATAGAATTAAACACACACTAGCAACAGGAAAACCTTTAATTAACTAATATCTTTCGTCTTCTTCTTTCTTTACCTCATTTTCTGATATTTCTTCTTTCTTTTCTTCTATTACTGCTTCTTTTTTAAATTCTATTATCTTTTCACTTTCTGCTTTTTCTCTAATTAATTGGTCATTAAACTTTTTAATCAATTCTTCTTCTTTTACTATTTGCTCCTTATCAAATTTTCTTTCCCATTCTTTTATTCTCTCTTCTTCATCTTTGACTCTTTTCTCTTCAAGAATTCTGGCTTGAATTATTTTTTGTTCCCTTAGATTTTCTAATTTTATCTCTTCTTCTTTTAATTGTAATTCTTCCTCAGCCTTTCTTTGATTGAGATCATTTAGTCTCAATTCCTTAAGTTCTTCTATTTCTAATTGTTCTTTTAGTCTAAGATTTTTTTCTTTTTCTCTTAACTCATCAGCTTCTTTTAATATTTTTATTTCTTTTTCTCTTAATCTTTCAACCTCAATCTTTTTGATATTTTGTTCAATTTCTTCCAGTTTTTGTTTTTGATAATTTAATTTATGTTCCTCTTCATTTAATCTTTGCTCATCTTTTTTTTGTTTATCAATCTCAATATTTTTTAATCTTTCTTCCTCATCTTTTATTTTTTGTTTAGCTTCACGGGCATTCTGTCTCTCAAGAGCCATTATTTTATCATTTTCAATTTTAGCTTTTTGTTGCTCTTGCCTTATTCTTTGCTTTTCAAAAAATTCTAATCTTAGTTTTTCTTCTTTTAATTTTAAATCATCTTGTCTTATTTTTTCCTCTTCTTCATCTCTTAGTTTTTGCTCTTCAGCTTTAATCCTTTGAGCCTCAAGTTTAATTTTTTTTCTTTCAATTTGCTGTTGTTGTTTTATAATTTTTAATTTTAGTTTTTCTTGGTTCTCTATTTTTTGTTTTTCTTCTTTTATTAGATTTAATTCATTTTGTTTAATTAATCTTATTTCTTCATTTTTTTGTTTTTCCTGTTCTAACTTTTCTTTTTTTAATTCCTTAATTTTTTCTTCTTCTAATAATTTGATTCTATGAAGTTCTTTTTGTTTAGCTCTTTCTTTGAAGTTCTTATATTTTTCCGCTAGCGATGATGATGCGAACTTTGTTAATTTTTCTATATTAATTTTTTTTAAGATTTTTAATGGTTGTCCAATTAATTTTTTTCTACTTAAATTAATTTTTTTCCTAATTGTATTTTTTAGGACATTTTTCACAATCTCACTTCATCAAATTTTAACTAATAATAATAGTAATAGACTGACTAAAATGGGTTCAACTTGAAATTTTACGCCTTATTAATTAAGCATTTTAAACGAATTAATGAAGTCTGGTCTCAATATATACTCCGAGCGTCTTCCATGTTTGATTTTTTTTAGGACTTCTAGTCCAAAAAGGACCTTACCAACAGGGGTATACTCACCTTCAAATAATGGTTCATCTTGTAGGATTATAAAAAACTGACTGTCTTCAGTATCGTTCTTAAATGTTCGAGCTAATCCGACACTACCTTTGGTATAATTAAAATTATTATCGATTTCTGATTTAATCGTTCCTAAACCAGATTTTCCAGTACCAATTTTCCCATAATCTAAATTTCCTTTTTTTCC
The DNA here is from genome assembly GCF_059512485.2 of Candidatus Pelagibacter sp. uisw_138. NCBI lineage: Bacteria > Pseudomonadati > Pseudomonadota > Alphaproteobacteria > Candidatus Pelagibacterales > Candidatus Pelagibacteraceae > Candidatus Pelagibacter > Candidatus Pelagibacter sp. uisw_138. Next base: position 955,221 of record NZ_CM183453.2, on the reverse strand, counting down.
AAACTCTAGGTCACCAGCCTGAATAAGTTTATTTTCAATCACTCTATGAAAAGCAATATTTTCATAAGCATTAGATCTAATTAAAGCAATAAATCTTTGAACAGCATTAGGTGAAATATTTGGGTAAAGTTCTATAATTACATTTCCACAAGCTACATTTAAAATTGCAATATTATTTGGTTTTTTAAAATCAATATTCTTTGGATCAATATTTTTGACAAATAAACATTTATTTTTGACTATAAAATATGTACAGAAAGTTGTGATACTTAATAAAATTAAAAAAACAAAAATAAATTTTTCTGATTTAGAAGCTCTAATTTTTTTTATCATTAAAATGTAAAAGAATTATCTATTTCTTTTATTCTATTTTCAATATATGAAATTTTATTATTTAAAATAGGGTCTGATTTACGAATTTGGTTAATTTCCTTTTCCTTTAAAAAGATCATATGTGAATAAACTTCTGCCATATCTTCTGAAGCTGTTGACTTAGAATATTCTGTGAAAAAACCTTTTGTTTCTTGGTATTGCTCTAAGCTTATTTTTTTTGTGCATGTGGAACATTCAGCATATTTAAAGTTAGAATTATTAAATTTAATCCACTCTTCTTCTTTAAAAATACTTTTATGTTGAAGATGTATTATATGAAAAACCTCATGATGAATTACTCTTTCAAAGTAATTTTCATTAAATTTAATATCTAGTATTAATGTTTTCATTATATTATCTGGAATGCCAGCTGTATATAATTCTGAGATAGATAAATTTTCACACATAACAATATATTTGAGATTAATTTTTTTTAAATAATCATAGGAATATCTACTAAGATTTTTATGGATAATTTTATATTTTGCATCTAAATTTTTTTTATTTGAATCTGAACAAACAACATTTTTTTGAGTACCTAACCTAAAAGGTCTGACAGCATAAAAATATTTAAGCTTATTTTTAGTATTTATTTCATAAATCTCTAAGTTGGGTATTTTGATGAGATTATAAATAGTATTGGCTTTTAGTGGGGTAATAAAAATAATTAATAGTAAAATAGCTCTTATTAAGTTCATAATTATAAAGATAGAAGATATTCCATTATCAAAGAATGTGGTACATTTTATTTATAAATGAAAAAAGAAAGAAATAAAAACCCAATTCAACCTGTTAGTGGAACTAAAGTCCCAAGATTTGCTGGACCATCTACTTTTGCAAGATTACCAGAATTAAGAGATGTTGAAAGTTGTGATGTAGCAATTGTTGGAATTCCATTTGATGCTGGCACTAGTTACAGACCAGGAGCTAGATTTGGCCCCATGAGTATTAGACAAGCTTCAAGACATTTAAGAACTAATTATCATCCAAGTTATGATGTTGAACCTTTTAAGGTGCAACAAGTTGCAGATGCTGGAGATATAACCTGTAATCCTTTTAGTATTGATGAATCGATAAAACAGATTGAAGCTGGAGCAACAGACTTATTAAATAAAGTTGGTGGTATAATTAGTTTAGGTGGTGACCATACAATTGCTGTACCATTATTAAGAGCAATTAATAAAAAATGTAATGGCCCAGTTGCTTTAGTGCATTTTGATGCGCATTTAGATACTTGGGATACATATTTTGGTGCTCCTTATACACATGGAACTCCTTTTAGAAGAGCAAGAGAAGAGGGTTTATTTTTAGATGATGCTTCAATGCATGTTGGTATTAGAGGTCCTCTTTACAGTAGAGATGACATTAAAAATGATGAAGAATTTGGTTTTAAAATTATTCACTGTGATGAGTTTCAAACACAAGGCACAGATAAAATTGCCGAAAGAATTAGAAAAAGAGTTGGTAACAATCCACTTTATTTGTCTATTGATATAGATGTTTTAGATCCAGCTTTTGCCCCAGGTACAGGTACGCCTGAAATTGCTGGTATGACCACAAGAGAGATGGTCAATGTTCTAAGAGGTTTGTCTGGTTTAAATCTTGTTTCTGCTGATGTGGTTGAAGTCTCCCCAGCATATGATCATGCTGAAGTTACTTCATTAGCTGCAGCAACAATTGTTTATGAATTAACAAATTTATTTGCAAAATCATAAAGAAAGGATAGTTTCTGCAAATGCTAGATAAGAAAAATTTTTATATCAATGGTGAATGGGTTTCTCCAAAAAAACCATATGATTTTAACGTAACAGATCCGTCAACCGAAGAGGACTGTGCGGTTATATCTTTAGGTGGAGTAGAAGATGTAAATGATGCAGTAAGTGCTGCTACTAAAGCTTTTGAAACATGGGCATTTTCTTCTAAAGAAGAGAGATTAAAATATTTAGAAGCTTTGTATGATGTTTATAAAAAAAGATGGGCTGATATGGCTAATGCTATAACTCTTGAAATGGGAGCGCCAATTGACTTTTCAACTCAACTACAAGCTGGAACTGGAGCTAGTCATATAAAATCTTATATAAAAGTTTTAAAAGAATATACATTTGAGGCAAAATTAGGAGAACATGCTCTTAATAACAATATTTTACATGAGCCAAAAGGAGTTTGTGCATTAATTACTCCATGGAATTGGCCGATGAATCAAACTTGTTTAAAAGTAATACCAGCTATAGCTGCGGGTTGTACAATGGTACTTAAGCCATCTGAAATAGCTCCATTATCATCGATGATTTTAGCAGAAATGATTGACGAAATTAAATTACCAAAAGGTGTTTTCAATTTAGTAAATGGAAATGGTGCGGTTACTGGAAATGCATTAACAAGTCACCCTGATGTAAACATGGTTTCATTTACAGGTTCAACTAGAGCAGGTGCTTTAATCTCTCAAAATGCAGCAAGTGATTTTAAAAGAGTTAGCCTTGAACTTGGTGGAAAAGGAGCAAACATTATATTCAAAGATGCAGATGCAGAAGCTGTTGAAAGAGGTGCTCTTAGATGTTTTAGAAATTCTGGACAATCTTGTAATGCTCCAACAAGAATGTTGGTTGAAAAATCAATTTATGATGAGACAGTTGAAAGAGTAAAGAATTTTGCTAACTCAATGAAGGTTGATGTTGCAACAAAAGAAGGTGATCATATTGGACCTGTTGTTTCAAAAGCTCAATTTGATAAAATCCAAGCGTTAATTCAAGTTGGTATAGACGAAGGTGCCAAATTAGTTGCTGGTGGAATGGGCAAACCAGAAGGGTTAGACAAAGGTTATTTTGTTAAACCTACTGCATTTGCAGATGTTAATAACAAAATGCAAATTGCAAGAACAGAAATATTTGGACCAGTTTTATCAATTATACCTTTTGAAACAGAGGAAGAAGCAATCGAAATTGCAAACGATACTCCTTATGGATTATTAAATTTTATTCAAACTCAAGATCAAGAAAAAGCTAATCGTGTTGCTAGAAAATTAAGATCAGGAATGGTTGATATTAATGGTGCCGGTTTAGCTCCAGACGCTCCTTTTGGTGGATACAAACATTCAGGTATTGGCCGTGAAGCTGGAAAATTGGGTCTAGAAGAATATTTGGAAGTTAAAGTAGTAAGTGGCTGGAACGACTAATTTACAATAGAGTTATCTTTAATTCCCTCAAGTAGATTTAAACATTTTTTTAGTTCATCAAGAATTATGAATTCATCAATTTTATGTGCTTGATCAATTGAACCTGGGCCACAGACCACTGTACTAATCCCAATTTCTTGAAATAAGCCCGCTTCAGTTCCAAATGAAACAACTTGTCTAGAATTATCACCTGTCAAACTTGAAATTAATTCACAAGCATCTGACTTATCTTCTCTATCAAACCCAACTATCTCACCAATAATATCTTTTTCAATTGAGGCATTAGGAAAAACTTTTTTCATTTCAGGTAATAACACTTCATTTGCATACTTATCAATTTCTTGATTTAAAAATACACCATCTTCTTTAACAACTGGTCGTGTTTCCCAATTAACATGACATTTGTCTGCTATTACATTGTGAGCAATGCCACCAAACACACCACCAATAGAAAGGGTAGAGTGAGGCGGGTCAAAAATAGAGTTTTTAGGTGCTCTACTTTTAAGTTTCTCTCTAAGTTCAATTAATTTATTTACATATCGTGATGCATATTCAACAGCGCTTACGCCTTTATGAGGTGCCGAACTATGCCCCGCTAAACCTTTAAAATAAGTTGTGTATTCATAACATCCCTTATGAGCATCAATAATTTTCATATTAGTTGGTTCACCAATAATGCAAATACCATCCTTAATACCTCTTTTTTTTAATTCCTCTATTAGTATAGGCGCACCTTGACATGCCGTTTCTTCATCGAATGTAAATGAAAAATGAATGTCTCTATCTAAATTTGATTTAGAATAAACAGGTGCATAAGCTAAAGCACAAGCAATAAAACCTTTCATGTCACATGAACCTCTCCCATATAATTTATCATCTTTAATAGTTGCAATAAAAGGATCAGAACTCCAACCCTTTGACACAGGAACAACATCAGTGTGGCCTGATAAAATAATTGGCTTCTTATTATTTGAATTTTTAGCTTTTAGTGTAGCAAATAAATTTACTCTTTTTTTTTCATCATCATAAGTTCTAAAAGAAGTAGCACTTAACTTTTTTAAGATATCATCACAATAATCAATTAATGAGCTATTATCTTCTCCTGAAATAGTTTTAAAAGCTATCAAGTCAGTTAAAATTTGAACTGAATTATCATACAATAGCTCTGAATTATTTTCTGTACTCATATTTACCAACTATTATATATTAAATATATGAAAGAACAAATTACCTATGATGACTTTGATAAAATAGATATTAGAGTTGGAACTGTAATATCGGTTAAAAAAAATGAAAAAGCTAGAAAACCATCACTAGTAATTGAAGTGGATTTTGGAAAAGATATAGGTGTTAAGCAATCATCTGCGCAAATTACCCATTATTACAACGAAGAAAATTTAAAAGACAAACAAGTTGTGGGTATTTGTAATTTTCCTGAGAAAAATATTGCTGGTGTAGTTTCACAAGTTCTTATTTTAGGTTCGATTGATAAAGAAGGTAAAGTTATATTAGTTCACCCTTCTCAAGAATCTGAAAACGGATTACCTATTGCATAAAAATGCATCCTGAAATTTTGTCACTTTCTTTGTTTATGTTTGTAACCAGTTGTTCGCCTGGACCAAATAATATTGTTGCTTCACACTCAGGTTTTAACCATGGAATAAAAAAAACTATACCACTTATGTTAGGGGTCATTTTTGGATTCACTACAATGATTGCTATTGTGAATTTTGGATTAATAAATATATTTAAGCTTTATCCAATAATTCAAAAAACATTAATATTCACAGGAACTGTATTTTTAATTTATTTAGCTTACAGGATATCATTTTCTAAAACTAGCACTCAAGAAAAGAGTCTCAACCCTGTAAGTTTTGCTGAAACTTTTATTTATCAATTTTTAAATCCAAAAGGAGTAATCGTTGCAATAATATCTGTATCGACTTATGTTGAGGTAGGAAATAATTTTTTAAACTATTCTTTATGGGTAATTGGTGTTGCTTTCGTTTTTGCAATAATTAGTATCATCTTTTGGGTGCTTATAGGTAAATTTATGAGGAAATTTGCGACAAATGATAAATTTATTAAGTTGTTTAATTATGCTATGTCACTGCTTCTATTAAGCTGTATTACAACTTTTTATTTATAATATGAAACCAGGAAATAAAAATTCATATAACTCATTAAAATCTATCAGTATAAATGATACTGAGTACAAATATTATTCCTTATCAGAAGCAGAAAAAAATGGTTTAGATGGAATTTCAAAACTTCCAAAATCTCTTAAAGTTTTATTAGAAAATTTATTAAGATACGAAGATGATCTATCAGTTACTAAAAATCAAATAGAAGCAATTAAAGAATGGTTGAAGACAAAAAAATCATCTACTGAAATAGCTTATAGACCAGCTAGAGTTTTGTTACAGGATTACACAGGAATACCAGCAGTTGCTGATCTTGCAGCTATGAGAGAAGCGGTTAAAGAGAAAAATAAAGATCCAAATACTATCAATCCACTTTCTGCAGTTGATCTGGTTATTGATCATTCAGTTCAAGTAGATAAATCAGCAAATAAAGACTCATTTGAAAAAAATGTTGATATTGAATTTAAAAGAAATGGTGAGAGATATTCATTTCTAAAATGGGGTCAACAAGCATTTAATAACTTTAGAATTGTTCCTCCTGGAACAGGAATTTGTCACCAGGTTAATTTAGAATATTTATCAAAAGTAGTCTGGTCTGAAAAATTTCAAGATGAGGAGTATTTATTTCCTGATACGTTAGTTGGGACTGATAGTCATACTACCATGGTTAATGGCTTATCTGTTCTTGGATGGGGTGTTGGTGGAATAGAAGCTGAAGCTGGAATGTTAGGACAGCCAATTTCTATGTTAATTCCTGAAGTAATTGGATTTGAAGTTAAAAATAAAATGCCAGAAGGCACTACTGCAACAGATTTAGTTTTAACAGTTGTAAAAATGTTAAGAGATAAAGGAGTTGTTGGAAAATTTGTTGAATTTTATGGAGAAGGTTTAAAGAATTTAACTCTTGCTGATAGAGCAACAATTGCGAATATGGCACCAGAGTATGGCGCAACATGTGGTTTCTTCCCAATTGATGAAGAGACATTAAAATATTTAAAATTCTCAGGAAGAGATGAGAATACAGTTAATATAGTTGAGAAATATGCAAAAGAGCAAGGTTTATGGGCTAATGATCAAGTTGAATTTACAGACACTTTATCACTAGACATGTCTACAGTTGTTCCAACTATTTCAGGTCCTAAGAGACCTCAGGACAAAGTTTTATTAACAGATGCATCTACTGGATTTAAAAAAGTTTTTGAGGATGCAACTAGAAGAAAAGAACAACATATTTCAAAAGTATCAGGAACAGATTATGAAATTAAAGATGGTTCAATATTAATTGCAGCTATCACCTCATGTACTAATACCTCTAATCCCAATGTATTAATTGGAGCTGGGTTGTTAGCAAAAAAAGCAGTTGAATTTGGTTTAGAAACTAAACCTTGGGTAAAAACTTCGTTAGCGCCAGGCTCACAAGTGGTTACTGACTATTTAGCAAAAGCAGGACTAAATGTATTTTTAGACAAACTTGGGTTTAATCTGGTTGGATATGGTTGCACAACTTGTATAGGAAACTCAGGTCCCTTACAGGAAGAAATTGTTCAAGCCATAGACAAGGAAAACATCTACGCTGTATCAGTTTTATCAGGAAATAGAAATTTTGAAGGAAGAATATCTCCACATATAAAAGCTAATTATTTAGCTTCACCGCCACTTGTAGTAGCTTATGCACTTGCTGGTCATATGGAATTTGATTTATACAAGGAACCTTTAGGAAAAAGCAAAGATGGTAAGGATATATTTTTAAGAGATATTTGGCCATCAAATAAAGAAATTGAAGACACATTAAAAGAGTCTCTTAACGCAGAGATGTTTGTTAAAAGGTATTCAAATATTTCAGATGGCCCTAAGCAGTGGCAAGAAATTAAAACTGAAAATACAAGTATTTACAATTGGGATTCTGGCTCAACTTATGTAAAGAAACCACCATTCTTTGAAAATTTACCAGATCAACCAGAGGGATTTAAGCCCATTAAAGATGCAAGACCACTTTTAATTTTAGGAGACATGGTTACAACTGATCATATTTCTCCAGCAGGAAATATACAAAAAGAAAGCCCAACAGGTGAGTATTTTATGGAACATCAAATACTTCCAGCAGATTATAACTCCTATGGATCAAGAAGAGGCAATCATGAAGTAATGATGAGGGGAACTTTTGCAAATATTAGAATAAGAAATGAAATGGCGCCTGGAACAGAGGGTGGGTTTACAAAACTTTATCCAGAAGAAAAAGTGATGCCAGTTTATAATGCTGTAGAGGAATATAAAAAAAGAGGAACAGACCTTGCTGTTATAGGTGGAAAAGAATATGGAACAGGATCGTCAAGAGATTGGGCTGCCAAAGGAACAAAGTTATTAGGTGTAAAAGTTGTAATAGCAGAAAGCTTTGAAAGAATTCATAGATCTAATTTAATTGGAATGGGCGTTTTACCACTTCAATTTACTGAAGGAAACGATAGGGTAAACTTAAAATTAATTGGATCAGAGTTAATAACTGTTCTTCAAATAGAAGAGGGTATAAATGCATCAGATCATGTTCAGGTTGAAATAAAATATGCCTCTGGAGATATTAAAAAAATTAAAACTCTATGTAGAATAGACACTAAAAACGAATTAGAGTATTATAAAAATGGTGGAATACTTCAATATGTATTAAGGAATATGATATAAAAATGGACGAAGAAATTACAATCATCGATTCTAACACAAGAAATGAAAGAATAAGGAATTTTTTTATAAATAATAAAAAAAAACTTATAATAACTGTCTCAATAATATTAGTAATTATAATTGGGTATCTTTCATTTGAAAAATCTAAAGAAAGAACCAAAATTAAATTAGCAAATCAATATAACTTAGCTTTAATAGGTCTTAATTCAGATAATAAACAAAAAACAATTAACGAAATGGTCAACGTTGTAAAAAGTAATGATGCAACATATTCTCCACTAGCCTTATACCATTTGTTAGACAATAATTTATTGGAGAATAATGAAGAGATAAATACCCTATTTAATGAATTGATTGAAAAAACAAACCTTGAAAATGAAATCAAGAATTTAATTATATATAAAAAAGCATTGTTTAATTCAGACTTTGTAAGTGAAAATGAATTATTAAAAATACTTAATCCAGTGATTAATTCCGAAAGTATTTGGAAATCGCACGCATTATATTTACTGGCAGAATTTTTTTACTCAAAAGGTGAAAAACAAAAAGCTAAAGAGTTTTTTAACCAGATTTTAGTTTTACCTAATGCTAATGGGACAATTAAAACTGAGTCACAAAAGAGATTAAATAGAGATCTGGGTGAATAAAGTATTATTATCAGTCTTAATCTTTCTTATTTTAAATAACTGTTCAGCAAGTAAAAAAGTAGGTTTTTGGGATAAAGACAACAAAGACCCTTCTAAAATTGAAAATACTAAAACTATTTTAACTAAACAAGCAAGATTGGAAGAAGAGTTTAATTCAAATCTTTACGTTAAAATATCTAATGGAAAGTTTAATCAAAATAGCTTGAATAATCAAAATGACATGGGTGAGCTAGCTTATGAAGGTGTCTTAGAAAAAATTGGAAAATATAATTTCTCTAAATTTAATGATTTTGATTTCATAAATCCTAATCCTTTATTTTATAATAAAAATTTAGTTTTTTATGACAATAAGGGTGCAATAATTTTTTATGATGAAAACCAACAAATAGTATGGGAAAATAATTTTTACAATAAGAGTGAAAAGAAAATTAAACCAAGATTAAATTTTGCAGTAAAAAAAAATATATTAATCGTAACAGATGATGTGGCGAAATATTATGCGATTAATATTGATACAGGCGAACTATTATGGACAAAAACAAATATAGTTCCTTTCAACTCTAACATTAAAATTAAAGATGATGTTTTTTATGTGGTTGATTATAAAAATATTCTAAGATCAATATCAATACAAGATGGATCAGAAATATGGAATTTAAAGACTGAAGAGTCTTTAACAAAATCAAATACAAAGATATCCATTGTTCTTGATAAAAAGAATATCTATTTTAATAATTCTATTGGTGATGTCACAGCTGTAGACATAAAATCTGGCCAACTTGTTTGGCAGCTACCCACACAAAATAATAATATTAGTCAAAATGCATTTCAATTATCAAGCTCAGAATTGGTGATTAATGAAAATACAATATTCTTTTCTAATAATAAAAATGAATTTTACTCAATTGATACTGCAATAGGATTAATTAATTGGAAAACTGAAATTAGTTCAGACCTTAAACCTGTCATTATTGGTAACCTTGTAATAACTATATCTGAAAAAGGATATTTATATGTAGTTGATAAAAAATTAGGAAATATAATTAGAATTAATGATTTATTTAAAGATTATAAAGATAAAAAAAGAAAACAGATAAAACCAACAGGTTTTTTTATAGCTTTGAATAAAATATACTTAACTAATAGTGATGGAAAATTAATTATTGTAAATAGTAATGAAGGTAATATCTTGAATGTAGTAAAAATCTCAGGAGGCAAAATTTTACAGCCCTTTATAAATGAAAATAATCTTTTTTTAATAAGTAATGGTTCTATTATTAAATTTAATTAATAATGTTTCTTAAGTTACTTGATAAATTAGGAAGAAAAAAAATTGTTTTAGATCGAGGACCTTCTCACCCCAAATTTAACGAAGCCAAACCTTGGATGAATAGATATTATGTCTTATTAAGACATAGACCAAAATGGTTTCCATTTAATATTCTATTACATGAAATGTTAGCTGATGATCATGGGGAAGGTGTCCATAACCACACATTTCCATATATAACTATCATATTAAGGGAAGGTTATTGGGAAACATCAAGTTCTGGAAGATTTTGGCGATCAGTTGGATATATTGGTTTTAGGTCAGCAAATAATTTGCATAGAGTTGATCTTAAACCAGGAACAAAACCTCTTACACTGTTTATATCTGGACCCTTTGGATTAAGAAAAGGGCCTAGGTCAGAGTATGGTATAGATTTTAAAACAAAAAAATGAATTTAAATAAATTATTTCTAAATTATTGTAAAAAAAATAATTTAGAAATTAATCCTGATCAACAAGATCTAATAGAAGAGCTAAATTTATTTTACAATCAGAACTTCAGGAAATCACTTTTAAAAAAAATATTTACTAAGCAGAATTCTAAAACAGGATTTTATTTACAAGGTGATGTAGGTGTGGGTAAAACCATGATATCGAATTTTTTTTATAATAATTTTGATAAAACTAAACAAAGATTTCACTTTAATGAATTTATGATTAATTTTCATGATTTTGTTTTTAAAAATAAAGAAAATAACCAAGAAAATATTATAGATAGATTTGTTAAAAAACTAAAAAGTAAATCCAAGTTAATTTATTTTGATGAGTTTCAGGTTACCAACATTGTGGATGCTATGATTTTGGGCAGCTTATTCAAAAAAATATTTGATGAAAATATAAAAGTTTTATTTACATCAAATGCTAAATTAAATGATCTTTACAAAGATGGATTGCAACGAGATCAATTTCTTCCCTTTATTAAGATAATGAAAGAAAGATGTTTTCAAGCAAAGTTAATTATTGAAGAAGATTATAGAAAATCCTCGAAAAATAAAAATGAAAGATATTTTTTTCCATTAAATGAAACAATAAATTTTAAACTTAATAAGTTTTTTAGAAAAATAACAAAAAATCTTCCCCACAAAGAAATGACCTTAATTATTAAAGGTAGAAAGTTTAATATTAAGAATTATTTTAATGGAATAGCACGTTTTGACTTTAAAGAATTATGTTTTAAAAATATTGGAGCAGAGGATTATATAAAAATAGCTGAAGTGTGTAGTTTTATTGTTATAGAAAATATTCCTATCTTTAATATTGATAATTCTAATCAACAACAAAGATTTATTACACTAATTGATATTCTTTATGAAAAAAATATACCTTTAATGATATCATCTCAATTGCAATTAGATTTATTAAGTTCCTCAGAGGATTTAAAAAAAATATTTAAAAGAACTATTAGTCGATTATATGAATTAACATCTATCAAATATAACAAGCTATGAGACAAGAATTTTTTAATTTAGAATTAGATACAAATGGACAGAAGCTCTACGAATTTACCAACCAAACTAATCAATGGGTTAATGATAATGAGTTTAATAATGGAATTATCAATATAAGCATTCAACACACTAGTGCTTCATTAATAATACAAGAAAATGCTGACCCAGATGTTCAAACTGACTTAATGAATTTTTTTAATAAGCTCGTGCCAATGGATGATTCCCTTTATATCCATACAACTGAAGGAAAAGATGACATGCCTGCACACATTAAGTCCTCGTTAACCAATAATCAAATTTCTTTAAGTGTTAAAAACAATGAGTTAATACTTGGAACTTGGCAGGGGTTATATCTTTTTGAACACAGAATTGAGAAACAAAAAAGATTGATTGTTCTTCATTATTTAGGTGATTAGCTTTTCTTAATTGTTTTAAAAGCGTCTAATGCAGCATTTCTTGCCTCGGCGTGGTCTACAATTGGTTTTGGATAATCTGTACCTACAACTACTTTAATCTGCTCTTGGTATTTACTTTCTAGTTCCCATGGCTTATATAAAAATTTATTAGGCATGTTTTTAAGTTCTGGAACCCATTTCTTTGTATAAATTCCATCTTTGTCAAATTTTTCACCCTGAAGAATAGGGTTAAATATTCTAAAATAAGGAGCTGCATCAGCACCACAACCTGCAACCCATTGCCATTGGGCAACGTTACTAGCTTCATTATAATCAACCAAACAATTTTTAAAATGTTTTTCACCTTCGTTCCAATGAATTCTTAAATGTTTTACAAGAAATGAAGCAACAATCATTCGTACCCTATTGTGCATCCATCCTGTTTCGTACAGTTCCCTCATCCCAGCGTCAACAATGGGATATCCTGTCATACCTTTTTTCCAAGCTTTAAGAAACTTCTCATTTTTAACCCAAGGAAAATTATCAAAATCTTTTCTAAGATTGCCTTTCAGCATTTGGGGAAAGTAATTAATTAAACTATGAGAAAACTCTCTCCATCCTAATTCATTAATATACTTTCTATATCCCATTTTTTTAATTTTAATGTCTTGGCATTTCTTCCAAATTGTTTCTACATGTATTTGGCCAAATTTTAAGAAAGGAGATAACTTTGAGGTTCCATTAACACCTGGAATATCTCGTGCCTCTCCATACCCCTCAATTCTATTATTTATTAATTCTTGTAAATATTTTTTAGCTTCTTGTTCAGATGGTATCCAGTATTTCTCAAACTTCTTATACCAATCTTTTTTAGGTAAAATTTCTTTTATAGGAATTGATTTTTTAAATATATTTATTTTTTTTCCCTTTGATTTAACTTTTATAAGTTTAGAAGGTATTTTTGAGATGTAAAGTTGTTCAGTTTTTTTCCAAAAAGGAGTGAATACTTTATAAGGTGTACCATCATCTTTAGTCATTTCCTGAAACTCTACAAGAATATTTCCTTTAAAATATTTATATTGAATTTCATTTTTAATGAATTGATCTCTTATTTTTTTACCTTTATTAATTACATCAGGTTCATACACTTTACTCCAATAAACAGTAACATCATCTTTTTTTTTCAAATTTGACAATATCTCTAGTTCATCACCTAATTGAACTTCCAATGTAATATTTAACTTTTTTAGATCTAGTTCAAAATTTTCTAAAGCTTTAGAGACCCACCATTTTTGAGCTTCTCTTTTTTTATCAAAATTTTTTGGGTTATAAATATAAAGAGCACTTACAAACTCATGATTTTGAGATGCAATAGCTAAGGCTTCATTATCTTCAATTCTAAAATCTTCTCTTATCCAAACAATGGCTTTTTTTGTCATATTTACTTAGATTTTTTGCAATCCATCGCTTAGTATTTTTTGGTACATTGCATTATCAGTTAAACCCTCACAACCAAATAAAAGTACATTTGATTGTTCATTTAACTCTAACTTATCTAAGTATTCTTTATTGTTAAATGAGCCTATTAACGCAATTATACCTGGCACAGCACATTCACCAGCTATTATTTTTTCATCAGATAAATGTTTTTCTGCTAGTAGTGCAACAGTAGTTGAGATTGCTTCATCCGGTATGGTTAAGCAGTAGTCAGTAGAATTTTTTAAAATTTCCCAGGCAATACTTGAAACATCTCCACAAGACATTCCACCCATTATTGTTTCTTTTTTTATATCAACAGTTGTAGGTTTATTATTCTTAATGCTTTGAAATACACAATCTGCATTTTCTGGCTCAACAGTAATAAACTTTGGGATATTTTTAGATAATTTTGCAAAGCCAGCAATCATTGCCGCTGCCATTCCTCCAACACCTGCTTGAAGAAATACGTGTGTTATCAAATTTGAGTTTATTTCATCTAAAATTTCTTTAACCATTATTGTGTACCCAGCCATAATCAATTTTGGTACTTCTTTGTAACCCTCCCAAGACACATCTTGTACAATTTCCCAATTATTTGCATTAGATTGTTTGATGCATTCCTTTAATGAATTGTCGTAATTCCCTTTAACTCTAATAACCTCAGCATCCAGATTGCGCATGGCTTCAGCTCTAGACTCGCTAACAAATTCACTTATAAATATTTTACATTTTAAACCTAATCTTTGAGCACCCCATGCAACTGATCTTCCATGATTTCCTGCTGTAGCTGTCGAAACTGTTATGTTCTTTTTTTCACTTGCAATTTTGTAAACAGCAAAAGCTCCACCTAATGCCTTAAATGATTTAAGTTCAAATCTTTTATCTTCATCCTTGTAGTAAATATTTTTGACTTTTAGTTCATCATTTAATTTGTTTAATTTAATTAGTGGAGTAGGAGCGTAGTTATCCCAACTAGATATGGCCAATATTGCTTCATCTATAAATTTTTCTGGTAATTGAGTGAGTATATTTTCTTTATTAAAGTTATACTCTTTATTTTCTAAAAAAGATGTAATGGACCAAAGGTCTTTCTGAAGGATTGATTTCATTTTTATTAACAATCAAGAGTGCTATTTTTTTCCCAGTGAGTTACTGAGCTTTTCTTATCAAATTTTTCTTCTTTATTAAAATCTTTAATTTCTATATTTTTTAATTTTATGTAACTTGTTATAACATCATCTCCAAATGCTTCCTTAAGTTCTTTGCTATTTTGAAGAAAATTTAAAGCATCCTCAATTTCATTGGGTAATTTTTTTAAATTTGGGTAATTTTTGTAATCAGTGTACATATTACAATTTAATGCTTCACCAGGGTTAATCTTATTATTTAAACCGTGAAGTCCTGCAGCAATAATACCAGCTTGAAGTAAGTAGGGGTTAGATGAACCGTCCATCAATCTTAACTCAAATCGACCTGCATCTGGCACTCTAATCATATGTGTTCTGTTATTTCCTGTATAAGAAATACTACTTGGTGACCATGTTGCACCAGATTTTGTTGGTGGTGCATTTATTCTCCTATAGCTATTAACTGTTGGGTTAAAAAATGCAGAAAGTGGTTGGGCTAAATTCATTACACCCCCTAAGAAATTATAAGCAAGTTTACTTATGCCAAGTTTATCACTGGTATCTAAAAATTTATTCTTGTCATTATTCCAAAGAGAAACATGAGCATGACAACCATTCCCAGTTAAATTACTAAAAGGTTTTGGCATAAATGTTGCTCTAAGCCCATGTTTTTCTGCTAAAGATTTTACCATATATTTAAAGAAGACATGTCTATCTGCTGTAATTAAACAATCATCATAATCCCAATTCATTTCAAACTGTCCATTAGCATCCTCATGATCATTTTGATATGGATGCCACCCCATTTGAATCATAGCATCACAAATTTCTTTAATTAAATCATACCTTCGCATTAATGCTGATTGATCATAACAAGGTTTTGATTGAGTATCTCGTAGATCTGCAATACTTGAACCATCTTGGGAAATCAAAAAATATTCACACTCTACCCCAGATTTCATTTGTAATTCTTTTTTATTCAATTTAGCTATTTGCTCTTTAAGCATAACCCTTGGGGATGCTTTTACAGGTTTCCCACCCATCCATAAATCTGATGCAAGCCAACCAACTTCTTTATTCCAAGGTAATTGAATTAAACTATCTGGATCTGGAATAGCAAACATGTCTGTATCGGCAGGTGACATATCTAGCCATGTTGCAAAGCCAGCAAAGCCTGCACCATTTTTTTGCATTTCTCCAATTGCTTCAGTTGGGACTAATTTTGATCTCAAAATACCAAATAAATCTACAAAGCTAATTAAAAAGTATTTAATCTTTTTTACTTTAGCAATTTTAGATAAATTTTTTGCCATTATCTTAAAAAATAAAAAATAGCTTCCTTGTAATAAATTAAATTTCCACCAATAATAATTATTATAGCTGCAATAACCCCATACTTTGCTTTTGGAAAAACTACACCAATCATTTTGCTTGGTCTTTGATCCTCGTTATTATTTTCAGTCATATTGAATTTCTATATAAAAAAGGGCACCACAATTATGTAGTGCCCAAAGTTTATTTTTTATTACCAGTCGGTAATATTGCTTTTATGATCATTAGCACCATGTCTTTTTCTAGCCAATCTTGAGAGTTTTTCACTCTCAGATCTAGCAGTCAAAACATGCCAGCCAATCCAAAAAACTACACCAAGAATAACCAGTAAAGTTTCAGTGGATCCAGCTCCCGGATAAACTGCTCCGACAACTTCTTTTGCACTTAAATGATCTATCCAGTTTGTAACTGTAGCCATATTTTTCTCCTTTACCTAGTTGAAGAGGCGACCGCTTTTTCAGCTTCTCTATCGTCCTCCATTATTTCATAGTCTAGTCCTGCTATTTCAACTTCACGCGGTATCCTTAATTTACCAAAAGCGCTTAGTATTCTAGCAATAACGTAGCCTGGTAGCATTCCAAGAACTCCGAACATTATAATTGCTCCAAGGAATTGTCCCAGTGGATTGATTGATGCATAAGTTGATCCGTCCCACATAGCTCCAACATTATATCCAGATGCTGGGTAACCATTTAAAACAAATCCACAAATTATAAGACCAACAACACCTGCATAACCATGTACTGCTACTGCACCAACTGCATCATCAATTTTGAACTTACGTTCAACCCAGTAATGCATTTTGTATGCTATAATAACACCGATCGCACCAATAAGCATTGCTTGTATTGGGTGATACAAATCATTACCTGCAGATGCACAGATGATCCCAGCTAGTCCACTTGAGTAAGTCCAGAATGGATCACCTTTAGCGACCACGTATCCAGCCAATAATCCACCTGATAATGACATCAGAAAGTTATAGGTTATTCCGCTCAGTGTGGTTGGGGTTACATATATATTTGTTGCTGTCCAGTACGTTACACCTTCCATTCCATACTCAGGTCCAAGATCAAATATCGGTATATTACATGCCGCATAAAATCCCCAGAAACCAGTATAGATTAAAAATAATCCAACTGTAACTAGCCACGGGTTTCTTGGTCCTATATTTCTTGGTTCACCACTTGATGAGAACTTTCCAATTCTAGGTCCTAAAACGATTAGAACACCTAAAGCAAACCCACCCGCAATTGCGTGAATCACTCCTGATGCGTAAGCGTCATGATATCCTAAAATTTTAAGCATCCATCCATCAAAGTGCCATCCCCAAGCAGCATCAATTACCCAGAAGCACGAACCAATTGCAATTGCTAAAATACCAAATGCAAAAGTTGTAATTCTTTCAATGATTGCTCCAGAAACAATTGAAGCAGCTGTCCATGAAAATAGTAAGAATGCAGCCCAGAATACTCCACTTATACGGTCACCTAAATTAACTGCCATAAATTCAGTATTTGCTACATACCATTTCGCACTAAAAGTACTTTCGTCAGTAATTAATGCTGAACTCTCATTCATTATTGATGGAGCTATCCCCGGTCCTGTTGGGAATGCCCAGTAAATCCACCAACCAAAGAAAAACCAGGTTACCGTTACTAGCGGTATTACCATGGTATTTTTCATTAAAGTGTGTTGGTGATGTTTATAACGCGAGGCTCCAACTTCATACATACAAAACCCGACGTGAATCAGGAACATTAATACTACTGTTACCCAGTAGTAAAATTCTGTAAATATTACTGTAAGAGCACCTAATTGATCATCCATAATCTTTCTCTCCTTGTTAATTTAGGAAAGCTTATGAGATTTTAATAGGTGTGACAAACTATACAGCGCTTAAATAGATAAGCAATGACGGTATATTTAAAAAAATAATCAACCTTTGATTGACGGACTAAAACTTAAGGTAAGCTTTTTTCAAATCAACAAGAGGGTGCTTTTTAGACATTTGAAACTTAACTAAAAGCTCTCTTGCAATCATGTCTCTGTCTTGTTGGTTATTTGGTAATTTGATTGATTTTGGAATTGTAACCCAACCATTTGCATTTCTACAAAATACAGCAGGTCTATCCTCTTCATAACCCATATGAATATCTTCTAACCAGTTAAGATCATCCCATCCCATAGCTTCTACATATTTTTTTAAGAATGGAGTCATCTTCTTATAATCAGGTAATAGGTTAACGTCATATCTATAACCGATATGTTGCCCAATCATTTTTTCTCTAGCTGTCTCTTTAGATTTTCCACCTAGATTTTCTTTTTTTACTTTTGTTTTTGTTTTTTTCTTAACCATAAATATTCCTTATATTTTGTGATAGTTATCAACACCAACAGTGAAGTTAGTTCCTGTTAACGGAACTTTAGCTAATGCAGATGATTCCATTGTTAGAGCAGCTAAATCTTCAGGCTCTAATGAGTGAATATTAGTTTTACCACAAGCTCTTGCTAAAAGTTGAGCCTCTAATGTCATTGCATGAAGGTAATTATAAACTCTTAATGCAGCATCATCAGGATTTAATCTAGCTCTTAATTTAGGATCTTGTGTTGCAACACCAACTGGACAACGACCAGTATGACAGTGATAGCATTCACCAGCTTTTACACCCATTTCTTTTTCAAAATTTGCTTCTGGTATATCTTTATTGCAGTTTAAAGCCATTAAAGCACCAGTCCCAATTGCTATTGCATCAGCACCTAAGGCTAAAGCCTTCGCCATATCAGCACCATCTCTAACACCACCTGCATAAATTAAAGTTACTTGTCCAGTTTTACCAACATCATCAATAGCTCTTCTTGCTTCTCTGATTGCAGCAATTCCTGGGATACCAGTATTCGCAGCAGCTATGTGAGGACCAGCTCCTGTTGAACCTTCCATACCATCTAAAAATATTGAGTCAGGATTACATTTTGCAGCCATACGAACATCATCATAAACTTTTGATGCACCTAGTTTTAACTGAATTGGCACTTTGTTTTTTGTAAGTTGTCTTAATTCTTCAACTTTTAAAGCTAGATCATCTGGACCTAACCAGTCTGGGTGTCTTGCTGGAGATCTTTGATCAATACCAGATGGTAGAGATCTCATTTCTGCAACTTGATCAGTAACTTTTTGACCCATTAAATGTCCACCCATTCCAACTTTTTGTCCTTGACCAATAAATACTTCAATTGCATCAGCTAGTTGAGCGTGATGAGGGTTAAAACCATATCTTGATTGAATACATTGGTAATACCATTTTTCAGAATATCTTCTCTCATCTGGAATCATTCCACCTTCACCAGAACATGTTGCGCTTCCAGCCATAGTTGCTCCTCTTGCTAGAGCAGTTTTTGCCTCATAAGAAAGTGCACCAAAACTCATACCTGTAATATATACTGGTATATCTAGTTCAATTGGGTTTTCACAATTTGGGCCGATTATAGTTTTTGTTTCACATTTTTCTCTATAACCTTCAATTACAAATCTTGTAAGAGTTCCTGGTAAAAAAACTAAATCATCAAATGTAGGAATTTTTTTCATTAACGCCATTCCACGCATTCTGTATCTTCCAAGTTGAGCTTTAATATGAATATCGTCTATAACTTCAGGAGTAAAAATAGCGTTGTGACCTAATAGACTTTTGTTTCTTTTGCCTTCTTCGTGTGCATGAACATCAGCTTTTCCACCAACACTTCCATTATTTTTTTTTAATTTTTTAATATTTTTTTTAACTTTCTTTTTAGCCATTAGATAGCTCCTTTCTTTTCATGAGGTTCTAGATTATCATAGTTCCAAAGTTTTTTCCCTGCGACTATTTTTGTCATTTTACTGACATCAAATTTTTCACCTATCTCTGCAACTTTTAATTTTCTTTTTAACCAGTCTTGGTCACTGTCTGTAAGATCAGATGGAACAGCATCACTTCCAAAAGAACCAATTTTACCACCAATAAAAATAGTACCATCATACATTGAGTCACCTAAATTTATTCCAACATTACCAAGAATAATTATTCTTCCTCTTTGCATCATAAAACCTGTAAAAGCTCCAGCATCACCACCAACAATGATAGTTCCACCCTTCATATCAATTCCAGTTCTTGCACCAACACTTCCTTTACAAATTAAATCTCCACCTCTAATAGCTGCACCAAAACAAGAGCCAGCATTTTTTTCTATAACAACTTTTCCTGCCATTAAGTTTTCAGCACAAGACCAACCAACTCTGCCATTTATTCTAACAGTAGGTCCATCACAAGAACCCATACCAAAATAACCTAAACTTCCTTCAAAAATTAAGTTTAACTTATTTAAAATACCAACACCTAAACTATGTTTACCTTGAGGGTTTTTAATAACAATTGTTCCAAAACCTTGGCTCATTAAGTTATCAATTTCTTTATTAGCTTCTGGAGCTGTCATTTCTTTAACATCTAGATCTGTTCTTTTATTAAAATCTACATCGTAAGCGCCAAAGTAGTAAAAGTTTTCAGCTTCCGAAGGATTAAAAAACTTTTGTTGAGTTCTTCCTGTAAGAACTTCAGTGTGCATACCCATTGATTGGGATTTTGATTTTTTGTCTGTTGTTTTTAGATTTGCCATACTTTTACCTCTCCATCATATGGATCATATGTATCAATTTCTTGAGGAAGAATTGCTCTAATCGCAATTTCTTCAGATCCCATTGCTATTAAATTATCAGATTCGTAAAGAACTAATGGTTTTGCTGCCATAGTATCCTTTGCCATTCCTAATGAGTCTTTTGTTGCAACAAAGTAAGTAAATACCCCATCAAGACCCGTTAAAGAATCTTTCATACCTTCTTCAAGGGTTGCACCATCTCTCAATTTTTTTGCTAGATATACTGCAATTAATTCTGAATCACATTCAGACATAAATCTCATACCTTCGTTTTCTAGCATTCTTCTATTATTCCAATAATTTGTTAACTGACCATTGTGAACTACAGACACATCGCTAAATGGATATCCCCAAAAAGGGTGGGCTGATTTAATATCTACGCCAGATTCTGTAGCCATTCTTGCATGACCAATTGCATGTGTCCCCACAACTTTATCTAAATTATATCTATCACAAACGTCTTTTGCATTACCCAAATCTTTAATAACCTCTAAAGACTTACCCATAGAAAGAATTTCAACACCAGGAACGCTCTCGATTTTTCTAGAAAACTCTCTTAAGTCTTTTTCATCATAATTAACCTCA
Source organism: Candidatus Pelagibacter sp. uisw_138 (assembly GCF_059512485.2). NCBI lineage: Bacteria > Pseudomonadati > Pseudomonadota > Alphaproteobacteria > Candidatus Pelagibacterales > Candidatus Pelagibacteraceae > Candidatus Pelagibacter > Candidatus Pelagibacter sp. uisw_138. The sequence goes on along the minus strand of NZ_CM183453.2, from coordinate 933,829 downwards.
TATCTTAAAGAGTAGGGAAGTATTCTTTCTTCTTTAATAATTTTTGCACCCATACCTAAAATATATGACTTAACTATTTTAATTCTTTCATCATAAACAGAAGTCTCTTCACTTACTGATGAACTACCTTCACCAACATTTTCCCCAACCTTAAACCGCATAATGAAATTTTTCCCATCCGTATCTCCATAAAGTGCATAGCCAGTAGAATCTTCTCCTCTATGCTTTAATGCTTGGAGCATTCCTTGCAATTGAGTTCCAATATTCACTGATTTATCTTTATAAATTAATCCCGCTATTCCACACATATATTTCCCCTATTTTTATTAAAGACTATGGTAGGCAGTCCAGATACGTATCTAGATCCCACTGCGTTGTTGCACCTAAAAATTTTTCCCACTCATCATTTTTATACCAATGGAAAACTTTATACATTTCATCTGGCATAGCTGATTTTATAACCTCATCCTCTGCTAAACGATTTAAAGCCTCACCAAGACTCATTGGTAGTTTTTTAACTATTTTTCCAGCTGCTTGAGCTTCATACATACTTCTAGACTCAGGTTTTCCTGGATCAATATTATTTGTTATTCCATCATCAAAACATTTTAACAATCCAGAACCCATTAAATATGGATTATGCATTGAATCAACTGATCTATATTCAAACCTACCTGGGGCAGAAACTCTTAAACCACAAGTTCTATTTTGAAATCCCCAGTCAGCATAAACAGGAGCCCAAAATCCTGTATCCCATAATCTTCTGTATGAGTTCACAGTAGAAGAACCAATTGCAGTTAGCGCACCCAAATGTTTCATCACACCACCAATAGCTTTTAAACCAATTTTACCTGGTAGCTGAATATCATCAGTATCAGGCATAAAGGTATTTGTTCCACCTTCAACGTAAGTGAATACCTCATCCATCCCTGGCAAAGATTTATGAGATAGTTTATTAATCACATCTTTTCCACCCGTCCATAAAGACATATTTGTGTGACAACCACTTGCAGAAACACCCATAAATGGTTTTGTCATAAAACAAGCTATCAAATTAAACTCTCTAGCAACCTGTGCACAAATTTGTCTATAAGTTGAAAGTCTATCTGCATTTCTTAAAACATCATCATACATCCAGTTTAATTCTAATTGTCCTGGTGCATCTTCATGATCTCCCTGAATCATGTCAAAACCCATTGCTCTTGCGTATTTAAAAACTTGCATGAAAACTGGTCTTAACGATTCAAATTGATCAATATGATAACAATAAGGTTTAGAAAAACCTTTACCAGTTGGTGAACCATCCTCATTTTTAGTTAACCACATCATTTCTGGCTCTGTTCCAACTCTTAATTGGTAACCATGTTTCTTTTTAAATTCTTGAGCGTGTATTCTTAAATTTCCACGACAATCTGATGTTAAATGTGCACCTGGATTGTCTCTTTCTTCTCTATTTCTAAAGCAAGTAACAAATACTCTTGCGACTTTTTTATCCCAAGGAAGCTGACAAAAAGTTTCAGGATCAGGTATACCAACTAGTTCTTTTGCTTCTGGTCCATAACCAATATAATCTCCATGACGATCAACAAACAAGTTCGCTGTAGCACCATAAACTAATTGAAACCCTTTTTCACAAGTTCTTTCCCAATGATCAGTGGGAATACCTTTTCCAACAACTCTTCCAGTTACAGAAATAAATTGAAAATAAATATATTCAATACCTAGCTCGTTAATTTTAGCTCTAACTTGTTTTACTAACTTATCTCTACCAGGTTGTGCAACGTGCTTATCTAAATCAGTCATTATCTCTCCCTCTAATGAATTTTTATTTAACGAACCGTAACTGAAAAAATTATTAGTGTCTAGACTTGAAGTTTAACTCCAAGGAAACGGACTGTTAGAAGTTGGATGAAGTTCACCCTTCTCGTAACGGTTGAATCTAAACGGTTTTAATAAATCACTTTCAGTTCCAAGAATTTCTCTTGCAACGAGCTCACCCACACCAATCATTTTGTAACCATGATTAGCATCTGCTATTACATAAACATTTTCTAAAAATTTATCAAAGATTGGAAAAGAGTCTGGTGTCATACATCCAAGTCCGCCCGATGGTCCTTTTCTATAGAGGTTAGATTTTCCTTCAAATCTTTTTTGGCAATGAGCTAAAGCAGAGCACCACATATCATTGAATGCTTCTGTAGTTTGATAATCTGGAGATTCAATTCCATAAGGATCAACGTTCACTTTGTCAAAATGCTCATCAACTATGTAAGGAGATGTCCCACCTTGAACACCTAACCCTTCAATATCAGGCTTGTAATAAATTCCCCAAATTTTATCAGTAATTAATTTTTTATCTTTATCCGAATATAGTGGGGCAGTAGAATCTACATGGATGACGGGTGGTTGATTGCCATTATCCATTTTTAAGAAATCTTTATCAACTCCAATTACACCTTCTTGCAGCATCCAATATTTCCACATTTCTGTTTCATGAAATTTACCGTCATTACCTTTAATATTTACAGTTTTTGGAAGCTCCAACATGTTCCAAAAATCTCTTACCCAAGGACCAGCACCTACAACAACCTGATCACATTCAATTATACCCATGTCAGTTTCAACTCCTGTAACAGCTTTACTAGCGCTACCTTTTTTGAAACCTGTAACTGTTACCCCTTTAACAACCTTGACCCCATTTGATGTCGATTTTTCTTCAAGAGCTTTAATAGAGTCTTTGTTAAATGCATAACCACCTTTTTTTTCATGAAGAACTGAAGTTATCCCTTGAGCTTGCCAATCACTAAACATATTTTTCATATACTTCATGCAGTCTGCTTCACCTTCTATAAATTCTGAATCGTATCCTATTGCTTTTTGTTGTTCAGCTATTGAGGCAACATCTTCATGCATTACTTCTGGTGAAATTTGTAAATAACCAACAGAATTATATCTAAAAGCTTTAGGGTCACTCTCCCAAACTGACACTGAGTGAGCCATTAATTCTCTCATAGCAGGTTGAAAATAATTGTTTCTAACAACACCACAAGCAATCCCACTTGCACCTGCTGCAATGTCTTTTTTTTCCAAAACAACTATATCATTTTCGTTTTTATAAGTTTCAGAAAGTTTCCATGCTGTACTCAAGCCATGAATTCCACCACCTATAATTACAACTTTTGCTTTTTTTGGTAGTGTTGACATAACTAAACATTATTTTTTTGGATAAAAAAAAATACAATTTTTTTTAGAACTATAAATTATATATATAAATTATATATTTTAGATTTTTTTGAAAAGTGACTAATAGCTTATCTTTTTGAGTGTATTTAAATACTCTTTAAACTCATTAATAAAAGACTCACTAGGCATTATATTTTTTATTCGCTGATCAGTCGAAGTTTTTTCTAAACGAAAGAATCCTTTTTCGCAGGCTTCATTAATAATTAAAGCTGACTTCGGTCTAGAGGTTTTAAATAATTTTGTTTTTAGTCCTTCAACAGAAAGTTTTTCATTAAGTTTATGTGCTGACATTACAAGTAACATCATATGATAATGTGAAGGAGATTTTCTAAAAAAATAGTTACTAGATGTATGTGATTGCCTCATCTGGTCTTCCCAAAAATTTAAAAGATCTTTGCTGTTATCATACATTTTATTATGCTCTAACTCTTGATTTTGTTGGATCATAGAAAGGGAAGGGAACAACTTTTGCACCAATTCTCTTTTGATGACCGTCAAGTTTACCAATCTCAACTTCCGTTCCTATTTCAACATATTTTACATCGATTTTACAAAGTGCAATATTTTTTCCAAGTTTAGGTGATAGCATTCCACTTGTTATTACACCCACTTGACCACGACCAATATGAACACAATCTCCATTTACTGCTGGTTCATGACCAACCAATTCTAAACCAACTAATTTTTTTTGTGGATTTGCTTTTCTTTTAATTAATTCTTCCTTACCTATAAAATCATCTTCTTTAGTTTTAAGTGGAACTGTAAAACCAATACCTGCTTCAAATGGATCTGTTTGATCATCGAACTCGTAACCATAAAAAATTAGTCCAGCTTCAATACGAACCATGTCTAAAGCTTCTAAGCCTAATGGAGTAATATCAAACTCTTTACCAGCTTCCCAAACTTTATCCCAAACCTCTGCAGCATCTTTTGGATTACACCAAATTTCATAGCCAAGTTCACCCGTGTAACCTGTTCTTGAAATAACAATTGGCGTACCTGTTTCATGATCTATTCTTGCAATATTAAATCTGAACCATTCAAGTTCAGTGATGGATGGTTGTATAGGAGGCGTCCATACAAATTTTTCTAAAATTTTTCTACTATTTGGTCCCTGAACTGCAATGTTGTGAATATGATCCGTTGCAGATTTAATCCAAACTTTATAATTTTTCTTTTTAGCTTGTTCTTTTAACCATTCACCACTGTATTCATCTCCACCAATCCATCTAAAATTATCTTGTCCTAATTTAAATAAAGTACCATCATCTAACATGCACCCATTTTCATAACACATGGCTGTATAAACAACTTGTCCTACTGATAATTTTTTTACATTTCTGGTAAGTGTATATTGCATTAAATTTTCTGCATCAGGTCCAAGAATTTCAAATTTTCTAAGAGGTGATAAGTCCGTTGCAATCGCACTTTCTCTACAAGCTGTATATTCTTTTATAGTTCCTGAATTTGTAAAATTATTAGCAAGCCAAAAACCTTTATACTCAACAAAGTTTCTTGTTAGCTCTGAAGTTTTTTTATGAAAACCTGTTTCTTGAGTTAGTTTAGGTTCTGAGTCTGTTTTCATTCTAAATGCTATTGCTTTTGAGTACTTTTTTTCTTTTGAATAAGTCCTAACAAAAATATCAGTTGGATTCCAGCCATTTGCACCATCAACATCACAAGGGCAAGCTGATGATATGCATGTTATATCTTTTAAAGCTCTAAATAAAACATAATCTCCAGGTCTTGACCAAGGTTCATCAAAAGATGCAACATTATTAGCATCAATAGCAGTGTTAAAAAAAAGATTTATCGCAGACCAACTTTTTCTAGAATTGATGTCATACTTATCCAGTCTATTATTAAAATTGTCAGTACAATTAATATGACCCATATAACCCATATCCTCATAATATTTTGATGTGCAAGCAAGATTAAAAGTATCATGCCTTCCAACTGTATCTCTTACAACTTCAATCATCGCTTTATGATCACTATCATAAAATTTTGAAAACAAACCAGGCCCAGGGTAAGCGCCACCCATAAAAGTTCGTGTTGCTTTATCATCAATAATACTTTCAATACCGTCATTTAATTTTTGTGTATCAAAAGCTAGAAAATCAGAACATTGTCTTCCACCTGGATCAATTATCTGAATATATTCACCAGCTTTTACCTCATAAGTTTCAGCAGTTCTTCTTTTTACAAGTTGTTCAATAATTGGATCACTAAGCGGATCTGGCAAAATAAATTGTTCATCGCTTTCAATAAATTTAGCTTTATTCAAAAAAATAGTTAAATCTGTAGGTGGATTTTGTTCATGGACATTCATAATATCACCAGGTGCTGCAATCATAACCACACATTTATCTTTTGAGGTTAATGTTATTTTTTCACCCATCATACAATCATCGTTAAAAACAATGGATGATTTAGCATTATTTAAATAAAGGTTTTTTTTCTTTAGCAGCTTTGAAATTTTTTCATCATTAGCAATAGTTTTTTTTGAAAAATCTGCATTAGCATTTTCTTTCAAATTTAAAATAGATAAATCAGATTTACCTTTTGAATTAAAAACAATTATTTCACAAATTTGTCTTCCTTCTTCATTAATGATTTCTATTTTATCTTCTGGCAAAACTTCTATTATAGAAAGTCCACCACCTCTTACAAAATATCTTTCAACTCCTGGTGGTAAAGTTCTTAAGCCAGGATTTCTTATATCGTTACTAGTATGTAGCATTGCCAGTATAAATTTTAATAATTAAGCCTTAGCTTAATATACTCAAAGGCCATTGACTATAAATTTAATAAATGAGAACATACTTTATTAACTTAATATTAAGGGAGAAAGAAATATGAAAAATAAATTACCGTTAATTATTGGTGCGGTGGCGGTTATTGCTATCGCAATGTTCTTCATGCAAGGAGGGGATAAAACTGCCAAAAAAGGTGGTGATAGTGCTCAGCCTATAACTATTGCTACTCATAACTGGTCAAGCCAAATCGTAATGGCTCATGTTATTGGTGGAATTTTTGAAAGCATGGGAAACAATGTAAGCTATGTAAACACTGACTCACAGGCTGTGTACGAATCTATTCGTATTGGAGATGTAACCCTAGCTCATGAAGTATGGGAATCTGCTTTTGGTAAATCATTCACTACGGCACTTGATAAAGGTGGCATAGTTGACTGGGGTGATCACGAAGCAAGAACTCTTGAGGATATGGGATATCCAAACTGGGTTACTGATAAAGGATTATGTCCAGGTCTTCCAGATTGGACTGCACTAAAAAATCCTGAATGTGCTGCAAACTTTGCAACACCTGATTCAGATGGAAAAGGAAGAATGTTAGAGGGTCCACAAAGTTGGCATGGAGATCTAATACCTCAGAGAGTTGATGCTCTTGGGTTAGGAGATCTTTGGACAGTTAAATTTGCTGGAAGTGCAGACGCACTTTGGGCGGAACTTAAAGCTGCTGAGAAAGAAGGAAGAGGAACTATAATATTCAACTGGACTCCAAACTTTACGGATGGAAAAGGTTTCACATTTATAGACTTCCCTCCATACTCTGCTGGTTGTAGACCAGAAGATGGTGGTGATGGAAAATGTGGATCTCCAGATGGTTATTTGAAAAAAGCTGTTAATGCAGACTTTCCAACAACTCATCCAGCTGCAGCTGCAGTCTTCAAAAAGATGTCATTCTCAACAAGTCACATTGGAGCAATGGCTGCTTTAGTAGACGAAGATAAGTTGACTCATGAAGATGCTGCAAAAAAATGGTTAGCAGACAATAAGAGTGTTTGGGAACCTTTTACCAAGTAAGGGTAAAAAATAAATTATAATCCCCCCCTAACTTTAAGTTGGGGGAGGTTTTCTTAAACATAACACCCTATCAAATATTCATACTACGAATTTATTATTTAAATGATTAAGTATTTTTTATACCTCTCTCTTGGCTTACTAGCTTTTAATTCATCCTTTGGGCAAAATATAGATATACAAGAAGATATTAAAATTGGTTTTGTATGTGAGCTAGAAAAAAAAATTCTTAAGAATTCAGAATACAATTATCAAACTTTTTTAGCTAAAGATTTAAATGAAAAAATTTTGGACAAATTTGAAATTGATGCAAAACAACCAGAAAAACTTTTGATTAATGGATTATCAATGTTCCTTTCAAAAAATACAGAACTAGATGTAAAAGTTGTAAACAAAGACATAGTTTTATTTAAAGCTTTTGATGAGGAAAAGAATTATTCAGAATCAGGTATAATCAATAGAAAATCGGGTGAATTAGTTCATGAAGTTACAAAAGATATAAAAAGTGATAACTTTGAAAAAGATATTTCTTTTTATAAATGCAGTTAAAATAAAAAATGAAAAAATATATTTTTTACATCGTTTTAAGTTTCTTAATTGCAACTTCAGTATCAGCTAGAAAGACGGGTTGTGAAGGAAACTGTGAAAATGGCTTTGGTAAATGGACTTATACCGACAAGACCACCTATGAAGGGAATTGGGTAGGTACACAAAAACAAGGACAAGGAACTGAAACTTGGCCAAATGGATACATTTACAGAGGTGAATTTAACAAAAGTAACTGGAGTGGACAAGGAATTTTAACCTTCCCAGATGGCTCTACCTATGAAGGTGAATGGGCCAATGGTTTTATGAATGGAAAAGGAAAGTTTACTTGGTCTGATGGAAAAGAAAAAATAGGAATTTGGAAAAATGGCAAATTACAAGAATAATTATGAATATAAGATATTTTAATAAATTAACAAAATTATTGCCTGAGCCAGTTAGACAATTTGGTGGTCTTGTTTCTTTAACGTTTGTTGTAATTTTTTCTTTTGCTGTTTTAAATGCTTTTTTTGGTCAGGGTGATGAGCTTGTGGAAAAAATGAAAAAAGAAGAAGCAAGAATTGCAGAAGCTAATAAATTAAGTAAAATAATTTCTACACTTCCGTCAGGTATTTTAACTTTTTATGAAGCAAGCGATCATTACAAGCTGTCTAAAGAACAATACGAAACAGTCTGTAAAATAACAAAAATTATTCCTCAACGTGCGGTTATGGGTGCAAATCTAATAAATTTTAAAGCTACACAAATATATACTACTAATGGAAATCAAATTGCTGAAACATTTGTTAATTGGGATAAAGAAAAAAACAAGTGTATTGCTGGCTTTGTTTTAAATGGAAGTATTGATGGTGCAAAAAAAGAAAAGATTACCGTTAGTGGCGAAGTTTTAAATTTTTTAAGTACTGGAATTGATACAAGAGTTTATTTTATTAAAAATTTTTAAGGAGGAAAGTAATAAGTATTAATAATATAAAAAGTGTATTTTTATTTTTATTTCGTGTAACTTGTTAAGCGTTATGACTAACACTGTAATTAAATGTGATTCTGTTTATAAAATTTTTGGAGCAAACGCCAAAAAGATGCTCCAAGAAGCCAATGGAAATGTAGATGCAAAAACATTTCAAGAAAACGGATGCATAGTAGGTGTGAACAATGCTTCTTTTGAAGTTACAAAAGGAGAAATGTTAGTTGTGATGGGCTTATCTGGCTCAGGAAAATCAACATTGTTAAGGTGTATTTCTAGATTAACAGATGCAACGGGTGGAAAAATTTTCATAGAAGGTCAAGATTTGCTTTCATTAAACAATAAAGAACTAATTGATCTTAGAAGAAATAAAATGGGAATGGTATTTCAGAGTTTTGCTCTACTGCCACACAAAACAGTTTTAGAAAATATTGCTTTTCCACTTCAAATTAAAGGGGTTGAAGATCAAGAAAGCATTAATAAAGCTATGGATATGGTCAAACTTGTTGGTCTTGATGGAAGAGAAAACTATTTTCCAAGAGAACTTTCTGGTGGACAACAACAAAGAGTGGGTATTGCCCGTTCATTAGCTGTCGAACCTGATATTTGGTTTTTAGACGAACCTTTTTCTGCATTAGACCCATTAATTAGAAAAGAAATGCAGGATGAATTTTTGAGACTTCAAGGAAAATTACAAAAAACAATTATGTTTATTACACATGATTTTGATGAAGCGCTAAAGCTTGCTGATCGTATTGCAATTATGAAAGATGGAATAATTGAACAGCTAGATACACCAGCCAACATTGTTTTGAATCCAGCAACAGAGTATGTCAGAAAATTTACCGAAGAAGTTCCTAGAGAAAAAGTACTAAAAATAGAAGATATTATGGAAAAACCACATAATGAAAACTTAAGTGATTTAAAAGTACTAAAAAGTGAAATAATTGAAAATGTAGCTGAAAAGATTTTAACTCAAGAAAAATCTGTAGGAGTATTTGATGAAAACAATCAAATTGTTGGAACTGTTCACCCTTCAAAAATAATTGATACTGTTTTTGGTGGAAAAAAAAGCAGTGATTAAAATATGGAATTATTAAAAAAATATCCAAAATTATTTCAATGGTTATTTTTATTAATTGTTTTTTTCTTTTTATGCTTTGCAATAGATGTTCCTGAAACCTATAAATTTATAAGAGGCCAGGCTGAATTTATTAAAGACCCAAATCAAAGTACCTATACACTATTTGGTGCAGAAGTAAGATATTATGCATTTGATGTTTTTTGGAGGCTACCGCCTCTACTTGGATGGCTACCTATTTGGATAAACGATTCCTTGTTTTTTTTAATGAATGAGTGGATGCCAATGGAGTTTTGGAATGAAAACACTCAATCCTACAAAACTCGACCCTTGGTTTTACAATTAACAAGAAACATGACTGCGTTTATGACATTTCTTATTGAGTTAATTCGAGAGATTATGCTAGGGGGAGTTCAAACGGTTGTAGCATTTACCAGTTGGGATTGGATAGGTGCAAATCCATGGGCAAAGTTACCAGGGTTACCTTGGACAATTGTTGCAGCAGGTGCTGTGATACTTGGGTATAATTTAAGTGGTAAAGGTCTAGCTTTATTTGCTGGTATAGTTATGGTTTATATTTCTATTTTTGGCCAATGGAAACCTTCGATGCAAACACTTTCTTTTATATTGGTTGCGGCTCCACTTTCTTTTCTTTTTGGTTTGGGCCTAGGTATTGCGGCATTTAAAAGTAAACGTGTAGAAAAATTTTTGTATCCAATACTATTGGTTATGCAGACAATGCCACAGTACGCTGTATTAGTTCCTGCAATAGTTCTTTTTGGTGTTGGTGATCATGCTGCAGTTATTATAACTATGGTTGTAGCTGTTCCGCCAATGATATTGTTAACTCTATTAGGTCTTAGAGGAATACCCCCTGAGATTATTGAAGCCGGTAGAATGAGTGGATGTAATAATTGGCAACTAATGTTTAAAGTTTTGATTCCAACCGCAAGAAGAGATATCTTAATCGGAGTAAACCAGGTTATTATGGTTTGTTTTTCTATGGCAGTTATTTCAGCTTTTATAGGTGCTAAAGGATTGGGGTTTAATTTATTACTAGCATTAAATCAGTTGAATATTGGATTGGCATTAGAAGCGGGTTTGTGTATTAGCTTGATTGCAATATTATTAGATAAAATGTCCTTAGCTTGGGCAAACAAACAAATAGATTATTTTGGTAACTTGACTTTTTTTGAGCGTCATAAAAGTGGATTGTTTTTTGCTAGCGCAGTATTAATTGGAATTATACTTGCCTATGCTGGATCATTTTATTTTAAAGAAGGCTTCAATTATTTATTTGAAGTTCCACACAATAAAGGAATATCAACAGCAGATTTTTGGAATAGAGGTGTTGATTGGATTTGGGATACCTTCTTTTATACTTTAAAAATTTTTAACACATGGTTGATAGTAGATGTACTACAGCCCATGCGTGCTGCCTATTTACGGATGCCTATTGTTGCAACATTCGTTCTAGTCATGGGTGCTGGATATATAATTGGAGGAATACGTTCTGCTCTTGTAGTGGGTTCATTAACACTATTTATAGCATTAAGCCCATGGTGGGATAGGGCTTTAGTCACATTATACATGGCAACTTTTGGAGTTTTTATATCGACTATAATTGGATTTACTGTTGGAGCATTATGTTTTCAAAATAAGTACACCACAAATTTTATGTTGGGAGTTTGTGATATTTTTCAAACGTTTCCTTCATTTGTATACTTAATTCCAGTAATGATGCTTTTTGGAGTTACAGATACATCGGTATTAATTGCGGTAGTAGTTTATGCAACTATACCTGCCACAAGATATACCATTGAAGGATTAAGAAGTGTTCCAGCTGCCTTACATGATGCAGCTACAATGTCAGGTGTTACAAAATTACAAAGATTATCAAAAATAGAATTTCCTTTAGCATTTCCTCACATGATGCTTGGTTTAAATCAAACAATTGTATTTGCTTTGTTCATGGTAATTATTGGAGCATTTATTGGAACAGAAGATTTGGGACAGTATATTCTAAAAGCTCTATCTGATAAAAAAGGTGCAGGTATTGGATTAACACTGGGTCTTTGTGTTGCCTTTATAGGCCTGATATTTGACCATTTAATTCGAACTTGGGTAGAAATAAGAAAAAAACACCTTGGTATAAGATAATTAATATCTTTTTAAATTAGATAGTGAATTTTCTATTTATTTAAAAATGTTTTTAAAGAGTCGTCCATTGCTTCTTCCCATGGCGTATGATGAATTGGTCCAACTGAACCAGTCACTGGTGAAGCAAATGATTTATTTCTATAGGTCATTATATTTTCCACCTTATGATGCTCCCATTCTTTAAAAGTTTTTCTAATTAATTCAAAATCAATTTTTGGATAATCAGATAAATCGTGAAGCTCTTTAGTATACTCAGTTTGAAAATCTATCATCTGATCTGCATTTTCTAATTTTTCTTCAAGAGATACCCATTTATTGATATCTTTTTCAATCTCCGAATCACTTGGAACTTTAATTTTCTCCATTATAACATCTCTTGCAAACCAAGCCTGACAATCAAACATATTGAAAGTATGAAATTGATCTTGCATACCCAAATACATTAATTTGTGATTATTTTGCCAAACCACACCTTTATATAATTTTGGTGGATATAATCTGTTTCCTGTTTTTAATTTAAGATCTTCAGATATAAAAGGAAAATGATGGAGATATCCTGTGCATAAAATTACAGCATCTGCTTCTTGTACATGACCGTCTTTAAATATTGCCTTATTACCTTCAAGTCTATCTAGGTGAAAAACTTCTTTCATTCCATCGGGCCATTTAAATCCCATAGGATTATGTCTATAGGCTATGGTTACACTTTTTGCTCCATACTTATGACACTGAAGAGCTACATCTTCAGCAGAATAGCTACTTCCTAAAACAACAACATTTTTATCTCGAAATTCTTCTGCATCTCTAAAATCATGAGAGTGCATTATTCTTCCAGGAAAAGCTTTCATACCTGAATATTCTGGAATAAACGGAACTGAGAAATGACCAGTTGATACTATTACATAATCAAAAAAATCTTTTGAAATTTTATCATTTTTTTTATCACGGTAAGTAACTTCAAAATTTTTACCATCATGAGACACATTGCTAACAGAGGTGTTAAATCTAATTTTAGACTTTAAATTTCCCTTTTTAACTCTACCTAAAATATAATCGTATAAAACCTCTCTAGGTGGAAAAGATGGAATTGGTTTTCCAAAATGTTCATCAAATGAATAGTCTGCAAACTCTAGACATTCTTTAGGGCCGTTTGACCAAAGGTATCTATACATGCTGTTAGGTACAGGGTCGCCGTATTGGTCAGAACCTGTTCTCCAACTGTAATTCCATAAGCCTCCCCAATCTTCTTGTTTATCAAAACAAACTATTTCAGGTATTTTTTCACCTTTTTTTTCAGCTTGCTCAAAAGATCTCAAAGCAGATAAACCACAAGGCCCAGCACCAATAATTGCTACTTTTGTCATAAAATCACGTCTCCCTAATAAATTTATAAGTGTACTTTACCAACAAAATGCTAAAAATTAATATAAAAAAATACGGTATTATGAAAAAAATTATTATTATTGGTGCTGGAGCAATGGGGTCAGCATTTGCTGTACCATGTTTAGAAAATAAAAATGACGTAACGCTCATCGGTACTCATCTTGAGGATGATTTAATAAATAAGATTCAATTAAATAATAATTTCCATCCAGCCTTAAATATTGAATTACCATCAAAATTAAAGGTAGAAAAATTTGAAAAATTACAATCCATACTTGAAGGTGAGGTAGATATAATTGTTGCTGGAGTTAGCTCAGTAGGAATTGAATGGTTTGTTAATCAAATATCAAAAAATTATAAGAAAAATACTCCCATTATTTTATTAACAAAAGGTTTAGCCATAGAGGGTAATGAATTAATAACACTTTCAGATAAAATTAAAAAACTTCTCAAGGAAAAAGGTCATGGAGAAGTAAACATTTCAGCAATCAAAGGACCTTGTTTAGCGGTAGGTCTTGCATATAAAATGAGAACAGGAACAGTTATTGCAAACCCAGATATTAAAGAAACAGAAAAATTAAAAAAAATTATATCAACAAATTATTATTCAACAGAAGTATCAGATGATTTAACTGGCATCGAATTATCAGGTGCAATTAAAAATATTTATTCAATGTTAATTGGAGCTTCTGAAGGATTAAGTAATTCAAAAGCACCTAAGGAAATTCAATCTAAATATTATTTAAATACATCAGCCTCATTAATTCATAGATCAATTTCTGAAATGGTTGAATTTGTTTCTTTCTATGGAGGAAGAGCAGAAACTGTTTATGGCTTAGCTGGTTTAGGTGATTTATATGTAAGTGCAATAGGGGGAAGAAATAGCTTGATGGGAAAATATTTAGGTGAAGGATATTTATATAAAGAAGCTAAAGAAAAATTTATGAAAAATATTACAGTAGAGGGTGCGCAACTTGCATTAGAAATTGGACCTAAAATTTTACAAGATCTTAATTCTAAACATTTTCCATTAATGTTTAGTATGCTAAACACTATATGTGAAAATAAGAAATTAGAAATTCAATGGTAAAAAATATATTAATATTTGTTTTTATAGTGCTTGGAATGTTGGTTATTCTAAATTTTAGTGATTATAATTTAAAAAGAGCTGTTGATGCCTGCCTAGCTGGAAGTCAAAAATTATCCAAATCAAAAATTACAGACCTTGAAGAAGCTAAAAAATTTTGTGAAGAAGAAATTAAAAAAAATAAAAATTAAAAAGAGACCCTTAAATGAAGTCAAATTGGAATTATCCGACAACTATGTGGGTTGGAAAAGATAGAATTAAAGATCTAAGTATTGCTTGCAAAACTTTAAACATTAATAAACCACTGTTAGTAACCGATAGTGGTCTTGCTAAATCAAAAATTGTAATCAATGTTTTAAACGATCTAAAAGAAAGTGGTATTTCAGCTAAATTATATTCAGATGTTGTGGGTAATCCAACTGGCACCAATGTAATAGAGGGTGCTGATTGTTATAATAAAAATAATTGTGATGGAGTAATAGCTTTTGGAGGTGGTAGTAGCCTAGATGTTGGTAAAGCTATTGCATTTATGTCAGGTCAAACCTTACCTATTTGGGATTTTGAAGATGTTGGTGATAATTGGACTAAAGCAAACTCTGACAAAATTGCACCAATAATTGCTGTACCAACAACTGCTGGAACAGGATCAGAAACAGGACGAGCATCTGTAATTTTAAATGAAGAAACCGGTGTAAAAAATATAATTTTTCATCCTAAATTTTTACCTTCAATAGTTATTTTAGATCCGGTATTAACACTTAGTTTACCTGCAAAGATTACAGCTGCAACTGGTATGGATGCACTAGCTCATAACCTAGAAGCATATTGTGCTCCAGGATATCACCCAATGGCTGATGGAATTGCTTTAGAGGGCATGAGATTAATTAATGAATGGTTATTGGAAGCAGTTAACAATGGATCAAATATTGAAGCACGACAAAATATGTTAACAGCAGCCAGTATGGGGTCAACAGCATTTCAAAAAGGCTTGGGGGCAATTCATTCATTAAGTCATCCAGTAAATGCTTTAAATAATATTCATCATGGTTTATCCAATGCAATATTCATGCCTTACGTATTAACTTTTAATAAAGATGTAATTGAAAAAAAAACAATAAAGATTTGTGATTATTTAGAGCTTAAAGATAGATCTTTTGATGGTTTTGTTAACTGGGTTTTAGATTTAAGAAAAAAACTAGATATGCCTCACAAATTATCAGAAGTGATTGATGAAAAGGATTTTGATATTGATAGATTGTCAAAAATGGCCTTAGCAGATCCATCTACTGGAGGAAATCCAAAAAAATTAACAGAAAATGATATGAAGATAATGTATCAGCATAGTATGTGTGGAGAATTGTTTAAATGAGTAATTTGAATATTTTAATTATTGAGGGAAATATTAGAGAAGATAGTGAGTTTTTTATTAAAGCAGCTGGAAGCTCTGCAGCAGATAATCTAAAAAATTTAATTTTAAAGATAGAACCATTAATAAATACAGAAATCATAAATCCTGGTCATGATGATGAGACAACGAATGCTCTAAAAAATATGAGTAAATATAATGGCATTGTGTTTACTGGTGGTGCAATGAGAATAAATGATATGACGGATGTCATTAAGAAACATATCAATTTTGCATCTAATTGCTTTAATCATAAAAATAAGATTTTAGCAATTTGTTGGGGATTACAAGTCTGCTCAACAGCAGCTGGGGGTAAAGTAAATCCTGGAAAAAATGGCGCTCATATTGGAATTGCATCAGATGTAATTATTAACAATGAAGGTGAAAAACACTTCATATACAAAGATAAAAAAAAAGTTTTTACCTCACCAGCATTCAATTTTGATGAAGTAAGTGAATTACCAAAAAATACTACTCTTTTATCAAGTGACAAAGTTAACAATGTAATGGGTGTTAGCTTTAATGCAGGAAGCTCAGAAATTATCGGCTTACAATATCATCCTGATTATGAATATTTTCAGATGCTTAATCTTATTAATGGTCGTAAAGAGCGATTATTTGTAAATAAAAATTTTTTAACTGAAGAAGAGTATGAAAACCATGTCTCATATATAAAATCTGAAAATGAATTATTGAATTTCAATGATAGAACATGTGAAGTTAGAAATTGGCTAAATTATATAAAGAACTAATTTTTAAAATAGACCTTCAATTTCACCATCTTTATTTAGCTTAATAGAGTCTGCTGCAGGAATTCTTGGTAGTCCAGGCATAGTCATAACAGCACCACATATCACAACAATAAACTCTGCTCCTGAAGAGAGTTTAATTTCTCTAATTGGCAAAGCATGATCTGTTGGTGCGCCTTTTAAGCTTGGGTCTGTTGAAAAGCTGTATTGTGTTTTTGCAATACAAATTGGGAAATCTCCATAACCCTCATTTTCAAAGCTTTTTAATTGATCTCTAATTTTAGTATCAGCAATAACCTCATCTGCTCTATAAATTTCTTTTGCAATTGTTTCTATTTTTTTAAATAGAGGAGTTTTGCTCTCATATAAAAATTTGAATTTATCTTCGTTTTTCTCACATAATTCAGCAACATGGTTTGCAAGCTCTTTCGTACCTTCACCACCATTTGCCCAGTGGGTACAGAGACTTGCTTTAACACCAATAGTGTCACAAAATTCTATTAAAGCCTTTACTTCACTATCTGTATCTTTAATAAAATGATTAACAGCTACTGCAACCGGTAAACCAAATTTTTTAACATTTTCCACATGTCTTTGAAGATTAACTAAACCTTTTTTTAAAGCTTCTACATTTTCTGTTTTAAGATCATCTTTTGCTACACCACCGTGCATTTTTAAAGCTCTAATAGTTGCAACAATTACAACGCAGCTAGGTTTTAAATCTGATTTTCTACATTTAATATCAAGAAATTTTTCTGCACCAAGGTCTGCACCGAATCCTGCTTCTGTTACAACATAGTCAGCAAGTTTTAGCCCAGTCTTTGTTGCAATTACAGAATTACAACCATGTGCAATATTAGCAAAAGGTCCACCATGAATAATTGCAGGATTGTTTTCTAAAGTTTGAGTAACATTAGGTCTAATTGCATCTTTTAATAATACAGTCATTGGACCGTGTGCTTTTAAGTCTTTAGCGTAAACTGGTTTTTTATCTCTAGTATAGGCAATTGTAATATTTCCTATTCTCTTTTCTAAATCTTCTAAATCATTTGATAAGCAAAAGATTGCCATGATTTCAGATGCAACAGTTATATCAAAACCATCTTCTCTTGGAAAACCATTTGCAACTCCACCTAAGTTTATATTTATAGATCTTAAAGAACGATCGTTCATATCCATCACTCTTTTCCAAACAATTCTTCTAACATCAATATCTAATTTATTTCCCCAATAGATATGATTATCGATTAATGCTGACAACAAATTATGAGCTGATGTTATTGCGTGAAAATCTCCAGTAAAATGTAAATTAATTTGTTCCATTGGAACTACCTGAGCATAACCACCACCTGCTGCTCCACCTTTCATTCCAAAAGAAGGCCCAAGGCTTGGTTCTCTTAAACAAACAATCGATTTTTTTCCAATTTTATTTAATCCGTCATTTAAACCAACTGAAGTTGTAGTTTTACCCTCACCAGCTGGAGTAGGAGTGATCGCTGTAACTAGTATAAGTTTTCCATTTGGTTTATCTTTTAAAGTATCTAAATATTCTAAATTAATCTTTGCAATGTGTCTTCCCATTGGACTAAAAGCTGAGCTTTCATCTGGTACATTTATCTTGGCTAAAATATCATTTATAGGTTGCATTTTAGCTTCTCTAGCTATTTGAATGTCTGACTTAACTTCGCTCATTTGAAACTCCTATAAGATTTATTTTTTAAAGCTCAATTGATATCCTATTTTAATTTTTTGGAAACTTCTAAAAAATATATATAAAAAAAATAAGAACTATTTATATTTGTTTGTATAAAATTAATTTATGCAAAAATATTCTATATTTAATTTGATCAAAAATGCTTTCTCCGGTCATCAAAAATGGGATTTAGCCTGGAAAGATGCTACTCCAAAAAAAGAGTATGATGTTGTCATAATTGGTGGTGGAGGCCATGGCCTAGCTACTGCATATTATCTCGCAAAAGAACATAATATTACGAATGTAGCTATCATTGAAAAAGGATGGCTTGGAGGTGGAAATATGGGAAGAAATACTACAATCATAAGATCAAATTATATGCACGATGATAATGCATTGTTTAGTGAGTTTGGAATGGATCTTTGGAGAAAGATGAGTCAGGACTTAAATTATAACGTGATGTTTTCTCCAAGAGGAATAATTAACCTTGCACACTCAGACGCTCAAATGAATATTTTTGCAAGAAGAGGAAACTCAATGCGCTTAAATGGTATTGATGCAGTTCTTTTAAAAAGAGAAGAGGTAAAAGAAATTATTCCAATGGCAGATTTTTCAGACAATGTAAGATTTCCTATATTTGGTGGATTAATGCAGCCAAGTGCAGGAACAGCAAGACATGATGCTGTGGCTTGGGGCTATGCACGTCAAGCAGACTCAATGGGGGTGGATATAATACAAAATTGTGAAGTAACAGGCTTTGATGTTGTAGGTGGAAAAATTCAAGGAGTGAGAACTTCACGAGGAGACATAAAAGTTAAAAAAATTGGTTTATGTGTTGCAGGTAGCACAAATATTTTAGCTGAAAAACTAAATATGACAATACCAATAGAAACCCATCTTCTTCAGGCGTGTGTTACAGAACCTGTAAAGCCCGTATTAGATAGTGTGGTTACTTTTGGGGCAGGACATTTTTATATTAGTCAATCTGATAAAGGTGAAATGGTAATGGGAGGTGATCTAGATGGATACAATAGTTATGCTCAAAGAGGAAACCTACCTACACTCCAGCATGTACTAACAGAAGGAATTGCAATGATGCCATTTCTCAGTAAATTAAAAATGCTTAGAACTTGGGGTGGGATTATGGATATGTCTATGGATGGTTCACCCATAATAGATAAAACTCATATTGAAGGATTATATTTAAACTGTGGATGGTGTTATGGTGGGTTCAAAGCAACTCCAGCTTCAGGCTGGACATTTGCACATACAATTGCTCAAGATAGAGTTCATAAATTAAATGAAGGTTATAGCCTAAGTAGATTTAATACAGGTCACTTACTAGATGAAAAAGGACTTGGAACCAAAACATGGATCTCATAAATGTTGCATATTAAATGCCCTCATTGTGGAATGAGATCTCAAAATGAATTTTCATATGGTGGTGATGCAACCGTTAAAAGACCAGAACTTAATAAGGAAGTTTCTGATCAAGATTGGGATAACTTTGTCTATAATAGAAAAAGCTTAAGAGGAAAACACAAAGAGTTATGGCAACATATATCAGGATGCAGACAGTGGATTAAAGTAGAAAGAGATACTGCTACTCACGAAATATTTAAAACAGCTAAAGCTAACGAAGATATTTAAAATGACTCAAAATTATAGACTAGATAATATTGGATTAATAAATAGAGATAAGAAAATCTCGTTTAAATTTAATGGAGTAACTTACTTTGGTTATGAGGGTGACACCTTAGCATCAGCATTACTTGCTAATGGAGTTCATTTAATTGGAAGAAGCTTTAAATATCATAGACCTAGAGGCTTTTTTGGTGCAGGAGTGGACGAACCATACGCAATTGTTCAATTATACAGAAATAATGAAACTGAGCCAAATGTAAAAACTACAGAACAAGAACTCTTTGAAGGCTTGGAAGCAACAAGCGTTAATTGTTGGCCTAGTGTAAATTTTGATATTGGAGCAATTAACAATTTTTTAAAGATATTTCTTCCAGCAGGATTTTATTACAAGACTTTTATGTGGCCAAAAAGTTTTTGGTACAAAGTTTATGAACCATTTATAAGAAAAGCTGCTGGACTTGGAGTTGCATCAACTAAACATGATAAAGAAAGATATGAGCACAAATATGAGTATTGTGATTTATTAATTGCAGGTTCAGGACCTTCTGGTTTAGCAAGCGCATATGCTGCTGCTAAAAATGGTGCAAGAGTAATTTTAGCAGAAGACAAACCTAGATTTGGTGGAACTTTATTAACGAGTGAAGTTAATATTGGAAATCAAACAGGAAAAGAATGGGCAGAAAATATTATTTCTAAACTTAAAGAAATGCCCAATGTTATTGTTAAGAATAGATCTCAAGTATTTGGTTACTACGATCATAATATGTTAGTGATGTCAGAAAAATTAAGTGATCACCTACCTAAAACTAAAAAATATAATCCAAAACAAAGACTTTGGTATATTAGAGCTAAAGAAGTTTTAATCTCATCAGGATCAATTGAAAGACCTTTAGTATTTGGGAACAATGACACACCAGGTGTGATGTTGTCTTCTGCAGCAAAAGAATATTTAAAAGTCTATGGAGTTTTAGTTGGTAAAAAACCTTTAATATTTACAAATAATGATAGTGGATATGAAACGGCTATAGAATTTAAAAAAAATGGTGTTGATCCTATTATTTTAGATACAAGAAAAGAACCTAAGTCAGAAATCATAGATGAAGCAAAAAAATTAGATATTCAAATTAAATTTTCTTACGTAGTTGTTGCAGCTAAAGGTTATAAAAAAGTTAAATCTGCAGAAGTTGCCAAAATTTCAGATGATAAAAAAGAATTAGGAACTTTAGAAACTATTAATTGTGATTGTATTTGTGTTTCAGGCTTTTGGACGCCAACAATTCACTTAGCTTCTCAATCAGGAAATAAAACTACCTTTAATAAAGATATAGATGCATTTGTGCCAGGACTATCAAAACAAAATGAAACAACTTTGGGTGCAGCAAATGGAACTTTTACGTTAGAAGAAACTTTAAAAAATTCATTTGATAGTGGATATGAACTTTCAAAAAAAATAACCAATAATTACAATAAAACATCATCGCCAATAGTTATGGAAAAAAAATCAACTACTCACGATAAATTTTGGTGTGTACCTTTGCCTAAAGGAAAAACATATAAAAGATTTTTAGATTTTCAAAATGATGTAGCAGTTTCTGATATAGAAATTGCACTAAAAGAAGGCTATCGATCTATTGAACACGTAAAAAGATACACGACACTAGGAATGGCTACTGACCAAGGAAAAACAAGTAATCTCAATGGTTTGCAACTAGTATCCAATATAGAAAACAAAATAGTACCAGAAGTAGGTCACACAACTTTTAGACCTCCTTATACGCCAGTTACTATTGGTGCGATTGTTGGAAGAGAAATTGGAAAACATTCTAAACCAACAAGAAAATCACCGATGCACAATTGGCATAAAAAAAACAATGCAATGTTTGTAGATGCGGGTGTTTGGTTAAGACCAAGATATTACAAAATTGGAGAAGAAACTTTATTTGAAGGTTCAAAAAGAGAAGCTAAAAATGTTAGAACAAATGTAGGAGTTTGTGATGTAACTACTTTGGGCAAAATTGATATTAAAGGACCTGATGCTGCAGAACTACTAAATCGTGTTTACACTAATGCTTGGTTAAAGTTGCCAATTGGTAAAGCAAGATACGGTGTAATGTTAAGAGAAGATGGAATTGTTATGGATGATGGAACAACAACAAGAATTTCTGAAAACCATTACCATATGACAACAACAACGGCTCAAGCAGCAAATGTTTTATCTCATCTAGAATATTATTTACAACTTGTATGGCCAGAGCTAAATGTAAATGTAGTATCAACAACAGAGCAATGGGCTGGAGCAGCAATCGCAGGTCCAAAATCTAGAGATTTATTACAAAAGCTATTTCCAAATATTGACGCTTCTAACGAAGGCTTACCTTTTATGGGATATAAAGAAGCTGACTTATTTGGAGTACATGCACGAATTTTTAGAATTTCATTTTCAGGAGAACTTGCTTATGAAGTGAATGTTGAATCTGACAATGGACACTTTATGTGGGAGAAAATAATGGAAGTAGGGCAAGAATTTAAAATTCAGCCCTACGGCACTGAAGCATTATCAACTCTAAGAATTGAAATGGGTCACATAGCAGGATCAGAACTAGATGGCAGAACCATTCCATATGATAATTCTTTAGAAGGATTGGTTAGTAAAAAGAAAGACTTTATAGGAAAACGTTCTTTAGATAGAGAAGCATTCATAGCAGAAGATAGACAAAAAGTAGTAGGTGTTGTTCCAATTGATAAGAAAACAAGTATTCCTGAAGGATCACATTTAGTTAAAGACTCAAATGCTCCGATACCAAACCCTAAATTAGGATATATATCTGCATCTTGTTGGAGTGTTGAATATGATAATCCATTTTCATTAGCAATTCTTAAGGATGGAAAAAATATGATAGGGCAAAAACTATTTGCAATGTCACCTCTAAAAAACAAAACAATACCTGTAGAGATAGTTTCATCACACTACGTAGATCCAAAGGGTGAAAGGGTGAGATCATGAGTTCAATTTCTGCTTTAAATGTCACCCATAACAAAGGGTTATTTGGTGACCATGAGGGAAAAAATGATGACGAGCTGCTAAAAGTAAGTGAACTAAAAAATTTTTTAATCATTCAAATAGTTAAATATAAGAGTTCCTTAACAGCCATTGAAAGTATCAAGATAGATAATCTGAGCTTAAAAAATGAACCCCTAAACATAAACTGCAACACTAATACAAGAATTTTATGGAATGGCCCAAATAACTGGCTTTTATTTTCTTCAAAAAAAAAAATTTTAAAAGAAATTAATGAAAAACTAGTAGAAGCAGATTTTGCCATAACAAATGTATCTCATAGTAGGGTGATAATTCAAATAGAGGGAAAAAATACAAAAGAGATATTAAAAAAGGGATGTCCCTTTAATTTTAACGAATTAAAAAAAGATATTTGTCTAAATTCAACTTATAACGGAATGTCGGTCACAATTGACATGCTTGATGATAATCCAGACAAAGTTAGAATATTCACTTTAAGAAGTTTTGGAGAATCTTTTTATCATTCTATTACTGATGCATGCTTAGAGTTTGGCTACAAAGGTATTTAAAATTTATTGTTTTCTAGTTGCAATATAAACTCCAAGAGTTGCTACAGCGAAACCTATTAGGTCTAGATTGTTTAATTTTTCATTTAAAAACAACCAAGCCATTATAGCTGTAGTTGGTGGTATTAAAAAAAATATAGAAACAGTTTTACTTGCAGAGTTATTTTTTATTAAATACATCAAGATTGTGAATGCTCCAAAAGATACAAGAAATATCTGATGACTCATTGCTATTAAGAATGTGGATGTAAAATTAATATAAGGTTCACTAAAAATAAAAATAACTACTATATGAAAAAAACAGCCACCCATTGCTTGATACATATTGCTAACTGATAAAGGTAAATTATTACTTATCTTTTTTTGCCACAAGGTAGAAGTTGTAATAGCTAACAGAGCAATAAAAGAAGCTATCACTCCAAGCACAGGAAGGCTTGATCCAATATCAAAACCCAAAACTAAAGCAGCACCAATAAATCCAAGGACCACCCCAATCCATTGTTTGAAAGTAACTTTTTCACCCAAGAATTTTCCTGCTAAAGCATTAGTTAAAATTGGCTGCAAGGTTACAATTAATGCAGCAATACCTGTTGGCATTCCTATTGAAACTGAATAAAAAACACCTCCCAAATAAACACCATGAAAAAGCACGCCACTAAAAAGTGATTGAAAAAGATTTCTAGTATTGGTTAAAATTTTTTGTTTTGCATAAATTGAAAAAATAAAGAAACCAAAAGCTACAATAAAAAATCTAAAGGCTAATGCAGCAAAAGGATCACTATTGTCTATTATTGGTTTTGTAGTCACAAAGGCTGAAGACCACAAAATAATAAAAATGAATGGAAAAATTTTAACCATATCGAGGTTATAGGTCATATTTTATATCAATATTAGAGATTAATATCCAAAATGAACACTTTCTCTCTTGAGTTGTACTTATAAATACTTAGGATTAAGAAGGAGTATAATGATTTTAAAAAAGATAATTGCTGGATTGTTTTTGCTATTTTTTCTTAATGGTTGTGTGCAAAGTGCAGCTTTATTAGGACCTGCATACACATTAACTAGTACTGGCAACGTCTTTCAAGCTGGTCTCTCATATGGATCTAATCAAGCAGTTAAAAAAATTACAGGAAAGTCAACTACTGAAAATATTAAAAGCTTTATAGATGATAACAAAATAAAAGTTGAGGAAGAAGAAAACCATGAAGAGTTTTTTGCATTAGTAAAAAGTAGAATAGAAAAAACAAGTAAAATTATTCAATTAGCTAATCAGTAATGCCCAATAAAAGTTGTTCTGATTGCCCAGTTTCTTTACACCACAGCTCATAACTTTCGCACATTCTCCATAAAAAATCAAAAGCACGCTGAGATATTTCAAGTGGAAAAGAACTTTTAGCATAATATAGCTCTGGATACTTTATTAGCTGTTTTACTGTGGCATCCTTTTGTACGTTTAAAAGTTTAATAGTTTCATCTGGTATCTTCTCTCCACTATCCTTATCAATAAATTTGTTATTTTTTAAATATTCAAACCAATCATCATGAAACTTACCACTGCTTATTTCTTCATATTTTTTTGTGCCTATAAAACCCTCAATGGCATCTATGTTAGAAATATCTAGATTATTTTTTCTAATATCAGCTATATCTTTATAAATAACTTCAGCTAAATAAATAACATAAGGTTTTTTGACTTTAGGAAGCATCTTTTATTTTTTATATTTTGCCATAGCTGCATTGGCTAATATTAAATTTGGGTCTAAATATAGTTTTGACATTTTTACATTTTTCAATGATTTAAAGGCAAAGATAGCTATAGGTAGCTCTGTACAACCCAATATAATTTTCTTACAATTATTTTTAATTAAATAATTAATAGCTGGTTTAATAGATTTTTCAGCTAGTTTTATGTTCCCCATTTTGACATGCTTGATTGTTTTATTGACTGATTTAATTTGTAAATCATGGATAGGTGTAATTAATTTATAGTTATTTTTAAATAGTTTTTCATATATCTTTGTTTTTAACGTTCCTTCTGTAGCAAGAAGTCCAATCTTTGAATTCTTTTTATAAATTTTTTTAGTATGTAAAAAAACTTCTTTAGGCATATTTATGATGGGAATTCTTATTTTTTTTTTAAATCTTCATACCAATAATGAGCCGTATTACAGGGTATGACAATAAATTTACAACCACTTTTCTCGAGTGATCTGCAACCTTCAAGTAAGCTTTTAAGAACTTTATTATATTTTAAATTATTTTTTAAATTTCTAGGAAGGTCTGTAAACCTTTTAGTTTGAACACCAATTGACTCTGGTCTTCCAGGTATATTGGACTTATTGTAAAGCATGAAAAGAGGGTATTCTTGATCAATCTTGCCTCTATTAAGCATGGCAAGTTTGTTGCAAAAATCAAGCCCAGCTTGTGTTCCCATTCCACCTAAAATTCCGATCATAATATTTGTAATTATTAAAGATTTATTTTTTTGAGTTTTTAAATTGCTTTATTTATACCTCTCATAAAAACTAATACCAAACAACCATTTTTACTAAAAGAAGAGTGTTTAGATCCAGGTTCGAAAGTTACAAAATCACCTTTTTTAAAAATTTTACCATCTGGATCAGTTAATTCACCCTCCATCATTAAAAACTCTTCATAACCCGTATGAATATGAGGGATACCTTTTGCACCAGGCTCATATTTTAAAATAAAGGTTCCACCTCCACCATTTTTTTTATCAAAACTAATGTTGTGCCAACTTAATCCTGGGATAACTTTTCCATAATTATCAAAAGGTTTAAAATCGACATTTTTTAAATCAGTTATTTTTCTTTCAGCCATAAGTATATATATTGATTATTTAAATATTAATTATAAAATTATGCAAGATATATATGTTGATGATATTGGTAAGGGCTTCCCTTTAGTACTGGTCCATGGATTTTTAGGCTCATCGGACATGTGGAAATTACAAATAGAACATTTCAAAAATGATTTTAGGGTTATTGCTCCAGCGCTACCAGGTTTTGGAAAAAGTAATTATGTAAATTCCTGTGAATCAATTAATTGTATGGCCAAGTCAATTCTTGAGTCCCTAAAGAAATTGGAAATTAAAAGATTTCATTTATTAGGCCATTCTATGGGAGGAATGATAGTACAGGAAATTTCAAGATTAGCAGAAAATCAAATTGATAAATTGATTTGTTATGGCACTGGACCAAGAGGAAATATTCCTGGTCGATTTGAAACTATTGATCAATCCAGAGAAAAATTAAAAATTAATGGATTAAAGGATACAGCATACAGGATAGCAAAAACTTGGTTTGTAGAAGAGGACAAATCTAAATACTTTTATCTTTGTGAAGAAGCTGGAAAACAAACTTCTATAGAGGCTGCAGACAATGGATTAGTTGCTATGAAAAATTGGGATGGAGTTAAAAATTTACAAAATATTAAGAATGAAACATTAATAGTTTGGGGAGATCAAGATAAGGCTTATAATTTTAATCAAGTAGAAACCCTGAATGATAATATTCCTAATAGTAATTTAAAAATAATTAAGGGATGCTCTCACAATGTTCATTTAGAGAAGCCGGATGAATTTAATATAATAGTGAGTGAATTTCTTAAAAAAACTGACTGGTATTGGCTGAAATATTTAGCTAAATAATTAAAAAATTAACTTAATTAAAAAATCGCAGCCAATAGAAAGTGTGAATATTATGCAGTTTTTAAATTTACCGCTGAAGGACCTTTTGGACCATCTTCAACTTCAAAAGTCAAAGCTTGACCTTCATCTAAACCGTTCATACCAGCATCTCTTACAGCTGAAACGTGAACGAATACATCTTTTTCTTTATCTTCTCTTTCAATAAAACCAAAACCTTTAGTTGGATTGAACCATTTTACTTTTCCTTGTAGACTCATATTTATCTTCTTACTTTTTATTGTGTTACTTTTATTACTTATAATTAAGTAATTGACGCTTTGTTTAGATTTATTGAGGTTTTGTCAACTAAATTTAAAAATTTGAATAATTAAAGACTTATTTGTTGCTAATTAGCATGGTCATATAAATAGAGTTGATATCTTTTTTATAGTGTGAAAAGGGCTCACAGGGCTCAAAACCGCACTTAGTAAATAGCTTTCTAGCAGTTAAAAAGAAATTACCAGCACCAGTTTCTAAACTTAATCTTTTAATATTAAGTTTTTTTGCCTCATTAATTAGATGATTTATGACTTTTGTGCCATTTCCATTGCCTCTAAAGTTGTCACTAACCCTTATAGATTTGAATTCACCGTGCTCTTTATCAAGGAATTTTAATGCACCACTACCCATTAAGTCATTTTCTTCCCATAGGCTCCAAAATTTAATAGATGGATCTTTTAATCCAGCTATATCAAGTACGTGAGCACTCCCTTCAGGAGATACAGATCTTAACTCAATGAAATGCTTGATGAGAAACTCATGAACTTCTGGATTATCAAAATTTCCTTCTATTGATTTTAACATTTGGTCAACATCTACTTAAGAAGGGTTGTTAAGTGTCCCATTTTTCTTTTTTGTTTAATTTCTTTTTTAAGATAATCAAAGAAAAATTCATTTTCATCGTGTTCTTTATTTCTGTAATTATTAATTTGATCACCAATTATATTTGTCATCATTGCATTCGATATTTTTTTAAGAGGTATCTGATCTAGCTTACAAACTGCTCTTACATGATTTTCAAATTGGCTTACATTAAATGCGTTAATTGTTAAGTGTCCTGAGTTATGAACTCTTGGTGCAATTTCATTTACATAAAGGTTATCATTTCTATCAATGAAAAACTCAACACACAAAGTTCCAACATATTTTAATTCTTCAGAAATTTGAGTTGCCCATAGTTTTGATTGTTCTAATATTTTATCACTAATCTCTGCTGGAATTTTAGAGTTTTTCAAAATTTGATCTTCATGTACATTCTCAATGGGTTCATAAATTTCATATTTTTGATTATTAAAACGAGTAATAATTATTGAGATTTCTTTTTTAAGTTTAACAAGCTTTTCTAAAATATAACCTTTTGAATAATCAACATCAATTGAATCTAAATTCTCCAAACTACTAATGGGGTGTTGTCCTTTACCATCATATCCTAATGTTGTAGTTTTAAGTATACCTGGCAGTAAATCTTCAACTGATTCCATGTCAGATTTTTTTTCAATAGATACATATCTTGTAGTTCTTATATTTAAATTATTGATAAAATCTTTTTCTGCTAATCTATGTTGAATTATTCTATTTACAGAAGGTTTTGGTAAAACAGGTTTTATTTTATTAATTTCATTTAATGTTTCATATGGAATATTTTCAAATTCATAGGTTACAACGTCAACTTTATTCAAAAACTCTTTAATCTTATTTTGATCATTATATTCACCGTGTACAAAATCATTAGAAAAATTTTGGGCAGGGGCATCAATATCATCACAAAAAATAACGGTTTTAATTTCTAGTTTATTTGCAGCAATAGCAAGCATACTACCTAACTGACCTCCACCTATAATTCCAAGAATTGGTTTAGACATATTTTAAAACTATTTTGGTTTTTTTTTAACAGACTTGCTTTGACTTAAACGGAACTGGTTTAATTTTTTTTTGACAGTCAAATCACTAAGACCCATAATAGATGCAGCTAACAAAGCAGCATTAATTGCCCCATCTTCTCCAATTGCTAATGTTCCAACTGGTATTCCTTTTGGCATTTGCGCAATAGATAAAAGGCTATCAAGACCCTTTAGCTTTTTACTTTCAATTGGAACCCCTAGTACAGGTAGAGATGTAAGGGCTGAAATCATTCCTGGTAAATGCGCAGATCCTCCTGCACCAGCAATAATTACTGCGATACCATTTTTTTCAGCATTAACAGCAAATTCATACATTCTATTAGGGGTTCTATGAGCTGATATAATTTTTAATTCAAATTTTATATTCAATTTTTTAAGAATATTTTGGCAAAATATCATGGTTTTGTAGTCAGATTGACTACCCATAACAATCGATACTTTCTTTAATTTATTTTTAGTCATTTGTTGTAATTTTATTCTAACGTAAATTGTTATTTCAAATTAAGTCTAAAATTTCAATAAAATTAATAGAATTTATCTATCTTATTGATATTCTTTAAAGCAAATAAGATCACAATGAATTTTAAAATTGATAATTTACAATATTGTAACTGGTCTAGAGAAATCTTTCAGATCAATAAACAAGCAGGACTGGATGCAATCCACGTAACCATTGTTTATCACGAAGATTTTGTTGAGCTAAAAACAGTATTAAAAAATTGGGAAAACTACTTTTCAGAAAATTCTGACTTAATTTTTCATGGCAAAAGTTTTAAGGATATAGAGAAAGCTAAATCTGAAAATAAAACTGCAGTTTTTTTTGGTTTTCAAAATTGCTCACCCATAGAAGATGACATTGGATTAGTTGAAAAAGTTTATGATTTAGGATGTAGGTTTATGCAGCTTACTTATAACAATCAGTCTTTACTAGCGACAGGATGTTATGAGGCAATAGATAGTGGTGTTACTAATTTTGGCAAAGAGGTAATTAAAGAAATGAATAGACTAGGTCTTGTAATAGACATGTCTCATTCAGCAGAAAAAAGTACAATTGATGCAATTGAGATAAGTGAAAAACCAATTGCAATAACTCATGCAAACCCTTCATTTTGGCATCCAGCTAAAAGAAACAAATCAAACGAACTACTAAAAATTTTATCCAAACATAAAGGAATGTTGGGTCTATCTTTATACCCTCATCATTTAAAAGATGGAACTGATTGTTCTTTAAAAAGTTTTTGTGAAATGACAGCTAAGACAGCTGAGATTATGGGAGTTGAAAAAATTGGAATAGGTTCAGATCTTTGTCTAAACCAACCAGATACTATTGTTGAGTGGATGAGAAATGGTACTTGGACTAAAAGCAAAAATTATGGAGAAGGATCAAAAAACAAACCTGGTTTTCCAAAACAACCTGATTGGTTTTTAGATGCAAGAGGTTTTGAAAACCTAGAAGCAGGACTTAAAAAAGTTGGTTTTTCAGAAAGTGAAGTTAATGGAATTCTTGGAAACAACTGGTACAATTTTTACAAAGAAATGAACCAATGAATATCTCCTTAAGAGACCCCAATGTAGTAATGAAGCTATCAAGACTAGGGTCTTTTCATCAATCTAAACTTTCATTTTTAAGAAGTTTTTTAAAAGAGTTTAAGGATTGGGATTATAAAAGAGATTTATTTGAATTAAATGAACATGGTTATGGCACAGCAGTTTATTCATTTAAGAAAAAAAATAGAGTTTATTCATTAATTTGTTTTGCAAACGAATTGGATGAAAATGAAAGATCAGATAGAGTTATAGCTACTAAATGGGATGCAGCCTTTACACTTTTTGATGGTGTTCCTTTAAAACAAGATATTGAAAGATTGCAAAACGAAGTACCAAGACAAGAGTTTGGCAGACTTTCTTATAAAGAATTAACCCTTTCAAGAGCTAATAAATCAGTTAGAGTTTTCAATCATGTGGTTGAATGTTTAAGCGAAGGTAAGCAGCCTGATAATGACTTAATAACTAGTGTTGGTTATTTATACAGAACAACAGCAGTTTATGGGTCAGGTAAATTTGGCTTAGCTGATAGGTTTAGAATTAAAGATAGAGAAGAAATATACGGCCCTTTTAGATTAGAAATGATGTTGGTTTATTTAGTTAGACAATTTACTTTTGATCAAGTTAATCACGTTGCAAAAAGCAAGAACCCAAAAAAAGCTGTAAGTCTTGATATTAATATTTGTAAAAGTTTAGGAATAGGAAACTCTACGGGTCTAGGAATGGCTCCATTTATTGTTAATCATCCAACTCTTTTAAATAATTGGATTTCTGCAAGAGAGATTTCTTTAAAAAAAATAAGAGAGATAAAAACAATATCAGAGAAAGATAAAAACTTATTTTTAGAATGTTTAAAAAAATCAATAAAGAATATCACTTCTTGGAATACTGAAAGCGAATATCAAATAAACAAGATTAAATCTTTATTAAAAGATCT
This sequence comes from Candidatus Pelagibacter sp. uisw_138, assembly GCF_059512485.2. Lineage (NCBI taxonomy): Bacteria > Pseudomonadati > Pseudomonadota > Alphaproteobacteria > Candidatus Pelagibacterales > Candidatus Pelagibacteraceae > Candidatus Pelagibacter > Candidatus Pelagibacter sp. uisw_138. The sequence goes on along the minus strand of NZ_CM183453.2, from coordinate 902,370 downwards.
TAATAAATTTATTATCTACTTAGATAACGATTTTAGTTTTGAGCAAGATTATGCTTTTAATGAATTATATCTTTATTTAGAAAAAGAATATTGTGAAGAATGTATTGAATATGTTGTCTCAATGATGATGGAGCCTTATGATGATATAACGTCTCCGTTAATTAAAGAAATGAGTTCTGAAGAAGAAAAATATTTTAATATTCCAACTGAAAGAACGGTAGAAGACTTAAAGCTGATTTTAGAAAAAAAATATCCAGATATCCTAACTATAGATTTTACTAAAGATGAAAATAATTTAAATTTTTGGTTTATCTCAAAAAATAAAGAAGAGCCTAGACTAGCAAATAGATTTGATGAAGTGGGTGCTGAATTAGAGCAACCTTTAGCAATAGCAAGAGACATTAAAAAACTTTATGAATTGTTATCAGTTACTAAAAATAGTTGGACCATTGCTAAATTTTTATCAACTAATAATGAATTAAGACACGTTGTTAGAAGAGCATTTATAGTAGAGAAATTTCCTTATTCTGAAATACAAGACAATACTATTGGCCAAAAAATAATGCCTATTGATATGCTGAGATTAAAGTTATCTTTTTTTGGAGCATTAAAATTTGATCCACGTTCTGATAAATGGCTAAGAATATGTATGTTTCAAGGAGCACCCTTACCAGAGCAATTAAAAAACTATGATGAACACTGGGTTTATAATTAATCAACATGAGATCATTAAGTGAAATAGATACAGTTTCTAAAAGATCGAGCAAGGCTGCTGGATATTCATGGGGGATTGCAGAAGAGATTGGAAAAAATATAAGATTGCTTGAAATTTTTAGTCTACCTGGAATTAAAAACTTAAATAGTTTTTTTAAGAAAAAAAAAGAATTAAGGTTAGAGAATATCAGCATCATAAAGCAAGACAATGAGGCCAATAAAAATGAATATTGTCCAATAATTGCAGGGGTAAATTTTTTAGATCAGATTAAAACTTTAGAAACTTTAAACGAGATAACGTTTAAAAAAGTCTCATATCCATTACTTTTCCTACCATTTGTAAGTAGGGCAGCCGAGGTGATTGGTAAAAGAATATTCTTAAAAATAGATGACAGGGAATTTTTATTAAACTTTAATAACAATATTTATTCTAATTACACTAAAAACAAAATCATTGAATCTGCTGAAAATATTTATTTAAAAGTTTTAGAAAATAGAGACTCCTTTGAAGAAAAAGAATGGAATGAGCTTTATAAGCTTTCAGAAGAAACGTTTGTTGAAGAAAATGAAAGCCTAAAACAAGGTGGAGCGGGCGCTGGTCTTACTGATAATGACTAAAGACTTTGATGATCAAACTAATAATGATGAAGAAGTTCTAGAATTAGATAATTTTTGTGAAGAGTGTAAAAAAGAAGACCCAAGTGTTTCTCAAAATTTAATTTTAACAGGATTTAAAACCTGCAATTCTTGTAAACTTTCAAAAACTATATTTCCGATTTAACTAATATTGCTAATGGGTAGAGCATTCATTTTGCTCATTACAAAAGATATTGAAAGAAAAGCAATTATTAAAAAAGCTAAAAAGACTATTCCAAATGATTTAAAATTAGACTTTAGATTTAAAACTTGTTTTGTTGAAATGATTAATCCTGCAAATATCCAAAACTGAGTTAAAAATATTATTGGGATCATTAAATCTGGTGTTACAGCAAAAAATCTTAAAAGCCCTGGTGCATGGGCAAATCCCACAGCTGTTAATACTTTTTTAAATGGTACTTTTGTTTCTTTATCTGGAAATAATTTTACACCAATCACATAAATAAATAGTCCCCACACAAACCAAGTAAGAATGGCAGTTAAACCAGACATTGCAACAGCTGTTTTAATAACAGTATTTGCTGCAACAGCCCCAGCTAACCCGTCTAATATCATGATAAGTCCTGCAAAATATATTGCAGCTTCACCAAAGTTCTTATTATCTTTGTAGAGAGATTTATCTAATTTAATAGACCGAACAATTATATTTAAAAACTGACCAAACATTATTTATTTTTTTCTATTCTTCTGTGCTTTGTAAGAAACAAATAGTGGAAAGAGTATTAAAGCAATTACTATTATTATGCAAACAGCTATTAGGAATGATTTTGTCATTATTAGTGGGGGAGAATTAATCTCCCCCAAATAATTAATTTAACCTTTAACGACTTCTCTTGTGTTTGCGTTATAAGATTCTGTAAATGGCATATCTACTACCACCGCATCAACAGGTGTTCCTGGAGTGTCAGAATATTCTGCAGGTAAGTGAACTTTGTATTTAGTTCCAGCTTTTCCTTTAGGGAATCCGTTTGCATTTAATGTTCCATCAAATGGTACATATCCCATTGCAATATTTTGACCTTTTTCAGGATGATACCAAGGTGACGTGATAAATCCTACAGGATCTCCACCACTCTCTGGTGACACTAACCAAAAATCAGGAGCATATTCTTCAATTGGTTTTCCACCCAATTCAAGACCTACTAACTGAAGTTTGTAAGGTTTTTTTCCATCCTTAAGCTCTGCGCCCATTTTCTCTAGTGCAGCTTTACCAATGTAGTCAGCTTTCTTGTTCCATTCGCCTTTGCCGGCTAATGAAACTTGATAACCAAGGTTACACTGAAAAGGATTATGTTGATGATCCATATCTTGTCCCCAAGAAAGAATTCCAGCTTGAATTCTTCTGTGGTGAGCAGGAGCGATAACCATTAGGCTATGTTTTTTACCTGCAGCAAGAACAGCATTCCACATATCGTCAGCATATTTAGTTGCTTCTCTTAAGTAGATTTCATATCCAGCTTCACCTGAGAAACCTGATTGTGAAATAACACAACTTTTTCCACCAACTTTTGCTTCAGCTAAACCATAGAAAGGCATGTTATCTAGATCAACTTGATCACCAATAAGGTCTTTCATTAAAGCTTTTGATTTAGGTCCTTGAATTTGCACTGGGCAAACATCAATTTCCTCAATTGTACAATCAAATCTTCCATCAGCGTTAACACCTTGAAGATACATTCCAATATCAGAGTCTGATAGTGAGAACCAAAATTCATCTTTTGAAATTCTAAGAAGAATAGGATCATTTAAAACACCACCATAAGCATTACATAGAATTACATATCTTGCTCTCATAGGTGAGATTTTAGTTGCATCTCTAGTTATAACGTAGTCAGTAAACTTTTCTGCATCAGGACCTTTAACTCTAATTTGTCTTTCAACAGCAACGTTCCACATCGTAACGTGATTTTTAATTGCTTCATATTCAACCATAGCTCCACCATCTTCAGGTTTTACATAACCTCTTGGGTGATAAATACGATTGTAAACAGTTGCTCTCCAACAGCCAGCTTCCATTGATAGATGCCAGTATGGAGATTTTCTTACTCTTGTTGAAATTAACATTTCAACTTTTGTAGGCCCACTTTGTCTTAAGTTGTATGGTACTTCACGATCTGATTGATCAACTGAAGTCACATGATTTAGTTTAGTATAGTCAAATTCATTAGACATAACCGTTCTCCTTCAACCACTTGTTAGTTTCCTTCAAGCCGCCGAATGTATAAATGTGGAAGTTGCCAGTAAACTCTTTCACTTTCCCAATTAATTCATTAGGGTCTTTAGGTTTCAATAAATCTAATGCCTTACTAAAATTAGACTTAAGAAAGTTTATAGAATTTTTCGCCCCGACAATATTAGCAAATTTAATCAAGCTAGTTATTTTCATTGGCCCAGTAATTCCTACATGTACTGGTACTGACTGCTTAGAAATGAAATCTACGATAGGTTGACTCTCTAATAACCACTGGGTTACTATATAGTCGGCGTAAGGTTTTTTATCTATCATAGCCTTTTCTAATTCTTTATCAGAAATATCCTGACTTCCCTCTGGATGTCCTGCTATTCCTATTTTAATTCCATCAAAAAATCCTGTTTCTAAAATTTGAATTGAACTATCAAATTTTCCAACTGGTTCTCTACTTCCTCCAATAACTAAAGCTTGTTTAGCGCCCACATCTTTACATCTTGCAATGTAATCTTTAAGTTGAGCATCATCAGTAATTGATCTTGCTGGAAAATGTGGAACTGGATTAAATCCCTTTTTAACTAATTCACCTGATTGTTTAGCTGTCTCTTTATAGTCTCCTCCTGGAAGCATGGTTACATAAACATCCTTAACTAGAGGCAATGTATCAAGATCTGTTTGAGGTCCAATCTCAAGTGAAAAATTCATTTTTCCCGATGATTATCTTTTTTGTAAATGCTGTCAAAGAAATTCATCCTGTGGATAAAAATATTTGTTGCCAAAAATTATGCTGGTGATAATTTTTTTTAATGCCTGAAAATCCTAAAAATCTTGAACTTTCAAAGATCTTGGATTTGGAGAAGATTAGAGTGGTTGGGAACCCCATCGAGAAAGCTCATGGATTACCAAACGAGTGCTACACCAGCTCTGACTATCTAATAATCGAAAGAGAGAGAATTTTCAAGGATAAATGGACAGTGATTGGTGTTGGAAGTTCTGTGCCAAATATAGGAGATGCTCAACCTTATAATTTACTGGGCATCCCTCTTATTATTCTCAGAGACAAAGAGAAAAAAATAAGAGTATTTCATAATGTCTGTAGCCATAGAGGCTTCAAGCTTTTAAATGAGCCTTGTGCTTTAAAAAAGGTCTTAAGATGTCCATATCACTCCTGGTCCTACGATTTTGATGGAAGATTAGTTGCAACACCTCATATAGGGGGCCTGAATGTTCATGAGACAGAAAAATTTGATAAATCATCAAGTAATTTAAAGGAAGTTAGAACTAAAGTTTGGATGGATATAATATTTATAAATATAAATGGTAATGAATTAGAGTTTGACGAATATATCAAGCCTCTTGAAGAAAGATGGTCAAAATTTATATCTAAAGAAGATCAAAAATTACTTAAATACTCAAAAGATCATGGGTATTTCAGTCTCGATGTTAAATGTAATTGGAAGTTTGCAATAGAGAATTATTGTGAAAGTTATCATTTGCCCTGGATTCATCCAGAATTAAATAAAGTTTCAAATATTAGTAACCATTACCACATCCAAGGTTTACCAAATAGATTTGCTGGCCAAGGTACAAATAAATATGACCAACCCATTAAAGGAAGTCAAACTTTTAATAATTTTCTAAATTGGCCTAAGGACTTATACAAAAAAGCTGAGTATATTGCTTTATTTCCAAACGTAATGATTGGTCTTCATATAGATCACTTTTATGTTTTTTGGTTAGAACCTAAGTCTATTAGTGAAACTAAAGAGCATTTAATGATGTATTATGTTGGTGATGATAGTGCGAATGGATCTAAGTTTACCGAGATGAGAAAAAAAAATGCAGAATTTTGGAAAGAAGTTATGTCAGAAGATATAAAAGCTATTGAAGGAATGCAGGAAGGTAGAAATTCACCAGCATATAACGGTGGAAATTTTTCACCAATAATGGATAATCCAACTCATCAATTTCATAAATGGATAGCGGAAAACTTGATTTAAAATATTATGATTGTCAGATCATAAGACAAGGTGTTAAAAGCTAATATTAACAAAAATTAAAGGAGTTTTACACATGGCTTACGAATGGGATAATAAAAAACCGACAGCACAAATGCTTGGCAGATGGCAACCATTTCACGATGGTCACTATGCTTTATTTCAAGAAATTATAAAAAAAACTGGTCAAGTTTGTGTCCAAATAAGAGATGTTCAGGGTGTTGATGATAATCCATTTGATTTTGACACAGTTAAAAAAAATATTGAAGAAAAATTAAACCCAGAATTTGAAGGAAGATTTAAAGTAATGATGGTTCCTAATATTACTAATATTTGTTATGGAAGAGGAGTTGGTTACAAAATAGAAGAAGTTGTTCTATCGGAAGAAATTCAGCAAATCTCAGCAACAAAAATTAGAGCCAAAATGAGAGAAGATGGCAAACTTAAGTAATATTAAAGTTAAACTTTTAAATAAAAATATTGCTTCAATCATAATTAGTGAGCCAAAAACATATAATGCTCTTTCATTAAAAAATTTAAGAGACTTAATTAAAGCTTTTAAAAAATTAGATGAAGACAAAAATATTAAGGTAATAGTTATTGAAGGGTCTGGAAAAGGTTTTAGTGCGGGTCACAATTTAAAAGAAGTAAGTGGATTAAAAAAAGAGAAAAATATCAAAAACTTTTCAATCTTTGCTCAAAGTTGATGCTTCATATAGTTGAAGGAAAAAAACCAGTTATTGCAAAAGTTCATGGAGCGGCATTTGCTGCAGGATGTCAATTAGTTGCAAGTTGTGATCTTGCTTACAGTACTAATGATGCAATTTTTGCAACACCAGGAGTAAATATAGGCTTATTTTGTAGTACACCGATGGTTGCAATTAGTAGAAAAGTTAATGGAAAAAGAATGATGCAAATGCTTTTAACCGGTGAACCCATTAAAGCAAATTATGCAAAAGAAATTGGACTAATTAATAATCATTTTTCTAAATCAAAATTAAACAATGAAGTATTAAATGTTGCCAAAACTATTGCTTCAAAATCAAGTCTTACAATTAAAATTGGAAAGCAAACTTTTTATAATCAATTAGAAATGCCATTAAGAAAAGCTTATGCATATACGAGTAAAATGATGACTAAAAATATGATGGCAATGGATGCTAAAGAAGGAATATCTGCATTTTTAGAAAAAAGAAAACCTAAGTGGAAACATAAGTAGTGAACGACAAAATAAAAGAAATTCTTTCAAAATATAAAACAATTGCAATGGTGGGTGTTAGTAAGGACGATAAAAAACCTTCAACTATTGTTATGAAATATATGCAGAAGTATGGCTTTAAAGTTATTCCAGTTAATCCAAGTGCAAAAGGACAAAAGATATTAGGAGAAGAAGTTTATGAAAAACTTGAAGATATCGAAATACCAATAGATATTGTGGATGTGTTTAGACCTTCAGCAGAAGCACTTAAGTTTGCGGAGGGTAGTATTAAAATTGATGCTAAAGTTCTTTGGCTACAACTAGGAATAAGAAGTGTAGAAGCTAAAAAGTTAGTAGAAAGTAAGAGTATTGAATACATAGAAAATAGATGCACTAAAATGGAATATCAAAAGCTTTTTTTAAATATAAATCCAGCTTTTCCTGTCTTACAAAATTAAATGAATATAATAAATTTTACTCCTGTGCCTGCGTTTCTAGGGGGTACATTAATTGGATTGGCTGTAGTTCTATTCTTTGTCTTTAACGGTCGATTAATTGGAATAAGTGGAATTGCTAGTAATTTTTTAACTTCTAAAAATAATAGATTTGATAATTTTTTATTTATAGCGGGGTTAATAATTGGCCCTATTTTATATAAATTTTTTACATCTCAAGAAATTAATATTTCAATTTCAAATTCATTTTTTTTATTATCAGTAGCAGGTTTGTTGGTTGGTGTTGGCACGAGAATTGGTGGGGGGTGTACTAGTGGTCATGGAATTAGTGGAATGGGCAGATTTTCTTTAAGGTCGATTATTGCAACAATAACCTTCATGATTGTTGGAATTTTAACTGTTTTGGTAAAAAACTTAGTATGAGTAAAATTATATCTTTAGTTTGTGGGATAATATTTGGAATTGGTCTTACTATTTCAGAAATGATTGATCCAGCTAAAGTTTTAGGTTTCTTAAATATTTTTGGAGATTGGGACCCATCTTTAGTATTTGTGATGATCGGAGCCCTAATTATATCTTCTCCATTTTTTCACTTATTTAAAAATAATAAAAAGCCTATTTTTGCTAAAAGCTTTAATTACACAACTAATAAAGAGATAAATAAAAAGTTAATTATTGGCTCTTCACTTTTTGGGGCAGGATGGGGTTTGGCAGGCTTATGTCCTGGACCTGCGATAGCATCTTTAGCTTTATTAAATATTAATTCAGCTGTCTTTGTAGTTGCAATGTTTGTTGGGTTTTATTTAGCTAAATTGTCAGAACCGACTACCCATGCTCGATGATAAAAATCATCTATATTTTTTTGAATTAACCCTTGGGCAATTTGAGTAGCTTCTTGCTCTTCAAAAGGGCCATGTTTTTTTTCAGTATTCTTTAATATTGTTTCAATCTCGTTAGGGTTGGTATGCTCACCTTCAATTACATAAAAATTTTTCATGGCTTTCTTATAGAACTAGTTTAAAAATACACAAATGAAAAAAATATTTCTTTTATATGGTCATTATAACGAAAAATCTTTTAACGCTGCTATTAGAGATACATTTATAAAAACAGTTGAAGCAAATGGTCATTCAGTTGATTGTGTAGACCTATATAAGGAAAAATTTAACCCTGTTTTTGCAGGTGAACAAGCTGGTGAAGATGTTCTAGATCATCGTAGACGTATTGAGAAGTGTAATACCATTGTTCTAATTGCACCTATTTGGAACTTTAGAATGCCAGCAATTGTGGAGGGATGGATAGATAAAGTTTTGTCACCACCATGGGCATTTACATTTAAAAAATTAGTTGGAAATTATGGTTATCCAATGGGAAATTTAAAAGATAAAAAAGCTATAATTTTTTGTACTTATGGATCACCAAGGCTCGCTATTACAACCTTCTTTTTAAACCTACCTATAAGAAGATTAAAAAGAGGGGTATTTCACATGTGTGGCATTTATAATATTGTTTACAGAAGATATTTTGCTGTACCGTTTGTTAGTGATAAAAAAAGAGAACAATTTTTGGAAGACGTCAGAACAACTGCACAAAATATATAGAGTAATTTTAATTACTTTATTTTTAGCATCTCCATCATTTGCTGAATTAGTTAAGCCTAATAACGGGATTGAACCTTATCAAGTTGTCAAAATCCAATTAAGAAGTTTAAAACAGAATGATAATCCAAAAAAAGATAATGGAATTGAGCAGACTTGGGAATTTGCACACCCAAATAATCAAAAAAATACAGGTCCTTTAGATCGATTTAAAACGATGATAAAAGGAAAATCTTATGTGATGCTTCTTAATCACTTGGACCATAAGGTTGTTAAGATAAAATCTACTGATTTAACTGCTCTTTTTGAAGTAACAGTTCTTGATAGAGATAAGGTCTATTATAAATTCAACTGGTCAGTTGAAAAATATACAAAAAATGGTCCCCTTAAGGACTGCTGGCTGACTACAATGGTATCCGCACCAATGCCTCTTGGATCTTCAGTTTAAGCTAATAACTAAACGAATTTTGTTTCGTTAATAATAAAAAAATAGTAGGAATCGGATTAATGAAATCTAAAGCTAAAGTTGTTGTAGTTGGTGGTGGCGTAGTTGGAGTTAGTGCTCTTTATCACCTGGCAAAAAAAGGTTTGTCAGATGTTGTTCTTGTCGAAAGAAAAGAATTAACTTCAGGATCAACTTGGCACGCAGCAGGTCTGCTTCCACTATTTAATATGAGTTATTCAGTTGGACAGCTTCATAAGTATGCAGTTGATCTTTATAAAAAACTAGAAGAAGAGACAGGACAAAATGTTGGCTTCAGTGTTGTCTCAAATATTCGTTTAGCAAGCACTAAAGATAGGATGGATGAGTATCATCAATATGCAGGAGTGGCACAAACTATAGGCGTTGATGTAAAATTTTTAACTCCAGATCAGGTAAAAGAAATTTGGCCTTTATGTCGTACAGATGATTTACTTGGAGCAATCCAACACCCAGAGGATGGATATATTCAACCTGCTGATTTAACTCAAGCAATGGCTACGGGTGCAAGAAATATGGGTGCAGAGATTTATAGAAACACGGCTGTAGTTGGAATTAAACAAACTAAAGATGGATGGACTGTTGAAACTGACAAAGGGGCTATTGAATGTGAACATGTAATTTCTTGCTCAGGAAACTTTGCAAGACAAACTGGAAAAATGGTTGGTTTAGATATTCCCGCCATACCTGTTGAGCATCAATATATTGTTACAGAAGCACACCCAGATATTTTAAAAAGAAAAAAAGAAGGCTTACCAGAGATGGGAGTTTTAAGAGATAGTGATAGTAGATGGTACATGAGAGAAGAAGCAGGTGGTTTAATTTTAGGTCCCTATGAGGATGGTGCTCCAGCTTGTTATGTTGATGGACCATCAAAAGATTCTGAGTATGAATTATTTCAAGAAGATTTAGATAGACTTGCTCCACACATAGAAGGTGCAATTCATCGAGTTCCGGCTTTTGGAGAAGTTGGTGTAAAAAAAGTTTATAATGGTGCAATTTGTTACACACCTGATGGAAACCCTATTGTTGGTCCAGCTTGGGGACTTAAAAATTTCTGGATTAATGAAGGACATAGTTTTGGTATTACTGCTGCAGGCGGTGCTGGATGGCAACTTGCAGAATGGATTGTAGATGGAGAACCAACGGTTGATATGCTTGGTGTTGACCCAAGAAGATTTGGTGATTATGCAACAAAATCTTACTTAAAAGAAAAAAATGAAGAAGCTTATAACCATGTATTTAAAGTTCATTACCCAGATGAAGAAAGAGGTGCCGCTAGAGAATTAAGAACATCACCTTGTTATGACAGAATGAAAGCATTAGGTGCTGTTTTTGGGCAAAAATTTGGTTGGGAGAGACCAAATTTTTTTGCAGTAGATGGAATGGAACAAAAAGATGATTGGTCTTTTAGAAGATCCAAGTGGTTCGAAGCAATAAAAAAAGAATGTAAAAATGTAAAAGAAAATGTGGGTCTTTTAGACATGACTGCATTTGCAAAATGTAGAATTAAAGGTCCTGGGGCTGAAGAGTTTTTAGATTATTTAGTAGCAAACAAACTTCCAAAAAAAATAGGAAGAATTGGTTTATGTCATGCTCTTAATACTAAAGGAGGAGTGCATTCTGAATTTACAATAATGAGAGAAGCTCCAGATAGTTTCTATTTAGTTTCTGCAGGAGCGAACCAAAGATTAGACCATGACTGGATTCAAAAATGGATGCCAAATGATGGAACAGTTCAATTTGAAAATCTAACTAATAGTATGGGTGTACTTGTTGTGTCTGGTCCAAAGGCTAGAGAATTAATGACAAGAGTTTCTAGTGATGATTTTTCTAGTGAAAACTTTAAATGGTTGAGTGCTAAAAATGTAAATGTTGGAAATGCACCAGTGAATGCTATGAGAGTAAACTTTGTTGGTGAATTAGGTTGGGAGCTTCATCATCCAATTGAATATCAAAACCATATATTTGACAAATTGATGAAAGCTGGCAAAGATTTAGGTCTTAAGCCTTATGGGATTAGAGCAATGAATAGTTTAAGACTTGAAAAATCTTATAAACTTGTTGGGACAGAATTATCAATTGAATATTCACCTTACGAATCAGGACTAGATAGATTTATACATCCTAATAAAGGAAACTTTATTGGTTTAGAAGCGCTTAATAAATGGAGAGAAAAAGGTTTTAAAAATAAACTGGTTACTATGGAAATTCACAATGTTGAAGATGCGGATGTTCTAGGAAACAATCCAATTTATGAAAATGACAAAGTTGTTGGACGTGCAACAGGAGGAGATTTTGGATTTAGACTAGGTAAATCGATTGCATTAGGAATGGTGAACCCTGATGTTGCGACAACTGGACAAAAATTGAAAATTGATATTTTAGGAAAAATGTACGATGCTACTATATTGGATGAGAGCCCTTACGATCCAGAAAATGATTTATTGAGAGCATAATGAAAATATTAGTCGCTGTTAAAAGAGTAATTGATTACAACGTTCAAGTCAGGGTTAAAGAGGATGGAACTGGTGTTGTTACTGATAATGTAAAAATGTCGAGCAATCCACCCGATGATAATGCGATTGAGGAAGCTGTAAAAATTAAAGAAGCAGGTAAGGCGACAGAGATTATTGCAATTACAGTGGGTGAGGAAAAATCACAAGAAACTGTTAGAAAAGCTTTAGCTGTTGGTGCTGATAGAGGAATTTTAATCAAAACAGATGGAATTGTTGAGCCATTAGCTGTAGCAAAAGTGCTGCAAAAAATTGTTGAAAAAGAAAAACCAGATCTAGTTTTTATGGGTAAACAAGCAATTGATGATGACTGTAATCAAACAGGTCAAATGTTAAGTGCTTTATTGAATTGGCCTCAAGCAACATTTGCATCAAAAATTAAAATAAAAGACAGAACTATAGAAGTAACTAGAGAAATTGATGAAGGATTAGAAACAATCGAAGTTAATCTACCAGCTATTGTGACATGTGATTTAAGATTAAATGAGCCACGTTATGCCTCACTACCAAATATTATGAAAGCTAAAAAAAAACCCATAGAGGTATTTATAGCTGCAGATCTAGGAGTTGATATAACACCTAGAGTTCAACAAATTAAAGTAGAAGAACCACCAAAAAGAAAAGCAGGAATTAAAGTTGCAAGTGTTGCTGAATTAGTTAGCAAACTTAAAAATGAGGCAAAGGTAATATAATGTCAGTTTTATTAATAGCAGAGCATAATAATAAAGAAGTAAGACCTTTTACATTAAACGCAATTACTGCAGCATCACAAATAGATGAAGATGTACATGTCCTATTAATTGGAAATAATTGTGGTGATATTGCCAAATCTTTATCTGAAATACCAGCTGTTAAAAAAGTATTACATGCTGAAGCTGCCCATTATGAAAACTACTTAGCAGAAAACTTTGCACCGCTAGCTGTTAAAGTTTCAGAAAATTATTCCCATATTGTTAGTTCCGCAAATACATTTGGTAAAAATTTGATGCCAAGAATAGCAGCAAATTTAGATATATCTCAAGTAAGTGATATTACTAAAGTGATATCAGCTGATACATTCATAAGACCTATTTATGCGGGTAATGCATTCGCTACAGTAAAAAGTACAGACACAAAAAAATGTATAACAATTAGACCAACATCTTTTGAGCCTTGTGAAACTTCTGGTGGGTCTGCTCCAATAGAAAAAATTGAAGCTACTGAAGAGTTTACGTTATCAAAATTTATTAAAAGAGAAGAGGTTAAGTCAGACAGACCTGAGCTTGGAACTGCTAGAATTGTAGTTTCTGGTGGAAGAGGAATGCAAAATGGAGAAAATTTTAAATTAATAACTGATATTGCAGATAAATTAAATGCAGCAATTGGAGCATCACGTGCAGCAGTTGATGCGGGATACATTAGTAACGAACATCAAGTTGGTCAAACTGGTAAAGTTGTTGTGCCTGATTTGTATATTGCAGTTGGAATTTCAGGAGCAATTCAGCATTTAGCTGGAATGAAAGAAAGTAAAATTATTGTTGCTATAAATAAAGATGGTGAAGCGCCAATATTTAGTGTCGCAGATTATGGTCTGGAAGCAGACTTATTTGAGGCGTTACCTCAATTCTTAGAAGAATTGAATAAATTAAATAGTATACAAAAATAATCAGTACTGTAAAAATTCAAGATATGCCTAGAGAAGCAATGGATTATGATGTGGTAATCGTTGGGGGTGGTCCTTCAGGACTATCTACGGCAATTAAACTTAAGCAATTAGATCCAGAATTAAATGTATGTTTACTTGAAAAAGCCTCTGAGATTGGTGCGCATATTTTAAGTGGTAATGTGTTTGAAACTAGAGCTTTAGATGAGTTATTACCAAACTGGAAAGAACTTAATTCACCTATAAAAACTAAGGTTTCTAAAGAAAAATTCTTATTTTTAGGAAAATCAAAATCATTAAGTTGGCCGACATGGCTACTTCCATCAGTTCAACAAAATCATAATAATTACATAATCAGTTTAGCAAACTTATGTAGATGGCTAGCAGAACAAGCCGAAGCTTTAGGTGTTGAAATATTTCCAGGCTTTCCTGCAAGTGAAATTTTATACAATGAAGATGGATCAGTTAAAGGAGTTGCAACTCAAGACATGGGTGTTGATAAAAATGGAAATAAAAAAGATGTTTTTGAGCCAGGCATAGAGCTTTTAGGAAAAGTTACTGTTTTTGCAGAAGGATGTAGGGGACATCTTGGAAAACAATTAATAGAAAAATATAATCTATCAGAAGGTAAAGATCCTCAGCAATACGGAATTGGATTTAAAGAAATTTGGGAAATCAGCGAACAAAATCATGAAGAAGGAATGGTAATGCATACTGCAGGTTGGCCACTTGATAACAATACTTATGGTGGAAGCTTTATCTATCACGCAGAAAACAAACAAGTTTTTTTAGGTTACGTAATTGGCCTTGATTATAAAAACCCACATCTTTCACCGTTTGATGAGTTTCAAAGATTTAAAACTCATCCTGCGATTAAAAAAATAATTGAAGGTGGAAAACGTATTTCATATGGAGCAAGGGCTTTAATTGAAGGTGGACTTCAGAGTTTACCAAAAATGTTTATGCCTGGTGCTTTATTAATCGGTTGTGATGCAGGAACATTAAATATGCCTAAGATTAAAGGATCACACACTGCAATGAAAAGTGGAATGATTGGTGCTGAAACTATAAATGAACATTTAAAAGAAAAACAAGATTTATCAATTTATGAAGATAAATTTAAAAAAAGTTGGGTTTATGAAGAACTGCATACTGCACGAAATGTTAAACCAAGTTTTAGCTGGGGTTTAATTCTTGGAATAATATTTACTGGAATTGATCAAATATTATTTAGAGGAAAATTACCTTTTACACTAAGACATAATCATGCTGATCATGAAACTTTAAAACCAGCAAATGAAATGCCAAAAATTGATTACCCTAAACCAGATAATGTAATTACATTTGATAAAACAAGCTCTGTTTATTTAACTGGAACTAATCATACCGACAATCAACCAGTACACTTACAACTAAAAGATCCAAATCTGCCAATTAGTTATACTTTAGAAAAATTTGACGAACCTGCACAAAGATATTGTCCTGCAGGCGTTTATGAAGTTCAAAATGAAAATGGTGTAAATAAATTTGTCATAAATTCACAAAACTGTATTCATTGCAAAACTTGTGATATTAAAGAACCTTCTCAAAATATTACGTGGGTTACCCCTGAAGGAAGTGGCGGACCTAAGTACGGAAATATGTAATTTTCGTTGTGCTCTTACTTACGATTTTAGAAGAGCACAACGAAAAATATCTTTTTTAAAAAGATAAAATTAATCCAACAACAAAAATAAGAGAGAGTGTTAGTCCTACAAAAACTAGGTTTGTCAGAGTTTCTTTTTCTTTAACTTTTCTAGCTCTATTTAAGAGAATATTTATATCAACTCGACCTGTTGATGAAACTTCCTCACTCTTTTCAAGGGTCCCCGAAGAAGGAAGATTATTAACCTGTGTATTAATTATTTTTTCTGCACTCATGTATGCAATTAATCATTATGAATCATATTAAACAATTAAAGAACAGTTCATTATGGGCTAAGCTGTTTACTTTGATGTTCATTTTGGGTTATTATCATAGAAAATTATATGCCTATAACCTTACCCAAACTATCAAATCAAATTTTTAGTAAGGATATTCTTTATACAATAAATAAAAATTACACTAACGTTCAGCCTATTTGGATACCAATACAAATGGAATGGATGAATAATCTTTATAGAACTTTTTATGATTATGAAAAGTTTATGATTGTCATGTATTTAATGACCAAAACATTTGATTATTATTCAAAAAATTTTGTGAAATTAAATTATGATGAGTTTTTTATCCAAAATGAAGTTGAAGTAGAAACACTTAATATAATGGAAATATCTAAAAAACTTAACATACCAAAAGAGACAACTAGAAGAAAAATTAATGAATTAGGAGAATTAGGAGCAATTAAAAAAATAAATAAAAAAATTATAATTGATAGAAGTACTTGGCCAAATATAAAACCTGAAGTAACAATGAAAAACATGTCATTTTTTTTATCAGCTCTGTCAAAGATGATAGCTAGTGAGGGATTATTGATAGAACCAATTAGCTCAGAGCAGTTAATAAGAGTGGTTAAAAATAATTTTTCATTCGTTTGGAAACTTTACTACGATATGCAATTGCCAATGCTATTAACATTTAAAAAAATCCATGGTGATTTAGAAACCTTTCATATTCACGGCACTTGCTTAACTAATCATGTATTAAATGCAAAAAAAAATGATAATAGTCAGATGAGCAAAGAATTATATTTAGACAGGTATTTTTTTGGTGATAAACAAGAATTTTCAGGCATTAATGCAATGTCAATTTCAGATATAACAGGCATACCAAGAGCTACAGTTATTAGAAAATTAAATAAACTGATTAAAGAAAAATTTTTGACGATAGATAGTAAAAAACATTATTCAACTAATAGAGCGGTTCATCAAAAAAAAATATTAGCAGCTCAAAAAAATACTTTTATTAATCTATCTAAATTTGCTGAACGTATTTATAATTTGAGTTTAATAGAAAAAAATAATTAAAATCTAAGTATTTTTTTTAACAACAAATACAAAAACTATCGAAGTTATCATCATTATTAAAGCATAAGCAGCTGTTGGTAAAATGAAAACAGTTATACTTTCTCCAAATATCTGTGTTCCAACAAAAAGTGCTAAAGTTCCATTTTGAAGCCCACACTCTATTGAAATACTTCTTTGTTGTGCAACTCCGGATGCAAAGTATTTTGCAATAAAAAATCCTAAAATCATCATTGTTAAGTTTAAGATTAAAACAGCCAAACCTGCATTCACAATATAAGAAATAATATTATCCCACTCCTCTATATAGATAGCAGCAAATACCAACGCAAATAACATTACTGAAATTTTTTGAATTAAAGAAGCTTGATTATCAACAAAATTTTTAGCAAAATGCCTAATTATCATTCCAATTATTACTGGAACTGTAACAACAAGAAACATTTTTAAAGCAATGCCAGTCATTGATATTTCTTTAATAACACTTATTTCAAAAAAATTAATAGACGTAAACATTATAAATGGAACAGAAACAATACTAATCAAACTAACAACTGCAGTCAGTGATATTGAAAGTGCAACGTCACCATCAGCAAATTTAGTAATTACATTTGATGTAACACCACCAGGCGCACATGCAATTAGCATCAACCCAACAGCAAGTTCTGCTGACAGGTTTAATAGTAATGCTAAAGAAAGAGCAACGACTGGTAGCAAAACTAACTGAGAAATAAAACCAACTAAAAAATCTTTTGGAATTTTAACTACTCTTATAAAATCTTGAATAGTCAAACTCAATCCAAGCCCCAACATTATAAGAGCCAAAGCTAATGGGGCTATTTTCGTGGCTATTTCCATTGCTAAAACTTATTAGTTCATTTTAGGTTTTTCAAGTAAATGATTTAAAGTTTATAATTAACTAAGATAAATCAATAGCATTCTTCTTTAAAACTTCCATAGAAACAAGCTTTAAAGTTTTTTCATGTGTTCTTTTTAAATAAACAGGACAAGGTTTCCCAGCATCAGCAGCTCTTGCATACCAACTAGCACAAACACACCAACCATCTCCAGCTTTTAGTCCTGGAAACCCAAACTCAGGATGAGGGGTTATTAAATCGTTGCCAGCTTCTTTACACCATTCTAAGAATTCTGTTGTAACTTTTGCACAAACTGTGTGAACACCATGATCATTTTCATCAGTGCTGCAACAACCATCACGATGCCATCCCGTTAAAGGATCGTTAGAACATTCCTCTAGATCTTCACCTAGAACATTTTTTTGATTATCACTCATTATATTTTTGTAGGATTTGGTTGGCCTTTGTAAACAACTTCAGGGTCAAAAGATTTTTCTTTTTCTTCAAACTTCATTTCAACTTCTCTACCATTTTCAATTGGACCAAGTGGAATGGATCTATAAAAACATGATCGATAACCTACGTGACAGCTTGAACCATCACCAATATCTACAGTTAACCAGATTGAGTCTTGATCGTCATCAATTCTAATTTCTTTTACTTTTTGAGTGAAGCCACTAGTTTTACCTTTGTGCCAGATTTGCTGTCTAGATCTACTAAAGTAATGAGCTTCTTTAGTTTCAATAGTTTTTTTAAAAGCCTCAACATTCATGTATCCATGCATTAAAACATCTTTAGTTTTTGAGCACATAGTGATGACTGGAATTAACCCGTCATTATCAAATTTTGGTGAAAGGAGTTTTCCCTCTTCAATTTCGACTATATTTTCTCTTTTTTTAAACATATCTAGGTGATTATGTAGCATATTGAACAATATATTAAATATTTTAAAAACAACGATTTACTGTATAAACTTGCCTTATGAAATTAGTAGAAGAGACAGATAGCAAAATTTTAGACACCAAAAAAGTTTCTGACAAAGAAGCTGAAGAGGCTTTTAAAACTATTTTAACTTGGATGGGTGAAGATCCTAGCAGAGAAGGATTATTAGAAACCCCTAAAAGAGTTGTTAAAGCATATAAAGAATATTTTAATGGATACTCAGAAGACCCTAATAAAATTTTAGATAAGACTTTTGGGGATGTTGAAGGTTATGATGATATGGTTGTGCAAAAAAATGTTTCTGTACAAAGTCATTGTGAACATCATATGGCTCCAATTATTGGAATTGCACATGTTGCATACATTCCAAACGAAAGAGTTGTGGGTCTAAGTAAGCTTGCAAGAGTAGTAGAAGTCTTTTCAAAAAGGTTACAAACTCAAGAGAGACTTACGATGCAAATTGCTAAAACAATAATGGAGTCTTTAGATGCAAAAGGTGTAGCAGTCACAATAGACTCAACTCATCAATGTATGACTATGAGGGGTATTAAGAAAGAAACTGCAACAACAGTTACAAATTATTTCTTAGGACAATTTAAAGAAGACCTTGGTGTTCAAAATAGATACTTAAGATTTATTAGTAAGTAATTCTCGCAAGGAGGAAATAACATGTCAGATAATTTTAAAGCACTAATTATTAATCAAGAAGGTGAAAATTTTACCCGAGAAGTAAAGTCAATAGATAAATCATTTTTAAAGCATGGTGATGTTACTGTAAAAGTAGATTATTCAGATTTAAACTATAAAGATGGAATGATTCTGAAAAATGGTGGTCGTCTTGTTAAAGAATTTCCACATATTCCAGGCATAGATTTTTCTGGTACCGTTCTTGAAAGTGAAAATCAAAAATTTAAAACTGGTGATGAAATAATTTTAACTGGATGGAGAGTTGGAGAAGCTTTTTTTGGTGGATACTCTCAGATAGCAAAAGTTAATGCTGATTTTTTAGTTAAGAGACCTTCAAACCTAACTAGCAAACAGGCTATGATGTTGGGAACAGCTGGTTTTACATCTTTAATGAGTGCTTTTGCTATTCAAGCTAGAGAAGAAATTTTATTAGGCGATAAAGTAAATGATGTATTAGTTACTGGAGCTACTGGTGGGGTAGGAAGTGTAGCGGTAATGGCTCTTACTAAATTAGGATACAATGTAACAGCTGTTACAGGAAAAGATTCTAAAACAGATTATTTAAAATCGTTAGGAGCAAAAAATGTTGTTAATAGAGCTGATTTTGACAAAGATCCAAGACCTATTGATAAAGGATTGTGGGATGGTGTTGTTGATACCGTAGGAGGTAAAATTTTAGCTAATGCAATAGCTCAAACTAGATCAAATGGAATTATAGCTGTTTGTGGTAATGCAAATAGTAATGAACTAAATACAAATTTATTACCATTCATGCTAAGGGGAATTAAAGTTTGGGGAATGGATTCAGCAAATTGTAGTATTAAAAGAAGAGAATTTATTTGGGCAGAAGCAGCAAAGCTTGTTGATTTTGAAGTTCTTGAAAAATCAATCTTAACAGTAAGTTTAGACGAATTATTAGAAACATATCCAAAAATTTTAAAGGGTGAAATTTCAGGAAGAGTTTTGGTAGATTTAAATAAATAGATGGATTGGGATAAATTAAAAATATTCCATGCAGTTGCAGAAGCAGGCAGCTTTACTAATGCAACAATAAACTTAAACTTAAGTCAGTCTGCAATAAGCAGACAAATTCAATCATTAGAACTGGATCTTAAAGTACAACTCTTCGAGAGACACGCAAGAGGTCTTACTTTAACTGAAAATGGTGAATATTTATTTAAGACAGCTCACGATGTAATCAGCAAACTAAAAGAGGTTGAATCTACACTGGGAGATCAAAAAAATAAACCAACTGGTAAACTAACAATTACAACTGTTAGAAGTTTTGGTACTCACTGGCTAACACCTCGTATTCAAGAGTTTA
Organism: Candidatus Pelagibacter sp. uisw_138; assembly: GCF_059512485.2. Lineage (NCBI taxonomy): Bacteria > Pseudomonadati > Pseudomonadota > Alphaproteobacteria > Candidatus Pelagibacterales > Candidatus Pelagibacteraceae > Candidatus Pelagibacter > Candidatus Pelagibacter sp. uisw_138. The sequence continues at coordinate 882,111 of NZ_CM183453.2, read as the reverse complement.
TGACTTTAAATCCAGAAATTGAAATTGAATTAATTTTTGATGATAAGGAATTAGACTTAAGTACTAGACAGGCAGATATAGGTATTTTTATGAGAAGACCTAAGCAGCTTAACTATATTCAAAAAAAATTAGTAGATATTAAATACTATATTTATGGATCTAATAAATATTTAGAAAAATATGGGATGCCAAAAACAATCACAGACCTAAATAAACATAAATTCATTTCATTTGGTAAAGGAGCACCATCTCCTGTCTACGATCCAGATTGGGCTTTAAAACTTGGAATTAAAGATGCTAAAAAAAGAAAACCAGTAATGAAAGTTAATAGTGTTATGGGTTTACTTTTAGCCGTTGAAGCTGGTGTAGGTCTAGCAGCACTTCCTGAATATTTAGTTTCAAATTCAAACAATGTAATAAAAGTACTTCCTAATTCAGAAGGGCCCATAACAGAGGCTCACTTTGTCTACCCTCAATCACTTAAGAACACTGCAAGAATTACTGCTTTTAGGAACTTTTTGTTTAGTAAAATTGGTGATTGGAAGTCTTAGTTAATTAGAATTATCATTTACATAAACTGAAACACCTCTAGAATTAATATCCACATCAAATTTTTTATGTAAAGGTGGAAAAGCTCTTTGTGGACAATCTAATCTATCACAAGTTCTGCAAGATACACCGATAGGTATTTCAGTCGTTTTGTCACTAACATTAATATTTTCAGTGTACACAAAGTCTTTTGCGTATTTTGCATCACAACCAAGACCAATTGATAATATACTTTTTGATTGACCAAAACGTCCTACACCTTTTTCAACTGTTCTTGCAATACAAACATATTTTTCACCATTGGTCATTTTACTAACAGCTGCTTGAATTACACCAGGTCGCGTGAATGCTGAATAAACATTCCATCTAGGACATGCACCGCCATATCTTGGTATATCAATTCCTGATAATGAAAATCTTTTTGAGATATTTCCTGCCATGTCAACTCTTAGCATGTGAAAAGGAATTCCAGGTAATTTTGGATCTTGTAAGCATGTTACACGGTGAGCAACTTGTTCAAAGGAAGTTGCAAATGTATTTTGTAATAACTCTAAGTCATATTTTAATTTTTTACATTCAGCATGAAAAGGTTTGTAGGGCATTAAAATTGCTGCACCACAATAATTTAATAAAGCAACCTTAGTTAACTTTTCAGACTCTTCTGAAGGAAAAGAAAATTTAGATAGATAATTATCAATATCTTTCATTGCACCTTCTTGTGCAATCTGAGCTGCTGCATGAAGCTTCTTTGTTTCCAAAGAACTATAATCGCTTAATAGAAGTTCTTTTTTATTTTTATTATAAATCTTAGAAAAAGGTTTTCCTTCTTCTGGTAAAATATCTTTAACTGTAATTGAATATTCTTTATTTAAATATTCACATAAGGCAATATATCGAGTTCTATTATTTTTTTGAATTTTATCAAAAACTTTATTTGCAAACTCTTCTAATTTTGGAAAATAGTTTTTATGTTCTTGAAGGAAGTCAGATATTACCTCTCCTGGAAAAGAGTTTTTTCTATTATCAACTATCTTACCTGATATTTTTTCTATTTTATTAATTAGTTCGTGATCTTTCTTTTTAAGAATATCTCCCAACCTAACAAGGGCCCTACCTATCTTTGGGTTTGTTCCGACAAGGTCTTTAACTTCAGGACCAAGAATATCCAGGTCTTCAAATAATTTATCATCTAGAATTTCTGAAATAGTATTTTCTAAATTAACATCTGATTTTGATGTTAAGTCTGAGAGTTGGATATTTAATTTTTCACAAACCTTAAGTAATAAATCTCCATCTATTTTTCTTTTTCCACTTTCAATTAAGTTTAAATAGCTTGGAGAAATACCCAGTTCTTCTGAAAGTTTGTTAGCTTGCAGTCCTAACTGTCTTCTAAAAGCCTTTATTTTTGGACCAATTTTTAAATCAATTTGACTCATAAGCTCTATTTGTAAATTTTGTAAATTTAAATTTACAATAAGTTTCTTTGTTTTACAAGGTTTTTAACGATTTTATTAGATTTTGTAAATTTTGTAAATTATAAAGTTTACATGAATGATAAAAACATAAATAAAAACCAAAAAAATCAAAGAGAAATTAACGATAACAACAATCAGAATCAATTCAGTCAATCAGGTATTTACCTAAGAGACGATCATTGTGATTGGGGTTCTAGTGGGATGAATGAATTCACTCAAGAATTTAGTGAAAAAAAATAAGTCCTCTTACTGTTAATTTATACACGATTTAATTTTCTTAATACATAATGTAGAAAGACCTACCTATGAGCTCAGAAGCTAAAGTTTCATACGATTTAAAAAGATTCTTAGGAATTAAAAAAGATTACACTCCAGAAGAAGTAGAACGATTAAGAGGTTCTATCAAAATTGAATATTCGATGTGTAAACATCAATCTAAAAAATTATGGGATCTGTTAAATTCAGAAAATTATATTAATACATTGGGTTCACTTTCTGGAAATCACGCTATTCAACATGCTAAAGCTGGATTAAAAGCAATTTATTTAAGTGGATGGCAAGTAGCAGCTGATGCAAACACTGCTGGTGAAATGTATCCCGATCAATCTCTATACCCATATGATAGTGCTCCAAAATTAGTTGAGTCGATGAACAATGCTTTAATAAGAGCAGATCAAATTCAACATATGGAATTACAAGATGGTGATATGCAATCAAAAGATAGAACAGATTATATGCTACCAATTATTGCAGATGGTGAAGCAGGATTTGGTGGTCCGTTAAATGTTTTTGAATTAACAAAAAAATTTATTAAAGCAGGAGCTGCTGGAGTTCACTTTGAAGATCAATTAGCTAGTGAAAAAAAATGTGGTCACATGGGTGGAAAAGTTTTAGTTCCAACTGGTACTATGATTAAAAATTTAAAAGCTGCAAGACTTGCTGCCGATATTGCAGATGTACCTTTGATAATTTTAGCAAGAACTGATGCTAATGCTGCAAAACTGATTACCAATGACTTTGATGAAAATGATAAACCTTTTTTAACAGGTGAAAGATCTCCAGAGGGTTTTTATTATGTTAAGCATGGAATTGAGCAGGCTATCTCAAGAGGTTTAGCCTACGCACCTTATTCAGATTTAATCTGGTGTGAAACTGCAACACCAAATCTTGAGGAAGCAAAAAAGTTTGCAGATGCAATTCATGAAAAGTTTCCTGGAAAATTATTAGCTTACAACTGTTCTCCCTCGTTCAATTGGAAAAAGCATTTATCAGATGCTGAGATTGCAACATTCCAACAAAAGATTAGTGAGATGGGTTATAAGTTTCAATTTATTACACTTGCAGGATTTCACACTCAAAATATTGCAATTTTTGAACTTGCGGAAAAATATAAAACAGAAGGTATGACTGCTTATTCTAAAATCCAAGAGCTTGAGTTTGCTAGAGAGAAGGATGGTTACACAAGTGTTAAACACCAAAGAGAAGTTGGGACATCTTACTTTGATGCAGTTTCAAACACTATAAGTAGTGGAAAAAGCTCTACAACTGCTATGGCAGGCTCTACAGAATCTGAACAATTTTAATTAGTCTTTACTTAAACTTTAAATGTGTTCTAATATTTAAATGATCTTAAGTGGAATACTTTTAATCATTTTCTACATTTCTCATCGATATATTGTTGCCTGGATTATTTATTACAATAATAGTGATAAAAGATTTGGTAATTCTATTTGGCGTTGGACTTATGATTATAAAGTTGTTGGTGAAAGAGATATTTCAGATCTTGATGATAAGCCCTTTGTAAGAAAAAGAAGGACTAGAAATCGCACAGTTACTTTAATGTATTGTAATTTTTTTACAGCTTTTGTTATATCTCTGTCTTTTTTAAGTAATTTGCTTATTCAGATATTATCCTAATTAAGCTTTACAAACTGCGACAATTGATGCGATTGATAATCATTCGCAATGCTAATAATAAGCATTCCAAACTAAATAACCAATAAAAACGGGAAATAATGATGAAAAAACTTACAATTATTGCATTTTTTATGGCTTTATTTGCAAACATGACGTTTGCTGCTGAAGTTAATGTATTCAGTGCAAGACATTACGATTCAGATATTCAACTTTACGAAAAATTTACAGCTAAAACTGGAATTAAAGTAAACGTTGTATCTGGTAAAGATAAAGCTCTTCAAAAAAGAATAACTGAAGAAGGTGCTGATTCAAAGGCTGACCTTTATATTACTGCTGACGCAGGAAGATTAGGAGCTTTCGCTGCAAAAGGAATGTTCCAAAATTCTATGACTGCTGCAATCAAAGCTGCTGTACCGGCAAACTTTAGAACTGCTAAATGGACTGGAATAGCTAAGAGAGCAAGAATTATGTATTACTCACCTGAAAGAGTAAATGCAAATGAGCTTAACGGTATGACTTACGAAGGTCTTGCTGATCCAAAATGGAAAGGTAGAGTTGTTATAAGAAAATCTAACAATATCTACAACCAATCTCTTGTTGCATCATTAGTAAAAAACAATGGTAAAGCAGCAACTTGTTCTTGGGCAAAAGGTGTTGTGGCTAACATGGCTAGAGACTCTAAAGGAAATGATAGAGCTCAAATTTTAGCTGTAGCTGCAGGTGAAGCTGATCTAGCAGTAGCTAACACATACTACTATGCTTTGATGCTATCTGGAAAGAAAGGTGCTGAACAACAAGCAGCTGCTAAAAAAGTTTTACCATTTTTTCCTAACCAAGGAGATAGAGGAACTCACATGAATATTAGTGGGGGCGGTGTTTTAAAAAGTGCTCCTAACGCTGATAATGCAAAAAAATTACTTGAGTTTTTATTAACTAAAGAAGCGCAAGAACACATAGTTAATAATACATTTGAATATCCAATGATTGATGGTGTTGAACCTCATGCATTAGTTAAACAAATGGGTCTTGGATACAATCAAGATTTAGAAACTAAAGTTGCTAATTATGGAAAACAACAAGCTACAGCACTAGAGTGTATGTTGGCTGCAAGTTGGAAATAACAAGTTAGTGAAAAAGAATTTATTTAATATTGATTTAGATAAATCTACTGACATATATGGGTCTCAATCTCTGAAGGCTTGTGATCCATGTGCAGCAGAGTGTGAAAAAATCAATAGAAAAATAAATAATAGAAAATTATCAGATATTAAAGATAAAGAGGTTGCACATATCCTCTCTTCTTTTAATACATAATTTTCTTTTTAATGATTGTGCTCATAGCTCTACAAAAGGTATTTACCCTACCTAATTTAACTATGAGCACTAAAAAATTCAAATGCAAGTAGTTCAATTAAACAAACACTTAAAAAATAATAGGAATAGAATGATAGAAGGAAAAAAATGTTCAAACATAGTTTTGAAAACAAGAAAAATTGGAAAGTGGGTTGATGTTAGTACTGAAGATATATTCAAAGATAAAAAGGTAATACTATTTTCATTACCAGGCGCATTTACACCGGTATGTTCTGAAAAACAATTACCAGGATTTGAAGAAAATTATGATAAATTATTAAGTTTAGGTATTAATGAAGTTTATTGCATTAGTGTTAATGATGGCTTTGTTATGAATGCTTGGGCTGATCAACACAAATTGAGAAAAGTTAAGGTATTACCAGATGGAAATGCTGATTTTACAAGGGCAATGGGCATGTTAGTTGACAAAAAGCATGTTGGTTTTGGCCAAAGAAGCTGGAGATATTGTACGATTATTAATGATGGAATAGTTGAAAAATGGTGGCAAGAAGACGGTATGAATAATGATGGAAGTGATCCTGATCCATATGAACAAACAACACCTGAAAACTGCATAGAATATCTATCTAAACAATAAAAGCTGAAAACTTAAAGCGTATAAGAAATTTTTAAGAATTAGCTCTATAATCTCTCTCTCAAATTGGTTTTAGAGTTGGTATTGACTTCCCTTGTTAACAAGGGAAGTTTCTTAAAAATAATTATTAAGGTAATATAAAATATGGGATTTGGAAAAATAAATATTTGGTATGCAGCATCTCTACTTATTTCTTTAGTAGTGGCAGCTCCAATTCTAACAGTATTCAGTAGTTTTTTTGAAACCACCGGAAACTATAGTTTAATTTTAAAGAATACTTTTCTTTACGATTACATTTATAATTCCTTAGTACTTTTAATAGGTGTTTTATTTTTAACATTTATAATTGGTGTTGGATGTGCTTACTTAGTTTCATTTTATAATTTTCCAGGTGTAAATTTCTTTAAATGGTCTTTGATCTTATCTTTTGCTGTTCCAGCGTATATTTATGCGTATTCCTTAACTGCTTTTTTTGAAAATTATGGAACAGCTTTTTCAATTTTAAAAAATTTATTTGGAGAAGGGAATTATAATTCTCATATTCCTAAATTTGATGGAATGACTGGTGCTATAATTTCAATATCATTTTCATTATTTGGTTATGTTTATGTTTTAACCAGAACATCATTTCACTATCAGTCACAAAATTTAATAGAACTTGGAAAAAATCTTGGCTTTTCTAAAAAAAAATCTTTTTTTAAAATAATACTCCCTTCCGCAAGACCTGCTATCGTTGCTGGTCTGTCGTTAGTTGCAATGGAAACTTTATCAGATTTCGGATCTGTATCTTTTTTTGGCATATCTACTTTTACTACAGGAATTTATAATGCTTGGATTTCTTTTGATGATCTTACTCTTGCTAACAGATTATCATTTTACCTATTAATTTTTATTCTTGGATTGTTTATTTTGGAAAATTTTTCAAGAAAAAAAGCCCAGTATCACACATCTTCTAAGGGTGGATTTAAATCTAAATCAGTTATCAATTTAAGTGGATATAAATCATTTTTAGCATTTTCTTTTTGCATGTTAGTTTTTTCTATAAGTTTTTTATTTCCTGTTCTGCAAATGCTTTATTGGACAATTATTTTTCCAAAACATTTGGCTGATTTGGATTTAATTAACTTATTTTCAAATACTATAATTTTAGTAATTTTATCTAGCTGTTTGTTAATTGCCTTAGCTTTTATTTCAAATTATGGGAATAGAGTTTCTAAAAGTAAATTTTTAGAAGCACTAACTACATTTTCAATATCAGGATATGCAATACCAGGGATTATTTTAGCGGTAGCATTCATTACCTTTATCTCATGGTTTGACAGCAGTATTCTAGGTCAATTTGAAATGAAAAGTATAAAGCCAATTTTTATAGGCTCTATTCTTGGCCTAGTTTTGGTATATTTTATTAGATTTTATTCATTAGCAAGCAATGGAATTAAATCAGGATATTTAAAAATTAATTATTCCATTGATGAAGGCGCATATCTGCTTGGATATTCTAAATTCAAGACTTTCAAAAATATACATGTCCCATATCTAAAAAACTCAATTTTACTGATAGGAATTTTGTTAGCCATTGAAATCATTAAAGAGTTACCAATTACGCTAATTATGAGACCATTTAATTTTGAAACTTTTGCAACAAAGGCATATATCTATGCTTCTCAGGATTTATTAGAGGCCGCAGCAGCCCCATCATTATTTCTTATAATTATTGCAAGTTTCTTTATATTAATTACATCTAAATATATTCTTAAAGACTAAAATTATGACAAAAAATTTTCTAGAAATTGATAATGTAACATTTGCTGCTAGTGCACAAAACAAAGTAAGCAATGTCTCATTAACTATTGAAAATCAGGGAGACATTATCTGTTTATTGGGTCCATCTGGAATTGGTAAAACTACAATTCTTAGAACGATTGCTGGTTTAGAGAAAATTAATTCTGGAAAAATTAAATTAAAGAATAAATTACTTTCCTCTAAAGATGTCCATGTGGAACCTGAAGATAGAAACATATCAATGGCCTTTCAAGATAACTCACTTTTCCCTCATTATAATGTTTTAGAAAATATAAAATTTGGTGCAGAGAGAAATAAAAAGAAGAAAAAAGGATTAAATATAAATGAGATAATTAAATTTCTACATATTGATCATGTAGTTGATAAATTTCCACATCAAATAAGTTCTGGTGAAGCGCAAAGAGCTTCTTTAGCCAGATCTTTATTATCTAACCCAGACTTATTATTATTAGATGAACCTTTATCAAATGTAGATCAAAGTTTTAAAGAAGAAATTCAAGTTAAGTTGAAACAAATTTTAACTGAACAAAAAATAACAACAATCATCGTTACACATGACTCGTATGAAGCTTTTTACTTGGGTACAAAATGTGGGATAATTCTTGATGAACAATTAAAACAATTTGATGATCCGTATAATGTTTATCATTTTCCAAATTCTGTAGAGGTGGTTAACTTTTTGAATAGAGGAATTTTAATTCCAGCAAAAGTTACCGGTGAAAACAGTTTAGAGAGTGCTGACTTAGGTACAATAACTGGTGATTTTATAAAACATTACCCAAAAGGATCTGAAGTTCAACTTTTATTACAACCAGAAGATCTGGAACATGACGATCAGAGTAATTTAAAATTAGAAGTAGTTGATAGAAAATTTAGAGGAACAAATTTTATCTATACTCTTAAAACTATGAGTAATAAATTAATTCCTGTATTTGTACACTCTCACCATATTCATCAGCACCAAGTAGATGAAAAATTTGGCATCAAGAGACCAATTAATATTGATCATATAGTTTGTTTCTAATACAAAACTTAACTTAAAATGAATGATAGATTAAAAACCTTATCTAGAGGAATAATTGACGTAAGTCCTTTAATGATACCTGTGGTTCCATTTGGAATTATTTATGGTGTTATTGGTATGGAATTAGGTTTGGGAGCGTACATGACATTTGGAATGTCTATTATAATTTTTGGTGGAGCCTCTCAAATAGTTTTACTTCAGTTATTTTTAGGCGGAGCTTCATCTTTAGTTGCAATAACTTCTGTTGGTGCGGTAAATTCTAGACACTTATTATATGGGGCAGTTTTTTCAGAATATTTATCTCATTTAAAATTAACGTGGAAAATAATTTTGTCTTACGTATTAATTGATCAAGCATTTGCTGTCTCAAATACTTATTTTAAGAAGAATAAAGAAAATGAATTTAAACATTACCACTTATTAGGTGCTGGCTTTACCTGTTGGATAGTTTGGCAAATATCAACAGTGTTAGGTATTGTTCTAGGATCAGTTATACCTGAAGAGTTAGGTTTAAGTTTTACTATTTCTTTAACCTTTTTGGCCTTGTTAATTAATGATTTTAGAAAATTTAAAAATATTATTGTGATGTTGGTATCAGGCATTGTTGCAACTATTGGCTACAATACAATACCATTTCAAGCATATATTATCGTTGCAGCCATAGCTGCTTTACTAGTGGCTACATTATTAACCTTGATAACTTTAAAGAAAAATTAATGCATTGGTCGACAATTATTTATTGTGGAATTATTACTTATCTAACAAGGTTTTCTATGATTTTTTTATTAAAAGAGGACATATTAAACGATAAGACAAAAAAAATACTTTCTTATGTACCTTCTGCAATTTTTCCTGCAATAATCTTTCCACCAATATTTCTAGATAGTGCAGGCGCAATAGATATTGAAAATAATCCAAAAATATTAGCTTCTATATTTGCAATAATTATTGGTTATTTTAGTCGAAGTATTATTGCCACAATATTTGTGGGACTTATTTCTTATTGGTTTTTGATTTTTGTATATTACCAATAGAAAAACTTATAATTAAACCCCTCATGTTTAATAAATTTAAAGTTAGCAACGATTTACTTGGCATATTTTACATGCTTTTATGTCAATTCTCATTTGCAACAAATGATGCTTTTGTAAAAGTTATTTACGAAAACTATGATGAGATATTTGTTTTAAACCAGATCATTTTTATTAGGGGTATTTTTACATTACTTTTCATTTTATTATTTCTTTATATTAAGAAAGAACTTAATTTTAAATTAATCTTTACTTCGAATGAATTGAGAGTGAGAGGCATTTTAGAATCCTTAGCAGCTTTATTTTTTTTCATTGGTATTGCTCTATTACCCTTTGCAAATGTTTATATTTTATTAAGCATGGCACCAATTTTATTAACTGCATTTAGTGCAATATTTTTAAGAGAAAAAGTTAGATGGAGAAGATGGAGTGCAGTGTTATTGGGTTTTGTTGGTGTGGTGGTGGTAATTAATCCTGGAAAATTAGAGACTAGTTATTATTTTATCTTTCCTATAATTGCAGCAATTATGCTTTCGATTAGAGACATGTATACAAAAAATTTTAAAAAAGATTATCCCAGTCTACAAATTGCATTTATGACCTGTTTTGTTGTTACAGCTCTTTTTGGCTTGTTAAGTATTTATAAATTTTATGATTTTAGTTTAAAGGATATATTTATTTTATTTATTGCTGCTTTTTTTCTATCCCTAGGCTACATTTTTTCAATAGCAACAATCAAAATCGCACTAGTTTCTGTCACATCAACATTTAGATATTCAGTTATTTTATGGGGAATATTATATGGATATTTTTTATTTGATGAGGTGCCATTAACTAATACTTATATAGGAGCTTTAATAATTGTTATTAGTGGATTAATTATTATTTCAAGACAAAAAAAGATTGGGGTTATAAAATAAAATCATATTCTTGTTAATCGAACTTTTAAGACATATGATTAAAACATGAAAAAAATATTAATTATAATTTTTGCATTATTTACAATTAAAGCTTTTGCGGTCGATAAAAGCACAACTTTTAATAATGAAATTTTTCAAAAAGCTCAACTTGAAGGAAAAACAGTTGTTATTAATTCTTGGAATGAAACTTGTACAACTTGTAAAGCACAGATAAAAATTCTAGATCAAGCTGAAAAAGAATTTAAAAATGTTCTTTTTTTGAGTTTTGAGCAAACCAAAGATAAAGATATAGCAAAACAATTAGGTATTGATTATTGGACTACTATTGTTGTTTATAAAAATAATAAAGAAGTACAGAGAAGCATTGGCCAAATGGATAAAGCTAAAATTTACGAATTAATAAAATCTTAATCTCGAATAATAAAGCCTATTAATAATTATTTGAAGATCCAAAAAATTATATTTATTATATAAACCAAAATACCATAAAACAAGAACATGAGGATTTTGTCTTTTCCTGTTTTTTCTTTCCAGTTTAATTTAAATAATACTGATGGAGAAGCCACTAATAGGATAATCCCAATTACAATTACAAGTAATGATAAAATTATAAATACATTCATAATTAAATTTATTTAATCAATTCTAAACCAGCTTGTTTCCAGTTTTTTAGACCACCAATTAAATGTAAGCATTTATTATATTGATAAGACTTTGATATTTGTACTGCCAGAGTAGATCTTTGACCAATAGCACAATAAAACAAAATTTTCTTATTCTGTAATTTAGTTTTATTTTTATTTAAGTAATCATTAATTTCTGGGAAAGAAACTCTTGTACTATTTTTAATCTTTCCAATTTTATCTAGTTCATTTTGCTCTCTAAGATCTATTAAAATTATATCTTTTTCTAATAAACAATTTTTAAACTCATTAGGTTCAATTCCGTTATTAACTTTTTGTTTATCAAGATCTATTCCAAGTTTTAAATTATTAGGAACTGCTACATCCATTAATTTAGGGTCAGGTAAATTAAGATTATTCATAATTTTCATATATTCATTAACTGACTTTACTTGCAGCCGTGGGTTAAATTTTTTTTCTTCTAAAATGGTACTTACAGTATCTCCTTTATAATCATGAGCTGGATACACCAAGGTTTCATCAGGTAATTTTAATAATTTATTAAAAATAGAATTATAAGAATCTCGTGGATCACCATTTTGAAAATCAGTTCTTCCAGTTCCTCTAATCAATAGTGTATCACCAGTAAAAACCCTATCATTCATTAAGAAACTAAAACTTTCTGATGTATGACCTGGTGTGAATAAAGCTCTAAATTCTAGACCATCAATTTTGATTAATTCTTCATCTGATACTTGCATAGATACAACATCTGCTGGTGTTTTATCACCCATAATTGTTACACAATTTGTTTGATCTCTTAGTTCTGCAATCCCCGAGATATGATCTGCATGTATGTGTGTATCTATTACTTTTACTAATTTTAAATCTAACTCTTTTAATAGCTGTATATATCTTTCAACATTTTCTAATACAGGATCAATGATTAAAGCCTCCCTACCTTTAGCGGAAGCAATTAAATAAGTGTAGGTACTTGAACTCTTGTCAAATAATTGACGAAATAACATTTGAATACATTATCATTATATTGAGAATAGTAGAATCTATTTAATAGTACCAAATCTTAAATAAATTTTGTCTAAATAATAAAATAGAGATAATGCTCTTAACACCATGAACAAACACAAGGAAATCCATATTCCAGTATTGCCCATTATTTTTGTTAAATATAAAGATATTAATAAATAAGAAAATACTGAGAAAATCATCGCATTTCTAAGTTCTTTTGTTTGTGATGCACCAATAAATATTCCATCAAATTGATAACAAAATGATGAAATGAAGGGCATAAGTATAAGCCATACAGCATAAGACGAACTTAGATTTCTAATACTTTCAATATCAGACATTAATGTAATGACGTATTTGTTAATAAAAAAATAAATTATTGAAATAATTAATCCAGTAAGTGCGCTTAAAATAAAAGAGTTTTTAACAATCTTTTTAAATAAATTTATATCTTTTTTACCCAAGGAATAACCAACCATACCCTCAGTTGAAAATGCATAAGCATCAAGAATGAAAGCAGACAAAAAAACTAAGTTAATCAAGATGGCATTTGCCGCAATATAGTCTTCCCCAATCTGACTGCCAAGATAAGTAAACCAAAAAAATGAAAAGGTTAATAATATAGTTCTAATAAATATGTTTAGATTAATATTAAAAATGTTTTTAAGTTTATTAAGATCTATTAATTTACTAATATTGATATTGATTTTAGACATCTTATTTAAATACCAAAATGTATAAATTAGAAAAGTTGTGGATATTAAAAGTGCTGAGAATAAAGTCCCATAGGCAACCCCTTTAATATTTAAATTAAATTTTGAAACTAAAATAATACTTAAAATTATATTTAGAATTGAAAAAAGACCAACGGCTAAACTTGAGATTTTGGTCTTTTGTAATCCAACAAATAAACCAGTTATAATGTAAAGTGTTAACTCACCAGGCGCTGAATAAATTCTTATTTGAAAGTAATCCTGATAAAATTGCTTAGTAGTGTCTGATAAATTAAAGATACCCACACTTAGATTGAATATATAACTTTGTAATAAAATTAAGATCAATGAAATTAGCAAAACAAAAACTAAATTTCGAACAACAATATTAAATATTTCTGTGTAATCTTCTTTACCATAAGCTTGTGAAACTAAACCAACAGTTCCCATTCTTAAAAAACCAAAGCTCCAAAAAATCATAGAAAATAAATTAGCAGCAACGGAAGTTGCTGATAAGTATGATAAATTGCCAAGATTACCCATTAAACCAGTATCAATAATGCCAACCATTGGAATGGCTAAATTTGCAAAAAAAATAGGAATAGATAATTTTAAAATGTATTTAATTGAGGGGTTTTGCATTTAAGCAATAAACTTCAGTATAGATTTAGCAGGATTTGTTTTTTTAATCCAATCTTGAGGGATACCTTTTATGCCTTTGTAAGCTGCAAAATAAGCACCAACAAAATTAGCACGAGAACAATTACATCCACCAGCTTTAATTGTTTTAATAACTGCAGTTTTAAAATTTTTAGAGGTGATGATTGCATGTATTGCACCATTAAAAGTACCTGGATAACTACATGCTTTACCAAATTTCTTTACAACAAAATTGTGTGGTTTTGACTTTATTTTTTTAACTTTTTTGATGTTTTCAATAACATTTTTAAAATATTTGTTTTTAATATTTTTTCTTAAAAAACTATTAATTGGATCTTTGTCTCCTTTATCGGCTAAATCAATAATCTTAAGTTTTGCCAAAGCAAATTGTTCGCTAATCTTGCCATTAGCAACAGTTCTTATAATTTGTTTTGTTTTATGGTCAGAATTATTTGAAAAATAAAAGGGTAGGCTCGCACAATACCCATCAGACTCGTTAACCTTAGTACCACCTGTAATAGTTTTTTTTAATTTAATATTTTTGATAGTTTCTAAAATATTTTGATGAATCCATGGACCTTTCATAGCTATTTTCCATTTAATCTTTTTATATTTTTTTCTTAAAGATAAGTTTTTCCAGTACCTTGAACCTGGTCCAAAATTTTTGATGATATTCTTTTTAAAAAGTTTAATGATTTCTTTATGATTAGTTGTCTTGGTTAATGTTTTAAACATCACCTGACCTACATCGTTGTATCCAGAAACTTCGCCTGTTTTAATAGAATAGAATGGAGATCTATTTTTCCTAAAGAAAGCAATATTCTTTTTTCCTTTAATATAAGATTTAAGTTTTTTTTCGTCATAGACCCAATGTAAAGGTCTTGCTGCTGCATCCGCAACAGTTGCGCCAAGAAATATATGTAATTTATCAAACATCAATAACTAATACTTTATTTGAATATAAGTTAAAATGTTTTAAATTAAGAAATGTTAAGTATTAAAAATTGGGATAATAAAACTTGGATTTCATCTACAAAATATATTAAGTCCTTCAATAATTTTTTGGTAAAACAAAAAAAATTAACTAAACACTCAAAAATTTTAGATATTGGATGTGGTCGTGGTAAAATAATTGGCTCATTATCCTCTAAGCTCAAATTAATAAATAAGCCTATTGGACTTGATATTGAAAATCATAAAGATTTTGACAAAAGAATTATATTTAAAAAAACAAATGCAATTAAATACCTTAGAAATAATCAAAAGAAATTTAATTTAATATTGATTAAACAAACTATTCATTTTTTTAATTTAACAGATATTAAAAAGATATTAAGCTATTCATACGCCAGTTTAGAAGTGGGAGGGGTCATTTTAATTTTAACTTTAGATACAAAAAATAATGAAATTCCTACATTTTCGTTAATGAAACAAAAACTTAACCAGTCGTTTAAAAGAGATACCCTTATTTGGAAAAAACTACTTCAACTTAATATAAAAAAAAGCATCACTAAATTTAATTTTAAAGTGAATGTTAAAAAAAGCATATATTTAAAGATGATAAAACAGCGTTATATATCCACTTTATTAAAATTTAGCTCACTTCAAATTTCTAATGGAATTAATGAGATTAATCTTAAATATAAAAAAAATATTTTATTTAATGATAAACTCAAATGTATAATATTTACAAAAGTTTAAAGAATTCTCTTTAAAATATTTTCTCTTAATAAAAATTTATGAAACAGTGCAGCTAAAATATGCAATGCAATTAATCCAATCAATGCATAATTTGCTAATATATGAATTGAATAAAATTGCTCAGAAAGTTCATAATTATAAGTTAAATTAATTTTTTTAAAAAAAATAACTAAGTTTTCACCATTAAATAGTTTTTTTAGGATACCTGAGACTGTGACCGTCAACAAAGCCAAATATAATATCAAGTGATTTAATTTTGCTATAAATTTTTGCCCTAGAAAAGTACTACCTTTAAAATTGGGTGTTGGTGTAAATAATTTAAAAATTAACCTTATTAGGGTTGCATAAAACACGATTAATCCAAATAATATATGATAATTTTCTATATCAACCCTAGATTGATCAAAGTCTAAATCTACTAAATAAAACCCCAAAGGTATTTGAACTATTAATCCTGCGGCAGTTAGCCAATGGAATAATTTACTAAGTAATCCATATTTTGTTTTGTTATTTAATATAGACATATTTAAATTAAACACATTATGACAACAATTAAAAATACTTTATTTTTTATATTTATATTATTTTATAGTTTTAGTGCTTTTTCTGAACAAACTGTGGAAGAGATTATTAAAGAAAGAAAATCTATTTTTAGTAAAAATTATAAAACTGCAAAAAGAGTTAATAGTCTTGCTTCTAATGGAGATATAGATGAAGCAAAAAAACTAATGATAGAAATGAGTGGCAATTATAAAAGATTAATAGATCTTTTTCCTGAAAATTCAAAAGTAGGATTTAAAACAGAAGCTTTGCCTTCTATTTGGGAAAATAAAGATGAATTTAATTTATTAATGACAAAAGCTTCAAGCAATATGATTGAACTAACAACAGCTATAGATGAAGCAGAAGATATGAGAGCAACTCTTGGAAAGTATATGTGGAGTAGCTGTAAATCTTGTCACTCAAAGTTTAGAGCTGAACATTGAGATTTAGTTGTTTGTAATTAAAAATTTTAATACTGTTAAATTATAAATGCCAGCCGTATTACCAAAATCAGCAAAAGTAGTAGTTATAGGAGGCGGTATTGCTGGCTGTTCTGTTGCTTATCACCTCGCAAAATATGGATGGAAAGATACGGTATTATTAGAAAGAGATCAGTTAACTTCAGGAACAACTTGGCATGCAGCAGGTCTTGTTGGTCAATTAGGAGCATCGTCCACCATTACACGTCTTAGAAAGTATTCTTTAAATCTTTATAAAGAATTAGAAAAAAAAACTGGATTATCAACTGGATTAAAACAAAATGGAGCAATCACAGTTGCAAGTACACCTGAAAGATTACAAGAATTGTTAAGACAGGCAACAGCTGCACAATTATTTGATGTTAATGTTGAGAGTGTTAATAAACAAAGAATAAAAGAACTCTATCCTGTTATAAATGATGATGACATTTTAGGTGGAGTTTATATGCCAGAAGATGGTCAGGCAGATCCTATAGGGGTTACTAATGTATTAGCTAAAGCTGCAAAGATGGAAGGGGCCCAGATATTTGAGAAAACTCCGGTAGAAAAAATATTAGTTAAAGACAAAAAAATTGTTGGTGTTCAAACGAAATTTGGCAAAATTGATTGTGAATACGTTGTAATTGCAACTGGAATGTGGTCGAGGCAAATTGGAGAAGATATTGGCGTAAGTGTTCCGTTATATCCAAATGAGCACTTTTATATAATCACAGAACCATTAGATAAATTACCTAAAAACTTACCAGTTTTAAGAGACTATAATTCCTGTCTTTATTTAAAAGAAGATGCAGGGAAAATGTTAGTTGGAATATTTGAACCCAATGCAAAACCTGCCTTTAAAGACAAAGGGGTGGTGCCACAGGACTTTTCATTTGGAGAATTTCCAGATGATTTTGATCATTTTGAACCTTATTTGGAAAAATCATTTCAAAGATTACCTATGTTAGAAACTGCTGGAATTAGGAAGTTTTTTTCAGGACCTGAATCTTTTACACCAGATACTCAATATCTTTTAGGAGAAACTCCAGAAATTAATAATCTTTTTGCGTGTTGTGGATTTAATAGTATTGGTATTGCAAGTTCTGGGGGTGCTGGAAGAGTTACTGCTGAATGGATGATTAACGGTTATATGAATGAAGACTTATTTTCACTTGATATTAAAAGGTTTCAAAAATTTCATTCATCTAAAAAATTTATTATGGAAAGGGTAACAGAAACTCTTGGTGATTTATATGGAATGCACTGGCCTTATAAACAGCATAACACGTCAAGAAATCAAAGGCTATTACCCTATCACGAAGAATTAAAAAAAGAAGGAGCATGCTTTGGTGTATCCGGTGAATACGAAAGACCTATGTGGTATGCAAAAAATAATGAAAAAGCAGAATACAAATACAGTTTTGATTATCAAAACTGGTATCCTTCAGTTGAATTTGAAACAAAAAATACAATTACAAATGTTGGCTTGTATGAGCTCTCTCCCTTTTCAAAATATGAAATAAAAGGAGAGCAAGCACATAGTGAATTACAAAAAATATGCACAGCTAACATTAAAAATGAAATAGGTAGATCAACATATACACAAATGTTGAATAAGGCCGGAGGAATTGAAACAGACTTAACAGTTATTTGTATTGATAAAAATCATTTTAGAATAATAAGTTCTGCTGCAACAAGAACTCACGATAAAGCGCATATTTTAAAACATTTATTATCTAATTTAGAATTTAAGGATATTACTGATGATCTAGTTTGTTTAGGAATTTTTGGACCAAAAAGTAGAAATTTAATTTCAAAAATTTCAAATGATGATTTTAGCAATGAAACATTTAAATTTGGTTATGGAAAATTTGTAACCCTTGGTTCAAAAAAAGTTTGGGCCCAAAGATTATCTTATGTTGGTGAATTAGGATTTGAACTTTATGTAGAGAATAAAGATGCTAAAGAAATTTATCAATTAATTGTTAAAGAAGGAAAAAATCATGATTTATCTCATTGTGGGTCACATGCTATGGATACCATGCGAATGGAAAGTGGATTTTTACATTGGGGTCACGATATCTCTCCAGAAGAAAATCAATACGAGGCAGGGTTAAATTTTGCAATAAGCTATAAAAAAGAAACCAACTTTATTGGTAAAGAAAGTTTATTAAAAATAAAAGATCAAAAACAGAATAGAAGATTTATTATGCTGTCACTTAAGGATAGTAAGGCAGGCACACCTCTATTATTACATGAAGAGCCAATTTATCTTGGTGATAAGATTATAGGAAGAACGACATCTGGGAATTATTCCTTCAATTATAAAAAGAACCTGTCTTTTGGATATGTAAGTTCATCACATTCAAATGAAGAACTTTCAAAAATGGACCTATATATTGAAGTGGCTAAACAAAAATTCCCAGTACTATTAGAAATCACTCCTCTAAAAGGAAAAAAAGCTAGATTTTTATAATTTTTAGTTGCCGAGTTAAATAATTGGTGGTTAAATAATATTATGCAAAAAACTTATTTTCACGATAGAAAACATAGCAGTAAAAAAAAAGTTCAAAAAAAAACTATTCCATTACAATATATTGATCAAAAGAGAATTGTAGACATCAATAAATTGTTGAACCGAGTACGAATGGATAAAAAAAATGAAAATAAAAAAAAAATCTTTTTTTATAGCTTAGTTATTACGGGATTAGTTTTATTGGGAGCTTTTGTAACTTTCTTAAAATAAGTATCACTTTCAACAGGTTATTTTGAATAAATTTTCAAAAGATTGAGAATAAATAATTTACTACGTGTTAAGTTTAGTTAATTTTACAGCTACTTGTTTAGAGCTAAATGAAATTGCTAAGACTTCATATGTAAAGCCGAAATTTTTACAAAAATCATTTAATGCTTTATATTCATCTTCTTCCCATTTTGAATTCATCATAAATTCATCAAAAACTAAAACTGTCTTATCATCAATAACCCTCCTTGAATGACTTAAAGCACAAAAAGTTGATGAGTATAAATCTGCATCAAAATTTATTAAGGATGCTAAGGGTCTTTCTTTAGAAAAAAACTCTGGAAGTGTGTCTTCGAATTTGCCAGTAATAAAAAACCCACCTTCAATATTTGGGATTGCTCCAAAGCTACTATATGTATCTTTTTTTATATCACCCCAAGATTCTGGAAGTCCACTAAATGTGTCAAAACCAAAACCTTTTTTAAAAGTTTTGATTAAGTGTTTAAAAGAAACACCATTCCAAACACCAAATTCATAAAAAGGCCTTGTGCTTTCGGTTAGCTTGATAATTTCGTTAAAAAAATCCCATCGATTAAAAAAAATTTTTGGCAATTTTGGTAATGAAAAAACCCATTTTACTGATCTTACATAAGCATGATTTGAGTCTTCCGAAGCTAGTAAATGATTAAAGTTATCAAAATTTCCTTTATAAGCTTGTAATGCACTTGTCATGATTTTAGATTGAATAAAATTATTTTGGATTTTATCAAACTTACTTAATGCCATTAGCGCCTCATCTATATTTTTAGATAATGTGTATAAATTCCAATATGCGGGTGCATAATTTGAATTTATTTCAATTATTTTTTCAAATTTTTTTTTTGCATGTTGATCCTCACCCAATAAAAGAAGTGTAGCTCCAAGATTATGATGAGCATTGGTATTATTTGGCTCTAATTCAATTACTTTTTCAAAACAATTTTTTGCTTTTTGAAGTTCATTTAAGGTTTTATGTACATTGCCAAGATTGCTATAAGCACCTACATAACCTGGATTGAGCTCAATTACTTTTTCAAAACAATTTTTTGCTTGTTGATGATCATCTAATTGATGTAAGACAATGCCAAGATTAAAATGTGCATCTGTATAATTTGGATCAATTCGAATTGCTTTTTGAAAACAGTTTTTTGCTTTTGGATATTTGCCCAGACTTTGAAATATAGATCCAAGATTATTGTGTGTTTTTTCATGAAATGGGTCTATTTTTAATACATCGTTATAAAAATTTTTTGCTATGTCTAGTTTACCATCTTTATGTTTTTCAATAGCTAATGTAAAAATTTTCTCTTTATTCATATTTAATTTTTAGGATTTTATAAATTAAGCTTTAATCATAAATTTTTATCTTTTTACTTAGTTATTAGTATAAATTCTATTCTAATAAAAACATATAATTTTAAATACACAAGATATACTTAAAACAGGTTTAGCTCCCATAACATCTTGACAGATTAAAAATACCCTAAATATAATCATTGTTATGAGTGATATAAATCATACATCGCATAAATATAAAGATAACGAATATCTTAGCAAGAACAGTGATTGGCATGCTAAAGATTCACCCTGGAAAGCAAAACAAATATTAAAAATAATTAATAAGAATAATTTGAAGTTATCAAATATTTGTGAAGTAGGGTGTTGTGCAGGTGAAATTCTAAGACAGCTGTCTGCAGGAAAAATAGAGAAAAACTTGATTGCACAAAAAAATAAAACTATTATAAATCAACAATAATTAAGTGGCGGGGTAGCTCAGTCGGTTAGAGCGCAGGACTCATAAGCCTGAGGTCAGTGGTTCGATTCCACTTCCCGCTACCATTTAATGCCCTGGAAAATCCATTAAGTTTTCAACCTTATAACCTTTTTTAACTAACACACACTTTTCTTAGTTGTCATAACCTGTATTTTTTTTTGTTATTAATATTAAACATACATTTTAATTCAACTGTGTGACACCAGTGTGACAAGCATGAGTCGATATGACTCTGCTTAACACAGTATTCCTCAAAAGAATTTTTTAATAATTAAATTTACAGGAAGATATATTTGTTCCATAAACGCATTAATGAAATTGGTTCTTGAATAATATTCTTTAATTTGCTTCAATATCACTAGAAAGGAAAGAGAGCATTAACAGGAGCAATTATTCTAGAGTGAGAGGGCAAGGTCCATGGAGATAGACTCATAAGTCTGAGGTCAGTGGTTTGATCCACTTAAAATAATTTAAATTTATTTTCTTTTGAAAAAAAATATCCCATCAAGTACATAATTATTGCCAACAAGTATAGTGATTTAAAACCAAAATACATTGAATTATATTCAATTAATCCACCAAAAATTGCTCCTAAAATATTTGATGATAGAGCGACGCCCACATGTCTTTCATTTGATAATTCTTTTGAAAAAGCTAAACCAGAAAAGAATATTGGAATAGTTAAAATTGTTGGAATCATAATCTTCAAAATAATTGAGCTAAAACTGCTAGTGTCTAAAAAAGTAAAATAATATCCAAATAACAAAGAAACAATTAGAAAAAAATATACTATTGAGGATTTAATCTGACCATTTTTAATAATTATTAAATTTGCAAGAAATGCCATTAATAAAACAAAACCTATAACAATAGTTATTACAAACCATGTGCTTCCATAAATCAATGCCATTTCTGTAATTCCCTTTGTTTCTATAAGCATAAAACCAGCTCCTAAGAAAAAACATGTTATAGAAAAATTTTTTCTATTGAGCGTTGCAGTTTTTTTAATGAATAAAAATGAACAAACAAATATTATGATTAAAATAATCACATATGATTTAGGCCATACTTTAGTAGGCATGTAAAAGAAAGGCCAATCATCAGTTGAAATAGTTATTTTTTCTTGATCATTATCAAAAAAATTTACTTTTACCAAATCAACTGTGTCATTAAATTTAAAAACTTTATTTGGATTTTTTGAAATTAAAAAAGTATATTTTCCTTCCAAAAAATCTTCTTCTAATATTTCACCATCAATTAAATTTTTATCATTTTGTTTTGAAATATGTGATCCTGACTTTTTCATGTAGACTATTGGATTTTGACCATCAAATGCTTTTTTTAACATTTTAAATATCTTAACCCCAAGTGCTTTCTTTTGAACGTAGAAAGATAAGCTTATGTAACCATTATCTTTTAATTTTTTTTTTGCTTCCTCAAAAGCCTCAACTGTATAAACATAACTATCTAGTCTAATACCTCCGTTAGATGACAAGGACGTATGAGAGTCTAAAAGAGCATATAAAATTAAGTCATAACTTTCATTTGTATGTCTTATGAAATTTCTTGCATCGTTCTTTATTACGTTCACTTTTTGATTTTGATAAGGTTTATCAGGATGATATTTTCCCAAATCAATTATTACAGGATCTATTTCAACTGCATCAATAGATTGAGCTCCAGATTTAATAGCAGCCGCTGTGTCATTTCCAGTTCCACTACCTACTATTAATACTTTATTTGGTATTTCATTTGTTGCTTTAAACGGAAGAAAATAAGAAGAATTCATTACATCTAAGCTTAAGGGTGTTTGAAAAAATAAATTACTAGCTTTTATTTTTTTAACTATTTTTCCATCGAATGTGACTGAAATTATTTGATATGGTGAATAGATATCTTTTTCGCTAGATTCTTTTGGAATTAAAAAAATTAGCAAGACAACTACTATAGATATACTGCTAAAAATAATATTTATGTAGTCTTTTTTTTGAAAAAAAAGCATAATTAAAAATCCTAATAGAAACCAAACAGACGGTCCGGTCCAATATAAAGACATTAAAGCAAAAACAATAATCCCAGCAACGCTTCCTATTAAATTATAGCTATAACTTAATAGTTTTTTTTGTGAGTGCATTAAACGTGAAACTAAATGACCTAAAGGCACAAAAGCCATTGCATTAAAAATAAAAATTAAGACAATAAAAGAATAAACAATAAAAAATTGAAAAAACCCTTGAACAAATCCTTGACCCATTGCAATTTGCTCTGTTACAGGATTTTGTATAAAGAATGATATTGGTGTATTTTTTAAAAAATACATTAACAAAATTTGAATAGTTAAAAATGGAAATACCCATTTTAAAGAAAATATTTTTTTGTTTCCAAATAAATATCCAACGCCTAATCCAAGCAAGCAAGAAAGAAGACTAAAATTTTTAAAAAATGCAAACATTTGAAAAAATGAAGAATGCATTCTAATAATAGCTAATTCCAAATATAATCCCAATCCAGCTGCACCTGCAATTAAGTAATTTATATTGTATTTCTTAAGATGATCAGTGTCTGTGCCAGTAAAAAAAAATGAACTTTTATTAGGTAAAATTATTTTATTAAAATTGAATATGATATACAAAGAATAAATTATTAGTGGCAGAATAGGTATAAAAAATAAAAAATCTTTATCTAGTGATGGTATATAGTTTTCAATTTTTAAATTTGAATTTTTTGGTAAAAAATTTATTGATCCATCAAAAATATTGTAAAATAAAAAATTAAAAAATTGATAATCAGTATATTTGTAAGCTAATAAAATAAATATTATGTAAGAAATTAGAAAAATATTTAAATATTTTAATCTCATAAATGTATCAACTAATGTCCAGGAAAATTAATTAGATTTTCAACTTTATAATTTTTTTTAATTAAACTATCAGACCCACCTAAGTCAAATAAGTTTATTACAAAAACAAAAGCTGATACTTTACTTTTTGATATTTCAACAAGTTTAGCCGCTGCTTCTGCTGTACCTCCAGTGGCTATTAAGTCATCAATAATTAAAACACTGTCATTTTCATTTAAGGAGTCTTTATGAACCTCAATTGTAGCTGTTCCATACTCAAGTTTAAAATCAATTGAATGTACATCTGCTGGTAATTTATTTTTTTTTCTAAGCATTATAAATGGCTTCTTTAAAATATAAGAAACAGCAGAGGCAAATACAAAACCACGTGATTCAATTGCTGCAATTTTTGTAAAATTATACTTTTTAGATCTTTCAACAATTTGGTTAATAGTTGTTGCAAATGCATTTTCATCTTTAATTAATGTAGTGATATCTCTAAATAAAATACCTTTTTTAGGATAATCTGGAATTGATCTAATATAATCTTTTAAATTCATAATAGTTAATTATAAAAGTATAGATAAATAAATTTTTGATTATGACAACAAATAAATTAGCAATAATTGGTGGAAGTGGTCTTTATGATGTAGAGGAATTTAAAGACCGTGAATTACTTGATATAAGTACTCCTTGGGGAAAACCATCAGATCAAATTTTAAAGACAAATTATAACAATAAGGAAGTTTATTTTTTACCAAGACATGGAAGAGGTCATTTTATTTCTCCATCTAATATAAATTTTAGAGCAAACGTAGATGTACTTAAACAACTGGGTGTTACAGATATAGTTTCAGTTTCAGCTGTAGGTTCTCTTAAAGAAGATTTACCACCAGGAAAATTTGTTATTGTAGACCAATTTATTGATAGAACATTTTCAAGAACCAAAACTTTTTTTGATGATGAAATCGTAGCTCATGTTTCAATGGCACACCCAACATCAAATGGTTTAATGAATGCTTGTGAAGCTGCGATTAAAAAATCAAAAATAGATTATCAAAGAAACGGGACTTATGTTGTGATGGAAGGACCTCAATTTTCAACATTAGCAGAATCTAATTTATATAGATCATGGAAGGCTGATGTTATTGGAATGACTAATATGCCTGAAGCAAAACTCGCAAGAGAAGCTGAGATCAGGTATGCATCTGTATCAATGGTTACAGATTTTGATTGCTGGCATCCTGATCATGAAAATGTAGATGTCCAGCAAGTTATTAAAGTTTTATTAGGTAATGCTGAGAAAGCAAAAAAAATGATAAAAAATATCATTGATAATTTTGAAAGTCATATTGATCCAAAAGACCCTACTAATAATTGTTTAGATGTAGCAATTATTACAGCACCTGAAAAAAGAAGCAAAAAAACAATAGATAAACTCAAGACAGTAGCTGGTAGAGTTCTATCTAAATGAAAATTCAAAATAAAGAATACAGAACTATTTGGTACGAAGAAAATGTTGTCAAAATAATTGATCAAACAAAACTTCCACATCAGTTTATTATTAAAGATTTAAAAACAGTTAAAGATGCAATTAATGCCATTAAAGTAATGGAAGTAAGAGGAGCACCATTGATTGGTGGTACAGCAGCTTATGGAATGGCACTGGCAATCCAGGAAAATAACGATCCTGATTTTATAAAAAAAAGTTCTGAAGAGTTAATTGAATCAAGACCTACTGCTATAAACTTAAAATGGGCTGTAGATCGTATGATGAAAAAATTATCAGGAATTAATAGTGATCAAATTTTAAATATAGCTTTAAAAGAAGCAAAAAAAATATGTGATGAGGATGAAAAGTTCTGTGAAAACATAGGTATTAATGGACTAAAAATAATTGAGGAAATTTATAATAAAAAGAAAGACAAAGTTAATATTTTAACACATTGTAATGCTGGTTGGCTTGCAACTATCAATTGGGGGACAGCAACTTCTCCCATTTATCATGCACATAAAAAAGGTATACCCGTTCATGTTTGGGTTGATGAAACAAGACCTAGAAACCAAGGTGCAAATTTAACTTCATATGAATTAAATGAAGAAAATATTCCAAATACAATTATTGCAGATAATACAGGTGGAATTTTAATGCAAAGAGGTGATGTTGATATGTGTATCGTTGGAACAGATAGAACTTTATCTAATGGAGATGTTTGTAATAAGATAGGCACTTACCTTAAAGCTTTGGCTGCTCATGATAATAATGTACCATTTTATGTGGCGTTACCAAGCTCAACCATTGATTGGGAAATTAAGGAGGGAAAAGATATTCCCATAGAAGAAAGAAATTCAGAAGAATTATCTCATATTGAAGGTATGGATGAAAATGATGAAATTAAAAAAATTTTAATTTATCCTAAAAAAAGCAAAGCAATGAACCTTGCTTTTGATGTTACACCAGCAAAATATGTAACAGGATTAATAACTGAAAAAGGAATTTGTGAAGCATCAAATGATGCATTAAAGAAGATGTTTAAATAATGAAAAATTTAAAGTCTGAAGTTATTAAATACGCTAAAATGTTGAATAGTAGAAAACTTTCAGCATTAAGATCGGGAAATATATCTGCAAGATTTCAAGATGGTTTTTTAATAACACCTTCAGGAGCTAAATATTCTTCATTGAAAAGTAAAGATATAGTTTTTGTTTCCATTAAAGGTAAATTTGATGAAAAAAAAGGAATACCATCCTCTGAATGGAGATTTCACCAAGATATTTACTTGAATAAAAAAGAAGCTAAAGCAATAGTGCATGCACACTCTAACTACGCAACAGCAATCTCTACTCATGGAAAAGGAATACCAGCATTTCATTATATGGTGGCAATGGCAGGTGGTAAGGATATTAAATGTGCAAAATATGCAACCTATGGAACAAGAGAGTTATCTAAAAATATTCTTAAAGCATTAAAACAAAGAAATGCTTGCTTAATAGGCAATCACGGGCAGATTGCATTTTCTGAGAATTTATCAAAGGCATTTGAGTTAGCTGAAGAGGTTGAAAATCTTTCGAACCAGTATATAAAAGCCCTAAAAATTGGTAAGCCTAAAATTTTATCATCAAAAGAAATGAGTAAAGTTTTAAGTAAAGCAAAAAATTATAAGAGGGGATAATTTTTTATGACTAAAGTAGGTGAGCATATAACTCTAGACATTATTGGTACTACAAGAGAATACGATCCCTCTGTATTTGAAAAAGTAATACACGATATTGCAAAATCTTCAGAAGTTACAATTCTAAATATTTCAAAATATAAATTTGAACCACAAGGTTTCACTATACTTGCCTTATTAGCCGAAAGTCATATTAGTTTTCACACATTTCCTGAAAAAGGAATTATTAGTTTTGATTTTTTCACATGTGGAAAAGTAAATCCATCAATAGCAATCGATATAATAAAAAAAGAATTTACTCATAAAAGAATTGTTAAAAAAGAGTTCAATAGAGATACAAAATCTCTTTATCATGATATTTATAGTTCATCTGGTTTGCAAAAATCATATGTAGTAAATGATGTGATTGAAGATTTTAAATCAAAAGTTGGTCAGCATATTGAAATTTTAGAATTAGAACAATTTGGTAAATCTTTATTTATTGATGGCGAAATTCAAGTTGCATCAACTGATGAGCATTTATATAGCTCAACATTTGTTGGTGCAGGTCTTAATTTAAATAAAGACAATGAAAAAGCAGCTATTATTGGTGGAGGTGATGGCGGTGTTGCTAGAGAATGTATTTCTAAAAATTTTAGTTTTGTTGATTGGTATGAACTTGATCCCGAGGTTGTAGATGTTTGTAATAAACACCTCGGTGATATTGGAAAAAAATCTACAGAAAAAAATTCAGTAAAATGTGTATGGGGAGATGCTTTTGAAAGTATAAAATCAGTACAAGATGACACTTATGATCACATATTTGTTGATCTTAATGATGATCAGTTTTGTATAGATCTTGCTGCAAAAAACATGGATTCTATGATTAGAATTTTAAAACCAAAAGGAGTGATTACAGCTCAAGTTGGTAGCCAAGATAAAAAACCCAAACAAGTTGATAGCTGGTTAAATGTATTTAACCATCATTTTGGAAATACTAAAATATCTAGAGTTTACATACCTAGTTTTGATTGTTCTTGGAATTTTTCTTCTTCAATAAATCATTAATTTTTCTTTTTTAATTATTAAATTTGTGAAATAATTGTCATAAATTAAAGGAGAAAATAATGAATATATTTAAAAAAACTATTCTAACAGTTCTTGCTTCTTTATTATTAATCGGAAATGTTTATGCCGATAAAATAAAGATTGGAACGGAAGGCGCTTACCCACCATGGAACTCTAAGGATGCATCAGGTGCTCTTATTGGTTTTGAGGTTGAATTAGCTAAAGAACTTTGTGCAATTATGAAACATGAATGTACTATTGTTGAACAAGATTGGGATGGAATGATTCCAGCTTTGTTAATGAGAAAGTTTGATGCGATCATGGCAGGAATGTCAATTACTGCTGAAAGACAAAAAACAATTACTTTTTCACAAGGTTATGCAGATGAAGTTGCAGCCCTTGCAGTAATGAAAGGTTCAAGTTTAGAGAGCATGGATACGCCAGAAGGTATTAATTTAACTTTAGGTGGAAGTGCTGTTAAGAAAACTCTTAAGACTTTAACTGCTGCACTTGCTGGAAAAACTGTTTGTACACAAACTGGAACTATTCACCAAAATTTTTTAGAGTCTGGTGATGTAGGTAAAGTGAATGTTAGAACTTACAAAACTCAAGATGAAGTAAACTTAGACTTAACTTCTGGTAGATGTGATGTGGCATTAGCTGCAGCAGTTGCATTCACTGATTATGCAGATAAATCAGGAAAACCAGTAGTATTAGTTGGACCTACTTTTTCAGGAGGTGCTTTTGGTAATGGTGTTGGAGTTGGAGTAAGACAAGGCGGAACTGATACGATTGGTAAAAGAGATGCAAAACTTCTTAAAGATTTCAACAAAGCAATTAACACTGCTAGAAAACAAGGAATCATCAGCAAATTAGCGATCAAGCATTTTGGCTTTGACGCTTCTATGTAAATAATATTTTGAAAAGGCGACTATTTATTTAGTCGCCCTTTCGATATGGATCTTTTATCATTCGGAAAAACAGGCTGGGGAGACGAGTTGTTTTATGCAACTCTAATGACAATTGCAGTGGCAGTTACTGCAATGTTAATTGGTTTTTTATTTTCATTAATCTTTACACCACTAAAATTATCAAACAATAAATTTTTAAATTTCATTGGAAACACTTACACGACAGTAATCAGAGGGGTTCCTGAATTATTAGTAATCTACCTTTTCTTTTTTGGAGGCAGTGGAGCGATTATGTATGTGGCTTCAATTTTTGGATACTTTGAATACATAGAGATTAATGCATTTATTACTGGTTCAGTTGCAATCGGCATAATATCAGGAGCTTATTCAACGGAAGTATTTAGAGGTGCTATTCAATCAATAGATAAAGGTCAATTTGAAGCTGCCAAAGTTTTAGGTGTTAGTAAATTTGTACAATTTTATAAAATAATTTTACCTCAAATGTTAAGACTTGCCATTCCAAACTTAAGTAATGTTTGGCAAATCACTTTAAAAGACACATCATTAATATCAGTTACAGGTTTAGTTGAAATTATGAGGCAATCTTATATTGCAGCGGGTTCTACTAGAGATCCTTTATTCTTTTATTGTTTTGCGGCAGTTTTATATTTGATGCTAACATTTTTAAGTATGAAATTGATTAACAGACTTGAAATAAAATATAGTAGAGGCTTTTAATGGATTTAGATTTAATGATAACAAGTTTGCCAAAACTTCTAAGTGCAGCAGTTATAACTTTAAAATTATTATCAGCATCTTTAATCATTGGTTTATTTATTGGATTTTTATTTGCAGTTTTAAGATTAAATAAAAACCCATTTATTAATAAATTTGCTTATGGGTATTCTTATTTATTTAGAGGAACTCCTTTATTGGTTCAAATATTTATAATTTATTATGGTCTTGGACAAATCGAGTGGTTAAGATCCACTTTTCTTTGGGTAATATTAAAAGAACCTTATTGGTGCGCAATTATTGCATTTGCTTTAAATACAGGAGCTTATACTTCAGAAATTTTAAGATCAGCTTTTCAAACTATAAAACCTGGAATTATAGAGGCTGGTAAAAGCCTTGGGATATCAAGTAAAATTATTTTATATAAAATTCAAATTCCAGTAGCAATTAGACAATCTTTACCAGCCTATGGTAATGAAATTATATTAATGATGAAAGGTACATCTCTTGCTAGCACTGTAACTTTAATGGATATTACAGGTGTTGCTAAACACATTGTATCAACGACTTATAAACCTTTAGAGGTGTTTCTCTTAGCAGGTGGAATTTATCTGTTTATGACTTTTATCATTCATAACCTGATAAAATATTTAGAAAAAAAATATAGTTTTCAATAAGATTAAAATGCACCTTACAGATAAACAAATTGAAGATTATAAAAATCTTGGAGTAATAATCATTAAGGATATTTTTAAAGATTGGATAGAACCCTTGAGAGCAGGCTTTCAAAAGGTTTTAAATAACCCTAGTAAACATGGAAGAGAAAATGTTACTGATAACAATGGTAGATTCTTTGAAGACTATTGTAATTGGCAAAGAATAAGTGAATTCAAAGACTGTATATTTAATTCACAAGCTGCTCAAATAGTTGCAGAAGCTACTTCATCAAAATCATCTCAAATTTTTCATGAACATATTTTTATTAAGGAAGCAGGAACACATAAAGAAACTCCATGGCATCAAGATATGCCATATTATTGTACTGATGGAAATAAAACTGGAAGTTTTTGGATACCATTAGACAATGTTGATAAAGACAATAATCTTCAACTTATTTTAAGATCACATAAATGGCCAAAGTTAGTAAGACCAACAAAATGGTCTACTGACAAATCTTGGTATAGTGATGATAGTTCTTTTATGAATTTACATGAGATTAATGATTATAAAAAAGATATCTTGATACCTGAATTAAATTTAGGAGATGCTGTGCTGTTTAATTTTAAAATTGTTCATGGATCAAGTGGCAACAAAACCTCTAAGTCGCGTAGAGCATTTTCAATGAGATTTATAGGCGATGATGTTAAATATATTGATAGGGGAGGACCAACATCTCCACCATTTGATGGAATTAATTTAAAAAATGGTGATACGTTGCGTGAAGATTGGTTTCCAGTAATTTTTAATAACTAGTGTATTCTTTAATTTCTTTAATTTTAGATCCAGTAAGATTATTCATTTCTAATTTAATTTTTGCTCTATCATCATTTAAAAAGTGAACATCTCTTGAGAGCTTAATAAATTTTTCAGTAAAATCTTTTTCTTTTTCACACTGTCTTTTGTCATCTTCAATAACCCAAAGTTTTGCATTTATTTCTTTTAGAGATTGAAATAATTTTTCAATTTTTTCATCTGATTTTACATTGTTATCTAATTGGTCTTTTAAAATATGGTGCTCAGTATTAATAAATTTTAGCTTTTCAGGATCTTTAATTTTTTCTTGTTTAATCTCTAAAATAGAAATTTTATCTAAAAGTTCACCAACAGATACTTCAACTAGAATTTTATTCATAAAATTTTATACTATGTTAAGTTGTTAGAAATATGTCTAATATTTTGATTATCAAACATGGTTCTCTAGGAGATATAGCGCAAGCTTGTGGTGCAATTCAAGACATTTCTGAAACCCACCCTGAAGATCAAATAAATATATTAACAACAAAACCCTATTTTGAATTATTTAAAAAAAACCCATATGTACATAATGTTATATTAGACAAACGCTTATCAAGATTTAATTTAATTTATCTATATTTGTTGATGAGAACTTTAAAGAAATTAAATATAAAAAAAGTTTATGATTTACAAAACTCATCTAGAACAAAATTTTATAAAAACATCTTATTTCCAAAAGCAAATTTTAATACTTGGTCTAGTTCAGAAACTACTTTGCCAAGCAATATTTCAAAAGAAGAATTTGATAAAGACCCAGTTTTAAATAGATTTAATCATCAATTAAAAACTTCTGGAATTAAAACAGAACACACTATGAAACCAAATTTTAGTTGGGCTGTGACTAACATTGATAATCTTAAACAAGAATTTAATTTAGATAAATACATTGTTTTATTTCCTTTTTGTTCAGCTCATCTAACTCATAAAAAATGGCCTCATTACAATGAACTAATAGAGTTAATTAAAAATAAATATAGTGACCAAATTAAAGTTATTGTGGCACCTGGACCATCTGAAATTGATGATGCAAAAAACATTAATGCTGTTTCAATTTTAGATAAAGATAAAGCCCTTGATATATCGCAATTAACAAGTTTAATTAAAGAAAGTTCATTTGTTATTGCAAATGACACGGGTCCAGCTCACATGACTGCTCATCTTGGAGTGAAAGGATTGACTTTATTTGGTAAACACACAACTGCTTTTAAAGTTAGTATTGAGAGAGAAAACTTTAAAGCAATTCAAGTTGATGATTTAAATAAATTAAGTGCAGATAAAGTTTTAGAAAAAATATTAATTTAATTTCTTACCAATAATTTTCAATATTACAGGAACAGTGAAGAGTATCATCAGCAATCTAATAATATGATGAAATGCCACAAAGTTAGGGTCTAAATCAAAAGCAATTGCTATAACTGCTACTTCATAAATTCCTCCAGGAGAAAAAGATAAAAGTAGAGTTAAGAAATTGGTATCAACAAAATATGTTGCAACAATTGCAGCTAATAATCCAAGAGCTACAAGTATTACAGTTGCAACCAAACTATGAAAAGAATTACCTGCAACTTCTTTTAATGATTTATCTGCAAAACGACAACCAACGGAGGCACCTAAAATAAGTAAACAAAAATTTATACTTTCATCTGGTAGTTTATAGGAAGCAACTTCAGATATTTGCAAAATTCCACTTGCAACTAATGTCCCAGATAATAATGCAGCTGGCACACCAATTTTATCAAATAAGAAAATTAATAATATTGAACCTATTAAGAGAATTAAAAGATGAAAATGGTTTTGATCAAGATAATTAAATTTTTCAATTGTTAGAGCTTCATTTGTTGAGTAGTTAACAACAAAAAAGGGAATGACGGTTATTATTATAATTAACCTAATTAAATGTGAAGTAGCAACTTGAGATAAGTCAGATTTTTCATGTTCAGCTAATATCATTAACGGACCTAAAGCACCTGGTGCTGCTGAAAAAATAGAAGTTTTGACATTATAACCTGAAAATTTTTGTAAATATTTAGATACAATTAAAATACTTATCAAAATATAGATAAACATTATTATTGAAGTCCATACCCATTCAGTCATTTGATTGATTAAATTCTGATCTATATAATTTCCAATATGAAGCCCAAGAACTATTAATATTGAACTTAAAGCCAGTTTTGGCATTTTGATTTTTATTCCACTTAATGCTGCAACTGAAACTGCAAGCATAGGACCAAGCATCCATGCCAATGGAATATTAAAATAGTCAGCTACAATTGCACTCGGGATAGAAATTAAAATAACTAATAGAAATTTTTTAGAAAATAATTGTTTTAAAGCTTCTTTATTTAAATCGAGAGAAGTATTCATATTATGAAATTTTTTTAAGTTTTTTTTCAATCTTAATTCTTGATAATCTTAAAATATTTAAAAATGATAAACAATTTTTTTTATTAAAATTACTAATGTGTCCTGTAATTGTTAGTGATCCTAAAATTTTGTTTTTAGTTGGTATTACTGGAACAGAAACAGAAGCGATCTCTCTATCTCTTTCACCAAAAGACATCGAATATTGGTTTTTAAGAATAGTTTCTTTATTTTTAATTGGTAAATTATGAAATGCTGAAAGAACATGTCCGCTTGAACCTTTGTCTAGAGGTCTTTTTAAACCAGTTTGGATTGTGTGTTTTATGGGTTTATTGGGTTCACTAGTTATCAAACAAGTTCTGTAATTTTTTTGTTTTACAAAAAAACTAGCTGTTTCATTTGATTTTGTCATTATGAAATCTATTTCATCCTTAATAAGTTTTTTAAAATTAAAACTATCGTCATAAACTTCTATTAGCCTACCAATTGAACTTCCAAGTTTAAATGCACCATTATCAATTCTTCTTAAAAACCCATAATTTTCTAATGATCTTGATATTCTGGAAACTCTACTTTTATAATCACCTGTAATTTTTGAAATTTCAGTTATGCTTAATGTTTCACTTTTTAGAGTGAAACAATTTATAATTTCTAGTGCTTTGTTTACTGCCTCAACGCCATCAATTTTTTTTTTATTTTAATCATATTCTACTAGGTAGAATAACACGTTCTACTTAATAGAACAATATAGTAAGTAGTATTGACTATTGATTAAGATTTCAAGTAAATGTCTTATTAACTAATAATAAAGAGGAAATAATGAAAAACATTAAAAAAATAGTTTCAGTACTATTTTCAGCAATTCTATTATTCTCTGCAACAGCAACAAATTCAATCGCAATGGATAAAATCCATTTCGTAATTGGTGGTGGTGCTGGTGGTGGATGGGATGGAACTGCTAGAGGTACTGGAGAAGCTTTAACAAAATCAGGAATGTTAAAAAGTGCATCATTTGAAAATATGTCAGGTGGTGGTGGTGGAAAAGCTTTAGCTTTCATGATTAATACTCAACCTAAAAATACGGTTTTAGTACAATCTACACCGCTAGTTTTAAGATCTATCACTAGACATGAAGGTTATGTTTCAGGGTCTGGAGTTCTATCTTATAAAGATGTTACACCAATCGCAGGTGTAATCGGTGACTATGGTGCAATTGCAGTTGCAAAAGACTCACCTTACAAAAACTTTAAAGATGTAGTTGATGCATACAAAAAGAACCCAAGCTCTATCAAAATGGCTGGTGGATCAGTAAGAGGAAGTATGGATCATTTAATTGGTGCTTTAGCTTTCCAAGCTGCTGGTGCTAATCCAAATGATGTTGTTTACATACCTTATGACGCTGGTGGAAAAGCGTTAGCCGGACTTTTATCTGGAGAAACTCAAATTATCTCTACAGGTTTAGGTGAACTTATGGGTGCAAGAGACCAAGTAAGAATTATTGGTATAACTGCTCCTTCAAGAGTAGCTGATGCACCGGATGCACCAACTTTAAAAGAACAAGGTTATGATGTTCAGTTCGTAAACTGGAGAGGATTTTTTGGACCTCCTAATATGAGCAACAAAGATAAAAAAGCTTTATCTGCAATGTTAGGTAAAGTTATGAAAACTCCTGAATGGGAAGCTGTTAGAAAAAGAAATGCTTGGGTTAATATCTATAACTCAGATAAGGATTTTGTTAAATTCTTAGAAAAGCAAACTGTAGAAATGACAGCCCTTATGAAGAAATTGGGAGTTATATAATCCTTTAGGGTTATTTAAAAATTAGAGCAGTGAATATAAATACTACTAAAATTATATCACTGCTCTTTTTTATTTTCTCATCATTCTATTTATATATCGCGTATCAAATTCAAGTTTTTTCATTTGATGAAAACGCACCTTTTAATGCCAGAACATTTCCAATTTATTTAGGTTATGCAGGTTTATTTTTTTCTGGTTTAAAAATTATTTTACCAGAGCGTAATACCATTAAAGTTGATCATAATAATTTAGAGTACAAGAAAACGGCTATACTTGTGCTCATAGCAATTATTTATGGAGCAACTATATTAAAAGTAGGTTATTTTTTAACTACCTCTCTATTTTTAGCATCTTCTTATTATGCGTTAGGTGAGAGAAGGTGGAAGTTAATATTTTTACTCTCTTTCCCTTTTGTGGGTGCTTTCATGTACCTTTTACATGGAGTACTTGAAATTTATTTAAGAGATCCATTTTTAAAACTAATTGGAGTTATGGGATGATTGAAGGAATTTTAATCGGTTTAAAAACGGCTCTTACATTTCAAAACATATTTATGGTTATGATTGGTTGTTTTTTTGGAACCATCATTGGAATGTTACCCGGTCTTGGACCAATGACGGCAATTGCATTAATGATACCTATTACTTATGGTTTTGACCCAGCTACTGGATTAATTTTAATGGCAGGTGTTTATTATGGTGCAGTATTTGGTGGATCAACTTCATCAATTTTATTAAATGCTCCAGGCGTTCCTGGAACTGTTGCTACATCTTTTGATGGTTACCCAATGGCACAACAAGGTAAAGCTGGAAAAGCATTAGCTATTGCTGCTTGGAGTTCTTTTGCAGGTGGAACACTTGCTTCAATATATTTATTATTTCTTGCACCAAGTTTATCTAAAGTAAGTTTATCCTTTAGATCACCAGATTATTTTGCTTTAATGATTTTAGGTTTAACAGCAATTGCAGCCTTTTCATCAAAGGGACAATTTTTAAAAGCAATGATGATGGTTGTTTTAGGCTTAATGCTAGCATCAGTTGGTCAAGATTCATTATCTGATATTACAAGATTTACTTTTAATAATATGAATTTATCTGATGGGATAAGTTTCGTTTTAGTTGTAATGGCAACTTTTGCTATGAGTGAAGCTTTAACAATTATTTTAAAACGAAATGATCCATCTGCAGTTGCAAAACAAGTTTCATTAACAGAACTAGGTTCAATTAAGATTAATAAAGAAGAGAGAGGTAAAATGTTAAAAGCTATTCCTCGAAACTCAGTTATTGGTTTTTTAATTGGAGTTTTACCAGGAGCTGGTGCAACTATTGCATCATTTCTAGCTTATGGAATGGAAAGAAATTTTGTTAGTGATGAAGAAAAAGAAAAATTTGGCAAAGGTAGTGTTCATGGTTTAACTGCACCAGAAACCGCAAACAATGCAGCGTGTTCTGGAGCATTTGTTCCTTTACTAACTTTAGGAATACCTGGAAGTGGAACTACTGCAGTAATGCTTGGTGCTTTATTAGGATTTGGAATTCAACCAGGACCTAGACTTTATATAACTAATCCTGAAATTTTTTGGTCGGTAATCATGTCTATGTATATTGGAATGGTAGTGTTGCTTATTCTAAACTTGCCCTTAATACCTTACATAGCAAGAATACTTGCGGTACCTAAAAACTATTTAATTCCTCTTATTCTATTTTTTTCAATTACAGGAATTTATGTAATGTCATTTAATAATTTTGATATTTATCTAATGATTGGGATTGCAGTTGTTGCAACGTTTATGCGCTTATATGATTTTCCAATGCCACCACTCATATTAGCTTTTGTCCTTGGTGGATTAATGGAAGAAAATTTAAGAAGATCTTTATTAATAAGTGATGGTTCATGGACTTTTTTATGGGGCAGACCTCTTACCGCTTCAATAATAGGAATTACAATTTTAATTGTTGGTTGGCAAATATACAAAACAATTAAAAATAAAAAAATTTAGTTTAGAATTTTTTTAAACCTATCTACAATCTTGCATTATTTAAATTAGACAAGTCTCAAAAAGAACTGTCTTAAATTTAAAAAAAATGTAAATATAAATTTAAATAATGCTAATTTAAAATCCAAAAATTTAAATAAAGGAAAAATAATGATTTCTCAAAAAACTGCCAGACGTGTTGGTCTGATTGTACCAAGTTCAAATGTCACTATGGAAACAGAGATACCAGCACTCTTGCGTGCAAGAGAGGATATTTTTCCAGACCATTTCACTTTCCATTCCTCACGTATGAGAATGAAAAATGTAACAAAAGAAGAATTGGAACGGATGGATGATGACAGTCTTCGTTGTGCCGCTGAACTCTCAGATGCTGCAGTGGAGGTTCAGGCTTATGCGTGTCTTGTTGCAATTATGAGTAGAGGTCATGGTTACCATAATGTGAGTGCTAAAAGATTGTTTGAGGCAAGTGCTGCAAATGGATCACCAACACCTACAGTTAGTTCTGCTGGAGCTTTGGTCGATGCACTTCATTCGCTAGGTGCAAAAAAAGTCTCAATTATTTGTCCATACATGAAACCTTTGTCAAAAATGGTTGTTGATTATATTGAAAGTGAAGGAGT
The DNA here is from genome assembly GCF_059512485.2 of Candidatus Pelagibacter sp. uisw_138. Taxonomy (NCBI): domain Bacteria; kingdom Pseudomonadati; phylum Pseudomonadota; class Alphaproteobacteria; order Candidatus Pelagibacterales; family Candidatus Pelagibacteraceae; genus Candidatus Pelagibacter; species Candidatus Pelagibacter sp. uisw_138. The sequence continues at coordinate 844,161 of NZ_CM183453.2, read as the reverse complement.
AGAGGTAAAAGATTATCTGGCACTGGAAATTCCAAATAACTTAGATGTTGCTTCACAAGACCCAATGGCACCTGCTGAACTTTGGAAAAAACTTGATACAAAAGGAGTAGATGCAATTGTTGCTTCAGCTTGTGTTCAAATGCCATCTTTGCCTGCCATTGAAGCAATAGAAAAACAAACTGGTATCCCTACATTATCTGCTTCAGTTGCTACTACTTGGAGTATTTTACAAGCCTTGGGATTAAAAGCTATCACACCTGGAGGAGGAACTCTTTTGAAGACAGATATAAAAAATACAAAAGTGTAGACAGTTTTAGTTTAAGACTTTTTTATATTCTTCAATAATTGTACTCCACTTAAACTTAGCAGAGCTTTCATTGGCAGCCTTTCCATACTCATGAAATTTATTATTTTCTAACATTAAATTAATAGATGAGTAAACTTCATCTAATTCATTACCATTACAGATTAAACCCGTCTTCTCATGCTCGATTGCATCTGCTGCACCTCCATCTTTTCCTCCAAGAGAAGGCAATCCATATTGAGCTGCTTCAACATAAGCAATACCAAATCCTTCAACAGATTTTTTATGAACAATTGATGGCATTACAAAAACATTAGATTTAGCAACTAGTGCATTTTTTAATTCATTAGAGATATCTTTAAAAAACATCACTTGTGGCTGAAGACCTAATTCAGCTACTAACTTTTTTATGTTTTCCTCTTCGACTCCATAACCCACACAAATATAGACAATACTTGGATAGATTTGTTTTAAATTTCGAAGAGCCATGATGACTTTTTCATGATTTTTTCTTTTATCAAATCTAGAGACAGTAATTAATCTAGGAGATTTGTGTTTTAATAAGTTCTCTACTTTATCTAAAGTTTTTTTATCTAATTCTTCAACAGGATCAACACCAGGATTAATAACTATGATCTTATCTTGCTGAACACCCAATGAAATAGCTAAATTTTTAGTGTATTCAGAATTAGCAACGATAGTTTCAACATTATCTAAAACCTCTAATACTCTTTTATTAAGAGAGGTGCCTTTTTCATGATTAATTTCTTTACCATGGATCAAACATATCTTTTTTTTATTTGTTTTAAGATGTTCTAAACTTTTCCAATGATCAGCGATAATGCCATCAATTTTATTTTCTTTAATAAATTCATTAATCAATTGAGCTTTTCTGTATTTTCTAAGAAGCTTTATGCCACCAACACGCTCTATTGAAAAAGAAACTTGCTCATCAAATAATTTATGATTTTCATGATAATCAGCGAATACTTTTATCATGTAGTGTTTTGAAAGTTCATTTGCTAACCCCCACATTAAATTCTGCATACCTCCCACTTCTGGAGGAAATGTTTTTGTAACTATTAAATACATTAATTATCTAACCATTTAATGGCACATCCAGCACTTGGAATTTGTGTTTCAGGACCTTTACCGGTTTCAGCTATTTGTTTCATTGCACTATATAAATCACTATCACCAGCTCTTACCGGTTTTAAATTGTCTAATTCTCTTATTCGACCCCTGTATTGTAATTCTAAATTGTTATTATACCCAAAAAAATCAGGCGTGCACACTGCATCATAACTTTTTGCAACATTTTGAGTTTCATCAAATAGATAGGGGAAATTAAATTGATGTTTTTTTGCAAATTTAATCATATTTTCAAAACTATCTTCAGGGTAATTAATTGCGTCATTAGAGCATATGGCCACTGCTGTAATACCTAATTCTTTTAAATTTTTACAATCTTCGACAATATCTTTAATAACAGCTTTTACGTAAGGGCAGTGGTTACAAATAAACATAACCAAGGTTCCATTTATTCCTTTAACGTCATTTAATTTAATAATTTCGTTATTAGTAGACTTTAATTCAAAGCTTTTAGCAGCTTGTCCGAAATCACATATTGGAGTTTTTAACGGCATGTTATAATAATATATAAGTTATGTTTTATGATTTGGAAGATAAAAAAGTTAAAAATTTAGGTAATAATTGGTCTGCATCTAATGCATCCATCATTGGCGATGTCACGCTAGAAAAAAATACCAGCATTTGGTTTAATGTTACCTTAAGAGGGGATGTTGAAAATATTTATGTTGGTGAAGGCTCCAATGTTCAAGATGGCAGTGTATTGCACACTGATCCAGGTTACCCATTAAAAATTGGTAAAGATGTAACTATTGGACATTTAGTTATGCTTCATGGCTGCACGATTGAAGACAATTCTTTAATTGGAATTGGTGCTGTCATTTTAAATGGAGCAAAGATTGGGAAAAATTGCATCATAGGAGCTAATGCACTGATCACTGAAAATAAAGTCATTCCAGATAACTCTCTAGTAGTTGGTTCACCTGGTAAAATTGTAAGACAAGTATCAACTGAAGAGGTAAAGTTAATTACTGAAAATGCTGTTCATTATCAAGATAACTGGAAAAAATATTCTAAATCAGTATTTTAAGGAATTAACCAGGTATCTTTATTAGTTTCCAAATCAAATCTAGCTCTACGATGGCCTTTGGCTGCTAAATAAAGCCATTCCATACTTTTAATTTTACATTGAATAACAGTAAAGTTTTTATATCCAACTTCACTTTGCTCCATAGTAAATTCAAAATTATCCAGTTCAGGTTTTAGTCCCGAAGTTGGGGTTTCAGAAAATTTTCCTGGTCCGTTATCTACTAAATAACACTTTCTACTCATATGTCCTGTTTTTAACCAAGATTGTTTTGTAATATCATTTTCATGATTAACAATGCATTCAACCTTAAGTCTAACTTGGATCTTCTCATCTTTGTCATAAAATAGCATTGCTGCATTTTTATTTGCTTTTAATTTAGCGATTTTATTAGATCTAATATCGCTATGGTATTGAACTAGATTATTTTCTCGATCTGATTTTCTAAGAACTACAATTCTGCCATCAAAGTCATCTTGGCCACCACAAATAAATACAGGAATTCTAAAAGGAGACCCTCTATCTTTGATAGCATTATCCAACATTGACCAGATCTTATTTTTGATCTCTTCAAAATTTTCGTAGTATGCTGGTTGCATTATGGATTATTTACTAAGTCTTCTAATTAAACTAGAAGTATCCCAACGGTTTCCACCCATCTCTTGAACTTCACCGTAATACTTATCAACAATTTCAGTTACCGGTAGTTGAGAGCCATTATTTTTAGCTTCATCCATTGCGATTTTTAAATCTTTTCTCATCCAATCTACTGCAAAACCAAATTCAAACTGATCATCAATCATCGTTTTGTATCTGTTTTCCATTTGCCAAGATTGAGCAGCACCTTTGGATATAACTTCAATTACATCTTCCATATTTAAACCAGCTTTTTTCCCAAAGTTAATCGCTTCTGACAAACCCTGAACTAAACCTGCAATACAGATTTGGTTAACCATTTTTGCTAGTTGACCATTTCCAGCCCCACCTAATAATTTCATTTTTTTGCTGTAGCAATCAATAATGTCTTTAGCTTTGTCAAAGTTTGCTTGATCTCCACCAATCATTACGGTTAGTGCACCATTTTCAGCACCAGCTTGACCGCCAGATACAGGCGCATCTAAGAAACCAAATTCACTTTTTAATGAATGAGCATAAATCTCTCTAGCAATTGTTGCAGATGCCGTAGTGTTATCAATGTAAACTGAACCTTTTTTAATTGCTTTAAAGATACCGTTGTCACCAAAAGTAACTTCTTTTAGATCGTTATCATTACCAACACAGGTAAATATAAAGTCAGCTCCATCAGCAGCTTTTGCAGGTGTATCTGCTTTAGATCCTTTAAATTCAGCAACCCATTTGTCAGCTTTTGCAGCTGTTCTATTATAAACAGTTACATTGTGGCCTGCTTTTGATATATATCCTGCCATTGGATAACCCATGACACCTAAACCTATAAATGCAACATTGCTCATAATTTCTATTTCCTATGTTTAAAAGTTTGAATTTTAAAGTAATTTTATTTGGTTTTATATTTACATTTTTTTCAAGTTTTGGACAGAGTTTTTTTTTAGGATTGTTTAATTCAAGCATAAGAGATGCACTTTCTATCAGTCATGGTCAATTTGGATCAATATATGCATCCGCAACTTTATTAAGTAGTTTTATACTAGTTTGGGTTGGTAAAAAGATAGATGATTTTAATATTTTAAAATTTGCATCTTATGTCATTGCTTTACTAGCAATCTCTTGTTTTTTATTTTCTAAAATTTCATCAGTAGTTTTTTTATTTTTCTCAATTTTTTTAATGAGATTATCAGGTCAGGGACTAATGTCTCACACTGCAACTACAACAATTTCAAGATTTTTTGAAAAGACTAGGGGACGTGCATTAAGTACAACTTGGCTTGGTTTATCATTAGCTGAATTTATTTTACCATTATTAATTATTTTTTTATTAACTTTTGTCGATTGGAGAAATATTTGGATAGTTATTTCAATATTTGTCATCGTAGTATTACCAATAATTACTTTTTCATTAGTAAAAAATATTAAATTAGATTCAAGAGAAACTATAAATCTTAATGATGTTAAGACAAAAGAAATCAAACAATGGAAAAGAAGTGAAGTATTAAAAGATTACAGATTTTATATTATTTGCTTAACTATGTTGGCGATGCCTTCAATTGCAACAGGAACATTTGTTTATCAATCTTTTATAGTCTCATCTAAAAATTGGGGACCTTATGTAATAGCCCAATCCTTTATGGTGTATTCAGTTCTATCAGTTATTACTTTATTTTTATCTGGGTTTTTGATTGATAAATTTACAAGTAGAAAATTATTAATCTACATGAACATTCCTTTATTAGTTGCAACGTTTGTGCTTTATTATTTTAATTCACCATTTTCATCTTTTGTCTTTCTTGGTTTAATTGGGGTTTCAAATGGACTATCAAATGTTTTAGGTTCTGCTACATGGGCTGAAATTTATGGTGTTAAATATATTGGTGCCATTAAAGCTCTCACAACAGCCTTCATGGTTTTTTCAACTGCATTTGGAACAGCTTTATTTGGAATATTGATCGATAATAGCTTTTCTATTGAACAAATCGCTTTAGTTTCAGGATCTTATGTTTTAATTGCAATATCGTTGTTATTCTTCATAAAGAATAAGCTTAATCCTCAATATTTGTAAAATTAACCTTGATTTTTTTTAACCACCGTATAGATACTTGCGCATGGCTAGAGTAACAGTAGAAGATTGCATAGATAAAGTAGAAAGCCCTTATGAATTAGTATTGGTTGCAAAAGAAAGAGCAGTTCAATTAAATTCAGGTCTTGAGCCTACTCTTGATAGAGATAATGACAAAAATACAGTTATATCTTTAAGAGAAATTGCAGAAGAAACTATTAAAGTTTCAGACTTAACTGATAGTGCCATTCATAAACTTAGAAAACATGTTGAACAAGTTGATGATGGATCAGATGATGATGAAATTATCGGTGATGATTTTGACAGTATGTACAAAGGTGAAATTTCTAAAAGTGGAACACCTATTCTACCATCTAAAAGAGCTAGAAAAATTCCAGAAAAAATTCAAGTTGCACCAGAAGATTTAGAAGAATTAACTGCAAAATCAGAACCTGAAGTAGAGGTTAATCCAGAACTTGAAACTGTTAGTGAAGAAACTGAAACTGCTAGTGAAGAAACTGAAACTGTTAGTGGAGAAACTGAAACTGCTAGTGAAGAAACTGAAACTGCTAGTGAAGAAACTGAAGTTTCTCTAGATCAAATAGCAGAAACTGAAACTGCAAAAGAAGATGCAGAAGAAACTGAACCTAACAGTTAATTATTAAATTCCTTTAAGATTTTTTCCCTGTGTTCATCTAAGTCTGGAATATCACCACGCGTTGTTTCATCCTTATAATTAGACATTTTAATTGGATTACCCGCTAATTTAAAATCTCCAATTACTTTGTGATGTGCTTTAACAATCATGTTTCTTGCTTCGACTTGAGGGTTTTCAACGGCTTCTTTAATATTAAATATTGGACCACATGGAATTTTTTCTTTTTCCATTTCACTTACCCAGTCATTAGTATTCTTAACAATAAGTTTATCTTCAAGTATTTTTTTAAGATCATCCATATTTTCTGATCGCAATGAATTTGTGTTAAATTTTGGATCTTTAGATATTTCAGGAATATTTAAAACATTACAAAGTTTTTCAAATAATTTTTCATTACCAGCTGCTATAATGATATGACTATCTTTTGTTTTAAAAGCCTCAAAGGGAGCAATAGATGGGTGACGAGATCCCATTGGTTTTGGTATTTCATTTTTAGCAAGATACCTTGCAATAGCATTTTCTAAAATTGCTATTTGACAGTCTAGCATTGAAACATCAATAAAAGTTCCTTTGCCAGTTTTTTCTCTATCATAAAGTGCTGCATTAATTCCAACAGTTGTGAATAATCCTGCAGTAATATCACCGATAGATGTACCAACTCTTGTTGGTTCAGAATTAGGTTGACCGGTAATACTCATTAAGCCACCCATACCTTGAACAACCATATCGTAAGCAGGTAATTCTTTTAATGGACCAGTTTGTCCAAAGCCTGATGCTGATGCATAAATTAATCTAGGATATTTTTTACAAATATCTTTCCAGCCATATCCCCACCTCTCTAACGTACCTGGTTTAAAGTTTTCAACTAAGATATCTGCTTTAGCTAGAATTTTGTCGAATATTTTTTTGTCATCCTCATTTTTTAGATTAAGAGCAATACTTTCTTTGCCTCTATTTAATGACATAAAATATGCTGAATAATCTTCAATAAAGGGTCCAAATTTTCTAGAGTCGTCGCCAACTTCTGGTGCTTCAACCTTTATCACGCGTGCACCTAGATCTGAGAGCATCATAGTGCAATAAGGACCAACTAGCACTCTAGTTAGATCAAGAACTAATAGGTTTTTTAAAGGACCGTCCATATTTTGTACAATAGTGTTTTTGTGTAGTGTTGACTCTTACCAAGAACTTTAATTATATGCATCATTAAAATAACTAATGAGAGGAATAATAATGTTAAAAAAAATATCTTTATATTTTACAGCATTAGTTTTAGTTTTATCAACAGTTGGTTCTGCTTATGCGGTAACGTTAAAAGCAAGTCACCAATGGCCTGGTACTCCTAGAGCTGATGGATCTTTTGATCCACGTCACGAAATGGTTCAAATTATTGCCGATGAAGTAAAAAAAGCTAATGTTGATATTGATATCAGAATTTACCCTGCAAAATCTTTATATAAACCTAAAGAACAGTGGAAGCCAATGACTACTGGTCAGCTAGATATATCTGCTTTTCCATTAGGTTACGCTGGAAAGTTTCATCCAGAATTTGATGCAACATTAATGCCTGGGACAGTTAAAAACCATGAGCATGCATTAAGATTTAATAAATCTCCAATGATGACTGAGATTAAAAAAATTATTAATGATGCAGGTGTAGTTGTTTTATCTGATGCTTGGCTAGGTGGTGGTTTTGTTTCAAAGACACAATGTATTAGAAAACCTAGTGATGCAAAAGGCCAAGTAATGAGAGCAGCTGGAAAAGCATTTAATCAAATGCTTGAAGGTGCAGGAGCGGGTATTCAAAGTATGCCATCTTCAGAAATCTATACTGGTCTACAAACGGGTGTATTAACTGGTGCGAACACTAGTTCAGGAAGTTTTGTAAGTTACAAAATTTATGAACAAGTTAAATGTGCAACACCTCCAGGAAAATTTGGTTTATGGTTTATGTATGAGCCAATCCTTATGTCTAAGAAATCTTTTGATGCATTAAATTCTAAGCAACAAAAAGCTCTTATGAAAGCTGGAAAAGTAGCTGAAAAATATATGACAGCACAAGTATCGAACCTTGATAAGAAATTTGAGGATGCTTATAGAGATGCTGGCGTTGAATTAGCATATATGACAGCTGAAGATCATGCTGAATGGGTAGAAATTGCTAAGAAAACTTCTCATAAAGCATTTGCAGAGAAAGTACCTGGTGGTGCGAAGCTTATGGAAATGGCTTTAGCAGTTAAATAAAACAATATATAAGAAACCCCTATTTGTGAAAATAAATAGGGGTTTTTTTTATGAAAAAAAAATATTTAAAATTTTGTAATTACACTTCCCAAGCTTGTGGAGCTTTTGCTGTGGGTGCTTTGATTGTATCAATTTTAGTAATTGTTGAGCTTGTCTTTGAAAGATATTTTTTTCAAAGGGCTATTACATGGCAAACTGAATTAGTGACAATACTGCTTGTTGCATCTACTTTTATTGGTAGTGCTTATGTTTTAAGTGAAAAAGCCCATGTAAGTATGGAATGGATATATGATTTTATGTCTAAAAAAAATATTGTTAAGCTTAAAATTTTTACTTCATTATTAAGCTTATGTTTTTTCTTAATTCTATTTTATTTTGGTTTTTTGATGGTTGAAGAAGCATTTACTAAGAATTACACAACAGGAACTATTTGGGATCCACCATTATGGGTGCCATATTCTTCAATGCTAATAGGTTCTATTTTAATGATACTTCAATATATTGCTGAAATAATCAAACTTTATGATGAGGGGGATTTTAAGTAATGGACCCACTTACAATTGCTATAATAGTTGCAGTTTTTACTTTAATAGTTTTATTCTCAGGTATTCCAATAGCCTTTGGTTTAAGTTTTGTCTCGATAACATTATTAGTGACTTTTGAAGGACTGCAAATGTTAGACGTTTTTGCGGAAACATTTTATGCAGGCTTAAATTCTTTTGTACTGTTATCAATTCCAATGTTCATACTTATGGGTATGGCTGTTGCTCACTCACCTGCAGGAAAAGATTTGTATACTGGTCTTGATAGATGGTTATGGAGAGTTCCAGGTGGTTTAGTTATTTCTAATATTGGTGCATGCTCAATTTTTGCAGCTTTAAGTGGATCAAGTCCAGCAACATGTGCTGCTATCGGTACTATGGGAATTCCAGAAATGAGAAAAAGAGGGTACTCAGATGAAATTGCGACAGGAACAATTGCTGCTGGAGGAACTTTAGGAGTTTTAATTCCACCTAGTATAGTTTTAATCGTATATGGTATGGCCACAGGAACTTCTATTGGAAGACTATTTCTATCTGGCATTATTCCTGGGTTTATGTTGGCAAGTCTTTTTGCAATTTGGGCATTAATACATAGTTACTTCATTGATAAAGATGCAGCTAAATTATTAAGAAATAGAAAACCACCAACACTAAAAGAAAAACTAGAAGTTCTTCCTAGAATTTTTCCATTTCTAGCAATCATTATGGGTGTTTTGTATGTCTTGTATGGAGGAGTTGCGACACCATCAGAAGCGTCAGGTGTTGGAGCATTTTTAGTTTTTGTAATGATAGCTGTTGTTTATAAAATTTATCAGCCTAAGAAAATTTGGAATATTGTTAAAATTTCAATGAAAGAAAGTGTAATGATAATGTTTATTATTGCAGCATCTTATCTTTTTGCATTCACACTATCTCAACTTTATGTAACCCAGTCACTTGCTCAAAGCATGATTGAATTAAGTAGCAATAAATGGATGATTTTCTTAATGGTAAATGTGTTTTTACTTGTTGCTGGTTTCTTTTTACCACCAGTGGCAGTTATTGTAATGACTTCAGCTATATTGTTGCCTGTTATAACCACATTAGGCTTTGATCCATATTGGTTTGCGATTGTATTTACTATAAATATGGAAATAGGCTTAATCACACCACCCGTTGGATTAAATCTTTATATAATTAAAGGAATAACGCCTGATGTAAGCTTATCTACAATCTTAAAGGGATCATTTCCATTTATGATGATGATGGTTTTATCCATATTGATATTGTGTATTTTTCCTGAGATCGTATCGTGGTTACCTGATAAATTAATGGGTAAACCTCTTGGATATTAAAAAAGACATTAATAGAAAAATTTCTGTAGCACCCATGATGGATTGTACTGATCGTCATGATCGTTACTTTTTAAGATTGATGAGTAAGAATGTTATGCTGTACTCAGAAATGGTTGCAACAAAATCTGCAATTCATGGAGATCGAAAAAAAATCTTATCTTATAGTCCTGAAGAAAAACCCTTAGCATTACAAGTGGGTGGATCTGATAAAGCAGAGTTAGCTGAAGTTGCAAAAATTGCAGAAGATATGGGTTATGATGAAATTAATATTAATCTAGGTTGCCCCAGTAAAAAAGTTCAAAAAAATATGTTTGGTGCTTGCTTGATGAGAGAACCTGATCTTGTTGCAGAATGTATCGATTCAATGGTTAATGCTTGTAAAATTCCAGTTACTGCAAAAACTAGAATTGGTTTTGATGATACTGAAGAATTTGATTATTTAAATAATTTTATACTAAAGATGAAAGGTGTTGGTTGTATCACTTTTATATTACATGCTCGAAAAGCTATTTTAACTGGAATGTCACCTAAACAAAATTTAAATATTCCAAAACTTAATTATGGAATGGTCTATAAAATAAAAGAAGAAAATCCAGACTTAGAAATTATTATTAATGGAGGAATTTCAAAAATTGATGAGATTAAAAATCATTTAACTTTATGTGATGGTGTTATGATTGGTAGATCCATATATCAAAATCCTTATTCGTTAGTTGAAATTGAAAATGAAATTTTTGGAACAAAAGAAAGACCTACAAGAGAAGAGATTGCTGAGAAACTACTAGAGTACCTTGAGAAAGAAGTTAAGCTTGGCACAAAAGTAAATCATATTATGCGACACACAGTTGGATTATATCATGGGCAAATTGGTTCAAAAGATTGGAAGAGATATTTAAGTGATAATATGATGGCAAGAGATTCAGATTTTCAAAAATCAAAACATATAATGACTATTGTGCAAAATAACGAGAAAGCTAATCAAGTTAGCTCATAATGGAAAACTTAAACTACGGTGAGATAATTAATCTACTAGCGGTCCTTGCAATATCTGCGGCTGTTGCAGGTTTTATGGCTGGATTACTTGGCGTTGGTGGTGGAATTATAATGGTTCCAGCTTTGTATTATGCATTTACTGTTCTTGATTTTGATATTGTTACAAGAATGCATCTTTCTGTTGGAACTTCTTTAGCAATAATAGTTCCAACATCAATAATTTCTACCAAAACACACATGGAGCATGATGCAGTTGATTTTAAAATGGTAAAATCGTTTGGTATTTTTATTCTTATTGGGGTAATTTTAGGAACCTTCTTAGTGGTAAATTTAAATACCCCCACTTTAGTTTTATTTTTTTCAATTTTTGCTTTTATGATTGGGTTATTTTTTATTTTTTTAAGAGAGGCATTGGTAGAAAATCCAAAAAAAACACCTGAACTAATAAAAAATATTTCAGGAGTTGTTATTGGTTTTTTTTCTGTACCTCTTGGCATTGGAGGTGGATCTTTAATGGTACCTTTTATGAGAACAATTGGTTATAATATAAGAAAATCAATTGGTACAGCTGCAGCAACAGGTATTTTAATAGCTATTAGCGGAACTATAACAATGATTATTAGTGGAAAAATAATAGATAATATTAATACTCCTTTTAGCTTTGGATACATTAATTTATTAGGTTTTATTGTATTTGTGCCGGTAACAATGGTTATGGCAAGACTTGGTGCTAAAACAGTATATAAAATTGATAAAAAATTATTGAGTAAAATTTTTGGTACTTTTTTAATTATAGTTTCAGTAAGATCTTTTATTGAATATCTATCAATAAATTAAGTTTTTCTAATTAATTTTTTAAAATAACACCTTTTGTATTTATAAAAGCAAGGTATCTGTTGTTAAACAATCATTTTAATTACTAGATATCTTTTCATATTTTATATAGGTTTTGTAGTATAATAAACTTAGAGGGAGATAATATGAGTAAACTTAATAAAATAATTGTTGTTTTATTTTCATCATTTTTTTTAAGTTTGGCAGTTAATTCAACTGAAGTAAAATTTGGACATGTGGGTAAACCTGGTTCATTATTTTCTGCATCAGTTGATCATTTTGCTAAACTTGCAAATGAGAGATTAGGCAGCAAAGGTAAAGTAAGTGTATTTGGTTCTTCGCAACTTGGTAAGGATAAACAAGGTATGCAAAAACTAAAATTAGGTACTGTAAATATGTGGTTGCCATCTTCGGTTATGGCTTCAATTCATGATGAGTTTGGTGTTTTTGATATGCCATTTATCATTAAAGATAGAAAGCACATGAATAAAGTTGAAAGCCAAGTATTACCAGGAATGTTTAAAAATCTTGAGGCTAAAACTGGTTATCAAGTTATAGCAGTATGGGAAAATGGTTTTAGACATATTACAAACAATGTAAGAGCAATAGATAAACCAGATGACTTAAAAGGAATTAAATTAAGAACTCCTAAGTCAAAATGGAGAGTCAAAATGTTCCAATCATATGGCGCAAATCCTACTCCAATGTCATTTTCAGAAGTTTTTACAGCTTTGAAAACTGGAACAATGGATGGTCAAGAAAACCCATATGCTCAAATAGCTAGTGCTAAGTTTCAAGAAGTACAAAAATATCTATCTATTACAGGTCACGTTTATACTCCTGCTTATGTAGCAGTACATAAAGATCATTGGAGTAAACTTCCTGCGGATGTAAGAGCTATCCTAGAACAAGCTGCGCAAGACACGCAAAAGTTTGTTTACGAAGAAGCTGCTAGACTTGAAAAATCTTTACTAGGTGTAATTGAGTCAGCTGGAGTTAAAGTAAACACTGCCGATAAAGGAGCTTTTATCGCAGCAAGTAAAGGAATATATGATCAATTTGCATCAGAAGTATCAACTGGTGGTGCTTTAATTGATAAAGTATCATCTTTAGCAAATTAATCTAATTTGTATTAGGCCCTCTTTCTGAGGGCCTAGAAAAATTTATGACATTAAAAAAATTTATAAATTCATACGAAAATTTTTTAAAATTTATACTGTTCGTAATGATGGTAGCCCTTGCAGCAACAGTATTGCTTGGTGTTTCTTTCCGTTTTGCTGGTAGTGCTTTAGTTTGGTATGATGAAGTTGCAGCGGTTCAACTTGCCTGGATAACGTATTATGGCTCAGCTTATGCATCATTAAAAGGAGCACATATAAGTGTACCTAGTATTTTTAAGGCATTTCCATTAGTTTTAAGAAAAATATTTTTTGTATTATCCAAATTTATTATCTATGCTTTTTTGATATTGTTAGCTTATTATGGGTTCAAAGTTTTAACACTTATTGGTGGAGAAACATTGGTAACTTTAGAGTGGGTTCCTCAAATTTTTGTACAATCAGTGATACCAGTTGCATCATGTCTATTTATTTTATCTGAAACTTTAAGAATTCCAGAGGATTATAAAAATTTAGTTCTTCAAACAACTAACATTGAACAAACAGGAGATATTTGATGTTAATTTTAACAATGTTTTTAGTATTACTATTTATTTTATCTATAAATGTTCCTATTGCTATTGGTCTAGCGGTAACAACAATAATTGCGATGGTATTAAAGTCTGGAACAAGTTTTTTAATCGATACTGCAATTGTTATGTTTGACGGATCAATGAAATTTCCATTGATTGCAATACCTTTATTTATTCTAGCAGGTTCAATAATGAATAGTGCTGGTATTTCTAGAAGATTGATAGCGTTTGCTTCTGCTCTGGTTGGGTTTATTAAGGGTGGTTTAAGCATGATCAACATAGCAACTTCAATGTTTTTTGCAGAAATTTCTGGGTCTGCAGTTGCAGATGTGGCTGCATTAGGTTCAATTTTAATTCCTGCAATGAAGAAAAAAGGATATCCAGGAGCATTTGCTGCTGCAGTCACATCATCTTCAGCATCTTTAGCAATTATTATTCCACCATCCATCCCAATGATTGTTTATGCGGTGATGTCACAAAGTTCAGTAGTACAATTATTTGTTGCTGGAATTGTTCCTGGTGTAATTGGTGGTTTTTTTTTAATGTTAGCAGCATATATCACAGCAAGACGCAGAAATTTTCCAGTTGAAGAAACATTTAATCTTGCAAATGTTAGAAAAACTGCAAGAGAGGCAGCATTAGCATTTTTACTACCTGTAATTATTTTGGGTGGTATTTTTGGTGGTGTCGTAACTGCAACAGAGGGAGCTGGTTTGGCAGTTGTAGCGTCACTTGTTATTGGGTTAGTTTATGGAGAAGTGGATTTTAAAAGACTGTATGAAGCTGCAACTGAAGGAGCAATTCAAACATCATCTGTAATGTTGTTGGTAGCAGCCTCAGTATTACTAGGTGAATTTTTAACAGTCGAACAACTTCCACAAAAAATTGCCGGATCAATTATGGACTTTACAAATAATAAGTATGCTGTTTTGGCCATATTAAATGTTTTTCTTCTAGTTATTGGTTTCTTTTTGCATTCTGTGGCAGCAATAATTCTTACTGTTCCTATTGTTATGCCTCTAGTTTATGCCGTGGGTATAGATCCAGTTCATTTTGGAATTATTGTCACTTTAAATTTAGCAATTGGCCAACAAACACCTCCTGTTGCAAGCGTTTTAGCAACCGCCTGCTCTGTAGCAAAAGAAGATATTTGGGATGTAACACGAGAAAATCTTATCTTTATAAGTGTTTTAGTAATATTATTACTTTTAGTGACCTATGTACCCGCCATACCAATGACACTAGTTGAATACTTTTATAGAAGTTAAATGCATAAATTAATTGAGCTTAATAAGATAAACAGTCATTTAACTGAAGTAATTTTAAATAGACCAGAAAAGCTAAATGCTATGACCAAGCCTATGTGGATAGAGCTTGGAAAAATATTCAAAAAGTTATCTAAAAATAAAAACTTAAGATGCATAATTATAAGAGGCAAAGGCAAAAAATCTTTTTCGCCAGGTAATGATATAGGTGAATTTAAAAAAGAAAGATCATCATCAAAATTAGCAAAATCTTATGGCAAATTTTTACATGGAACTTTAGGTGAAATATTTAATTGTCCAATACCGACTGTAGCCCTAATAGAAGGAATTTGTGTTGGTGGTGGATTAGAAATAGCAGGATGTTGTGATATTAGAATTTGTGGCAAAAGTTCAAGATTTGGAATTCCAATTAAAAGATTAGGTTTAACAATGGCTGCAAAAGAATTAGAAGTTCTTTTAAAAGTAACTAATTATTCAACTGCTATGGAAATTTTATTTGAGGGTAGGGTATTTAGTGCAGAAGAAGCATTTGAGAAAAAACTTGTTAACAGGGTAGTTGATGACAAAAATGTTGAAAAAGAAGCTTATAGGTCAGCAGAATTAATATGTGAAGGAGCACCAAAAGTTGCAAGATGGCACAAGCAATTCTCAAGAAATATTTTAAAGAATGGTAAAGTGACTGAAAAAATAAACAATCTTGGTTATAAATGTTACGATACTGAGGATTTTAAAATTGGGTATAAATCCTTTTTGAATAAAACAAAACCTAAATTCAAAAATAAATAATAGATGACAGCTTCTTTGAAGGGTATTCGTGTTTTAGAAATGGCTCAGATTATGGCCGGCCCAACTTGTGGATTATTATTAGCCGATCTAGGTGCTGAAGTTATCAAAATAGAAAAAACACCTGTTGGAGATGATACTAGAAATTTTCTTCCCCCTGATATTAATGGAGAAGCTGCAGCATTTATGATGATGAATAGAAATAAGAAGGGAATAGCTTTAAATTTAAAAGACAAAGATGGAGTAGAAATTTTCAAAAAAATGGTTAAAGATTCCGATGTTGTTTTAGAAAATTTTAGAAAAGGTACATTAGAAAAATTAGGTATTGGTTATGATGTGATGTCTAAAATTAATCCTAAAATAATTCTCTGTGAAATTTCTGGATATGGTAGAACTGGTCCTTATGCCAACAAAGGAGGCTTTGATTTAGTTGCCCAAGGAATGAGTGGTTTAATGAGTATAACTGGAGAAAGCAAAGATAAGCCTCCAATGAAAGTTGGAGCACCCATCACAGATATTACTGCTGGTTTGCTGGCTTCAAGTGGAATTTTAGCCGCATTAGTTCATAGAGAAAAAACTGGAGAAGGTCAGAAAGTTGATACATCTTTATTTGAAGCGGGTATAGTTCATACTTATTGGCAATCAGCTATAGCTGGTGCTACTGGACAATCTCCTGGACCACTTGGATCTGCACATCCTTTAACTGCTCCTTATCAAGCTTTTAAAACTAAAGATAAATGGATTACAGTGGGAGCTTCTAATCAAAACACATGGTTAATGTTATTAAAGGCTATTAATCGTCAAGATCTTCAAGAAAATAAAAAATTTTCATCAAACCTGAATAGAAAAAAAAATATTAATCAACTTGTAGATATACTTAGTAGTGAGCTTATTAAAAAAACTTCTGACGAATGGTTAAAAATATTTGATAATAATGGTTTACCATGTGGACCTATAAATTCGATTACTGAAATGTTTGAAGATCCACAAACAATTCATAGGGAAATGATAATTGAAGTTGATAATAAAAAAGCAGGTAAAAGCAAGGCTATTGGTATGCCAATCAAGTTTTCAAAAAGTAAAACAGAAAAATCAAAAGGTGCACCTAATTTAGGCGAACACACAAGAGAAATCATGTTGAGTTTTGGATACAAGCACGAAGAGATAGAAGATTTTTATAATAGAAAAGTAATACTTTAATTTACAGTTTCAAAAATTTTAAATAGTAATTCAGAAACATGTTTACCTTTTTTATCAGATAAATCTGAAATTTGATGTCTACAGCTAGTACCATTTGCAATAATAAAATCTTTTTCATCGCTATTGTTTACTGCAGGTATCAAGGATAAATTTGCCATTTTTTTTGATATTTCATAGTGTTTACTGTCATAACCAAATGATCCAGCCATACCACAACAGCTGGATTCTATCATTTTGTTGTTAATCTTTAATTTAGATAAAAGATTTTTAAGACCTTTCATTCTATCTTGAGATTTTTGATGACAATGACCGTGTATTAATACATTTTGGTCAAATTTATTAATCTTAATATTATTATCATTTTCAATATGCTCTAAAATAAATTCTTCCAATAAATAAAATTTATTTTTTATTTTTTCTCTATTTTTTACATCTTTTAATTTTTGATACTCATCACTGAAAGTAAGTAAGCAAGAAGGTTCAATTCCAACAACTGGTAAATTAAAATAATTATTTTTTATGATATAATCATTAAATCGATTTAATTCATTTGCTGCTTTATCTAATTGTCCATAAGAAATATAGGTTCTTCCACAACATAAAGGTCTATCTAAATTATCTTTATCATAACTGGGTATGATTGTTTGAAAACCTAGTTTGTTTAATACTTTTATAGCATATATTAAATTTTGGTTTTCAAAATTTATATTAAAAGTATCTGCAAATAATATTAATTTTTTTTCAGATTTTAATTGCTCTGCGTATATTTTCTTTAAAATATCCTGACTTTGTACCTCTGGCATTTCCCTTTTGGTTGTAAAACCAAATTGTTCAATAATTGTTGAAATTATAGGTAGGTTTTTGACCTTATTGAATATTGGAGCAATGATCTTTAAAAGCCAAATCATTTTTGGCATCTCCGATATAACTTTATCTTTAATTCTCATACTAAATTTATTGTAGTAATGAGAAAGAAATTCGCTCTTCATCTTGGCCATATCTACGGACATTGGACATTCTCTTTGACAAGCTTTACAGCTAACGCACAGCTCCATTGTTTCAAACATGTCTTTAGAGACAAACGATCCCTCAGGTAATTGATTTGATAATGCTAATCTAAGTGTGTTTGCTCTACCTCTAACTAAGTCTTTTTCCTCTTTAGTTACTCGATATGAAGGGCACATTACACCTGAGTCAAGGTTTCTACATGCACCGTTATTATTACACATTTCAACTGCATCTGACAATTGACCCCAATCAGACCAATCATAATGTGTATTAATTTTTTCAGCCTGATAACCAGACTTATATCTCATTAGAGACCTATCGTTTGAAGTGAGTGGTCTTACAATTTTACCAGGATTTAATAGATTTTTTTTGTCAAATGTATCCTTTATTTCCTCAAAAGCTTTTGTAATTTTTTCCCCAAACATCATTTTGTGAAATTCAGATCTCACAATACCATCTCCATGCTCACCAGAGTGTGATCCTTTATAATTTTTTACTATTGCAAATGCCTCCTCAGATATAGATTTCATATTTTTTATATCATTATCTGATTTCATATTTAAAACAGGTCTTACGTGTAAGGTTCCAACAGATGCATGGGCATAGAACATTCCACTTGTTCCATATTTTTTAAATATTTCATTTAAACTTGCCGTGTAATCTGCCAAATGTTCAAGCGAAACAGCACAATCTTCAATAAAGGCAACTGGCTTTCTATCACCTTTCATAGACATTAGAATATTTAGTCCAGCTTTTCTTATATCAAAAACTTCTTTTTGTTCATTAAGATCAGAATAATATTTAAACTGATTTTTATTATTTTGATTTAAAACAATGTACTCCAGATCATTTATTTTTTTTTCATAAACTTTTTGATCTGTATCTATAAATTCTACCATCAATACAGCAGCAGGGTTCCCCTTAATATATTTTTTTATTCCCTCTGCGTACATAGGAATATCTTTCGCTAAATTCAATAGATTTCGATCCATTAACTCAACACATGTTGGGTTTAATTTTACGATTTCTTGTGATATTTCCATAGCTTGATGAAAATTATCAAAATAACAAACACCCAGTATCTTATTTTTTGGCAATTCAGATAGCTTTAATTTAATTTTGTTAAATAAAGATAACGTCCCTTCTGATCCAACTAGTAGATGCGAGGAATTAAATCCATTTGGATCAATTAAATCTATGTTATATCCACCAACTCTTCTTTGTGTTGTAGGCCAATGTTCATTTAATTCAGAACTTACATTTTTTCTTACATCAAAAAACTTGTTTATTATTTTATATAATTTGTCTTGATCATTTTTTGTAGATAAAAATTTTTTATCAATGTGATCAAATGTAGATATAGAGCCATCATCTAAAATTGTTTCTATTGCCAAAACATTATGTACCATATTCCCATAATATAAGGATCTTGAGCCACAGGAATTGTTTGCAGACATTCCACCAATTGTAGCTCTACTGCTAGTAGATACATCAACCGGAAACCACAATCCATGAGGTTTTAGTTGTGCATTTAAGTGATCTAATACAACACCTGGTTCTACCCAAACATATTTTTCCTCTAAATTTACTTCTAAAATTTTGTTCTGATGCCTTGAATAATCTAAAACAATACTTTCACCAACGGTCTGTCCACATTGAGAACTTCCACCACCTCTAGCTAACAATGGAATTGAATTTTTTTGAGAATATTCCATCAGATTTAGCACATCATTGGTGTCTTTTGGTAAAACTACACCTATAGGCTTTATCTGATAAACAGATGCATCAGTACTATATCTTCCTCTAGAAAATTCATCGAATAAAGTTTTTCCTTCAACTTTACTACTAATTTCTTTACCAATTTTTTGAATTTGACTTGTGCTTATACCCATTAAACTTAAATAGAGGTTTATTTATTTTTTGTAAACTAATTTACCAAACTTTTTTAACGCGGCTTCATAAATTTCTAGTCTTAAATTAGACTTTTCATTTGAATATATCTATCTATTACTCATTTTACCTTGGTTTTCAAATATTTGAGCTTATAAAGAATCTCTTTCATCATTAAATGACTCAAAAATTATTCCTTCTGGAGTAGATGTAGCTAATGGCGCGTTTATGTAGCAATTGTGGTTTACTTAAATCTTTCAAACTCTCCAAAACCCTTAATTATAACTTTAAGATTCTAAGGTTTGTTGACCTTGATTATATAATATCTTTAGCATATACAGCATTATGGCAATTTCAAACATTATTAGACCAGGTAAACATTTTTTACAGATACCTGGACCAACAAACGTGCCGGATAGAGTTCTGAGAGCAATGGATTATCCTACCATTGATCATCGAGGACCTGATTTTGCAGAGTTAGGGTTAAGAGTATTGGATAGAATTAAATTAATTTTTAAAACTTCTGAACCTGTAATAATTTTTCCAGCCTCAGGTACAGGAGCCTGGGAAGCAGCAATGGTTAACACCTTAAGTGTTGGAGATAAAATTTTAATGTTTGAAACAGGTCATTTCTCAACTCTTTGGTACGATATTGCAGAAAAATTTAAATTAGAAATAGATTTTATTAAAGGTGACTGGAGAACAGGTATAGATCCAAATATTGTTGAGCAGAAATTAAAAGAGGATAAAGAAAATAAAATTAAAGCAGTTTGTGCTGTACACAATGAAACTTCTACAGGTGTAACTAGCAGAATTGGTGAAATAAGAAAAGCAATGGATAATGCAAATCACCCAGCCTTATTATTTGTAGATACAATATCTTCTTTAGGATCAATTGATTACAAACATGAAGAATGGAAAGTAGATGTTACAGTTGGTGGATCTCAAAAAGGTTTATTATTACCTCCAGGACTTTCTTTTAATGCCATAAGCTCAAAAGCTTTAGAGGCTTATAAAAAATCAGACTTACCTAAATCTTACTGGGATTGGGAGCCAATGATAGAGAGTAATAAAAAAGGTCATTTTCCATATACGCCAGCTACAAACTTATTATATGGATTGGATGAAGCAATTAATATGCTTATGGAAGAGGGTTTAGAAAATGTATTTAATAGACATAAAAGATTTGCTGAAGCAACCAGGATAGCTGTGAATGCTTGGGGGTTAGAAGTGCTTTGTAAAAACCCAGAAGAATATTCTAGCACATTAACTGCAGTTCTTGTTCCAGAAGGTCATGACGCAGACGCACTAAGAAAAATAATCTTGGATGATTACAATATGTCTTTAGGGGCAGGATTAGCAAAAGTTGCTGGAAAAATATTTAGAATTGGCCATTTAGGTGATTTTAATGAACTAATGCTCGCTGGAACGTTAGCAGGAGTTGAGATGGGTTTAATGAAATCTAAAATACCTTATAAAAAAGGTGGGATACTTAAAGCCCTCGAATATCTTTCTTAAAAAATTAAGTAAAAAATTACTTTTTTAAATTTTAATAGTATAAATTTTTAAAAGAGTACAATTTTTGGAACTTTTTCACTAAATGTTTCTATTAGATCTTTAGTTGAATATTTAAATATTATATAATTAATTATGTTTAATTTTAAAGAGATAATTTCATCTATTGCTGATGCAGGTCAAAAACTTTTTAGTATAAAAAATATTAAAAAAAATGACTTAGAATCTATTATATCTTTATGTGATGATTTAATTTCACACAAAGGCGCAGCATTCGGTATTACTGTAGCTAGAGATATTACTGAACTATATCAATCACTATCTCCAGAAAATAAATTATTATTTTTTAAAAAAATTAACGATAAATATAAGCCCAGCTTTACAAAAGTTAACGAAGCAATTGAAAATTATACGAAATCTCAAAATGAAAAAACTTTGTCTGATTTATTTAAAGTTTCTGAAGGTAAGAGAAGAGAACTTTTTAGAAGAATGAATATGGCACCCAATGGAACTGCGATTATAGTTGCGTTAAGAGAAGATTTAATAAGAATATTAAAAGACAATAAAGAACTTTCAGAATTAGATAATGATCTTAGGCATTTATTTAGAGCTTGGTTTAATCCAGGATTTCTTAAACTTGCTAAAATCACATGGGATACAAAGGCTGCAGTTTTAGAAAAAATAATTAAATACGAAAGAGTTCATCAAATAAAAGATATGAACGAACTTAAAAGAAGGTTAGGTGAAGATAGAAGGTTTTTTTCTTACTTTCATCCAGCCCTTGAGGATGAGCCTATTATTTTTGTTCAAGTAGCCCTTACAAAAGGTCTCGGTAAATCTATTCAAGAATTAATGAAGCCTACAGATAATGAAGAAAAATCTTATGATACAGCTACTTTTTATTCAATTAGTAACTGTCAAGAAGGTCTATCAAGAGTAACCTTGGGTAATTTTTTAATAAAGAGAGTGGTTTATGAAATACAAGAAGAGCTACCTCACATAAAAAACTTTGGTACCTTATCACCTATACCAGGGTTTGCTGATTGGTTTACCTATTTAGAGGAAACTAAGATTAAAAATATTTTAGGTGATCTAAAAGATCAAGATGCTATCTTTTTAAAATCTCAAGACTTAAAATTAGGTGATAGTAGAATTGTAAGAAATAAAGAAGCTATAATAAAATTAGTAGCTCATTATATTGTTAATGAAAAAAATGAAAAAGGACTACCAGTGAATGATGTTAGTAGATTTCATTTAGGTAATGGAGCAATTGTTGATGATATAGTTGTTAATGCAAATATTTCAGAAACTGGTTTTAAAAGATCTTATGGTGTGATGGTTAATTATCTTTATGAACTTAAAAATATAGAAAAAAATCATGAAGAATATATGAATAATAATAAAGTAATCGTCTCTGATAAAATAAAGAAATATTTATAAATATATTCTTTATTTTTTAATTAAGACCCCACTTAACTTTATTCCAGATTCTTTCATGAAAATAATAAAAAAAGAGAGGAATTATAGAACCTAGCCCTAGTATCCCAGCTCCCTTAAAACTACCAGTAAAAATATATCCAAATATTACCCAGTAGATAAAAATAAAAAGTCTCCATGAAAATGTTTTAGCAACGGAACGTATTTGTTTATCAGCCATAATAAAATTAGCGTATAATATTTTTTGCTTATACAACACATTTATATTAATATTTAACTATGGCCAATAAAGTAAGTAAAAGTTTTCTAAAAGATTCTCATTTAATAGATGATTTAAAACTATGTAGCATTCGTTTAATCGATAATGCTAAATTTCCTTGGATAATTTTAATTCCAAAACGAAAAAATATTAATGATATCTCAGAACTTAACTCAAAAGATCAAATGTTATTAATGAAAGAAATTGTTCATTGCAGCAAGTTAATGAAAAAAATATTTAAAACAAAAAAACTTAATGTTGAAAAGATTGGTAACATTGTTCCTCAATTACATATTCACATTATCGCAAGATCTACTAAAGACAGTACGTGGCCTTTGTCAGTTTGGGTGGTTAAAGGGAGGCCTTATACAAAAGTACTATTAATGAAAACTATCGCTAAGATTAAAAAGTATTTTAAGGATTAAAGGGTAAGGACAGAGGTAGTTTTAGTCTCCCGCCACTACCTCTTAATCATTATGTATCTGATTCGTCCCAAATTTGTTAACACGTATTAATTGAAAGTAGACTTTATCAACTGCTTGCTTTACTAAATAGATAACACCTCGATTCACAAATAATTAAATTAAAATATATTGATTAAAACCACACTCTCATCATTTGCAAAATCTTTTGGTTTTAACTCACAAAATTATATTCCAAAGGAAGGGGCATCCTTTTCTTTATTTAGAATTGAAGTTTTATCAGGTTTAACAGTTGCTTTAGCCTTAGTTCCTGAAGCTATTGCCTTTGCTTTTGTTGCAGGAGTTGCACCTTTATCAGGGCTTTATGCTGCTTTTATCGTTGGGTTGATTACAGCTGTATTTGGAGGAAGACCTGGAATGATTTCAGGAGCAACAGGTGCTTTAGCGGTTGTCATGGTTTCACTTGTTATGGATCACGGTGCTCAATATTTGTTTGCAACTGTAGTGTTAATGGGAATTTTACAATTACTAGCGGGTGTCTTTAAGCTTGGAAAATTTATTAGAATGGTGCCACAACCGGTAATGCTTGGTTTTGTTAATGGCCTTGCAATCGTTATTGGTATTTCACAACTTAGTCAGTTTAAAACCCTTAATGTAATGGGTGAATCAGTGTGGATTTCAGGAAACACTTTATATTATTCAATTGGGTTTGTTGCTTTAACTATGTTAATTATTTGGTTACTACCAAAGATTACTAAAGCAGTTCCAGCTACACTTGCTGCTATTTTAGCAACATCTGTATTAGTTTTAGCATTAAAAATTGATATCCCAAGTGTTGGAGATCTTGCAAGTGTCAAAGGAGGATTACCTATATTTTTAATCCCAAGTGTTCCATTAAACTTTGAAACTTTAAAAATTATTTTCCCTTATGCATTTATTTTGTCAGCGATTGGCTTAATTGAAAGCTTATTAACACTTAACTTAGTTGGTGAAATTACCAATAAAAGAGGTGGGGCTAGTCAAGAATGTTTAGCTCAAGGTTTTGCAAATACAGTTACTGGTTTTTTTGGTGGTATGGGTGGATGTGCGATGATCGGTCAATCCATGATTAATGTAAAGTCAGGGGGTAGAACAAGAATTGCAGGAATAGCTGCTGCATTATTTTTGTTAATTTTTATTTTATATACATCAAGCTATATTGAGATGATCCCAATTGCAGCACTTGTAGGTGTAATGTTTATGGTGGTGATTGGAACTTTTGCTTGGAACTCATTAAAAATATTATTTTTTGTACCGAAAAGTGATGCGTTAGTTATTGTTCTTGTAACTGTTGTAACTGTTTTAGAAGATTTAGCTGTTGCTGTAATTGTTGGGGTGATTGTATCTGCATTAGTATTTGCTTGGAAATCTGCATCTAGAATTAGAGCGGTTGAGAGACCCTCCGTTAGAGAAAAGGGTGCTAAAGTGTATGAAATAGAAGGACCACTTTTCTTTAGCTCAACAGATAGTTTTTTAGAATTATTTAAACCAGAAGAAGATCCTGAAGTAGTTATTATCGATTTTGCAGGATCAAAAGTAATTGATCAATCAGCTTTAAAAGCAATTGAAGACATTGCTGATAAATATAATAGTTTTGGGAAAAAAGTTAAATTAAGACATTTAACTCGTGATTGTCATAGATTATTAAGTAGAGCAGGTCAGCTTGTTGTTGATAGTGATGACGATCCTGATTATGGAATTGCAGTTGATTATGATGTTAAATTAGGTATTTTTGGAAATTAACATGAGCAAAGAGATAAAAGCTGATGATGTTATTTTCAATTTCTTTAAACAAATTTGTGATGAGAAAGATGATGTTAAATGTGTTGAGCTTGGCAATAGTTGGATTAATGCAATGAAGACTAACCTTACTAACATGGAAAAAGATTTAGAAGAAGCTGATAAAGTCAAACATCAAGAAAATATAGATAGTAATATGAACCACCTTAATAATCTTAAGGATAAATCAGCTGAAGAATGGCGTGAATACGCAACTCAGTGTATGGTTGAGATCCTTGATCACAAAAGTAAATCTTGAATTTTTTTAAGAGATTATTTTCAAGTAGCAATTTAGAATTAGAAATTAATGATGGGGGCAGAGCAGTTGCTGGATATAAAGGCAAAGCTGGAGACTGTGTAGTTAGATCAATTGCAATTGTATCAGGTCTTCCTTATCAAAAAATTTATGATGATCTTTATAAGGCAAATGAGGAATTTAGAACTACATCAAGAACAAGACTTGCTAGAAGTTTAAAACAAAAAAATGACAGTCCTAGATCAGGCACTCATAGAGTGGTCGTTAAAAAATATCTTGAAAAACTTGGATGGCAGTGGACGCCAACAATGTTTATAGGCCAAGGTTGTAAAGTTCACTTAAAAAAAAATGAACTTCCAAGTGGTACTTTAATAGTTTCATGCTCAAAACATATAACAGTTGTTAAAGATGGTGTCTTGCACGACACTTATGATTGTTCAAGACGTGGAACACGATGTGTTTATGGATATTGGACTAAGCCTCATTAGATAAAGATAAAAGTGGTTAATAAATTTCATTAATATATGATTTTTAAAAATGAGCTTTAAAGATAACGTCAATTTACATGTAGACAAATCAGCTAAATTACTTAATTTTAGTGATGATTTACTTGAGCATTTAAAATCTACCCATTCACTAATTAAAGTAAATGTAGGTGTTGTCTTAGATGGTAAAATTAATAATTTTACTGGATGGAGAGCCGTTCACTCAGAGCACATACTTCCAACTAAAGGTGGACTAAGATATTCTGAAACCGTTGATCAAGATGATACAGAAGCTTTGGCATCTTTAATGACTTACAAATGTGCAATAGTTAATATTCCTTTTGGAGGTGCAAAAGGGGGTTTAAAAATTAATCCTAAGAATTACACAATGCCCCAACTTAGAGAAATTACTAAAGCTTTTGCAAGTAAACTAATTAATAAAGGTTTTATTTCTCCAGCATTAAATGTTCCAGCTCCAGATGTCGGAACGTCTGAAAGAGAAATGGAATGGATTTTAGAGACTTATAAAACATTAAAACCAGATGATATAAATTATAGAGGTTGTGTAACGGGCAAACCCTTACATCGTGGTGGTATTGCTGGAAGAACAGAAGCAACTGGTAGAGGTATTGAAGAAGTAGTTAGAGAAATATTTAGACACGAAGACGTCGTTAAAGAAGCTGGTTTAAAAAATGAATTAAAAGATAATGAAATTATAGTTCAAGGCTTTGGTAATGTAGGAAGTAATTTAGCTAAACATTTATATAATAGAGATAGTGCAAAGATTATAGCTATTGGAGAGTTTGATGGTTATTTATACAATAAAAAAGGCATTGATATAAATGCACTAATTGAATTTTTTCAAAAAAATAAAAGTATTAATAATCCTAAACTTGGAGAATTTAAAAATAACCCAAGTGAACTCTTAGAGTTAGATTGTGATATTTTAATTCCAGCTGCGTTAGAAAATGCAATTACTGTTGATAATGTAGATAAAATTAAAACAAAATTAATAATTGAAGCTGCTAATGGACCCATTTCATTTGAAGCAGATCAAAAATTATTTGAAAAAGGAGTTGTTATTATTCCTGATATTTATGTCAATGCAGGCGGAGTAGTAGTTTCTTATTTCGAGTGGGTTAAAGATATTTCTCATATACGTTTTGGTAGAGTTGAAAAAAGATTTCAAGAACAAAAAATATTAGACATTATTGATTTGATAGATAAAAAAACTAATACCAAAACAGACTTTGACACCATTAAAAAAATTATCCATGGAGCGGATGAAGAGGATTTAGCTTTTTCAGGTCTAGAAGACAGTATGAGAAATGCATTTATTGAAATTTATAATGCTAAAAAACAAATAAAAAGATCATTTAGAGACAGTGCTTATTATGTATCTCTAAAGAAGATAAGAAACTTCTATACAGTAGAAGGGTTCCCTAAACGATAAATAGTCGTTTAATTTTAATTATATTTAAATTAACTGAAGACTTCTTGGTAATGATTTGTTAGCATTTAATATGATAAAATTAATAAGAGCAGCTTTATGAGCAAGCTTTTTGCTATTTTAGTCTTAAGCTTATTATTAACTAGTGGTGCTAAAGCTGGTTGTGATGATGCTCCAACTGATGGAGTTGACTATTCTAATTGTCAATTCTCAGAAGGCCAAGATTTAAGTAGAGCTTATATACCAAACTCTAATCTTTCTTTTATTAGCTTTATTAAAGTTACTTTTGATAAAGGGGTAATGATGAATGCAACATTATCTAATGGTAATTTTGTAGAATCTTCTTTTATTAGAACGAATTTATATGAAGCAAATCTTGAAGGTGGTATTTTTGAAAAAGCTAACTTTACAAGTGCCAATTTAACAAGAGTAAATTTCAAAGGTTCATCATTAATTGAGACAAACTTTAGTAATAGCAACCTTTTTGAAGCAGATTTAACGGGTGCTAATATTTTAAATGCCACCTTTGAAGGTGCCAATCTAAACAATGCAACTTGGATTGATGGAACTAAATGTTCTTTAGGTTCTATTGGCAAGTGTGCTAAATAGTTAGAAATTAATTTACATAATATTTATGAAAAAACATTTAATAATTTTAGTTTTATTTTTAATAGTTCCAAATTTATCTTTTGCAAAACAGCTAAGCAAATCTCCATTTATTCCAGATAGTGTTCAAGAAGAATTTAATAAATTATCTACCGAACATAAGAGCAAGTTCTGCGGTTTTGAAAACTATAAAATTAGAAAAGGTATTATTAACAAAGATTTAGCAATAAGAATACTTGGTTATAATTCAAGAATGGATAATTGGAAAATAGTAGAAGGTGTTCATAGTCGGGATGTTTTTAAAGAATATGCTGATGTTGTAACTTATGCAAGTGTATCTGAAAATGACCGGATAAAAGAACTTCTCTTTGATAAACTTTATATATGGGCAAAAAATAAAGCTCTCACTCAAACTAAACAATGTTATAGAAATACACTAAAAAATTCAGTTTTAAAAGATTGTGAAGGTGAGTGGAGCGATCCAGAAGGTCAAGACTTAGCACCAATAAAAGATGCAACTGTAACTCTAGAGATAATTATGGGTTTAAACTATATCTACAATCTTAATTTTGCTAATTATAAAATTGAAGATCCAAGACATAAAACTATTAATGAATGGTTCAAACCTTTTTATAAACAAATCATGCCTGCCAAAAAATTCTTTATGGGAAATTCTGCTGGTTGGTATTTTCCAAATATATCCTTAAGACATAGTAATAATAAAGATTATTCTAAATTAGTTAAGAAACTTGTTAAAGGAGCTGACAAATGGATACTCGAAGATGGAAGCATTAAAGATAGAACTACACGTGGAAATCGATCATTATGGTATCATCATACTGGATTAGGTGAGGCTTTCATGATTTTAGAAATTGCAAATGCTGCAGATGTTAAATTACCAAAAAATTATGAAAAAAATTTATTAAAAGCTGCTGAATTATTTCAAGATGGTTTTTTAGATAATTCTATTTTAGAACCTTGGGCAAAAAAAGGTCATAACTCACAAGCTAGCAAGGGTGTGCAAAAATTTAATAAAAATTTAGATGGTGTAAGCTTTAATGGACCTTGGTTTCATATAATACAATATAGATATCCAAATCATAGAACGTCAAAATTCTTAAAATCTAAAATGACCAATAGAGCAAGATCTTTAAAAAGTGATGAGGTTATGGGTATTGGAGTGGGTTGTATCTATAACGCTTTAGCAAATAAATAAAAAAGTTTTAATTTGCTTATTTTACAGGTTTAATTTTTTGATTAATAACAAGTACAGCACCAATAATTAAAATAGGTAAGCCAATAATTAAATCTTGTTGCCATTCTAAGTTTTCAAACACTGTTGATATTAATAAAGCAAGTACTGGCATTACCACTCCTACATAACCGGCTCGTCCAGCTCCAACTTTCTCTAATAATCTTAGATAAAAAATAAAAGCGAATATTGAGCCAACGATAGATAAATAAGCAAGGGATGCAATGTAACTGAAGCTATATTCAAATAGTAATTCAGTACCTTTTATTTGAGTGATTAACAAAGTAACTAATGATCCATAAAGCATTGCATACGCAAGTGTTGGTATTAATGAAAAGTTATTATTTAAGTTTCTTTGGTGAACCATGTTACCTGTTGATGCACTAAATGTACCAAGTAATGCTAAAAATAATCCAACATGAGTTCCATTTGCTAAGCTGAAATTGAAAATTTCATCACTGAAAATGATTATAATTCCAATCATCCCAATGGTTGCACCAAGTAAAGTTTTTAAAGAAGGTTTCTTTTTAAAATAAAATCCTTCTCCTAAAATATTCATAATAACTACCGTTGAAAAGACAACTGCTGGAAATGCACTTATTAGATAAGTATTTGATAAATAAAAGAAAACGTAATTAAGAGAATAAAGACAAATACCGAAGAGCAAAAACCACGCATGTTGATTTAAAGAAAACTTAAGATTTTTCTTCTTATAAATTAGATAAACAAAAATAATTATTGCAGCAATTAAAAACCTATAAAACACTGATACTAATGGATCAACGTAGCCTAACTGAAATTTGATGACATACCAAGTAGGGGACCAGCAAAAGAGTGTGACAATAAATAAGATAAAATTGTTCATTAACAAACACTTATAATCAATCAATCTTAAAAAAATATAAGATTAATCTAACAATTTTAATATATAAATTTAATAGTTATGAAAAAAATACTTCTAATTTTAACTCTGTTTATATTATTAAGTAACCTTTCTTATTCAGACAATCACTATCCAATTACAAGAGATTCTGTATTAATGATCGCTAGAGGTAAAATTGCATACCAAAATAATTGTGCAAGCTGTCATCAAGTTAATTTGTCAGGTGCTGAAAACTGGAAGGGCGTTGATGAAGATGGTCACCGTAAAGCACCCCCTTTAAATGGTACGGGTCACACTTGGCACCATGATGATGAAACTCTACATAAAATTATTAAATATGGGTTAGTTGGAATTATCAGTGATTATGAAGGAAAAATGGGTGGGTTTAAAGATAACCTTAATGACAAAGATATAGATTCAGTTTTAGCCTACATTAAAAGTTTTTGGCCAGATGATTATTATCAACATCAAATAAATTTAAGTAAATAAATTATATGGCAACAGATATTTTTCATTGGGGATGCAAAGATAGCTGGAGAACTAGTGCGAAGAATACGATGTGGTGTGTTATCGGTTGTTCTATTGGTGATTTTGGAACCATATTATTTTTTCAGTTAAGTAAAATTCCTTTTCCAGTTTTAGGTATTATGACTTTAGCAATCATTAATGGTTTACTCACTAGCATTATGCTTGAGACATATATTTTAATGAAACAAAAATTTGATTTTATCAGCGCGTTAAAGACCGCCTGTGGCATGAGTTTTATCTCAATGATTAGTATGGAAATTTCTATGAACGCTACAGATTATTTTTTAACCGGTGGAGCAATGCTAACTTGGTGGGTAGTGCCCATTATGTTAATAGTTGGCTTTTTAACACCTTGGCCTTATAATTACTGGAGACTTAAAAAATTCAATCAAGCGTGTCATTAAATATTCAAATGGTTACAACTTCTGAAATTATACTAGCAATTATTATCGTTTCTTTATCAGTTGTGATGCCTATCTATTATTATTATCAAAGAAAGAAAAACCCCAAGCAAGACAGTAAACCTGCAGATAACCCCGAGATAAAAAATTATATTGATAGAATTAATGAAATTACCCGTAAAAAATATAAATGAAAAAACGTTTATCAGGGTGCAGTGAGTGTGGAGATGATACAGCTATCTTAACACAAGTGAGTTCAGGTCCTGAGGTGATCTTACTTTGTACGGATTGTTATAATCTTAAGCATTCAAATGAAACACAAAACTATATCGGCCATGAAGAAGAAAAAAGCTAAAAAATTAAAGACTAAAAAACCTGCACCTAATTTTTACGGTCTTGGTAAATTTAACTATATTATCTTTAAGTTTCTGTGTTCAAGATTTAAGCTTAGATAATGAGTGGGGACAATAATTCAAAAGGGATAGTTTTAATACTGATTGCAATGAGCTTGTTTGCAATCCAAGACTCGTTAATTAAATTTATATTTGAAAAATCTGCTCTTTATGAGATCTTCTTTGGAAGGTATTTGATTGCAGCAACAGTGCTTATTATTTATTTAAGTTTTAAAAGACAGAAAGTATCGCTTAAAACATATTATCCAGTATTAACTTTTGTAAGAGTGTTGTTGCACTTTGTTGCTTTTTCAACCTTTTTTATCTCTATCACTTATATGCAACTAGCAACTGCTAATGCTTTATTCTTTTCTTGTCCTTTTTTCGTATCTATCTTTGCTAAATTTTTCTTAAAAGAATTTATTGGTATTAGAAGATGGTCTGCTATTGCCTTTGGTTTTTTTGGTGTATTAATCGTCTTAAATCCTGATTTTGAAAGTTTTGATTATAGAAATTTGTTACCAGTGTTAAGTGCTTTATTTTATGCAGCATCAATGACTATTACTAAATACACATCTGATAAGGATGATGTTAATACTCAGTTATATTACTTCTATTTAATTGCTCTTATTTTATGTGGCATTATTTATGTCTTTATGGGCAATGGTCAATTCAACAACACTGATTTTGATCCAACTACACAGTTTATATTTAGAGAGTGGTTTACAAATTTTGATTATACTTGGAAGTTTATATTATTCTTTGGAGTTGCAGCATCTATTGGGTTCTTATGTATCTTTTCAGCTTATATCATTGCATCTCCATCAGTTGTCTCATTATTTGAATACTCTTTAATCATTATGTCGATGATCCCAGGTTATTTTCTATTTAATGAAATTCCATCTCTTAGAACTTTGTTAGGGGTCATTTGTATAATTTCAGCTGGGGTTTATATTTACTTTAGAGAAGGTGTTCGAAAACAGTACGTTGCATCTAAAATTCCAACTAGAAGATAAACTAATTAATTATCATTCCATCATCTAGACACCTGATTTAAGATTCGGTAGTATACCTTTATGTATTGGGTAATCTTAATATCTTTTCTAAGTCTTCTTGCTATTAGCTTTGTTGTATCAAGACCTGGAAATAAACTTATAAAAAATAGAAAAAATAAAATCCATCTTTTAGATATTTTATCCTCTTATATGAGTGGTTTTTTACTTGTAATAATTGTCTATCTTTTTGTTTCAGCCTCCAATTGCAAGGAAACATTTGATATTGGTATTGATTTTTTTAATTCTAATAGATGGAAATTTACAAGTGGTATGGGTAATCATAGATCAATTTTAGATGAATTTGTCTTTGGTTTTGTCTTCACTTACATAATAATCTTCATAAGAAGACAATATAAAAAACAAAATTAAAAAGGACAATAGATGAAAGGTTATAGATTTATTACAAACGATGACACCTCAGAATTTTGTCATCGTGTTACTGAGGCCATATCTAATGGATGGAAATTGCACGGTGAGCCCAAAATGACTTTTGATAATAAAAGAGGGGTAATGCGTTGTGCTCAAGCAGTTATAAAAAATGCTCCTAAGAAAAAGTATTCAAAAAAAATGAAGTTATCATCGATATAAGAATATAAATAAAGAGAAGTAGGAGAGTTGTAAGGGGCGTTCTGTTACCCGGTGCCCCGGACTACCTACTTACATTCTGTCACATGAAAAGTTTACTGTAATAATTTTTGTTAAATAATTTCATCTTGGGTATAAAAAAAAACTCAAAATGAACATAAAAATACTTTGTATAATTATTTAATATATTAAAACCCTATTATGTCTTTCATAAAAAACACCTATCAAGTTAAAAAACTAGAAGAAATGGATAAAAAAATAAAAAAAATTTTTTCCGTACCTACTAGTATTGTTTATGAAATTAAACAAAATTTAGAAAATCATAATAAAAGATTAAAAAAAAATTTTTTATATTCAATATTTATTGTATTTTTTCTTTCTATTACTTTAATTTGGCAAGTATTTTTCCCTTATTCAGTTTTTGCATCATAAGTTAAGTAAAGTGAGGGAGTAAGTGGGGGCGTTCTATTACCTGCTGCCCAGACCATGCTTTTATAGTTATTATAGTTGATTAACCCTCATTTCATCACTTAAATACCTGATTGGCGGTTGTGGCGTATATGCTGCCATGTTATTGTTTTTTAATAAGGAGGTCATATGACCAATTTGTATAAAGTTAAAGTCGACGTAGTTGAAAAATCAACATCGTCTAGAGAAGAAATCATCAACGCAGAATCTGCTGATGATGCTAAGGAAAAGGTTATTAGTTATTGTAAAGAGCAATTAGTTGATAACGACCGCCTTAAAGAAATAACAGAGGTAAAAATCAGTACCGCAAAAGACGCTGTCACTGAAATCAAAAACAAAGATTTACCTAACGGCAGACCAGGAAACCCTGTCAGCTTGTAAAATCAATAACTGAGTAAATATGGTCTCGGTTTTGTAGCCGTGGCCATGTTGATTAAATATTCACCAATCGTTAATTGAGTAAGGTCCTTAATCTGTGTATTGTCTATTAATGGCTAAAGTTGCAAAAGATAAATGGGATAAGGTAATTGAACATTTAACACATTCAGACAGTGATCTTGAAAAAGTATTAAGCCTATTGAAGGGGTGTGACCAAGGGAATGCATCTGATTATGATGTTAATAGAGCGTCTTACTCGTTAAATATTATTGCTATAGTTACACAAAAGCAACTTGATCCAGAAAATAAAGATAAAACACTTACCCATATAATTAGACAGTGGGTTAAATCAAAAGACTTCATTCAATTTTATAATTTGATGAGAAAACAAGAAAATATTACTTGGGATAAGAGTAAACTTGAAGATTACACCAAACAATTAAAAGACCTTTGGTACAGTAAATCACAATCTAAAAACAAAGAATATTTTAAAAAAATAGACGGATTTAATAAAACAGCTGGGGCAAATCTTTTAGAAAAAGATAATAAAGAAGAGCTAAGACCAAAAGCTAAAATAATTGAGAAAACCTTTGATAAAATAAAGCAGAATGAACGACGATCTCGTACAAACGTTTAATAACACAAACTAGATATAATGATGGATCAGATATTACCCTTTGTTTATATGCTAGGGATACTCTTATTAGTACTCCCAGCTTTTCTACAATCTAATTCTAAATTAAAACAATTCTTAACCAATCTTACTATTTGGATTGTCATTATCCTTATAATTCTAACAATCATCTATTTCATTAAGTAGCAATCATTCCAATATCTAGACACCTGATTAGAGGTTTGCTAGGATTTGGATTGTGAAAAAGATTTTAATAATCATAATTCTGCAAATTTTGAAATGAAATACTCAGATATTAAAAAACATATCCACATTAAAAATAAGAATCTATTAAAATTCTTGAATAAACAAGAAATTGTATGGCTTGAAAAACATTTTAAATTTATAAATGGATTGCTAATGGATCGTATTAAGATTGAAAAGTTAAATACACCTTCTTCCAATTTTAAAAGGTATAAAGATTTTGTAGCCGTTATTAGAAAAGAGAAAGAACCAACTACCGATGAGGAAAAGATTTATTTGAAATTTACTGAATATTTTCAAGATGAAATAAATAAAAAGAACATCAAACCTAAAGATCCTAACATATTATTTAATGGTGTTCAGATAAATCCAACAGGCTCAATTCCATATTCACAAGAAATGAGTGAAAAATTAGATGCAGAATATGAAGTTGAGAGTTATAATGAATGGGTTGATGATTGGAAATATAGATAATGATTAGTTGGGTTATAAAGAAACTTGCTAAAATTACAATTTTAGGAAAAATCTTTGAAAAATTAGGGCCTAAATTTCCAACAATTTTATTATTCCTCTTTTTAATATTTATCGCTTTTTATGGTCCGTACGAATATGAAAATTATCTAGAGTTTAATAAAAACTATCCTGGAAATAATGTTGGGCTAATATTAAATTTATTAAGACCTTTTGTTATCATATTAATATTTTTATTTTTTATTCTTTCTGCTTTTGGAGCTGAAAGAGAAAGAAAAAAACGTATAGCTAACGAAGTAGAAGAACTAAGACAAAGAGAAGCAGAATTTACTGTAAAAAAAGAAGCTGCCTTGAAAAGACTTGATGATTTAAAAAACTCATCAGTAGGAAAAATTACCAGTACTGTAGCTACTAAAGAAAGTATAGGCGCACTTGGTGGTGGTACAATAGGTGCTGCGCTTGGTGGATCTTTGGGTGTTGCTGGAAAAATAGTGGGGATAGGTGTTGCTCTTAATGGAGGAATAGTTTTAGCCGGTATTGGTGCGGTTATAGGCTATCTTGGTGTTAAGGCTTTTAAAAAAAATAAAAATACAAAAGATGTGAATCAAAAAATTAAAGAATACGATGAATTGGATAAATGAGTAAGGTTCATTACTTAAATAGCCACATAGAAAAATTTAGAGAAGATAATAAAATCATCATTGATGTGGAAAATATTGGGGATTTAACTCATTATTGTAATTTACATGTAGAAAACAAAAAAGTGACTAAGGTATTTACTAAATGTTTCCACAATAAAGAAACTTACAAAGATTTAATAAAAAAACTACCTGATACTATTGAACGTTTAGGGCTCTTTTATTTAACGACTGTTTATTGGATTGCTTATACTTGCCACTATCATAATGATAAATTTAATGAAGCTATGGGTCATTGTTTAGATAGTATTGATATGGATGTTCCCGTTTTAAATAGCCCTCACTTTTGTAAAAAAGTATATTATTATCTAAACCCAATTGATGACGTTAAATGTTAGAAGCACTTATAATCATTGAACTAACATTCTTAATATACAATTTTTTTATCGAATAATGAATGATGTAACACAATTTGATTTAGGAACTGTTCTTCCAAAAAATTTCTATGAGTCAAAACAGTTTAAAGAATTAAGGGTTAACTTAGAAACATCAAAAAAATCTTATTTTCTTACTGGTAAAGCAGGAACAGGCAAGTCAACTTTTGTTGAATACTTTAGATTAAATACAAAAAAAAATGTGATGATACTTGCTTATACAGGAATAGTTTCAATAAAATGTAGAGGTAGAACAATTCATTCTTTTTTCGGTTATCCACATCACATACTAAAAAGAAAAGATTGCAAAATATCACGTAATCAAGATTTTTTAAAATCTTTAAATACGCTCATTATAGATGAGGTATCTATGGTAAATCCTAATTTAATGGACGCAATTGACAGGTCTTTAAAAGTAAATAGAGAAAATGATTTGCCATTCGGTGGTGTCCAAATGCTATTTGTTGGAGATGTCTTTCAATTAGCTCCAGTAGCAATAGAAACTGAAAAAGAAGTGTTAGATAAGATGTATCCAGAAGGAAATTTTTTTTATAATTCTAAATGGTTTAAAATATTAGATCCAAAAAGAATGGAGTTTGAAAAAATTTTTAGGCAAAAAGACGAAAATTTTATCCAAAAATTAGAAAATATAAGAAGAAACGAAATAACGAATGAAGTTTTAGATTTTTTTAATCAAAGGGTAATTGATAAAATGGATAAAGATTCTAGTGGTTATCAGGAAAGATTAAGTAAAATTAAACAAAAATATCCAATAACTTTTAGAAATTGGAAAGAAACCGATAACAGCAGCAATCATGAGGCAAAGAATGAAATTAAAATTATATACCCAAATACAGGTAAAAAATGGTCAAAAGATGAAGATGACAAACTAAAAGATTTTTTAAAAAATCAAATATGTGTCAATGAAATATCTGTGACGTTTCAAAGAAAACCATCTGCAATTTCTTCTAGAATAATCAAACTTGAAGATGAAGTTTTTAATTTTTTTTCTAATGGATTAATTTTATTAGCACCCACTAATAAAAGAACTTATCAAGTAAATCATGCACAATTAAAAAATTTAGAATCTCCAGAATTTTCTTATTTGGGAAAAGTGACGGGATCTTTTAAATCAAATGAAATGATGTCAGAAAAAGATTTAAAACTTAAAGTTGGTGCTCAAATAATGCTAACAAAGAATGACCCTAATGGAAGATGGGTTAATGGCACAATAGGTTTTATTGATAAATTAGAAAAGGATAAAATTTATGTAAAACTTGGAAAAAAAATTCTTCAAGTTGAAAAAGTAGTGTGGGAAAAATTTGATTATTTCATTAAGAATAAAAAATTTGAACCTAAAGTAATTGGCACATTTGAACAATACCCAATTAGATTAGCTTGGGCTGCAACCATACATAAATGCCAAGGTCAAACCTTCGATAAAGCTATTATAGATTTTGACTCAGGATCATTTGCTCATGGTATGACCTATGTAGCTTTAAGTAGAGTTAAATCGATAGATGGTCTGTACTTAGTTAGACCTATTAGATTTAGTGATATTAGATTTGACGAAAGGATTTATAAATTCCAAAAGACTATAGAACTATTTGTATAATTTAATAATTGATTTTAATAATATTTACTATTATTTTTTTATTAAAAAAGTATGATTGATAATTATAATAATGAGCAATTTGTTAAGTAAAAAAATAGACAAAAAAAAATACAAAAAAGCTTTAGATTTTACATACAAAATACACTTTAAACAAAATCGTAAAGGCACAGGAATTCCTTACTTCACTCACTTAGTATCGGTTAGCAACAATATCATTGAAGATGGTGGGACTACTGATGAAGCTATAGGAGGTTTATTACATGACGCTGTTGAAGATCAGGGTGGATTAAGAGTTTTAAAAGAAATTAAAAAGCAGTTTGGTAGTAAAGTTGCTAAAATAGTTGATGAATGTAGTGATACTGTAGTAGTTCCAAAACCACCTTGGCAGGAACGAAAAAAGAAATACATCTCTGATATTAAGAAAAAAGGTCAATCTTCCATGTTTGTATCCCTTTGTGATAAATTACATAACGGTACCTGTATTGTTAATGATTATAAAAGAGTGGGTAAGAAAATATGGAACAGGTTTACAGCATCTCCTAAGCAAGTTGCCTGGTACTATGAGGGCTTATACAAAGAGTTTTCAAAACATCTAAAGGGCCATAAAGTTCTTAAAGATAATTACTTAATGGTGGTTAAAGAGATTAAGAGAGCCTCTTCTAAATGAAAAACTCTGTTACGATTGATAAGGGTCAAAAGCAATATAAAGACGGCAAAGTAGTTTTTAAATGGGAGTATACTTTAAGTGAAGAAGGCGAATATGAAACTGGTACAATAAAATATCACGAGCTCCTTTATGACATTGATAAAACTTCAGCAATTATTGGTGAAGAAGAAAGTGAAAAATGGATAATTATTAATAAACGAGACTGTAAAGATATTCCAACATTTGATTTTTTTAAGTATTTTCAAAAATTTCTATTAGATCATAAAAAAAAAGAAGCAAACTTACTTGAAGAAATAAAAAAATATTTAAATTTAGTTTATATAAAATTTGAAGAAGGGGATTGGCAAAGTTTCCCTGATAACTTTAATGAGCCTTCTGAAAAGAAATCTAAACCCTTGAAAAAGCCTAAATCAAATAAGTTTCTTGAGCCTATTTTATCAAGTCGTCCAGTATTAAAACTGTTCAATCTTATCGATGAGTATAAATTTTTGATAATTATTTATGGTCTTGCTCTTATATTTTACTTTGAAATATCAGCGGTAATTTTTGGTTTTATATTTTTTAGCTTATTCGGACTTGCCTGTTTATATCTATCCTTTGTAATATTTAGTGAAAATAAAACCTTTAAATCAATCATACCTTCGATGGGCTATGTAGTTGTAGGATTATACTGTTGGTATTTATCTTATGGAGCAATCATTGGACTTATTTAATCCTGTTTATTATTAGCTCA
This sequence comes from Candidatus Pelagibacter sp. uisw_138, assembly GCF_059512485.2. Taxonomy (NCBI): domain Bacteria; kingdom Pseudomonadati; phylum Pseudomonadota; class Alphaproteobacteria; order Candidatus Pelagibacterales; family Candidatus Pelagibacteraceae; genus Candidatus Pelagibacter; species Candidatus Pelagibacter sp. uisw_138. The sequence goes on along the minus strand of NZ_CM183453.2, from coordinate 804,923 downwards.
TTCCTTCACGTAGACACTTAGATTTTGTTTTGTTAGAGTTGGATTGTGGAAACTAAACCTTTTCAATTAGGTAGAACCAATTCTAAGCCAGAAGATTGGATTAATTCAACTGTAGATATAGCGGTTAATATTTTGTCTCATAGATTGAAAACTATCAATGACTATTCAGAAGAAAGCATGCGAGTTAATGATTTAATTACAAAGGAGATATTAGGTAGAACTATATGGAAGTATAGTGAAGCTTTTGGAAAATTTAAAGGTTGCCCGTTTTGGAGCGTGAAGGCCTATGATTTTTACACCTCTCAAAAATCTAAGCCTACGATTTTAATTGCAAAAAATTTAAGACACGAACATACTTTTCCTCAAAAATTGTTAGTTAAAAAAATGTGGAATTTAAAAACCCCAAGCAAAAAAATAATTAGAGAGCTTTATGATAAATATGCAATTGCTACAGTAGTCACCAAAGAAGAAAATCTTAAACTTAACAGTACAGCCGTTGGACTAAGAAGCAATACAATCGACGAAAGTAATATTTGGTTGAGGTATAATAACGATCGAATAAAGATTAAAGTGATGAAAAACCCATTAGATAATATATTTTATAAGTATCATTATAAAAATATGGAAATAGCTAAAGTTATTTAATGAAAAAAATTGAAAAATTAGATGAAAGAATATAAGGGAAAAAAAATCAAACCAGTAAAGATTAAAGATATTGAGTTAGATAATTCTCCTCATTACTTTTATAAAGGAAAATATATGGGATTTTGTAACTCAGATGGTTTACCACATGGTTTTGGTGAACTGGTTTCTACAGTATCAAATGTTCATACTGATGAGCCAAACCCTTGGTCATGTAATGGAGAATGGGAAGATGGAGTATTTGTAAAAGGCAGTTATAATATGCCACCTTTTAGTAGACACCAGGGTGAATTTATTTTTAACGATGGAGACTGGCAACTAATAGGTGAAGGTATTCAATTGCATTATCGATCAGAAGATAATTATAATACTGATAATGTTATAGGTCATATTAAAGGTATTTTTGATGTTGGGAGTTTGGTTAAAGGTGAAATATTAAATTCTACATTGATAGAGTACTCAACATATAAAACTATTAAGAAAATAATCTTAAATGGTGAAATTCGAACAGAAAAAAGAAAAAATGGAGATCCAGTACACATAAATAGTGGAGAAATATTTTATGAAATTGATCAAGAATATTCAAACGGTAGTGATGAAGGACAATATAAAAAATACAAGGGTGAAATTGATTTTGATGCACCCCATGGTAAAGGCACAATGATTTTTGAAGATGGCTCAAAATATATTGGACAATGGGATAATGGACAAAGGGATGGTCAAGGTACTCATACATGGCTTAATGGAACAAAAACCATTGGTGAATGGAAGGATGGAGACCTTCTATAATAATGAAGAAGTGTACTTTAAAATTTACCAATGGAGACAAATACGAAGGAGAGCTAAAGGGTAAGAAAAAACATGGTTATGGAGTTTTTACTTGGGCAGATGGTTCAACCTTTAGAGGTGACTGGAAAGATGACAAGAAGCATGGACATGCAACTTTTATAGATGCCAAAGGAAAGGAGTTGTCTGGTTATTGGAAAAATGGTGAGTTTGATCAATTAGCTGGAAAACGAACAAGTGAAAAAATTGATCTAAAATATCTAAAGAAGAATTTAGATTTAAAAAAATTAATTAAGCATTTAGATACAGATACTGGTAATAAAGGCGGTGATTCAATATTTTATAATCTTTTAGAGGCATGCAGTAATAAGATTAATAATGAGGATGTATTATTTAACGAGATTGCTTCGCACGAAGAAAAGTTAACTAAAAGATTAGAGGACGCACTTTATTCAGGAACTTTCTTACCATTAGTTTGTGATAATTTTAAATTAGAAAATGCATTTACTACTAACGGGCCAGTACTAAATGACTACAGACAACACGCTTATAGCCATCAAATTATTAGCTCTAAAATCAACAAAACGTACTATGTTTTAGTTTATAAGGGGCTTGATTGGACTAACGATAGTCATTATTCAGATAAAAAATTTAAGGATAAAAAAGCAGCACTGAATTATATTAAGAAAGAACAAGAAAAATTATTAATAATGATTGCTAAAGATACAGAAGACAACACAGTTCTAAGTGAAGATAAAATTAAGAAACACCTTAGGATAAAAAAGAAGAAGAAATGAAGAAAAAAATTATTCCAAATTTTTTATTAATAGAGGGATCAAAATATAAGGGTGAGTTGAAGGATGGTAAACCACATGGCCAAGGAACTCATACTTTAGTTAATGGAGATAAATTTGTTGGTCAATGGATAAATGGACAGCATAAAGAAGGCACTATGACTTCGAAAGGGCAAATATACGTAGGTCAATTAAAAAATACTTATCACCATGGTCAAGGCACTATGACTTTTAAGAATGATGGGAGTAAATATGCTGGTCAATGGAAAGAAGATCTACGACACGGTCATGGCACTATGTCATTTTTAGATGGAGAAAAATATGTTGGTGAATGGAAAAATGATTTTCGCCATGGTCAAGGTACTTTAACACGTCCTGATGGCTTCAAGTATATCGGGCAATGGAAATTTGATTTAAAACATGGTCAAGGTACTTACACAAACTCTGATGGAGATGAATATGTTGGTCAATGGAAAAATGACAGCAAGCATGGTCAAGGCACTTACACTTGGCCCGATGGAGAGAAATATGTTGGTAAATGGAAAAATAACCTAAAACATGGTCTTGGCACTGTGACTCCAGCAAATGGTAAGTGGTATTTTGGCAAATGGAAAGATGGAGACTTTGTAGAATAATGAATAAAATAAAATTTGATAAAAAGTTAGAAAAAGTTCTAAAAAACGAAGCTTTAATAACATTCCCTGATGGCTGTAAATACACAGGCATGACCAAGAAAGATCCTAAAGATAATAAAAAATTAATGCCACATGGATTAGGTTTTGCAATGTGGCCTGATAAACAAAGTTATAAAGGCCAATTTAAAAATGGTACATTTGATGGTTGGGGTCATTACACAACACCAGATTCTCATGAATTTATTGGTTTATGGAAAACGGGTTTTATTGCAAAAGGAGAATGGAAAAAAGTAGATGGTCAACATTATGTTGGTGATTTTAAAAAAAGTAAATTTCATGGAACTGGCACAATGAACTATTCAAGTAATTATAAACATGAAGGTCAGTGGAAAGACAACGTTCCAAACGGTAAAGGGAAAATAACTTATTTAAAAGATTTTGAGGAAAATGAAAAGGGTACAGTATGGAGAGGCAATTTTAAAGATGGTCAAATGCATGGAAAGTTTGAAATAACTTTCTCTGATGGTGATATAATAGACTCTGTATTTGTAAATGGAGTTAGAACTATTGCTGAATACAGAGATGAAAGAAAAATTCTTCTTAAAAATATTAAATATCTTGATGCTGATTTTTTAGAAAAGGCTAGTGATCATCTAAAAAAAGATAAAAAATTTATCCTTAAAGCAGTAAAGATAAATGGTCTTGCCCTTGAATATGCTGATGATAGCTTGAAGAAAGACAAAGAAGTCGTTCTTGCGGCAATGAAAGAGAATCCTAGGGCAATGATGGATGCTGATGATAGCTTGATGACAGATAAAGAAGTGGTTTTAATGGGATTTAACTACGATGTTGAATTGTTAGATTTTGCTGCTGATAGTTTAAAGAAAGATAGAAAATTTATTCTACAATTGGTCAAGAAAGATGGTGACGCTCTTGAATTTGCTGATGAAAGTTTAAAGAAAGATCCTGATATTCTAGCAATACTTAATAAAAAGAAGAAATGAATAAAAAAGAGGCATTAAGACTAGTTAAAAAAGATGGTTTTGAATTAGAAAACCTTCCAGCCCATTTTAAAAAAGATAAAGAAATCGTTCTTGTGGCCGTGAAACATAGTCAATACGGTCACCCTCTAGAATATGCAGATGAAAGATTAAGAAAAGATAAAAAATTTATTTCAGAGTTAGTGAGGCTAAACCCTAGCGTTATAGTGTACATACATGACAGTTTAACAAAAGATAAAAAATTTCTCTTAGATCTATTAAAAATAGATTCTTTCTTTTTATTGTTTCATGTCGAAATAGATAAAAGATTTAATTATTTATTAAAAGATAAGGAATTTATGCTTAAGATAATAAAGCATAACATAGATGCTCTTGGTTACGCTGATAATACTTTAAGAAAAGACAAAAATTTTTTGCTTGAAGTGTTAAAACAAAATAGGGATGCAATCATGCATTTTGATAACAGCCTAGTAGCAGACAAAAAATTTGTCTTAAGTGCAGTAAAACAAGGCTCTGATATTTTACCATACTGCACCCAAGCATGTTATGAAAATGAAGAGATTAACTTAGCAGCACAGAAAATAACTAAAAAAGCAATAGCAACTCTGTCCAAAAAAAAAACTGATAATAAGGTTAATAAGTATGGAATGACAGAATTAGAAGGAGCTAAAGAAGAAATGTTTAAATTAAAATATTTCTTATCAGAAATAAAAAAGAAAAAGAATTGAAAAAAATGAAAAAAATTAAGTATGAGTATGGTGATAAAAAAAAATTAACAGAAGTTAAAAAAAAATTTAAGATAGATCAATTCATTAAGATTTTAAACTCCAAAGAAAACCCAAGTATATTTGATGCCTTAGAAGAAATCACAAAAGTTGAGATATCAGTTAATGATGAATTTACCAGTAGAATGGGATTAATAGATTTTTCTAAAAAAATTAGCAATCAACTTACATATGTTCCTTTAATAACTTTTGCAGCCTATAATGAATCAATTTCCAGTCTTTTAGACTTTGGATTATTAAGGTGTATTTTAAATAAAAAAAAAGATTTTCAAATTTATTTGATTAAAAGCGATATTGTAACAAAAGGTATTCCATACGGAGATATAGTGAGCATAAATTATTTTGAGTTAAATAAAGAACCTGAAGAAGATGAACTTCTTAAAATTTTATATAAAAAAATAAAACAAAATGAACCATATACTGAAGATATTCATTTATACTCTGAATTAAATTGGTCAAAGGTTAAGCTCAAAAAATTTATCAAAACCACAGATAAAAAATTATTATTTTTCTAGTATTAGTCAATAAGAAGAAGAAATGAATAAAACAAAAAAGCACTTTAGGATAAAAAAAGAAAGAATTGCATTAATTCAATTATTTGAAAACTTAACATTTGATGAGAAGAAAAAGTTACTAAGGAAGGTAAACCAATCCATGGTAGATTCAGCTAATAAGCTATTAGTGGAAGACTATCCCCCAAGTGAACTACTAACAAAATTCCCCAATAGATTTACGAGTGAGGTTCAGGCCAAAGTTTTATATATGGGAAGAAACCTCCTTATTAGGGGTGCTAAAAATGAGCTATTTAAAGAAAAAAGAAAAAAAAATATTAAACCAGTTAAGTATTTTTTTGGCAAAGGATATGGTTAAATCATAAATATGAATAATACTTTTAAAATTACCTGTCCAAGCTGTAAGAAGGAATTTGATGCTGATAGTGCATTTAATTTACATTTTGAAACAGCTAAAAAAGAAGCTGGAAAGAAAGCAGAGATGGATGCTGCTAAAAAATATAAATCACAAATAGAAAGTGCTGCAAAAGAAATTGAAATAGCTAAAAAAGAAGCTGGAAAGAAAGCAGAGATGGATGCTGCTAAAAAATATAAATCACAAATAGAAAGTGCTGCAAAAGAAATTGAAATAGCTAAAAAAGAAGCTGGAAAGAAAGCAGAGATTGATGCTGCTAAAAAATATAAATCACAAATAGAAAGTGCCGCAAAAGAAATTGAAATAGCTAAAAAAGAAGCTGGAAAGAAAGCAGAGATTGATGCTGCTAAAAAATATAAATCACAAATAGAAAGTGCTGCAAAAGAAATTGAAATAGCTAAAAAAGAAGAACAAATAAAAACAAAAAAAATAGCCGCCGAAGAATTAAAAGAATTAGAAAGAAAAAAAGATGCAGAAATTTTACAAATAAAAAAAAGAGAAGAGATAACAAACGATAGGCTTAAGAAGCGTACTGAAGAAATGACTTCTTTGATGAAAAATAAAAATGTTGAATTACAAGGAGAGGTTCAAGAAGAAAACCTTCAAGACTTCTTACAAAGAAAATTCCCTGAGGATCATTTAGAGCCAATTAAAAAAGGAGAAAAAGGTGGAGACTGTATTTTAACAATAAATTATAAAGAAAAGAAGAATATTGCAAAAATATATTTTGAAAGCAAAGACACAAAAGGTTTTAATGAAAAATGGGCAGATAAATTATTGAATGATATGAAAGAGAAGGGTATTGCAAATGGAATTATTGTTGCATCCCATACCTGTCTCCCTGCTGATATCGATAAATATACCAGTTATGTGGAGCGACACGGAAATTCAATAACAATTATTCCTATGGAATTTAAAATTATTCATGTTGTAGTTAATAGAATTCGTTCAATTTTAATCCTTAAAGCTAGAGAGAATAACGATCATGAAATTCCTGAGATCATGAAAAAATGCTGGGCTAATTTAAATAGTCCTAATTTTCAATTGCCTATTAAAAGTATGATTTCTGAGATAAGAACAATGGAGAAGATTTTCAAACAAGAACGTACAGCATTTGAAAGATCGTCAGCAAATAAAGAAAAAACTATTAATGGTGTTAAAACTAATTTAGTTAAAATAGTGACCTCTTTTACACGTTCTGTAGGTGATATATTTCCTGATGATTTACTAGAACACAAAGATGATCAGTTCATTGAGTAAAAAAGTGGATAAATCAAATTATTCCCCAACAGATTTGAATAATTTTGTATCTTGTAAATATCATATTAAAAATGACCGCCTAAAAGATGAGTTAAAGCTCAAAAAAAAAGAAAAAAACGCAAATTTAAAGCTTAGAATTGAATATGGAATAAAACATGAAGCTAACCATTTTGAACTACTTAAAAAAAAACATAAAAAACACATCACAATAAATCCCAATCAATCAGCTGAAAAAAAGTGTGCTGAAACTATTAAGGCCCTAAAAGATGGCCATGATTTAATTTATAAAGCATATTTTATTGATAATAACTTTAGAGGTGAAGTAGATTTTTTATTAAAAATAAAAAGTAAATCTAAGTTAGGAGATTATAGTTATGAAGTTTACGATACCAAAATTACTAAAAATCTTAGACCTAAACATGTTTTGCAAATCACAGGTTATTCATATCTGTTAAGTAAAATACAAGGATTTACTCCTATTAAGATGTATTTAATAGATGGAGCAAATATAACACATGATTTTAAAGTAAGTGAATTTTTAGATTATTTTTTATATACAAAAGATAATTTTGAGAAATTTTTACCAAAAGTTGAGAAAATAAATTTATATCCAGAAAAATGTTCATTTTGTAATATTTGTCCATGGCTTGATGAGTGTGAAAAAATTTGGGTAGGAGACAATTATATTAACCAGATATGTGGAATAAATGTTTCACAAATTACAAAATTAAAAAAAGAAAATATTAGAACAGTAGAAGCTTTAGCTACAACAGAAATTAATGATATTAAATCAAAGATAAACCCTTCTACTAAAATTAAGTTATATGAACAAGCCAAGCTTCAAGAAGAGAAAAGAATAACTGGAAAAAGCAGATTTGTAATTAATGAAACAGAAAATGACAAAGGGCTTTATAAAATGCCCGAACCTAATGCAGGTGATTTATTTTATGATATAGAAGGGTTCCCTCAAGCTGATGCAAGAAATTTTGAATATTTACATGGTATATATTTTGATAATAATAAAAATAAAGAATTCAAATACTTTGGTGTAAAAAAGTATAACAAAGAAGAAGAAAAAAATATATTTATAGAATTAATTATTTTTTTAGAAAAACATTTTAATAAATACCCTGATGCCTACATTTATCATTATAATGATTACGAAAAAAGAGCTTTAAGGGAACTTGCATCAGAATATTCATCATCTTTTCCCAAGGGAAATAATTTTGTAGATCGTTTACTTAGACAAGAAAAATTTGTCGATTTATATCGCGTCGTATCTCAATGCATGCAAACAACTGAAAAAGATCTTTCATTAAAAACAATTGAAAAATTTTATCGTGACGAAAGAAGTGCTAACATTAAAACCGCTGATGATAGTATAAGATTATTTGATGATTGGTGCTCTACTGGTGATAAAACAGCAATGAGTGACATTATTAATTATAATGAGGAAGATTGTATATCAACACATGATTTAAGAAATTTTCTACTGGAAAATAGACCTAAAGATTATTCATGGTTTTCTCAAACAGAAGATGAGAAAGATAAAAATATAGAAGTTAAAGATTTTGAAGTTAAAGAAACTTCAACTCTTTTAAAATTAGAAGCTAAAAAAAAGACTGGTAATCCTACAATTATCGAGGAATTAATTAATCTCGTAGGCTTTCACAGAAGAGAGGATAAATCAAAATATTGGGCTAAATTTGATCGACTTGAAAAAACACCTGAGGAGCTTGAAGATGACCCCGAATGTATTGCTAGTGCTTTGTTTGAAAAAAAGATTTCAATAAAAGATTCAGATAAAATTACGTTTGTTTATAAATTTAAGGAACAAAATTTCAAATTAAAAGAAGGGGATACTGCATTTGACATTATCTCTGATACCTCTTTTGGTACCATAACTAAAATTACTGAAATTAAAGATGATGAAAACTATATTGAATGCACTTTAGGACAAAAACGTTTAGATAAAGTTGGCGAGCCTCCTAAAAATTTTGACTTTGGACCTAGTGCAATTGTTAACTCTGCTACAATTGCTTCTGCATTAAACAAATTTATTATCGATTATTCGGAATCTAAACAAACAAAATATAAGTGTGCTGAAGATATATTAAAAAATAATTACCCTGACGTAGCTGGTATTAAACAAGGTGACGCAATTATAGATATTAAAAAAGATTTAGTAGAAGAGTCAATTTTAGTAGTTAAAAAATTAAACTCTTCATTTTTGTTAGTACAAGGTCCGCCGGGCTCTGGAAAAACTTACACATCTGCTAAAATTATTTTAAGTTTACTTAAAGATAATAAAAAAGTTGGAATTACCAGTAATTCACATAAAGCGATTAATAATCTTTTAACTCAAATAGAAGATTTAGCTGAAGAAGAAAATTTTACATTTAAAGGTTTAAAAAAATCAAGCAAAGAAGAGCAAAGGTTAAATGGTAAAATCATTGAAGATGTAAGCGGTAGAATGAAAGAGTTTCCTAAAGATTATTTATTACATGCTGGAACAGCTTGGCTATTCTCAGACCCAAGATACGATTTAAAAATGGATTATTTATTTGTAGATGAAGCAGGTCAAGTAGCTCTTGCCAATACATTGGCTATTGCAACAAGTACAAAAAATATTATTCTTATTGGGGATCAAATGCAATTATCACAACCAATCCAAGGAATTCATTCTGGTAATTCAGGAAAGAGTGCTTTAGATTTTTTACTTGAAGGTGAAGACACCATACCAGTTTCTAGAGGTATATTTTTAAGTGAAACTAGAAGACTAAATAAAAATATTTGTGATTATATTTCATCAAGTTTTTACGATTTTCGTCTTAAGCCACACCCAGTAACTAGTGAAAGATCTTTAGAGTTAGATTTAAAAAATATTAAGAATGAAGGTATAGTTTTTCTTCCAACAGACCACAAAGACTGTACTCAAAAATCTGATGAAGAAGCAAAAATAATCAAAGATTATTATTCCAAGATTATTGGAAAGGATTCAATTGATGTTGGAAAAAATAAGAAAATAACTCAAGATGATATTATGGTTGTAACCCCATTTAATATGCAGGTTAATAACTTGAAAAAAATAATAAATCAAAATGAAGCAAAAATTGGTACAATAGACAAGTTCCAAGGACAGCAATCAAAAGTTGTGTTTATATCAATGACTTCGTCAGATCCTGAAAATTTACCAAGACATAAGGAATTTTTTTTTAGTAGAAATAGATTAAATGTTGGCATATCGCGTGCCCAGAGCTTAGCCATTATTCTATTTAACCCGAGTCTTTTACTCGCTAATTGCCAAAAAATAAATGAGATGAGACTAGTTAATAATTTTTGCAAACTTTTAAAATATAAAATTCAATAAATAATTATGACTGCTTTTTATTTTGATAAAATAGAAAATTTTCTTAAGAAAAATAATCTAGAGATAGTAGGAATTTTATCAGAAAAACAAACAAGAATTTTAGATTTAAATCCAAAAGAAATTAGCCACGGAAACTTCAAAATAAAAACTTAAATAAAGAATAAAAATTAAATCTTTAATTTGGGTAATCTTTTTACAAGTTCATTCGTTTCTAGTGAAACAGTAATTACTTTTTGTATTAGTTCTAATGGATAAGCAGGATTTTTCATAGTTTCATTAGCATAATCGTTAGGATCATTTATAATTCCAGTATCATCATCACGCATTATCATTTGTTTATCCATAACCCATTCAACAGCAGATTTTCCATTAATTTCATAATCATATGTGTCTAATGGAATATTTTCTAAAGTAATTAGATTATTATAAATTATTACTGTTCTATCAGTTACCTTTTTAACTTTTTTAAAATGCATTTTATTAACTCGAAATAGACTTTTTTTGTCTTTTATGTCCTTATCAAAGTTAACTATTTTACAAGGGTATTTTTTTTGGTTTTCAAAATTAATATGTAATTCTGAAAGTTTTTTGCCAATTTTAACAAAATTTTTAAAATCATCTAATATTTTAACATATAGTATACGAATACTTTTTTTTTTTAGATTGTTTGAAAAGTCATTAATAAATTCTTTTGAATGAAGTAAGCCATAAATGTAATAAAATATATCATGTTTACTTATTGTTTTATCTGAATAGAACTTTTTTACAAAAATAAGTTCTTTTTCATTAATATTATCTACTTTTTCAAAATTTGAGTGTTTTTCAAATTGATTGGAGAACAAGCCATCCTCTAAATTATTGTCGTTATAAGTATTTAATGAATAACATTGACTATTAAACATAACTTGAAAGTCTGGTAAATCATTTATCATTAATGCAGAAAAATCATTTTTATTTCCACTCCCTGCACAAGCAATAATGGGATTTAATTTATCATGTTTGTTAAAAATTTTGCCCAACTGATACTGAACTTCGTTTAAATCTTTATCAAAATACACATAAGTTTTTATAAATGGTCTATATTGAGAAATCATTATTTTACTTTCATCAAATATTAATCTTTTCTTTTTTTGAATTTTTTGAAATAAACCTCTTGACCAGCTTATTTTTTTTTTGTCATTACTTACCTCATTTTTAATCTGCTCTATATTTAAATTTTTATTTATAATTTTATTTAATTGTTGGTTGTAAAAATTAATAGTCAACTCTATGTTTTGTTTCAATTTTGTCTTTGAAAAATTATAACACCACTTATCTCTACTTGTAACTACTCCTGAGGATGTTATCTCAAAAATTTTATTTTTTTCATTTTTATCTTTAGATGATAAAAGTTTCAAATTATCATATTTATCATTCCCTTTATTTAACCAATCATTATTTTTATTAGGAATTATATTTTCAAATTTATTATTCTCTACAATAGTTTTGATACTTGAAAATTGTTTTATTTTGTTTAATTTTTGTTTTCGATCAAAATAATCTCCAATATCGTAATAAAATATTTCTCCCTTTTTTTTTGATTTGCTATTCTTTATTAAAAAAGTAATCGCTATAGGTGTTCTGCTACCAGACCCAAATATATTTCCACCTTCTTTTTTCCTTAATTCACCAGCTGTTCTAGCATTGCCTCTTAAATTTATTACATATATAGATGAAAATTCTTCAAATAAAGTTTTTCTAAAACCATCAGTAGCTTTATTATCTATCCAACTTGCATTAGTAATGTATGCAATTATTCCATCATCTGACAGTCTATCCGATGCCCAACGAAAACTTCTTATATAACTATCATATAAAGCACTTTGTCTTACAGCTTGGGAGTTTTTACCGTATGTGCTTCTAATTTTTTCATCCAAATTTAGATATTTTATATTTTGAGCATTATCATTTTCTGACTTCTGCCCAATAGAATACGGTGGATTAGATATAATTATTTTAATAGGACTTTTTTTTTGTCTTGTTCTTTTTTTTGAGTTATCTGGCAACAAGTCAGCAATTAAATCTCTTTCTTGTTCGTATAATTGAAAAGTATCTGTCAGTACAGATCCATTAAACGGTTGGTATTGATTACTTTTTATAATTGAATGATAAGTAGACTCAATATTTATTGTAGCAATATAATATGCCAAAAGAATTATTTCATTTGCATGAATTTCATTTTCATATTTATATTTTAGTTGAGTTGGATTGAAAATTTCAGAACTAAGCAGTCTATTTATGAAAGTTCCAGTTCCAGTAAATGGATCAAGAATGCTAACTTTTTTATCACTTAATTTCTTATTAAATTCAACATCTAATAGATATTGTGTTGATGAAATCATAAAATCTACAATCTCAATAGGGGTATAAACTATTCCAAGTTTTTGAGTAGTTAGTGGAAAAGCATTTTTAAAAAATCTCTCATAAAGTTCGTTAATTAATTTTGATTTACCCTTAGAAGTAATAATTCCACTTGATCGTCTTTTTACACTTTCATAAAAATTATTTAAAGTTGAGTCTTTTCCAACATCACCAGGTGAATATATTTTATCTACTGTAAATTGAATAGCTCTTGATATTGAATTTTCTTTGGTAAACTCGTTACCATCAAAGAGAATATCAAAGACAGGTTTAGTAATTATGTGTTGAGCAAGCATTTCAACAGCATCATTTTCAGAAATTTCTGGATTTAAATCATCTCTAATTTCTTTTAAAAAACTATCAAATACTTTTTTTTCTTTTGAATTTGATTTAACAATTATTGAATTAATATTATTAATATGTTCTTTGGCTATCTTAGCTATATCAGAAGACCAGTTTTCCCAATAGTCTCTAGTTCCACATTTTTGAACTATTTTAGCTTTTATAGCTTGTGATAAATCGTCAAGTTCAAATGACATTTGGTCTTCTGCTGAAGTTTTATCATCCTCTTGTTTTTCATCATTTTGATCAATATTAATAATTACATCCTCTTCTTTGTCTTTTTTTTGTTTTTTCTTTTTAACATCATCAACTTTTGCAGTGGTAGCATCTTGTTCTGCTGACATAGTTACAATTTCGATTTTATCTGATATGTCTTCGCCCAAACTCAACATATTTACTTTTCCATCTAATCTCTCGTCATGCGTTCGAAGTGCATTAACAATTTGCCAGACAACTTTATATTTTTCATTATCATTTAAAGCTTTTTCTGGTGAAACCCCAGGTGCTACGGTTACTGGGATAATTACATATCCTAATTTTTTACCCTCAGCCTTTCTCATTACTCTGCCAACTGCCTGTACTACATCAATCTGACTTTTTTTAGGATGTAAAAACATTATTGCATCAAGACTAGGAACATCCACACCTTCAGATAAACATTTTACATTTGAAAGAATCCTGCAGATATTATTTTCTGTGTCATCTTTTAACCAATTAAGATTATTATTTCTTTGATCTGCATTAAAAGTACCATCAATATGTTGAACCTCTACATTTAGATCGACTTTACTTTGTTCTTTAATATTTTCATTTTTTACATATTCACTAATTACTCTTGAAAATTCTTTTTGAAATATTTTTGAAATTTCTATACTTTGAGTAAAGGCAATAGCTTTCTTAATTGGTTTTAATTTTTCATTTTCATTTTTATCAAATCCTACTTTTGCTAAAGCTTTGTATACACCAATAATTTTTGTAGCATCAGTTAGATTAAGTTCACTTCCATCTTCTAGTGATTTTTGTAAATTTGAACTTACTAGACCTTCATCAACAGCAAGAATAACAACTTTATAATCACTTAAAAGGTTATTTTCTACAGCCCAATTAAACCCCCTATTAAAGAATTCCTTTCCATACTTATCTGGATCATCCATTGATGCAAGTTCAACTCTACCTTCATCTGCTTTTTTCTTTGCCTTATTACCAAATATTCTGGGTGTTGCTGTCATATATAATCTTTTTTTGCCCTCTACATATTTATCTTCATGAATTTTAACAAAATGTGACTCTTCCTGATCTTCAAATGTTGCACCAGTAGTTCTATGTGCCTCATCACAAATTATAAGATCAAACGAATTCATATTAAATTTTTTTTGAGCATCTGATATTACTTCGATTGATTGATACGTAGAAAAGACAACTATCATTTTATTTTTTTCAACGTTTAAAATTTCTTCTGCTAATTTTTTAGAGTCTGTAGTAGCTGGTATTGCTAATTCATTTAACTTTACTTGAATTAGATCGTTATCATTTTTTACCTTTCCAATTTTTTTGTCAGAACATGCAGAAAAAGCTATAAAATCTTCCTCACAATCATTTTTCCACTCTCTAATAGTTTGCGACATTAGAGCTAGTGAAGGAACCATATATAAAATAAATTTTTTATTAGCAATTGTCTCAGCAATTTTTAAGCTAGTGTAGGTTTTACCTGTTCCACACGCCATAATCATTTTTCCTCTAGAATTTGATGAATAATATTTTTTTGCTTCCTCAATAGCCTTTATTTGATGATCTCTAGGTTCTTTTTTATTTGATAAAATAATTTTATCGTTCTCAATATACTCCAACCAATCTATTCTAGAGTTTTCTAAATCATATTTTTGTATTCTTTGATATGTTTTGTTTAAGTTGTCGATCATACTTTTGGCATTAGGTCCAAGATCTTCATTTGAAGTATCAATTAGAATTAGCCTGGTAAAGATTTCACTAGACGATGCAGAAACAAAGGAGTCCAAATCTTCTTTTGTAATTTGATGGTCAGATCTAAAAAATTTACACTGAATTGCAGCAAGACCTTTATCATTTTTTAGTTCTCCAACGAGATCAATACCAATGTCAGTTTTTGAGAAGTTGAGATTTTCTTTAGCCCAGTCTTTATAGTGCCAAATTTTATTAAATTGTTGTTTTTGAATATCATCATTTTCAAAATATATTTTTGAGAGTTTTTCAAAAGCAGAACCTTGTTCAACTGTATTAGAAGATTTAGCTCTTATTTTTTCTAATGTTTTGTTAAAAATTGAAGACATATAAAAAAATAACACAAACTTTTTTAGTTTACTATTAGTTATTTAAATTCATAAACTCAACATTATTAGAGCAAATTTTAAACATACATCAATGATCTAAATAGAATCATGCATTGGATTTCATTCCTTTTTTTGCGTTTACGTTTTTTTTCCTTATATTCCTCTTTACGTAAACCTCTTGATATGAGAAGGGGTGAAACCATTACAAACTACAAATTACTTTCCCTTAAAAATACAACCAACAATAGGAGTTTTGATATATGGAAATAAACGGTATTAATAAATACTGTCATGTAAGCGCTTACATTGCTTATGATAACTGCAGCCCAGTTTACAAACAAACCTTCAAGTTTGAACTCAGTCCCAGCACCCATAACAGCATCATTTGGGAGAAAATAATCAAAATACTCAAGAAAAACGGAATAAATGTGGAGCTTAAATCATGAAGCGGTTCTTAATTTTTGTATCAGCTCACTTGTTTTTGTTTCTATTAGTCATTGCCTATCAAGCTCAAGCAGATCATGAAGAATGGACCATCGATCAATTTAACAGCTTAGCCTATGCCAGAGTATCAGGTGAAATTACTCATGGGGATTCATTGAATTTTTTTATTTCATCTGAAGATGATTGTGAAAAAGTTTATAATAACTTTACTTTTTATACCTATGAAAAACCTGGAGATATTAAGCAATTAATAGACAAAAACATTCCGATAAAGATTAACGGTGTAGATGTAACAGCAAATGTTATTAGTGTTTCACCTTTTTTAATGGGATACAGGGTATCGTTTAGTTTGGGTACATTTCCTATTAAAGAATACATGCATTTTTTAAAAGAATTCTATGATGAATTTCAGAAGTATGAAATTGAGATAGTAGATGGGGTCGATTTTAAAGCAGCTAAGTATTTTGACATAACAACTAATAACTGGAAATTAGATAAGCTTGTTCCATCCGTCTTAGAGGCCAATAAGCTATGTAAAACTCTTAATGATTTGGATAGTTAGATAATGTTAAGAATTATTTTACTAATCTTACTATTATTACCAACAACCTCTAACGCTGATCAAGGTTTGAAAATCTCATGCCTTGATATGAAATATGTAGTCATTGGAAGAAAGCATGACCCTTTAAAATTTACAATGCAAGCTGTAGGGCTTGAATACTTTGATAAAGAGAAGGGTGAATTTGTCATGATTGAAGCTAATAAATTAGATATTGGTGAAAACCAGATAACTGCAAGGTTTGCAGATTATGAGTTAGGGTTTCAAATGATTTTGCTTGATGGAGATACAAAACCTAGCATGACATTATCAAAGTATGATTATAAAAATAATAGGTTCTTAGAACATTATAAATGTGATGTTGAAACTACAAATATAGAATAAAAATAAATAAAAAAATTATTAAAAATCCCACGTTATCTTATTTAATTTTATAAAGTCCTATAGTCTCCCATGTAGTCCTATAAAATTTTGACATTTTTATTAAAAAAAATTGGTTATTAGTTTTTTTTTCTTACGTTCTATAAACGTTCTGTTGAATATTAAAGACAATAGGATATAAAGAAGTTCTTAGCGTTTTGCTATGCGCCCCGAATAAATATTATTCATAGAGGCAGTGCTTAAATAATTACTTATCTCACAAATAAGACCCATAAATTAAGGAAAAAAAATATGGCGTCATCCAAGCAAACTCTTGCTAATAAAAATAATGCAAGAAGGTCTACTGGACCTAAAACAAAGTTAGGTAAAGAAAAAGTATCAATGAATGCAATAAAACTTGGCATTTATGCAGAACATCATGTGATGGTTGGTGAAGATACAGAGCAATACAAAGGTTATGTAGATCTTATGTTTAAAACTTTTGAGGTCTTTGATGCAATCAGTGGCTTAATTATACAACAAATCATTAGTATAGGGTGGAGGTTACAACGAATACCTCAAATTGAATGTGGGGTGTTTGGTATAGAAATGTCTGAATATCATAGGAGTTATAACAGCCCTAGCTTTGTTAAAATTAAGCATAAGGAGTTTCATCAAACCATTAAAAAGGATCTAGATCGCAGAAGTGAATTAATGGGTGCAGCTTATGTTAAAGATTGCAGCGGTGGTGATCGGATGATGAAATTAAATACAATGGAGGGAAGATTGTTAAGCAGGCAATCAAACTTAATTAATCAGTATTTAAGATATAAAAAATCTAAAGGAAAGGAGACCTAATGGTAAAACGTAATACACCTGATTGGCAAATATCAGCTTTTGATAAAGATAATAATTCTTGTGTCAAAACAAAGCCATTTAATGAAAAGATAAAAGAACTGGAAGCGGCTTATGCAAAATCAGAAGAAACAAAGGCAAAAGTTGAAGATATTGATACGTCTACTTTTTATTTAAAAGATGAGCCTGTAAAAGAAGAGAAAGATGACAAGGTTGATGAACTTAAAGAATATCAAGAAATGAGAGACCGTCAGAGAAAAGAAGAGCTAGAAAAGTTGAGAAGAGATGAGAACAAGGTTGTCTTTACAAGCGTTCCTAGAAAAGATCCCAATCGAGGAATGCACTTTGTGAGTTGTTCTGAACCTATAAATAAAGGGAAACTTGGCTCATCTAGGTCTTTTATTAAAAAAAAAGATAAGGAATATTACTAAAAATAGAGTCGGTACATGAAGTTAACCGAGACTACCGTTAAGATAATAACGAGTAAGTAGAGAGATATATAATCTTTTGGAGTTAACATGATTTATAAATACTCTTATTGCTATGAACTTGCTAGTTTCTTTTTAGGATCGTAGAAAGGTTTTTCAGCAACCGTTGCTTTAATGATTTTGTCGTTCATTTTAACATCAAGTACCGTTCCAATTTCTGAATTGTTAATTGAAACCATTGCAAGGGCTATGTTTTGTTTTAATCTCGGTGAATAAACGGCAGAAGTAATTTTACCAACTTGTTGTTTGTCTTTTAAGATTTCCCAAAAGGTAGTGTTAGGTCCAGTTAAAGGATCACAGTCTAAGATCATTCCAACTTGTTTTCTTTTAATGCCATCTTGGTTTATTTTTTTTAAAGCATCTTTACCAATAAAATTTATACCAGTATCAAGGTTAACTAGTCTTCCTAAATTTAGTTCATAAGGGTTCGTGTTAATATCAGCATCTGCATGGTACGATAACATTCCACCTTCAATACGTCTAATCGATGATGTGTGACCTGGTTTTAATCCGTGAGGTTTACCAGCTGACATTATTTTTTCCCAAAGTTCATCTCCTTTAGAGCCATCTCTTAAATATAATTCGTAACCTAGTTCACTTGACCAACCTGTTCGAGAGACGACTAAAGGAATACCGTCTAAATCTAATTCACGTAACCAATAATATTTAAGATCATTAATACTTTCACCAAATAAAGCTTCCATAATTTTTCCAGAGTTTGGTCCTTGTAATTGAAGAGGGGAGACATCAGGTTCGATAATTTTAACATCAAGATTTGAATTTACCGCAACGCCTTGTGCCCATAATAAAACATCACTATCTGCAAGGGATAACCAATAATGGTTTTCTTTTAGCCTTAATAAAACTGGATCATTTAAAATTCCACCTTCATTATTAACTATTAAAACATATTTACATTGTCCAACTGAAAGTTTTGATAAATCCCTTGGTGTTAACAGTTGAATAAATTTTGTAGCATCTGGTCCAGTAATCTCTACTTGTCGCTCAACTGCAACATCACATAAAATTGCTTCATTAACTAAATTCCAAAAGTTTTGTTCAGGGGATCCAAAGTCACGAGGAATGTACATGTGATTATAAACTGAAAAACCCGTTGCACCCCATTTAACAGTTGAATTAAAGTAAGGAGATTTTCTAATCTGTGTTCCAAAGTTAAGATTTTTTTTATACACACTTAAATTCTATAAAAAAATTTTACATATATAAAGATGTTATTTATTACCCTCACACTCAATTGTAGCGAACTCTGTAAGTTGTTGAATTTCATCAGGCTCTTTACTGAAGACTTCATCTATTTCTTCGTCATTGAATTTTGCACTTAATTTATCAATTGTGCACTGGCAGTATATTTTAGCGCCATCTGTACCAAGGTATTGCTTAGAGTTAGTGTAGCAACCAATGTACAATTCTTTCTCATATTCAGGGCTTAGTGCGTAACTTTTAGAGGTAAAAAGAAGGATTAAGATTAGTAAATATTTATATTTTTTGATCATACTCGCCAACTTTTCCAGTTTTTTGTAAAAGGTCATCAATGAAATCAAAGATCTTTTTCTTTCTCTCATTCGATGTTGGGCTTTCAGTTACAATAACAAGAGATGGCTTATTTGATGAAGCTCTAATTAATCCCCATGAACCATCTTTAAAAGAAAATCTGATACCATTAACAGTTAGTACTTCGCTAATCTCCTGATCATCAATTTTAGTTTTATTATCTTTAATTACATTTACTTGCTTAACTAATTCTTCAACCACTTGATATTTCTCTTCATCTTTACAAAAGGGTGCCATCGTTGGTGTTTGAAAAGTGTTAGGGAGTTCTTTTATAATTTCATGCATAGATTTATTTTGGTTATCTAGTAAATGACACACATGAATTGCTGAATTAATTCCATCATCAAAACCAAAACCTAAAGGTTGATTAAAGAAAAAGTGTCCACTTTTCTCAAATCCAGCTAAAGCTTTTTCAGTATTAACTTTTCTTTTAATATGAGAGTGACCTGTCTTCCAGTAAATAGTTTCACAGTCATTTTTCGCTAAAACTTTATCAGTTGCGTACAATCCAGTTGATTTTACATCAACGATAAATTTTGAGCCTTTATGAGTTTTAGATAAATTTCTTGCAATCAATAATCCAATTTTATCTGAAAATATTTCTTCCCCTGTATTATCAATTACACCAACTCTATCGCCATCACCATCAAAACCAAAACCAATATCAGCATTATTATCTTTTACAGCTTTTGCTATTGCATGTAACATCTCTAAATCTTCTGGATTTGGATTGTATTTTGGAAAAGTCCAATCAAGATCACAATCAAGCTCTATTACTTCACAACCAATTCCTCTTAAAATTTCAGGGGCAAATATTCCAGCAGTACCATTACCGCATGCAACAACTGCTTTAATTTTTTTTGTTATTTTATTTTTATTTATTAAATCATCTTTATAAATTTGTTGAAAACCTTCTATTTGTTTTTCACTACCTTCACCTTTAATAAAATTTTCATTTAAAGTAATGTCTTTTAATTCTTTCATCTCTTCTGGTGCATGGGTTAAACCTTTTTTGATACCCATTTTAACTCCAGTCCAACCATTTTCGTTGTGACTAGCGGTTACCATTGCAACAGCATCTGCATCTAAATTAAATTGTGCAAAATAAACAGTAGGAGATAGAGATAAACCTATGTCTTCAATATTACATCCCGTTGAAAGCAGTCCTTTTTTAAGAGCAGATTTTATTTCTTCACTATAAGATCTATAATCATGACCCACAATTACTCTTGGATTCGTTTTTTTTGTATGTTTTATAATTTGAGTGCCCAAACCTTTACCTAGATTCTCTATTCCGAGTTGGTTTATGTCCTTCTCATACAACCACCTTGCGTCATACTCCCTGAAGCCATATGGATCTATTTTTAAATTTGTTGTCATTGCTAACCTTTCTTACATTCATTTTATTTTTTTATTGATATTTTTTTTCTATGTTCTATAAATGTTCTGTTGAATAACTATTTATATGGTGTATCAATGCTTTCAGCATACAACATGTAGTTGTTTTGTAAAAAAAAACTTATAAAATATTAAAATATGAACAAAATACTATCACAGGCACTTAAGAAAGCTGTCTCCGAATATAGCCCTGATAATAGCGAACTTTCAAAAAATAAAGGACCAGATTTATTTTCACTTAGTAATGACACTGAACTTTTTCAAAATGAAAAAGGCATCATTATTAAAATTGACAGAACAAGAGATTCTAAATTAACAGATTTTGGCAGAGCAACTTTAAAAGATAGATACTTAGGAAATAACGAATCTTACCAAGATTTATTTGCACGTGTTGCAAGTTCATATGCTGATGACAATTTACATGCACAAAGAATTTATAACTACATTAGTAATTTATGGTTCATGCCAGCAACTCCAGTTTTATCAAATGGTGGAACTAAAAGAGGTTTACCAATTTCATGTTTTTTAAATGAAGCATCAGACAGCTTAAATGGAATACTTGATCTATGGAGTGAGAACGTTTGGTTAGCTGCTAAGGGTGGTGGGATTGGAAGTTACTGGGGTAACCTTAGATCTATTGGAGAAAAAATTGGTAAAGTAGGTAAGACATCAGGAATTATTCCTTTCATTAAAGTAATGGACTCGTTGACGATGGCAATTAGCCAAGGTTCATTAAGAAGAGGATCTGCTGCTTGTTATCTTCCAATTGATCATCCTGAAATTGAAGAATTTATTGAAATGAGAAGACCAACAGGTGGAGATCCAAACAGAAAAGCTTTGAACCTTCATCATGGTATTTTAGTATCAGATGCATTCATGAGAGCTGTTGAAACAGATGAACAGTGGGCATTAAAAAGTCCTGCTGATGGAACTGTACAACAAACCATCTCTGCAAGAAATTTATGGATTAGATTGTTAACTGCAAGAATTGAAACAGGTGAACCTTATATTATCTATATCGATACAGTTAACAGACAAATTCCACAACACCACAAACTTGCTAACTTAACTGTTAAAACTTCTAATCTTTGTAGTGAGATAACATTACCTACTGGAATAGATAAAAATGGAAGAGATAGAACTGCTGTTTGTTGTTTGTCATCTTTAAATTTAGAAAAGTATGATGAGTGGAAAGACGATAACGTTATGATCAATGATGTTATGAGATTTTTAGATAATGTATTAACTGATTTTATTGAAAGAGCCCCAGAGCAATTTGATGATGCAAAATATTCTGCTGAAAAAGAAAGAAGTGTTGGCCTAGGTGTTATGGGTTTCCATTCTTATTTGCAGAAACACAGTATTCCACTTGAATCTGTTATGAGTAAAGTTTGGAATAAAAAGATATTTAAACATATTCAAGAACATGTAGATCAAGCCTCAAAAGATTTGGCTGATGAAAGAGGAGCTTGTCCAGATGCTGCTGATTATGGTTTTAATGAAAGGTTTTCAAATAAAACTGCTATTGCACCAACTGCATCGATTTCAATTATATGTGGTGGAGCGTCCCCTGGAGTAGAGCCAGTTGCAGCTAATAGCTACACTCACAAAACTCTTTCAGGATCTTTCAACGTTAGAAATAGATATTTAGTAAAATTATTAGAAAAACATGGGAAAAATAATGATGATGTTTGGTCTGGTATTACAACAAACGAAGGGTCTGTTTCTCATTTAGATTTTTTAACTGATTTAGAAAAAGATGTTTTTAAAACTGCCTTTGAGTTAGATCAAAAATGGATTATTGAATTAAGTGGAGATAGAACGCCTTTTATATCTCAAGCTCAATCAATTAACCTATTTGTACCAGCAGATATTCACAAAAGAGAACTACATAAAATTCATTTTGATGCTTGGAAAAAAGGTTTAAAGAGCCTTTATTACTGTAGATCAAAATCGATTCAACGTGCGGAAAATGTTAATGATACTAAAGCAACAGATGTTACTGCGAACGTTTACAAATCAAAACCACAAACAACCGAACAACCAGAATACGAGGAGTGCCTATCATGTCAGTAGAAAAAATGAATACTAAAATTATTCAACCACCAAAAGAAGAAATAGTTCAACCGCAAAAAATGGGACTATTAGTTGAAAACCCAGTTTACAAACCTTTCAGATATCCATGGTGTTATGATGCATGGTTAACTCAACAAAGAATTCATTGGCTACCAGAGGAAGTGCCACTTGGTGATGATGTTAGAGATTGGCAGAAAAATTTAACTCAGTCTGAAAAAAACTTATTAACGCAAATTTTTAGATTTTTTACTCAAGCTGATGTTGAAGTACAAAATTGTTATTTAAGACATTATACAACTGTATTCAAACCTACAGAAGTTTTGATGATGATGACTGCTTTTGCTTCAATGGAAACAGTTCACATAGCTGCTTACTCTCATTTACTTGATACTATTGGAATGCCTGAATCAGAATATTCTGCATTCATGAAATATAAAGAGATGAAAGATAAATACGACTACATGCAAAATTTTGACATGAGTTCAAAAAAAGATATTGCATTAACTGTAGCTGTATTTAGTGCATTCACTGAAGGCTTACAATTATTTGCAAGTTTTGCAATCTTACTTAACTTCCCAAGACACAACAAGATGAAGGGAATGGGCCAAATTGTTACTTGGTCAGTAAGAGATGAAACGTTGCACTGTAATTCTATGATTAGATTGTTTAAAGAGTTCATTCATGAGAACCCAGAAATCTGGAACCCTGAATTAAAAAAAGAACTTTATAAAGCATGTAGAACAATCATTGAGCATGAAGACGCTTTTATTGATTTAGCTTTTGAAATGGGTCCTATGGAAGGTCTTACAGCGCAAGATGTAAAACTTTACATAAGATTTATCGCTAACAGAAGATTGTCTCAACTTGGATTAGAGCCAATTTACGATGTGCAAAAAAATCCACTTACTTGGTTAGATTCTATGTTGAATGCAGTTGAACATATGAACTTCTTTGAAGGTCGTTCTACTGAATATTCTAAAGCATCTACGCAAGGAACTTGGACTGAAGCTTTTAGCTAGGTCACATTTTATCAAATTAAAATTTAAAAAAGGGATAGTTTTTACTGTCCCTTTTTTTTATCTGTATGAAAAATTAAATAGTCTTGAGATAAGTTTTTTAAAATTATCTTTGATTTAATTGAATAACTTTTCTGTGCTTACTACCTTTATAACTAGCAAGAGGTCTAATCAATTTATTAGCAGCATGCTGCTCCATAATATGAGCTGACCAACCAGTAATTCTTGAAATTACAAATATAGGTGTAAAGAAATCTGTATCAAAACCCATTAAATGGTAAGTTGGTCCAGTAGGGTAATCTACATTTGGGTAAATATTTTTTTCTTTAATCATTACCTTTTCAACAATGTCGTATATTTTTTCAAATGTTTTATCTTTTTTGATAATGGCAACTCTTTTGAAATACTCTCTCATTGTCGGAACTCTAGAGTCTCCACTTTTGTAAACTCTATGACCAAACCCCATTACAACATCTTTATTTTTCAAAGCGTTATTAATCCATTTTAAAGCATTTTCAGGTTTTTTAATTTTTTTCATCATGTGCATTACTTCTTCATTAGCACCACCATGAAGAGGCCCCTTTAGACTTGCAATAGCACCTGTTATTGCTCCATGAATATCAGATAAACTACTAGTAATTGTTCTGGCGGTAAAAGTTGATACGTTAAAACTATGTTCCGCGTATAAAATTAATGACACATCAAAAGCTTTTACAATTTCTTTATTTGGAACTTTTCCAAAACACATATGAAAAAAGTTCTCAGAAAAATTAAATTTTTTCTTTGGTGCTATGATTTTTTTCCCTTTTCTTAGTCTGTAAAAAGCAGCTAATGCAGTAGGTGTTTTTGCAAAAATTCTAATTGCTTTTCTTAAATTTGCTTTTGGAGAATTATCTTTAGTTTCTTTATCTTCAAGACCCATGACGCTAACAACAGTTCTTGCAACGTCCATCGGATGAGAATTTTTAGGTATTTTTTTTAAAATACTAATTAAATTTTTAGATAGATTTATTTCCTTAGATAATTCTTTCTTAAATTCTTTTATTTGTTTTTTATTAGGTAATTCTTTATTTAAAATTAAGTATGCAACCTCTTCAAAATCACATCTCGCACATAAATCTTGAGCTGCATAACCTCTATAAGTTAGAGAATTAATTTCAGGCATAACTTTTGAAATTTCAGTCTCATCGACAATTATCCCCAGTAAACCTTTTTTGATATCATCACTCATTATTCATGTCCTTCCGTACTAAAGTTATAAATCTTTTCATCTAACGAATTATATTTCTCATACTCAACTAACTCGTAAAGTCTTTTTCTAGTTTGCATTTTATCAATAATATTGTTCTGATGTCCATCCACAAAGATGTCTCTAAGGCCATCTTCTACATTTTTCATGGCTAATCTTTGTGTTGTTACTGGATAAATCACAATATTATATCCAAAATTTTCTAACTCTTTATAATTGAATAGCTTAGATTTTCCAAACTCAGTCATATTAGCTAACAAATAACACGACAGTTCTTTTCTAACTTTTTCAAAATCTTTTTCATCTTGTAAAGCTTCTGGAAAAATTATTTCAGCTCCAGCATCAATATACGCCTTACATCTATCAATCATTTTATCTATTCCCTCAACTCCTTTAGCATCAGATCTTGCTATAATTTTAAAATTTTCATCTTGTTTAGCTGCTACGCATTCTTTAATTTTCTTAACCATTTCTTCAGTTGAAATTAATTCTTTGTTATCTAAGTGACCACATCTTTTACGCTCTACTTGGTCTTCTAAGTGTACAGCTGACACACCAAACTCTTCAAAAGTTTTAATAGTCTCCTCACAAGACTTAAAGCCAGTGTCTATATCAACAATTGTTGGTAAACTTGTTACTCTTGATATTAAATAAGATCTAGTACTAACATCTTGAAGGGTAGTTAAACCGATATCTGGAAACCCCAAGTCATTTGCCATAACTCCACCTGATACGTAAACAGCGTCATAACCAATTTCTTCAATTAATTTTGCAGTTAGTGGATTATAAGCACCCGGAACTCTTAAAATTTTATTTGATTTTAGTTTACTGACAAAGTCAGCTCTTTTTTGACCGGGCTCTTTATCTACAAAATGCACTAAAAAATTCCTTGTTTTGTATTTTTCTTTATTTGACTTCTTTTAACCTGGATATTTAATTTATTTAACTCACCAGCTTTCAATTTTTGAAGGTTTTGAATAACTTTTAAGAAACGAGCACTTTCCTTCTTATCTAAAATACCATCTGTTAAGGTTAGGAACTTATTTATATAATTCTGTCTTTTAAATGGACGTGCTCCATATGGATGAGCATCGGCTCTATCTAATTGTTCCATAATTTTATTGCCATTATTTAAAGTAACTATAACTTTTGCACCAAATGATTTATTTTTTGGATTAGGATCGTGATATTTTTTAGTCCATTTTTTATCTTCAAAAGTAGTAATTGATTTCCAAATTTTTATAGTACTTTTTTTATTAGCTCTTTGTTTTGTATATGATTTAATATGGTGCCAATCAGCATCCTCAAGTGCTACTGCAAAAATATACATAATAGAGTGATCTAGTGTTTCTCTACTTGCATTAGGATCCATTTTTTGTGGATCATTTGCACCAGTACCGATTACGTAATGAGTGTGATGACTTGTGTGAATATCAATTTTTTTGATTTGATTTAAATTTGGAATTTTTTTATTAAGTTTTTTAGCAATATCTATTAGTGCCTGGGACTGGTATTCTGCTGAGTATTCTTTTGTATAGGTCTCTAGTATCGCTTTCTTAGATTCTTTTTTCTTTGGAAGAGGCACATTATATAAAGCTTTCTTACCATCTAATATTCTAGCTATAACACTGTCTTCACCTTCATAAATTGGACTTGGAGCACCTTCACCACGCATTGCTCTATCAACTGCTTCGATTGCAAGTTTACCAGCATGAGCAGGGGCGTAAGCTTTCCAGCTAGAGATTTCACCCTTTCTAGATTGTCTTGTAGAAACTGTTGTATGTAATGCTTGTTGAACTGCTTGGTAAATTGTTTCAGTATTTAACTTTAACATTGTTCCTAAACCTGCTGCTACACTTGGTCCTAAGTGTGCAATGTGATCAATCTTATGTTTATGTAAACAAATTCCTTTAACTAAATTAACTTGAACTTCATAACCTGTAATAATTCCTCTTAATAAATCTAGCCCACTTTTTTTAGTTTGTTGAGCAACACTTAAAATAGGTGGAATATTATCTCCAGGGTGACTGTAGTCTTCTGCTAAGAAAGTATCATGGAAATCAAGCTCTCTAACAGCCGTTCCATTTGACCAAGCAGCCCACTCACAATCAAATTTTAATTTTGAATCAATACCAAATAAATTTGCACCATTTTTTCTAGGGTGTTTTAGTGCCATTTCTCTTGAAGAGATAACAGCTTTTCTATTTAATGAAGCAATAGCAACTGAAGCGTTATCAATTATTCTATTAATAACCATTTCAATAGCTGGCTTATCTAATTTTGCATTATCAGAAGCTATTTCAGCAATTTTCCACGCTAATTGATTTTTTTTAGGTAGATGAATTTTTGATGGGTAAACTTTAACTTTGTGCGAAATCATTAGGCCTCCTTAATTATGCAGCCCTATTAATAGTAAGAAAAAAAATTAAATCAATCTTTTAAGTAAATTGAAACTATCTTTTCAACACCAATAAAGTCTTTTATCAAATGATTATGGTAAATTTCATTGGAATTTTTTTCTGTATAACCATTTTCTAATAAAATAACAGGAACAGAGGCAGCTTTTGCAGCATTTGCATCAGTTTCACTATCACCAACCATTAGAGATTTTTTTACATCACCACCGATGATTTCAATTATACTTGTTATGTGTCTTGGATCAGGTTTGCAGTAATCAAAAGTATCTGATCCAGCAACATACTCAAAGTAATCATAAATCCCAATTTTTTTTAAAAGGTCGATTGCTAAGTGCTCTTGTTTGTTAGTACAAACTGCCATTGAAATTTTTTTTTCTTTACACCACTTTAAAAACTCTTTTACACCATTAATAAGTGTGCTTTCTTTAATAATATTTTTTCCATAGAAATTAACAAAATCCTTAACCATTTCAGCTTTAACTTTTTGATCATCAATCTTACCAAACTCTTTTTTAGCCTGTCCCCATATAGACCTACCAATCATTGCCCCAGCTCCTTGTCCAACTAGATTTCGAATATCTGCAGTAGATTTTGTTGGATAGCCATATTTTTTCATTACATGATTATGGGCATTCATTAAATCAGGTGCGGTATCGACCAATGTTCCATCTAGGTCAAATAAAATTGAGTATTTTTGAGTCATTAATAAAGTATTTTTAAGAAATAAATTGTGAATTAAGTTATCTATACACTTAATATAAAAATATTTCTAGATGAAACAAATAAATTCTAATATTGACCAAGAAAAATTACGTAAATTTTTTGTAAAGTCAGGTGTAAAAATGATTGGACCAGAAACTATTTTTTTTTCAAAAGATACAAAGATTGGAAAAAATGTTACCATTAATCCATATGTTGTCATTGGGCCAAAAGTTAAGATTGGTAATAATGTAATTGTAAATTCGTTTTCTCATCTAGAAGATTGCAAAATAAGAAATAAAGTTGAAGTAGGTCCTTATGCAAGGTTAAGACCAGGTACCATTCTTGAAGAAGGATCAAAAATTGGAAACTTTGTTGAAGTTAAGAAAAGCACAATTGGGAAAAAATCAAAAGTTAATCATTTATCATATATTGGTGATAGTCAATTAGGAAGAAATGTTAATGTTGGAGCTGGAACAATTACTTGTAATTATGACGGTGTTAATAAAAATAAAACAAAAATCAAAGATAATGTATTTATAGGATCTAATTCATCACTAGTTGCACCCATTACTCTTGAAGAGAATAGTATTGTTGGTGCTGGTTCAGTGATTACAAGAAAAGTTAAAAAAAATTCATTGGCTTTAACTAGAAGTTCTCAAAATGAAGTTAAAAATTATAAAAGAAAAATAAAATAATATGTGTGGAATTATAGGGATAGTTAGTAATAAATCAGTGTCATCTGCAATCATGAACTCTCTTAGAAAGTTAGAGTATAGAGGGTATGACTCTTCAGGAATTGCTACACTATCAAATGGAATTGTAAGTGAGGCAAAATCAGAGGGAAGAGTAGATGTTTTGGAAAAAAACCTTGCTGTTAAGAATATGTCAGGCGTAATTGGAATTGGACATGTTAGATGGGCAACTCACGGTATTCCAAATACTATTAATGCACATCCTCATTCATCAGAAAGTGTATCTGTAGTACACAATGGTATTATTGAGAATTCTACCATTCTAAAAAAGCATTTAATTAACAAAGGTCATGTATTTAAATCTCAGACAGATACAGAGGTAATTGTTCATTTAATAACAGAATATTTAAAAGAACTTAATTTAAAAGATGCAATTATTAAAACCCTTAAACAGCTCCATGGAAGTTTTGCTTTAGGTATAATCTTTAAAGATCAACCCGATCTTATAGTGGGCGCAAGAAGAGGATCGCCATTAGCGGTTGGTTATGGTCCTAACGAAAATTATCTAGGATCAGACTCTTATGCTTTAAAATCTATGACTAATAAAATTTCATATTTAAATGATGGAGAATTTTGCATTATAAAAAAAGACCAAGTTGAGTTTTTTGATCAAGAGGGCTTAAAAGTTAATAAAAAAGTTTTAGAATTATCTTCTAAAGAACAAAATTATGACAAAGGTGATTTTAAACACTTTATGGCTAAAGAAATTGAAGAGCAGCCAACAACGTTAAAGAACTGCATAAACGAGTATGTTGATACAATTAACAACGATATTAATATCTATAATTTCCCCTGGGATATAAAAGAGATTTCCTCTGTTACCTTAATCGGTTGTGGAACAGCTTATCATTCTTGTTTAATGGCAAAGTATTGGTTTGAAGAAAATACTACACTTGATGTAACAATTGATATTGCCTCTGAGTTTAGATACCGAAAAAATAGATTTAAAAGTGATAATTTATACATTTTTGTTTCTCAATCTGGTGAAACAGCAGATACCTATGCCGCTTTAGACTTATGTAATAAAAATGATATGAAAACCTGCAGTGTGGTTAATGTTATAGAAAGTTCTATTGCAAGAGATTCCAACTTTGTTTTACCAATTCATTGTGGACCAGAAATTGGTGTAGCATCTACAAAAGCTTTCATGGGCCAAATGCTAGTTCTTTATATTTTAGTACTAAAATTAGGAATTTTAAGAAAAGATTTAGATAAAGATTTATATTTAAGTAAAATTAAAGATTTAAAAGCATTACCGAAGTTAGTTGAACTAACTTTACTAACAGAGAGTAAAATCCAAACAGTTTCTAGTTCATTTACTGATGCAAAAGGTTCGATGTTTTTAGGGAGAGGTTTCTCTTATCCAATTGCATTAGAAGGGGCCTTAAAGTTAAAAGAATTAGCTTATGTTCATGCAGAAGGGTATCCTGCTGGTGAGATGAAGCACGGTCCATTAGCCTTAATTGAAGATGGAATGCCAGTTATTGTCTTAGCTCCAAGAGATAATTATTATAAAAAAACAATTTCTAATATGCAGGAAGTAATAGCAAGAGGTGCTAAAGTTTTATTGATCACCAACAAAAGTAAAGATGAAGTTTTTTCAGAAAATATTTGGGAAACAATTTTAGTTGAAAGTGCTAATAATGATTTGTTACCATTTTTATTAACGGTTCCTTTGCAAAAATTAGCTTATTATTCAGCTCTTAAAAAAGGATATGATATTGATAAGCCTCGAAATTTAGCAAAATCAGTCACAGTTGAATAATAATTAAACTCTGCTACAACACCCCTAGGTTGAATATGAAAAATTGGAAAATAAATAGCTGGAGAAATTATCCTGTAAAACACATTCCTGAATATCCTGATCAGAAAGGTTTAGATGATGTTTTAAATAAAATTAAAAATTTTCCTCCATTAGTTTTTGCTGGTGAGACGAGACATTTAAAAGAACAACTTGCAGATGTTGTTGATGGAAAAGCTTTTTTATTACAAGGTGGAGATTGTGCAGAAAGTTTTGCAGAATTTCACCCTGACAATATTAGAGATACATTTAAGCTAATACTTCAAATGTCACTTGTACTTACTTACTCTGCTTCATTACCGGTTATTAAACTTGGAAGAATTGCTGGCCAATTTTCAAAACCAAGAAGTTCTCCTGTTGAAAATATTGATGGTGTTGAACTACCTAGTTACTTAGGAGATAATATTAACGGAATGGAATTTAATGAAAAATCAAGAGTTCCAGACCCTGAGAGGCTATTTAAAGCATATTCTCAGTCTGCATCTACACTTAACCTTATAAGAGCTTTTTCACACGGTGGTTTTGCTGACCTTAAAAAAGTACATACTTGGAATTTAAGTTTTATCAAAAAAACACCTGCAGGCAAAAGATTTAAAGAGTTAGAAGACAGAATAACAGATGCCCTAGCATTCATGGATGCATGTGGAATTAATTCTGATTTTAATAGAAGATTAAAAACAGTAAATTTTTGGACTTCACATGAAGCTTTACTTCTTCCATTTGAGCAAGCAATGACAAGAGTAGATTCAACTACAGGTGAATATCATGATACGTCAGCTCACTTTGTTTGGATAGGAGATAGAACTAGACAGTTAGATGGCGGACATGTTGAGTTTTGTAGGGGAGTTGAAAATCCAATTGGAATTAAATGTGGCCCAACATTAAAAGCTGAAGACCTAATAAATCTTTGTAATAAGATTAATCCAAAAAATGAAAAAGGTAAAATAACTTTAATTTCTAGATTTGGATATGAGAATGTTTCTAAATTTTTACCAAAGTTAATTAGAGCAATTACAAAAGAAGGTTTAAATGTAATATGGTCATGTGACCCTTGTCATGGAAATACAATTAAAGCTACAACTGGATTTAAAACAAGACCATTTAATAGTGTAGTTAAAGAAGTAAAAAATGTTTTTGAATGTCATCAAAGTGAAGGAAGTTATGCGGGTGGACTGCATATTGAAATGACAGGTCAAGATGTTACAGAATGTACAGGTGGTGCTCAGAAAATTTCTGACCAAGATTTATCTAGCCGTTACCATACTCATTGTGATCCAAGACTTAATGCAAATCAAGCATTGGAATTAGCTTTTTTAATTTCCGATGAGATTAAAAAAAATGCAGCATATTCTAAAAAAAATATTAAAGCGGCATCTTAAAGCATTGTATTAAATACAATTTCGTTTAAATTTTAGACAATGGAACCATTAGAAAAAGCACAATTTATAAGCAACTGGATTAAAGATTACGTAGAAAAGATGCCAAGTAAGGCTCAATCTTTGATTATTGGAATTTCTGGAGGAATAGATTCTTCTGTATCAAGCACATTGAGTGCAATGACGGGTATAAAAACAATTGTTTTATCGATGCCTATTAAGCAAAAATCATCACAACATGATTTAAGTTTAAAACATCAAGAATGGCTTGTTAAAAATTTTAATAATGTTGAAGCTCACACGCTAAATTTAGATAAATTATTTGAAACATTTGAGAGTACGTTGTCTAATTTTGATAGTGAGCTTGGGATGGCAAATTCTAGAGCAAGGATTAGAATGACTACTCTTTATCAAGTAGCTACTGAAAAAAAAGGTATTGTAGTGGGTACTGGAAATAAAGTTGAAGATTTTGGAGTAGGGTTTTATACAAAATACGGAGATGGCGGAGTAGACATATCTCCTATTGCAGATTGCAATAAATCAGAAGTATGGGAAATAGGTAAATCTATTAATATACTGCAAGAGATAATTAATGCTGCCCCAACAGATGGATTATGGGACGATGGTAGAACTGATGAAGGTCAATTAGGTCTTAAATATGAAGAATTAGAAGAAGCAATGAACAATGTTAATTCGATAAATCGTGAAAAATACGAAAAAATAAGAAAGATGAACTTGCATAAAATCGAACCAATTCCAGTTTGTAAGATTCCCAACTAATCTTAAAGATTCACAAATCTATAATTAAAGTATAATTCTAAGGTAATGAATAAGGATATTTTTTTAACAAACAATCTAAGTAACAAAAAAGAAAAATTTGTTCCACTAGATAAAGAAAACATTGGAATGTATGTTTGTGGTCCAACAGTTTATGACAGCCCACACATTGGTAACGCAAGACCTCTTGTTATTTTTGATATTTTGTACAAAATTTTGAAATCAAAATATGGGTATGACAAAATAAATTATATAAGAAATATTACTGATGTTGATGATAAAATAATTAAATCAGCAAAAGAGAAAAATGTTTCAATATCTGAGTTAACTAATGGTGTCATTAAAGGTTTTGATGATGATTGTAATTATTTAAATTTAGATAATCCAAAACAACAACCCAAAGCTACAGATCATATTGATCTAATGATTGAAATGATATCATCTTTAATAGAAAAAGATTTTGCCTATGAGGTAAATAATCATGTTTATTTTGAAGTGAGTAAATTTGAGGATTATGGAAAACTATCAAATAAAAAACTAGAAGATTTAATTGCAGGATCTAGAGTTGAAGTATCAGAGAATAAAAAAAAATCTGAAGATTTTGTTTTATGGAAGCCCTCTAAAGAGGATGAACCTTCTTGGAATTCACCCTGGGGCAAAGGAAGACCTGGTTGGCATTTAGAATGCTCTGCAATGTCTAAGAAATATCTGGGAGATGTATTTGATATTCATGGCGGAGGAATTGATTTAATTTTTCCTCATCATGAAAACGAAGTTGCACAATCAAGATGTGCTAATGATAGTAAAGTTTTTGCAAATTATTGGATCCATAACGCATTTATCACTATGTCCAATGAAAAAATGGCTAAATCAACTGGTAACATTTTAAAGATTAAAGATTTTAAAGAAAGTGTTGATGGACAAGTTTTAAAACTTGCTCTTATTAGTGCTCACTATAGGCAACCTTTAGACTGGAATGAAAAGCTTTTAGAGGATTGCAAAAATACTATTGATAAATGGTATGAAGTTTATTTACCTACAAATGACAAAATAGTTTTAGATGAAGATATTTTATCTCCGTTATATGATGATTTGAATACACCTGGTTACATTGCAAATCTTCACCAACTTTATGACAAAGCTTTAAAGAGTGATAATAAGGCGAAAGGTTTATTTGTATTAGCTTGTAATTTTATTGGTATTTTAAATAAAACAAAAGAAGAATGGATTGAATTTAAAAAGAAAAAATCATCTATTAATGAAGATGAAATTTTAGAAATGATTGAACTTCGAAATAAAGCAAGAGAAGACAATAATTATAAAGAAGCTGATATCATTAGAAATAAGCTTTTAGATAAAGGGGTTTTAATAGAAGACAAAGATGGTAAAACAATTTGGAAGATAAAATGAGCAAAGAACAACTTTTTATATTTGATACAACACTAAGAGATGGTGCACAAACACAAGGTGTAGACTTTTCTGTAGATGATAAAATGAAGGTTGCTCTAGCTTTAGATAATTTAGGTGTTGACTATATTGAAGGTGGGTGGCCAGGAGCAAACCCTACAGATACTGAATTTTTTCAAAAAAAACATTCATTTAATAATGCTAAACTAACTTCTTTTGGTATGACTAAAAAAACTGGTCGTAGTGCAGATAATGATCCAGGATTATCAGCACTTTTAAATTCAAACACACCAGCAGTTTGTATTGTGGGCAAATCTTGGGATTTTCATGTTGATATTGCTCTTGGTATTTCTAATGAAGAAAACTTAGAAAACATAAAAGAAACAGCAAAACATTTTGTTAAAGAGAATAAAGAATTCATGTTTGATGCAGAACATTTCTTTGATGGGTACAAGGCCAATCCAAATTATGCTTTATCATGTCTTAAAGTAGCATTCGATGAAGGAGCAAGGTGGATTGTTTTATGCGATACTAATGGAGGAACCTTACCTCATGAAGTTACAAAAATTGTAACAGAAGTTTCTAAAACTATACCTGGAAAAAATTTAGGCATACATGCTCACAATGATACAGGTAATGCAGTTGCTAATTCTTTAGCTGCAGTTTGGGCTGGGGTTAGACAAGTGCAAGGAACCATCAATGGCTTAGGTGAAAGATGTGGTAATGCTAATTTAATGTCATTAATTCCAACATTTTTTTTAAAGGAAGATTTTGCTGCTAAATTTCAATTACAAATTAAACCAAACAATATTAAGAAATTAACGGAATGCTCTAGATTATTAGATGAAATTTTAAATAGAAAACCTAACAAACATCTTCCATATGTTGGTGCTGCTGCTTTTTCTCATAAAGGGGGTCTTCACGTATCAGCTGTTCAAAAAGATCCAAAAACGTATGAACATATTAACCCTGAAGAAGTTGGAAATTCTAGAAATATTGTAGTTTCAGATCAGTCTGGAAAATCCAATATAATTTCAAGATTAAAAACTATTGGTATTGAAATAGAAGAGAGCGATCCCAAAATTAAAAAACTTTTAGATGAAGTAAAAGATAGAGAGTTTATTGGTTATAGTTATGACGGTGCTGATGCATCATTTGAATTATTAGCTAGAAGAATTATCAGTAAAATACCAAGATATATATTGATTAAAGAATATGATGTCTCTGTTAAAAAAGACTCATCAGGAGTAATTGTTTCTTCTGCTAAAGCACAGCTTGAAGTTGATGGTGAAAAAATTATGTGTACGGGCGAAGGAAATGGTCCTGTTAATGCATTAGATAATGCTATTAGACAAAATGTGGATCGATTAAATAAATACTCTAAATATTTAAAAGATCTAAAATTAGTAGATTATAAAGTTAGAATCTTAAACACTGGTACTGAGGCGATCACTAGAGTTTCAATTGAAAGCACAGACTCAAAAGGTAAAAATTGGTTCACCATTGGTGTTTCGGCAAATATAATTGATGCTTCATTTAAAGCGTTGGTTGATAGTTTAGATTATAAATTATTTAAAGATAATGCCCCTGCAAGTCTTTAATGTCCTTTAATAATATCTCATTTATCTTACATCACCCTCAGTTATCAGAAAATATTGGAGCTTGTGCTAGAGCTATAAAAAACTTTAACTTTAAAAAACTAGTCATTGTTAAACCAAAACCAATTTTTCCAAATGATAAAATTCTAGCAACCTCAGTTGGTGCGAAAGATCTAATCGTTAATGCTAAAGTGCATGAAACTTTAGAATCTGCTGTAAAAAAGGT
Organism: Candidatus Pelagibacter sp. uisw_138; assembly: GCF_059512485.2. NCBI lineage: Bacteria > Pseudomonadati > Pseudomonadota > Alphaproteobacteria > Candidatus Pelagibacterales > Candidatus Pelagibacteraceae > Candidatus Pelagibacter > Candidatus Pelagibacter sp. uisw_138. The sequence goes on along the minus strand of NZ_CM183453.2, from coordinate 768,602 downwards.
AGATTATGTTATTGCAACATCTGCAAGATTTAGAAATAAAAATATTAAACACATTAATCTGGAAGATTTAAAAAAAATCGATTTTAATAAAAAGATAGCTTTTTTATTTGGTTCAGAAGCATCTGGCTTATCTAATAATGAGATTAGTTATGCTAATTATACTATGCAAATACCAACTAACCCTGATTTTAAATCTTTAAACTTATCTCACAGTGTTATTATTATTGCTCACACAGTGGCGAGCATCATTAATCTAAAAGGTGCAAAGTACACTAAATCAAAAAAAGTAACATTAGCTAGCAAGAAGGATATTCAAGCAATGACCAACTTATGCATCAAAAAATTAGAGGAAAAACACTTTTTTAAGCCTTTAGAGAAGAGACCTATTATGCTTGAAAACTTAAGAAGCATTTTTTCTAAAATGGAGCTTTCTGAGAAGGAAACGCGTATTTTATCAAGTGTATTCGCAAGTTTATCCAAAAAAGGTTGATTGACAAAATAACGAGTAAGTTTATAAACCCTCTTATCAAATGACAAAAAGAATAAGTGCTAAACATAAAATAGACAGAAGGTTAAAAATTAACCTATGGGGCAGACCTAAAAGTCCTTTTAATAAAAGAGATTATGGTCCTGGCCAGCATGGTCAAGGAAGAAAAGGAAAACCATCTGATTATGGAATTCAGCTACAAGCTAAGCAAAAATTAAAAGGTTACTACGGTAACATTAACGAAAGACAATTCAGAAATATTTACAAAAAAGCTACCATGTTAAAAGGGGATACTGGTGAAAATTTAATTGGATTACTTGAAAGAAGATTAGATTCAGTAGTTTATAGAGCAAGATTTTCAACAACGGTATTTTCAGCAAGACAACTTATTAACCATGGTCACGTAAGAGTTAATGGTAAAAAAGTTAATATTTCTAGCTATATGGTTAAAGAAGAAGATATAATTGAAATTAGAGACAAATCTAAACAGTTAGCTTTCATTGATATTGCTTTAGCAAACAAAGAAAGAGAAACTCCAGAATATATTCACCTAGATGAAAAGAATAAAAAAGTTACTTTTGTTAGAACACCTAAGTTTGACGAAGTTCCTTACCCGGTAGTAATGGAACCAAATCTAGTAATTGAATATTACTCTAGATAATAAATATCCATCTTTTAAAACAGTTTATCTAATTTTACTGTTAAAATTCCAATAAAATCGAAAAATAATCTAGAGTGTATTTTATATAAATTTATTATACATTTTGCTTATGAAAAAATTTTTTATGAAAGTTTAAATGCAACTTGCAAGATATTTAGATAAATTGTTCCAGAAAGATGGTTTTCTATTAATTGATGCAAATTCAAATAAATATATCATAGGTACACCAAAAAATAACAACCCAATTACAGTTAAGATTTTAGATAAGAATCTCCATTATAAATTATTTTTTCGTCCAGATTTATATTTTGGAGAAGCTTATTCTAATGGAGATATACAAATCGAAAATGGAAGTTTGACTGATTTTTTAGATATAGCGCTTATGAATATAGGAAGAGGCGAATTAAATATTTTTAGCATGCTGATAAATAAATTTTATGGTTCTTATAGATATTTAACAAACTTTAATTTTATAAAAAAATCTAAAATGAATGTTGCTCATCATTATGATCTTTCAGATGATTTATACAGTTTATTTTTGGATCCTAAAAAACAATACTCTTGTGGATATTTTAAAAATGAAAATGATACTCTAGAAGAAGCTCAAAATAATAAGATACAGCACATAATAAAAAAACTTAATATAAAGCCAAATCAAAAAGTTCTTGATATAGGTTGTGGCTGGGGATCTTTAGCTATAGATATTGCAAAAAGTACTAATTGTGAAGTTACTGGAATTACTCTATCTGAAAATCAGTTTAACTACTGTGTTAAAAAAGCAAAAGAGCTTAATTTAGAAAATCAAGTTACCTTTAAACTAATAGATTACCGTCAGTTAGATGAAAAATTTGATAGAATTGTAAGTGTTGGAATGTTTGAGCATGTGGGTAGAAAGTTTTATAAAAATTTTTTTAAGAAAATCGATAAGTTGCTTAATGATGATGGTATTTCTTTAGTACACACTATTGGTTCAGTTAACCCTCCTAGAGAGCCACATCCCTGGATAACTAAGTATATCTTTCCAGGTGGTTACACACCTAGTCTGAGTGAAGTAGTAACACCCATAGAGAAAGCTGGATTAATAGTATCTGATATAGAAGTTCTAAAATTGCATTATTCTCAAACCCTAAGACACTGGAAAGAAAATTGCATAAAAAACAAAATCCAAATAATCGATATGTTTGATGAAAAATTTTTTAGGATGTGGGAGTTTTATTTAGCTAGTTGTGAAAGTGCTTTTAAATGGGGAGACCAAGTTGTTTATCAATTCCAACTAACAAAAAACTATATCTCAACACCCACTACTAGAGATTATATTTATAAGTAATAAATTATTTCTTAAAATTAATTCCTTTATCTTCAAGTACTTTCTTGAGTTCACCGTTTTCATACATTTCTTTAAAGATGTCACAGCCACCAACAAATTCACCCTTGATGTAAACTTGTGGAATAGTAGGCCAGTCACTAAATTCTTTTATACCTTCTCTTAAAGCTTGAGATTCTAGAACGTTGATCCCTTTATAATTTACTTCTAAAATCTTTAACATGTTTGATGTAGCCATAGAAAATCCACACTGAGGAGCATCGGGCGTTCCTTTCATAAATAAACATACTTCGTTGGTATCTATATGACTTTGAATTAAATTTTTTGTGCTATCGTCCATTATTGCTCCTTTGTTTTAATTGCTAATGCGTGAAGTTCGTTACCCATTTTCCCTTTTAAAGAATTATATACCATCTTGTGTTGTTCAATTTTGCTTTTTCCAGAAAATTTACTTGAAGTAATTGTTGCTGAGTAGTGATTACTATCTCCTGCTAAGTCCTGAATTTCTATTATAGCATCTGGTAAAGCTTCTTTAATAAGTGTTTCAACTTCTTTTATATCCATTGCCATTTTAATTTTCCATATAGTTAGTTAGCCAATTTGTATGTGATTTAATCAAATCGTCAATTGATACTTTTGTCTTATCGTCAATTATTAAACAATCGTCATTTACCGATCCAAGTTCATCAAAATGTACTGAGTTTTCTTGAAGTATCTTAGTAGCACTTTCAAGATCAATTTTACTAATTTCAATAATGTATCTTCCTTGGTCTTCACCAAATAAGTATTCAAACTGATTAATTAAATAATTAGGCTTTTTAAGAGTAGCACCTTTTTTACCTTTAATACACATTTTAGAAAGAGCTGTGATTATACCTCCTAATGAGACATCGTGTGCAGATTTTATAAATTTTTTATCAATAAGTTTTAATATTGTTTCACCATTATTTTTTTCATTAAAAAGATTAATTTCAGGTGGAGGTCCATTTTTTTCGTTTAAAATATCTCTTGCAAATATGCTTTGATCTAGATGACCTTCAGTTTTACCCACAACTAAAAGTATATTATCTGCTTCTTTTAAATCCATCGTAACCATGTTTTGATAATCTTTAATTAAACCAATACCTCCAATTGCTGGTGTGGGCTTAATACCAATATCTTTAGTTTGATTGTAGAAAGAAACATTTCCAGACACTACTGGGAAATCTAAATAAGCACTTGCTTCACCTAATCCTTGAACACATTCAACAAACTCACCCATATTTTCTTCATTTTCAGGACTACCGAAATTTAAACAGTTAGTAATTGCGATTGGTTCTGCACCAACTGAAATTAAATTTCTCCAACTTTCACAAACAATTTGTTTTCCACCACTTAAAGGATGAGCCCAACAATATACAGCAGATGAATCTACAGATGCTGCAACAGCTTTATTAGTACCATGAACTCTAACGACACCTGCGTCTCCACCTGGTTTTTGAATAGTGTCACCCATGACAGTGTGATCATACTGTTGCCAAATCCATTCTTTACTGCATACATTTGGGTTGGATAATATTTTGCTTAAAACATTTTTTACTTTTAAAGTTTTAAATAGTTCTTTCTCAATTTTAATCTTTTTAGGTAGTTTAGCTTTTTTCCATTTTCGGTCATACATAGGTGAGTTTTCAACCAATGTATTAACAGGAATGTCTGCTACTTTTTCTTCATCAAAATAAAGTTCAATTTTTTTACTTTTTGTTGTTTTGCCAATTACTGCAAAATCTAAATTCCATTTATCAAATATTTTTTTAGCCATTTCTTCCTTGCCTTTTTCTAGAACAATAAGCATTCGCTCTTGGCTTTCTGATAACATAATTTCATAAGGAGTCATGCTTGCTTCTCTGCAAGGAACTTTGTTTAAATGGATTTCAATTCCTAAATTTCCTTTTGAAGCCATTTCAATACTTGAAGAGGTTAGACCTGCAGCGCCCATGTCTTGAATTGCTATTATTGAATCTCCTGCCATTAACTCTAAACATGCTTCTAATAATAATTTTTCTGTAAAGGGATCTCCAACTTGAACGGTTGGTTTTTTTTCTTCAATTTTATCATCAAATGAAGCTGACGCCATGCTAGCACCATGTATTCCATCACGACCTGTTTTTGATCCAACATAAATTACAGGTTTTCCTAAACCCGCAGCTTTTGAATAAAAAATCTTATCTTTTTTGACAAGACCTAGAGTCATGGCATTTACTAAAATATTACCATTATAAGACTCGTCAAAACTAGTTTGACCAGCAATTGTCGGTACCCCCATGCAATTACCATATCCACCTATCCCATGAACAACTCCACGCAATAAATTCTTAGTTTTTTTATGCTGAGGTGAGCCAAAATGAATTGAGTTCAAGTTAGCTATTGGTCTTGCACCCATTGTAAAGACATCTCTCATAATTCCACCAACACCAGTTGCTGCACCTTGGTACGGTTCAATAAATGAAGGGTGATTATGACTTTCGATTTTAAATACAATTGCATCATCGTCACCAATATCAATAACACCAGCATTTTCACCAGGCCCTTGAATTACATTTTTTCCTTTAGTGGGTAAGTTTTTAAGATGAAATCTTGAAGATTTATAAGAACAGTGCTCATTCCACATTGCTGAAAAAATTCCTAATTCTGTAATATTGGGAACTCTTTTTAATAAATCGCAGATTTTTTTATATTCGTCTTTTTTTAAACCATGATCAATTGCAAGTTGCTCGTTAACTATCATTATCTTAAATTATTAATTAAGTTTTTAAAAAATATTGAACCATCTTCACCTGATAAAGCAGGATCTATCATTCTTTCAGGATGAGGCATCATTCCTAAAACATTTTTTTGCCTGTTAAATACACCAGCTATATTTTGCAATGACCCGTTTGGATTAGATTGTTCATTAACATTCCCATTTTCATCTGAGTAAAATAAAGCTATTTGGTTATTATCATTAATTTCTTTAATTTGCTCATTAGAGCAAAAATAATTTCCCTCATTATGAGCTACATGAAACTCATAGACGTTTTTTTTACCATCTTTAAAATAAGAGTTGTCTTTATTGTTAGCTTTAACAAAAACATTTTTGCAAATAAATTCTAGATATTTATTTCTAAGTAGCACACCTGGCAACAAGCCAGATTCAACTAAAATTTGAAAACCATTACAGATCCCCATAACTTTACCACCACCCTGCGCAAAGTTTAGAACCGATTTCATAATTTTTGATTTTGAGGCCATACTTCCACACCTAAGATAATCCCCATATGAAAAACCACCTGGTAAAACTACTAGATCACTTTTTGGAAGCTCAACATCATCGTGCCAAACCATTTTATTTTTAAAGCCAAATTTTTTTAAAGCGACATCCATGTCTCTGTCACAATTAGATCCAGGAAAGGTTATTACAGATGAATGCATTATTTATTATTGTGATCCAATAATTTTAAAGTCTTCTATTACTAAATTTGCCAAAAGTTTTTCACACATTTCTTCTACTTTTGCTTCAGCTTTTTTTTTATCATTTTCTTTTGTATCAATTTCAAAAAATTTTCCTTGTCTTACTTCATTGATACCCTCAAATCCCATACCGTCTAAGGTTTGATGGATAACTTTACCCTGAGGATCTAAAACATCTTTCTTAAGGGTTATAACTACAGATATTTTCATATTATTTTCTTTTTTTAATTGATCTTAATTTTGTAACATTGACAGCACTTAAGTTTGATTGTTCATGCAATATACCAAGTCTTTTAGCAACCTCAGTGTAAGCTGGAATTAAATCACCTAAGTCTTTCCGAAATCTGTCTTTATCAAGCTTTTTATCAGTAATGCTATCCCACAATCTACAAGTGTCAGGGCTAATCTCATCAGCTAAAATAACCTCATTTTTCCCATTTTCTTTAAGTCTTCCAAACTCAAGTTTAAAATCAATTAGTTTAATTCCAACACCTCTAAACATTCCAATCATAAAATCATTAATTCTAAGGATCATTTTCTTAACTTTTTCTAATTCAGATTTTGTAGCCCAATCAAAAGCTAGAATATGCTCTTCTGCAATAAGTGGATCACCTAAATTATCATCTTTTAAACAATATTCTAATAGAGGCTGCTTTAAAACTGTTCCATCCTCAATGCCAAGTCTTTTAGTAATAGAACCTGTTGCAACATTACGAACAATAAACTCAATAGGAATAATCTCTACCAATTTAATAATTTGCTCTCTCATATTTAGTCTTTTAACTAAATGATTTTTAATCCCAATTTGAGTTAGGTTTGATAAAATATGCTCAGATATTCTATTATTTAAAACACCCTTACCTTCAATAGTTGATTTTTTTAAATTATTAAAAGCAGTTGCGTCATCTTTAAAATATTGGATGACTAAATTCTTGTCAGATGTTGCATAAATTATTTTAGCCTTACCTTCGTATAACTTTTTACCTTTTTTCATTATTTAAAAACTCTTCTAAAAATTAAATCTATATTTTTAAAATGCGATGAATAATCAAATATAGCCTTCAATCTTTTTGAGGAAATTTTAGCCATTATGAATTCATCATTTGAAATAACATCGAATAAATTTAGATTTTCTGCAAAACATTTTTTTGCATAGTTTTGGACCATTTTGTAAGATTGCTCTCTACTTAATCCTGATTTTGTTAACTCTAGCATTACTTCTTGTGAAAAAATTAAACCTTTAGTTATATTTAAATTTTCAACCATCTTTTTTGGATAGACAATCATTTTATCTAAAATATTACTAAGTCTAGCTAAAGCAAAATCTAAAGTTATGTTAGCATCTGGACCAATATTTCTTTCAACACTTGAGTGAGAAATATCTCTTTCATGCCATAGTGCAATATTTTCTAGGGCAGGGATAACCGCACTTCGAACCATTCTTGCAAGACCTGTTAAATTTTCACTTAGTATTGGATTTTTTTTATGAGGCATTGCAGACGAACCTTTTTGATCTTTTGAAAAAAATTCTTGTACTTCATAAACTTCAGTTCTTTGTAAATGTCTAATTTCAATTGCAACTCTTTCAACTGATCCTGCAATAATTCCAAGAATAGAAAAATAAAAAGCATGTCTATCTCTTGGTATTACTTGAGTTGATATAGGTTCAACTTTTAAGCCAAGTTTTTTTGCTACATGTTTTTCAACATTAGGATTAATATTTGCAAATGTTCCAACTGCGCCAGAAATTGCACATGTTGAAATTTCATCAATTGCATCAACTAATCTTTTTCTATTTCTCTTAAACTCCTCATAAAATGAAGCTAATTTTAAACCAAAAGTTATAGGTTCAGCATGAATTCCATGACTTCTACCCATACATGGTGTGTATTTGTATTTTTTGGCTCGTTTCTTCAAAACCTTTAGAATTTGATCAATATCACCAAGTAGAATTTTACCTGATTGAACTAATTGAATATTTAAACTCGTATCTAAAACGTCAGAAGACGTCATACCTTGATGAAGGTATCTTGCTTTAATTCCTGCTTTTTCAGTAACAGAGGTTAAAAATGCTATGACATCGTGTTTAACTTTACTCTCGATTTGATGAATTCTTTTGACATTTATTTTAGCTTTTTTTCTAACTACAGAAGCAACGCCTTTAGGGATTTGACCTAATTTTTCCATTGCTTCGGCTGCTGCAACCTCTACATCGAGCCAAATTTGGTATTTATTTTCTTCTGACCATATGTCAGTAAGCTGTTTTCTAGAATATCTTTCAATCATTAATTATAAGTAAGGGGGCTTAGAATAACCTTTAACAGATTTTGTAAAGATTTCATAACCATTTTCAGTAATACCTAACGTATGCTCAAATTGTGCTGATAAAGATTTGTCTTTGGTAACAGCTGTCCAGCCATCTTTTAGCATTTTTACATCCCACTCACCAGTATTTATCATAGGTTCAATTGTAAAGGTCATACCTGGTCTAAGCTCCATCCCTGTGTTTCTTCTTCCATAATGTAAAACATTTGGTGGTTCGTGAAATGTTGTGCTTATTCCGTGACCACAAAAATCTCTAACAACAGAATAACCTTTTTTTTCAACAAAAGATTGTATTTCATATCCAATGTCACCTAATTTTAATCCTGGCTTTAGTAAATCTATTGCTCTCATCATCGACTCATATGTAGCATCAATTAAGTTATTGACCTTAATAGAAGTTTTGCCAATACAGAACATTCTACTAGTGTCACCATAATGCTCATCAACTATAGCTGTCACGTCAACATTTAAGGCATCACCTTCAACTAAAACTCTGTCAGAGGGTATACCGTGACAGACAACATGGTTTAAAGATGTACATAATGATTTTACAAAACCTCTATAAAAAAGTGGAGCTGAGTATCCACCATTGTCTCTAATAAATTCATAACCTAATTGATCTATGTAGCCCGTTGTTACACCAGGCTTAATATAATCTGTAAGCATATCAAGGGTTTTAGCAGCTAAATTACCTGCTACTTTCATTTTTTTGAATTTTTCTAAATATTCGATCATGTCTAATGTTAAATATCTTGGTTATTAATTATTAAAATTTCTGATAGAACATTTACACCTATATCCTGATAATGAAAAAAAATAAATTAAATATTTTAGACTGCACTTTAAGAGATGGTGGATACTATAATAACTGGCATTTTGAAAAAGACCTAATTAATGAATATCTCAAAGTAATGGATATTATCAAGGTTGATTACGTAGAAATAGGGTTTAGATTTATAGATAAAGTTAAAACGAAAGGTCCCACCGCATATTCACAGGAAAAGTTTTTGAAAAGCTTAAAAATTCCTAAGAATCTAAAGATTGGTGTAATGGTAAATGCAGCAGATTTTATAAATCAGCACAATATAATAGATTTAGCAAAAGATAACTTTGTACCAAAAAAAAAATCAATAATTTCATTGGTAAGAATTGCCTGTCATTATTATGAGGTGAAACAAATTATACCATTGATAAATTGGCTTAAAAAATCTGGTTATAAGGTTGGTGTTAATATCATGCAAATACCAGAACTATCAATGAAAGAAATTAAAAATACAGTTTTGCAGGTCAAAAAATCAAAAGCAGAGGTTTTATATTTTGCAGATAGTTTGGGAAGTCTTAATGCCATCAAAACAAAAAAAATAATTAAAACTATCAAAAAAAACTGGAAAGATTCTACAGGAATTCACACTCATGATAATATGGGCAAAGCTTTAGAAAACTCAATTGAAGCAATCAAAAACTCTGTAAACTGGATTGATTGTACAGTCACAGGGATGGGTAGAGGCCCTGGGAATACTAAAACTGAATATTTAATCCTTGAATTAAAAAGAAAAAATGAAAAGAGTGAAAATCTTGTTCATTTATTAAACTTAATTAAGAATTATTTTGAACCCCTTAAAGAAAAATATAAATGGGGATCTAACCCATTTTACTATTTTGCAGGACTTAACTCTATACACCCTAGCTTTGTACAGGGTATGTTGAGTGATGATAGTTTTCAACCAGAAGATATTTATTCAAATCTCAATTATTTAAATACAGTGGGAGGAAAAAAATTTAGCAATGAACTTATTACTCTTGGAAAAAATTTTTATAAAGACGTTAAAAAAGGTAGCTGGAAACCAAATGAGTCACTTAAAGATAAAGATGTTCTTATAATAGGACCAGGTAAATCAACAGCATTACATAAGAAAAGAATAATTCGATTTATTGAAAAGTATAAACCTGCTGTATTTGTTTTAAATATAAATGAACAAATTCCAAAAAAATACATTAATGCACATATTGTTTGTCACCCTCTAAGATTACTATCAGATTTAGATAAACATAAAAAATTTAATAACTATTTAATAGCACCCTACTCAAGCTTCTCTAAAAATATTAAATCTAAAATTCATACAAAAAATATTTTAGATTTTGGCTTACAGGTAAAAAATAAAAGGTTTAAATTTGAAAATAACTATACTGTTTTACCTAATTCTTTAGCAATATCTTATGCTTTAGGTGTATGTACTAGTGGTGATGTAAAAAGAATCTTTTTAGCTGGACTTGATGGATATACAGAAAATAGTCCAAAAAAATTTGAGATGGATGAGTTATTTCAACGTTATAAATTAGAAAAAAAAGCAAAAAAAATATTTTCATTAACTCCAACAAATTATAAAATAAAAACTATTAGAAAAATTTAATGAAAGATTTTTTATTAGTAATACCAGCAAGATATAAATCAAAAAGATTACCTGGTAAGGCTTTACTAGATATAAATGGTATACCCATGATAATCAGAACATTTAATCAATGTAATAAAGCTGTACCTAGATCAAAAATTTTAGTTGCAACAGATGATAAGAAAATCCAAAAACTGTGTAATGAAAATAACATTAATACATTAATGACCTCAACAAAATGTTTAACTGGCACAGATAGAATTGCTGAGGTAGCAAGAAAAATTAAAAAAGATTTTTATATTAATGTTCAAGGTGACGAACCCATTTGCAATCCATCAGATATTATAAAGTTAATAGATAATGCAAAAAAATTTCCTAATGAAATTATTAATGGCTATACAGAAATTACAGATAAAAAATTATTTTTTTCACCTCACATTCCAAAAGTCGTTTTCAGAAAAGACGGTAGACTTCTATATCAGTCAAGAGCACCAATACCTTTTAATAAAAAAAAAGTTTTCATAAAAGCATGGAGGCAAGTTTGTATTTACTCATTTCCATATAATTCATTAAAAAATTTTTCATCATTAAAAAATAAAACTCCTATTGAAAAAATAGAAGATATAGAATTAATAAGATTTTTAGAAATGGGTATAGAAGTAAAAATGATTAAAATGTCAAATAAGTCAATTTCAATTGATACAAAAGAAGATTTAGTAAAAATAAGAAAACTACTAATAAAAAAAGCTTAAATAATACTAAGTAATTATTTTCAATTTTTTTACAATTTTAATTTCTTTTAGGTTTATTTTGCATTGATAAGCTAAAAAAATAACTCCAGCTTTTTTTGCAAGTAAATAATTTTCATAATATTCTTTGTCAATATCTTTTGCTATTTTAAAATTATCAACTCCTTGTATTTGAACTAAGAATAACAGATAGGATTTATAACCTTTTTTAATTGCCTCAATAAGAGTTTTTAAATGTTTTGAACCTCTAGTGGTAACTGCATCTGGGAATTCTGCAGTTTTTTCTTCTCTAAATAAAGTAACGTTTTTAACTTCTACAAATATTTTTTGTTTATTTTTTTCAATTAGAAAATCAAAACGTGTTTCTTTATCAAAAAATACCTCAGGCTTAATACTATCATTGTTTGAAACTTCTTTAATTAAATTATTTGAAAAACCATGGAAGGCAATTTTGTTTGCAAAATGGGTATTAACACCTATTAAATTTTTTTTAACTTTAATTATTTCAAGAGTATATTTTAACTTTCTTTTAGGGTCGTCATTTTTAGATACATAAACCTCATTTCCCTTATCCAATAAGCCCATCATGGATCCAGTATTAGGACAATGTGCTATAACAATTTCTTTACCAATTTCAACATCTGTAAAAAATCTCTTATAACGTTTGATAAGTTTGCCTTTTATTAAAGCTTTGGTAAATTCCATATTTAAATTATATATTTAATAATGAAGCAAAATACAAAATTTAATGCTGCGATACTTATTATTGGTAATGAAATCCTCTCTGGAAGAACACAAGATACCAATACTAACACAATTGCTCAATGGTTGAACTTAATTGGTGTAAAAGTTAACGAGGTTAGGGTTATTCCAGATATCGAAAATACAATTGTTGAGACTGTTAATCATTTAAGAAAGATTAATAACTATGTATTTACTACTGGCGGTATTGGCCCAACACATGATGATATTACCGCTCAATCTATTTCAAAAGCATTTAATCTTAAGTACGAAATGCACAAAGAAGCTTTTAAAATATTAGAAGCTTATTACAAAGTAGGTGAGTTTAACGAGGGTAGACAAAAAATGGTATGGATGCCACGTAATGCTAATCTAATATTAAATCCAACAAGTGGTGCACCAGGATTTAATATAGAAAATGTTTTTTGCTTACCAGGAGTTCCTTCAATCTTAAAATCAATGTTGGGAGGGTTGAAAAATAAGATAGTAGGGGGAGATCCAATATTAAGCCATACAATAAGTTTAAAAACTGTTGAAAGTGAAATTGCAAAATCTTTAACTAACGTCCAGGATGATAATAAGGATGTTGAAATTGGGAGTTACCCTTTTTTTCAAGCAGGCAAACTAGGCGTATCAATAGTAATACGATCTGAAAACCAGCTTAAAATTGATAAGTGTAGTTCTGAAATATTAGAGTTTGTTAATCAAAAAAAAATAGAAGTAGTAGCTAGATAGTTAAATGCTTTATTTCGCTTACGGGAGTAATCTAAATCATTTCCAAATGAAAAGAAGATGTAAAGACAGTGTTTTTTTAAAGAAAATCAATCTAACTAATTTTAAATTAACTTTTAGAAGTAAATATAGAGCTGCTGATATAGAGCCTAAAAAAAACTCAATTGTTCCGGGAGCTTTATTTGAAATATCTAAAAGTGATGAAAAGAAATTAGATGGCTATGAAGATTATCCAGTTTTATATAAAAAATATTATTTTACTTATTATGGCAATAAAATAATGACTTACACCATGACTAAAAAAACTTTATTTGCATATCCAACAGAGCGATATTTGAATGTTATAAAGAGAGGTTATAAAGATTGTAATTTAGACAATCATATTCTTAAAAATGCATTAAAATTTTAAATAAAATAAGAATATGAAAAACTAAGAAAAAAATGTTGTATTATAAATAAAATTTAGGTAACAATTAAATTATTGACGTCATTAACTATTAAAAGATTTAAGTAATTATGCTTACTCAAAAAACAAGAAACTTAAGGATGTTATTCTCAATAGAAGTTTCATGTTTTAAAAGTATATTTACATTTGTGGTACAGTGCATCAAAATTTAAATTTAAAAAAATATGTCAACGAGAAGACATTAGAAATTTATTTTGATAGGCTGTATAAAATTTGTAGAAGTATACTTGGTAAAGGATTTAGAGAGAGTCTTGATATCATAGGTGAAATAGTAGATTTAAATAAAAAAGAGGTTAAATCTGGTACAAAGGTTTTAGATTGGACAGTTCCAAATGAATGGAATATAAATGACGCTTATATAGTAACTCCATCAGGTAAAAAAATTGCTAAATTCAAAGATCACAATCTACATGTTGTTCAATATTCAGCACCAATTAACAAGATCTTAAGTCTAAAACAATTAAAAGAAAAAATTCACACAATTGAATCGTTGCCAAACGCAATACCATATGTTGCTAGTTATTATAAAAAAGATTGGGGGTTTTGTTTAAAATATAAAGATTTCAAAAAATTAAAAAAAGGAAATTATAAAGTATTTATTGATTCGGAGTTAAAGCCAGGAAAATTAGTATATTCTGACACTTTAATTAAAGGAAAAAGCAAAAAAGAAATTCTTATATCAACATATTTATGCCATCCTCAAATGGCCAATCATGAACTTTCAGGCCCATTGTTATGGTCTTCATTATATAAGATTCTTAAAGAAACAGGTCCCCATAAATATTCCTACAGGTTTTTAATTGTACCAGAAAACATTGGTTCTGCTACTTTTTTACATTATTCAAAAAAAAATATAAAAAATATTATTGCTGGATATATTATTAATTGTGTTGGAAATGGAACGGAATTTAATTATAAAAAATCTCGAATTGGTAATAGTATCTCAGATAAAGCTGCTTTAAATGTTTTAGAAAATTCAAAACGTAAATATAATATTATTGATTTTTATCCAGATGGAAGTGATGAAAGACAATTTTGTTCCCCAGGATTTAATTTGCCGATTGGATTATTGATGAGAAAAAGATCTGGTGGATTTAAAGAATACCACACATCATTAGATGATAAAAAGTTTATATCTTTTAAAACAATTATTGAAACTCTATCAGTGTATTATAAAATTTTATTAACGATAGAAAATGACTTTATTCCATTGGGAAAAGTTTTATATGGAACACCACAATTATCTAAAAGCAATATAAAATTATATAGTGAATTGATGAACTTTAGAACTAAAGGTAAAAGTTCTTCGGATGACTTTGTTTTACAAGTTATTAATTTAGCTGAAGGGAAAAAAAGCCTTATAGATATATGTAATGAAAAAAAATTCAGCTTAATAGAACAAATAAATACTATAAATAATTTGGTAAAATCAGGATATATAAGAAAAAAGAATTGATAAATTAAAATGAATAACCTGTCATAGTTGTGGATGATTTATATAGGGATCAATTAGATTAATTTAATACAAAACTTAGTTTGAAGTATAAAATAATTAATTCAACTAATAATGGGGCTTAAGTCAATATATTATAGGTTATTTTTTTTAGATAAAGTCTTGAGTTATAAATAAAAAGAGTTAAACAAATGAAAATAATATATGCCCTCGTGGTGAAATTGGTAGACACAACGGACTTAAAATCCGTGCCTTTTTGGAGTGCCAGTTCGAGTCTGGCCGAGGGCACCATTATATGAAAGCCAATGTCTTTCTAGTATTTGATAAAACTAAAGACTCTTTAAAAATCAAATCACTCCTAATAAAAAAAATTAATATTAGAAGTTTAAGAAAATCTAACATTATAATTGTTTTAGGTGGAGATGGTTTTATGCTTCAAACTTTAAAAAAATTACACAAATATAAAAAACCTTTTTATGGAATTAATTCTGGAAACTATGGTTTTTTGATGAATAAGTTTTCTAATAAAAACATTATTAAAAATTTGAATACCTCCAACAGTATAAAAATTTATCCTCTACAAATGACTGTTATTAATAAAAATAATCAAACAAAAAAATCAATAGCTATTAATGAGATTTCTATTTTAAGACAAAGTAAACAGGCATCATCAATTTCTATTACAGCTAATAAAAAAAATATTATTAAAAACCTTATCTCTGATGGGGTGTTAGTTTCAACACCAGCAGGAAGTACAGCTTATAATTTATCAGCACATGGACCAATTCTAAATTTAGATTCAAGAAAATTAGCAGTTACACCTATTAGTCCTTTTAGACCTAGACGATGGAAGGGTACAGTAGTTAGCGATAAATCTAAAATTTTAATAAAAAATTTGGATACAAATAAAAGACCCATAAGTGCTGTTGCAGATAATTTTGAGGTGAGAAATGCAAAGACAATTAAAATTCAAGCTAATAAGCAAATTAGCTTTGAATTATTGTATGATAAAAATAATAGTCTTCATAAAAAAATAAAGATAGAACAAACACGAAAAGAAACATCAAATAACTAATCAATCTATATAAATAGGAAACAAAAAAAAACGGAAGAAAATTCTTTGTAAAAAATAAACCTAAACTATTATTGATATATATAATTTTTTTTAACTATGATCAAATTACTATATACAGTTTTAAAATAATTAAGTATTAATTACAGTTATGAATGAAATTTTGATTATAATTAAAGAATTAATAAATAATGATTCAATCAGTATTGATGAGAACACCTCATTAATTGGAGAAGATAGTCCCCTTGATTCTATGAATATAGTTAACCTTTGTCTACGATTAGAAGATTTAGCAAAAACGCAAGGATTTGATTTTGACTGGTCAGGAGAAACTATGTCTAAATCAAAAAGTATGTTTAGATCTGTTACCTTTCTTTCTGAAGAATTTTTAAAACAAAAAAAATCAAAAACGAAAAATTTATAATGTATGTCGTTTCTGGTGCTAGTAGAGGTATTGGAAAATATATCTTTGATGAATTAAAGTCTAAAAAAATTAATGCGATTGGTCTTGCTACAAAGTCTGATCTTGATAAGAACATATTAGAATGTGATATCAGTAATTTTGCCTCCATTAAATTAGCTCACGATATTATTAAAAAAAAGCATGATAAAATTTATGCTTTGATAAATGTTGCTGGTATTGCTTCAATGAATTTGGCAATTGCTATGCCAGAAGATATTACAAGAAAAATTATAAATACAAACCTACTTGGTACAATATTTTTAAATCAAATATTTTCACCAATGTTAATTAGAAATAAAACAGGAAGAATAATTAATTTTTCTACTGTTGCAGTCAAGTTGGCAATAAAAGGTGAATCAGTTTACACTGCATCGAAAGCTGGAGTTGAATCTTATAGTAGGACATTAGCCAAAGAACTCTCTAGTTTTAATATTACTGTAAACTGCATAGCACCAGGGCCTATAAAAACAGATTTAACAGCTGGTGTTACTGACAAACAATTAGAAAACATTATTAGTCAACAAATCATCCAAAAACAACTACATCCATCTGATGTAATGGACCAAGTTGAGTTATTACTTTCAGAAAAAGCAAAGAATATAACAGGTGAAGTCATTGCCATTGGTGGAGTTTGATGTTATTTTTTAATTCATAAAAATTCTATGAGTTTTGATTACACTTTAGATAAATCTCCATTTGTTAATTCATACTTCTATGAAAATTTAAAAAAAATATATGGTATAAATGAATTTACTAAATATTCTGACAAACTTTCTAGCGAAGGGTATTGTATTGTTGATCTTAATGTAGATCCAAAATTAATTGATGAAGCTAATGATGATATCAATAATGCTATTAATAAAAATAGTTATAAAAAGAATTCTGATGCATATCATTACAACGAAAACCCAAGAATAGTAGAAGGATGGAAATTTAGTAAGGCCATTAAAAATTTGGCTACAAACAGTAAGTTAATTTCTTTATTACAATACTGTTATCAAAGTAAACCAATACCATTTTCTACAATTAATTTTATAAAAGGCACCGAACAACCTCTACATAGTGATGAATTTCACTTCGGTTCATTACCACATGGGTACACAACTGGTGTTTGGATAGCACTAGAAGATATTCATAAAGATAGCGGGCCACTTTCAATTGCAAAAAAATCACATAAGTTACCCTTATTTAGTTTTGAAAAAATAGGTCTTTCAATTCCAAAAAGTGAGAAAGAATTTAAAAAATTTTATACCATTTATGAGGAGTGGGTTAGAGAAATGATTAAAACTAATGATCTTGAAGTGATTGCACCTTTGCTTAAAAAAGGACAATGCTTAATATGGAGTTCTAATTTACTTCATGGGGCATATGAAATAAAGAATAAGAACCTATCGAGGAAAAGTTTAGTTGTCCACTTTCATTATGAAAAATGCGAGAAAATTTTTTTTCCTAGTCATAGTAACATTGAAAAAGGAAAATTAATTGAAAGAAATCTTAAAGATTTAGGTTTTACAAATTAATAGATAATAATTATTGTATAATTACCAAAATTAATTTTATGGATATTTTTAAAAATATTGAAATTAGAAGATCTAATAATAATCCATTATTAATAGATAAAAAAAAAATTGTTTATTTGTCAGATATTATTAAATCTGAGCGTAGTTTTTTAAAGAATATTCGCTCTGGAGATGTTGTTATATTAATAGGTGACTATGATGAACTATCAATCTCTACATTTTTATATTTAATAAATATTAAAGCTATAATTGCTCCACTTACAAAGGCTAATATTACAGATATTAAGCGTAATATTGAAACGACTAAAGCAGATTACATTATTGAGCAATATAAAGTAACAAAATTAAGAAAAAAAAGTACCTCAAATAATTTAATTGAAGATCTAAAAAAAAAAGAAATCCTGGTTTAATTTTTTTTTCTACAGGAACAACTGGTAAGCCCAAAGCTATTCTACATGACACGACTCTACTGTTTAAAAGATTTGAAACATCAAGGCCTGCTTTAAAAGCAATCAACTTTCTAATGTTTGATCATATGGGTGGAATAAATACTTTACTTCATATAATTTTTAATGGGGGCACTATCATTAACCCTGAAAAACGAAATCCAAAATATATATTAGAACTAATAAGTAAATACAGTATTGAATTACTTCCCACAACTCCAACATTTTTACGAATGCTTTTGATGAGTGGCATGATACCAAAAGATGTTCCTCAATGTCTAAAAATTATCACTTATGGTTCAGAACAAATGGACGAGGTAACACTTCAAACCTTATCCAATTTACTACCAAGTATCGATTTTAGGCAAACTTACGGTCTCACGGAATTTTCTGTTCTTAGAGTAAAAAGCAAATCAAAAAATAGCTTATTTTTTAAAATAGGTGGAGAAGGATTAGAAACAAAAATAATAGAAAATACCCTTCATATAAAAAGTAAATTTAGAATGATGGGTTATTTAAATGCGCCAGACCCTTTTGATCAAGATGGTTGGTATAACACCAAAGATATAGTAGAACATGATGGAGAATATATTAAGATAGTTGGTAGGGACACAGATATTGTTAATGTAGGCGGGCTAAAATTTATGTTATCTGAAGTAGAAAGTGTAGCCTTTAAGTTTCCTAAAGTTTTCAATGTAAAAAGTATTGCTAAATCAAATCCAATTACAGGTCAACATGTTGAAATATTAATTGAGATGATCGAAAAAACAGATAAAGATTTACTTAACCTTCAATTGTACTTCAAAGAAAATCTACCAAGTCATATGAGACCTCAAAAAATTAAAATTGGACAAATTAAAGTGAATCATCGATTCAAAAAAATTAATTGATTATATACTCTAATGATTGTTGATAAAAATTTCAAAACTGTAGTAGAGATGTTTAAATCTCAATTAAATCAAAATAGTACATACGGCGCTGCTTTTGCAGTTTATAAAAATGGAAAAGCCCTTATTGATATCTATGGTGGATACCAAAACAAAAATATTTTGTGGAATAAAAATACTATTGTAAATGTTCACTCGACTGGTAAAGGAATAGTTCTTATGTGTATCTCTATGCTAATTGATAAAGGCATTCTAAATATAAATGAGTACGTCCATAATTATTGGCCCGAATTTAGACAAGAAGATAAACAAAAAATTAAAGTTAGACATTTACTTCAGCATCAAAGTGGCCTTTATGGTTGGAGGAAAAAAATGAAAGTATCAGACCTGCTTAATAGCAACTATTGTAGCAAACTGATTGCTGAACAAGAAGCTTTTCATAATCCTAGTGAGGAAACATGTTATCACGCAATGACTATAGGATATATTATTAACAAATTATTTGAAAATTTGACTAATATGACTGTGGGTAAATACATCAAAAATAATTTAGTTAGAAATTCAAATATTAATTGTTTTATAGGAACACCAAAAAACGTATTTAACAACATAGCAAAAACAATAAAAATAAAATCTCTTAAAGAAAAAAAACCAAAAAATAATGATATCTATCATAAAAGAGCTTTTCAAAATCCTGAAGTAAATATCAGTGATACTAATAAAAAAAAGTGGATAGCTGCAGAAATACCAGCATTAAATTGTCACAGTAATGCTTCCTCGTTAGCTAGACTATATGATAAATTTAATGTTAGAGGGAAAGTAATTTCTTATAAGACATTTAAAAAAATCACTAAAATAGAAAATTATGGTATGGATTATGTTTTGAGAATGCCAATAAAATGGAGTTCCATAGGGTATATAATTGATGGGGGAAGATTATTTGGAAATAGTAAAAAATCTTATGGACATACAGGCTCTGGAGGATCACTTGCTTTTTCAGATCCTGATATGAATATCAGTGTAGCATATACACCAAACTATCTCTTAGAGAGTAATTTAAATGATGACAGAGCAATAAAGTTAATAGAGCAGGTATATAAAAATTTATAATTAATTTAAATAATGAATAAAATTAATAAAACAATATTATCAACTAATCATTTTTATCTTAAAGAGTTAACTGAAGAACATATCAATGATAATTATTTAAATTGGCTTAAAGACAAGGATATAACAAATTTTTTTGCAACCACATTTAAAGATTATACTTTAGAGGATCTAATGAATTATTATAAATCATTCTATAAAAATGATTCAAAATACTTATTTGGTGTTTTTACAAAAATTGATCATATTCATATTGGGAACACCTCCGTAAGTGCAATTAATAAAACACATGAAACTTGTACATGGGGTTATTTAATTGGAAATAAGAATTATTGGGGAATGAGTGCTGGTATAGATACAATTCACCTTACATTAAAATTTTGTTTTGATATATTAAATATAAGAAAAGTATTCGGTACCATATATTCAAATCATGTTTCAGCACAATTTAATTTACTAAAATGTGGATTTAAGGAAGAAGCAACTCTAACCGAAAAATTTAGACATGAAGATAAGCTTGTGGATGAATTGATTTATTCTATGACAAGAGAAAAGTGGAAAAAAATAAAAATTAATATTAATCTGGATTAAATATGGTGCCCCCGCACGGAGTCGAACCGCGGACCTATTGATTACAAATCAATTGCTCGCGCAGCGCTGCTCGCTGGGATTGCTTACTTAATTCACATATAAGATTGGATAAACCAAATCCCACCGCACTATGACCGCAACATAGGAGAAAAAATGGCGACAATCTTAAAGAAGTTTGGTAAATGGCAAGTATCAATTCGAAGATCATTTCACAAACCATTATACAAAACATTTATAATAAAACAGGATGCTCAACGTTGGGGGAGAGAGACAGAACGTTTGATCGAGATTGGACAATATCAAGATTTGTCCGAAGCAAACAAGACTACGCTGAAACAATTACTTGAACGTTATGAAAGAGAAGTTTCACCAAAGAAACGAACCAAAGCAGATCATCAATATATAAAAAATATCATGAAGCATGATTTTGTTAATAAGGTTTTAGCCCATATATCTAGTTCTGATATTGCATCATTTAGAGATGAACGTTTAAAAACTATCAGTGGTAGTTCTGTCAATAGAGAGCTCTCAATCATTTCTGATTGTATAAAAAAAGCGACAACTGAATGGTCTTGTTTTATTAATGAAAATCCTGTTAAGGCTGGTTTAAGGTGTGAAGAAAACCCTAGACGTGTAAGAAGATTGGAACCAGGAGAATATGAAAAGTTAATGACCAGCTGTAAAAGTAATAGAGCCTTCTGGGGCCCCATAATAGACTTTGCAATTCATACAGCGATGAGACGTGGAGAGTTGTTGGAGATTACTTGGGATATGGTCCACCTAGATAAGAAATATATAACTCTACCAGAAGAGATAACTAAATCTAAACGAATTAGAAATGTTCCACTCCAACCAAGATCATTAGAGATATTAAGGTCTATTCCTAGAAGTTTAAATGGCAAAGTTTTTCCTATTGGAATAAAGAATTTTGAGCGTTCTTGGACAGCTATATGTAGAAGGTCTGCTGTTAAAGGTTTAAGATTTCATGATCTTAAACGAGAGGCTATTTCTAGGTTATTTGAAAAGGGATTATCTGTATCAGAGGTTCAGTTGTTTTGTGGTAATTCACTATCAAGTTTATCAGTTTACACTCAACACAATTCAACAACGTTAGCGGATAAGTTGGCTCTCTAATTCTTACTATACGTACTTGAGACTTTGAGACTTAATATATTATTATATGTCTCATCATTTCACACATATATAAAAAAGACTGACAAGACTTTCCTAAATGAAAAGAGGCCGTTCAAGTCACGGTCTTTTCATAGTTGAAGTCCGCTGCCCCCGACCCACTGTACGGAATGTACGATGAATTAATTGTTGGTAGCGGCTCGTTAATGAATCATGATCATTGTTTTTTATTTTCTATGTTCTATTAAAGTTCTAGTGAAATAATTTGACGTACAGATTCATCGTGATGTATAATAGTTATGTTATCCTTGAAAAAGATAACTCGAGATTAATTTTAAAAGTTATTTAAATCTGACACAGTCAAAAACTTTTAGGCAGTAGTAGCAAGTCTTCATACCTGGACAAAGTTCAATTAATAGTCGGACAATTAATATTATTAATCTACTGTTATTGAAGTCTGTTCCAAGACGTTATATATTCCATTTAGATTAGTAATATTCAAATTAACGAACCCGTTGATTGTGTCCGCAATTGGCGGGTTTTTTATTTCTTGAAAGGAAATATTTGAATATGAAAATAACAATCAAAAAAGAAATAGAGAATATCTATTCTCTATTTAACACGACACCTAAACTTAACGTAAAGTCAAATTTAAGACATACGATAGATAAGGTTCAAACTAAGAAACAATGCGCCTTCTGTAATAGATCCGCTGCCGACGTTCAATCATCTTTAGTCAATAATTCGTATGAAGATGAATACAGAATTTCTTCTCTTTGTGGTTCATGCCAAGATAAAACATTTGTGGGACCTCAGTATTTAAAGGAGGTGCAATAATGAAAATATTTAAAGCATTACCTGGCAAAGGTGATCTATCTGAAAAAGAAAATATCATTAAGTTAGCTTCTGATTATACAGATCCTTACGATGCAGTTATGGACCTCATGCCTGACTTAATGGACTCATTAAAATCTCAATGGGAAGAAATGAAAGAGGAAGGCTATTCAGGCAGTTTTTCTGAATTTCTGAAATCTGAAATTGATCTAAAGAAGAAATATAGAGCAGGAGGCAGAGTTAAATAATGGAAAAGAATATTACTAGTATTACTCCAGAGAACATAACTACGTTTAGAAATTATGGTTTTGCTTTAACACCTGTCAAAATGGATAAATCACCAGCTACAAAAAATGGTAGCTGGTGCAAAGATTGGTCTGATACAGAATTACTTAATGCTAAACGTATTGGTGTATTTCATAAAGATAGTGGCATTCAAGATGTAGACTTTGATGATAAGAATTTTATTGCTCATAAGTTTATTGATATGCTCCCACCTACTTTGACTGTTGGTAAGTATGTTGATGGTGTTGTTATTGGAACCCATAAGACTTACAAAATTCCGAATGGTGAAGAGGCTAACAGATATAGTTTTCCATCATCTGTAAACAAAGGTGATAAAATAATTGAAGTCTTAACTTCAACTCAAACAATCATAGCGGGTGTTGATAGAGTTATTATTAATAACGTTGAGCCAATTGAGATTAATCCTACAGAATTACAAATGCATTGTAGATTGATAGCAGCGTTTTCTGAACTTTATTTGCATTGGCCAAAACCAGATAGCAAAATGCGTGATGAAGCATTTCTCAAACTTGCTGGAGCACTAACAAGAGAAACTGATATTCCAACACATATAAAAGAAAAGTATGTTGAAAAACTTTGTCACTTAACTGGTGATGAGGAAGTTAGGAGTAGAGTTAATAAAGTTAAATACCAAGAGAAGAAGTACAAAGAAGACCCTGATCAAGTTGCAGGTATTAAATCTTTGTCTCAATATCTAGGTGACATAAACCTAAAAGCGTTTGATGAAATTAAACGTGCAGAAACAGCAGAGCCATTAAAATCAAAGGAGTACAATAAGGTTGCCAAAGGTTTGGTAGTTAAAAGATGTGATCATTTTCTAGCTCAAAACTTTCCTAAACCCAACTATATACTCTACCCAATAATTGCAACGAACCAGATACGTCAAGTCTTTGCAAAAGCTGGAACAGGTAAAACTTTATATAGTTTACATGAAGCAGCAGCTATCGCTAGTGGCTATGATTTTCTAGACTTTAAAAATCATGATAATCAAAAACATCCTGTACTTTATGTTGAAGCTGAAATGGATAGTAGTTCAATTCAAGATCGTTTGTATGATATTGAGGAGGCATTTGAAAGAGAAGGTAAAATTCTTAATAAAGAATTTATGTTCTTTGCAACATTAGCCAATCAAGAAGATATGCACTTTGAAAGTTTAACAGCAGAAGTTGGTAGACAAAACGTAGAAATATCAGCTCAACGTGTATTTGAAGAGACAGGTTTAAAACCTATCATCTATTTAGATAACATTACTGCATTAACAATTATGCAAGAAAAAGAAGGTGAAGAGTGGGTTGAATTGATGCAATGGTTAAGTCGTTTAAGAAATCAGGGTTATCACGTAACCTTCTTACACCACCCAACTAAACAAGGAAAAACTGCTTCAGGTTCTAATGTTAAAGAACGATCAATAGATATCGATATGAAGTTATCAGTACCAGATGAAAAAGTTGCAGTTCCTAACAAAGGCGAAGGTTATACCCAAATACAATTAGAGTGGTTGAAATGGCGTGAGCATATGAACACTTCTGCTTCAAGACCACGTATAGCAGTAATCCAACGCTCCACTAATAGTTGGCAAATGTTTCCGCTGTTCGACCAGACTAAACGTAAGATAGCAACATTATTAGCGAAAGGAAAAACACCAGATGAAATAATGAAAGCTAATAAAGACGTAAAGGGTTTTAGTAAAGCCAACGTTTATAAATTAGTTGAACAACTTAAAGATCCAAAAATAAAGGAGGAAAAAAAAGATGCAGTTAATAAACAAGACACTAACGGAAATGCAGAAGACGTTTTCTAGAATATATGTAGAAAACCATTACGGCAATTCTACTTTAACAAACACACAGGTAGCAATGAAAGCAGGTTATTCACCTGACAGCGCCTATCAACGTGCATATGAATTATTAAACCCAAGAATATGTCCGCATGTTGTTAAATACATTGGGGAATTAAAAGAAGACTTTAGAATTAAGAATAATATCGATCCAGACAAACATATGGCTAGACTTAATTATTTAGGTCAAGTTGCAGAAGAAAATAAAATGGTTGGAGTAGCTTTACGTGCAGAGGAATTGCGAGGTAAGGTTGCTGGTTATTATATTGATAAACAAATAATCAAAAGTGTAGACAGCATTGACAATCTTTCAACAGAAGAGTTGCAGCAAAAAATGAAACAGATTCTTGAAGACAACAGACATTTTATAGAAGGCAAAGATAATGATTAAAAAAGATAATGATAGAGTTGTAACATATGATCCCAAAACAGGAACTTATACTAACAGCAGCAATACAATTAAAATTAAAAATGTTTATGATGCTAGAGCTTATAATAAATTATTAAACGAACCTACCGCAACACCTACTCAAATTAATGCTATGGCTAAACGTTTAGAAAACTCACGACAGTATGGAGGAGAAAAACTATTTGAAAATATATTCGATAAAAATGGATTAAGAGTAAATAGTAAAAAAACAATAACCCCAAAGATGAAATCTAACAGAGAAGTAATTAAATCTATTCAGCCAATTAATGTAGATGAGTATATAAAAATTAGAACTGCAGAACCTGTTCTTTCTGAACGTATAGAACCAATCAGACAGGAAGACCCTGATATGAAGCAAGGAATTGGTGCACTTTATAAACCTATATAAAAGCCCTAGAAACATACCTAATACATCAAATGACTCTGTATCTGAAATCAGCTATCATTAAGTATGGCATTAAAACCGTGTAGAGAATGTAAGAAGAAAGTTTCAACAGAAGCTGTAACTTGTCCTAATTGTGGGGTTCCCAATCCAACTCAAAAAAAAACCACTGTTAAGCCCTGGGGTGAGTCACGTGATTTTAATCTTGAAAAAATAGCGAACGCAAGGTCATATCGTTTAAATAAAAATAAAATAATATCCAAAACTAATGATTCTTCACAAACAAACAATAACTCTACCTCAAAAGAAACTGGCTTTGGAGCATTTGTAGATGGTGATTTAGATTTAACAGTTTCATTTTGGCTTTATGGAATAGTAGGCTCAATTATAATTGGAGTTGTTACAGGATACTTGTCAGGTACATATGATCCTACTTGGGGAGTGCTATACGTTATTGCTGTTATAATTATTCTAATTGGAGTTTGGAGATCTGCTAATAAGTATACGAAAGTTAAGATTAGCCAAAACAAATCATCAATATGGGGTGGAATGGCGAAAGCTTTTTGTATTGTATCAGCGTTGGGACTTTTAAAATTTCTAGTAGATTTAGTAGCATTATTAGAAAAATAAATTATGAAAAAACTTTTAAGGTTTTAATATGAGAAATAATTATGGAGAAGCAGTAGACTCAGTAGGTTTTGGTGAAGCGATTGGTGTTTGTTTTAAAAAGTATTTTGTATTTCAGGGTAGGGCAAAACCAAGTGAGTATTGGTACTTTATTTTGTTTTGTATTATTCTTTCTCTCATTGGTATTTATTTATCGTCTATTGGATCTATACCATTATCGATTTTAGGACTGGTATTATCTTATGGAACTCTCATACCTCAAATTTCTGTGAGTGTTAGAAGAATGCACGATACTAATCGATCAGGATGGTATCTGTGGATACCTATTTACAATTTAATTATCATTATGTTTTTTGACTCATCATCCGAAGTTAGTACGTCAAAATCAAATATAAATAGATCTAGTGGATCTAAGGTTACTATAAAAAATGATTTAACAGATGAATTAGAAGAGCTTCAAGAATTATATGAAGATGGAACACTTTCAGAAGAACAGTTTAAAAAAGCTAAAAATAAATTGCTTAAATAGAGTAAATGAATTTTTTTAAAAAACCTAAGCTAATTTTATCAATAGTTGTAATTTTTGTAGTCTTAATACAACTATCCCAAACAAATAAACTTCCAAACGTATTTCAAAAAATATTTGATTTTATAAATCTTTTTCTAGTTGGTCCAATTTTTCTACTTTTATTCATATGTTTAGTGATTTACGGAATACTAATTTTTTATAAAAACGTTCTTCCCAATCCTACAGATGCTGAAATGAGGGCTATTAAAAGAAAGATAAAGAATAAATCTAACTTTAATAACTCAATGAATAATAAAGAAAATATAAAAAAAGATACAAAAACATTAGTAGAAAAAATTAGAAAATTAAAAGAATTATATAAGAGTGGCACGTTAACCAAAGCTGAATTCGAGAAAGCAAAGAATAAATTATTAACTTAAAGGCAAACACTTATGGAAGATATGTGGATAATGATATTAATTGTTTTCTGTATCTCTGTATTTATTGTTTTTCTTGGTAATAAGGAAATTTCCAATGACCGAAAAAAACGAGAAGAATCTTGTGTTCAAAAAGAAGAAAGCTCACCTCCAGAAAGTATTAAAGATGATATTTCAAAATATGATTTAGGAGATAGCCTTAAAAGGCTAAAGAAGATGTATAGTGATGGCCATTTAACTAAAGTTGAATTTGAACAAGCTAAAAACAAACTGTTAAAATGAAAAATATTATAATAACAATTTTATTTCTCTTCATCTCGTCAAATTGCTATTCAGCAGGCCCTCAAAAAATAAATTACCCTATAGATGGAATTAAAGTTGGTGATAGCCTTAAAGAATTATTTTCAGATTCAGAAATAAAAGAATTTGAAATACAGGAAATTAAAGATGGTAAATATTACTTATTAGCTAGGTTTCCAAGTGAAGCTATGGCTAATGCGTTTAGTGTTATTCAATTCGCCGTTAAAGAGGGAGATCCAGATATGTACGTATATGCTGTTGCTGCAATAAGATTACATCCAAATGATATCAACGGATGTCTTGATTCAAAAAAAAGCTTAATTGAAAATGTCATAAAAAAAGATTTTAAATATATTAAAGACCTTGATAGTGAAATGTCACATCCTACTAATGAAGGTAAGGTATATCAGTCAGAATTTTTACTAGACTACGGTAATAAAGTTAGGGTTTACTGTGTTAACTTTAAAAATGATAATGTTATGAACGATCATTTAAGATTTGAAATATTGAATAAAGATTACGATAGTTGGTATAATAAATAGTATGAAAAAACTATTTTCAACGATTTTGGTTCTGGGTTTGTTGTTCAGTGGGAATGCTTATGCTGAATTAATTAAAGCAGAAGATTTAATGAAGGAAAATTATCAATGTAAAAATATTATCAATCAAAATGAATGGACTTTTTCTTTTTCTAAAATTTCAAACAAAAATTATCATATTAAAGCATCTAATAACTCAGCAGGACAACTGTTTGCTAAATTAACAACACCTAATGATTTAATATGGTATCAAATAATTGAACCAGAAGGAGACGGTTCCTTGATATTGAATATATTAAATCTACGTCCAGAAAACGAGAACCAACCAAATTTTATGTCATTTTTAATATTTTTTGAAGCTGATTATACAAGAGAAGATTTCAAAAAATTGGTAAATTCCTATAATCTTTCTGAACAAGCGTTTTACGATCAGGCTGCAAACTTCGTTAAGACTAAGCTTAAATTTGGAAAAGAAAGTTACGACAAGGGTAATTGGATAAACCTTGATAGAGGCATATGTAAATCTAACTACAAATCAAAAATCGATACAAATCAAACAAGTACTGAAAAATTTAAAGACTTACAAAAAAAGATTGAATCACTTAATAAAGATAAAAAAGATAAAACTAAAAAATTTGATCGTAAAAAGGTTATAAAACTAAAAAAAGAGTAAGCTTAAGTGAAAATATTAAGAAATATAATTTTGGCTATAATAGTTATTCAATGTTTAGGGTTATTTTATAATAAAGTGTTTAAAAATAGTAATCTTTATAAAGAAATTATAAGTCACGATAATTCAGGGATTACAAAATAAATAAATGAGAATTTTTATATTATGAAAAAGCTTCTATCGATAATTATTAATATTTTATGCTGAATATCATCATATATTTTATTGGTCTAGTTTTACTCTGGAAACATTACAATAGTTTTGTAAATTTTTATATTCCAGAACCTGAAAAAAAAACAAAGAAAAATATGGTTAAATATTATGATAATATTAATGAAAATAAAAGTTCACAAAATTTCTTTGGTTGGGCATTATTAATTTATATTTTGTTTGGCTTTTTTGCAATTAGTGATGGAGGTGGAGAGTGTGTTCCAAATAGTGGCTGGTTCGGTGTCTGTTGATTTAATGAAAAAACTTATAGTTCTAGGTTTTTTGATTTGCATTATTTCTAGGAGGTGGACTCGCAGTTTGAGATTTGTTAGAGTTGAATCGTGAAATTTTATTTACAAATGGCATGTTTTTTAAGTTCGTTTGGAGCTTTAATGTTTACAGTTGTACTTTATGGTAAAGGACTATCTTGGCCGCGTATATGGAATGAAACATTTATTCTATGGTTAATAACTTTAATAATTTTCATAGTTTATTTTATAAAATTTTCGAAAAAAGACAAAAAATAGGATTTGATTAAATGAAAAAAATAATAACTTTATCACTGTTATTAATTTTATATTCACAAAATGCTTTTTCTAAAATAATTATTTTTAATTGTTCAGATATACTGGGTGATTTTTATCATACGTTTAGAATTGATATGAATAAAAAGATCGTTGATGGTGATCTTGAATTTGACAAAGGATCAACAGAGAATGTTGTTTACGCTGCCTCTTATGAAGAAATAGAGGATTCTACTTATATAGGACGACTTCATGAGCTTCGATTAGAGGAAAAAATTAGCTATTTACATCTTAGAGACTCAATAAAAAAACGTGAAATTATCCTTTCAAGAAATAATATTCATCAACTTTTTAAAACAGATGACACAGTTTCTTATGAATTAAAATGTAGTAGCTAAAATTGTGAAAAATTTAAATGAAAAGATTTGAATATAAAATATTAGATGCTGCTGTGATTGAACCTGATCTAACTAAAAGTGATTTTCCCCATATACATTTTGAAGAAGCTAGAGAAAAAATGTTAAATCAATATGGAAAAAAAGGGTGGGAGCTTGTTACGATTGATACACACCCAATTAATGGTATCAAATATATTTTCAAAAGAGAATATTTTCAAAAGAGAAGTTAATTAGCCAGTAAGTATAAACCTAAAGATTATCCCTAATGAAATTTAAATGTGTGTTCGTTAATAAAAGAACAAATAAAATTATAAACAAAGATTTTACTGTAGCCCAAATTGATAAGTATCTGGGCGAGTATATAAAAGATCGTGCAATCAAAAGAGGTCACACAACTACTACTGTTGTTAAGAGAGGTGATAATTGGAAAGTAACAATTACATATTCAAAGTAATTATTTTTCCACAGAATTTTTGTGGGATATTTTTATAACTCATTTCAAAACACGTTAAGCTTAAGTCTAAACGTTAGACTAAAGGTAAAATTATTTAACATCCTTTTATGAAAATAAAGGGATGGGGGTGTTAATCAAAAACCTTAAACTCAATCGTTCTACCTCCCCTAAAGGTGTGTGGACTCATAGTTTTGATTCCACCGCACTCTCACCGCAATAGGTGTGGTAAAGAATATACTTATGGGATATTATGATTGTTATAACTTTAACAATTAGTCTAGTGTTGTGAATGTTATTTGTGGATTTAGTTGAGTGATGGTGCCCCCGCACGGAGTCGAACCGCGGACCTATTGATTACAAATCAATTGCTCTACCAGCTGAGCTACAAGGGCACATTGTTTTTAGTTTATTACTTCAATTAGACAAATAAATCAATCTACAAAAATTTGTTTTATAGTTTTTTTAAATGATTACTAAGTTGTTTTATATCCAATGTTTTATTGAGTAGTAGCTTATATTTAGTAATATCAATAAATAATTTAATTTTAATTTATGAAAGAATTACGCAATTATCAGTGGCCACAATGTTTTATAAAAAAGATAAAATTTTCTTATAAAAATTCTACAAAAAAAAATCTTAAACTTATTCATAAGATTGAAAATTTTTTTTATCAAAAGTTTAAAAGAAAAGCTGTCTTATTTCCCTCAGGAAGATCATGCTTAGGAGCCATACTGGAATTTAATAAATTAAACAGATCAAATGAAATTTATTTAAACAAGTGGGTTTCAAATTGTTTATTTAATGCAGTAGGTTATTTTTCAAACCCAACAATCAATTTAGTTAAACCAGATATGATAATTTACAATAATATTTGGGGATCAAAACAAAAAATTTTATTAAAAAAAACGATAAATAAAAAAATACACTTAGTTGATGACTCGTGCGATAGCATAATTCTAAATTCAAATACACTTTTTCCTAATAAATCTGAATATGAATTTTTTTCATTACCGAAAATTATTGGAAGCATATCTGGTGGAATAATTATTTCAAAAAATATAAAGTTTTTAAAATTTTGTAAAAAAAGACAAAAAAAAAATATAAAACTTGGAAAAATTCAATCAATTTTAAAGTTTAATGAGATTAATAATAAATCAAAGTATGATTACAGATATAATGAAGTAATAAATTCATATTTAGATACCAATGCACTGAAAGATATTGATAATAATTTAGATAATTATGAATTAAATAAAAAAATTATTTTAAAAAGAATGAATGAACTTAAAAGCATAATAAGTATAGAAAAAAAACCCAAAAGAGTTGGTCCTTTAATTCCTATAGATATAAATAAATTAAAAAATCACGATCAATTAAAAAAAATTTTTTTATTTAGACATAAGTTATTTAATACTAAAAATAATACTTCAAAGACGTATTTGCTTTTTCCTATACACTATAAAATAACTAGTCTAGTGTTTAATAAATACATAAATACTTTAAAAAAAAATATAAAATGAAATTTAATCTAGATACTTATATTAGTGGAACTAACGTAGACTTATGTATACCTGATGAGAATTTTGTAAATAAATCTAATTGGTATAAGTTCTTAAATAAAAAAAAAATAAATAATTATCTTGAATTATTTGGAAAATTTCCAAATACAAAAAAAGATCAAATTGCATTTCTTCGTAGCTCACAAGAGTCTGGTAAAATAGTACTGGTGGCTTTAAGCAAAGATAAAAATTCATTTTATGGTATCGTGAGTTTATCAGCCATAAATTTTATGTTACGCAAATGTGCAATAAGTTTTATATTTGATGGCACATCTTATAATTCAAATATTTTAATTTCCCTTGAAAGTGTCTCTTTGTTGACAGAACATGCAATTCAAGATCTTGGTGTAGATAGAGTTGATGGATTTCAAAACGTTGATCTACATGCTATGACTGAAATATGTCAACTAATTGGTTATAAAATTGAGTCTATCCAAGAAGATAACTTTATTAAAGGAAGGAGGGTTGAAGATACAATACATTTTACTTGCCTATATAAAGATATTCAAAAAATAAAAAAAAAAGAAACGGCTTGATTTGGGATGGTAACAAAGCAATGTTTAAAAGAATAAAAAAATTAAGAAATATTGAAAGTTTCTATGAAACATTAAAAAAATTGAATAAGAAAAATAAAAAAGAAATATACAAAAAAATATTTGATATGTAAAAAATCATAAAAACTTGATGTTAAAAAAATTGCTAATTCATAAGTCTCTTTCAAGGATAATTCAAAAATTTAATATGCACCAAAGATTTAAAATAATTAATGTTTCTTAATAATTAAAGTGGAAAAATACTTTTTAAAAAAAATTAAATTTGATTTTATTAAAAAAGATATTTTATTTAACTTTGAAAACATTGATGATTCTTATTTTACAGGATTTTGGAATAATTATCCTGACGCAATAACATATGTTTTACAGAATATAAAAAAAGAAAGGATTGGCTGTTTAACTGTAATTAGTAAAAAAATTAATTTAGGCAATAAAAAAATTAAAACTGCTTGTTTAAGTAATATTTGTATATTTAAAAAATTTCAGTCTAAAGGTTTATCAAAAATTCTTTTTTTAGAAACTGAAAAAGAACTTAAAAAAAAAAATTTTGATGTAATGCTTTTAATTGCAAGAAAAAAGTTAGATAATTTTTATAATAAATTTGGTTTCTTAGGAAATTGCAGATTTAGCGAAGTTGAAGTCAAGAATTTAAACAACAATAAATCAATACATAAAAATGATTTTATAAATAACAAGATCAAAAAAATTTATAATTCTAATTATAGATTTAATAATGGATATGTTTTTAGAAATAAAAATGATTGGAAAAACATAGCTTATAAAATAAAAAAACTTAAATTAAATCTTAAATCTATTAAAAAAAATAAAAAGCTAATTGGGTACATTGTTTTCAGGCAAAATATAATTTTAGAATGTTTTTTTGATACAGAAAAAAATTTTTATTTTTTTTACAAGTGTATAAAAAAGTTTTTTAATAAAACTTTTTTTATAAAGTGTCCCACAAAAAATTTAGGAAATCTTATTTCTTCCTATGATCAAGTTTTGTTAAAAAAAAAATATATTTTAAATGGTGGTCACATGATTAAAAGCTTAAAAGATAAATCAATTTATAAATTTAAATATGATATAAGTTTTCTTGATGAATTTTAATTTTTATCTTTTAAATATTTATTTAAGTACATTTATAGATCTCTGATGATTATATTTTTTCTTAAAGTATTATATCAATTAAGATTTTTTTTTAAGATAACTTAAATGATGAAACACAATCGCTGCACTATTTGAGATATTTAAGCTTTCTACATTCTTATTTATATCAATCTTAACTAAAAAATCTGTGTACTTTCCGGTATGTTCTCTCATACCAAATCCTTCAGATCCAAATAAAAGAACATTTTTTCCTTCCCATTTAATATCTGTAAAGTCTTTTTCTCCTCTTGCATCAAATCCATAAACCCAAAAATTCTTTTCTCTTAAATTTTTAAGCGTGGAATTTATGTTTGATACTTCAAAAATATTAATATGTTCCATGCAGCCACTTGCAGCTTTATACATAAGCTTACTATCAGATGGGAATTGTCTTTCTTTAACTATTAATCCGTCTATATGAAATGAAGAAGCACTTCTAATTAATGATCCAATATTTCTTGGATCAGTTACTTCATCTATACAAACAAACGTTAGATTATTTTTTCCTTTTATAAATTCTTTTAAGTCTGGTTGATCGATATGCTCTACTTCAGCAATATAACCACCATGCATCATTTGATCTTTAGAAGTATACTTATCTAATTCTTTTTTTGATTTAAAATAAACCTTAACGTCTTCAAGAACATTTTTCTTTGGGTTTTTTCTGTGAATATTTTTTTTACTTTCTTCTGTTAAAAAAACTTTTAAAACTTTTCTTTTTGGGTTTCTTAAAGCCTCAATAACCGCATGTTGACCAACTATTAAAAATGATGATTTATTCATAAAATTATCTTTGTTTTATACGTATTTTCCACCATTTTCACAGTAAATCTCGTGTTGCAATTGCATAATAAAAATATATAAAACGCATGTTGTTTGAAGCTTTATTGAAGAAGGGGACACTTCCCCAAAAGGAGGGGTTCCAGAGCGGTCAAATGGGGCGGGCTGTAAACCCGTTGACTTCGGTCTTCGAAAGTTCGAATCTTTCCCCCTCCACCACTCAATAAAATTTCTTATAACAGTGGAGTGTTATTCTTGATGTTGTGCGGGTGTAGTTCAATGGTAGAACGCTAGCCTTCCAAGCTGGATGTAAGAGTTCGATTCTCTTTACCCGCTCCAAGAAAAAAAGAAATTATTAATAAAACTAAACTGAGGTAAAAAAGTAATGTCAAAAGAAAAGTTCATAAGAAATAAACCACACTGTAACATTGGTACAATCGGTCATGTCGACCACGGTAAAACAACATTAACTGCAGCGATCACAAATGTTTTAGCAGAAACTGGTGGTGCAAAAGCTGTAGCTTATGATCAAATTGATAAAGCCCCTGAGGAAAAAGAAAGAGGAATTACAATTTCAACTGCTCACGTTGAATATGAAACTGAGAAGAGACATTACGCACACGTAGATTGCCCAGGTCACGCTGACTATGTAAAAAACATGATTACTGGTGCAGCTCAAATGGATGGAGCTATCTTAGTAGTTAACGCTGCTGATGGTCCTATGCCTCAAACAAGAGAACATATTCTTTTAGGAAGACAAGTTGGTATTCCTTCAATTGTTGTTTACTTAAATAAAGTAGACCAAGTTGATGACAAAGACATGATTGAACTTGTAGAAGAAGAAATTAGAGAACTTCTAACTTCTTACAAATATCCAGGTGAAACAACTCCTATCATTAAAGGATCTGCATTAGCAGCTGTTGAAGGTAGAGATGAAGAAATTGGAAAAAATTCTATTTTAGAATTAATGAAAGCTGTTGATGAATTTATTCCTCAACCAACTAGAGATGTTGACAAACCTTTCTTAATGCCTGTTGAGGATGTTTTCTCAATTTCAGGTAGAGGAACTGTTGCAACTGGTAGAATTGAATCCGGTGTTATTAAGACTGGTGAAGAAGTTGAAATCGTTGGTGTTACTGAAACTAAAAAATCAGTTTGTACTGGTGTTGAAATGTTCAGAAAACTTTTAGATTCTGGTGAAGCAGGTGATAACGTTGGCATTCTATTAAGAGGTGTTGAGCGAGATGACATTCAAAGAGGACAAGTTCTTTGTAAAACTGGTTCAATTACACCACATACCAAATTTGAAGCTCAGGCTTATGTACTTAAAAAAGACGAGGGTGGAAGACATACTCCTTTCTTTACTAAATACAGACCTCAGTTTTACTTTAGAACAACTGACGTAACTGGAGAAGTTACATTACCAGCAGGAACTGAAATGGTTATGCCTGGTGATGACGCTAAATTCACCGTCACATTAATTACTCCAATTGCGATGAGCGAAAAATTAAACTTTGCTATTCGTGAAGGTGGTAGAACAGTTGGAGCTGGAGTAGTAACTAAAATTATAGAGTAAACTCTATAGGAGTGTAGCTCAATTGGTAGAGTGCCGGTCTCCAAAACCGGAGGTTGAGGGTTCGATTCCCTCCACTCCTGCCAATAAGCCAAACAGTATATTATGAAAAACCCGATAAAATTTATCCAAGAAGTTAAACAAGAAGCCTTCAAAGTCTCTTGGCCCACTGGAAAAGAGACCATGCAAGGTGCATTAATGGTATTTGCTATGGCAGTTATTATGTCTCTTTTCTTTTTACTTCTTGATCAAGTGCTTAAATTTTTATTGGAAGCTTTACTAAAGGTAAGTATTTAATGAAAAATTGGTATATTGTTCAATCTCATTCAAATTTTGAGAATAAGGTTGCTGGATTAATTAAAGAAGAAGCTGAAAAAGCAAAAATTTCTGATAAAATTGAAGAAATTGTTGTTCCTACACATGATGTAACAGAAGTAAAAAGAGGAAAAAGAATTCAGAGAAAAAAGAAATACTTTCCTGGTTATGTTTTAATTAAAAGTGAAATGGACAATGATCTTTATCATATGATTAAAAATTTAAAGCGTGTTAGTGGATTTTTAGGTTCAAAAGGTATTCCTGTTCCTGTTTCTGATAAAGAAATAGAAAAAATTTTAGGACAAATAAAAGATGGTGTAGCTCAGCCAAAATCTGGTATAGAATACAGCATTGGTGAAAAAGTTCAGGTTGTTGACGGTCCTTTTGCATCATTCAGTGGTATGGTTGAAGATATAGATGAAGAGAAATCAAGACTTAAGGTTTCAGTTTCAATATTTGGAAGACCAACACCAGTTGATTTAGAATATAACCAAGTAGAGAAAGCAAGTTAATGGCAAAAGAAATTAGCGGATATATAAAATTACAAATTATAGGAGGACAGGCTAATCCTGCTCCACCTGTTGGTCCTGCATTAGGTCAACGTGGAATTAACATAATGGAATTTTGTAAAGCATTTAATGATAAGACTAAAGCATTAGCTGGAAAACCAATCCCAGTTATTATTACAGTTTACAAAGATAAAAAATTTGATTTTGAAATTAAATCTCCACCAGCATCTCACTTTATTAAAGAGGCTGCAAAACTTAAAGGTGGATCAAAAGAACCTGGCAGAAGTATAGCTGGATCGATTACAAAAAAACAAGCAGAAGAAATTGCAACACAAAAAATGAAAGATCTTAATGCACATAGTTTAGAACAAGCTGTAAAAATCATTGCGGGCTCTGCAAGATCAATGGGTATAGAGGTTAAAGACTAATGGCATCAAAGAGATTTAAAAAATTACCAGAAAAAACTAAGGATCTAGTTTCTGAATTGATAGAAAAATTATTATCAGATGTTAAAAAGAACTGTACTACAAAATTTGATGAGTCTATCGATCTATCTTTTCAAGTTAATAACAAACAAAAAAAAGGTGAAGTCAATATTAGAACAGTAGTTAATTTACCTGGTGGAACTGGTAAAAAAGTAAAAGTCGCCGTTGTATGTGAGGATGATAAAGCACAAGACGCTAAGGACGCAGGTGCAGATATAGTTGGAAGCGATGAGTTTATTGATAAAATTAAAGCAGGTGAGTTAGATTTTGAAAAATTAATTTGTACGCCAGGTATGATGGTTAAACTTTCAAAACTTGGAAAAGTTTTAGGACCAAAAGGTCTTATGCCCAATCCTAAACTTGGATCTGTTTCTGATGATGTCAAACAAGCGGTAACTGATGCTAAGTCTGGTCAAGCTGAAATTAGAAACGATAAAGATGGAAACATTGGTGTCAGCATTGGAAAAAAATCTTTTCATGACGATCAGCTATTAAAAAATTATTATACTATTTTAGACACTTTAGAAAAAGAAAAAGGTAACCTTACTTTAAAAGGTGATTTAATTAAAAATACTTTTGTAACATCTAGTATGGGTGTTTCGTATAAAGTTAAATTAGGAAAAGTCATATAATTATGCTGAACAAAGAACAAAAAAAAAATTACATTAGTGAAATGGAAAATCAGTTTCAAAATAATGAAGCTGTATTGGTAACTCACTATCAAGGTCTTACAATGTCTCAACTTGATGAGCTTAGATCTCAAATGAGAGAGCATGGCATCAAGTTTACTATAACTAAAAATAAAATTACTAAAATTGCACTTGAAAAAACTAAGTGTAAGGAACTTTCTAGTTTATTTACAGGAGCTACTGCAGTAGCTTTTTCTGATGATGCTATAATGTCAGCTAGAATTTTATCTAAATTTGCAAAAACAAACGAAAATTTGAGGCTTTTGGGTGGAATTATGGGTAGCGATATTTTAGACCAAGCTGGAGTTCAGAATGTAGCTAATTTGCCAACACTAGATGAGGCTAGAGCAAATATCGTGGGTATTCTAGCAGCACCAGCGTCAAAATTTGTGAGTATTTTACTTGCACGTTCCGAAAAAATGAGTAGTTTGAGCCCAGAAAATTCTTAAAAAACAACCTAAAGAGTAAAAAAAAATATGCCTGATCTAAATAAAATTATTGAAGACCTATCAAATTTAACTGTTGTTGAAGCAGCTGAACTTTCAAAACAACTTGAAGAAAAATGGGGCGTTACAGCTATGGCTGCAGCAGCACCAGCAGCAGCAGCAGGTGGAGCAGCAGAAGAAGCAAAAGATGATTTTACAGTTATGTTAATTTCTGCAGGTGAGAAAAAAATTAATGTTATTAAGGAAGTTAGAGCAGCAACATCTTTAGGTCTTAAAGAAGCAAAAGATTTAGTTGAAGGTGCACCGAAAGAAGTAAAATCTGGTGTTAATAAAAAAGATGCTGAAGAGCTTAAAGAAAAATTAGAAGCAGCCGGCGCAAAAGTAGAACTTAAATAAATTAATTAGAAAGAACTTAATTACTGATTATTTTTAATTGGTAACTATTTATAAATGCAACTATCTTTTACTCAAAAGAAAAATGTAAGGAAAAGCTTTGGAAAGCTTGTAGAAACATTATCTATTCCAAATTTAATTGAAGTTCAAAAAAACTCATACAAACAACTTACAGACTTTGATAGTGAAGCAGGGGATTTATCAAAAGGATTTGATAGGGTTTTTAAAAGTATTTTTCCAATAGAGGATCTAAATGATAAAGCAACATTGGAATACGTTTCTTATAGACTTGAAAAACCAAAATTTGATACTGAAGAATGTATCCAAAGAGGATTATCTTTTACTTCAGCATTAAAATGTACTTTAAGATTGGTTGTCTACGAGATAGATCAAGAAAATAATACTAAAGATATTTTATCTGCAAAAGAACAAGAAGTTTACATGGGTGAAGTGCCTATGATGACTGACAGTGGAACTTTTATAACTAATGGTGTTCAAAGAGTTGTTGTAAACCAGATGCACAGAAGTCCTGGAGTTTTCTTTGATCATGATAAAGGTAAATCACATGCAAGTGGTAAATTATTATTTAATTGTAGAGTTATTCCTAACAGAGGATCTTGGTTAGATTTAGAATACGATGTTAAAGATTTCTTATATTTCAAGATAGATAGAAAGAAAAAAATATTTGCTTCAACTCTTTTGATGGCTTTAGGTTTAACTAAATCTGAAATAGCCGATGAGTTTTACGATAAAGAAATTTATTCATTTGATGGAAAAACAGGTAAATGGAAGACTAAATTTAATTCTGAAAATTATAAAGCTAAAAATTTTTCTGAAGAAGTTACCGATGCTAAAACTGGAAACGTTGTAATTAAGCTTGGTGATAAAATTAATTTTTTAAGTGCAAAAAAACTAGCTACTGATGGACTTAAAGATATTTTAGTATCTCAAGAATCTTTAATTGGAAAATATTTACATAATGAAGTTAAAGTTAGCGACGATGAAGAAGAGGGAACCTTTGGAATTGGCACTGAGCTAAATGACACTATTATCAAACAAATTTTAGAAGCTAGCATAAACTCAATTGAGATTTCTATTACAAATTCTATCAATAAAGGTTCTTATTTATTATCAACAATATTACATGATAAAAATAATTCTAAAAATGATGCAATTACTGAAATTTATAAAGTTTTAAGACCAGGTGAACCACCAACAGTTGAGATTGCCACACAAATATTCAACAACTTATTCTTTAGTTCAGATAGGTATGACCTTTCAGATGTAGGTAGAGTTAAAATGAACTCAAGATTGAGCCTTGAATGTTCTGACAAAATTACAATTTTAAGAAATGATGACATAATTGCCATTGTTCACAAAATGTTAGATTTAAGAGATGGTAAAGATGAAGTTGATGATATTGATCATCTAGGTAACAGAAGAGTAAGGTCTGTTGGTGAACTTGTTGAAAACCAAGCTCGTATTGGTGTTTATAGAATGGAAAGAGCTATTAAAGAAAAAATGACAACTCTTGATATTGAATCAGCAATGCCACAAGATTTAATTAATGCAAAACCTTTAACGGTTTCCCTTAAAGATTTTTTTGTAAGTTCACAACTTTCTCAATTTATGGATCAAACAAATCCACTATCTGAAATTACTCACAAAAGAAGAGTTTCAGCTTTAGGACCAGGTGGTCTAACAAGAGAAAGAGCTGGATTTGATGTTCGTGATGTTCACCCAACTCACTACGGAAGAATTTGTCCAATTGAAACGCCTGAAGGACCAAATATTGGTTTGATTAATAGTTTATCTACCTATGCTAAAATTAATAAATATGGTTTTATTGAAAGCCCATATAAAAAAGTAGAGAGTGGTGTAGTTCAAGATAAAGTTGAGTATCTATCAGCGATGGAAGAGACAAAATACACAATCGCACAAGCTAACGCCAAACTTGATAAAAATGGAAAAATTTTAGAAGAACTTGTTCCTTGCAGAGAAAACTTAAACTTTGTTTTATCAAAACCTGAGAAAATTGATTACATTGATGTTTCACCTAAACAGTTGGTTTCTGTAGCAGCATCACTAATCCCTTTCTTAGAAAACGATGACGCGAACAGAGCCCTAATGGGATCTAACATGATGAGACAGGCAGTCCCTCTTTTAAAACCGGAATCTCCATTAGTTGGTACTGGTATTGAAAGTGATGTAGCTCTTGACTCAGGTGTTACTATAGTTGCTAATCGTGATGGTACAGTTGATAAAATTGATGGAAAAAGAATTGTAATTAAAGCAACTGAAGAAACAGATTTCACAAAATCAGGTGTAGATATTTATAACTTACAAAAATTTAAAAGATCAAACCAAAACACATGCATTAACCAAAAACCACTTGTTAGAGTAGGTGATAAAGTTAAGTCAGGTGATATTATTGCTGACGGACCATCTACTAAACTAGGTGAATTAGCACTTGGAAAAAACGTGACTGTAGCATTTATGCCTTGGCAAGGTTACAACTTTGAAGACTCTATTCTAATTTCAGAAAGATGCGTTACAGACGATGTATTTACATCAGTTCATATCGTTGAATATGAAGTTATGGCTAGAGATACAAAGTTAGGTGAAGAAGAAATCACTAGAGATATTCCAAATGTAAACGAAGAAGCTTTAAAAAATCTTGATGAATCTGGGATTGTTTATATTGGTGCTGAAGTAAAAGCTGGAGATATATTAGTTGGTAAAGTTACACCAAAAGGTGATTCAGCATCAGGACCTGAAGAAAAATTATTAAGATCAATTTTTGGTGAAAAAGCAATTGACGTAACTGATACATCTTTAAAAATGTCTAGAGGTAGCAGTGGAACGATTGTTGATGTTAGAGTATTCAACAGACATGGAATAGAAAAAGATGAAAGATCTATAACAATCGAAAGAGCAGAAATTGAAATTGTTCAAGAAGATAAGATCGTAGAGGAAGAAATTTTAGAAAGAAGTATAAAGCAAAGAGCTAACCAGATTTTGTCTGGTGCTTCTTTAACTAAAAAAATTAAAGATTTAGAGGAAGGTGCCAAACTTGACTTTGATATAATTAACAAGATTAACGTTAATGATGTATTCAAAATAACAGTAGGTAATGTTAATGATGAAGCAAGTATTGCCCAATTAAAAGATCAATACAATCAAGCAAAACAAGATATTCAAGAAAGATTTGAAGATAAGGTTTTAAAAATTAGAAGTGGTGATGATTTATTACCAAGTGTTATGAAAATGGTAAAAGTTTTTGTTGCAATTAAAAGAAGATTAAGACCTGGTGATAAGATGTCAGGTAGACATGGAAACAAGGGTGTAGTTAGTAAAATTGTACCCGTTGAAGATATGCCTTATAGAGAAGATGGAAGACCAGTTGATATCGTGTTAAATCCACTTGGGGTTCCCAGTCGTATGAACGTAGGTCAAATCTTAGAAACACACTTAGGGTGGGCCTGTAAAGAATTTGGTGAAGAAGTTAAAAGATTAGTAAATGAAAATAATAAAAAATTTGAAAAAACTCAAAAAATTTCATCCTTTTTAACATCAGTTTATGGAAAAGAAGTTTTTGATGGAGGTATTGACAAATTAAACAAGACTGAATTTGCAGATTTATGTGAAAATCTACAAAATGGTATAGCAATTTCGACTCCAGTATTTGATGGAGCTAAAGAAAAAGACGTCTCTGAAATGCTTGAATTAGCTAAATTACCAACGTCTGGACAGACCAATTTATGGGATGGAAGAACAGGCGAAATGTTTGATAGACCAGTAACTGTTGGAATTATCTATATGTTAAAACTTCATCACCTTGTTGAAGATAAAATTCATGCAAGATCTACGGGACCATACAGTCTTGTAACTCAGCAACCTTTGGGCGGTAAAGCTCAATTAGGCGGTCAAAGATTTGGTGAAATGGAAGTTTGGGCTCTTGAAGCATATGGTGCTTCTTATACTCTACAAGAAATATTAACTGTTAAATCTGATGATGTTGCTGGAAGAGTTAAGGTTTACGAAACAATTGTTAAAGGTGAAGAAAACTTTGAATCAGGAATACCTGAATCATTCAACGTACTAGTTAAAGAAATTAAATCATTAGCACTAAACATTGAGTTAAATTAAATATGAAAAAAGAATTAACAGACTTATTTAAAAATAGTGAAGTTTCTGAAGCGCAAAATTTTAATAGCATTAAAATTACTTTAGCTAGCCCTGAAAAAATTAAATCTTGGACGTATGGTGAAATTAAAAAACCTGAAACTATTAACTACAGAACTTTTAGACCAGAAAAAGATGGCTTATTTTGTGCTAGAATTTTTGGACCGATAAAAGATTACGAATGCTTGTGTGGTAAATACAAACGTATGAAGTTTAGAGGAATTATCTGTGAAAAATGTGGAGTCGAAGTAACAAAATCAAACGTAAGAAGAGAGAGAATGGGTCACATAAATCTCGCTACTCCTGTTGCTCACATTTGGTTTTTAAAATCATTACCTAGTAGAATTTCCTTAGCCGTCGACATGAAGCTAAAAGAAGTTGAGCGAGTTCTTTATTTCGAAAATTTCATAATTATTGAGCCTGGTTTAACTGGTCTTCAAAAAAACCAATTACTTAACGAAGAAGAACTAGCAAAATACCAAGATGAGTTTGGTGAAGAATCATTTGAAGCTGGTATAGGTGCTGAAGCGATTTTATCGATTCTTAAGTCTATGGACCTTGAGCAAGAAAGAAAAATTTTAATTAATACAATTAAAGAAACAAAATCTAAAGTTAATGAAGAAAGATCGATAAAAAGACTTAAGTTAATCGAGTCTTTTATAGAAACTGGTCAAAAACCTGAATGGATGATTTTAACTGTGATACCAGTTATACCACCTGAATTAAGACCTTTAGTTCCATTAGATGGAGGAAGATTTGCAACATCTGATCTTAATGATCTTTATAGAAGGGTTATAAACAGAAATAATCGTCTTAAGAGATTGATGGATTTAAAAGCTCCTGACATTATCGTTAGAAATGAAAAAAGAATGCTTCAAGAGTCTGTTGATGCTTTATTTGATAATGGTCGTAGAGGAAGAGTAATTACTGGAACTGGTAAACGTCCACTTAAATCTTTAGCAGAGATGCTTAAAGGTAAGCAAGGTAGATTTAGACAAAACTTATTAGGAAAAAGAGTTGATTACTCAGGAAGATCTGTAATTGTTGTAGGTCCTGACCTTAAGCTTCATGAGTGTGGCTTACCGAAAAAAATGGCTTTAGAATTATTCAAGCCATTTCTGTATGCCAGATTAAATAAATTAGGATTAGCTTCTACAATTAAACAAGCAAAAAAATTAGTAGAAAAAGAAACTAATGCTGTTTGGGATGCGTTAGAACTTATTGTAAGAGAACACCCGGTTTTACTAAATCGTGCACCAACGCTTCACAGACTGGGGGTTCAAGCTTTTGAACCTAAGTTAATTGAGGGAGATGCAATTGAATTACACCCGTTATGTTGTGCAGCTTTTAATGCTGATTTTGATGGTGACCAAATGGCTGTCCACGTTCCTCTAAGTTTAGAGGCTCAACTAGAAGCTAGAATTTTAATGCTTTCAACGAACAACATTTTAAGTCCATCAAATGGTAAACCTATCATAGTACCAAGTCAGGATATGATTTTAGGTCTTTACTATTTATCTCAAGCACCTTTTCAAACGGAAAAGCCAGATGGTTACTTTATAGATAATGATGAAATTGAGC
Source organism: Candidatus Pelagibacter sp. uisw_138 (assembly GCF_059512485.2). NCBI lineage: Bacteria > Pseudomonadati > Pseudomonadota > Alphaproteobacteria > Candidatus Pelagibacterales > Candidatus Pelagibacteraceae > Candidatus Pelagibacter > Candidatus Pelagibacter sp. uisw_138. The sequence continues at coordinate 723,896 of NZ_CM183453.2, read as the reverse complement.
ATGCTTTATCAACGGGTCAGATAAAAGTACACTCTACTATTGTTTCAAGGTTCGAAACACTTGATCAGAAGGGTAATAAAAGGGTTGAAAAACACACAACAACTGCTGGAAGATTTTTATTAGCTAATTTATTACCAAAAAATAAAGACATAACTTTTTCAATGATAGACAGACTGCTTCCTAAAAAAACTGTTTCAGAAATTATTGATAGTGTTTTTAGATTTTGTGGTCAGAAAACTACAGTTATTTTTTGTGATCATTTAAAAGATTTAGGATTCAAACATGCATTTAAAGCAGGTATTTCTTTTGGTAAGGATGATTTGGTTATTCCTGCAAACAAAGGACAATTGATTGATGACACTAAAAAATTAATTGCTGACTATGAAAATCAATATTCAGAAGGTTTAATTACTAGAGGTGAGAAATACAACAAAGTAGTTGATGCTTGGTCAAAATGTACTGACAAAGTAGCTGGTGAAATGATGAGAGGTATTTCTGCTACGGAAAGTACTCCTGATGGCATGAAGATTAACTCAGTATTTATGATGGCGGATAGTGGAGCTAGGGGTTCAGCTGCTCAAATGAAACAGTTAGCTGGTATGAGAGGTCTTATTGCAAAACCATCTGGTGAAATTATTGAAACACCTATTATTTCTAACTTTAAAGAAGGTTTAACTGCTTTAGAATATTTTAATTCAACGCACGGAGCCAGAAAAGGTTTAGCTGATACAGCCCTAAAGACTGCAAGCTCAGGTTATTTAACTAGAAGACTTTGTGATGTAGCTCAAGACCTTACAATTTCAAAAATTAAATGTGATAATCCAGGGTTTATTGAGTTAGCAGAAATTTTAGAAGGTGGAAACGTAGTTGTTAGTTTATCAGAAAGAGCACTTGGTAGAGTTACAGCTTTTGAAGTAAAAAATCCTATTACAGGTGAAGTGGTTATTAAAAAAGAAACTATGATTGATGAATCAGGTTGCGATAAAATTGATGCAGCTGGTGTTAAATTTATCAAAGCTTATTCAGTTATGACTTGTAGCTCTAAAATTGGTGTTTGTGCTACTTGTTATGGAAGAGATCTATCTAGAGGAAAAATGGTTCACGTTGGTGAAGCAATTGGTATGATTTCAGCTCAATCAATTGGTGAGCCTGGTACTCAGTTAACAATGAGAACTTTCCACGTTGGTGGTACCGCTTCTGTTAAGCAAGAGTCTGAAATTGTTTCAAAATCTGCAGGTACTTTGAAAATTATTAACACTAATTTATTAGAAGATTCTAAGAAAAATCTAATTGTTATGGGAAGAAACACCCAACTATCAATTGAAGATAATAACGGTGTTCAAGTTGCAATTTATAAAGTTGCTTATGGATCAAAATTATTTTTCCAAAATGGTGATAAAATAAAAGCTAATGAAAAAATTTGTGAGTGGGATCCTTATACAACTCCAGTTATTGCAGAAAAAAGTGGTATTGCTGGTTATGTAGATTTAATCGATGGTGTTTCTATTCAAGAGACAACTGATGATGCTACTGGAATTTCTTCTAAATCAGTTGTTGATTGGAGAGCGCAATCTAAAAACACAGATTTAAAACCAAGAATTACCTTAAGAGATGAGAAGGGTAATGTAATTAAGAAAGCTGACGACAATGAAGCAAGGTACTACTTGGTACCTGATTCAATTCTTTCTGTTAAAGATGGTCAAAAAATATTTGCTGGTGATATAATTGCAAGACTTCCAAAAGAAACAACTAAAACAAAAGATATTACTGGAGGATTACCACGTGTAGCTGAATTATTTGAAGCTAGAAAAGCAAAAGATAGTGCAATTATTGCTGAGAATGATGGACAAGTGTTATTTGGTAAAGAAGTTAGAGGTAAACAAAAAATTTCAATTCAACCAGATGATGGAGAACCTTCAAATTATTTAATACCCAAAGGTAAACATATCAACTTTAACCAAGGTGAGAAAATTAAAAAAGGTGAGTACCTATTAGATGGTCAGCCTTTACCTCATGATATTTTGAGAATTTTAGGCATTAAAGATTTAACAGAATATTTTGTTAATCAAGTTCAAGAAGTTTATAGATTACAAGGTGTTATTATTAATGACAAACACATTGAAACAATATTAAGACAAATGCTTAAAAAAGTTGAAATTAAAGTGTCTGGTGATTCGTCTTATTTACCTGGTGAAATGATTGACAGAATTAAGTTTGATAATGCAAATGAAAAACTAGTTGCTGAAGGAAAAAATCCTGCATCTGGTGAAAGAGTTTTAATGGGTATTACTAAAGCGTCACTTCAAACAGAGTCATTTATTTCTGCCGCTTCATTCCAAGAAACTACAAGAGTTTTAACTGATGCCGCGATTAAAGGTAAAGTTGACCCTTTAAATGGCTTAAAAGAGAATGTTATTGTTGGTAGATTGGTTCCAGCTGGAACTGGCCATATCAAGAATAAATGGAATGAAAATGCCATTGCAGCTGACAATAAATTTTTAGCTGATCAGGAAAAAATTGAGCCTGTAGAAGCCACAGAAACTCCTGCTAATTAATTAAAAAAACACGTTTGACTTGTAGTTTTAGTTTGACAATCAGAGATTTAATAGTATTTTAACGATGTTTTTGGTTGGAATGTAGTACCTACTTTACGGAACTAAACGCTGCCACAAAATAACCTGTCAGTTATTTTCATTCAAAAATAAATTAATTAATTAATTAAAAAAATTTATGCCAACTATTAACCAGTTGTTAAGAAAGAAAAGAACTAGACCAGTTGCAAGAAATAAAGTTCCTGCACTTGAAAAACAACCTTTAAAAAGAGGTGTGTGTCTTAAAGTTTACACAACAACTCCTAAAAAACCGAACTCTGCATTAAGGAAAGTTGCAAGAGTTAGACTTTCAAATGGCTTTGAAGTTACAGCTTACATTGGTGGTGAAGGGCATAACCTTCAAGAGCACTCAGTAGTTTTAATTAGAGGTGGTCGGGTTAAAGATTTACCTGGTGTTCGTTATCATATTCTCAGAGGAAATCTAGATACACAAGCAGTTGCAAATAGAAAGAAACGTAGATCTTTGTATGGAACTAAAAAAGGTAAATAATTATGTCTAGAAAAAAAACGCAACCAAAAAAAGTTGTCACTCCAGATCCGATTTTTAAATCAACTATTATTCCAAAACTAATTAACTCAATTATGTACGATGGAAAAAAAGTTGTTGCTGAAAAAATTGTATATGAAGCAATTGAAAAAATTAAATCAAAAACTAAAGAAGAGCCAATTAATGTATTTAACGAAGCAATAAACAATATCAAACCTACTGTAGAAGTTAGATCTCGTAGAGTTGGTGGTGCAACCTATCAAGTTCCTGTTGAAGTAAAATCTAACAGAGCTCAAGCACTTGCGATTAGATGGCTAGTTGATGCTTCAAGAAAAAGAAAAGATAAACATATGTCTGATAAAATTTTTAATGAACTGTACGATGCGTATGAAAAAAAAGGATCAGCAGTTAAAAAAAGAGAAGATGTGCATAAAATGGCTGAGTCGAATAAGGCTTTTGCTCATTTTAGGTGGTAAAAAATTATGGCTAGAATTAATACATTAGACACATATCGTAACATTGGAATTATGGCTCATATTGATGCTGGTAAAACCACTACTACTGAAAGAATTTTATACTATACTGGAAAAAGTCACAAAATTGGTGAAGTTCATGATGGTGCAGCAACAATGGATTGGATGGAGCAAGAACAAGAAAGAGGAATCACAATTACTTCAGCTGCAACTACCTGTTTTTGGAATGATCATAGAATTAATATTATCGATACTCCTGGTCACGTAGATTTTACCATTGAAGTTGAAAGATCATTAAAAGTTTTAGACGGTGCTGTATGTGTTTTTGATGGTGTTGCAGGTGTTGAGCCTCAATCAGAAACAGTATGGAGACAAGCTGATAAATATAAAGTTCCAAGAATTTGCTTTGTAAATAAACTAGATAGAACTGGTGCAGATTTTTATAGATGTGTGGATATGATTAGAGATAGACTTGGTTGCAAACCTTTGGTTATACAAGTACCAATTGGTATGGAAGCAGATCTAGTTGGAGTTGTTGATTTAGTTAAGATGAAAGCCCAGGTTTGGAAAAATGAAGCCTTAGGTGCAGAGTGGGAATACAAAGAGATTCCTGATGATTTAAAAGAGATTTCTCAAAAATATAGAACTGAACTTGTTGAAACTGCTGTAGAGCAAGATGAAAAATTAATGGAAAGCTATTTAAATGGTGAGGAAATTAAAGAAGAAGATTTAGTTAAATGTATAAGAAAAGGAACACTAAATTTCAGCTTTGTCCCGATAACTACTGGTTCAGCATTTAAAAACAAAGGTGTTCAACCTTTACTTGATGCTGTTATTAATTATTTACCAAGCCCAATTGATATTGGTTCAATTAATGGAACGATACCAGGAACTGAAGATATCAAAGAAATGAAATTTGATGATGGAGCTGGTTTTTCAGCTTTAGCTTTTAAAGTTGCGAACGATCCATTTGTTGGATCATTAACTTTTATAAGAATTTACTCTGGAACAATTAAAACTGGAACTGCTGTTTATAATACTTCAAAAGAAAAAGAGGAAAGAGTTGGCAGAATGCTCTTAATGCATGCAAATTCTAGAGAAGATATTAAAGAGGCAAATGCTGGTGATATCGTTGCATTAGCTGGTCTTAAATACACAATAACTGGTCACACTTTATGTGATGAGGCTAACCCAGTTTTACTTGAGCCAATGGAGTTTCCTGAGCCAGTAATTGAAATTGCAGTTGAACCTAAAACAAAAGCTGACCAAGAAAAAATGGGTGAAGCCTTAGCTAGATTAGCAAAAGAAGATCCTTCATTTAGAGTAACTTCAGACGAAGAATCTGGTCAAACAATAATCAAAGGTATGGGGGAATTACACTTAGATATTATTGTTGATCGAATGAAAAGAGAATTTAATGTTGAAGCAAATATTGGAGCACCTCAGGTTGCTTACCGTGAAACTATTCAAAACGCATCTGAGTTTGAATACACACACAAAAAACAAAGTGGTGGTGCAGGACAGTTTGCAAAAGTTAAACTTTTAGTAGAACCTCAAGAACCAGGCAAAGGTAGAGAGGTTGATAGCAAAATTAAAGGTGGATCAATTCCTAAAGAGTTTATTCCAGGTGTTGAGAAAGGTATTGAAACAATATCTGACGGTGGAATTCTAGCTGGATTTCCCATGATTGATTTCAAAGTTACAATTTTAGATGGATTACACCATGATGTTGACTCTAGTGTGCTTGCATTTGAACTTGCTGGTAGAGCTTGCTTTAAAGAAGCTTGTACTAGAGGTGGATTGAAATTATTAGAGCCAGTAATGAGAGTTGAAGTTGTAACTCCTGAAGATTACATGGGTGATGTTATTGGTGATTTAAATAGTAGAAGAGGCCAAATAAGTGAGCAAGAAAGCAGAGGAAATGCGACCGTTATAACTGCAATGGTTCCTTTAGCGAATATGTTTGGATATATAAACAGCTTAAGATCAATGTCTCAAGGAAGAGCTCAATACTCAATGTTCTTTGATCATTATTCTAAAGTCCCACAAAACGTGCAGGATGAAGTAACTAAAAAGATTGCTGGATAAATATTATGGAAAAACAAAACATTAGAATTAAATTAAGAGCTTACGACAATAAGATCTTAGACGCCTCTACCGAAGAAATTGTAAACACTGTTAAGAGAACGGGTGCTACAGTTAAAGGGCCAATACCACTACCAACTAGAATTGAAAAATATACAGTTTTAAAAGGACCTCACATTGATAAAAAAAGTAGAGAGCAATTTGAAACAAGAACACATAAAAGATTGATTGATATCATTGAACCTACACCTCAAACTGTAGAAGCTTTAATGAAACTAGATTTAGCGTCTGGTGTCGATGTGGAGATAAAAATTTAATTATGACTGAAATAGCTTTAGTTGGAAAAAAAATAGGTATGACAAGAGAGTTTTACCATACTGGTCGTTTAGTTCCAGTTACAGTAATTAAAATGGAAAAAGCTAGAGTTATCAGTGTGATTGAAGAAGATAAACGTGGATATAAAGCTATACAATTAGGTTTTGGCAACATTAAAAGCTCAAAACTTACAAAAGCAATGAAGGGCATGTATGCTAAAAAAAATACTGAAGCAAAGAAAAAATTAAAAGAATTTAGAGTAAAAGATACAGAGCCATACAAAGAAGGTAATGAATTTGGTTTAGAAATTTTTAATGAAGTCAAATTTGTTGACACTACTTCAAAAACTATTGGAAAAGGTTTTGCTGGAGCGATGAAAAGACACAACTTTGGTGGTTTAAGAGCTACACACGGTGTTTCTGTTTCACATAGATCTCATGGCTCAACGGGTCAAAGACAAGACCCTGGTAAAGTTTTTAAAGGAAAAAAAATGGCTGGTCATATGGGTGACAGAGTTAGAACCATGCTAAATTTAGAGATAATTAAAACTGATTTAGAAAACGAATTATTATACTTAAAAGGCTCAATACCAGGCTCTAAGAACTCTGAAGTATTAGTCAAACAATCAGTTAAAGTTATTAATAAACTAACTATTAAAGAAAAAATTGCTGCTGCTGAAGAGGCTAAAAAAATACCTGATAAAAAGAAAAGATAATGAAAATTGATAAAATAAATTTAGATGGAAAAAAAGACTCGATTGAAGTTTTAGATAAAATTTTTTCAGCAAAAATAAATAAAAAACTAGTAGATAATGTTTTATACAAAACTAATGCTAACTACAAAGGTAGACACGCTAAAACAAAACAACAGAATGAAATTGCTGGATCTACTTCAAAGATTTATGCTCAAAAAGGAACTGGTGGAGCGCGTCATGCCAGTAGAAAAGCCCCTATATTTGTTGGTGGTGGTGTAGCACATGGTCCAAAAGGGCAACTAGCTTATAAAAAAAGAAAACTTAACAAAAGTGAGAAAAAATTAAGCGTAGCATCACTGATTACCGAAAAAAATAAACTTAATAATTTATTAATCTTTAGTGATTTTGCTACTGAAATTAAGAAAACTAAAGAAATGCACTCAATCATTAAAAAATTTGATTTAACTCATTCATTAATAATCCTAGATAAGATTTCAAAAGATAAAGTTGAAAAATCAATGAGAAACATACCAAATGTCAAAGTTACTGATATAAACCACTTTAGCGCCTTTGATATTATTAAATTTAAAAAAGTTGTGTTTACTGAAAGTTCAATAAAAGAACTAGAAAAGAGATATTCTTAAAATGGATAAGATACATTTATATGATAAAATTTTATCACCAATGCTAACTGAAAAGACAACAAATCTTTCTGAGCAAAATAAAATTGTATTTAAGGTTCCAAGAGAAGCTAACAAAACTAATTTAAAAAAAAATATTGAAAAAATTTTTAAAGTAAACGTTATTAAAATTAACATAATCAACAAGCAAAACAGAAAAGTTGTTAAAAGAGGGAAAAAAGTAAATATTCAAGGATATAAAAAAGCAATTATAACTCTAAAAAAAGGTCAAAACATCGATCTAACGACAGGAATTTAAATAATGGCATTAAAAACATTTAAACCATATACAAAATCTACTAGAGGAACTGTTCTAGTTGATAGAACTGGTCTCTGGAAAGGCAAACCTTTTAAAATGCTAGTTGAACCTAAAAATTCAATGCGAGGAAGAAATAACAACGGTCATATTACTTCTAGAAACATGTCGGGTGGCGGACATAAGAAAATGTACAGACTTGTTGATTTTTATAGAAAAAAATTTGATGTACCAGGTACAGTTGAGCGTATTGAGTATGACCCGAATAGATCGTGTTATATTATGCTAATTAAGTTTGAAGATGGAACTCATTTTTACTATTTAGCACCTCAAAAAATTAATGTTGGTGATGTCGTTGAAAATGGCTCTGCAAAAGAGATTAAAGTTGGGAATTGTATGCCGTTAAGAGACATTCCAGTCGGTGTAAACGTGCATAACGTTGAACTACAACCTGGTGGTGGTGGAAAAATAGCTAGATCCGCTGGTACCTCTGTTACTATAAGTGGTTTAGATGGTAATTATTCATTAGTTAAAATGACCTCTGGTGAAGTTAGAAGAATAGATTCAAGATGTATGGCAACAATTGGTGTCTTGTCAAATCCTGATCAAAAAAATATTAAAATTGGTAAAGCTGGAAGATCAAGATGGTTAGGTAGAAGACCTCATACAAGAGGAGTTGTGATGAATCCAGTTGATCACCCACACGGTGGTGGTGAAGGTAAGAGTGCTGGTGGTAGACATCCAGTATCACCGACAGGTCAAGGTGCAAAAGGATTAAAAACAAGAACTAACGCAAGAACAGATAAGTTTATAGTTAAAAGAAGAAACAAAAGAAAGGATACTAAAAAATAATGGCTAGATCTGTATGGAAAGGTCCTTTTGTTGAAGAGAGCTTAATTAAAAAAGTTGAAAAACAAAAATTAGACCCCAAAAAAATGCCAATTAAAACTTGGTCAAGAAAATCAACTATAATTCCTGAATTTATTGGTGTTAGCTTTTTGATTTATAATGGAAAAAAATTTATACCTGTTACCATTTCTGAAGATATGGTGGGGCACAAACTTGGTGAGTTTTCACCAACAAGAACATTTTTTGGACATACACCTGCAGATAAAAAGGCAAAACCAGCAACAGCTAAGAAATAAACATGAATAAGAAAAAGAAAATTAATAGAATTAAAGTAGATACAGTTAGATCAGTAAATAACAATATTAGATCTAGTGTAAGAAAACTTAATCCAATTCTTAAGGCAATTGTTGGAAAAAAAGTTGATGTTGCTATTAGAGAATTACAATTTTCTGCAAAAAGAATAACTAGAGAGATTAGAAAAACTGTTTCATCAGCTATTGCTAATGCTGAAAATAATAATCAATATGATATTGATAAGTTAATTGTTAAAGAAGCTTATTGTGGAAAAAAAGTTGTTATGAAAAGATTTAGACCTAGAGCAAAAGGTAGAGCTGCACCAATTTTAAAACCATATTCAACAATTACAATTATATTATCAGAATCAAAACAAATGGAGAGTCATGGGACAAAAAGTTAATCCGATAGGTTTTAGACTTGGTGTTAATAGAGGTTGGGACTCTGTTTGGTATGCTAAAAAGAAAGATTTTGGAAATTATTTAATTGAAGATTTTAAAATTAGAGCCTATATCAAGAAAAATGTAGTTAACTCTGGTGTATCAAAAGTAATGATAGAGAGAACTTCAAACAAATGTTTTGTTACAATTTATACTTCAAGACCAGGGTTTGTTATTGGTAAAAAAGGTAGTGATATTGATAAAATTAAAAACAATTTATCTAAATTTACAAGCAATGAAGTATCTTTAAATATTAAAGAAGTTAAAAAACCTGAAACTAATGCTTTTTTAGTAGCCGAAAATATTGCACAACAACTAGTAAAAAGAATATCCTACAGAAGAGCAATGAAGAGAGCCATGCAGTCTTGCATGAGATTAGGTGCCAAGGGAATTAAGGTCGCAATAAGTGGTAGACTTGGTGGTAACGAAATCGCAAGAACAGAGTGGTTGAGAGAGGGTAGTATTCCTTCCCACACATTGAGAGCAGATATTGATTATGATGAAGCAGAAGCTTTAACAACATTTGGAATTATTGGAATTAAAGTTTGGATTTACAAAGGTGAAGTTTTTGCAAGAGAATTTAGTCAGGAAACAAATAAAGTTAAACCTAAAGAGGTTAAAGAGTAATTATGTTACAGCCAGTAAGGACAAAATATAGAAAAGCTCACAAAGGTAGAATTCATGGAACAGCTACACGTGCTGCGAAGATTAATTATGGATCATTTGCTTTAAAAGCTATGGCCCCTGATAGAATAATTGGTAAACAAATTGAAGCTGCTAGGGTCGCTTTAACAAGACATATGAAAAGACAAGGGCGTGTTTGGACTAGAATTTTTCCAAATATTCCAGTTTCAAAAAAACCTGTTGAAGTAAGAATGGGTAAAGGTAAGGGTGCTCCTGAATATTGGGCATGTAGAGTTAAACCTGGTAGAATTTTATTTGAAATTGACGGTGTTTCTGAAGCAATTGCAAAAGAAGCTCTTTATAAAGCATCAGCTAAATTACCTATTAAAACTAAGTTTATAAAAAGATTTGCATAATATGAAAATACAAGAAATAAAAAAATTATCTAAAGACGAACTTTTAAATAACATAGACAAATTGAAAAAAGATTTATTTAATTTTAGATTTCAAAGAATCAATTCTGAAATTAAAGATCCATCAAAAATTGGACAAACAAAAAAAACGATAGCAAGGTTAAAAACTATACTAAAAGGAAAATTAAATGCCTAAAAAAATATTAACAGGAGTAGTTACTAGTGATAAGCCTAATAAAACTATTACTGTAGCGGTAGAGAGAAAATATTCACATCCTGTGCTAAAAAAAGTTGTTAAAGTTCAAAAAAAATACAATGCGCATGATGAAAATAATAAATTCAAAACTGGAGATAAGGTTTCGATTATTGAATGTAAACCGTTTTCAAAAAATAAAAAATTTCAAGTAATGGATGGTTCCAAATGATACAGGTACAAACTGAAATGTTAGTTGCAGACAATACTGGTGCAAAAAGAATTGAATGTATTAAGGTTCTAGGTGGATCAAAACGTAGATATGCTAGTATTGGTGACACAATTGTTGTTGCTGTAAAAGAAGCGATACCTAAGGGTAAAGTGAAAAAAGGTTCTGTCCACAAAGCAGTCGTAGTTCGGGTTAAATATGGAATTCATAGAGATGATGGTTCAAAAGTTAAATTTGATAACAATGCAGCAGTGTTGATTGATGATAAAGGTGAACCAGTCGGAACTAGAATTTTTGGACCTGTAACAAGAGAATTAAGAAATAGAGGTCAAATGAAAATAATTTCACTTGCCCCTGAGGTATTATAAAATGATTAAAAAAGGTTCTAAAGTAAAAGTATTAACTGGAAGAGATAAGAAAAAAGAAGGTGAAGTTATTGAAATAGACAGACCCAACAATAGGGCAAAAGTTCAAGGAATTAATATTGTGAAGAAGCATGTAAAGACTACAAAAGAAAAAAAAGGTGGAATTATTTCTAAAGAAAGCTTTATTCATATTTCAAACCTTGCACTTGTTGATGAAAAAGAAAAAATAAAAAAAACTGAGGCTAAAAAATAATGACACCAAGATTAAAAGAGCTTTATTATAAAGAAATTCAACCTGCGCTTAAGGAGCAATTAGGATTTAAAAATACCTTTCAAGGACCAAAAGTACTTAAAGTTGTCATTAATATGGGTTTAGGTCTAGATGGTGCTGACGCTAAGATTATGAAATCTACTGAAGAAGATTTGGGAAAAATTACAGGACAAAAACCTACAATTACAAAATTTAAGAAATCTGTTGCCAATTTTAAAACAAGAAAAGGTAGCAATGCAGGTCTAAAAGTTACTTTAAGAGGTAACAAGATGTATGAATTTATTGATAGATTGGTTAACATTGCGCTGCCTAGAATTAAAGATTTTAGAGGCCTATCACCTAAAGGTTTTGATAAATTTGGTAATTACACTTTTGGAATTAAAGAGCATATTATTTTTCCTGAAGTTAATTTTGACAGAATAGACAAAATTAGAGGTCTTGATGTGGTGGTTGTAATTGCTGCTATGAATAAAGATCATAGTTTTGCACTTTTGGAAAAATTAAATTTTCCATTTATTAAAAAAGGAGATAATTAAAAATGGCTAAAGTAAGTGCAGTTCAAAAAAATGATAAAAGGATTAAACTTTCAGATAGATTGTTTAAAAAAAGATTAGCTTTAAAAAAGATTATTATGGATAAGAAAATTTCTCTTGAAGAAAGATTTAAAGCACAACAAAAATTATCTAATTTGCCTAGAAATTCAGCAAAAAATAGAGTGATGAATAGGTGCCAAATTACTGGAAGACCACATGGTGTTTACAGAAAATTAAAAATATCAAGAATAGCTTTAAGAGACTTAGGATTGCATGGATTAATTCCAGGTATGACGAAGTCGAGCTGGTAGAAAGGAATATATGAGCTTAAGTGACCCAATTGGGGATATGATCGCAAGAATAAAAAATGCTTTAGTGAGAAATCATAAAAAAGTTGCACTGCCTTCTTCTAACTTTAAAGTAAAAATTGCAGATATCCTAAAAAATGAAGGTTTTATTAAAGAATATAAAATTGATACTGAAGATAAAAAACCAGTTTTATCTATAGACCTAAAATATTATTCAGGAAATCCAGTTATTAGCACATTTGAAAGAGTATCAAAGCCAGGAAGAAGAATTTTTTCAAGTGCCGACAGTTTACCGAAAATTAATGGTGGGCTTGGTGTGGCAATAGTTTCTACTCCAAAAGGTGTGATGACGGATGTTGATGCTAGAAAGCAAAAAGTTGGTGGCGAAATAATTTGTAAGGTATTTTAATGTCTAAAATTGGTAAAATAAGTATTTCCATTCCTGAAAAAGTTAAAGCAGTGCTATCCGGTAGTGTGCTTAATATTGAAGGACCATTAGGAAAAAAATCTCTTAATGTTGATTTAGAAATGTTTAATGTTGATATTACTGAAGGAAAAGAAATATCAATCAAACCAAAAAAAGTTGACCAAAATTCAAAAAGACTATGGGGAATGAATAGAAGTTTAATAAACAACGCTGTTATTGGCTCTAGCACTGGATATGAAAAAATATTAGAGTTAGTTGGTGTTGGTTATAGAGCTGCACTAAAAGAAAAACAATTAAATCTACAGCTTGGTTATAGTCATGATATAAATTTTGATATACCAGAGGGTATTAAGATTGTTGTTGAAAAACAAACAACTGTTAAAGTTAGTGGATCTGACAAACAACAAGTTGGTATGGTTTGTTCTGTGATTAAATCTTTTAGAAAACCTGAGCCTTACAAAGGTAAAGGGATTAGAGAAAAAGGACAGTATATATTAAGAAAAGAAGGAAAGAAAAAATAATGAAATTAAATGCAATTGAAAGAAAAAAGTTCAGAGTAACCAATAAAGTAAAAAAGGTTTCTTCTCCTGATAGATTAAGATTAAGTATTTCAAGATCTTCAAAAAATATATCTGCTCAAATAATTGATGATGTAAAAAATATCACTCTAGTTTCTTCCTCTTCAATCGAAAAAGATATTAAAGCTATGAGCAAAGTTAATAAAACGGATATTTCTAAAATTGTTGCTGAAAAATTAGCAAAAAAAGCTGTAGAAAAAAAAATAACAAAAATTTATTTTGATAGAGGTGTTTATAAATATCATGGTAGAGTTAAGGCATTTGCTGAAACGTTACGTAAAAATGGAATGGAATTTTAATTATGGATTTTAAAAAAAAAATTGACGATGGAATTTTAGAAAAACTAGTTCACATTAATAGAATTACTAAAGTTGTAAAAGGTGGACGTAGATTCGGTTTTTCAGCATTAGTTGTTGTAGGAGATCAAGCAGGCAAAATTGGTATAGCTCATGCTAAAGCTAAACAAGTTCCAGATGCAATTAAAAAAGCAAATGAAACCGCTAGAAGAAAATTAATTCATATACCTTTAAGAGAGGGTAGAACTATACACCATGATGTTTATGGTAAAGATGGGGCAGGTAAGATTATTTTAAGGTCAGCTCCAAAAGGAACTGGTATCATTGCTGGGGGTCCCGTGAGAGCAGTTTGTGAAGTTTTAGGAATTAAAGATATAGTTGCTAAATCGATGGGCACATCAAACCCTCATAACATGATAAGAGCTACAATGAAGGCTCTTTCAAAACAAAATTCACCAAAACATATAGCAACAATTAGAAATAAAAAAATTTCTGACGTAATCGAAAAAAGAGGATAATGAGCACATTAAATACTACTGGAAAAGTTTTATATAAAAAGAAAATGAGAGTTGGTAGAGGTATCGGTTCTGGAAAAGGTAAAACTTCTGGTAGAGGAGTTAAGGGTCAAAAATCTAGATCTGGTGTTGCTATCAAAGCTTTTGAAGGTGGTCAAATGCCTTTATATAGAAGATTGCCCAAAAGAGGCTTTAATGCAATTAAGAGATATCAAGCTGTTATAGCAATAATGAATTTAGAAAAAATTCAATCGTACATTGATGAAAAAACTATTAATTCAAGCGATGTTATAAACATAGCTTTGCTTATAAAATTGAAATTAATTAACAAGAATTCTCAAAAATTAAAAATACTTGGCACAGGAGACATTAAAGATAAAGTTAGCATTGAAGCTGATCTAATATCAAAAGCTGCTGTAGTTAAATTAGAAAAAGCTGGCGGCACAATACAATTAAAAAAATAATTAAGATATTATGAGTGCATCTTCTCAAACTAATGATCTTAAAAATCGAATACTTTTTACAATATTTATTCTAGTAGTTTATAGATTTGGTACTTTTGTACCAATTCCAGGTATTGATCCTGAACAATTACAAACAATGATGAGCGGTAATCAAAAAGGATTACTTGGGATGTTTAACGTCTTTTCAGGTGGAGCTGTAAGTAGAATGGCTATATTTGCACTTGGGATCATGCCATATATTTCATCTTCAATTATAGTTCAATTGTTAACTGGCGTATCTGATTATTTTAAAAATTTAAAGGCACAAGGTGAAACTGGAAGAGCAAAAATTACTCAGATCACAAGGTATGGAACAGTTGTTCTTGCTACCATTCAAGGTTATGGATTATCTATAGGTTTACAATCTTCTGCCGACTTAGTTATTAATCCAGGGTTATTTTTTACTGTAACAGCGGTATCAACAATTGTTGCTGGTACAATGTTTTTAATGTGGCTTGGTGAACAAATAACACAAAGAGGTATTGGTAATGGTATTTCATTGATTATTTTTGCTGGTATTGTTGCTGAAATTCCACGTGCTTTAGTTACTACATTTGAACTTGGTAGAACTGGTGCAGTATCTACATTTATGATTATTGGAATTTTTGTATTATTAGTTGCAACAATAATGTTCATTGTTTTCATGGAAAGAGCATTAAGAAAAATTTTAATAAACTATCCTAAAAGACAAATGGGAAATAAAATGTATGGTGGTGAATCTTCTCATTTACCTTTAAAAATTAACCAAGCTGGAGTTATACCAGCAATTTTTGCATCAGCTTTATTGCTATTACCTGTAACTTTTTCTAATTTTAGTTTTTCAGACAATGACACATTTTTAAACTTAAGTTCATACTTTACACAAGGACAACCTCTTTACATGTTACTTTATGCTTCTGGAATAATATTTTTTACTTTTTTCTATACATCGATAACATTTAATCCAACTGAGACTGCTGATAATTTAAGAAAATATGGTGGCTTTGTTCCTGGGATTAGACCAGGTGAAAACACTGCTTTGTATATTGATAAAATTGTAACAAAACTTACAACAATAGGTGCACTGTATTTAACAATAGTTTGCTTAATGCCAGAATTTTTAATTGCTAATTATCCAATACCCTTTTACCTAGGTGGAACTTCTATTTTAATTGTTGTTGTAGTTGCAATTGATACTGTTACACAAATCCAAACTAGATTGATGAGCTCTCAATATGAGCAATTAATTAAAAAAACAAAATTCGGAAAATAACAAAGTGAATATAATTCTTTTTGGTCCTCCAGGTGCAGGCAAGGGGACTCAAGCTCAGTCTATAGTAAAAAAACACAATTACTTTCAACTATCAACAGGAAACTTATTAAGAGATGAAGTTAAATCTAAAACAGATCTTGGTGCTGAAATTGAAAAATTGATATCTAATGGTAAATTTGTTTCAGATGAAATTGTTAATACCTTGTTGAGACAATCTTTAATTAATTTAAAATATAGAGATAGAATTATTTTTGACGGATATCCAAGGAATGTTGAGCAAGCTAACAACTTGGAAGTTATATTAAAAGAGTTTAAACAAACAATAGGGCACACTATATTTTTAAACGTCTCAAGAGACATTATTGAAAAGCGTATTATGGGTAGAATGACCTGTGAAAAATGTAATATGACGTTAAACGAGTATTTCAATAAAGAAGAAATAGAGCTTCATCCATGTGGTGTTGAGCATTTAAAGAAAAGAAAAGATGACAATCTTGACATTGTAATTTCCAGATATGACACTTACATGTCTTCTACAAAACCAGTATTAGATTTCTATTCAAAAAATTCAAATTTCACTGAAATCGACGGAGCAGGTGAAATTGATCAAATAACCAATAAAATTAATGAAATTCTTACGGTTTAAGACGTTGACTTTGGAACATCTTCTTATATAAAAGGCTAAATTTATTTTCAGAAATATGGCTCGTATAGCAGGTGTAAACATTCCACAAAACAAACTTGTCCACATAGGACTAACGTACATCTATGGTATTGGTGATAAATTTTCTAACCAAATTTGTACTTCTTTAGAAATTCCTAAAGCAAAAAGAATTAACGAACTTACCGACGAAGATATTTTAAAAATTAGAGAATATATTGATGCAAACTTTAAAGTAGAAGGTGATCTTAGAAGAGATTATTCTTTGACTATTAAAAGATTAATTGACCTTGCATGCTATAGAGGATCTAGACATAGAAAAAAACTTCCTGTTAGAGGACAAAGAACAAGATGTAATGCAAGAACAAGAAAAGGTAAAGCAATCGCAATTGCTGGTAAAAAATTAACTCCACTTAAAAAATAATTAATTTATGGCTAAAGTAGATAAAGTTGAGAATAAAGAAGCTGTTGTAGAAAAAAAAGTTGATAAAAAATCTAAGAAAAGTTCTTATTCAAAAAAAAAGAAAATAAAAAAAAATATTCTTAACGGTATCGCTTACGTACAGTCTACTTTTAATAATACAATAATTTCAATTGCAGATACTAACGGAAATGTAATTTCTTGGTCATCTGCTGGACAAAAAGGTTTTAAGGGTTCAAGAAAATCAACGCCTTATGCTGCACAAATTGCTGCAGATTCTGCTGCATCTAAAGCTTTAGAATATGGAATGAAAACACTAACTGTGCAAGTCAAAGGACCTGGTTCAGGAAGAGAAACTGCTTTAAGAGCTTTACAAGCGAAAGGATTTAAGATTCTTTCAATAAAAGATACCACACCAATGCCACATAACGGCGTAAGACCACCAAAAAAAAGGAGAGTTTAATAAATGGAAAGTTTAAATGTAAATGCTAAAAATTGGAAAGCATTAATTAAACCAGCTCAATTAGATGTTAAAATTAGTGATGACAAATCACATGCAAAAATTATCGCTGAACCCTTAGAAAAAGGATATGGATTAACTTTAGGTAATTCTTTAAGAAGAATTTTACTTTCATCAATAAGAGGTGCTGCTGTAACTTCAATTCAAATTGATGGTGTTTTACACGAATTTACATCTATTAAAGGTGTTAGAGAAGATGTTACTGACATAGTTTTAAACGTTAAATCGCTAGCTCTAAAAAGCTCTTCAGACGCTACTAAAAAACTTATTTTAGATGCTAAAGGTCCTGGAGAAATTAAAGCTTCAGATATAGTACCAGTTACCGATATTGAGATTTTAAATCCTGATTTAGTTATTTGTAATTTGGATGAAAATACTCATTTCCATATGGAAATGAATGTTGGAACAGGCAAGGGATATGTCCCTGCAGTTATGAATAAGCCAGAAGAGCCACCTTTAGGTTTAATTGCTATAGATTCTTTGTATAGTCCAGTTAAGAAGGTTTCATACTCTATAAGTACTGCAAGAGAAGGGAAAGCCTTAGATTACGATAAATTAACTATGGAAGTCGAAACTAATGGATCTATTTCTGCTGAAGATGCTGTTGCTTATTCTGCTAGAATTTTTCAAGATCAGCTTAATATGTTTGTTAATTTTGACGAACCTGTTGAAGCACCAGTAAAAGAAGTTTCATCTGAGCCTGAATTCAATAAGAATTTATTAAGAAAAGTTGATGAGCTTGAATTATCTGTGCGTTCTATGAATTGTCTTAAAAATGATAACATTATTTACATTGGAGATTTAGTTCAAAAGTCAGAAGGTGAAATGCTTAGAACACCTAACTTTGGAAGAAAATCACTTAATGAAATAAAAGAAGTTTTAACTGGTATGTCCTTATATTTAGGTATGGAAATACCAAACTGGCCACCAGAGAATATAGCTGAAATGTCTAAAAAGTTAGAGGAACAAATCTAATGAGACACGGAATGGCTAATAAGAAGTTAAATAGAACTTCTGAACATAGAAAAGCTTTATTAAAAAATATGCTTAATTCTTTAATAAAATATGAGCAGATAACTACAACGCTTCCAAAAGCTAAATTCTTAAAACCTCAAGCTGACAAAATCATAACTTTAGGAAAAAAAGAAACTCTTCAAACTACAAAAATGTTAATGTCTAAGTTACAAGACATAACATCTGCAAATAAAGTTAAAAAAACATTATCAAAAAGATATGTAGCAAGAAATGGTGGTTATACTAGAATTATCAAAGCTGGCTTTAGATATGGTGATAATGCACCTATGGCTGTAATTGAATTTGTAGATAGAGATGTTGAAGCAAAAAGAGTGGATAGAAAGAAAAAAGATCCAGCAAAAGATAAAACTGAAGAGAAAAAATTAGCTACTGCTTAATTTTTTATATAAAATCATATCATCATGAAAAAGTCTTTTAACGTTGATTCAACGTTTAATGATATGCGTATCGACAGGTGGATACGTAACAACCTAGGTAATTACCCACAAGGCCTAATTGAAAAAAGTTTAAAGAGAGGAAAAGTTAAGATTAATAGTAAAAAAATAAAAAGTTCTCATAAAGTAAAGACAGGCGACATTATAGATTTATTTAATTTTGATTTTAAAGAAACAATTGTTCAAAAAACAATTAAATTTGTGCCTTCGGAAGAAGTTATTAAAGAGAATGAAGAATTAATAATTGATAACAATGATGATTTTATTGTTCTTAATAAAAGTTCTGGTATTTCAGTTCAAGGTGGAACTAAATCTAAAAAAAATCTTGTAGATATATTTGCTCGTAGTGAAATTTTTCAAGATACAAAACCATTTTCTGTACATAGACTTGATAAAGATACGTCTGGAGTTTTTATTATGGCGAAGCATAGAGAGTCTGCCCAGTTATTAACCTCTTTATTTAGACTAAGAAAAGTTCATAAAACTTACTTAGCTATATGCCATGGAGAATTACAGAAAGACTCTGGTGAGTGGAATGATGATTTAACTAGATATGACAATGATAGGGAGGTAGTTGAAAAAGCCAAAACACTATACAAGGTATTAGATAAAAATTCTATATGCAGTCTTGTTGAAATGAAGCCAATTACTGGAAGAAAGCATCAATTAAGAAAACAACTTTATGCAGCTGGATGCCCAATCTATGGAGATCAAAAATATAAATTTAGTAATACTGATAAAGCAATAAATAAAAATTTAATGCTTCATTCATACCAAATTAAATTTATGATTAATGATAAAAAATATACCTATACTGCACTGTTACCAGATTATTTTAAAAAACTTTTAAAGACAAAAAGACTTAGATTTCCAAATTCTTAGAAAACGTATCAATAATAATCTTATCTAAATTCTTATAGTCTTGGTCTTTAATTTCTTTAAGATTGATTACTCCTTTATCTGAAATACCACATGGAATAATGTTTTTATATTTTGAAAGATCGTTATTAATATTTATTGCAAATCCATGATAAGCTATCCACTTACTTACCCTTACACCTATTGCTGCGACTTTGTTAATTTCACCTTTATGGTCAGTCCAAATGCCAATATTTTCTGGATCACAAAATGTTTTAATATTAAATTTTGATAAGCTATCAATAATCGTATCTTCAATTAAAGTTATAAATTTTCTAATATCCTTTTTTCTTTTTTTTAAATCTATAACAAAATAACAAATCATTTGACCTGGACCATGATAAGTAATTTTTCCTCCACGATTTGTTTTTATTAGATTTATATCTTTATTAAGAATTTCTTTTTCTTTATAGCTATTACCAGCCGAGTAAACCTCTTCATGTTCTAATATCCATATTAAATCCTTTTTTTGACCACTGTTTATCTCCAACAATCTTTCCTCAAGGAGTTTTATTGCATCCTCGTATTTTATCGGTTTTATTGACTTTTTAATCTCTATATTCATTTATAAATTGTATTATTCTTATTATACACTATTAGTGCAAAATTGATTTATAGGTAAATTTATGTCTTTAATAAAAAAAATAAAAGATAAAAAAGTTAATTTTGAGTTTAACAAAGAATACATAAAAGTTGTTACTTCCAAGATAGCTAACAATGATGCTCAATTTATTACGAATTCTTTTAATGAAATGCACCCTGCTGATGCAGCTGATATAATTGAACATCTTGGTCAAAATGATAGAGAAAGTTTAATAAAACTTAATAATTTCAATATAGATCCAGAAGTTTTTATTGAGTTAAACGAGTCAGTACAGTCTGAAATCATAGCTTATCTATCACCCGACACTATTGTTAGACTATTAAAAAACCTTGAATCTGATGATGCGATAACAATTTTAGAAAATGTTGACGAAAAAGATAAAAATACAATATTAAGCTCTTTACCTCCAAAAGATAGATTTGCTTTACTAGAAAGCTTAAGTTACCCAGAAGACACAGCGGCTAGAATAATGCAACGTGAGTTTACGGCTATTCCTAGTAATTGGTCAGTCGGCCAAACGATTGATTACTTAAGAGAAAATAAAGATTTACCTGAAGAATTTTTAGAAATTTTCATTATAGATGAGGGTTTTAAGCCAATTGGAACTGTTCCATCATCAAAAGTTTTAACCACTTCGAGAGAAACTAAAATGCTTTCTATTATGTCAGAATCTCAGCTACTTATTCCTGTAGATATGGACAAAGAAGAGGTTGGAAACGTATTTGAAAACTATAACTTAAATTCAGCAGCAGTTGTCGATAAATCAAACAAGTTAGTCGGTATGATCATGTATGACGATGTCCTAACTGTATTAAAAGAAGAAGCTGAGGAAGATGCTTTAAGATTAGCTGGGGTAGGTGATGAAGAGATTACTGACGGAGTATTTAAGAAAACCAGAAGAAGGTTTAACTGGCTTTTATTAAATCTATTTACCGCATTTCTTGCAACATGGGTTATAAGCTTATTTGGTGCAACAATTGAACAAATGGTTGTTCTTGCATTTCTGATGCCAATCGTTGCTTCTATGGGTGGTAATGCTGGAATGCAAACCTTAGCAGTTACAGTAAGAACTTTAGCAACAAATGACTTAACAAAAAATAACTTTTCACAAAATATTTTAAAGGAATTTAATATTGGTATTTTAAATGGTATTATATTTGCTTTAATAAGTGCATTAGTGGTTCAAATTTGGTTTCAAGACTCTTTACTTTCTCTAATAATTTCTATGTCAATGATAGTTACGATGATTGTTGCTGGATTATTTGGAATTTTAGTGCCTATAACTTTAAAAAAAATGGACATTGATCCTGCTATTGCATCAAGTGTATTTGTAACAACTATTACTGATGTTATTGGTTTTGTTTCATTTCTTGGTGTTAGCGCTTATTTTCTCTAAAAATTATCAATTAATCGGACATTATTGATATAGTAAGCCACAAAAAGTTTAAAAGGTTTCTTCAAAATACCAGTACTTAGATTTTGCGTGTTTCTACATTCCAAATATTCAATCTTAATATCAAAATTTTTAGATAGTTCTTTCTTTAAATTGAATATTAATTTTTTGTAATTCTTTTTATTTTTATTGATATCATTTTTTAATTTTAGTAATTTTTTTGAAATTATTCCAGACTCAATAAAACTTTGCTTACTTAATAAAGAGTTTCTTGAAGATAAAGCTAACTTGTTTTTAGCCCTGATTGTTTTACATGCGTAGACTTTGGTATTGTACTTATTTTCAATATAGTTCTTAACTAAGAAAAATTGTTGAAAATCTTTCTCCCCCATAAATATTTTTTGTGGAGAGATTAATTCAACAAAACGATCCAGAACATCAAGTACACCTTCAAAATGTCCTTTTCTAAATTTTGCGCATAATATATTTTGTGATTTATTTAATTTAATTTTATTATTTTTTTTCCAATAAATTTGCTTAATTGTTGGCAAATATATGTAATCAACATTAAGTTTTTTAAGGTAATTCAAATCCTTCTTTAAATTTTTTGGATATGTTTTGTAATCTTTTTTATTATTAAATTGAGTTGGATTAACAAAAATACTTACTAATGTTTTTTTACAGTTTATCTTTGATTTTTTGATTAATGCTTTGTGACCATCATGTAAACTTCCCATTGTTGGCACAAAACCTAATCTTTTATCAAACTCAATTGCCTTAATTAAATCAGTTTTTAATTTTATTAATTTCATTTGTAATAAGAATATTAATAAGTAAAACATTTGTATGATTAAACAAGCTATAATTCCTTTAGCTGGTCTTGGGACTAGACTGCTACCACTAACTAGTGTTTTTGCAAAAGAGCTTCTACCTATCAATGGAAAACCAGGTCTAGAATATATTCTCGACGAATGTATCGAAGCAGGTATTAAGGAAGTTGTATTTATTATTTCTAAAAAAAAAATGATGATAAAGAAATACTTCTATAATGATAAATTTTATAAAGATATAATTAAAAAAAAAGGTGATCCAAAAATTATTAAAGATTATAAAAAAATTCTTAAATACAAAAAAATGATTAAATTTGTTTTTCAAGATAAACCATTAGGAACTGGTGATGCTGTCTATAAGACCAAGAAATTTATTACAGATAAATATTTTTTAATGTTACTGCCTGATGATTTGATAATTAAAAAAAACTGCTCTAAGGCCATGATTCTGGTTCATAAAAAATTTAAAGCATCAGTTATGGCAAGTATGAAAGTTAATAAAAAAGATGTATCTAGATGGGGTATCTACAACATTAAAAAAAAAATTGATAAAAATAATTTTATTATAAATAATGTTGTTGAAAAGCCTTCTATAAAAACCTCGCCTTCTAATAATGCTGTAATTGGAAGATATATATTACCTAAAACAATTTTTTCTAAATTAAAATCATTAAAACCCGGCAACAGTGGAGAATTCCATATCACGGATGCTATTCAAGCTTTAATAGAGGATGATCATCAATTCATTGGTCACAATTTTTCAGGTAAATACTTGGATTGTGGAACAATGAAAGGTTATATTAAATCAACGTTGGAGATTTCTAAACAATGAAACTTTGCATGATAGGAACTGGGTATGTTGGTTTAGTAAGTGGCGTTTGTTTTTCCGATTTAGGAAATGACGTTATTTGTGTTGATAAAGATTTAAATAAAATTGAAAACTTAAAAAATGGTACTATCCCAATATACGAACCTGGTTTAGAGGAATTAGTTATTAAAAATTATAAAAATAATCGTTTAAAGTTCTCTACAGATTTAAAAGATTCAATTATAAAATCAGACATTATTTTTATTTGCGTTGGCACACCCACTAAAAAAAATGGAAATAATGCTGATTTAGGTCAGGTATACAATGTTGCAAAAGAAATTAGTAAATCTATTAAAAAATTTAAAATTATTATAACTAAATCTACCGTTCCAGTGACAACTGGTGATGAAATAGAAAAAATTATTTCAAAAAATGTATCAAAAAAATTTTTTTCAGTAGTTTCAAATCCTGAATTTTTAAGAGAAGGTGACGCTATAAGAGATTTTACCTACCCTGATAGAGTAGTCATAGGTACGAATAATAAAAAATCTAATAAGATTTTAAAAAATCTTTATTCACCACTGATATCAAAAGGTGCAAAGTACGTTAATACGTCTCGTAGAGCAGCTGAATTAATAAAGTATGCTTCTAATGCTTTTCTAGCAACAAAGATTACTTTTATTAATGAACTAGCTAATTTATGTGAAAAAATTAATGTTAACATTGAAGATATCTCCATTGGCATGGGTCTCGATAATAGAATTGGTAGCCGTTTTTTAAGAGCAGGTCCTGCTTATGGTGGATCTTGTTTTCCAAAAGATACTAAGGCCATTACAGCTACTGCAGATAAATTTAAAACAAATTTAACAGTTATTAAAAGTGTTATTAAATCAAATGAAAATAGATCATCATTAATGCTGAAAAGAGTTTTTGATATTTTAAAAAATAAAGTAAAAAATAAAAATATTTGTTTCTTAGGGGTAACATTTAAAGCTAATACAGATGATATGAGAGATTCTTCAAGTCTAACTATGATTCCTGAATTAATTAAAAAAGGTGCAAAAATAAATTATTTTGATCCAACTGGAGAAAAACCAGATTTTAAAAAATTTAAGAGTGTTGTTTTTTCAAATAATATTAAAGATGCAATTAAAAAATCTGATTTAATTATCATTCACACAGAGTGGAATGATTTTAAAACTATTAATTTCAAAAAAGATGTGAAAAATAAAAAGTTCTCAATTTTTGATATGAGAAATATTTACTCAGTTAACAAGATGAAAGTCCAAAAAATAAAATATTTTAGTATTGGAAATTAATTTAATTCAAAGATAGCATCAACCTCAACAGACACACCAAGCGGCAAACTGTTTGTACTAACAGCTGCTCTTGTATGCATTCCAGAGTCTCCAAAAACTGAAACTATTAAATCTGAAGCACCATTTATTACTTTGGGTTGTTCTATAAAGTCTTCTGTTGAATTAACAAACCCTGTGAGCTTTATACAAGATTTTACTTTTGAAAGATCATTGCCACAAGCCTTTTTAACTTGAGATATTATGTTTAGGCCACAACGTTTAGCTGCTTCATATCCGTCTTCAGTTTTTAAATCTTTACCAACCTTACCTTTGATCAATTCTCCATTTGCTGCAATAGAAATTTGTCCTGAGATAAATAACATTTTACCAATTTGTTTTGACGCAAGATATGATCCAACCGGATCTCTTGCCTCTGGTAGCTCTAAGTTTAATTCTTTAATTTTATCTTCATATGACATGATTATTTCTCCATAAATTCAGTTAATGATTTGCTATTCTTAAATTTAACAAGTTTTTTTTTTAAATTAAGTTTGTCAAATTTCTTTTTTCCACTTTTAGCATTAGTAGTTATTTTTTCTTTAAGTTCTTCAGCTCCAACTGTTGCTTTTAATTTAAGTTCTGAAGATTTTTCTTTTAGATTTTTCGTTGAACACTCTATATATTTTGCACTAACTTTATCAAACTGAGTACAATCAATTTTTTCAGCCATAGCATTAGACATAATAAGCACCGATGTAATTAATGTTATAAATATTATTTTTTTCATTTTTTTTTCTTTTTCTTAGCTTTTTTATTTTTATCGTATTCTTTTCTTTTCTCAATTAATATTAAAGCTTCTTCCATATTAAGTTCTAAGGGGTCTTTTTCCTCTGGGATTGTTGCGTTAAGAGATTTATATTTAATATAAGGCCCATATTGACCCTTCATTACTCTAACAGGTTTTTTGTCTTCAGGGTGCTCTCCTAGATCTTTTATAATTGACGCAGATATTCTACCTGGTTTAGCCTCCGCTATCAAAGTTATTGCTCTATTAAGACCAATTGAGAAGATCTCCTCAACATTTTCAATTCTTGCTGATTTGTTTTCACATTTCAAATATGGACCAAATCTTCCTGAGTTTAATATTATATCTTTTTGATTTTCAGGGTTAATACCTAAACTTTTTGGTAATGAGCATAAAAATTTAGCTCTATCAAGATCCACGCTATCTAATGTAATTCCTTTAGGTATAGAGACATTTCTTAAATTATTATCTTCTTTTTCTATCTTCTTTTTTTTTGCTTTCTTTTTCTTTTTTGTTTCAACTGTAATTTCTTCTTTTATTTCCTCAATTTTCTCATACTGTAAGTAGGGACCAAACCTTCCATTTTTAAGGTACATGTCATTTCCATTTTCATGCTTACCTATAAATTTTGGTTCAGCTAGTTGGGATTGAGCTGTTGCTTTTGCTTTAGACAGGGGTCTGGTAAATTTACAATCTGGATAATTTGAACAACCAATAAAAGCACCACCTCTAAAACTATTTTTTAAACTTAATGAGCCACTTTCACATAACTTACATTGTCTATTAATATTTCCATCTGTATCTCTTTCAAAAATTAAACTTCCTAGACTATCGTTTAATAGATCTAAAATTTCTCTAGTTCTTTTCTCTTTAACGTCAGATACATTTTGATTAAAGTCTTTCCAAAATAACTCTAGAACTTTTATCCATCCTTCCTTACCGGTAGTAATATCATCAAGTTGATTTTCTAAACTTGCAGTGAAGTTATAGTCAACATATTTAGAGAAAAGTTTTTCAAGAAAAGCAGAAATTAGTTTACCACGATCAGTCGGGTGAAATCTTTTATTAATTGCTTCTGCATACCCTCTAGTAGATATAACAGATATTATACTTGCATATGTTGAAGGTCTTCCAATACCCAGTTCTTCTAATTTTTTAACTAAACTTGCTTCAGAGTATCTTGGTGGTGGTTGTGTAAAATGTTGTTCATCTAATAAAGCTTCTATATTAACTGGACCTTTGTTCATTTTAGGAAGGATATCTTCATCATCATCTTTTTTTGTATCTTTCATAACCTTTAAAAAGCCATCAAACTTAATTACAGATCCGCTAGCTTTACAGATTGTTCCATTATCGTCTGAGGTTATCGTTATAGTATTTCTATCAAATTGAGCAGGTTTCATTTGAGAGGATAGGGCTCTACTCCAAATTAAATCATATAATTTATGCTGATCTGGACTTAGAAATTTTTTAACTGTTCCTGGTGCTCGCATAATATCTGTAGGTCTAATTGCTTCATGTGCTTCTTGAGCATTTTTAGCTTTTTTCCCAGAGTAACTTGCTGCATTATCTGGAACATATTCATCGCCAAACTCATTTTTTATATATTTCCTAAAGGTGTCTATAGCGTCCGTAGATAAGTTGGTGCCATCTGTCCGCATGTACGTGATAAGACCAATAGTTTCACCGTCTATTTCTATACCTTGATAAAGTTTTTGAGCTATTTGCATTGTACGTGATGCTCCAAATCCCAGTCTACCAGAAGAAACTTGCTGTAATGTAGAGGTAGTAAAAGGGCCCGAAGGGTTTCTGTTAACAACTTTGCTTGAGATGTCATTTATATTGAACTTCTTAGACTTAACTTCATCCATTGCTTTATCAATTTCAGCTTTATTTTTAAAAGAAAATTTTTCAATTTTTTTATCATTCAATTGAGTGATACTTGCTAATATAGAATTTTTATCATTATCGTTGAATTGAACACTTAAAGTCCAAAATTCTTCAGGATCAAAAAGCTCAATTTCATGTTCTCGTTCTGTAATTAATTTTAAGGCAACTGACTGCACACGACCTGCAGATTTAGAACCAGGTAACTTTGTCCATAAAATTGGTGATATGTTAAAGCCAACTAAATAGTCTAAGGCTCTTCTAGCCATATAGGCATCAACAAGTAGTGGCTCTATTTGTCGTGGGTTTTCAATTCCATGAATAACAGCTTTTTTTGTAATTTCATTAAAAACAACTCTTTCTACATGTTTGTCTTTAATTAATTTTTTCTCATTTAAATATTCTTTAACATGCCAAGCTATCGCCTCTCCCTCACGGTCAGGGTCAGTTGCTAATATAATTTTTGATGAAATTTTAGCTGCATCTGTAATTTCTTTAAGATATTTTTTAGAAAAACTATCTACTTCCCATTCCATTTTAAAATTATTTTCTGGATCAACAGAACCATTTTTTGAGGGAAG
Organism: Candidatus Pelagibacter sp. uisw_138; assembly: GCF_059512485.2. Classification (NCBI taxonomy): domain Bacteria; kingdom Pseudomonadati; phylum Pseudomonadota; class Alphaproteobacteria; order Candidatus Pelagibacterales; family Candidatus Pelagibacteraceae; genus Candidatus Pelagibacter; species Candidatus Pelagibacter sp. uisw_138. The sequence goes on along the minus strand of NZ_CM183453.2, from coordinate 696,009 downwards.
GTCTCTAATATGACCATAACTTGCTAATACAATATAATCATCACCTAGATATTTATTTATAGTTTTTGCTTTAGCTGGGCTTTCTACGACTACAAGATTCATTACTAAACAAATTACTTATAAGACTTAGATAGTCAAATCAATAAATTTTAGTCTTGGTTTCTTCTTTATTTTTTAATCGTTTGACGTTTTTTCTGTGTGTGTAGAATATGAGCACAAACATTATTATGAAAAAAATTGAATTATAATTTTCAAAAATTATTAAATACATTGGAACCATTAAACTACCAATTAGTGATGAAAGTGATGAATATTTTGAAATAAGAAATGTACCAGCCCAACTAATAATAAATACTAAACCCAAAATTATGTTTATTGAAAATAATATTCCAACATATGTTGCAACACCTTTGCCCCCTTTAAACTTAAGCCATACTGGAAAAACGTGACCTAAAAACGCGCTTAATGATGCAATAAAGATATAATCGGGATAATTAAATTTTACATATAAAACAGGTAATACAGCTTTTGTTATATCCAGTAATAAAGTTGTGTAACCTAATGTTTTATTACCTGTTCTAAGAGCATTTGTAGCTCCAATGTTTCCTGAGCCAATATCTCTAATATCTTTTTTTAAAAATATTTTTGTAAGTATAAAACCAAAAGGTATTGATCCTAATAAATATGAGCTTAATGCAATAATTAAATATTCCATTATTATAACTTAAATAATTCTTCACCTTTTACAAATGTATTTGTGACTTTACCTTGGAGTTTTTTGTCTTCAATGGAGGTATTTTTTGATTTGGATATAAGCTTATCTTTTTTGACAACCCATGGCTTATCAATGTCTACAATACAAAAATCTGCCTCATTACCCACTGAAAGATTACCCTTATCAATTTTTAAAATTTTTGCAGGGTTTGATGTTAAGGCTTTAATTATGGTTTCTAATTTAACAGAGCCATTGTGATATAACTCTAGACTTAGTGATAAAAGCGTTTCTATTCCAGAAGCTCCTGTAGATGCTTGTGCAAACGTTAATCTTTTTTGTTCTTCATCTTCTGGTTTGTGATCAGATACAATAACATCTATCATTTCATCTTTTAATCCTTGTACTAAAGCAATTCTATCTTCTTCAGTTCTTAATGGTGGTGATAATTTTAAAAAGGTTCTGAAATCTCCTATATCATTTTCATTTAATGAAAGATTATTTATGGAGACACCTGTCGTGAATTTAACTTTATTTTTTCTTTCCTCAATAATTTCAACTGATTTTGCGGCTGAGATTTGTGATATATGATATCTGCATTTAATGTTTTCAAGTAACGTTAAATCTCTTTCAATAATTATTCTTTCGGCAACAGCAGGTATTCCAGATAACCCAAGCTTGGTTGCAATAATTCCAGAATTAATCATTCCATTTTTAGATAAATCATAATCTTCAGCATGCTGCATAATCAGTGTGCCTAAATCTTTTGTTGAGTTCATTATACGAGACATCAGTCTAGTATTTTGAATTGTTTTAACTCCATCGGTAAATCCAATTATTCCTCTGCTTTGAAGTAGACCAAATTCAGTCATGGTAGTTCCTTCAATGTTTTTTGTAAGAGCGGCACTTGGAAAAACATTAATTCTAGACTTATCTCTTCCACGTCTTTTTAAAAAATCTACTATTGAAACGTTATCTATAATTGGATCAGTATTAGGCATAGTAACAACTGAAGTAACACCACCTGCAAGTGCTGCATTACTTAGTGTTCTAAAATTTTCTTTATATTCGTAACCAGGTTCACCTGCAAAGACGCGCATATCAACAAGACCTGGGAATATATATTTGCCATTTAAGTCTATTACTTTTTCTCTTGAAGGAATGTTATTAGAATTTACTTTTTTACCAATAGCCTCAATTAAACCATCTTCTCCAATAATTAATCCACCATTCTCATTTATATAATTGTAAGGGTCAATTATATTTGCATTTATAAAGTATTGTTTTTTCATTTATTCACAAAATATTTTTAAACAAGCCATTCTAACAGCAACACCTAGTTCAACCTGTTCCTTAATTACGCTTCTGTTAATGTCATCCGCCAATTTTGTATCAATTTCGATCCCTCTATTCATTGGACCTGGATGCATAATCAAAGCATCATCTTTTGCATGAGCAAGCTTATCTGGAGTTAGTCCATAATATTCATAGTATTCTCTATTTGAAGACAAGAAAGAACTAGTCATCCTTTCACTTTGTAACCTTAGCATCATTACAATATCACAATCTTTCAGACCTTTTTTCATATCTGTAAATGTATTAACTCCAAACTTTTCTATTTCTTTTGGCATTAAGTTTGATGGTGCTATAATGTTAACTTCTGCACCCAACATATTTAGAAGATAAATATTTGATCTCGCAACACGTGAATGAGTTATATCACCACAAATCGCAACTCTTAAACCTTCAATTTTCTTTTTACGATTTATAATTGTTAAAGCATCTAATAAAGCTTGAGTGGGGTGTTCACGGCTTCCATCACCAGCATTAAGTACTGCACAATTTACTTTTTGGGATAAAAGATTACATGCACCTGAATCTTGGTGTCTAATTACAATTATATCTGGATGCATTGCATTTAAAGTCATTGCGGTATCTATTAGTGTTTCACCTTTCTTAATTGCTGAGTTAGCCATATTCATTGACATAACATCTGCACCTAATCTTTTCCCCGCTAATTCAAATGAACTTTGTGTTCTAGTGGAGGGTTCAAAAAACAAATTAATTTGAGTTTTACCACTTAATACATTTAATCTTTTATTTTTACTTTGATTTAATTTAATGAAACTTTTAGCTTCTTCTAGAATGAAATTAACATCATTAATTGAAAGATCTTGAATACCTAGGAGGTGTTTTTGAGAAATCTTAATAGCTTTATTTATTTTGGTTGCCATTAAAATTAACTCTATAACTATTAACCATCACTATGGCAAGTATTAATTATTTAAAAAGTCTATTGCCCCTTGTAAAATAAAGGCTGCAGCGTTTTGATCAATTGTTTTAACTCTTTTTGAAACATTAACGTCTAATAAACTTGATAGATTAAATGCGCCAACTGTTGAAAGTCTCTCATCCCACAATATTACAGGCAGGTCTATAGATTTTGATATATTTGATGCAACGTCATTAACTGATTGAGCAGATCTTCCTAGACTGCCATCCATATTAACTGGGTTCCCTACAATTATTCCACCAATATTATTATCTTTAATTATTATCTTAAGTTCATCAATTAGTTCGTTTGTGTTGGTTTTGTTTATGGTTTTAAAGGGTGTGGCTATGGATTGTCTTTCATCACAAATTGCGACGCCAATTCTTTTAGATCCTAAATCTAAACCAATAAATCTTACCTTATTTGAGTATTTTATTTTAAAATCTTCAATTGTGATCATATTGTATATTTTATACTTAAGTGATAGTTTGCCAACATATTTAATTACCACATGACAATTAATCTTAAAACAATAAAGCATATATCTAAATTATCAAGAATCTCAGTTGATGATGCAAAAGCTAATAAATTAGCTGGAGATCTTAACTCTATATTTGATTTCATTGAAAAATTGAATGAACTCAATACTGACAATGTTGAACCTTTAACCTCTGTTGCAGAAACCACATTAAAATTAAGAGCTGATGAAGTTAAGAGTAAAAATATAAGAGATCAAATATTAAAAAACTCACCAGAAGAAAATGAAGATTTTTTTGTTGTACCAAGGGTTGTTGAATAATGTCAGATATCACATCGCTCACTTTAACTGAATTAGTTAAAAATATTAAAGATAAAAAAATTTCTTCTGAAGAAACTGCTAAAGCTTTTATTGATAGAGGAGAAAAGTCTAGAGATTTAAATGCATACATAACAGAAGATTTTTCTAATGCACTTTTGAAAGCTAAAAGTTTTGATCAAAAACCTAATTTTGATTTAAAGCTTCCGGGCGTTCCAATGGCAGTTAAAGATTTGTTTTGCACCAAAGATATAAAAACTACAGCAGGTAGTAAAATTTTAAATAATTTTATTCCACCGTACGAGTCTACTGTTACTCAAAATATTTGGAATGAAGGTGCAATATTACTTGGTAAGTTAAATTGTGATGAATTTGCAATGGGCTCATCTAATGAAACTAGTTTTTTTGGAAATGTACAAAGTCCAGTAGATAAAGGTTTGGTACCAGGAGGCTCTTCAGGAGGCTCTGCATCAGCTCTAGCAGCTAATTTAACACCTATTACAATTGGAACTGATACTGGTGGCTCTATTAGACAACCTGCTTCATTTACAGGTACAGTTGGATTAAAGCCAACTTATGGAAGTTGCTCAAGATACGGAATAGTTGCTTTTGCATCTTCATTAGATCAAGCAGGGCCAATGTCTAAAGATGTAAAAGATTGTGCATTGCTTCAAGAAGTGATCAGTACTTATGATGAAAAAGATTCAACATCAATTGATTTTAAAAGAAATGAATACAGTAAAGAATTAACAAACAATATTAAAGGTAAGAAAATTGGAATTCCAAAAGAATATAGAGTTGATGGAATGCCAAAAGAGATAGAAGATTTATGGACTAAGGGAATTGAGTATGCAAAAGATTGTGGTGCTGAAATTGTTGAAATTTCATTACCTCATACAAATTATGCTTTACCTGCTTATTATATAGTAGCTCCAGCTGAAGCTTCTTCAAACTTAGCTAGATATGATGGCGTCAAGTATGGTTTTAGATCTAAAGGTGAAAACCTTATTGATATGTACGAAAAAACAAGATCTGAAGGTTTTGGTAGCGAAGTTCAAAGAAGAATAATGATAGGAACATATGTTTTATCCTCTGGTTATTATGATGCTTATTATCTAAAGGCACAAAAAGTTAGAAAATTAATTAAAAATGATTTTGATGAAGCTTACAAAAAAGTTGATGCAATTTTAACCCCATCAACACCAAGTGCTGCTTTTAAAATTGGTGAAAAAACTAATGACCCAGTTTCAATGTACTTAAATGATATATTCACAGTTCCAGTTAATTTAGCTGGATTACCTGCGATTTCTATTCCAGCAGGTGTGGATGCTAAGGGTTATCCATTGGGATTACAAATTATTGGTAAAGCTTTTGATGAACAAAATATTTTAAACATTGCTTATGCTATGGAAGAAAAAATCCAGTTTAAAAATACAATTACTGATTGGTGGATTAAATAAATGACTAAAGATAATTCAGAATATTTAATCGAAAGACGAGACAATGTTTACGAAGTAGTAATTGGCCTTGAAGTTCATGCTCAAGTTACATCAAATTCAAAATTATTCTCATCTTCATCAACAACATTTGGTGCTGAACCTAATACGCAAGTAAGTTTAGTTGATGCGGCATTTCCAGGAATGCTTCCAGTTATTAATGAGTACTGTGTAAAACAAGCAATTAAAACGGGCATAGGTTTAAGAGCTCAAATTAATAAAAGATCAGTTTTTGATAGAAAAAATTATTTTTATGCAGACCTTCCACAAGGTTATCAGATTTCACAATTTAAATATCCAATAGTAGGAGAGGGTACAGTTGTTCTTGATATGGCGCATGGTCAAAAGGAAGTAGGAATTGAAAGATTACACCTAGAGCAAGACGCTGGAAAAAGTATTCATGATATGGACCCACAAAATACATTAGTTGATTTAAACAGATCAGGTGTAGCTTTGATGGAAATTGTTAGTAAACCAGACATGAGAACTCCAGATGAGGTTAGTGCTTATGTTAAAAAATTAAGATCTATTATGAGATATCTCGGTACGTGTGATGGAAATATGCAAGAAGGTTCATTAAGAGCTGACGTTAATATTTCTGTTAGAATTAAAGGTTCAGATAAACTTGGAACTCGTTGTGAGATTAAAAATGTTAACTCAATTAAATTTATGCAAATGGCTATTGATTATGAAGCTAACAGACAAGTTGATTTAATTGAAGAAGGTAAAACAATCGACCAAGAAACAAGGTTATTTGATACTAAAAAAAATGAAACAAGATCTATGAGATCTAAAGAGGATGCTCATGATTATAGATATTTTCCAGATCCAGATTTATTACCATTAGAAGTAACTGATGAATTTATTGAAAAACTTAAAGCAGATATCCCTGAACTGCCAGACGAAAAAAAGAAAAGATTTATTGATAAGTTTAAAGTGTCTTCTTACGAAGCAACAATTTTAGTATCTGATATTGAAACAGCGAAATACTTTGAAGAAGTAGTTGCAAAGATGGGTAAGAACCAAGATATGAAGTTAGCAGTTAACTGGATTACGGGTCAATTGTTTGCTGTATTAAACAATAAAAATTTAGAAATATCTGAAAGCCCAATAAGTGCAAAAAATTTGGCAAAGTTAATTAATCTAATTAAGAATGGAACAATTTCTGGCAAAATAGCTAAAACAATATTTGAGTTAATGATGGATGGAGACATAGATCCCCAAATAATTGTTGAAGAAAAAGGTTTAAAGCAAGAAAGCGACCCTAAAGCATTAGAGGCTTTAATAGATAAGATTATCAATGATAACAGGGAAAAAGCTATTGAATATAAGAATGGCAAAGAAAAACTGTTTGGTTTCTTTGTGGGTCAAGTAATGAAAGCTTCAAGTGGTAAAGCTAACCCTCAATTAATAAATGAGATATTGAAGAAGAAACTTTAATATCATGGGTAAGAACCTTGAAATTACTGAAAAACTTGAAAAATATATAAATAATTTTAGTTTAAAGTTAAATCCCATTCAGCAAGAAATAATCGATTACAATAATACACTTGGAGACGTTAAGAGAATGCAAGTAGCAATATCTCAATGCCATTTTCTTCATTTGATTATAAAAACTTCTAACATTAAAAATGTACTTGAGATTGGTACTTTTACTGGGTTAAGTGCACTTTCTATAGCATTAGCATTACCAGATGATGGTAAACTTGTAGCGCTAGATAAAGATGAGGGAACGAACAAAATCGCATTAGTTTTTTTTAAAAAAGCTAATCTGAATAATAAAATTCAAACAATTGTTAAGCCTGCATTAGATAGTTTAGATGAATTAAAGAATAGTAAATTTGATATGGTTTTTATTGATGCTGATAAAATGAATTATAAAGAATATTATGAAAGATCACTGAAGTTATTGGAGAAAGGTGGGTTGATTATTGTAGACAATGTCCTATGGCATGGTGAAGTTGCTGATGAAGATAATTTAGATAAGTACACAATAAATATCAGAGATTTTAATACTTATGTTGCAAACGATAAAAGAGTGGAACAAATTATTGTACCTTTAGGTGATGGAATGACTGTTTGTAGAGTGTTATAATGTTCGATGTATTTGGTTTTTACAAATTTAAAAAACTTACCTCTTTAAAAAAAAATAAGGTTTTATTACAAGATTATTTAATTAAAAAAAATATCCGAGGAACAATAATTATAGCTAGTGAAGGAGTAAATGCAACAATCTCAGGAAAAGCTAGTGATCTAAAGTCAACCATCACAAAGATTAAAAAAATATTAGATTTTAAAAAGTTTGATAGTGAAAATATTTCAAAAAGTAAATTTCAACCGTTTCATAAACCAAAAGTTAAGATTAAAAAAGAAGTAGTTCCAATGGGTCTTTCTTTATCATCAAAAAATAAAAAAGATAATCATGTAGATCCTAATAAATGGAATAAGTTGATTGGTGATAAAGAAACATTAGTTTTAGATTCTAGAAAACCATTTGAGTATAATGTGGGTACCTTTAAAAGATCTGTTAATCCTGATGTTGATAATTTTAGAGAATTTCCAAAATACTTAAATAAACTAAAAAAAACAAAGCCAATTGCAATGTTTTGTACTGGTGGAATAAGATGTGAGAAAGCTTCAGTATTTTTAGAAAAAAAAGGCTTTAAAAATGTTTATCAATTAAAAGGTGGAATTTTAAATTACTTAAAAAATGTTAAGAAAAAAGAAAGTCTATGGAATGGGGAATGCTTTGTTTTTGATAACAGAATCAGTGTTAAACATGGATTGGTAACTGGCACATACTCAATATGCAGTGGATGTAGAAAACCTGTTTCACTAAAAGATAAGAAGTCTAAAAAATATGAGGAGGGTGTTTCATGTGTAAACTGTCATGATAATTTAACTCAAACTCAAAAAGAGAGATTTCGAATGAGACAAAAACAAATAAACCTTGCTAAAAAGAGTGGTTCAAAGCATATATTTCAAAAAGAATTTAAATAGGAAAAACAATTGTCTAAAGCCATAAATTTAACCAAAGATCCAATTTGGTCACTACTTAAAAAAGTAACTATTCCAGCTAGTGTCGGTTCTTTGTTTCAAACATTCTATAATTTAGTTGATACATGGTTTGCGGGTAGAATTTCTGCAGAAGCTATAAGTGCAATAGCCAAATCATTTCCAATTTATTTTGTCATCATTGCTGTTGGCGTTGGTATTGGTGCTGCAACTAACTCTGGCATTGGTAACTTATTAGGTGCTAAAAAGATTAATAAAGCATCACTATTTATTGCCCAATCAGTAATTTTTGCATTGGTCACGTCAGTTGTCGTTACTTTATTTGGATTAAATGCTTCAGATTTTCTCTTGGGTGTCATGGGTTCTGATGCCACTGGTATCGCTTTAACTAGAGAATATTTAGATATAATTTTTTATGGAACATTTATAGTTATGATCCAAATATCTTTAAATGGAGCTTTGAATGCACAGGGCGATACTAAGAGCTATAGAAATGTTCTTATCTTTAGTTTCTTTTTAAATATTTTTTTAAACCCATTATTTATCTGGGGATACGGAATTGTTCCAGCTTATGGTATAGGTGGTCTAGCAATAGCAACTGTTATTGCTCAATCTATTGGTACAATTTATTTAGCTTACAAAATTAACTCATGTAAATTAAGAAAGTATCTATCTATTAAATGCTTTATTCCTAAATTTATTCTTCTTAAAGAATTGTTCTCACAAGCAATGCCAATAATGATTAGTATGTTGTTTATTGGTGTAGGTATTTTTAATATTTTATATTTTATTGGACAATTTGGTGACCTTGCAACAGCAGGTTATGGTGCAGCTTTAAGAGTTGAGCAAGTTTTTTTGCTTCCAGTAATTGGTTTAAATACAGCAGTACTTTCTATTGGTGGACAAAACTTTGGTGCTAAAAATTACAACCGTATAAGAGAGCTTTATACTAAAGCATTATTTTTTGGATCATCATTCATGGCTGTAGCGGGTATCATTTTATTCTTCGGTGCAGAGTTATTTGTATCTCAATTTACAGATAATGCAGAAGCCATTTATCATGGTGCTATATATTTAAAAGTTGCTGCATTAATTGCTCCTATTTATCCTGTGTTCTTTATTACAACGGCAGTTTTTCAGGCACTTAAAAAGCCAGTTTACAGTCTTTACTTAAGCGTTCTAAGATTAACCGCATTTCCTTTCTTATCATTATGGTATGTAATTAATATTAAAGGTGGAGATTACGAGGATATTTTTTACACCATCATGGCAACCAATTGGTTTATGGGTATTGCAGTAATCATCTTTATTGGATACTTTTTAAATAATGTTTTTAAACAAAAGAAAAGCCATTTTTCTTATTAGTGTTTCAGTACTAATATTCATTTTAACTATTAACCAAGTTAAATCTCAAACAATCAAAATTGTTGATGGAGATACAATTCATCTTAATGGAGAAAAAATTAGATTTACTGGAATAGATACACCTGAATTGAAACAAACTTGTCTTAAAGAAGGTATTAAAGTTTTTTGTGGTGTTACAGCAAAGCAAATTCTTATTGATAAAATTGGAAATAATAATGTTGAATGTATTAGTGAAGGAAAAGATCAATACAAAAGAACACTAGCAGAATGTTTTGTTAATAATGAAAGCCTATCAAGCTATTTAGTTAAAAGTGGCTATGCATTTGCGTACAGAAGATATTCAAAAAAGTTTGTAAGTGATGAAGATTATGCAAGAATCAATAAAATAGGCATGTGGTCTATGGAGTTTGACTACCCTTGGGATTATAGAAAATCTAAGAAAAATTAAAGTTAGAAGGGTAGTTCTGTTACCCAGTGCCCCAGACCGTGCTTCTATAATCCTTATTTTGCAACGATGTTGATGCAACCTAATCTAGAACCTATTTAAAGTTTGAGTGAAATTGTGAACTGTATATGAACTGATTTTGTGCTAGGATCTAATACATGAAAAAGCTTTTAGGAATCGTGGTTCTGGGTTTGTTGTTGAGTGCAAATGCTTACGCAGCAAAATTCTCTGCCAAAGTAGGTGACATAGTTGAAAATGAAGTATCTTTTGGAAAAAGAGATAAGTTTCCGTTACCACCAGGAAAATTTACAGTTGCAGTAATTAAAAAATCAAAAGAATTTAGAGACGTTATGTTGGTTCAAATTGATGAAGATACTGGAGTTCTAAGGTGGTCAATAAAAATTATGGCAACAGGTGGCACTCAATGGGAATGGTGGAACCCTGGAAAAATGTGCAAGAGAACAAATGTTTATTTTATAAAAAAAAAATTAGCTAATAAGAAGTTTGCTTGCTGGATGGTAAATCATTCGAGATCTGATATTGGGGCTAACAAAGGCTTTTGGAAAGAAGTTAGAGACTATGAAATTGCAAATAAAATAAAAAGTCCAGATATATTTGTTTATAGCAAACATGATTATGCAAAGGGATCAAGATTATATGAGTCAGAATACTATTATAACCCTGAACTTGATGGAGTACCAAAGCCTAAAAGTTTAGAATGGGACACAAATGAATTTCATATGCAAAAGGTTATGAATTACCCAAAACATGAGGAGTTTTTAAAAAAGTATATTAGCATTTCAGCAAATTTAGTTGATCGATTTAATAAACTTAATAAAGTTAAAGGTGGACTAACACTTAACCCTGAAGAAAACTTTACACAGGCATCAATTAATGTTGAAAAAGCAGGAACTAAAAAGGTTAAAAAATCTACAGATGCAAATAAAGGTGACATTGTAGGTCAGATAAAAGGTTTGAAAGAGCTACTAGATGCTGGTGCAATAACTCAAGATGAATTTGATAAGGCAAAAAAGATACTTTTAAACTAAAAATTGTGAGCTATGTGTGAACAGGCGCAATTAAAATACCAATCAGCATTATAAATAAAGAGAAGTAGGAGAGTGTGAAGGGGCGTTCTGTTACCCAGTGCCCCAGACCGTGCTTCTATAATCCTTATTTTGCAACAAAGTTGAAATACTAGAGGGTACAAAATTACCTAAAATCCCGACACTAGCCCGACAAAGATATTGGTGCTAGGATCGTGGTTCATGAAAAAGATTTTAGGGATTATAGTTCTGAGTTTGTTGTGGACTAATACTTCTTTTGCTAACGACCATAGGCCAAATAATTTTGATGCTTTTGTTTGGTCAGATGGAAAAAAATTAAAAATTCAGAAAGGTAGAGATATTGAAAACCCAGAAAACAAAATCATAATTATTTTCAATCATGGTGGGTGGGGATGGGATAAAAGCTGGGGACCAGGCTGGGCTTCTAGCTTAGCAAAATTAATGGCACCTAATCTTTCTGGAAAAAATATTAAAGGAAAAGAAACCGTTTTATGGATGAATGGAAGTTTAATTGACAAAAAGAATGATCCTTTTAAAGGGAAAGAAATTGGATATGCTTGTGGATGGAAACTTAGAGGAGGTTATCATCCTCCATGGTATGACTGTGTTATAAATAATTTTCCTACTTATTTAAGAGAAAAAAGAACAAAGGAAGCTATAGATTATTTTGCAAGTAAAGGCACACCTAGAAACCAAATATTTTTATCAGGACATTCTTGTGGTGCATGGAACGCACTTAGACTTAAAGGAAAATACCCTGATGCTTTTAACAGTGCTATCGCTTATATGCCTAATTGTTGGGACAGAAAGCCAAATGGGCCTATAAGAAAAATGTTAATTGATGAAATAAAAACTTTTAAAGAACTTTCTTCAATTAGTTTTTCAAGTCCCGTTGACGGTCATGCAGACTGGCATAGTGATTACAAATATTTAAAATGGATAGGAGATATACCGGGTGCCACTATGATTGAATTAGCTGGTCACAATGCAAAAAATGGTAGAGAAATTTCTGTAAATGGAAAACTGTGTAAAGATTTGCCAAGAATGCAAGCGGGATGGGAAGAGACCCATGATGTTAAAAAAAAACATAAAGGATTTAAGCCAGTTGATAAAAAAGAAAAGAAAGAAATGAAGAAAAAAGCTAGAGGGCATGTAATGCTTTATTATTCTTGTTTTCAAGATTACTATCCTCAAATTTTAGATTTTATTGTTTCAAAAGTTAAATGAAAAAACTTTTAGGGATCGTGGTTCTGGGCTTGTGGTTGAGTGTGAATGCTTATGCAGACTCAAAATTTGATAAAGAATTAAAAAAAATTTCAAAAAACAATGGTTTTGTTGATACTAAAGGAAAAGTTTATTCTAAAGATCAAATAACTGATAAAAAAAATACTATTTTAATTATTTATAATCATGGTTCTGATTATGATCAGGTGACTGACAAGTGCACAAGTCCTTCGAACAATGTTCCTAGAGTTATAAGATATCTGCATAATAAAAAGATAAGAAATTTTAATATAAAAATCTATCGTCTTTGTACAGGCGCAAAAGGGTGGTCAAAAAAAGAACAAACTAAAATGTGGAAAGCCCATGAAAAATCAGGAAAACTAGCAATAGAATTAAAAGATAAAGATGGAACCCCTTTAATTAATAAACAAAAACAAAATCAAAGACGAAGAGTTATTAAAAAAAAAGTTGATAGCTTTATAGAAGAAGGATTCGAAAACATTATTCTTGCAGGTCACTCCTCTGGTGGTTGGCAATCAATTAAAATAAAAGCAGAATTTCCTGAACTAGCAAAAGGTGTTATAGGTCTTCACCCAGGAGCTGGTGGTACAGTTAAAAATAGAAAAGATTGGCCTTGGTGGGAAGACGTAAGATATTATGGTTTTGTTGAAGATTTATCAAAACTAAATGCATTTATTATAACACATGATAAAGATGAATATAATTCTCCAAAAGATTATTCATCATTTTCAAATTTAAATTCTGTTAAATTTTTAAATTTAACTCAATCAGGATGTAAAAAAGGAGAACCCTCAAAAACTTATCATGGTATAGCACTAACTAAATGTTATGGTGATTATGAAACGAAAAACAAAAATATAATTAAATATTTAGAAGGAATATTTTAAAAAACTTTTAAGTAAAATCCCGACCTGTGCCCGACAAAAAGTAATCTAAACGTTAATCAGCATTATAAATAAAGAGAAGTAGGAGAGTGATAAGGGGCGTTCTGTTACCCGGTGCCCTGGATTACCTACTTACACTCTGTCACGGGTAAAGTTTACTGTTTTAATTCTTGTTAATTAATTTTGATTTATATGAAAGAAGAAATTTATTAAATCATGAAAATTAAAGAAATACATAAAGATCTTAAAAAACAAGTAAATATTGCTGAAAAAGAAAGAAAATCAAAAAGAGGACAAAAAACTTGGTATGATTTAAGAACGCTAAAAAAACTTAAATTAACAATGAAGGATAAGCTTTCAAAAATAATTTAAACGTTAATCGATATTATTAACTAAGCTCAAGATAAAGAATGTTGTTACCTGGTATCTCAGAATTTTAACTAACCTCTATTTAGTTGATCTTAAAAAGTTTTTCACCTAGGGGACTGATTGGGTCTTGAGGCGTAGGTTTGAGTTTAGTTTTTTCCTCAACAATACTTAGTAGCTTTTTAGCAAGTCCTTGACGTCTAAACATGGGATTAACAAAAATATATTCTACTTCAGCTGTCTCATTATATCTAACAAAACCAAGTGTAGTATTAATGTTTTTAAATGTAATAACACCATCACTTAGGTCTATATCGTAATTTGTATTATTTAAATTATTCATTAATTATTTCCATCTTGTTCAAGTTTTTTTTCTAATTTTCTCACAAAGAATGAAACAATTAATATTAAAATTAAATACTCTAAAATTAAAAATGTATAAATTTCTAACGGTCTATAAGTTGACACAACTAATTCATTAGCTTTTCTTGTTAAGTCACCAATACCTATAATTGATACTAATGAAGACATCTTTAACACATATACAAACTGGTTACCTAATGCAGGAAGGATGTTTTTAATTGCTTGTGGAAGGATTACTAATCTTAATCTTTTATAGAAAGTTAAACCTAGTGACGAACCTGCTTCCCACTGTGATTTTTTAATTGAGTTTATGCCTGCTCTAAAGATTTCTGCTTGAAAAGCACTCTCACTTATTGCTAGTGCAATTATTCCAGACACAAATGGACTGAAACTTAAACCAGTCATTATAGGTAGACCGTAATAAATCCATAAAATTAAAACAAGTAGAGGTATTGCTCTTACAATTTCTACATATCCAATGTTTATGTATGTTAAAAATTTATTTTTAGCTAAAGAGGGTATTGCAACAATAAAACCTAAAATTGCAGAAATAATTATAGATATTACTGAGATATAAATAGTTGTTGTTAAACCACTTAGTAAAAATTTTAGGTTAGTTAATCCCTCAACATTATTAGGTGAAAGAATAAACCACCCTAACTCTTGACCACTACAAGAGTTAAGGGGTAAAATTAAAAGTAAAAAAAGTAAATTTTTCACTCTTAAAGTTATAATGAATTAGAGATTAATATCTAATTTTTTATAAGCTTTTTAAATTATATTTAGCGAGTAGTTTATTAAAGAAACCAGATGATTTCTTATCCTTAATCCACGCATTAACATAATCATTCCAAATTTGATCATTCTTACCAACCATCATTGCTAAAAAGGCAGGATTTTTCTCTCCATCAGGAACAATTGCTAATTGAGGGTATTTTATAACTAATTTATTGGCCTCTGTTGAACTTGTAATGTTTCCATCTGCTCTTCCAGCTAATACTTCTTGAAAGTCTCTTGCAGGAGATTCAACTGATTGCAATTTAGATTTTGGAAAAAATTCTTTAGCTTTTTCCTCTTGAGAGGTCCCAAGTGTTGTAGCAATAGTTACACCTTTATTGTTCAAAGAGTTCCACGTTGAATATTTTTTTAAATTCTTTTTAAGTACTAGTGGAACAGTTCCATACTTGTAGTAAGTATCTGTAAATCCAGCAACTTCTGCTCTTTTTGGAGTTTTAGTTACACTTGTAGAAATATCATATCTTCCTGCAGTAATTCCTGAAACAATAGTTTTCCATTCTGTAGGTACAAAAGTAATTTTTACACCCATATCTTTTGCTAGTTCACTCATTACATCAATATCAAAACCAACATACTTATTAGTAGCTGGATCCTTCATCGTCATTGGATCCCAGTCGCCTGTAGTTCCAACTTTTAACTCACCAGTAGATATAATCTGATCAAGTTTAGATTCTGCGTTAAGAGAGAAGGGTAAAAGTGCTAATAGCACCACAAGGAGTATTTTTTTCATACACCTCATATAGCAAAGATTTAAGAAAATATAAGGTTATAACCTTGACGCACTATCACTCATCCAAGAGTGTAAATGTTGAGAAAAAGAGCGTCTAACAAATAAATTTACCTCATTTATTTCCGTAAGATAAATAATTACATCAATATGAGATAAAATTGTCTGAACAACTGAACCTTTCTTATTTTTAAATTCATTAAAGTTAAAAGGCGACCCTGTAGCAAATAAATCAAAAACTTTACTGCCTTTTATATTCAGCATTACAAATTGGTCACTCACATCAGTTACTGCTCCCAATTTAACTTTAGATATATTTTTGATTAATTCATCTTCAACATGATAAGTGTTATTATTCTCATTCACAGTTTCATTTGATATCAACATCCATTCATCAGGACTTAACCAAAATGCAGTTAATTTCTCTGCTTTTGTTGATGTATTAGCTTCAGTAGGTAAGGCCATATTAAGATTTTTACCAATAGCCGTAATAAAATCTTTTGTTTTACCTCTTATAATCAATTTCATAATAGGTTTAATTTCTTTAATTACTAAATCAGAATAAGTTATGCCTCCCTTAATAGAGGTTTTATAATTAAGCATTTAACCTCACATTTTCTTTATCAAAAAAAACAGGGTCAACAATAGTTACATTAATATTTTTATCTTCCATAGGAATGAATAATTTTTGTCCTAGCATATTTTTTCCACCTCTAACTACTGCCAGTGCAATTGATTTATTTAAATTAGGACTATAGTAACTTGATGTAACGTGACCTAACATCTCAACAGGTGTTCGGTTTGTATTAGCAACTATCTGAGCTCCTTCTTCTAAAACTTCAGTTGGATTATCTGTCACTAAACCTACTAATTGTTTTCTATCATCTTTCATGGTGTCAGATCTATAAAGAGATCTTTTACCAATAAAGTCATATTTCTTTTTACTAACAATCCAATCCATTTGTAAATCTATAGGTGTCATTGTTCCATCAGTATCTTGGCCAACAATAATAAATCCTTTTTCAGCTCTTAATAAGTGCATTGTCTCAGTACCATAAGGAGTGATATTAAACTCTTCACCTGCTTCCATGCATTTCTTCCACAAATCTTCACCATAGTTCGCCTGAATATTGATTTCATAACTATGCTCACCTGTAAAACTAATACGCATAATCCTACATTTGATATTATCAATTTTTGTGTTCTTGAAAGACATGTGTGGAAAGCTTTCATCTGAAAGATCAAGATCAGGTATTAATTTATTTAAAATTTTTTTACTATTTGGTCCACAAATACTAGCTGTTGCATAATGATCGGTTACTGATGACAAATAAACATCTAGCTCAGGCCATTCTGTTTGAAGGTAATCTTCTAATTTTCCTAATACGTTTGCAGCACCACCAGTTGTTGTTGTCATGATATAATGATTTTCATCAAGTCTAGTTGTAACTCCATCATCATAAACCATACCATCTTCATTAAGCATTAAACCATAACGACATTTTCCTATGGCTAGTTTTGACCATGCATTTGTATAAACTCTATTTAAAAATTCTGAAGCGTCAGTGCCCTGAATGTCAATTTTACCAAGTGTTGAAGCATCTAATATGCCAGCACTATTCCTTGCAGCTTTACTTTCTCTTTGAACTGACTCATGCATAGTTTCGTTATTTTTTGGATAGTACCAAGCTCTTTTCCACTGACCTACATTTTCAAATTCAGCTTTGTTTTTTTTATGCCAGTCATTCATTGGCGTTCTTCTAAATGTATCAAAATATTGACCAACATTTCGACCAACAATTGTTCCAAATGTTAAAGGTGTGTAGGGGGGTCTAAACGTTGTTGTTCCAAGCTCGCCCATCTTAATTCCAGCAGTTTCCGCAATAATACCAAGGGCATGCATATTACCAAGCTTACCTTGATCTGTACCCATTCCAGTTGTTGTATATCTTTTTACATGTTCAATTGATCTAAAGCCTTCTCTTAGAGCAAGTTTAATATCTTTTGCAGTTGCATCATTTTGATAATCAACAAAAGGTTTTGTTTTTCCTAAAACTTTATTAGATGGAAGTAACCAAATAGTTCTAATCTCATTATCTTTTGGACAATTTATTTCTAAATTATCAAATTCAGTTTCTTTTATATTTAGAAATTCTTTTAAAGCTTTTGTAGAATTTTTTATAATATCATCTAATTCAAAATCCCCATTACTTGAGCCAATACTAATTTGATCTGATGGGTATGTATCTGGAATAAAAACTTGATCTTTTTCTCTAAATTTTAACTTACCTCCAGATTGAGTAAATAAATGAACAGCTGGCGTCCATCCACCAGCAATAGCTAGACAATCACAATCAAGTTCTATTTTCTCCTGGTTAGCAAAAGATTGTCCGTCTCTTGATAATTCCATTATCGTAATTTTATTAATTTTTTTATAACCCCTTGTATTTACAACTGTGTATGACCTATAAATTTTAATCCCTAAATCTTCAGCTTCTTTAGTAAATGCGGTATTAGATTGTTCTCTAATATCTATGATAGCTTCAACTTTAATACCTTTTTTATTTAATGACATCACACTTTCATAGGCAGTATCATTATTAGTAAAAAATACATTCTTTTGACCAGTTGCAACACCATAATAATCTGCATATTTTTTAACTGCAGATGAAAGCATAATACCTGGTCTGTCATTATTATTAAATACTAGAGGTCTTTCTAAAGAGCCAGTAGCAACAATAACTTTTTTAGCTCTAATTTTTAACAATCTTTGTCTTATTTTTTTGTTTTTTTCATTTTTTGGAAGGTGATCAGTTAAATTTTCTCTTGCTAATAAATAATTGTATCCATGATAAGCGGCAACACTAGTTCTTGTTTTAATTTCTAAATTTTCAATACTTCTTAATTCATTAATTTCATTTTCTAACCAAGTAGAAGAATTTTGATCATTTATTTTTATATGTTCAGAGTTTTGGAAAATTGTAGATCCTCCAATTTCATTTTTTTCATCAAGTAACAATGTTTTAAGATTATTTTTTGCTGCAGTTTTTGCAGCCATAATTCCACTAATACCAGCTCCAATTACCAAAACATCACAATGAATGTATTTATGATCATATATGTCTGGGTCAGGCTCAGTTGGTGATTTTCCTAGTCCAGCAGAATGTCTTATTACATATTCATATTTTTCCCAAAAGTTAGCAGGCCACATAAAAGTTTTGTAATAAAAACCAGCAGGCAGAAGAGGAGATAGAAAATTATTTATACCTCCAATATCAAAATCAACACTAGGCCAACAATTTTGGCTATTTGCCTCAAGACCGTGATAGATCTCAAGTTCAGTAGCCCTAACATTTGGTTCTGTAAGTGCTGTATTGTTATTAACCTGTACGATTGCATTAGGCTCTTCAGAGCCAGAAGTCATTATTCCACGTGGTCTATGATATTTAAAACTTCTCCCTACTAAATGAACATCATTAGCGAGTAGAGCTGAAGCAAGAGTATCACCTTTGTATCCAAAATATGATTTTCCATTGAATTTAAAAGAAACTCTAGAAGTTTCATCAATATACTTGCTGGTTGTAACTCTTAAATTTTTCAGCATTAAATTATTTTACAGGAGGTTTTTCACCCATTTTATATACGGCTTTAATTTTGTCGTTAGAAGTATCCCTAACCATATTGAACCATTTTCTACAACCATGTGTATGGTTCCATCTTTCAAATTGAATACCTTTAATATTTTTCCTCATAAATAAATATTCTGCCCATTCATCATCGCTTAGTTCTGTAGGTTGTTTAGGTCTTTCAATATGAGCTTCACCACCAGCTTTAAATTCACTTTGTTCACGTTCACCACAAAAAGGACAAGTAATTAAAAACATTAGTGAGCTACCGCCGCTGCACCATGTTCATCAACAAGGTCTCCACTAATGAACCTATTCAAATTAAATGCTGCATTTAACTTATGTGGTTCATCGTTTGCTATTGTGTGAGCAAATAAATCACCTGATCCAGGTGTTGCCTTAAATCCACCAGTTCCCCAACCACAATTAAAATACAAACCCTTTACAGTTGTTTTGCTAATAATAGGACTAGCGTCTGGGCAAATATCTACTATTCCACCCCATTGTCGAAGCATTCTCATTCTACTAAAAATTGGATAAAGCTCTAAGATTGCATTCAATGTACCCTCAACAATATCATGACTACCTTTTTGTGAATAAGAAATATAATCATCAGTACCAGCACCTATTACAAGTTCACCTTTGTCAGACTGACTAACATAAGCATGAACAGCGTTAGACATTACCACTGTATCAATAATTGGTTTAACTGGCTCTGAAACTAGAGCTTGAAGAGGCTTACTTTCTAAAGGCAACCTTAAGCCTGCCATATTCGCTAATACACTTGAATGACCAGCGGCAACTACTCCAACTTTTTTAGTTTTTATAAAACCTTTTGTTGTCTCAATACCTTCTACTTCATCCCCGTTTCTTTTAATTCCTTTAACTTCACAATTTTGAATTATATCTACACCCATTTCATCTGCACCCCTAGCATATCCCCAAGCGACAGCATCATGTCTTGCGGTACCAGCTCTTCTTTGTAAAGTTCCACCCAATACGGGGTATCGAATATCTTGTGAAGTATTAATGATAGGACAAAATTTTTTAACTTCTTTTGTGCTTAAGTAAACTGCATCTATGCCATTTAATCTATTAGCATGTGTTCTTCTTTTTAAATCTCTAACGTCTTGTAAGTTATGTGCAAGATTCATTACACCTCTTTGACTAAACATAACATTGTAATTTATTTCTTGAGATAAACCTTCCCATAATTTTAATGCATGATCATAAAGACCAGCACTAGCATCCCATAAATAATTGGATCGTATAATCGTAGTATTTCTTCCTGTATTTCCACCACCAATCCAGCCTTTTTCTACAACAGCAATATTTTTCATATTATGTTTTTTTGCTAAATAATACGCAGTTGCCAAACCATGACCACCACCACCAATAATAACTGCATCATATTCTTTTTTTATAGCGGGATCTTTCCAAGCTTTTTGCCAATTTTCATGATAGGAAAAAGCATTTTTAACTAATGAGAATATTGAATACTTATTTTTCATAATATTATTCAAGAATTACTTTATAAATATTGAATATTCAATACAATCGGTTATATCAATGTCGCAGTGGAAGAGTGGGTGAGAGGCTGAAACCAGTCGTTTGCTAAATGACCGTGCGGGGAAACTTGTACCGAGGGTTCGAATCCCTCCTCTTCCGCCATTAAAATAAAGGGTGATCTTTAAAAAAGTTCTTCATTTTAATAGGCTTTTTTTCCAAGATATATCTATACACATTATAGTTTTCCATAACACGCTGAACATAATTTCTTGTCTCTTTAAATTTAATTAATTCAACCCAATCTACAAAATCAACTTGTTTTTTTTGTGGGTCTTTATTTATCTTTTTCCAATATTTAACTCTTTTTGGACCAGCGTTATAAGCAGCTGCAGCAAAAGGATAGGCCCCATCATATTGTAAAATTAAACCAGCTATATAATGAGACCCTAGATTAATATTATATTCAGGGTCAGAGGTTAACCTTGATTTTGAATAGGGTAACTTTGCTTGTTTGGCAACCAGCTTAGCAGTGTAAGGCATTAATTGCATTAATCCCTGAGCACCAACATGACTGTTTGCTCTCATGTCAAACTCACTTTCTTGACGAATAAGAGAAAGAATAAAAGCAGTTTCTGGTATTTTTCTTCCATTAACGTATTCTGGTGTACTTATTATTGGATAGTTAAAATTATTGTGAAATCTTTTTTGATAAGATGCAATCTTTGAAACTTGTATTGCAAAATCATATCTTGATATATTAGTTGCAAGTTCGGCTGCTAAAATTTCACTTCCACCTTTAATATTATCATTTGCTAAGTGTCTTAATATATTTTTTGTATACCTATCCTTATTTAGCTCATCTAAAAGATGAACAATTTTTACTAATTCTTTTTTATAAAAATATTTTCTATAATCATCAGATACAATAGCTTGTTCATCTAACTCAAATGTTTCATTGGGTTTAATTTTTAAAAATGCTAGTTGACCATAATATGTTGATAAATATTTAGTTGCCTCTTCATACCATTGTTTAGATTGCTCTTTATCACCAATTTTTTCATAAGATCTCCCAAGCCAATAAGCGCCACGAGATAAACTAATTGGGTAACTCACATTTTGATAAAAATTATTAAAATGGTCTATTGCTAAAATAGGATCATCTAAAAAGCTTAATGCAATCCAACCACTCATCCATTCAGCGTCTGCATATTCTGGGCCTATGTCCAAAGAATGTTTGCTCGCAACTTTATAAGCTGACTCATATTTCTTCTTATAAATAAGAGCTCGTGTCATTATTGCTCTTTCTTTCCACCACTTGTCTGGCCTAACTAAATAATCTTTATTGTTTGGAACTTTAAATATAATCTCCAAAGAGTCATCGACTCTTCCTCTTTTTCTTCTCCATTTAAGTCGATCGTAATTTAGTCCAGCATCATTTTTAAGTTTTGTTGGAACATTTTTGATTGCATTGTCAACACCATAAGACTTGCTCATTAAAATTTGTCTAGCTGTATAAAGCAACTCATAGTCTTTAGGTAAATATCTTAACATTCTTTTTAAATCCCAAGATTTACCTTCCCAAGCCAAATAATCTGCACGTTTAATATAATCATTTGCGTCTAAATATTTTTTATATCTTTTCCTAAAAAATTTCATATTAGCTCTATTTAGATCTGCGGTTATCCAGCCATCTTTAATTAGAGAGGTACCTTTGGCGATATCACCAGATAATATAAAGCTTTCTCCAAGTATTAGTTTTCCATAACCACTTAATGGTTCTTCAGAATTAAACCAATCTATAATCTTATTTGGTGAGATCCTATCTGTTGAAAGCTTGTGTTCAGCTAAATACCTAATTCTACTTATTCTTGGGTAGTTTTCATTATTTTTTATAAATGTTAAATAGTCATAAAAACTTGCTTGGTTTCCCGTGGTTAGCAAATGCCTCCATTGAATAAAATTATATATAGATTTGTCCTTAGCTTTTTTAGACCGTGATAGTGCTGTTGACCACTGACTTTTTTGCATTGCCACAATAGATTTTTTTGCAATTCCATAATCTTTTTGACTGTAGTATTTTGACTTATTCTTGACTGCTGGCTTGTTCTTTTTAACAACCAAAGGTTTACTTTTAGGAATAAGAAAATTAATTTTTTTTAGATCTTTTTTGACTATTGTAGTTTTGGGTTCCTCTTTTTTTTTGGATGGTTTAGGTTTGGGTTTAAGAATACCCTGTGATATTTTTACACTCTGAGCCTCTTCATTTAAAAAAGGTTTTTTTAAAGGAATTATTGATATTTCAGTAGCAAATACATTTCCTATTATTATCGAACTTAATAATAATGATTTTATAAAAAAAAATATCTTTCTGGGCATAAATTTACTAAATGAATCTTTAAACTATGTTATAAGTATTTATGTTCAAAGGATCAAATGTTGCTTTAATAACCCCATTCAAGAATAATGAGCTCGATGTTGAAGCTTATATTAAGCTTATTCATTTTCAAATATCAAATGGTACTAATGGTTTGGTGCCTGCTGGAACAACTGGTGAATCGCCAACATTAAGCCACGATGAACATCAAAAAGTAATAGATTTATGCGTTAAAGAAAGTGATGGAAAAACTATAGTTATTGCTGGTACTGGTTCTAATTCAACTAAAGAAGCAATTTCTCTAACAACACACGCTGAAAAAGCAGGTGCGGATGCAGCTCTAATAGTAACCCCATATTATAACAAACCAACTCAAGAAGGATTATATCAGCATTATAAAGCAATAAACGACAAATGTGGGATACCAATTATAATTTATAATATTCCTGGAAGATCTGTAATTGATATGACTGTTGATACAATGGGTAGATTATTTGAATTGAAAAATATTGTTGGTGTTAAAGATGCTACGGGTGATTTAGATAGAGTTAATCAACAAAAAGATAAAATGGGAACTGATTTTATTCAGCTGACAGGTAATGACGATAACGCTTTAGAATTTAATAACAGAGGTGGCATTGGATCTATAAGTGTAACTGCAAATATTGCTCCTAAGTTATGTTCTGATTTTCAGAAAGCCTCAAAAATAGAAAATGATGAGAGCAAGCTTGAAGCGATCAGATTAGATAAAATTTTACAACCCGTTCATAACTCCATGTTTGTAGAAAGCAATCCAAGCCCGGTTAAGTATGCTGCAAAACTTTTAGGTCTTTGCGATGACGATGTTAGATTACCTTTAGTCAAGGTTACAGACCCAACCAAGGATATTGTTAAAAAAGCTTTAGTATCAGCAAATCTACTCTAATGAACAAGAAAGCCAATTCTGGTTTAAAAATTATTTGCTTAAATAGAAAAGCAAGTTTTAACTTTTTTTTTGAAGACTTAATTGAAGCAGGAATAGTTCTTAAAGGATCAGAAATTAAATCCATTAGAGAAGGAAAGGTGAATATTGCAGACTCTTACGCTGTAGAGAAAGAAGGTGAAATAGTTTTAATTAATTCTCATATTGCAACTTTTAAACAAGCCAGTTATTCAAATCATAACCCCACTGATGAACGAAAGTTGTTGTTAAATAAAAAAGAAATTAACAAATTAATTGGTAAAATGCAGAGAGATGGTTTTACTCTTGTTCCAACAAAGATGTATTTTAAAAAGGGAAAAGCTAAAATAGAAATAGCAGTAGCAAAAGGTAAAAAACAATTTGATAAAAGAGCTACTAAAAAAAATAGAGATTGGAATCGTGAAAAAGCAAGACACATTAGAAAATCAAGTTAAACAATCATATTTAGCAATAGGATCAAATTTAGGTAACAAAATTACTAACATTCATATGGCTATGTCTGAATTAGAAAAAAATAAAATTAAGATAACAAAAGTATCATCTCATTATTCATCAAAATCTTGGCCAAATCCTTTAATGCCAAATTTTATAAATATTGTTATAAAAATTGAGGCAATCTTAGAACCGTTAGAATTATTAAAAATTTGTAACTTTATTGAATTAAAATTAGGCAGGGTTAGATCAAAAAAAAATGATCCACGAACATGTGATATTGATATAATTGATTATGATAAAAAAATTTTGAATATAAACAGCAATAAACTAACAACTCCTCATCCAAAAATGACTAAGAGAAATTTTGTTTTGTTGCCATTATTTGAAATAGATAGGGGTTGGAAACATCCAGAATCTAAGATTAATATAGTTAATTTAATTAATTCTTTACCAATTAAAGATTTAAGATCTATCAAACAAATATAAATTGATGTTATAGTTAAAAATGCTTAATTCAGAAGAGTTAATAAATAAAGTCAAAGTTTATAATAAGTTTTTAAATCCAGAAAAATTAAATAAAGCTTATAATTTTGCTGTTAAAGCACATAGAAATCAAAAACGTGATTCTGGCGACCCATACTCAATTCACCCTATTGCTGTAGCTAATATATTAACAGAACTAAAGTTAGATAGTGCAACTATAGCAACAGGACTGCTTCATGATACCATTGAAGATACACACGCTACTTACGAAACTATAAAAAATGAGTTTGGTCAAGAGGTTGCTGATTTAGTTGATGGTGTAACAAAAATATCAGTTTTTGAAAATCAAGCCACATCTACATCAAAAGCAGAAAATTTTAGAAAATTAATCATAGCAACCTCAAAAGATATTAGAGTTCTACTTGTTAAAATTGCTGATCGATTACACAACATGAGGACCATTGATGCAATTTCAAAAATTGAAAAAAAAGAACGTATCGCTAAAGAAACTATGGAAATTTATGCACCATTAGCAGATAGAATGGGGATGCATAGAATTAGGGATGAACTAGAAGATTTATCTTTTAAAGTTCTAAATAACAATGCAAGAGAACTTATAAAAAAAAGATTAGATGAAATTAAAGATGATAAAGTAAATAGCTTTAATGCAATTTCATTGCAATTCAGTGGATTGTTAAATGAACACAAAATAAATGCTGAAATTATTGGCAGGGAAAAAACTCCTTTTTCTATTTGGAGAAAAGTTCAAAAAAAAAGAATATCACTAGAGCAAATTTCAGATATCATTGGATTTAGAATAATACTTGATAACATTGAAGACTGCTATAAAGCTCTTGGTATATTTCACAAAGAGTGGAATTGTATACCTGGAAAATTTAAAGATTATATTTCGTCGCCTAAGATTAATAAATATCAATCATTACATACTTCAATTATAGGACCCAATAGAAGGCCAATTGAAATACAGCTTAGAACATTGCAAATGCACGAGTATGCAGAAAGAGGCATAGCATCACATTGGAAATATAAATCTTCTGAAAAATTTAATTCATTAACGTGGAAAGAATATGATTGGCTTGCCGATTTAGTTGAGATTATTGATAAGAATGAAAACCCAGAACACTCTTATGAGTATACCAAACTACAAATGTTTCAGGAAAATGTTTTTTGTTTCACCCCAAAAGGATCAGTAATTAAATTACCAAAGGACGCAACACCGATTGATTTTGCATATGCTGTGCATACCAAAATAGGTAATAGTACTATAGCTTGTAAGATTAATGGTAACGATAGTGAGTTACAAAGTATACTTTATAATGGAGACGTTGTGGATATTATCACCTCTAAAAATAAATCACCTTCATTGCACTGGATACCTGTTACAAAAACTGGAAAAGCAAGATCAGCAATTAGAAAGTATTGGTATAAAAAAGGAGAAGAGAAGGCTCAAAGAATTAAAAAATACAATACTACGCTATGGATTTCTTTGCCTGATAAACCAGGGAAACTAGGAGAGATAACAACTTTACTTGGTAGTCATAGTTTAAACATCTCGAGTGTTGAAATGAAAGAAAAGTCTAAAGAATATATTAATTTTAAATTCAATCTAATTATAAAAGACTTGAAAAACTTTACAAATTTTATCAGTGAGTTAAAACAAAAGGAAATAAAATTTAAAATTATTAGACATGAGGATAACTGGTTAAAGGAACGTAATGCTTTCACACGAAAAATCTTTAAATATTTTAAAAAAAACTAACGCACTTTTAGAAGGTCATTTTATTCTTTCATCGGGCTTGCATTCACCTAAATATATTCAATGTGCTAAACTTTTAAGCTTTCCACATTTAGCTAAGGATATTTGTAATTCATTAGCAAAAAATATTAAAAAAAAATTTAAATCTATAGATTTGATTTTAGCCCCTGCAATGGGAGGTGTTATTATTGGTTATGAAATTGGTAAACTTCTAAAAAAAGAAACAATATTCTGTGAAAGAGTTAATGGTAAATTTGCCTTAAGACGTGGGTTTCATATAAAAAAAGGATCAAAAGTTTTAATAATTGAAGACGTTATAACAACTGGTAAATCTAGCTTAGAGTGTGTTAAGTTGATTACAAAACCAGGTGCAAAACTTATTGGCTTTGCATCGATTATTGATAGATCAACCAAGAATTCACTAAAGATAAAAAAGAATATTATCTCACATATGAAGATAGACGTTCCAACATTTAAGAAAAATAACCTTCCAGAAAACCTTAAAAATACTCCAATTACAGTTCCTGGAAGTAGATTTATTAAATGAAAAGACTAGGTGTTAATATTGATCATGTTGCTACAATAAGAAATGCAAGAGGGTCGTTTCACCCAGATCCGTTAACCATTGCTAAGCATGTAACTAAATGTGGAGCTCATTCAGTAACTATACATTTAAGAGAAGACAGAAGGCATATCAAAGATACTGATGTTATTAAGATTTGTAAAAATAAAAAAATAATCACTAATTTAGAAATTTCGCTAAACAAAAAAATAATAGATATAGCATTAAAAAATAAACCTAATTTTATTTGCATAGTTCCAGAGAAAAGAAAGGAAATAACAACAGAAGGTGGATTAAACCTGATAAAAAATTTAAAAAAAATAAAAGAAATAATATCATTATTTAATAAGAAAAATATTAGAACAAGTTTATTTGTTGACCCAACGTTAAAAGATATAAAAATTGCAAAAGAATTAAATGCCACTTGTGTTGAATTACATACTGGGAAAATTTCTAATTTAGTAAAAGAAAATAAAAATTTTAAAAATGAATATCTAAAAATTAAGAAATGTTCAGAACTTGGTGTTAAGCTTGGAATTGAAGTTCATGCTGGTCATGGTCTTGACTATAAAACTACTGCTATACTAAGTAAAATTAAAGAAATTACAGAATTTAATATTGGTCATTTTATAATTGGTGAGTCACTTACTCATGGTTTAAAAAACACCATTAAGACATTTAAAAAAATAACCAATAAATAGATATGAAAATTCTTGGTATCGGTGTTGATATAGTAGAAAATATTAGAATACATAAATCTTTAAAAAACATTAGTTTTATTAAAAAAGTTTTTTCTAGCTCAGAAATATTGATAGCCAAAAAAATAACAAATAAAAAATCCTATTATTCTAAAAGATTTGCCGCAAAAGAAGCGTTTTCTAAAGCAATTGGAACAGGTATTAGAGACAATTTGAATTTTAAAGACATAGCTATAATTAACGATAAATTAGGCAAACCCTCATTTGTAGTCACAGATAAAATTAAAAAAATTGTTAAAGAACAATTTAAGATATCATCTTTTGATTTCTTTCTGTCAATTTCAGATGAAAAAAAATATTCTATAGCCTACGTGATTTTACAAAAAAAATGATAACTAAAATTATTATAATTGATAATATTAAGACAATTTTTTACGCTTTAGTAATAGCTATAGTTATTAGATCACTTTTTATTCAACCATTTTATATTCCATCTTCATCAATGGAACCAACACTTTTAATCGGTGATAGATTGTTTGTTACGAAATATTCCTATGGTTATAGTAAACATTCTTTCCCTTTTAGTCCACCAATAATAAAAGGAAGGTTATTTTCTAACAAACCTAAGGTTGGTGATGTTATTGTTTTTAAAACACCAGCTGATAATAGGACGGATTATATTAAACGTTTAATTGGCCTACCAGGTGATAATATTCAATTCATTAATGGTGATTTATTTGTAAACAATAATCAAATATTAAAATCCAGAACTTCTCAAAATGATAAAATTTATTGTGGAAATGAAACTATAGACGTTAATACATTTGAAGAAAAACTTCCAAATGGCAAAACACATAATAGTGTATATTTAAAAAGTTATAGTTTTAAAAATTCTGATAATTTTATAGTTCCTTCTCAACACTACTTTTTTTTAGGAGATAACAGAGATTGTTCTAAAGATAGTAGATTCTTGACTAGTGTTGGGTATGTTCATGAAGATAATTTAGTAGGTAAAGCTCAATTTATTTTTTTTTCATCTGATTTCAGAATCGCCAATATTTTTTCTTTTTGGAAATGGCATAAAACAATTAGGTTTGATAGGTTTTTTAAGAAAATTATTTAATGAAAATTAATCCCACAACATTAGAAAAGAAATTAAAATTAAAGTTTTCTGATCAAAAAATTTTTATTAAAAGCCTAACACACAAAAGTTTTGACTCAATAAACAATAATGAAAAAATTGAATTTTTAGGAGATAGAGTTTTAGGTTTAATCATTGCAAAAAAGTTACTAGAACTTTATCCTGAAGAAAGAGAAGGGGTATTAGATAAAAAATTTGCTTCATTGGTAAATAAAAAAAAATGCTTAGAAATTGCTAAAAAGATTGAATTAGAAAAATATATTTTAGTTTTAAATCCTAAAAATAAAAAAATTGAAATTGAAGATAAAATAGTTGCAGACTGTTTAGAGGCTTTAATTGGAGCGATTTACCTTGATAAAGGTTTAAATTTCACGGAAAAATTTATTCTCAATCTATGGAGTGAGCATATTACAGCAAGCGTTGTAACTCAAGTTGATTCAAAGACAAAACTCCAAGAATACTCGCTTAAAATTTTTAAAGTTTTGCCTATTTATAAGCTAATATCTAATACTGGGCCTCGACACAAACCACTCTTTAAAGTTGCTGTTAAATTAAAGAATACTAAATTTTTCACAGCAGAGGGATCATCTAAAAAAGACGCAGAACAGAATTCAGCTTCTTTATGTTTTGAGGATGTTTTTAAAAAATGAATTGGGATGATAGTGCTTATTTAGTTTCCAAAAATAGATACAGTGAAAACTCAATAATTGCTGAAGTTTTTACAGAAAACCATGGAAAAATTTCAGGGATAATTTTTGGTGGTACATCAAAAAAAATCAAAAATTATTTACAAATTGGCAATAAAATTTATGTAAACTATAATTCTAAAAGTGTTACTAGAATTGGATATTTTAAAATAGAAATTCTAAAAGCCCTAACCCCACTCTATTTTGACGAAAATCGAAAACTATCATGCATTACCTCAGCAATGCATCTTATAAAGCTTCTTACTGCTGAAGCTCAGTCTAATAAAGAAATTTTTAAATTAATTGATAAATTTTTTGAAATATTAACTTATGATAATTGGATACAAAAATATATTTTCTGGGAGTTAGAACTTTTAAAATTATTGGGATATGATTTAGAATTAAAGAATATGGTTGAAAAAGAGATTGTTGATAGTGAAATCAATTATTTTGTTAAATCGTCAACAGAGAAAAAAAATATTCCAAATTTTTTAATAGATGAAAGCAATCTAGATGTTAATTTAAAAAATTTACTCAAAGGTTTAAAACTTGTTAGTGATTACCTTGAAAAAAGTATTTTAAAACCAAATAATTTAAACCTTCCAACTTCTAGGACTCATTTTATTAATCTTTTAAAATAATTATTTGATTAAATCGTTAATTCTATCAGCGTAGTAGCTTATTATAGCGTTTGCCCCAGCTCTTTTAAATGAAATCAAACTTTCTAATACTGAGTTTTTATCTATTAGCCCTGTTTTTATACTATTACTTAATAGACTATATTCGCCTGAGACTTGATAAGCCAAAACGGGAATTTTAAAATTATCTTTAACTGCTTTAATTATGTCTAGATAAGGCATGCCAGGTTTAACCATAACCATATCAGCCCCTTCTTTAATATCTAGAGCTACCTCTCTTATCGCTTCATCACTGTTTCTAAAGTCCATTTGGTAATTTTTCTTATCATTCTTTAGTAAACCTTTTGAACCAATTGCATCTCTGAACGGACCATAAAAACTTGATGCATATTTTACCGCATAAGAAAGTATCTGAACCATTTTGTGACCTTCTTTATCCAAAGCTTTTCTTATTTTACCAATTCTTCCATCCATCATGTCTGATGGAGCCAAAACATCACAACCAATTTCTGCTTGTAACAATGATTGGTTTATCAAGACTTCAATAGTTTCGTCATTTAATACGTAACCTGATTTTATTAAACCATCATGACCATGAGAAGTGTAGGGATCTAAGGCTACATCACACATAATACCAATTTCATTTTTATATCTTTTTTTAATATATTGAATGGCTTTACAAACAAGATTGTCTTCATTTAAAGCTTCAGTTCCAATAGGATTTTTTTTTGTTTTGTTTGTATTCGGGAATAATGCAACCATAGGTATCTTGTTTTTGATTGCTCTATCAACAATAATTCCAAGTTTATCTATTGTATATCTATAAACATCAGGCATTGTTTTAATGGATTGTTTTATATTTTTTCCATCAATTAAGAATATAGGTAATATAAAATCACTAGATGATAGGCTATTTTCTTGAATTAATCTTCTAGACCAATCGTTTTTACGACTACGTCTAAGCCTTAAATTTGGATAATTTCCTGTAATCATGTTTAAATCTATTTTTAAAATGCGACAAATGTATTATACAAATATATATTAAATTAAGTAAAAAACAATCAGCAATGAGTATTGAAAATAAAAATATTGTAAACTTGGATCTAATAAAAGACGAGAAGGTTTTAGATTTTAGTGATTTTCAAAAACAAAATATCAAGTTTGATATTGATAAATTACAAGAAGCATACAATCAAATTATTCAAACTAAAAAATTTGATGATGGTGGAGGAATTGCGCACTTTGGAGCTATTTCTCTAACACAAATTCCTGGTGACCCAGACTCTGTAAAAGGAAGCAAAGCTAGAGGTGTTTATTGGACAAAACCAGATAAGTCAGGAAAAGAAGTTTCAAGAGATGTTCCAATTGATGAAGCTGCTTATTCAGAATTTATACCTGACTACGAAAACACCTACTTTAAAGAAGTGTTTGATGTGCTTTCTTCAAAATATAAATTGGGTAGAATTAGGATTTTATTAAAAGAACCAAGATCAACATTGAGTTGGCATAGAGATCCAGAACCAAGATTACATATACCCCTAATTTCAAATCCAGGCTGCCTAATGGTTATAGACAATGTTGCAAAACATATGCCTGCAGATGGATCGGTATGGGTTACTAACAATACAAAATATCACAATGCTTTTAATGGTGGAGAAGAAAATAGAGTTCATCTAGTAGCATGTGTTTTAGATTATAACTTTAATTAGATTGAAAAAAATTTTTTTATCATCAGATCACGCTGGTTATAAGTTAAAGGAATTAATTAAACTTCATTTAGATAAAAAAAAAATTAATTATACAGACTTAGGCCCATACAATAGTGATAGAGTTGATTATCCTGATTATGCTCATAAAGTTGCAAAAAAAGTTAGAACTAATAACAATCATACCGGTATATTAGTTTGTGGCTCTGGGATGGGAATGAATATTGCTGCAAATA
Organism: Candidatus Pelagibacter sp. uisw_138; assembly: GCF_059512485.2. NCBI lineage: Bacteria > Pseudomonadati > Pseudomonadota > Alphaproteobacteria > Candidatus Pelagibacterales > Candidatus Pelagibacteraceae > Candidatus Pelagibacter > Candidatus Pelagibacter sp. uisw_138. The sequence continues at coordinate 663,626 of NZ_CM183453.2, read as the reverse complement.
GACATAAAAATATACGTGCAGCTCAATGTTTTAATTTAAAATCTACTAAATTATCAAGATTGCATAACGATGCAAATATCATTACATTAGGATCTAGACTGCTTACTAAAAAAAATGCTTTAAATTGTGTTAGTGTTTTTTTAAATACAAAGTTTGAAGGTGGAAGACACGCAAAAAGAATTAAGAAAATTTAATTATGTCTAGTGAAAAAAACTATTTAAACGAAAACTATAAAAGCTTTTTTGAAGATAGCTTATCTGTAACTGATCCAGAATTATATAAAGCAATAAGTGATGAATTAAAAAGACAACAACAGCATATAGAATTAATTGCTTCTGAGAATATTGTTTCACAAGCTGTTCTAGAGGCACAAGGTTCTATTTTAACAAATAAATATGCAGAAGGATATCCTGGAAAAAGATACTACAATGGATGTGAGCATGTTGATGTTGCTGAAAACTTAGCTATTGAAAGATTAAAAAAATTATTTGATTGTAAATTTGCAAACGCTCAGCCACATTCTGGAGCTCAAGCGAATGGAGCTGTATTTTTAGCACTATTAAATCCTGGTGATACTTTTATGGGGATGAGCTTAAATTCTGGTGGTCATATTACGCATGGATTAAAAATTTCAATGTCAGGTAAATGGTTCAATCCAATAGGGTATGATGTTGATAAAGAATCGGAACTTATCGATTATGATAATGTTGAAAAACTTGCATTAGAACACAAACCAAAACTTATAATTTGCGGGGGCAGTGCTTACTCTAGAGTAATTGATTTTAAAAGATTTAGAGATATTGCTGACAAAGTAGGTGCATATTTAATGGTAGATATGGCACACTTTTCAGGTTTAGTTGCTGGTAAAGGTTACCCAAATCCATGCGAACATGCACACGTAGTAACTTCAACAACTCATAAAGTTTTTAGAAGTGCTAGAGGTGGAATTATTTTAACTAATCATGAAGACTTAGCAAAAAAATTTAACACAGCAGTATTTCCTGGTTATCAAGGTGGACCGTTGATGCACGTCATTGCAGCAAAGGCGGCTGGTTTTTTAGAAGCATTAAGACCAGATTTTAAAGATTATATTAAATCAGTTTTAGCTAATGCTAAAATTTTATCAGAGACCCTTAAGAGTAATGGCTTTAAGATTTATTCTGGTGGAACAGATACACACTTAATGTTAGTTGATCTAAGACCTTTTAATGTTAAAGGTAATTTAGCAGCCGAAAGCCTTTCTAATGCTAATATTACCTGTAATAAAAATGGAATACCTTTCGATTCAGAAAAGCCGATGATTACTTCTGGTATAAGATTGGGAACTCAAGCCGCTACAACTAGAGGTTTTGGATTAAAAGAATTCGAAAAAGTAGGTGAATTAATAACTAAAGTTGTAAAAGGTTTGTCTGATAACCCTGAAGACAATAGTAAAATTGAAGAAGAAGTTAGAAATGAAGTTACAGAGCTTACCTCTCACTTCCCAATATATAAAAATTTAAAATAATGATTTGTTCGATTTGTAAAAAAGGTGAAACATCAGTCGTAGACTCTAGACCTACAGAAGATGGTACTGCCATAAGAAGAAGAAGACTTTGTGTATGTGGAGCCAGATTTACAACTTTTGAAAGAGTTCAATTTAGAGAAATAATGGTTATTAAAAAGAATGGAAGAAAATCATCTTTTGACAGAGATAAGCTTTCAAAATCAATTTACATAGCATTAAAGAAAAGACCGATTGATACTGAAACAGCAGAAAAGTTTATTAGCAGGACTTCAAGAGCATTAGAGGAACTTGGCCAAAGTGAAATTTCATCAAATACGATTGGCACAATGGTTATGGAAGGTTTGAAAGATCTTGATCCAGTCGCGTACGTTAGATTTGCATCTGTATATCGAAATTTTAGAGAAGAAAAAGACTTTGTGCAATTCGTGGACAAATTAGATGTCTACAAAAAAAGATAAATTTTCAAAAAAAGATAAAACTTTTATGGAGCTTGCCTTAAATTTGGCTAAAGCACGACATGGACTAACTGGTGTTAACCCTTCCGTTGGATGTGTAATTGTTAAAAATAATGAAATACTTTCAATTGGTCAAACAGGTTTTGATGGCACACCTCATGCTGAATTTAATGCAATTAAAAATTCAAATGAAAACCTAGAAGATGCAAAAATGTATGTAACTCTTGAACCCTGTAGTCATTATGGAAAAACCCCACCGTGCACAAATATTATAATTAAAAATAAAATTAAAGAAGTTGTGTATGCGGTAGAAGATACTGATAAAAAAGTTAAAGGTAAAACTTTAAAAATTCTTCAATCCAAAGATATTTTAGTAAAAAAAAATTTACTTAAAAATGAAATTAATAAATTTTATATACCTTATTTCTTTAATAGAAAAAATAACCTTCCTTACGTTACTGGTAAAATTGCAATATCTAAAAATAATTTAATATATAGTAAAGATACAAAAAGAATTTCAGATATTCATACCGATAAATTTACACATTTTCTTAGATATAAAAATGATTCAATAATGACTTCTTCCAAAACTCTAAAAAAAGACAACCCAAAACTTAACTGTAGACTAGAAGGTTTGAATAAATTTTCTCCTAAAAGAATAATTTTAGACAGAAATCTAGAAACTAAAAAAAATTCGTATATTTTTAAAACAGCAAATAAAAACAATACTATAATTTTTTATCATAATGCCAAAACTAAAGAAAAATTAATGTTTAAAAAGAAAAGTATAACTTTAATCAAAGGTAAATTAATTAAAAATAGCTTTGATATTAAGTCAATTTTAAAAAAACTCTATGTCCTTGGCTGCAGAAATTTATTAGTTGAAGGAGGAAATGATCTTTCCAAACACATTGTTAAAAAAAGATTATTTAATGAGTTTTATCTATACAAATGTGCAAAAAGTCTTTCAAAGTTGGTTAACTATAAAGAGTTTAATTTTCTTAATGAATTAAAGAAAAATTATAAAAATAAATTAAAAATTAATAAAAAATTAGGCAAAGACTTAATTACACTTTACAAATAATATTATGTTTAATGGAATAATTTTCAACCAAGGCTTAATCACTAAATTTGAAAAAAGATCAAAGGGTATTAATATTTTTGTAAAAGCTAATTTAAAATTAACACGCAAAGATTTAGGTGTATCAGTTGCTTGTGACGGTGTTTGCTTAACATTAATTGATATTAAAAATAAAATAATGGAATTTTATCTTTCAGATGAAACTATACAAAGATCAAAGTTTAAATTCTTAAAAATTAATGATAAAATTAACCTTGAACTTCCTTTAAAATTTGGTCAAAAAATATCAGGCCACATTTGCCAAGGTCACATTGATGCAGTAGGTAAAATTCAGAGCATTAAGAAGATTGATAAATCATATTTATTTGATTTTGAGCTTGTTAAAAAAGAAAGAGCAAACTTAATTGAAAAAGCTTCTATTTGTATCAATGGAATTTCATTAACAATTTCTAAAGTAACTAAAAAGGGTTTTCAAATATGGGTAATACCACACACATTTAATCTCACCAATTTATCATCCCTAAAGAAAAATAGTCTCATTAATATAGAGATAGATATCTTATCTAAATACGTTAGAAATTATTTTAATGAAAAAAAATAGTTTTACTCCAATAGAAAACATAATTGCCATTGCGAAGAGAGGTGGCATGTTTATTTTGGTTGATGATGAAAAAAGAGAAAATGAAGGAGACTTAATAATATCAACAACAGACTCAAGTGCCAAAAATATTAATTTTATGGCCAAATATGGTCGTGGATTAATTTGTCTAGCACTAGATAGCGTACAGGCAAAACGGTTAAATTTATCCTTAATGTCACCAATAAATCAATCAAGGAATAAAACTGCTTTTACAATTTCTATCGAAGCAAAAAAAGGAATTACAACTGGGATTTCAGCAAAAGATAGAGCTAAGACAATTAAAATTGCATCAAAGAAAAATGTAAATAAAAAAGATATTGTTTCGCCTGGTCATGTTTTTCCAATCATTGCCAAAGATGGAGGTGTTTTAGTTAGAGCCGGTCATACAGAAGCATCTGTGGATATCTCGAAACTAGCTAAAAAAAATAATTCAGCAGTTATTTGTGAAATAATGAATGAAGATGGTACAATGGCTAAGGGTCAAGATTTATTTAACTTTGCAAAAAAACATAATTTAAAGATTGGCAAGATAGAAGATCTTATTGCTTATCGTTTAAAAAAAGAAAAACTAATTAAACTCAAAAAACAATCTGATATCGAAGTTAAAAATCAGAAATATAAAATTAGAATTTATGAAAATCTTTTAGATGGATCTGAGCATTTTGCTCTAATTAAAGGAAATATTAAAAAAGGGATAGTACCAAGAGTTAGAGTAATTTCATCTAACGTAGTTCAAAATTATTTAATCAATCAGCAATTACCAAATTCATTTGATAAAACTTTAAATTATTTTAAGAAATTTAATAACTGTGTTTTAGTTTTTATAAAAGATACAAACTTAAAATCTGTTACACAAACACTCAAGGATTATAAGAACAAAGATTTTTATAAAAAAGGAAATGATAAACTAATAAGAAATTATGGTATTGGGGCTCAAATAATTAAAGATTTAAAGATTAAAAATATGATATTAATTACCAAATCTCTTAAAAAAGTTATTGGTTTAGAAGGTTATGATATAAAGATCACTAAACAGGAAATCATTTAATGAAAAAAAAAATCTTAATAGTTATTGCAGATTATTATAAGGACATTGCTAAGGGGTTACTTCTTAGTGCTAAAGAAGTATTACCAAAATCTAGTTTAATAAAAGTTATTAGTGTTCCAGGTGCTTTTGAAATACCAGTCACAATTTCAAAAAATATTAAGAAATATGATGCTTTTTTAGCACTTGGCTGCGTTATAAAGGGTGAGACACCACACTTTGATTTCATTTCTCATACTTCAACTGAAGCGATAATGAAACTATCTATAGAAAATAAAAAACCTATTGGTAACGGAATTATTACCTGTCTAAATATGCGTCAAGCTATAGCTAGGAAAAAAAAGGGGAGAGAGGCAGCTCAAGCTGTTATATCTGTCTTGTCTCAATAAATATGAGAACTCCATACAATCCCAATCAAAGTCCAAGAGTTATAATTATCCAAAAATTATATGGAAATTTTTTTAATGATGACACAGATTTAACTTTTCCTAAACATAGATTTAAAAAGTTTATTAAGGATGTAGTTTTAGGTACAATAGAAAGAGACGAAGTGATTAAAGAAGAGGTTAAAAAATATTTAAGTGAAGATATTCAACTAACTAATTTAGATAGAGTTTTTCAAATAATTGTTAAATCAGCTATATTCGAGTTTTTATATAAGCCAAAAGTATCTACAAAAATAATTATTAAAGAATATCTTGATGCATCAAATTTTTTTTTAGAAAACTCTCAAACAAAATACTTGAATGCTATACTGGATAAAATAGCTAAAAAAATAAGAACAACTAATGCATGAATTTGAATTAATAAAAAATTACTTTCAAAAACTTTCCGCAAAATCTCCTAGTGCCCTAAATTTAAATGATGATGTTTTTTTTGATAAAAAAAATAGATTAGTTGTTTCAGTTGACACATATACTGAAGGTAATCACTTTATAAATTTTAAAAAACCAGAATTAGTTATTAAAAAGATAATTAGATCGTCCATATCAGATCTTATTTGTAAAGGTGTTAAGCCAAAATATTATTTTATTTCGGGGTCAGGTAATAAAAAAAGTTTTTCTAAATCAAATTTATCAAAAATTAGCAAAGCACTTAACCAAGAACAAAATAAATATAAGATATTTTTAAGTGGTGGAGATACAGTTTTTTCAAATAAGTTAAGTTTTACAATTACCTCAATTGGTTTTGCTAATAATATTATCTATAGAAATAAAGCTAAAATTAATGATGATATTTATGTATCTGGCAATCTAGGTGATAGTTATTTGGGTTTATTAGTTTTAAAAAATAAAATTAAACTTAATCAACGATTAAAAAAATATTTTATTAACCAGTATTTTATGCCAAATATTCAATTACAATTAACAGAAAAAATTAAGAAATTTGCTAACACGTCAATTGATATCTCTGATGGATTATTAGGGGATCTTGATAAAATGATTAATAGTCAAAAATTATCATACAAACTTTTTTTAAAAGATATTCCAATTTCAGATAATCTTAAAAAAGTACTTGATTTTAAGAAACTATCTAAGATCAATTATATTTCTAATGGTGATGATTATCAGATTTTATTTACAGCCTCAAAAAACAAGATGGGAATCATAAAGAAAATAGCTTCTAATTGTAGAGTTAAGCTTACAAAAATTGGCTCAATCCAAAGCTATGTTGAAAAATCATCCATTATTGGTGGCAAAAATCTTAAAATATCCCTTAAAAACATAGGTTATTTTCATAAGTTTTAGCAAGTTAAATATTGCCTTTTATTGCTTTTTTTGTATTGTCCGGACTTTAAATAATAAAATTTTAACAACCAAACAACTAAAAAGGCATCATGAACTCACTTATAGAAACAATATTACTTTACACCATAGCAGCAGGATCACTTGCAATCGTTTATGGGTTTTTTACTGGTTTAAATATTCTTAATCTAAGTGCTGGAAATGCAAAAATGCAAGAAATTGCATCTGCAATTCAGATTGGAGCTAAAGCTTATTTAACAAGACAATATAAAACGATAGCCGTGGTTGGAGTTGTTGTTTTAGTTATCATTTGTGCAGTGTTTAGCCCTTTAGTTGGTCTTGGTTATTTTATTGGTGCAACACTTTCTGGAATAGCTGGATATGTCGGAATGTTAGTTTCGGTTCAAGCTAATGTTAGAACTGCTGAAGCTTCGAGAAAAGGTTTAGCAAGTGGTCTTGCCGTAGCTTTTAAATCAGGTGCTGTCACAGGAATGCTTGTTGCTGGTTTAGCTTTATTAGCTATAGCTGTTTATTATTATATTTTATTAAGAATGGGCGTTGATGACAGAGAAGTAGTTAATGCATTAGTTGCCTTAGGTTTTGGTGCTTCATTAATATCAATTTTTGCTAGATTAGGTGGTGGAATTTTTACTAAAGGTGCTGATGTTGGTGCTGACTTAGTTGGTAAAGTTGAAGCTGGAATACCTGAGGATGATCCTAGAAACCCCGCGGTTATAGCAGATAACGTTGGAGACAATGTTGGTGACTGTGCTGGAATGGCGGCAGATTTATTTGAAACTTATGCTGTAACTATTGTTGCAACAATGGTTTTATCTTCAATATTTTTTGTAGGTGATATGAATATGATGATCTACCCTTTAACAATTGGTGGAGCCTGTATTTTAACTTCAATTTTAGGAACTTTCTTTGTTAAACTAGGAAGAAGCAAGAATGTTATGAATGCTTTATATAAAGGATTTGTTGTCTCTGCCGTTTCTTCATTGGTAATTTTATACCCTGTAACTGATTATGTAATTGGTTTTGCGAGCGAATATACTGTGAATGGTAAAAGTTTTACTGGTATGAACTTATATTATTGTGGAATAATTGGTTTAGTTATTACTGGTTTATTAATTTGGATAACAGAATACTACACTGGAACAGAATACAGACCAGTGAGAAGTATTGCAAAATCTTCAACAACAGGACATGGAACAAATGTTATTCAAGGATTAGCTGTTTCTATGGAAGCTACAGCAATACCTGCATTAATTATTGTTGCTGGGATTTTAGCTACAAACTCAATTGCTGGTCTTTATGGTATTGCAATATCTGTTACTACAATGTTAGCTTTAGCTGGAATGGTTGTTGCTCTTGACGCTTATGGTCCTGTAACTGATAATGCTGGTGGTATTGCTGAAATGGCTAAATTACCTAATAATGTGAGAAAGACCACAGATGCATTGGATGCAGTAGGTAACACAACTAAAGCTGTTACCAAAGGTTACGCAATTGGTTCAGCTGGTTTAGGTGCATTAGTTTTATTTGCAGCTTACGTTGAAGATATTAAACATTTTTCTGGAACAGCAGGATCTAAATTAGAGGGAATAGTTGTAACCTTTGACTTAACTAATCCTTATGTTGTTGTCGGTTTATTAATTGGTGGAATGCTTCCATATTTATTTGGATCAATGGGTATGCAAGCTGTAGGCAGAGCAGGTGGAGCAGTAGTTGTAGAGGTTAGAAGGCAATTTAAAAAGTTCCCAGGAATTATGAAAGGCACTCAAAAACCAGATTATGCTAAACTTGTTGATTTATTAACTCAAGCTGCAATTAAAGAGATGGTAATACCATCTTTACTTCCAGTTCTATCACCAATAGTTCTGTATTTTGTAATTCTACCTATCGGTGGTCAAGCTGAAGCGTTAGCTGCTGTTGGTGCAATGTTATTGGGTGTAATTATAACAGGTTTATTTGTAGCTGTTTCAATGACAGCGGGTGGTGGTGCATGGGATAATGCAAAAAAGTATATTGAAGATGGAAATCACGGTGGAAAAGGTTCTGAAGCACATAAAGCTGCAGTTACAGGTGACACTGTTGGAGACCCGTACAAAGATACTGCTGGTCCTGCTGTAAACCCAATGATTAAGATTACTAATATTGTAGCTTTATTATTGTTGGCTGTAATTGCTGGATAAAAGATTAAGTTTATCTTTTTCTTTTACCTAAAGGGTCATTAATTTTCTGTCTCATACTAGATAGAAAGTCGTATACAAATGTATTTTTCTTGTATTGATTTTTTGTAGTTTGTTCTACAAATTTCAATTCTTGCATATTAGTGAGGTCTAGAAATTCTTTTGTTTCTAGAATACCCATATTATTGATCTCTAATAATAGAACGTTATTAACTATAATTCTTTCACTACCAAATTTTGTAAGAGATGAATTGTCAGTTTTTCTTTCAATATAAATCCATAAATCATTGTCAAAAGTACTTTTTGTTGATGGTGAACCTAATAATTCTAAAATATCATTTTTATTTGACTGATTAACAGTAAGTTTTTCATGTTTTTTATTTAAAAATTGCACACCGTGGTGCTTTACAACCTTTTTTAAAGTACAAGCTGAAATAAATAATGATATTATAATAAATATAAATAATTTTCTCATGGATAAAAACTACATAAATATTTACAACAATTTAGTTAAATTAACTAGAAATAAAGATTTGTATAAAGATTTTAAAAATCAAGATACTTTTTCTGATAGATTGATATTCTTTTTATTGCATTTTGCTTTCTTTTTGAAAGTTTATAGGGAAAATAATGATAAAAAAATACTCCAAGAAATTTATGATTTTACCTTCAGACAAGTCGAATTAAGCATCAGGGAAATTGGTTATGGTGACCAATCAATTAATAAAAAAATGAAAGACTACCTAAACTTATTCTATGGAATGATTGATAAAATTCATAGTTGGGATGAATTAGATATAGAATCTAGAAACTCCATTTTGGTAAATTTTTTAGATAATTCATCTAATATTGAGTATTTGGTTAAATATTTTGAAAATTATAGGTTAAATTTAAAAAATAATACTTTAAATTCTTATATAAAAGGTGTAGTTAAGCATTAATTTTATTATGGCTGTACCTAAACGAAAACAATCACCGTCAAGAACTGGAATGAGAAGAGCTCAGAATATGAAGTTCAAATCTACCAATATTGTTGAAGATAAAAAATCTGGAGAATACAGATTACCTCATCACTTAGATCTAAAGACTGGCATGTACAGAGGTAGACAAGTTTTAGACCCTAAGGAATAAAAGTCCAAAAAATTAAATGAGCAAAATAATAAAAATTGCAGTTGATGCAATGGGTGGAGATAACTCACCAAAAAAAATTATAGATGGAATTAATCATCACTATAAGAGTAATGCTAATACTTTTTATAAAATTTTTGGTGATAAGGAGAAAATCCAAAATCATATCAATGACCAGTTACCCTCATCTTCATTTGAAATAATTCATACTAAAGATATAGTTAAAGGAACTGATAGTCCTTTAGAGGGAGCCAAAAGAGGAAAAAACACCAGCATGTGGTTAGCCATACAAAGTGTAAAAGAAAAAGAATCCGATATAGTTATTTCTGCTGGTAATACAGGGGCGTTACTTGTCATTTCAAAACTTAACCTTAAGATGATTGAAAATATAGATAAACCAGCACTCTCAGCTTTATGGCCAAATAAAAATAACATGAGTGTTGTGTTAGATTTGGGGGCAAATATTGAATGTAGCCCAAAAAACTTAATTGACTTTACTATTATGGGATCTTCATTATTTAAATCTTTATATCCAGATGACACAGCAAAAGTTGCCTTATTAAATATTGGATCAGAAGAACTTAAAGGAAATGAAATAATAAAAGAAACTTATCAGCAACTTAATCAAAGAAATAATACTGGTTTTGAATTTAAAGGTTATATCGAAGGTAATCAGTTAATGAATGGTGATGTAAATGTTATTGTTGCAGATGGATTTACTGGAAATGTTGCTTTAAAAACAGCTGAGGGAACTGCAAACTTTATTACGAGTGAATTAAAGAAAGCTATGACAGGTAATATTATTGGTAAAATTTCATCTTTATTAAACATTTCAAATTTAAAAAAATTTAAAGCAAGACTAGATCCGAGACTTTATAACGGTGCAATTTTTATAGGCTTAGATTCTCCTGTTATTAAAAGTCATGGTGGAACAGATCATATAGGCTTTTCAAACTCTTTAAGTGTTTGTACTAGAATTGTTAGTGGTAATTTAATAGAAAAGATAAGAAACAACATCAGTTAATGCAAAGAACTAACTTAACAAAAAAAGACCTTATAAACTCAATTTATATGCAGATTGGTTTTTCAAAAAATATATCTGAAAATTTGATTGATGATTTTCTAATCACAATAGTAGAAAATTTAAAAAAAGAAAAAAAATTAAAGCTTTCAAAATTTGGTACTTTTTCTATAAGGGCCAAAAAAAGTAGAATTGGACGAAATCCTAAAACAAAAGAGCAAACAACCATATCTAATAGAGATGTTGTTTTATTTAAAGCTTCTAAGGAATTTAAAGATTTGGTAAATTCTAAGAATGATTCATAAAAATAATGATGCTTATAAATCAATAGGGGAGGTTGCTAAAATTCTTGATCTTGTAAATAAGAAAAAAGGAACTCTGAATACTCATACCATTCGTTTTTGGGAGAAGGAATTTAAGCAAATTAAGCCAAAGATTTTAAATGGTAATAGAAGATATTATAACAATGATACAATAGAGGTTTTGAAAAAAGTTAAATATCTCCTTAAAGATCAGGGAATGACAATTATTGGTGTTAAAAAAGTTCTTAATTCTGATAAATCATTAAAACTTGACGAATTACCAAATAATTCTATAAATGCTGATTATAGTATAATAAATAAACTTAAGAAATTTTCTGAATTAATAAAAAAAATAAAAAGCTTAAAATAATATGGCAAAAAAAACACACGTTAAAGTTAGATTAGTACCAGAGGCTAAACCAGATAGTCCATTTTTTTATTATGTTAAAAAACCTGCGGGTGGTGAAAAAGCTAAAGTTAAATTATCTGCTAAGAAATATAATCCTTCTACAAGAAAACATGAAATGTTTGTGGAAAAAAAATTACCTCCACACAGTAAATAATATTACTTTTTTCTAAAATTTCTTTTTTCGTAATCAATAAAAGACCAAATCATATTTTTCCATATTCTATTTGTAATTTTTGGGTCTATGTTGGTTTGTATTGATTTTTTTTTAATCTTTTTAAGAATAAAATTGATCCTTTTTTGATCAATTATTTCTTTCTTATGTATTTTTACTTTTAATACTTCATTAACTAGTGATGATCTTTTTTTGATTAATTTAAGTAAATCATTATCAAGTTTATCAAGCTTTAATCTTATCTGATTTAGTTTTATTTTATTAGTAGGCGACATTTATTCAATTGGTTATTAAGATAATTATTATAAGTATAATTTATGTTTGTAAATAGCGACAACTATATAAAATATTTAAAATTGTGGTTAATAACTTTATTTTCATTAATTGTTCTCATGGTAGTAGTTGGTGGTCTTACTAGATTAACGGACTCAGGTCTATCAATCACAGCTTGGGAGCTCTTTACTGGAATACTTCCTCCTTTGAATATTAATGAATGGAATTTTTATTTTTCAGAGTACAAAAAGATACCTGAATATCAAAATATTAATTACGGCATGTCTTTAGATGAGTTTAAAATAATTTTCTATTGGGAATACGCCCATAGATTATTAGCAAGATTTGTTGGCCTGTTCACATTGGTACCTTTACTTTTCTTTAGTCTATATTTTAAAAATATCCAACATTATTCAAATAAATATTATTGGATATTTTTTCTTGTGTGTCTTCAAGGATTCATAGGTTGGTATATGGTCTCTAGTGGATTAATTGAAAATAACGACGTTAGTCACTTTAGACTTAGCATTCATTTATCTTTAGCTTTATTCATTCTATGTTTAATTTTTTGGTATATTTTAGACATTTATAAAACTAAAAAATTTCACAAAAGAATTCCAAATTTACTTTTATTATTCATACTCAAGTTGATAGTTTTACAGATTGTATTGGGTGCTTTTTTATCGGGCTTAGATGGTGGTCTAATCTATAATTCGTGGCCTGATATGAACGGTAGCTTTTTCCCAAATGATATTGGTTATAACGATATAATTAATACTCAATTATTTAACAACCCATCAATTGTTCAATTTCTGCATAGAGTTACAGCATATTTACTTTTATTTTTTATTATTATCTTAAATTATCTCTATATAAAAAATAATTATGGAACTAAAAATATTATACTATTTGATATTGCAATATTGCTTCAGATCTTTTTGGGAATTATAACTTTACTATCTGGTGTAGAGATTAAATATGCATCACTACACCAGTTAGGTTCAATTTTTGTATTAACTACTTATCTTGCAATTATATATAAAAACTCTAACCAACAGCTTTAGCTTTATTAATGTCTTCAACATTATCTGTTCTTTTTAGAGCTTGTTCTAAATCTTCAATAATGTCGTCAATATGTTCAAGACCAATACACAGTCTTACATATCCTGGTGTTACACCTGAGGCTAAAAGTTCTTCTTCATTTAATTGACTGTGTGTTGTTGTTGCTGGATGAATTGCTAAACTTCTAGCATCACCAATATTTGCTACATGATAAAACATTTTTAAAGCTTCTATAAATTTTTTACCAGCTTCAATACCGCCCTTTAACTCGATACCAACTAAAGCACCATTTCCACCATTTAGGTATTTTTTAGCTCTATTTCCAATTTCACCCTTATATTGATTTGGATAAATAACTCTGGAAACTTCAGTATGTTTAACTAAATAGTCGACAACTTTTTCAGCATTTGAACAATGTTGTTTCATTCTTAAAGCTACTGTTTCAAGTCCTTGGATTAATCCAAATGCATTATCAGGAGATAATGCTGCACCCAAATCTCTTAATAAGACAACTCTAGCTCTAACTGCAAAAGAAACGTTCGCACCAGTTAACTCGGGTACTACTTTACCCCATACCGCACCAGCATAACTTGCATCAGGTTCATTAAATAGGGGCTGCCTTTTAGGATCTGCTGTCCAATCAAAATTACCACCATCGATTAAAGCTCCACCTACAACCGTACCATGTCCACCAATATATTTAGTAAGTGAATAAACAACTATAGCAGCACCGTGCTCTAAGGGCTTACATAGAACGGGAGAGGCGGTATTATCCATTATTAGTGGTATGTTATATTTTCTACCTATGTCAGATACTTCTTTAATAGGAAAAACTCTTAAGTACGGATTTGGTAAAGTTTCTCCATAAAATGCTCTAGTTTTATCATCTATGGCTTTTTCAAAGTTTTTAGGATCAGCAGGGTCTGCATACCTAACTTCAATACCAAGTTTACTTAAAGTATGCGTGAATAGCGAAATAGTACCTCCGTATAGATCTGTTGAACTCACAATATTATCACCGGCCTTTGCAACGTTTAAAATTGAAAAAGTTGATGCCGTTTGACCAGATGATACCGTTAAACAAGCTAAGCCCCCCTCTAATGCAGCAAGCCTTTTTTCTAGGGCATCATTAGTAGGATTCATTATTCTTGTATAAATGTTTCCAAACTCTTTAAGGGCAAACAAATTAGCAGCATGTTCAGTGCTATCAAATTGATAAGAGGTTGTTCTGTATATTGGTACAGCTACCGCTTTTGTTGTTGGATCACTTCTGTAATCACCACCATGTATGGCTATAGTCTCAGGGTTTTGTCTTTTTGTGCTCATCTTAATACTCCTTTTTTAGTACTTTTGCTTAATGCAAGGCGTACAATACAGTTCAAATGTGCCTACCGATAATGTATGTAAAAATCCTTTTTAGCATTAACTAGCCTGCAATAGGAACAAATCGGCTTAATCAAACTATCATTTAAGCATGATATTACAAGGAAAATATAAAATTGACATTATATCTAATAATAGTATTAATCCTCGCACAATGACAAAATTTCTAAAACAAAGTGAATTAACTAGCAACTGGTTTGAAATTGACGCAAAAAATGCTGTAGTCGGAAGACTTGCATCTATAATAGCCATGATTGTTAGAGGAAAAAACAAAACTACTTTTACACCTCATATGGATGACGGTGATTTTGTTGTAGTTAAAAATGTTGAGCAAGCAAAATTTACTGGAAAAAAATTTAAAGACAAAAAATATTACAGACATACTGGTCACCCTGGTGGAATTAAAGAAATTACTCCTGAAAAATTATTAGAAAAAAACAAACCTGATGAGACACTAAAATTAGCTATTAAAAGAATGTTACCTGGAGGAGTTCTTGGTAGAAAGCAGTTAACTAAAGTAAAAATTTATGCTGGTGAAGAGCACCCTCATGCAGCACAAAACCCTAAGCTTTTAGATCTAGGTAAATTAAACAGTAAAAATTTAATAAGAAATTAATATGGAAACAGCAGTTGCACCAACTAAAGTATCTACAAAAAAACCTAAAATTAAACTAGATTTTAAAGATAGTAAGTACGCAACTGGTAGAAGAAAAAAATCTATTGCAAAAATTTGGGTGAAAAAAGGTACTGGTAAAATTTATGTAAATGGCAGAACTATGGATGAATATTTCACTAGTGGAAGTCACAAAATGCAAATTACAAGACCATTTGAAATTATAAACCAAGCAACAGATTTTGATGTAAGATGTAGCGTTGCAGGTGGTGGTCACACAGGTCAAGCTGGTGCAATGGTTCATGGTATTGCTAAAGCATTAATCTTATTTGATTCAGAGAATAGAGCGGTACTTAAGACTGAAAAGCTAAATACCAGAGATTCTAGATCAGTTGAGAGAAAAAAACCTGGTCGTAAAAAAGCTAGAAGAAGCTTTCAATTCTCGAAAAGATAATTCTTTTTTAACACTAAACTGCTATAATATAAAAATGCCTAAGCTTAATGTTTTAGTTGCTGGATCTACTGGTTATATCGGTGTTCAATTAATTAAATTATTAGTTAAACACAGTGATATTAAGATTAAATATCTTTGTGGAAATTCCTCTGTTGGAAAAAAAATTTCTACTTATGAAAAATCACTAAATTCAAAGAAATTACCTAAAATTATTAGATACAATAAAGCACTTTTAAAAAACATAGATCTTGTTTTTACAGCTTTACCTAATGGCGAGGCGCAAGATATTTCAAATGATTTATTAAAACATAATGTATTAATTGATTTAGCTGCAGACTTTAGACTTAATAAAGCTTCTGATTATCTAAAATGGTACAAACAAAAACACAGATCTGTCAAAAATATTAAAAAATCAATTTATTCATTACCGGAAATCAATGGTGACATAGTAAAGAAATTTAATATTATTGGTTGTCCAGGTTGCTATCCCACTTCTATACTTTTACCACTTATTCCTTTATTTAAGAAAAATTTAATAAAATCAGATAATGTTATTATAGATTCAAAATCTGGTTACTCTGGAGCTGGTAGAGGAGTACATGATAAATATAAAGATAAAAACCTTTATGAGTCCCTTAGTGCTTATGGTGTAGGTTTTCACAGACATAACTCTGAAATTCAACAAGAAATTGATAACCACACTAAAAAGAAATTTTCTTTTACATTCACACCTCATTTAAGTCCGATGTTTAGAGGGATACTTAGCACTATTTATGTAGATCTTAATAAAGGTGTAAGTATTAAAAAATTAGAAAATACTTTAAATAGTGAATATTCAAAAAACAGATTCGTTAAAATTTTAAAAACAAATTCATTGTTAAGTACAAACGACGTAATTAACACAAATAATTGCTCTATAGTAATTTGTAAAACTAAGTATAAAAATAGAGTTATTATTTTATCTGTTATTGATAATTTAATTAAAGGTGGAGCAGGTCAAGCAATACAAAATATGAATATCAAATATGGTTTTAACGAAACAAAAGGATTAATTTGAAATACTTATTTTTACCTTTAATATTATTTTTAACTTCGTGCTCATTAAACAAAGACTCTGCTTATTGGAATGAAGATCCCATAAAAAAGTCTACTGATGATAAAAAACTATCAAAGATATTAGAAAAAACTAGTGATTATAAATCTATGACTTTTGATGAATTTAACCTTTTTCTTAAAGATTATTCAAATAACACTGAATACCCAGATATTAACCAATAGATGAAAAATATAATTAACATTGCTGTAGTTGGTCTAGGACAAGTTGGTATCTATTTGTTAAATGAACTTAACACTAAAAAAAAAGATATTGAACTTAAGACGGGTAAAAAGATTAATGTAGTAGCTGTTTCAGCAAGAAGCATTTCTAAAAAGAGAAGATTTAAAGTTAATAAGAAAATATTTTTTAAAAACCCATTAGAAATTTTTAATAAAACCAAAGTAGATATTTTATTCGAAGCTATAGGTATGTCGGATGGGATTTCTAAAAAAGTTGTAGAAACTGCCTTAAAAAATAAAATACATGTAATCACTCCCAATAAAGCTCTCATCTCTAAACATGGCGATTTTTTAGGAAAATTAGCTGAGGATAATAATGTTAATTTAGAATTTGAAGCATCCGTAGCGGGTGGAATTCCAATATTAAGAACCATTAAAGAGGGTCTTGCAACTAACAAGATTTCTAAAGTTTATGGAATTTTAAATGGTACTTCTAACTATATTCTTTCAGAGATGGAAAATTCTAATGATAGTTTTTCCAACGTATTAAAGAAAGCTCAAAAATTAGGATATGCTGAACCAGGGAACCCTAAATTAGATTTAAATGGCTTTGATGCATTTGCTAAAGTAAGAATTTTATCTACCCTTGCATTTAATACTAAAATTTCAAAATATAAATGCCTAATGGAAGGTATTGAGAAAATTGAATTAAAAGATATTGAAATTTCCAATCAATTAAATTTACGTATTAAGCTTCTTGGTATTTCTGAGCTGATTAATGGTCAACTTTTTGAGACTGTACACCCGTGTTTAGTTAGTAAAAATTCATATATCGGTAATGTTGGTGGTGTTATGAATGCTGTTATTCTTGAAGGAAAGCCAGTAGGTGAGAGTATATTGCAAGGGGAGGGAGCTGGTCCTGGCCCTACATCCTCTTCTTTGTTATCAGATTTACTTTCAATTTTAAGAGGTAATATTAAGAAGCCATTTGGTATTCCTGGCAATAAACGTAAATCAATTAAATGTTACAATGTTGATAATTATGTGAATTCATTATATTTGAGATTTGAAGTTAAAGATAAACCTGGTGTTTTATCAACAATCACTAACAGATTAGCTAAGTATAAAATTTCAGTAAAAAGGTTAATTCAAACTCCTGATAAAAAAAATAACAAAGCTACTATTGTTATTATTACTCATAAAACTAATGAGCTTAATTCTAAGAATTGTCTTTCTGTCTTCAAAAAAGATAAAAATATTCTTAAATATCCTACACTTATTAGAATTTATAATTAATGGAAATATATTTAAAACTGTTTGAGGTTTTATTTCCTGTTTTTTTTGTTGTTGGTATTGGGTATTATTTAGGTAAAAATAATCCAAAAATTGACACCACTTTCATAACTAATTTTGCTGCTAATATTGGAACTCCAGCAATGATTATATATGCGTTAACTTCAACTGGTATATCTTTTGAAATATTTAAAGATTACTTTTGGTATTTTTTAATTGCAATTGTTGCCTTTACTTTTATCGGAATTGTCTTTTTATTCTTCTTAAAAACTAAAGACATCATCCGCGAGCTTCCACCATTTATTATGCCAAATACTGGAAATATGGGATTACCAATATGTTTGTTTGCTTATGGATCTCAAGGATTAGGTGTTGCTGCTGCTATTTCAGCTTTAATAATTCTATGTCACTTTACTTTAGGAATTTTTCTTGCTGATAGAAAATTCAATATTAATGTTGTTCTTAAAAATCCACCATTTTATGCAATTATAATTTCAGTGATTTTTCTATACTTCAAAATAGAACTTCCTGTCTTTGTAGAAAACACAACTTTTTTGTTAATGTATGCTACGATTTTTTTAATACTAATGTCTTTAGGAATTGCCTTAACTCGTTTTAAAGTTTTTTCTTTTAAGAAAGCTTTAATTTCATCAATTGGAAGAGTTGTCTTAGGTCCTATTGTTGCTTTATTAATCATTAGATATTATGATTTATCAGGATTTGCAGCGGGTGTTCTGTTAATTCAATGTTCAATGCCTAGTGCTGTTTTAAATTACCTTTTAGCTTCAATTTATTCACCGAAAAAGATTGTAGATAGCGTTGCTAGTACCATTGTTGTCTCTACAGTTATGTCTTTTGCTACTATTCCAGTGGTCGTATTCTTTGCTTTAAAATACTTTAATTAAACTGTATCTATTGGCTTATGAAAGCCATCACATTTAACCTTTTAGCCTGGGTAATGCTTCCAATTATGGATGGTTTTGCTAAATATTTAAGTGCCGATATGCCCGTTTTACAGATTACGTGGGCTAGGTACTTCTTCACGGTCGTATTCACACTTCCAATAATGTTCTTCTTTTATAATAAGCAGCTTGTTTGGACAGATAAGCCTAAATTACAAATAATAAGAGGATTAATACTGCTTTGTGCAAATGTTTGCTTCTTCTATGCAATATCTGTTATCTCTTTAGCTAAAGCTTTAACACTTGCTTTTGTGGCACCCTTAATTGTTACTGCATTTTCTCCCATATTGTTAGGTGAGAAGGTGGGTATAAGAAGATGGACTGCCGTAATTATAGGGTTTATTGGTTCTCTAGTCGTTATAAGACCAGGTTTTGTAGAGATAAACTTGGCTAGTCTAGCTGCATTAGGGACAGGTGTAATGTATGGTTTCTATTTGATAATTACACGTAAATTGAGCACTTCAGATAACCCTTTATTAACCTTATTATTAACAGGATTAGTTGGATTGGTAGCTGTTTCAGGTATAATGCCTTTTATTTGGGTTAATCCAAGTGCCTCACAATGGTCTATGATGGTCTCTATAGGCGTATTTGCCTGCATTGGTCACTTATTTCTTATATTATCCCTTAAATATGCTGATGCTTCTAAATTAGCCCCATTTAGCTACTTTGAAATCATTACTAATATCATTATTGGGTATTACTTCTTTAGTGACTTTCCTGATAATTGGACATTCTTAGGTTTGTCCATTATTATTATGAGTGGAATTTACATTTCAAAAAGAGAATCTTATATTAAATCTAATTAATTAGGTATTATTTGTTTACTAGTACCTGATATTATACATTAATATTATATTTTAAACTATTGAAATCATTAATTTATATGTAATATTATAAATTTATAAAATTATAGATAAAATATATCAATACTTAATAAATAGTCAAATTATAGTTACTAAAATAAGACTATAATACAATAAAAGTAGCATAAGTATTTTTTTCTATAGTTGAAAAAGTGAGAATTGAGAAATTTAAATTTTTAGGAAATCAAATATAATATTTATAGCTAGGTTCAACCGTCATTTAGCATTGATATTAAATGCTTATTTCAATTAATATGGTAGTTAAGTAAAAATTAGATTGCTCAAATGGTAGAATGGAGGGTTAAAAAACCCTTTAAAATGGTCTTTTTTTGTCCTTTTATAATCGTTGCTATTGTTGACAAGTAGAGCAATGCAATATGAGAATATGCCATTTAAACGTCCATAGGATGGCCTATTTTAGCTGAAAGTCCATTTGCAGTACAACTGAAGGATGCATTATATCAATTAGACAAAAATATGGCCAAATAGCTATAAAGTGTTTAATGCCAATGGTTTTTGGTATTTTTTAAGGTTAAAAGTACTATTTTATGAAGACCTTCTCAGATCTCAATAATCTTCTTTTTTCATGGATTCCACCTTTTCCCGAGTATCCGCCAATGCTTCCATCTGATCTGATGACTCTATGACAAGGTATTTTGGGTGGATATGGGTTTTTACCAACAGCATTAGCAACAGCTCTGAATGCCTTAGGTTTTCCAATGGCTTTAGCAACTTCTAAGTAGGTCTTAACTTTGCCTTTGGGTATTTTCTTCAAGTAATTCCAAACTTTTAGCTGAAACTTAGTTCCCTTTAAGTTCATAGAGTTCAAATCCAGTGTTATTGCCTATTTTATCGTATAATTTCTTTGCATTTTCATTAGAAGAGTGGGTGATCCAACGAATTCCATTCCAATTATTTTCTTTAGATAAGGATTTTAGATGACTAATAAGCTTTTGAGCTATTTTTTGACCTCTAAAATCGGGCTCTACAAATAAATCATCTAAAAAACCAACATATTCGCCCTTAATTGGTCTTGGCATTGTTCTATAATGGGCAATCCCAACGATTTTATCCTCTAATTCAAAGCAAATAGCATTAACATCATGAGTTTCATCATGAATCCATCCCCAAATAGTGTCTAAAATCCCTGTATTCATTGGAACTTTATAGAAATCAGCATAACCATTATATAATTTGGCCCAATTTTCCTTATCATTTAGCTCTAATTTCCTAATCATTTACTTAAATTTTAAACTTTAAATTGTTGATATTTAACATTTTAAAGGATTTTGTTAAAAATTTTTCTTATCCATCCAGCTATATTAAATAAAATTATTGGCAAAAAAGCTAAAAATAAACCGTCTTTTGTTGGTATAGAATGTATTCCCCAGGCTATTAAAGTTGGATGATCTATGATTGATATAAGTACAAAGGATGACAAAATAATACTTATAACAATAAATATTTTTTTCATTTTATATATTTAACATATTGACAACATAAGCAACCTAATATATTACTAACGATAATTAATGGTTATCAATAGTAATAGATATGAATAACAATATAGTAACAGACATAAAAGCTTTACAAGAAGAAACGCTATTAAACTTAAAAAGCTCTAAGGCTGATAATACTGTAAGAGCATATAAATCAGATTTTAGAGATTTTGGAATTTTTTGTACTCAAAACGGATTCAAACCTTTACCATCAGAACCAAAAATAGTTTCCTTATATTTAACGTATTTATCAACAAAAGACTTTAAAATTAGCACTTTAAAACGCAGATTAGTATCAATAGGTGTGATTCATAAGTTAAAAGGGCATTATTTAGACACTAAACATCCTGCAATTATTGAAAATATTATGGGTATAAAAAGAAGAAAAGGTAGCATTCAAATAGGTAAAAAACCAATATTAATCAGTAGTTTAAAACAAATAATTAATGTTATTGATCAACAAAAAAAGGAAGAAATTAAGAAATCTAGAGATAGATCCATAATCCTAATCGGTTTTTCAGGTGGATTTCGAAGAAATGAGATAGTTTCATTAGACTATGATGATCTAGATTTTGTTCCAGAAGGGGTAAAAATCAATATTAAGAGTTCTAAAACAGATCAGTTTGGTGAGGGTTTTGTAAAAGCACTCCCCTATTTCAACGGATCTCAATATTGCCCTGTAGTATCATTGAAAAAATGGATAGAAATATCAAAGATAGCCTCAGGTCCAGTGTTTAGAAGGTTTGTTAAAGGTTCAAAGTTATCAGAAAAAAGGTTAACAGACCAAACAGTAGCGTTGCTTATTAAAGAGTATTTAAATTTAGCTGGAATAGATAGTAAAAATTACTCTGGCCATAGTTTAAGATCAGGTTTTGCAACCTCTGCAGCTGAGTCGGGAGTGGAAGAGAGAAATATTATGGCAATGACAGGACATAAATCTTCTGAAATGTTAAGGAGATATATTAAAGAAGCAAATTTATTTAAAAATAATGCACTAAATAAAATTAAACTTTAAATCAATTAATATTTTTTCTAAGTGGGTCGTTTCTAAAGTTATTAGCTAAAATTAGTGAGTTTTTTTTAGCGGCTGATAAGTAATCTTTGTAATTATCTTTGATTTTTATTATTTTAATTATAGCATCATCTAAATTGTTTGATTCTTCATAGGACTTATGAGTAAGAACATCTTTCATATATTTTAAATTTGAAGGAAGTATCATTGGTATTTGATGAGTTATACTTGAATATATAGTAGAGGGGTTTCCATTATTAATTTCTTCCGAACTATGTAAAATTGGCATAATATCAATCATTTGAAGAGTTTCTCTAAACTCCTTATAATCAAGGTATTTTTGTAGGACCTCGATATTGGGATTTGTTTTACACATTTCGTGAAGCTTATCACTAGTAGACTTTACAGAAGGATTTACTTTAGAGTATTGGATTAAAAATTTAAATCTATCTGATTTATTTTGTAATTTTTCTATTAACTCAGGCAATAAATTAAAACCCCTGCTCTCTCTAGCATCTCCCATATATCCAATTGTTATATATTGTTTGTCAAAAGCTCTATCATAAAAGACCCAGGGAATATTAGATTTAAAAATTCCATTATTATTATTAGTGAAATCAATAAATAATTCTAAATTTTTTTGAGTTAATACGTATAAAAAAATTTGATTCTGCTTTAAAAAATATTTTATTTGTTTTAAAAAGTAATAAAAACCACCAAATTTTCTCTTAGCTGAAGGAGTATATAAAATTCTCAAATGAACTTTAGGAATGTCAACTTTAATTCTTGATAAGAAATTTGCTAGAGCCATATGTTTATTTCTAGTTGTTTGAAAGAAAACATGATCATTAGAAGAAAAATTATTTTTTTTAAGGAAAAAAAATAATTCTAAAAAATAACGAGGCAAAATAAATCCATTAGATAATAGTGCATCGAAGTAATTTAATAAATTTTTTTTGTATAAAAAATAAGGAATAAATATGATTGATAAAAGAAATCGTTTTAAAATTGATATTAATTCAAAACATACATAAAGAGATTTATTTTCTTTTTTTTCAAAATTATTTCTATTTAAAATTTTATCAATTTTAAGTTCATCTGGAATAAACGTTCCTTTAGAACTAAATTTTTTATTCAACAAACAATAAATATCAAAATCATTCTTAAAAAAATAAAAAGACTCAAGCAAATTATCTAAATAATGACCACCAGGACCATTCATTTCTGTTTCTAGTAATAATAATTTTTTTTTCATTTATTTAATTTGATATTTTAAAAGTCCATAATTTCTTTTAAGATTTATGCTTATAGATGTTTTGAGTTTCTGATTTGGTTTTATATCATTTATTAGAATTCTTTCACCGTATGGCAAATCAAACATAATTTCATTAAAGCGAATTTTATTTTTGTTTAGAAATTCTATTGTTTTTTTTTTGAATTTTTTTTTTCTACTAGTTGTAATAATTATTATATCTTTTGTGGGGATATTTCTAAAAAAAACACTAACACCATCTAATAACGAATCTTCTTTATCAACTATATACCCATTGTGTTTTACAATTGAACCATCAAGATCAATAAACCAAGTATGTGATAAATTTTTTGATAGTTTAATTTTATTCATTTAATTTAGTGCTTCGTTCATCCAATAAATACCATTATAAAAACTTGCTAAAATTGAGTCTATATCATCTTTAACGTAGCCACTTAATGATAACCAAATTAGAGCGTGAATTAACTCAATCTTAGCTAAGTCCTTCTTAAAGTAAGACTTAAATATGCCCTCAGCACCTTTTGGATAAATACTATCCATCATTATTTCAATACTATTATTATCAATGTATAATTTAAATTTACGTCTATTAAATAAATCATAATTTCCAATTAAAGAGTAATAAAGTTTAGAATAATCGTAATATTTATCACCCAGTATATTGGATTGATTTGAAAAATAACCTCTAGGATCAAAAAAAACAGGTTTTAAATTTTTTTTTATAAGTATATTCGAAAGTGTTGGGTCTCCATGTATTGAATTAAAATTTTTATTAAATAAAATTTTATTAATTTGTTTAAAAACATGTTTATTATTAGGATGTAAATAGTTTTTACATTTTTTTCCATTAATAGTAAAAGTTTCAGTAGAAGAAAAGTTAGGAATTATTTTTGATATTGAGCTTAATCTGTTTAATGTTTTATTAACATAAACTTCATTTAAATCAGACAAAATAGATGGTTCTATTTTTTTTTTATGTAAATTATCAAGGCTATCTAAAATGTTTTCAATTATTTTATAGAATTTTTTTGAATCTAAATCTTTAAAATCAAATAAATGTTTTCCATTTATATTTTCCATTTTAAAAGGTTTATTAGAATAAATTTTTGGCACGTCCTTGAATTTAAGTTTAGAGACCTCGGAATACCATTGTTGTTCCTTTTTAATTAGATGACTAAAATCTTTATTTATTGCTTTTTTTAATACAAAATTTTTTTTAATTTCAATTTTATTAAAATATCTCCCATATCCAATTTTATTATATGAATCTTCTATTGTTGAAAAATCTCCTAATTCTTTCAATGTATTAATTTGTTTGGAGCTAAATTTTTTAAGATTTTGTGAGCACCATTTAACAAATTCTCCAGATTTTGGAATTTTTTTTAAAATTTCTTTATTTTTAAAAAAGAAAATTCCTGGGATACCTGTATTCATTGAAATTAATTCTTGTATTTTATTATCTTTAATTGACCATCTACACATGAAGGATGAGGTTGTAACTATTGTTGGTGATTTCACAAATAGGGGAAGATTATCAATAATTAAATCTGACCATATTATTAATATTTTTTTATTTTTATCTATGTTTTTAAGAACTTTCTTAATACCAGCGCAAGTACCACTTTCCTTAGTTTTATATACTTTATAAGGAACTTTAGGTGGACTAATCAAAAAATACTTATTAATTTTATCAATTTGATAATCAGCAATTATATGAAAATTTGATTTATCAAGCTGTTCAAATAAATTAAAAATAACTGGTTTTCCTTCATAGGAAACCAAGCATTTTGGTTTATTCCATGTATAGTGCCTTAATCTAGAACCACGTCCTCCGGCCTGAACTATAACCTCATAACTTTTATTTTTAATAAACATACCCGATATTAATTATAATTGATTAGAGTTAAATATATTTTTTGTAATTTATTTTTAATTAATTCATAATAAAAAATTATATTTTTATCTGGATCTTTAAGTGGTCCATCATATTCATTAAAATTTAAAATTTTATTTTTATCAAGCCCTGATTTTAAATAAAATTTTTCAAAAAAATTTATACTAATACTCCATTTTTTTAAAAAAATTTTATTTCCCCTATTACCTAAGTAGGTAAATAGATCTTTATTTTTTTTCCTAGTTGTTATAGAACCAAAATGGTAAACTGAACATCTACCCAAACCTTTAAAAATCCTTATATTTAATTTCCATAATTTCATTGCAAAGTCACTATCATCTCCACCAGTAGGTGAAAATTCTTCACTCCACCCACCAACTTTAAACCAGATATCTTTATGAACAAGACCAGGACATTTTGTTGTACCCTGAAAGTTGATAGTTTTGATTTTATCTAGATTATTGAGAAGTTTATTTTCATCAAAGGTTTCTACAGTGTAACCTGCATCAAATAATGGCGGTGCCAATCTATTTTTTAAAACTAAATTCTGTCCAGCATTAATCATGATTCCTGATAAATAAAAATTATTATGATTATACAAAGATAATTCTTTAACAAATTCAATGTCCCAATCTGGACAAAAATAGAAATCATCATGTGAGATTAAAATATAGTCAAATTTTGATAATTTAGAGGATTTATTAAGAGCTTTAGGCATACCAATATTTTTTTCTGAATAAGTATATTCAAAATTATTTTCTTTTACGTATTCTAAAGATCCATCTGTACCTTCATTAATATGCACAATAATTTGATGAGTGTATTTAGAGTTTTTTTTTAAACTATTAATACAGGTTTTTAGATATTCTAAATTATTGTAAGATGGTATTAGTATAGAAAACATTAACTTCTACTTATAAAATCTTTAATATAATTTTTAATATGTACTTTTGCAGAAAAACTAAGTATTTTTTTTGCATTATTATTTGATACAATTGATCCAATAAAACCTGCACCTCCTGTAACTATTATTATGTTTTTCATATATAAACTTTAGTATTAGCTCTTTTTTCCCAAAAATATTTCTTATTAATATTGAAAGTTTTATTTATTATAAATTCTGCAACAATAGTTGAATTGAAAAATTTAAAATACTTATCCTTACCCTTTTTAGCAATTTTTTGTCTTAATACGTCATTATTTGAATATTTTTTAATTTTTTTTGATAAATCATTAATATCGCTATAAGTAACAATTTCATCTTTATTAAAAAAATCACCGTATTTAGTTTTTTTGTCAATTAATACTAGCAATCCATTACCAATTAATTGAGCCAATCTATCACTAGTATAGTATTTAGAGCTATGACCCTGACTTAAATTTAAAGCAATCTTTGATTGAGAAAGCGCTTTGATAAAATTATCAGCCCATATTGGCTGATTACCTTCAATACCATATATATCAAACTTTATGTTTGGTAATTTATCTGTTAATTTTTTAAGAAAATTTTCACGTTCATCAAATTTTCCTTTCTTTAAGACACCCCTATGAACACCGTGGCTCATTGCAAAAAAAACATCATTTTTTAAATTTTTATATTTATAATTATCTAGTTTTTCAAAAGATTCATCTACAGGGTTTGGAATGTAATAAATAGCTTTCTTTCCAGGAAATTTTAAAACATTTGGGTCAGTTGTACAAAAACTTGCATCCATCATATCAATTTTATTAAGAAATCTATTTTTATTTAATTTCCAACTTGAGTCCATTCTGTCTAAAAACCACTGAGAAATTTTTATTTGTGGGTAAAACTTCTTAATGATTCTCAGAGTTTCAATTTTAATTAAATCAGCATGACCTAGTATTATTAAGTCAGGGGTATAATTACCAATTACCGCAAGTAATTTTTTATTTAAATATTTTGAACCATTTAAATCATTCAATTTTCTATGATTACTGAGTATATCCCTATCACTAAACTCCAAAACACTATGGCCTAAACGTACTAAACCATTGTTAATTCTTTTGCCGGTATTGTAAAATAATCTACCATTATGCCTTTCATTAAAATTAGTTATATGAATAATTTTTAATTTTGATTTTAATATTTTGGCGACATTTTCTTTAAGTTTATTATTTAAAATATCTGATCTATATGAATCAATTTCTTTACAAGCATGTGTATTAGTTAAAAAAAAATTTTCATATGATTTTTTTTGCAAATCTAACAATTTTTTTTTATTTTTTATTAATTCATCAATTGCATTAAAAATATTATTGATTGTGTTTTTTTTAATTATAATACCGTCAGTTATAGTTTCCTTTAAACCACCTCGGTCTGATATAATTACAGCACAACCTCTACTAGCTGCCTCTAAGCTAGTACGACCAAAAGGTTCCTCCCATCTTGAACAAGCAACAGCTATACTTGTTTTTTCAAGTATTTTTAAAACTTTTTTATGCTCTTGAAAACCCAATAAATTAAGATTTTTATGTTTAAAAAATAATTTTTCACGAGGTTCATCACCAATAACTAACGCATTCCAATCTTTATGTTTTTTTAAAATTTTTAATATTGCACCACCAAATAAATCATAGCCTTTTGCTGAATTTAATTTTCCAACAAAAGTTATTACTTTATTTTTTTTTGTAAAATCTATTTTTGGCTTGTTGGTAGATTGATTTATGACTTCAAGCTTTGAACTACCACTATAAAAGTTGTCTAAACCATTTATAAATTGGTTTTTAGACCATATACTATTAAAAATAATTTTTTCACATATTTCCAATAAGTTTAATCTGTCTTTAACTTTCTCAGAACCAGCCATTTCTAGTGGATCGTTATGAAAATATAAAACAATTTTAGAATTAAGTTTCCTAATATATTTTAAATAATTCGGTCTATTATGAATTTCAATAATATCTGCTTTAATAGATTTTTGTAATTTAATAAATCTATTTACATAAAATCTACTTTGGCTTTGAAGTAAACTATTCTTATTTAATTCTATATTTTTATAGTTTTTCGATAATTTAGATTTGAAATCTGTACTACCAAATACAGTTATATTCTTTTTATATTTACTTAAATTTGTAGTGTCATTTATAAATAAGGATACAGCACCTGCATAATTATCTGAGTAATTTTCTTTATATGGTAAAAGTATTGAAATTTTCATTAAGATGATTTTTCTAAGATTTCTTTTCTTAATTTTTGATTTTTTTTTAATTTATATTCAAATGACATAGCTTCATTCTTTGTTTTAAATTTTTTACTATAAATTAACAACCATTTATAGCCCATTGTTGATTTTGCACCTTTGTTTGAATTATGCTTATCCAGTCTAGAAATCAGATTATTTGTATATCCTACGTAGGTCTTTTTAAAACCAGGTGAAATAGATTTAAGCATATATGTGTAATAAAACATATTAATGGCGGTCCCTGGGGGAATCGAACCCCCCTTTGCAGGATGAAAACCAGCTGTCCTAACCGATAGACGAAGGGACCGTGTTGTGATCTTTTATTTTAAAAGTGATTATTTATCAAGAGTAATTAAACTACAAGATAAGGTCTCTAATAGTTAATTGAAGAGTTTTTTTATTATTCCAGATATTTTCATTGATTTGACCTATTACATTAATGTTATTTTTAAAGTTCATTAAGTGCTCACCAATCTTAGTATTAATAGAATTAAATGATATTGATTTAATCGAAAATCCTGTTTTTGATTTTAATATTGAAGAAATATGCTTGCTATTTAATACTATGGGCTTAATTATTCTCAAATCTCTTAACATGAAGGTTGGTACTGAGTTTCCTGTACCGAATGGTTCTAGTTTTTTAATATTATCATAAAAATCTTGATTAAATGCTAATGGTGAAACTTCTGATTCATATGTAAATATATTATTATTTACAGTATTAGATTTTAAAAAATCCTCTAATATATAATTTTCAAAATCTTTGAGGTTTGCTTTATTTAGCGTAAATCCTGCAGCCATATTATGACCACCACCTTTTAAAATTATACATTGATCTAGTGAATTTTTAATTACACGACCAATATTATAACTATAAATTGATCTTGCCGATCCTTTTAATAATTCATTAGACGCAGTAATAACAATGGAGGGTTTATTAAAATAATCTTTTAATCTTGCTGCAATAATTCCAATTAAACCTTCATTTATATTTGGATTATAATAAATAATTACTTCTTTATTTTCTTTTTCAATTTTTTGAAAATCAATTTCATTTAATACTAAAGTTTCAATTTCTTTTCTTTTATTATTCAATTTGATTAAATAATTAGACCTATCTTTGATAACTTGATCATTATTAGAAGATAATAATTCTGTAGCATATTGAGACTTACCCAGTCTGCCGCCAGCATTCAATATAGGACCAATTAAATACCCTAAATCATTAATATTAATTTTGTTTTTTTTTTCATTTAATTCAAACAAAGTTTTCAGAGGTAAATTTTTTGTTATATCAAAATTTTTAAGAGCATTTAATGCAATTAATCTGTTAAGCTTTCTTAAAGGCATCACATCACACACTGTAGCTAATAAAACATATATCAAATAATCAGATATATTTATTTCAGTTTTAATTTTTTTAATTAGTAAATCTAAAAAAAAATAAGAAAGTGATGTGGCGCATAAATAATCATATTCTTTATAACCATTATCTTTTTTAGGATTTATAATTGAGTTTGCATTTGGAAATGGATTATTAATTTCATGATGATCAATGATTAGGGATTTAATTTTATTTTCATTTAAAAAATCTATTGCTTCATTAGAAGTAGAACCGCAATCAACCATTATAATCAATCTAGGCTTTTCTAAGATCAGTTTTTGGAATAATTTTTTGGTGGCACCGTAACCATCCTTTTCCCTGTCAGGTATATAATAAAAAAAAGAGTGTTTTATGCTTTTTAAAAATTTTACAAATAATGAGGTAGCAGCAGACCCATCTACATCATAATCACCTAAAATGCATATTTTCTCATTGTTATTAATGCAATTAACAACAAGTTTAATAGATTGATTGAAATCTTCATTATTTAAAAAAACGTTGTTTAAATCTAAATCTGTATTGATTGTTTCAATTTCATCAACTTCAAATTTTCTTGAAATAATTAGTCTAGATAATATGTCACTAAAATTAAAATCTTGTTTTAATTTATCAACTAAGTTTTGATTAATTTTTTTTTGTTCCCATTTCTTACCTGAAACAGAAATCATTCTTCAATAAAATTTGTTCTTTTTATCGTTTCTTTAAAATTTAAACTTTTGTGTGTAACCAATGTTTCGGTTATATATTTATTATCGTTTATTACAACACCATTCAACATCTCGCTTGAGGTAATCCCTGTTGAACAAAATATAGAGTCACCTTTTATAATTTCATTTAATTCATATTTTTTATTTAAATCATTTATTCCCATTTTTTTTGCATCTTTAATATCTTTGTCGTTATCAAATATAAATCTCCCTTGAAAATGACAGTCAAAAGCATCAAGAGCTGATGCTGCCAAAACTCCTTCTGGACCACCTCCTATACCTAAAAATATATCAACATTATATTTTGGATTAGTCACATATAATGCACCAAGAACATCACCATCAGTAATTAATTTAATATTAATATTTAGTTGTTTTAATTCATCAATTATTATTTTGTGTCTTGGCCTATCCATTACACAAGCTGTGAGTGATGAGATATCTTTGTTTAGGAAATCTGCAAGATTTGAAAAATTTTTTTTTAAAGAAAAATCTAGATCAACCAATCCTTTTTCAATTGGTACAGTTGCAATTTTATCCATATATGTTTCTGGTGCATTAAAAAGATTTCCTTTTTCAGCAATAGCAATAACTGAAGTTGCGCCGGGTAAATTATTTGCTGCAAAATTTGTTCCTTCTAAAGGGTCAACTGCTATATCAAAATATGGTCCATTTTTATTTCCAAGTTTTTCACCAGTGTAAAGCATAGGTGCCTCATCGAGTGAACCTTCACCAATAACAACTTCACCATTCATATCTATTTTATTTAACTCATGTCTCATTGAGTCAACAGCTGCTTGATCTGCTGCAATCTTGTCTTTTTTTCCAACCAAATAAGATGATGCTAGAGCTGCCTTTTCAGAAACTTTTATAATTTGATCAACATATTTTTTATCAATAGACATTAATCTTTTTGAATAGCTATTTCAGTAGAATTTATTACACTCTCAAATTCTCTTAGACGTTTATAAACACTTGCCAACTCTATAATGGTAGGCCAAGCTTTCAATAGGTATTGCATAGAACCTTCAACCCTTCCAAAAGCTCTTATAATTTGCTGCATAACACCTAATGTTACAACACCTGCTACAATAGCTGGAGCTAAGAAAACATAAGCAGATAATACATTTGCTTGCAAGTAAGCCATACGACCAATATTAAAATATAAATACCTTGTGTAGCTTAAAAAGTGAATTGAACGAACGTCATCAAATAATTCATTTATTGTTTTAGGTCTAACGTTACCATCATCTTCAGCTACTACTAATATCTTTCTGTATGCAGCCTCTTTTTTTTGTAGATCATATTCCACTCCAACTAAACGCAATATCCATCCTAATCCTATCAAGAATGCTGTACCACCCAATGTCCAAAGTAATGCACCAGTTATCAATCCATATTGCCAATCACCAAAAAAGAAGATTGGTATACCGACTGATAGCCCTAATAAAATTGGAGTAAATTGTATTAATACCATGACTGATTCAATAAAACTTGTACCTAGAGATTCCATAATACGGGTAAACTTAATTGTATCTTCTTGAACTCTTTGTGAGGCACCTTCTATCTTACGAGCTCTATCATAAACAGAATGATACCATTCGACCATTGCAGTTCTCCATCTAAACAAGAAGTGAGCTGTAAAAAAACTAATTACAACGTAAAGAGCTATATATATTCCAGCTAGTGTAATAAATGATGCTAAATTTTCCCAGTACTCTTCAATTGTAATAGCGTTGGGTTTAGCAAGTGCTTTTTGAATCATGTCGTAGAACACGCCAAACCATTCATTTATTTTTACATCAATTTTTACTTGAACCCACAATGAAGATAAAATTACAAATGAACCTAACCAAGACCATAATTGCCATTTTTTTTTTGTAAAAAATTTAAACATATAGATTATTTAAGAAAGTTATCAGCGTATGATTTTTTAATAACTTTTCTTTTTTGTGGTTCAATAATTTCAAAATCTATTTTATTTTTTTTTGCATATTCAGTTGCTAGTTCTTTGGTTGAAAATTCTAAATTTAATTCTGAAAGAGTATTGGTGCTTGTCTCCCAACCCATTAGAGGGTTAACACCAGCATTTTCAGTATCAAATTTGATAACCCATTTGTCTGATTTACTCAGGCCTGACTGCATGGAATTTTTTGTAGGAATATAAATTTTTGCTTTTTTCATAAATTGGTCGGGGCGGCAGGATTTGAAACTAGTGATCATATCGCCTCGATACGTTGTTATATAACACTTCAACCCCTGTTAGCAAAGATCTAGTTGTCACTTATGCCTATTAAATAAGGGTTGTATTTATTGTGATATCTCAAATTGAGACATCGCACACTGTCGCTTTACTGTCGCTTTTTTTTGATTTTAAAATGTGGTTTTTAATGGGGTTGCAGGTTTCTATCCTGCCGCCCCTACTCAGATCAAATCTATGAAATTATTAGAGTCATTTATAGAGGTGTATCTTTTTTCTCCTCTTTATCTTTTGGTTTATTCTTTAAAAACTTATTTGATAAATCTTTACCGTCGATCGTTGAGCCTAAATTAGTTATTACCTCTACACAATTATATACACCTGCAATAGAGTTTGGTTTTAAATTATAAAGCTTAACTTCAGCTTCAGATCTCATAATTCTACCAATATTACCGTCAATGGCTACTCTGTTTTCTCTATTATGAATTGAAAAATAATTGAATCCATTATTTAAACAAATCTCAGCACCCTTAACCATAATATAGTTTTCTAATTTTGACATACTGTCGTTTAAAGCTCTGAAGGCTATTCTGTAACTACTACTCTCTATTTTTGTAACAACAGCCTTATCGTAACGACCAGTTGCACAGCCATTTAAAGAAATCAGGATAAATAACAAAATTAATAATCTCATCAAAAAATATTTTATTTCTAATAATATATTATTGCTTTTTAATAACCTTGTAACCTCTTTTTGCATAAACCCATATAATAGGAAAAGAAATCACCATTAAAGCTATTTTAGAGACGAAATTTGTGTCTATCACGCAGTAAGTAACTCCTACAATCAAAATATATATCAACAATCTATTTCTACTTTTAGTGTCGACATTTTTTTCTTTAATTTTCTTAAATGCAATTTTAAGAGCAAAAAACATATTTCCAAACATCCAAACAAAAGAGAGAGGTGCTCCTATTGGTATCCAGAAAGGTAATTTGATTAGAGCAAATCCTATGTAAGCTTTAGGGAAAATATCAGCACACAAGTGAATAGCAATACCAATTAAAAAACCAATATAAACATAATCTAAAAAATCATTTTTAATTTTTTTATTAGTTATAAACTTTGATAAATATTTACTTAAGAAAGGTTTGTCAGAATATTTTGTTAGAAATCTATAGATAAAAAAAGGAACAAGTATTCCATGAGTAATTATTGATCTATGTCCAAGAAAAATTAAAGCTAAATCTAAATCAGGAAAGTTAATTCCAGCTAACAACGAAACAAATAATACTAGTAAGTATTTTTTTTCCATGAAGAAAGTTAGCAAAAAAAATAAAGGTTGTCTTGCTCACTGTCGCTTTTACTGTCGCTTTTATCTTTTTATGAAATAAGTATTGTGTGACAACACTTATTTGGTCGGGGCGGCAGGATTTGAACCTGCGACCCTCTGGTCCCAAACCAGATGCGCTACCAGGCTGCGCTACGCCCCGATTGAGGTACTAATACATTAGATATTGATAATTTCAAAGAATAAAGAACATCAAAAATAAGGCTTTTTTATAAGAATCAGATATACATCATTTATGATCATTACTTGTAATAATTGTAATAAAAAATTCGATATAGACTCAACTTTAATTCCAGACAAGGGTCGTTTGTTGCAGTGTGCTAGCTGTGATCATAAGTGGTTTTTTAAAAAAGATGTTCTTGAAAAAAAAATAAGCCCAATTAATGATAATACTAGTATTGATAATGTTAATATTTTTGACCAAAATAATTCATCGATCAATGATGAAGAAAGTGTATTAAATACACCTAAAGATGAAGTTGAAGTAGATTTAGAAGAAGAAAATAAAGAAAAAATTGAGATTAATGTAGATGAAAGCCCACAAGAAAATACTAAACCAAAAAAACAAAAAAACTTTAAAATATTAAATATTTTTGTTGTAACAATTATTTCATTCGTAGCTTTTATAATTATTGTAGATACGTTTAAATATCCTATCGGGAAAATTGTCCCAAATATTGAAATTATACTTTATAATCTGTATGAAAGTATTAAAGATATCTCATTATTTATTAAAGACTTAACATAAAATTATGATCAAGAATCTTTCAAAGCCTTTTAAATGGTTTTTTCAGCTAGAAGCAGCAAGTGGTCTTGTATTATTAATTGCTGCAATTATTGCTCTTGTAATAAGTAATTCTATTTTTAGTAATTTATATTTTGACACATTAAACCAATACCTTTTTGTAGGTATTAATAATTTTGGTTTAAAACTTTCCGTACATCACTGGATTAATGATTTATTAATGGCAATTTTCTTTTTCTTTGTAACTCTGGAAATTAAACGTGAATTTATTCAAGGTGAACTTTCTAACTTAAAAAAAGCGTTACTTCCAATAATTGGTGCTGTCGGAGGAATGGTCGTCCCTGCTCTAGTTTATGTTTTTATAAACCTTGGGAATTCTGAAACATTGAATGGTTGGGCAATTCCATCTGCTACTGACATAGCATTTTCACTTGGAATTTTATCTTTACTTGGTTCAAGAGTTCCAATTTCTTTAAAAATTTTTTTAACGGCTCTTGCTATTATTGATGACCTTGGTGCGATATTGATTATCGCTTTTTTCTATTCTGGCGATTTAAGCATAAGTTATTTGAGTTTAATCTTAATTTCATATATTTTATTACTAACTCTAAATAAATTTGGTGTTAAAAAGTTTATTCCCTATTTATTAATTGGTGCCTTCATGTGGTTCTTCACATATAAGTCTGGAATTCACGCGACAATAGCAGGTGTTCTTTTAGCATCAACCATACCTCATAGAATTAAAGACAAAGATTTCTCTTTATTAATTAAACTTGAGCATGCAATCAGTCCTTATGTTGCTTTTATGATAATGCCTATATTTGCATTCGCTAATGCAGGTGTATCTTTAGAGGGATTATCATTAACTTCATTATTAGAACCGGTTCCATTAGGTATTCTTTTAGGGTTATTCGTGGGTAAACAAGTTGGAGTAATGTTGATTTCTTTCGTTGCGGTTAAATTTGGCGTAGCTCAGATGCCTGATAAGTCTAACTGGTTAAGTTTATATGGAGTTTCAATATTAACAGGTGTTGGTTTTACAATGAGTTTATTTGTTGGAAACTTAGCCTTTGCAGAAAATATACAGTATATCGATGGTGTAAAAATTGGTGTACTTGCAGGATCTTTACTTTCTACAGTATTTGGATATTTTATATTATTGTATGCTTCAAAAAAGTAAGTCATGTTTTATAAAAATAATTTATTAATCTTACTAATTATATCTATGTTTACTTTTTTTGAAAAAGCTGAAGCTAAATATGAAAAGCTTTTTTTTGATCACTCAATAAAAAATATTAATAATGAGACCATGGATCTAAATCAATACAAAGGAAAAACTATACTTTTAGTAAATGTTGCTAGTAAGTGTGGCTTTACTAAACAATATACAGGCCTTCAAGATCTATATGAAAAGTATAAAGGCAGGGGCTTCTATGTAATTGGTGTCCCATCAAATCAGTTTGGTGGGCAAGAACCAGGTACTAATTCAGAAATTAAAGATTTTTGTGAAACTAATTTTAATATTACATTTCCGATAACTGACAAAACTGATGTTAAAGGTAATAATGCTCATGAACTATATAAATGGGCAAAAAAAAATTATGGCAACTCAACTGTTCCTAAGTGGAATTTTCATAAAATTTTAATTAATAAAGAAGGAAAAATACAGGACACGTTCAATTCTTTTATTACACCAATGTCAGATAAGATAACAAAACAAATAAATTTAATTCTATAGTCCAACAGTCATACCATCAAAACCAGGAATGATATTTTTAGGTAATCTTTTCTTAAGTTTTGCATAATCTAAATCACTATGCATATTTGTTAATATAGTTTTTCTAGGTGTAAGGATTTTAACTAATTCCAAAACTTGATCTAAATTAAAATGTGCTGAATGATTACGGTACCATAAACAGTCAATGATTAAGTATTTTAAATTTTTTAATTTTTTGTAATCTTTTTTAAAGAATAAACTAATGTCACTTGCATAAGCTAATTTATTATTAATTAGATAGCATATGCTTTTAATTTTACCATGTTGAACTGGTATTGATTCTATTTTAATTTTTTTATTTTTATTTGTAAATCGATGTTGTTTTTTAAGACTATTGATACTTAAAGTTGATGGATAACCATAAGATGATTTAAAACAATATTTAAAAGTAGAAAATAAATATTTCTTAGTATTAGAATCTGCATAGATTGGAATTTGTTTCTTGTTTATTAAAAAAAATGGACGAAGGTCATTAATACCATGTGTTTGGTCAGCATGGGGATGAGTATAAAATACTTTGCTAATGGATTTAATTTTATTTTCAAGAAGTTGCGATCTCAAATCAGGTGATGTGTCTATTAAAATATTTTGATTATTAAATTTGATTAAAGCAGAACATCTAGTTCTAAAATTTTTTTTATTATTTAAATCACAATCACCAAAATATCCATCTGCTCTAGGCACACCCATTGAGCTACCACTACCCAAAATGACAAATTTAAGAGACATTATAGATTAAAAAGTTTATTAAAATTTTTAGTAGTTAAATCAGACATTTCTTGATCGGTCTTTCTTTTTAAAATAGATAATTTTTCTAGAGTATATTTAATAAAACTTGGTTCATTTTTTTTTCCTCTCATCGGTATGGGGGCCAAGAATGGACTATCTGTTTCAACAAGTAGTTTATCTAAAGGAATATTTCTAAAAGTTTCCTGAAGATCTAAACTATTTTTAAAAGTAATTATTCCACTTGCCGAAAAAAAGGCATTTAATTCAAGTAATTGATTTGCAAAATTTAATGAACCTGTAAAACAATGCATTAAAATTTTAAGCTTTTCTGATTTATATGATTTTAAAATTTCATATGTTTCATCCTCAGCATTTCTAGAATGTATGATAATAGGCATATTAAGGTCTATAGAAGCCTCTATATGGGCTTTAAAGCTATCAATTTGTCTTTCTTTGTTACTATGATTATAAAAAAAATCTAAGCCTGTTTCACCAATACCAATAATTCGTTCATTTTGATTTATTTGATTTATTATATAGCTTTTATCAATTAAATGGCTTTCCTCAGTCTCGTGGGGATGAATGCCAAAAGTTCCATAAATCATTGGATCGATTTTAATAATTTTATTGATCCTATTAAAACTTTCTACTGTAGTGCATATGGTTAATAGTTTTGAGATACCAACTTCTTTAGACCTTTTTATAACTTCATTTAAATTTTCAAGTAAAGGTTCGTGATCTAAATGACAATGAGAATCAATCATTTTTCTTTTCAATTTTTTTAAATAAAATATCTATTTTGTTGATAGGTTTTCCGGATAGAAGATAGTCATGTTTTGCAATAGATTCTAAATTAATTGCATCAACGTCTAAATTAAAAATCTTTAAGGCTTTTTCTATTGAGCTTGGGATTATTGGATAGAGCATGAAAGAAATTTTTCTAATCATTTCTAAAGATGTATAAACAATTGTATTTAATCTATCTTTATCACCTTTCTTTTTCCAAGGTTCTTGATCATTAAAATACTTATTTGCTTCAAATAAAGCACTAACAATGAAATTAATATAATAATTAATATTTTGATTATCAATTTCAGTTCGTATTACATCTAAATTATCAGTAAATTTATTTAACATAACTAAATCTTCATCATTAAATTTTATATTATCTGGTACTAATGAAGAGCAATTTTTCTCGGCAAATGCAGTCACTCTTTGACATAAATTACCATAATTATTAGCCAAATCACTATTGATACAATCCTCTAATCTATCTTGTGAAATATTACCATCATTTCCAAATGAAACTTCTTTAATCAAATAATATCTTAATGGGTCAAGTCCATAAATTTCAATAATGTCTAAGGGGTCAAGAATATTTCCTTTTGATTTTGACATCTTTTCATCACCAGATAAAATCCAGCCATGACCATATACTTTCTTAGGTAAAGGTATTTTCGCAGCCATTAAAAATGCAGGCCAATACACAGAGTGAAATCTTAATATATCCTTACCTATTAAATGAACAGATGCAGGCCAAAATTTTTTAAACAGTTCATCACTTGTATCTGGGTAGTTTAAAGCGCTTATATAATTAGTTAGAGCATCGAGCCAAACATAAATTACATGATCTGAACTATTAGGAACTTTGATGCCCCAAGAGAATGCTTTACGGCTTATAGAGAGGTCTTTTAAACCACTTTTTACAAAACTAACAACTTCATTTTTTCTTGATTTTGGTGCAATAAAGTCTGGATTTTTTTCATAATAATTTAGTAGTTCATCTTGCCACTTAGATAATCTAAAAAAATAAGACTCTTCCTCTATCCATTCAACCGGTGAACCAGATGAAGTGGCTGTTTTAACATTTTCTTTTTCACTAATTTCTTCATCACTATAATAAGCTTCATCAGAAACAGAATACCAACCAGAATATTTTGATAAATAAATATCGTCATTTTTTTCAAGCTCATTCCATAGATGTTGAACTGTTTTTTTGTGTCTTTCTTCAGTAGTTCTAATGAAATCAGTATTAGATAAATTCAATGTTTTTGAAAGATCTCTAAATGTTTGGCTAATTTCATCACAAAAAGCCTGAGGATCAACATTTTTTTTCTCAGCTGCTCTTTGTATTTTTAAACCATGCTCATCAGTACCCGTTAAAAAATGTACATCGAAACCATCTATACGTTTAAATCTTGCAAAAAAATCTGCGGCAATACTTGAGTATGCATGACCCATGTGAGGTTTCGCAGATGGGTAGTAAATTGGTGTAGTGATATAATAATTTTTATTCATTTATAATAACTTTGATTTAAATTCTAAAAACAAACTTTCCTCATCCAGATTGAATTTTTCAGTATTATAAATTTTTTTTGTAAATTTATAATAAAAATTAATTAATGAAATTTTTGTTTTTGTTATCATATATTTTTTTAAAAAGAATAGCTCAATTAAGTTTATTAATAAAACTTTAATAGGTTTATTTTTCTTGTAATAATTATTTTCTATTATTAAGTTTATAAAGCTTGAAATAGTGTGATCTTTTAAATTAATTGATTTTTCTTCAGCAAAATTAAATAAACTAATGATTTCACCAGGAGAATTATAATAACTTAGTAAGTCATAATTAACAAATTCAAGTACATTTTTTTTAAGGATTGAGTTTGAGATATTCATAGAATCATTAAATGTTAAATTAATCTTAAATGTTAAACATCGTGATTTAAGAGTTGGTAGTATATTTTTTTCACTATTATTTATTAAGATAAAAAAAACATTTTCATTTGGTTCTTCAATGATTTTAAGTAGTGCGTTAACAGAATTCTTATTTAGATTTTCAACATTATCTATTAAAATAAATCTTGCCATATTATTAAATGTTGATTTATTTGTGTAATTAATCATTTCACGTATTTGACCCACATCAATACTTTTTTTTTCAGTTAATAGATCTATTAAATAGAAATTAGGATGTGAGTTATTTTGTAAAAGTTTATAAGATTTATTATCCTTATTGATGCTAAAATTTTCTAAATTATATTTGTACTCCTCATTTTCGGATAAAATATAGTTGATTAAATGATAGGCTAATGTTGATTTTCCTAATCCTTTTTTTCCAGATAGTAAAATTTTATTAGGTATTTTTTTCTGTTTATATAATACAGCTAACTCGTTAAAGAAATTTTCCATACCATAAATCTTAGTATTTTCTGATGGTTTTAAATTCATAAATCTAAATTAAATCATTAATTTTATTTAATATTATATTTTCATTAAGATCTATATCTAGATTTGAATTTATTTTAATATATTTTTTGGGATTTTTTTTTAATATTCTTATAAAACCATTTTGTACTTTTTCATAAAACTTACTGTTAAATTTATCGTACCTATTAAGCTTTTTTCTTAGTCTAAGTCTTTTTTTCATATTTGATAAATTAACGGTATTTAAAAAAGTAAAATCAATTTTAATATTTCTTAAAAGATGATTGTTGATATTTTGGATAAATTTTAGGTTTACACCCATTCCATAATGTTGGTAAGCAATTGTTGAGTCTGAAAACCTGTCTATCAGTATGATTTTTTTACCAGCATTTTGTCTTATAATTTCTACATTTTCACTTCTTGCTGAAAGATAAAGTAGTAAATCAGTTTCTTTATTAAATGTAGACTTGTTATCTAGAATAAGATTTCTAATTTTTTCTGAATTTGCACTGCCGCCAGGTTCTCTAATTTTAATAAATTTAATTTTTTTACGTGTTAAGTAATTTGCAATTTTCTTTATATGATGGGATTTACCAGTACCCTCTATACCTTCAAATACTATTATTGGTTTCTTAGACATCGCCCCAAATTAAAAAATTAATTGATTTCATTAACCTTGAAAAAACATTTAATTTTTTAACATCTTCATAAGCAAGTAAATCATATTCTTCGATAAGTTCACCATCAAAGCTTAACTTTAATTTTCCCAAGATATCATCTTTTTTAATAGGAGCTTGAATTGGACCATTGTAATTCAATGATACTTTCAATAGTCTTTTTTTTGCTTTTGGAATAGTTTTATAGATATCATTTTTTATATAAGCTTTAACAGTATCTTTTTTACCTAACCAAACATCTATATCTTCTATTGGTGTGTTTGCTTTTGTGATTTCAACTAAGTCAAAATTTGTTAAGCCCCAGGTTAAAAGTTTAGCACTTTCGCGAGATCTATCATTTTTAGTATTGAAGCCACTGCCTACTGCTATTAATCGTCTTCCATTTCTTTCTACAGATGACGCTAGAGAATATTTTTCAACAGCTAAATAACCAGTTTTGATTCCATCTGCTCCAAGTTTTTTATATAATAGAGGATTTCTATTACCTTGAGTAATGGGGTCACCCCCTGTTCTGTCCCAAGTAAATTCTCTTTCTGCAAAATACTTATATTCTTCAGGAAATTCTTTAATAAGATATCTGGACATGATCATAATATCTCTTACCGTTGATACGTTTTCGGTATTATTAATCCCTGATGAATTAGCAAAATTAGTATTATCCATTCCTAATTCTTTAGCTTTAGCCGTCATCATCACTGCAAATTCATCCTCTGTACCAGCTATACCCTCAGCTAAGGCAACACATGCATCATTACCAGATACAATAATTATCCCCTTAAGTAAATTTTCTACACTAACTTCATCACCCACCATTATAAACATCGAAGAATAGCCAGCTGACGAAAGTCTCCAAGCATTCTCGGACACTAAAAATTTTTCATCCAGATTTAAATCACCACTTCTAATTAAATCAAACGCAATAATGGTAGTCATAATTTTTGTCATTGAAGCTGGATAAATTGATTTATCAGCATCTTTTTCAAATAATATTTCACCTGAAAGATAGTCTTGTAATATTGCTGTTCTAGCCTTTACATTAAACGCAGCATTAGAATTGGCTGTTAATAAGAGTGTCAATAAAATTGTTATAAGTTTTAATTTAATCATTTTTTATAATTACGATATTTTCAAATTCAAGTATGCTTATATCATTAAATGATTTTTGTAGAGAGTTAATGTTATTAAAAGGACCAGCATATACTCTATATTTTTTTTCATTAATTTTTTTGATTTTAGCATCCCTAATCGTTGTTTCTTTAATGATTCTATCAACTAGCAATAATGCTGTATCATTAAAATAAAAATCAGCTATTTTTATTTTGTAAGAGAATTTTTTACTTAATTCATTTTTGGTATTTTTTTCTTTAATGTTAAGATCACTAATATTGATATTGTTAACTGGAGCCTTGTTGGCAACTTTTTTTTCTTCTTCAAATGTTTTCGTTCTTTTTGCTACAAATAGTGCATCTTCTAGTATTTCTAAAATTTCTACATAAGGTTCATTTTCATTTAACCCTATTTCATCTGCTATTCTCAATGATAATACTGCATTATTAAATAAGGGATAATCAGCATTACTACCAACAGTGGCTATAACAGATTTATTATTTAAAATATTGGTAATTTTAACAATTGTATTTTTTTTTAAATTTTTTTGAAAAATAACTAGGCTTCGTTTGTCAATTTTTTTTGAAATAATCTTATTATCATAAAACTTATCACTATAAATAAGACTAAATCCATTGTTTATAAATGGATTATCCAATGAATTAGAAATTGTATTTTTTGTTAAGTTGGTTGCCGTACAGTTATTTAACAATATGAAGCAGCATAAGATTAATAGTTTCTTATAAAGCATTTTCAAATTTTTCCTTTAAAGTACATACCGCAAGTCCAAATCTTAAGGATCTATTCCATTGTAGTATTTTTTCATAATTTTCAAAAACTATATAGGCTGGATCTAAATTTTGAGCATCAGGTATAATATCTTTATCTGGTGTTATTATTGATGCAATCAAATTTTCATCAACAACATTAAAACTTTCATCATTAATTAAATATTTTTTTAGTAGTTTAAATTTATTTTTATTGTGAAGTTTTTTTGCGGATGTGTTTAATATATTGTTAGGTATATTTTTTTTTAATTTGACTTTTATGAAACAAGGTTGGTTTTTCTTCCATCCTATTTTATTTATATAGTTGGCTGCAGAAGCAAATGAATCTATAGTTGATTTAAGCTCAATAATGTTATTTTTATCATAGTCTATCGCATAGTTGTCTATAGTAGAGGGCATAAATTGGAAAAAACCGAAAGCTCCTGCCCACGAACCATATAAAATATTATGGTCTATTTTCCCTGCATCTATTAATTGAAGAATTGTAATTAACTCATTAGTAAAAAAATCAGATCTTCGTTGATCATAAC
This sequence comes from Candidatus Pelagibacter sp. uisw_138, assembly GCF_059512485.2. NCBI lineage: Bacteria > Pseudomonadati > Pseudomonadota > Alphaproteobacteria > Candidatus Pelagibacterales > Candidatus Pelagibacteraceae > Candidatus Pelagibacter > Candidatus Pelagibacter sp. uisw_138. The sequence goes on along the minus strand of NZ_CM183453.2, from coordinate 619,661 downwards.
TTAAAGTTGCAAGAGATGATAATATATCCATTTTTCCTACATAAGTTCCAAAATTAGTCTCTATCCCCATCAAAGCTAAAAGTAACTCTTTCTCAACTGAAAATTTATCATCTATTATATTTATGAAATCTTTATTCAATCCATAAAGTTGAGCACCCATATTTACTTTTTGTTTAGAGGTTCTCTTCGATATGTAAGTTTTTGTATCTTCATAGAACTCGGGTTGAAAACGGTCATATTTTATCACCTTGGGTAAAAATACAACATCAGACATTGCTAGATTGAATGTCTTTTCTGAAATTTTTTTTTCTAAAGCATAAACTTTAAAATTTACCAACCACTCGTTAAATTCTTTTTCATTGGCATTTAATGTTCCGTGGATAATTGTGAAAAATATAATTATAAAATATTTAATTATTTTCATATAAATCTTTTAAATAAATAATTACAGCAATCCATATTAAAATGAAACTTAATGATTTATCGAAAGAAAAAGCCTCCTCATAATAAAAAAAGCCTAATAAAAACTGAAAAGTTGGAGTTATATAGAAAATCATTCCAGTGGGTCCAAGACCACACAGCTCAACACCTCTTACGTATAGAAATAGAGGTATGACAGTCATTGGCCCAGCTAACATTAATATAAACATCAACGAAGGATCATTCAAACTAAAGATATTTAGATTGTTTTTAAAAAGTAAAAAAAATGAAAATAAAGCAAACGGTAATATGAAAAGACTTTCTATTAAAAGGCCAACATCAGTATCAACATTAACTTTTTTTCTAAGAAGGTTGTAAAAACCCCAACTTAGAGCAACAATTATTCCGACCCAAGGGATTGAGTGAAAACTTTTAAATAAGAGAAATAATATAGATAACAAAACTAGCAGTATGGAAAGACCTCTTCTTTTATTTATTTTTTCACCATAAAAAATATACCCTAAGAATACACTTAAGATAGGCATAATAAAATAACCAAAACTTGCATCAATAATTTTTTCTGTACCTACAGCATAAATCCAAGTTGCCCAATTTATAAAAATTAGTAAGCTTGAAAAAAATAAATAAATTATGCTCCTTTTATTTTTTATAATTTCAAAAAAAACATCCCATTTAGAAAAATAAAAAGTAGTTATTATTAAAACTACAGATGTCCATACGCAACGATGGATCACTACCTCTATAGACCCAGCAAAAGAAATATATTTGAAGTAAATAACCCCAATAACACCCCACCAAAAAGATCCTAATGCAGTTAAACCTATACCTTTATTGAATTTTTTCTTTTCCATAGTAATAAAATTATACTTATTAAATGATTATCTGTTCAATTTATCAATTTTATTGTTGAATTAAAAATTTATAATAATAAAACGTTGCTAACGGAGAGATGGCAGAGCGGTTGAATGCACCGGTCTTGAAAACCGGCAAAGGGGCAACTCTTTCCTGAGTTCGAATCTCAGTCTCTCCGCCACTATTCACTGATGTATTTATAATTTTTAAAAATCTCCGTAACTTTATTTAGCTTAATTTGAATTGTTAAATTTTGACCTTGATTAAATTTATAAAGATTTTCATCATCATAATCCAGCAAATCACATAAAAGCTTTAACTCTTGCTCTTTAAAATGATCAATATATTTTTTAGTAAATGAACCTAGCAGTTTATCCATTTCTTTAGTGCCTCTATAGTTGGCTCTATAAATTATTTTATTTTTTAAATCCTTTATATTAATGGTCATAAAAATTATTATATTACATCTAACATGAAAAATAAGAATAATTACGATTATTTATTGGCTGATCTCACTAAATTAAATGGGGTGGGTAAAAAAACCATGGAAATTTTAAAGAAAAAAAAAGTAAATAATATTTTTGACTTACTGTGGAGATTGCCTAAGTCTTATACAGACAGAACCCTAGTTAGTAAAATTTGTGACCTACAAATAGGTGTTATTCAAACTATCAGAATTGTTCCACTAAAATATCAATTTCCAAGAATTCGAAACTTACCAAATAGAGTAAATTGTATTGATGAAACTGGAAAGATTGATTGTATATTTTTTAATAGTCACGAAGGATATGTGAGGAAAATTTTACCGTTAAATGAAGAGGTGACAATTAGTGGTAAGATAAGTAATTATAAAGGGCGATATCAAATAACAAATCCCACGTATATTTCACAGGACAGCTCTTTAATTGAAAATATTGATAATAAGTATTCGCTAACGGATGGGATTACTGAAAAAACTTATAATAAAATCATTAATCAAATATTAAAAAACTTACCTACTTTAACTGAGTGGCATGACAAAGACATATTAAAAAATTTTAATAATCAAAGCTGGAATGAATCAATAATAAAATTACATGATCCAAAAAATATTGAAAATTATAAATCTGATTTTTATAAAAGGCTTGCTTATGATGAAATACTGGCATCATTTTTAGTTAATTCAGAAATTAGAAAAAAAATAAAAAAAATAAAAAAAATATCAAAAAATTTTACTGAAAAAGCCCATAATAATATAGTTAATAAATTAGATTTTACTCTTACTAATGATCAAAAAATTTCATTAAATGATATCAATAATGACCTAAATTCTAAAAGTAAAATGTTTAGACTTTTGCAGGGTGACGTTGGAAGTGGCAAAACTATTGTTGCATTAATTTCTTCTTTAAGTGTCATTAGTTCAGGGTTCCAAGTTGCATTAATGGCCCCTACTGAAATATTAGCTAGACAGCATTATAGTTTGGCAAAAAAACTATTTCCTAAAAATATTAAAATTGAATTACTTTCCAGTAAGAGTGAAAATAGTGAAAAAAAAAGAATTGTAAAAGAATTAGAAAACAATAAAATTCAAATGGTTTTTGGCACGCATGCAATTTTTCAAAAAAAAATAGTTTTTGCAAACCTTGGTTATATTATAATTGATGAACAGCATAAATTTGGAGTTAGGCAAAGAAAGCTTTTATCAGATAAGGGTGGTGATAATTGTGATGTTCTTTTAATGTCAGCAACACCAATTCCAAGAACCCTAACTATGTCAGTTTATGGTGATATGGATGTTTCTATTATTAAGGAAAAACCAAGTAATAGAAAAGAGGTTAAAACTTATAGTAAATTAGAAAGTAAAATAGATGATGTTATTAATTTTGTAAAAAAAGAAATAAAAGAAGGAAACCAAATTTTCTGGGTATGTCCCTTGATAGAAGAATCAAAAAAATTAGATCACCAATCGTCAGTTACTAAATACAAATTTCTTAATGAAATTTTCCCAAATAATGTTGCATTACTCCACGGAAAAATTGATAATGAAGAAAAAGAAGAAATATTGAATAAATTTTTAAACAAAAAATATTCAATCTTAGTTTCAACAACAATTATAGAAGTTGGTATTGATTTTCCTAATGCCAATGTAATCATAATAGAAAATGCTAATAAATTTGGATTATCACAGTTACATCAATTAAGAGGCAGAGTTGGACGTGGAACAAAACAAGCTAGTTGTATATTGATGTTTAAGTCTAATTTAACCGTTAATGCTAAAAAAAGAATAAATATCCTAAAGAATTCCAATGATGGTTTTGAAATTTCAGAAGAAGATATGAAGTTAAGAGGTTTTGGTGATTTACTTGGGTTTAAACAAAGTGGGGTTAAAAATTTTAGATTGGCGGACCCCATTCAAAACGAAGACTTATTTTTAATGGCAGAGAAACAAATTAAAAAAATAGAATTAGAAAATATTGATATTAAAAAATATAAAGCATTACTCAAGTTATACGATCAAGCAGATATAATTAACGATATGGTTTAGCTTTTTGGCTTAGAGGTTCCCGCCGAAACTATAAATTTTGACGCTTCTTCAAATGTCATATCCAAATAAATCAAATCTTCTTTTGGTATCATTAGCAGAAAGCCACTTGTTGGGTTGGGCGTTGTTGGAACAAAAACATTAACCAAGTTAATATTTGTTTTAGCTTTAATTTCACCTGTATTTTCTTTGGTAGCAAAACCCACGGCCCAAGATCCTTTTCTTGGATACTCAACTAGCACTACGCTTTTTTTATTACCCTCTTGCTCTCTAAAAGAATCTGTCATTTGTCCAATCGCAGAGTAAATAGTTCTTAGTATCGGCATTCTTTTAAATAAATCGTCAATTATTTGTAAAAATTTTTTACCTATAAAAGTTAAAGAAAGGCCACCAACAACCGTAATAAAAATAATTGTTAAAATTATTTCAATACCTGGAATTGCATATGGAAGATAAGTATTAGGATTTAATCCTGATGGTACTAAATTTGTTGAAAAATTTATTAAGAATTTGCTTAGATAAAGTGTAAACCCAATCGGTATTAAAACAATTACCCCTGTGAAAAAATAGTTTCTTAATTTAAGAGCTAATGATTTTTTTTTCTTAATAGGCATAGATAATTTAGCTATAACTTGAATAAACAACAAATGAAACAGCTATAATGAAAAGTGTAACTAAGATTTTATTGTTTAAATTCATAAAAGTATATATTTATATGATTATCAAAATTTTAATAAAATGAATAGAAGAAAATTTTTAAATTATGTTGGGTGCGGATGTTCAGGCTTGATGTTAGGTGCTTGTTCTACAGCGCCAATTACTGACAGAAGGCAATTAAAAATTATACCTGAATCTAAATTAAACGCTCAAGCAGCTCAAATTTTTGAAAAGGTCAAAGAAAAAGAGAAAATGAGTGATGACACTAAAACACTAAATGAAATTAAAGATATTGGAAAAAGAATGGAAGACTCTATATCTGAATATTTTTATAGAGTGGGTTTAAACGATCCTACTGTTAATTTTGATTGGGAGTATATTTTAATAGATAATAAAAAAGTTAAAAATGCTTGGTGTATGCCTGGTGGTAAAATTGCTGTGTACACAGGAATACTTGATGTTACAAAAAATACAAATGGTCTTGCATCAGTCATGGGTCATGAAATTGCACATGCTGTTGCTAAACATTCAGTTGAAAGAGCTAGTAGAAGTGCACTTTTACAAACTGGAACATCTTTGATTGATATTTTTTCAGGTGGAAAATTAGGACAGATCAATCAAGCAACCGGCATGAACACTGTAGGACTATTATCCCAAATAGGTATAATGAATCCTTTCTCAAGAACCCAAGAAAGTGAGGCTGATTACCTGGGAATGATTTTTGCTTCATTATCTGGTTTTGATATCAGGGAAACTAAAAGGTTATGGGAAAGAATGAAAGCAGAAAATAAAGGCAAAGAACCCCCTCAATTTATGAGCACGCACCCATCTTCCTCTAAAAGAATAAAAGATTTATCAGAATGGGAAAACAGTGTCATTTTAGACTATCCACCGATTACGATTAGTTAATATTTTAGAAATTATTTTAGTGGTGAGCCCTGATGGACTCGAACCATCGACCCATTCCTTAAAAGGGAATTGCTCTACCAACTGAGCTAAGGGCCCACATATAAATTAATGAAGTTAAGATAAATGTTTTTTTTTATTTAATTTTAAAAAAAAACTTTTGGTGAAGTCTTCTTTAAAATTTTTAAATTTCTTTACACTTAAAAATCTAAACAATAAAAAAATATCAAACTTGAATAATTTTTATTACCAAAAAACAATTATTTATTCCATAACATCACAAATTGCAAATATTTAAATTACAACTTATCAATGTATTCATCATGAAATTTATCAAATGTACCTTTTTTAATATTTTCTCTAATAGAAGACATTAATTCTTGATAAAAGTTGATGTTATGTAAGGTTAAAAGTGTAGAACCCAGTATTTCATTCGTATTAAATAGATGATTTAGATAGTTTTTTGAATACTTGTTAAGATTTAGATTTGAACAATTTGGATCAAGAGGCTCATTATCATTTTTAAATTTATTATTTTTAATATTTATACGACCTTTCCAAGTGAAAGCTAAACCGGTTCTTCCAGATCTCGTTGGCATTACACAATCAAACATATCAACACCTCTCTTAACAGCACCCAGAATATCAGCTGGCGTCCCTACACCCATTAAATATCTTGGTTTATCATCAGGCATAATATTTTTTAAATCATCTAGAACACTAAACATTTCATCTTGACTCTCTCCAACTGCAAGACCTCCTATTGCATAGCCATCAAAGCCAATTTTAATTAACTCATTAAGAGATTTTGTTCTTAAATCTTTGAATAAACCACCCTGAACTATTCCAAATAAAGCTTTATGTGGGTTTAAACCAAAAGCTGTTTTAGATCTTTCAGCCCAATATATGGATAATTCCATAGATTTATTAATTATATTATAGTCAGTAGTTTTTTTAGGACACTCATCCATGATCATAACAATATCTGAGTCTAATCCTTTTTGAACTCTAATGCTCTCTTCGGGACTTAATATGAATTTTTTACCATCTACATGAGAGTTAAATATTGCACCTTTTTCTCTGTCTACTTTGTTTAATTTTGAAAGTGACATAACTTGAAACCCACCAGAATCTGTAAGTATCGGAAGCTCACAATTCATAAACTTATGAAGTCCTCCTGCAGAAATTATTCTATCTACACCAGGTCTAATCATTAAATGATAGGTGTTAGATAATATTATTTCAGAACCAGTTTTAATAACATCATCAATAAGACAAGCTTTTACAGTTGCCTGAGTACCGACAGGCATGAAAGCAGGTGTTTGAATGTTGCCTCTATGGGTTTCAATAATACCAGTTCTGGCAAATTTATCATTTTCAATGACATTAAATTTGAAATTTTTTAATGTCATTGAAAGGTGTATTAATATTATTTAAAGCTAATAATTTTATCTGGGTTAGTAACGGAACCGTTATTATTTTGGTCTCCTCTTTTAATTTTATCGACCAGGTCCATACCTTCAATAACTTTACCAAAAACAGTATATTGCCTATCTAGGAATGATGCCTCTTTGAAACAAATAAAAAATTGACTATTAGCACTATTTGGATCTTGTGATCTAGCCATAGACAAGGTTCCTCTTTCATGAGGTAAGTCGCTAAATTCTTCTTTAAGATCTAGTAAATCAGAACCACCCATTCCAGCTCTTTTTAAATCAAATTGGTCATTAGAAGAGTTACCAAATTGTACATCTCCTGTTTGAGCCATAAAGCCATCAATTACCCTATGAAATACAACACCATCATATTTTCCATCTTTGGCTAATTGTTTAATTCTTTTAACATGGTTGGGGGCAACATCTTCAAAAAGTTCTATTTTAATATCTCCATCTTTAAGTTTTAAAATCATTATATTCTCCTGTGCGATTATATTATTGGTTAGTATAAAAAATAAAATTAAAAATTTTGTTATAAATTTATTCATATTTCTCTTTTAAAGACTTTATTGTACTTTTTGTAGTAAATTTTTTTATATCACCTTTTAGTCTCACTATTTCTTTAACAAATCTTGATGAAATAATTTGATTTTCAACATCAGACATTAAAAAGATTGTTTCTATATTGTTGCTTAATTTTCTATTCATTCCAGCTAATTGAAATTCATATTCAAAGTCAGATACAGCTCTTAGACCCCTTAAAATAATATTAGATTTGTATTTTTTACATAAATCAGTTGTTAAAGATGTAAATGAAATAACTTCAATCTTTTTTTTATCAAACTTTAAATCAACAAATAGAGCTTTTTTAATTAACTGTATTCTTTCAAGTGAATTAAAAAGATAATTTTTATTAGTACCATCAGAAGCAGCAACAATAACTTTATCAAATAACTTTAAAGCTTTTTTTATAACGTCAATATGACCAAAAGTTATAGGGTCAAATGTTCCAGGATATACAGCAACTTTTTTCATTAGTCCAAGTTATCATCAATTTTTATTGCCGAAACAACTTTTTCATCACCGGATAATTTGATAATTCTTACACCCTGAGTATTTCTTCCAGCTGTTCTTATCTCTTTAACAGCAACTCTAATTACTCTTCCTTTATTTGTTGAAATCATTACATCATCGCCTTCAATAACTGGAAACGACGAGCATATACTGCCGTTTCTTGGTGAGTTAATAATTCCAATTATACCCTTACCACCTCTATTGGTAACTCTATATTCATTGTTCAAAGTTTTTTTGCCGTATCCATTTTCTGTAATAGATAAAACAAATCTTTCTTCAGACTTTGAATCTTTTTTTGTTTTTTCTTTATTTGCTATTGATAGAGAAACGATCTCATCGTTAGGTGATAACTCAATACCTTTAATACCTTTAGACGATCTACCCTTAAATATTCGTAGTTTTTTTGATTCAAATCTAATGCATTTACCATTTTTTGTACTTAACATTACATCCTGATCATCCTTACAAATTTCAACGCCTACAATTTTGTCATTAGGGTCTAACTTTATTGCAATTTTTCCAGCTGAATTAATTGAAGAAAAGTCTTCTAAACTATTTTTTCTAACTTTGCCTTTTGCAGTTGCAAAAACAATTTGAAGATTTTTCATATCGCTCTCATCATCTGGAAATGGCATTATTGAACTGATAGATTGATGATTTTTTAATGGTAAGATGTTGAATAGAGATTTACCTTTTGATGTAGTTGATCCTTCAGGTATTTTCCAAGTTTTAATTTTGTAGACAAGTCCTTCTGTTGAAAAGAAAAGAACAGAAGTACGAGTATTAACTGATAAAGTTTGAACCACAGAATCTTCATCTCTCGTTGTGATCCCAGATTTTCCTTTACCACCTCTTTTTTGCTGTTTGACGCTACTTAAAGCTCCTCTTTTAATATAACCCTGAAGAGTAACTGTAATAATCACTTCTTCTTTTTGAATGGTCTCTTCGATATCATAGTTTAAAACGGCATCTATAATTTTAGTTCTTCTTGGAACTGCAAACTTTTCTTTGATAGTTTTAAGTTCTTCACTTATTACGTTTAAAAGTTCTTTTTTAGAATTAATTATTTTTTTATAACCTTTGATCAGGTCAGCTAATTTTTTAATTTCAACTTCTATTTCATTAATTCCAAGAGCTGTAAGTTTTTGAAGTCTAAGTTCTAAAATAGCAATTACTTGAGGATCGGATAGTGAGTATAAATTTTTTCCCTTTTTATCTTCAACAAGTGAAATTAGCTTTAAAGATTTATTTATTTTCCACTTAGTGCTTAATAATGATTTTTTAGCATCATCAGGAGTTTTTGAAGACCGTATAATTTTTATAATCTTATCTAAATTCTCAACAGATACTGATAATCCAATAAGGATATGAGCTCTGTCTTCAGCTTTCTTTAAATCAAACTTAGTTTTTTTGATTACTACGTCTTCACGGAATGTTAAGAAATTTGATAAAAATTCTTTTAAATTACAAATTTTAGGTTTCCCGTCAACAATAGCTAAAGTGTTAAAACCAAAAGAGCTTTCTATAGATGTATTTTTATAAAGTAATCTTTTAATAGTTTCTGGTTCAACACCATTTCTTAAATCAATAGCAACTCTAATCCCTTCTCTGTTAGATTCGTCTCTAATATCTTTTATTCCCTCTATTTTTTTCTCTCTAACAAGTTGGGCAATTCTCTCATTTAAAACTGATTTATTTACCTGATATGGTACGGAAGTTATAACGAGTCTCTCTCTACCATTTTTTTGTGCTTCAACACTAATTTCACCTCTAATTTTAAACGACCCACGACCCACGTTATATCCAGCTTTAATAATTTCTTTTCCGATGATGACACCACCTGTTGGAAAATCAGGACCTGGTATATGTTTCATTAACTCTTTAATTTTAACATCTTTATTTTCAATTAAAGCTAATGTTCCATCTATAATTTCACCCAAATTGTGTGGTGGAATGCTTGTAGCCATTCCCACGGCAATACCACCTGCACCGTTTACTAGTAAATTAGGATATTGAGCGGGTAAAACTGTAGGTTCTTTTTCAGTTTCATCATAATTACTTTTATAATCAACAGTATTTTTTTCTATATCATCAATTAAGTATTGAGAAACTTTAGCTAATCTTGTTTCCGTATATCTCATAGCCGCAGCTGGATCTCCATCAATAGATCCAAAGTTACCTTGACCCTGAACAAGAGGTAAACTCATAGAAAAATCTTGTACCATTCTAACAAGAGCGTCATAAACAGATTGATCTCCATGTGGGTGATATTTACCAATAACATCACCAACTATTCTTGCAGATTTTCTAAATTGTTTTGACCAATCGTAGCCACCTTTATACATGGCAAATAATATTCTTCTATGAACGGGTTTAAGTCCATCTCTGACATCAGGAAGAGCCCTACTCACAATTACACTCATTGCATATGACAAGTATGATGAGCTCATCTCATCATGCATTGAGATAAGTTTAATATTTTTGTCTTTAGGTATTTCTGTGTCTTTCATAGAAACTAAAATGGAATTTCGTCATCCATATCATTAGGTGCTTGGGGGCTATCATCAGGATTGCTAGCAATAGCTTGCGAATTGTCATTTTGAATACCACCACCGCCAGTGTTTCCACCACCCAACATAGTAAGTGAAGAATTGTATCCTTGAATTACAATTTCAGTTGAATACTTGTCTTGACCAGATTGTTCATCTTTCCATTTTCTAGTCGTTATCTGCCCCTCAACATAAATTTGAGCACCTTTTTTCAAATATTGTTGAACAACATTGACTAACCCTTCATTAAATACAACTATTCGGTGCCATTCTGTTTTTTCTTTTTTTTCGCCAGTTGCTTTATCTTTCCAAGATTGGCTAGTAGCTAAACTTAAGGTAGCAAGACTTTTGCCATTCGACATTTGTTTGATTTCTGGGTCTGCGCCTAAACGCCCAATTAATAATACTTTATTTAAACTTCCAGCCATAATATTTATAATTCTTTATTAATTTAATTAATTTTATATCACAATATAAACTCAATATTAATTTTATTAATTTAAAGCAACTAAAATTATGATCAAAAAGATAGTTATCAAGGGTGCTAAGGAGCATAATTTAAAGAATGTTTCTGTAGAAATACCCAAAGATCAATTTGTTGTAATTACTGGTCTTTCTGGTTCAGGAAAATCCTCACTAGCATTTGACACTGTCTATGCAGAAGGACAAAGAAGATATGTTGAAAGTTTATCAGCTTATGCTCGTCAATTTTTGGATAAAATGAAAAAACCAAATGTTGATCTTATCGAGGGATTAAGTCCTGCGATAGCCATAGAGCAAAAAAATACATCTAAAAATCCAAGGTCAACTGTTGCAACAGTTACTGAAATTTATGACTATATGAGGGTGTTGTATGCAAGGGCTGGTGTTCCCTATTCACCATTCACAGGAAAGCCAATTACATCACAAACAATTACACAGATTGTTGATTTAATAAAAAAATTACCAAAAAAATCTACAATTTATATTTTTGCTCCTGTGGTCAGAGGTCGTAAGGGTGAGTATAGAAAAGATATTTTAAGCTATAAAAGAAGAGGTTTTAGAAAAATTAAAATTGATGAAGTCATATACGAAATAGACAATGCACCTAATTTAGATAAAAAACTCAAGCATGATATATCTGTTTTAGTTGATAGAATTGTTTTGAATTCCAATCTTGGTAATAGACTTGCTGAAAGTATTGAGACAGCTGTAAATTTATCAAATGGATTGGTATTTGTTGAGTATGAAGATGAAACATTACCACAAAAATTTAGAAAAATTGAAAAATTAATTTATTCTACAAAATTTGCCTGTCCAGAAAGTGGTTTTACAATTGAAGAGATTGAGCCAAGACTTTTTTCTTTTAATAGTCCGTACGGAGCGTGCGCAGAATGTGAAGGTATAGGTATTAAATTGAATGTAGATCCAAATTTAGTAGTTCCTGATGAGAAAAAAAGTATAGCAGATGGTGCTATAGAACCATGGGCCAAATCTACAACACTATATTATGCTCAAACCTTGGCCTCTATTGCTAAACATTATGGAATTTCTTTAGATGAGAGATGGAAAAAACTTCCAAAAAAATTTAGAGATGTAATATTGTTTGGATCTGATGAAGAAGAAATTAAGTTTGTTTATGATGATGGTTATGAAAAATATTCTCATAAAAAAACTTTTGAAGGTGTAATAAATAATCTTGAAAGAAGATTTCTTGAATCTGATAGTGAATGGAAAAGAGAAGCAATAGCTGAATACCAATCCGATTCTGCTTGTGAAGGATGTAACGGTAATAGATTAAAAGAAGAAGCCTTGTGTGTTAAAATTGATAATCAGAATATAAGCGAAGTAACTAAAAAATCTATTTTAGATGCAGCTAAATGGTTCAAAGGTCTAGAGCAAAACCTTGATAAACGACAATTTAAGATAGCAGAACATATTTTAAAAGAAATTAATGAAAGACTAACGTTCCTTTTAAATGTTGGTCTTGAATATCTAACATTATCAAGAGAGTCAGGAACTCTTTCTGGTGGTGAGGCTCAAAGAATAAGGCTCGCATCACAAATTGGTTCTGGATTAACTGGTGTATTATATGTTCTTGATGAACCTTCTATTGGATTGCATCAAAAGGATAATGTTAAATTAATAAATGCATTAAAAAGACTAAGAGATTTAGGTAACACTGTAATTGTTGTTGAGCATGATACAGAAACTATGGAAAATGCAGATCATATAATAGATATGGGTCCAGAAGCCGGAACTAATGGTGGTGAAATAATTGCACAAGGTACTTATGATGAAATACTGAAAAATAAAAACAGTATTACTGGTCAATACTTATCTCATAAAAAGTATATAGAAATTCCAAGAACCAGAAGGCTTGCAAAAAATGGAAGATTTGTTGAAATTAATGGTGCTAGTGGAAATAACTTGAACAACGTTAATCTTAAAATTCCAACAGGAAGTTTTACTTGCGTAACTGGTGTTTCAGGTAGCGGTAAATCAACTCTAATATTACAAACATTATATCATGCATTAAATTTAACCTTGAATAACAAAGCTAGAAAAGTCCCTAAAGAGTTTAAGAGTTATAAAGGTGTTGAGCTTATAGATAAAATAATTGATATAGACCAGTCTCCTATTGGAAGAACACCTAGATCAAACCCAGCAACTTATACAGGAGCTTTTGGCCCCATTAGAGATTGGTTTACAGCACTACCAGAGTCAAAAACAAGAGGATATAAGCCAGGCAGATTTTCTTTTAATGTTAAAGGTGGAAGATGTGAAGCTTGTGAAGGTGATGGTGTAATTACATACGAGATGCACTTCTTACCTGATGTTTATATCCAGTGTGATGAATGCAAGGGAACCAGATACAATAGAGAAACTCTTGAGATAAAATTTAAAGATAAAAGTATTGCTGATGTATTGGATATGTCTGTCGATGAAGGATGTGAGTATTTTGAAAATATTTCAAATATTAAAACAAAACTATTAACACTAAAAAAAGTAGGCCTTGGGTATATAAAGATTGGACAGCAGGCTACAACACTATCCGGTGGTGAAGCTCAACGTATTAAGCTTGCTAAGGAACTATCAAAAAGATCTACAGGAAGAACTATGTACATATTAGATGAACCCACAACAGGTCTTCATCAACATGACATAAAAAAACTATTAGAAATATTGCACACATTTGTTGCATTAGGAAATACAGTTGTTGTTATTGAACATAATTTAGATGTAATTAAAACAGCTGATTATATCGTTGATATGGGTCCTGAAGGCGGTGTCAAAGGTGGAAATATTATCGCAGAGGGCAAACCTGAAGATATTATCAAAATAAAAGGTAGCTATACTGGAGAATTCTTAAAGCCTATGCTGGAAGAAAAATTTAAAAAGAAGTTAAAGATTTAAACAATTAGTGTATAAGTGATTCTAATTATGGGCAATTTACTATCATCTTTACCAAAAACAATTCATGCATCATTAGCTTTAGCTATAATATTTTTTCTAGGGTTATTTTATGGTAATGGTGGTTTTGATTTTGATACAATTTTTTGGAGTTGGTTAACAAGATTAATTCACGTAACAGTTGCTATTATGTGGATTGGGCTCCTTTGGTATTTTAACTTTGTACAAATTCCAAATATGCCAAAAATCCCTGATGAACAAAAACCTGCTATAGGCAAAGTTATTGCTCCAGCTGCATTATTTTATTTTAGATGGGCCGCTTTACTAACTGTACTATCAGGATTAATTTTAGCTTATTTAAATGGTTATTTACACGATGCTATGACTTTAGGTGGTGGTGGAAAAAATACAGCTATCGGTATCGGTATGTGGCTTGGTCTATATATGGCATTTAATGTTTGGTTTATAATTTGGCCAAATCAAAAAAGAGCACTAGGTATGGTTGAGTGCGAACCTGATGTTAAAGCAAAATCAGCAAGAACAGCAATGTTGTTTTCAAGAACAAACACTCTTTTATCGTTACCAATGTTACTTTCAATGGTAGCAGCTCAAAATCTTTATTAAATCTACTCTGTATCTTCTTTTAGGATTGTTTTTTGTGAAACTCTAAGTTTTACAAGTATAGGATTAGCTATATAAATTGAAGAATAGGTTCCAAATATAACACCCATTATCATGGCTAAAGAAAAACCTTTTAATATTTCTCCACCAAATAAATAAATTGAAACTAAAGCAAGCAATGTTGTGGCTGACGTAATTATAGTTCTGGAAAGAGTTTCATTGATTGAGATATTTGTAAGTTCATAAATCTTGATATCAGAAAATTTTCTTAAATTTTCCCTAACTCTGTCATAAATAACAACAGTATCGTTCATTGAATAACCAACTATAGTTAAAACGGCGGCAACTATTGATAAATTTATTTCTAGACTGAATAGCGAGAAAAGACCTAGTGTTATAATGACATCATGGAATAAGGCTAAAATAGCACCTAAACTAAATTGCCATTCGAATCTTATCCATATGTAAAATAACATTGCAGCTAGAGATAGTGCTATTGCAATAATACCAGACTTTAATAATTCAGAGCTAACTTTTGGGCCTACATTTTCAACTCTTCTGAAATTAAAAGAGCCCCCCAAAGAAGATGTTAAATCTTTTTTAATAACCTCTATAGCGTTTGCACTTGTGTCTTTTTTCTCTATCTTAATTAAAAAATCATTTTCATTACCAAATTTTTTAACATTAAAATCTCCTAAATTCATTTTATTAAAAGATTGTCTTAGAGAAGTGACATTAATATTTTTATCATTAGACCTTAGTTCTATTAAGGTTCCACCTTTAAAATCTACACCAAAATTAAGTCCTTTAAAAAATAACAATAGAACAGATGCCACAACTAGAGTTAAAGAGATAAGATTAAATAGTTTATAAAATTTATTAAAATTAATCATTTATATTAGGTTAGTTTTTTCTTTATTTCTTACCACGTAAAGACCAGTAAGCATTCTTGCAATAAAATAAACTGAAAACAGTGTAGTAAAAATTCCTACAGCTAAGGTCACAGAGAAGCCTTTAACAGGTCCGGAGCCCATAAAGAATAAAATTACAGCTGCAATTAATGTAGTTATATTAGCATCTATAATTGCAGTTTTTGATTTCACATAACCTGTATCAAAAGCTATTATATTATTTTTTTCTTTCTTGCATTCTTCTTTAATTCTTTCAAAAATTAATACATTAGCGTCAACTGCCATACCAACTGTTAAAATAATACCAGCTATTCCAGGAAGTGTTAATGTTGCTTCAAATAAAGTTAAAATACCAACTAAAAAAAATAAGTTAATTAGTAGTGTTATATTAGCAATTAGACCAAATATTTTGTATTTAAAAAACATAAAAATTATAACTAATAAAAAACCAATCATAAGAGCAATAACCCCAGCATTAATTGAGTCTTGACCAAGGTCAGGTCCTACTGTTCTTTCTTCAATTATATTAAGTGGAGCTGGTAATGCTCCTGATCTTAATAGTAGAGCTAAGTCTGTTGCAGATTGGAACGTAAAATTTCCACTGATCTGGCCATTTCCACTTGCTATGGTATCTCTAATTACTGGAGCACTAACAATTTTACCATCTAGAACGATAGCTAATTGCTTGCCAACACCGGTACTAGTTGCTTTACCAAATCTTTTAGCCCCCACTCTATCAAGAGTAAATGATACTACTGTTTCGTTTGTTTGATTGTTCATTTGTGGTTGAGCATCCAGTAAATTCTCACCATTTAAGATTATCCTTTTACTAACCATTGCTTCGCTAGTTCCATCTTCAAACTGAAGTATTTCAGTTCCAAAAGTATCATTACTATTTTGAGAAACAAATCTAAATGTCAAATTTGCAGTTTTTCCTAAAAGTGACTTTATACGCATGGGATCATCAAGACCAGGAAGCTCGACTAAAATTCTATTATTACCTCTTTTTAATATATTGGGTTCATTAGTACCAACCTCGTCAACTCTTCTTCTAACTATTTCTATAGCTTGATCTTGTGAAGATGTTTTAATTTCAATAAGTCCATACTTTGAAAGAGTTAAAGTAAATTCATTATCTTGAATATTTACATCAAACTGATGTGATTTATATTGAAAATAATATGGGTTAATATCGCTTTCCTTATCAAGAAAAAAAGATTCAACTAATTGAGCATTATCATTAGAAACATTAAATATTATTTTTTTATTTTCTATCCTCAGATCATTAAAAGTTATTTTCTTATCTTTTAAAAAATTTCTAATAACAGTTGTTGTATTTTGTAATTTTTGAATTTCAACTGGACCGTTATCAATCTCAAGTAAAAGATATGAACCACCCTGTAAATCTAAACCTAAATTTATCTTTTTTGAAATAAAGCTATCTTCAGAGTTCTGAAAATTTGATGCAGCGATAAAAATAAAAAAAATAGATACTAATGAAACTAAGGTAATTCTTAATTTAGAAAAGTATAACACTTTAGTTAAATGTTATTTTTTTACTTCAGGGGAGTTAAGTAATCCTTGGATGCCTGTAGATTTGATAATTTCAACTTTAACGTTGTCAGCAATTTGCACTTCAACTTTTTCATTATCAATAATTCTTTCAACTGTCCCAATAATACCAGCAGATGTTACAACCTTGTCTCCTCTTGATAAGTTTTCTACCATGGCTTTATGCTCTTTAACTTTCTTTTGTTGAGGTCTTATTAAAAAAAAGTAAAAAATAACAAAAATTAAAATTAGTGGTATAAATTGTCCTATTCCTGAATCCATTTTTCTCCTTGATTAAAGTGAATACTTACAACATCTATTAAATTAAAACAACTTTAAATCTTATTGATTTTTTCAATATTATTCATGTAAGGCCTTAAAACTTCAGGTACAATAATAGACCCATCTTCTTGTTGATAATTTTCTAATATAGCAACTAATGTTCTACCAACTGCTAAACCACTCCCATTTAAGGTTCCAACAAGGACAGTTTCATTTTTTTCGTTTTTATATCTAGCTTTCATTCTTCTTGCTTGAAACGATCCACATGAAGAACAGCTTGAGATTTCTCTATATTTATCCTCAGATGGAAGCCACACCTCAATATCAAAAGTTTTTTCAGCACTAAACCCCATATCACCAGTACACAAAACTATTTTTCTATATGGAAGTTTTAGTAAATCTAAAATTTTAGTTGCACAATCAGTCATTCTATCGAGTTCTGGTAAACACTTATCAGCCTCAACAATACTCACCATTTCAACTTTGTAAAATTGGTGCTGTCTAATCATGCCTTTTGTATCTTTACCATAACTACCTGCTTCTTTTCTAAAACATGGAGTTGAAGCAACCATTCTCATTGGAAGTTTTTTTTTATCAATAATTTGATCTTTTACAATATTGGTTAAAATAACTTCAGCAGTTGGAATTAAAAACTTTCTGTCAGTAGAATCATCTAATTTAAGTTCAAACTGATCATTATCAAATTTAGGTAATTGTCCTGTACCGTACATAGTAGCATCTGTTACAATTAGTGGCGGTGATATCTCTTCATAACCATTAGTATTGACATGTGTATCAAGCATAAAATTTGATAAAGCTCTTTCTAACAAGGCCAATTTATCTTTTACAAAAACAAACCTAGAGCCAGTAGTTTTTGTTGCTAGATCAAAATCAAGCATTTTTAAGTTTTCACCTAATTCATAATGAGATTTAGGCTTAAATGTAAAATTATGTATTGTTCCTGATTTAGAAATTTCTATATTTGAGTTTTCATCCTTACCTGTAGGAACGTCAGAATGAGGTATATTTGGTATTGATGATAAAATAGTTTCTAATTCATTTTTAACATTAGTTTGTAATTTACTAATATTATCTATTTCAGATGAAATTTTTTTAGATTTTTCAAAAAGTGACTGATCTTTAGACTTAGAAATATCTTTTTTTTCTTTTTCAAGCAATTCTCTTTGTTGGATATACTCTCTATTGCTCTCATCCAATGATAAAATCTTATCGACATCTATATCTAGGAATCTTTTATTCAAAGCTTTTTTAAAGGCTTCAATATCATTTCTAATTTCTTTTGTATTATGCATTTTTTTTATTTTTCTTATCAATAATGTTTACAGAAAATATAGATAATTCATATAAAATCAATAATGGTATGGCTAGTCCAATTTGAGTTATAGGATCAGGCGGTGTTAATAGTGCGGCTGCTGCAAAAATCATTACAACAACATATTTTCTTTTTTCTCTAAGAAATTTAGCATTAACTATGCCAACTCTAGCTAACAAACTAAGAACAACTGGTAGCTGAAAACTTATACCAAATGCAAAAATTAATTTCATCACAAGTGAAAGATATTCACTAACTTTTGCTTCCAATTGGATGGGTAAGCCTGTTGAAGCCCCTGTGCTTTCGAAAGAGAGAAAAAACTTTATAGCCAGTGGCATTATTAAATAATAAACAAGCATTCCTCCTAGAAAAAATAATATAGGCGTTAAAACTAGATAAGGAACGATTGCAATTTTTTCATGCTTATAGAGCCCTGGTGCAATAAATTTCCATATTTGTACCAGTATATAGGGACAAGTAACAAAGAATGCTGCAAAAAAGGAAACTTTTAAGTATGTTAAAAATGTTTCCTGTAAAGCTGTAAAAATTAATCTTCTATCAGTTCCACTTTCATTTACTGCTTTAGCAAAAGGCTCAACTAAAAAACCATAGAGATGTTCTGAAAAAAAATAACATCCAATAAAAAAGATAAACAAAAAAATAAAAGAATGAATTAATCTTTTTCTGAGTTCAGTTAAATGACTTACAAAGCCACCTTCATTTTCAGATTTTGTCATTATCTTTTTTTTCTTCTATAGGTTTTTCTATTTCATTAGAATTAATATCAAGGTCAGCTACCTCATTTTGTATATTGCTAATATATCTTTTTGTGGTTCCAATCCATGAGCCAACTTTTTTTAACATATGTGGAAAATCTTTTGGTCCAATAACAATGATTGCAACAGCTACTACTATTAAAATCTCAAACCAGCCAATAGTGGGCATTTAATTTATTCTTTGTCTTTGCTGTCTTGATTATTTTCTGAAACATTTTTAGGCTCAGGTTCAGACTCATCAGTAATATCTGTAGCCATACCTTTTTTAAAACTTTTTATACCTTTGGCTACATCGCCCATTAAACTAGAAATTTTACCTCTACCAAATAAAAGGACAACTAAGATTACTACAATTGCTATTTGCCAAATTCCAATGCTCATAATATTTTATACCTCTTTTAAATTTAATTTTAAAGTAACATTTTACTTTTCTTCTTCTGGACTAAGTGTTCCACCCAGCATCTCATCGATATTTTCATAAATATCTTCTTTTTTCTCTACTTGTTTCTCTTTGTAAAATTTACCAGTACCAAATATTGCATTATCTATATTTGTACTATCAATCAGACCTGCAGATCCTAATTCATCAACCGTAGGTAAATCTGATAACTTCTGAAGACTAAAATGACTTAAGAAATCATCAGTAGTTCCATACTGAATTGGTTTACCAGGTACATCTTTACGGCCCTGTGGTTTTACCCAATTAAGTTCCATTAAAATTTCAAGTGTATTCGTTCCAAAAGCAACACCTCTAATTTCTTCTATTTCAGCTCTAGTAACAGGTTGGTGATAAACAATTATAGCTAATGTTTCAACTGCAGCTCGAGATAGTTTTTTTTCTACAGTTTTTTCTTGAGACATAAGGTTTGATAAATTTTCAGAGGTTCTAAAAGACCATCTCTTAGAAATACAAACTAAATTAATTCCTCTTGATGAGTATTCTTTTTGAAGTTTCTCTAATGATTTTAAAACATCAATTTTTTTTGAAATTTTAGACTCAATGGTATCAATATCTAATGGTTCAGCAGCAGCAAAAATTATTGCCTCAACTTCTCTTTCACCATCATTCATTTTTGAAGGAAAAGTAACTATATTGTTATTTGTTTCTTTTTTTATTTTTGTCATTTTAGTTCTTTAATATAAATATCATCAAATAAGTTTTCTTGCTTTATAGTTAGATTGCCCTCTTTAACCAGCTCTAAGGAACCAGCAAAAATTCCTGCTTTACCTGATGTTTTATATTTTGAACCATTTTTAAATGAAGATGGTATTAATTCATTAATATTTCTCCAATCAATTAACTTACCAAAGAATTCTTTTATTCTTTTGATGCCATCTTCAGTGGTAAAAACTGGAAGTTTAGGAATATTCATCCTTTGAAAATCTTTGGTCATAATAATTGAGGAATAAGATTTTAAAAGTTCGTAAAGATTTAGTTTATATTCAGTACTATATATAGATCGTATATTTCCTTTAATTCCTCTAACTCTTATTTCTCTTCCAAGTCTTTTTCTTTTTAACATTTGGTCAGAAAGTAATCTAATCAACTCTAATTTTTTTAATTGTAATTTTAATTTTTCAGCAACTTCTAAAACTTTAAATTCTTCTTCTGGATTTCCTGGCAACAAAAGTTTTGATTTAAGATAAGTTAACCAGGTAGCCATCAATAAATATTCTGATGCAGACTCTAGATTAAGATTTTTTTCGTTAGTAATATAATTATGAAATTGATCAGCCAGCAATGTTATTGAAATATCTTCAAGATTAACCTTTTGAGCTTTTGCCAAATCCAATAAAACATCAAGCGGGCCGTTATAATTATCAAGATCTACATTAAAATTTTTAGAATCGGTATCAGACATAGTAAATATTAACTTATAATCTTATAAAATTGTGATGTTTTTTTGATAATAAACTTACTTATAAATGGTGAATACAGAGCCACATCATTCATTTCTTTTAAATTTCCATTACAATGAAGAACTAGATCGCAACCAGCGCTAAAGGATCTTTTTGTATTAATTGCTGTAGAGCCTTTTAAACTCTTCATTGATATATCATCAGACATCAAAATATTTTTAAATTTAATTTGATTTCTTATTAATTTTATAATTTTCTTCGAATGTGTTGCTGTATTTGCTTTATCGATATTTTTATAAATAAGATGCGCTGTCATTGCAAACAGACTGTTTTTATTTTTGAATGCCATAAAATCATTATTATTTAGATGCCTTAATTCTTTATTGATTGTAGGAGTTTTTTTATGACTATCCACTTTTGCCAAACCGTGACCAGGTATATGTTTTATTACAGTGGCAATTTTATTATTATGAAATTCTTTAATACAAATATCTCCAATTTGTGAAACAATCTTTGCATTACTTGAAAATGCTCTGTCACCAATTATTGAGCTAGACCCTTTTGATCTTACGTCAAGAACGGGTAAAGTATTAATATTTATGCCTATAGTATTTAATAATAAGACAGTTTTATTTATAAACTTTTTATATTCAGTATAAAATTCTTTTTTATCTTTAAGATAAAGATTGCCAAAAAATTCTCCTGTAAACTTATCTGCTTTAAAAAATTTACTTAATCTATTTACTCTCCCACCCTCTTGATCAATTAAAATAGGGTATTTCTTATCATTAAATATTTTTCTAATTTCATCTGTTAATTTTTTAACTTGTGCAATATTTTTGATATTACGTGAAAAAAGTATTATTCCCCAGGGCTTATGTTTAATTAGAAATTTTTTTTCTTTAATCAATAATTTAGTTGATTTTAAACCAACTATAAAACTTTTACGATCATCCATCATTATTTATTAATTTCCAAAAATTGTAATTCTTTTTGTTTTTATCTATGCTTTTTTCAACATATTCTACGATATTAACAGTATCACTATTAAGTAAAATAAGATTACGAGAATAATTTTCAGTTTTATCTTCAATATTTTTTAAAGATCTATATGAATTTTTTTTATTTTCATTTGAAAAGTAGTATTTGAAAGATATAAAAAAAAATAAAACTATAACAATTAAAAATAAAAGATATTTAAGTTCTTTTAACATTACATTTTTTGCGGAGTATCCACTCCAACAATATCCATTCCAGATTTGATAACATTAGATATAACTTTTAAAAGAACTAACTTATCATTTGATATTTTCTTTTGTTCGTTAATAAATCTTTTTGATGGATCATCTTTACCCATATTCCAATAAGAATGGAATTCTGATGATAGCTCATAAAGATAAACTGGTATTCTGTGAGGTTCAAGTCTTAAACTTGCAGCTTCAATACACTTGGGCCATTCAGCTATTTTTTTTAATATCTTTATTTCATCTCCAGTATAATCAAACTCGTAATCATTTATATTCAAATTATTTTCTATATTAAGATCTACGTGTTTAAAAACAGATGATATTCTAGCATAACAATATTGGACATAGTAAAGAGGGTTATCTTTTGATTTTTCTTTAACTTTTGTAAAGTCAAAATCCAACTCTACATCGCTACTTCTATTAAGCATAATAAATCTAGTAGCATCCCTACCAACTTCAGCAATCAAGTCTTCAACAGTTATATAGTCGCCTTTTCTTTTCGACATTTTGAAAGGTTTTCCATCTTTAATTAGTTTAACAAGTTGGCTTACCTTACAAATTAATTTTTTTTTATCTCCAGATAACGCTTCAACGACAGAAGTTATCCTTTTTATATAACCAGCGTGATCTGCTCCTAATATATTAATAAGTGTATCATAATTTCTATTTAATTTATTATCGTGATAAGCCACATCACTAGCAAAGTAAGTCCACGATTTATCAGATTTTTGAAGTGCTCTATCTTTATCGTCACCAAAATCTGTTGACTTAAATAAAAGTTGCTCTCTTTCAACCCAGTTTTGATCATCCTCGCCTTTAGGGGCCTTAATTTTTCCACTATAAACTAGTTTTTTATCCTTTAATTTGTCAATTGCTTTTTGAACTTCATTATTTAGGACAATATCAGTTTCACTGATAAATTTATCGTGCACTATTCCAAGGTTTGATAAATTGTTTTTAATTAATTTTAAAGATTCAGAGACCGATAATAAAGTTAGTTCTTTTGAAACATCCTCAAATTTATCAAATTTTAAAACTTTGTTAGATTCTATAATATTCTTAGCAATATCAACTAAATAATCACCAGGATATAAATCTGAGTTTTCAATGGGAAATTTTTCATTAAAAAGTATTTCTCTAATTCTAAAAAAAACAGACTTTGTAAAATTTATGATCTGATTGCCATAATCGTTTACATAATATTCCTTAGAAACATCATGCTTGTTAAAAATTAATATATTTGAAATTACATCCCCTAATATTGCACCTCTACAATGTCCTACATGAAGAGGACCTGTCGGATTAGCTGAAACAAATTCTACAAGATATTTCTGTTTTTTTTCTTTAATATTAATACCAAAATCTTTGTAATTTTGGTTAACATTTTTAATAAAATTGTTCCAATATATTGTTTTAAATTTAATATTAATAAATCCAGGTTTTGCTACAGAAATAGTTTCAATTTTTTCATCTTCATTTTTAATAAAATCAATTAGGGTATTTGCAATATCGATTGGAGATTTTTTATTGGCTTTAGAGAGTACCATGGCTACATTAGTTGATATATCGCAGTCAAAATTTGATGGTGGTATATCTACATTAATTCCTTTTAAAGATTCAGGTACTTCTAAAGAGCCATCTTTATTTAGTTTTTTAATCAAAATTATTATTTTATCTAAGTAGAGATCAAAAATGTTCATTAAATACTTTTGTTTAAATTAATTGCATATCTATCTGTCATACCTGAAATAAAATCAGCAATTGCTCTATTGGGGTCATTTTTTAATTGGTCAGCATTTAAGAATTTTTTGGGCTTATTCTTAATTTTATAAAAAAGTTTATTAACAATTTTTTTTCCATGATTATTTTTTAATAATACTTTCTTATTGTTGTACATTTTACTTCTTAGAAAAAACCTAACTTCTTTTTCAATTTTTAGAAATTTACTAGAAAAACATACTATAGGATTATCTAATTTATAAACATCATTTAAAGATTTGATCTTATTAGTTTTTAAATTATTTTTAGTATTTTTAATCAAATCTCTAACCATTAAATCAATTGAATCTCTTATTATTTGATATATCAAAATATCTTTATTATTATTTTTAATATTTTTTTTGTGAGATTTATAAATATCTTTAAAAAAATTAATTTCAATCAAGTCGTTTAAATTAAACATTTTAGCTCTGATTCCATCTTGTATGTCATGATTATTATAGGCAATGTCATCAGAGATTGCTGATATTTGAGCTTCCAATGATCCAGAGTTAGTAAATTTTATTTTATTTTTAAAACTTTTCAATCCAATCAGCCTATTAACTGTAGAAAGATCATTAATTGGGCCATTGTGCTTTAATAATCCATCTAAAGTTTCTAATGTTAAGTTTAGGCCTTTAAATTTAAGGTATTTATGCTCAAGAAACATAATTATTCTTAAAGTTTGAAGGTTGTGATCGAAGCCTCCAAAATTAACCATGCATTCATTAAGAGCATCTTCTCCAGCATGTCCAAACGGTGTGTGTCCCAAGTCATGAGCCAAACTTAAAGTTTCAGCCAGATCATCGTTTAAACCTAAATGCTTAGCTATTGATCTTGCAATTTGCGCAACTTCAATTGAATGAGTAATTCTAGTTCTAAAATGATCCCCTTCTGTATTAACAAAAACTTGTGTTTTATGCTTTAGTCTTCTGAATGAGGCGCTATGAATAATCCTATCTCTATCTCTTTGAAATGGTGTTCTATAAAGTGAATTGGCTTCTTTAAAAATACGACCTTTACTTTTAGATAGAGCTAAATTTGAGTAATTATTCATACTTTAAATTTAATAAATTGATATTATATTAGTAATATCAGTGTTGTTATATGATTAAAGAAATTAAATTTACAGATAAAGCTATAAAACAGATTAATAATTTGTTGTCTCAAAAAGATCCAGGGTCATTTTTTAGAATCGCTATTAAAGGTGGTGGTTGCTCAGGTTTTCAATATGAGTTTACTTTTGACAAAAAATTAGAAGCAGACGACTTAAAACATGAAAATATTCTCATTGATAAAACTTCAGCAGACTTATTAAAAGGTTCAGAAGTGGACTTTGTCTCGGAACTAATCGGTGATCAATTTAAGATCTCTAACCCACAAAGCAAATCTTCTTGCGGTTGTGGTGTTTCGTTCTCCATATAATGATTATCACATCTTGGAATGTTAATTCTGTTAGAGCAAGAATAGAAAATATTAAAGAATACCTTCAAAAATTTTCTCCTGATGTTGTTATGATGCAAGAGATCAAAACTCAAGATGAAACTTTTCCATATGATGATTTTTCAGCATTAGATTATGAAAGTCATGTATTTGGACAAAAAAGTTATAACGGAGTTGCAATCATTTCTAAGCATAAACTAGAAAATGTTAGAATAGATTTGATTAAAGATAAATTGAAACAATCTAGAATTATTTCAGCAGAATTAAAACATAAGAAAAAAAATATTCAACTGATTAACATTTACACTCCAAATGGTAATCCTGTAGATACTGATAAATATACTTATAAAAAAGATTGGTTAGATACTTTGATTAAACAACTAAAAACTCTTTCAAAGAAAAATGAAAATATTATTTTAGCAGGTGATTTTAATATTCTTCCTTCAGCAGAAGATGCTTATAATATTAAAGGTTTTGAAGATGACGCTTTATACAGACTTGAGATAAGAAAAAAATTTAGAGAAATGATTAATCTAGGTTTTCATGATGCTTACCGTCATATTCATGGTGAAATTGAAGGTTATACTTATTGGGATTATATGAGAGGTGCTTGGCAGAAAAATAATGGATTAAGAATTGATCACTTCTTAGTATCAAATTCTTTATTAAATATAGTTAAGAATGTTAATATTAATAAAGACCCCAGAGGAAAAGAGAAACCTTCAGATCACACACCTATTGAAATTGAATTAACTTAAAGATTTAATTTTATTAACAAGTTCTTCATTAATATTTCTTGGTCCTTTATCTAGCCTATTTTTATGCCTTCTTTCACCTGGAAGTCTAACACCCTCCATAGCTGACATTTTACTAAAAAACTCATCAGCATGTTTATCCCAACCTTTACCAGAAATTTTCTCAGGTGAGATTGCTATAATAAATTCACCACCACTTGGAGGACCGCCATCGTTATTATCTTTAGCAGCAGTTTCAAAACTAAAATTTTCACCAATTAATGCACCAGCTAATAATTCAACCATCATTGCTATGCTAGATCCTTTATAGCCACCAAAAGGAAGTATAACTCCACCATCAGCAATTTCTCCAGGATTGGTTGTTTCTTTACCTTCTTTAGTTAAACCTGTTCCAAGAGGAACTTTGTGCCCTTCTCTTTTTGCAATCTGAACTTCACCCATTGCCATTGAAGCAGTTGCCATATCGTAGACAACTGGAGTTTTACCAGGTCTAGGCCAAGCAAAAGAAATTGGATTTGTGCCATATAAAGGTTTCGTAGCACCCGCTGGTGCAACGGCTGGTTTGTAAGATGTACAAGCGATACCAACAAGACCTGCTTCTGCAATAGCTTCAGTTTCAGGCCAAAGAGCTGCCATGTGATGTGAATTTTTTATAGCAAGAGCAGCGACACCATTTTTTTTAGCTAAATCAATAACAGCTGGTAATCCTAAACTTAAAACCATAGGGGCAACAGCATTATTGCCTAATACTTTAATAATACTTGGAGCAACATTTTCTAATTCAGGTCTTGCTTTACCATTAATTTTTTTACTTTTTAAACCAGCCACATAAGCGGGCAATCTAAACAAACCATGAGAAACAGAACCATCTCTTTCAGCTCTCATAATAGTATCTGCTAAGATACTAGCATTTTCCTCATCACATCCATTAGCTAGTAATGTTTTTTTAGCTAATTCTAAAATTTCATTTAATGTTAAGGATACTGTATTCATTTATTTTGTTTTACATTTTTTGCATAAACCAAAAAACTCTAAATTATATTTATTATATTGCATTCCGGTATCGTCTTCAAAATTAGTTAAATATTTTGAAAGTTTTGGATTATTAATTTCAGAAACATTTTCACACTTATTACATATTGAAAAGGCCGTTGCTTGTGAAATTTCACAACTTGAACTTTTACATGCTATAAAAGCATTTCGACTTTCTACTTTATGTATTTTTCCAATCTCTACTAATTTATCTAGTGCTCTATAAACTTGTAGCGGTGCTTTAATTCCTTTTTTTTTAACATTAAATAAAATGGAATAAGCCTTAAGTGGTTCTTTAGCTTTTTCTATAAAATCAAAAATAATTTGCTGATTTTTAGATAAAAATTCTTCTTTATGATTCATATGTACTTCTAACAATTACACGTTAGTTTTTCAATCGAGTGAATTTATTTATTTTTGTTAATGACAAGATAAACAAAACTAATGCAGCTGTGATTATGGATGGTCCTGACGGTGAGTTTAACTCTAATGAAGCAAATAAACCCACTATTACTGACAGCAATCCACCTATTACAGAATAAACAACCATTTGAATTGGATTATTAGAAAGATTACGTGCCATAGCAGCAGGAATAATTAACATTCCTGTAATTAACAATAGTCCAACCATTTTAATAGAAATTGCAATTATAGCAGCCATTAGAATGGTAAAAATTGCATTTACTCTCGCTGGGTTCATTCCCTCAGCTTCAGCTAATTCATAATTAACTGTTGAAGCAAAAAGTGGTTTCCAAATAACCTTTAAAACTAATAATATTAATACTCCACCAATCCAAATAATAAATATGTCATTTGGAGCTACAGCAAGAATATCACCAAATAATAATCCCATTATATCAAAACGAATAAATGATAAAAAGCTAATCACCACTAAACCTACAGCTAAAGATGAGTGAGCCAGCAATCCTAATAAGGCATCACCAGGTAAATTGGTAGTCTTTTGTAGTTTTAACAAAACTAGCGCTACAGCTGAAGAAACAAAAAAAACTGATAAAGCAATATTAATATCAAAAGATAAAGCTAGAGTTACGCCAAGTAATGCTGAATGAGATAAAGTATCACCAAAAAAAGATAGTCTTCTCCAAATAACAAAACATCCAAGAGGACCAGCGACTAAAGCAATGCCTATGCCAGCAATTAGAGCTCTTATAAAAAAATCATCTAGCATTATCAATGTTTCTTTTCTTTAATACTACCATCAGTAGAATGGGTATGATCATGCTTATGCTCGTATACAGATAATAGTGTAGAAGCTTGGTCTCCAAATAATTCTTTATAGTTTTTATTGTTTGCAACATTCATTGGTGTACCTGAGCAACAAACATGCCCATTTAAACAAACAACATAATCAGTTTTAGACATAACCACATTTAGATCGTGAGAAATTAATAATATTCCACAATTAAGTTCATCAGAAATTTTTTTAATTAATTCATAAAGGGCAATTTCTCCTGTAAAATCTACACCTTGAACAGGTTCATCTAACACAAGTAAATCAGGTTTTTTTGCTATTGCTCTAGCCATTAAAACTCTTTGGAATTCTCCACCAGAGAGACTTCTTAAATCATTATGTTTAAGGTGCTCTACTTCTGTTAATTTTAAAGCACTTACAACTTCATCAAATTGAAGCGTTTGAGTTAAACTCATAAAATCAATTACTCTAATTGGCAACGTCCAATCGATTGATATTTTTTGGGGCACATAACCAATCTTATTTGTATTTTTTGTAACTTTTCCTTCAATATTTTTGTGAATTCCTAATGCAATTTTTGCTGTAGTGGTTTTTCCAGAGCCGTTTGGTCCAATCAATGTTAAAATTTTACCTCTTTCAATTTCTAAAGATACATCATGGACTAACCATTTATTATCTTTAAAAATTCCAACGTTTTCTAATTTTATTAATATTTCTTTTTTATCTAAATTCATTTTATTTTAAAAAACGGCTTGACTAATTAAATATGTTATATTATTACGCTTTGTTATATTATAACATTAACTTAAAGCAAATTAAAACTATGAAAAAAATACATTTAATATCAACGTTAATTGGACTATTAGCATTTTCAACATTAGTAAAAGCAGACTTAAAAGTTGTAACATCTATTAAACCTATCCACTCATTGGCTAGTTATATAATGGATGGTGTAGGTTCGCCAGGATTAATAGTTGATGGTTATAATTCACCTCATAGTTTTCAGTTAAAGCCCTCTCACGCTAAAATGTTAGAACAGGCAGATATCATATTTTGGATTGGAGAAGACTTAGAAAATTTTTTAGAAAAACCGTTAGCTACAATTGCTAAAAAAGCTGAAAAGATTGAATTACTAGAAATTAAAGGCATTAAGAAATTAAAATTTAGAGAAAGAAATATTTTTGAAGAACATGAAGGTCACGATGATCACGGAGATGATGCTAAAAAAGAAGAACACGATGATCACGGACATGATGCTAAGAAAGAAGAGCACGATGATCACGGACATGATGCTAAGAAAGAAGAGCACGATGATCACGGACATGATGCTAAGAAAGAAGAGCATGACGATCACGATGATCATGGACATGGTGAATATGATCCACACATTTGGTTAGATCCAATTAATGCAAAAGTGATATTAAATGAGATAACTGAACATTTAATTGAATATGATTCAAAAAATGCAGCTACTTTTAAATCTAATTTAGCTAAAGCTATATCTGAAATTGATAAACTAATAATTGATGTAATTACTGAAACTAATACAGACCTTAGTTACGTAGTATTTCATGATGCATATCAATATTATGAAAATAGATTTAATGTAAATATACTTGGAGCAATGACTGTTAATCCTGATGTTATGCCTGGTGCAGAACAAATTCATGAAATTCATGAAGTTATTGAACATGATAATGTGAGTTGCATATTGTCAGAGCCTCAATTTAATCCTGATATAATCAAATCTATTGCCAAAGATACAAATGTAAAAACTGGTGTCTTGGATCCACTAGGTGCCAATCTAAAACCAGGAAAAGATTTATATTTTGATTTAATCAGAAATATGTCGGCTTCTTTTAATTGCTAATATTATTTAGTAATTAAATAAAGATTTCAGTCTCTTCTATATTGTAATAAAATCCTCATAAACTTACATATAGAGGAGACTATGTTTATTAAAAAATACCTTAAATGGATCAGTACTGCTTTAGTATTAACTGGAATATTATTAACTAATTTAAATATCTACCCTATTAACAT
Organism: Candidatus Pelagibacter sp. uisw_138; assembly: GCF_059512485.2. Lineage (NCBI taxonomy): Bacteria > Pseudomonadati > Pseudomonadota > Alphaproteobacteria > Candidatus Pelagibacterales > Candidatus Pelagibacteraceae > Candidatus Pelagibacter > Candidatus Pelagibacter sp. uisw_138. The sequence goes on along the minus strand of NZ_CM183453.2, from coordinate 589,007 downwards.
CTACTTCCATGGTCTTGGAGTTATTGGTTGGACAATAGCTGGGTTTATATCAAAAGATAAAGCTATATTAACTAACTTTGGATTACAGATACCACTGTTCTTAATAGGTATTTATAAGGTGATATTTTAGTATCTATAAAGCCCTAATAAGTTGTATTTAAAATATTATACAACTAGACAAAATTATTAATTAATATAATTAACGATGAATCATCATCTCTCAAATAATATTAATAAATTCTCTATATAGACTTCAACTTTGAATAATATAATGATCGATGAATCAACTCATCACAAAAAATATTAATAAATTTACCTATAGATAAAATTTCTCTTCTCTATTAAATCGACATCAAGAATAAGAATCGTTCGAAATGGAAAACAATAAAGATAAATTAAAAATAGGAAAAATAAGATGGAAATGACAACAATATATACGATCATCGGCTTTGCTTTAGCGGGATATAGCGTTATAGCAAATGATTCAATTCAAACGCTTGGAACATTTATAGCGTCAAAACAAAAATGGTTTAAATGGTATACGCTTGCAAGCGCTGCTTCATTTGTGATGATACTTGCAATCACATGGGGCTGGTACAGTAATGCTGGTGATATATCTTATGGAAGATTAACAAGAATTCCTTTCCAAGAAATACAGTGGTATCATGCTGTGGCTCCTGGAATACTTTTAATATTAACAAGAATAGGTATACCTGTTTCAACTACCTTTTTAGTTCTGTCAGCATTTGCATCAACTGTAGTTCTTGAAAAAATGCTTATGAAGAGTGTTGTAGGATATGGCTTAGCAGCTGTTGCAGCATACATTTGTTGGATAGTAGTATCTAAATTTATCAATGAGAAATTTGATGAAGTTGAAGATAAATGGATAGGTTTTTGGAGAAATTCTGTATGGGTAACTTCTGCTTGGTTATGGTGGGTTTGGTTATCTCACGACGTAGCTAATATAGCCGTATATCTTCCAAGACAAATAGGTGTAAATTTATTATTAATTGTTCTTGCATACTTTACAGCTCTTCTTTTTTATATCTTCTACATAAACGGAGGAACAATTCAAAAAGTTGTTTTAGATAAAACTGGAACTAGATACGCAAGATCAGCAACAATAATTAATGTGATTTATGCTGCTGTTCTTTACTACTTTAAAGAACTTAATGATTTACCAATGTCAACAACATGGGTATTTGTTGGCTTGTTGTGTGGTAGAGAGCTTGCAATATCTACAATGAATAAAGACTATAAGTTTAAATATGTCTTTCCTTTGATTGGTAAAGACTTTCTTAAAATGACTGTAGGATTAACGGTGTCAGTTGCAATTGTACTTGCAATTCACTACATCATTATTCCAAATAATTGGTTTTAAATATTAATTATGTGGTCGTATTATTATTTAATACGGCCATATTTGTTTTTAAAAAAGTTTAAAAAGATCTCTACTTAATTAAATAAGTTTAAAATAGCTGAACACTTGTAGAACTTAATCTAATTCTGCGGTATAGTTATTTCTCAAATCACCGCAATTATTTCAGCTATCTGCTGACCATCAAAAAATAAATTTAACAATTTAAAGTGTCAAAATTATGTTTTTGAAAATGATAAAAATACTCTGTTTTATGGTCATACATGACTACAAAACGTTAAATATTGAGTTTGGTTTTGCACCAACAGATAGAGTTACAACACTTGAATGTAAAAGATGTGGCTACACTACAATTAAAGGAGGTTAATAAAAAATACTTGTCATGAAAAGTATTGAAAGAAATATAGATATAAGAAGATATCTTAATTGGTCAAGAATAGTTAAGGGCAAACCCATACATATAAGATTGTATGAATTAATTTATTACGAATTACTTATAATGTGGTTTGAGATGAACAAGCCTCCTTTAAGAAGATTAATTTATGAAACTATTAACTCTCAAGACTTTGAAAATAATTTTATTAGAGGAAAAGTTTTTCAAAAATATATAGATGAAGTTCTAGAAACCCCCTGTGAAGATGGTTCTGGATATTACAATCCAGACTCAAGAGAAATTTTAACAGAAGTTAATATTAAGGAATTATATGATATTAAATTTTTGATAAAAGATGAATTAGATAATGTAAGAATGATTGATAGATACAATGGGATATTCACATTTTGTAAAATTTATGAAAAATGGTGTTTAGAGAAAAAAGCTAAACAGGTTGAAGATATAACAAAAAAAGAAAGATTTGATGTAACATTAGATCTGCCATTAAAAATTTCTGAAAAACCTTAAAATCTATTTTACTCTGCCGTATACGTCTTGATACCTAACAATATCACTCTCTTTTAAAATTGAGCCAACTTGAGCTTCAATAATCTTAACAGGTTTATTACCAGGATTTTCAATTCTATGAACTGCTTCTAATGGAATGAAAATATGATCGTTTTGTTTTTTAGAAAAGCTATCTTTATTAAGTGTAATTTTGGGAGTTCCTTGAGTTACCAACCAATGTTCTGATCTATGATGATGTTTTTGTAAACTTAAAATACCTTTTGGTTTAACAAATAATTCTTTAATTAAAAAACCTTTGCCTTCAAACAAGTTAACGTACCTACCCCATGGTCGATAAAAAACATTTTTTTTCTTATAATACTTGTTCTTATTTTTATCATACATTTTTAAGATTTCTTTCCAGCTGCCAAGATCTGACCACGGAATATCTAATTTAATTGCATTAATCTGTTTCGTTTTTTCTAAAATTGCATAATCAAAAGATTTAGCAGTAGCTTTTTCAAAGGATACTTTATTTAGATAATAAGTTTTATCTTTAAGTTTAGCTTTTAAAACAGCATTAACACAATTTTTATATATTGTAGGTTGGTATTTTTTAAAGTTATTTATTATTGAGTCTTTTCTTAAAAAAAACATACCAGAATTCCAATAACCTTTTTGCTTAATAACTTGTTTGGCTTTAGCTTCAGTTGGTTTTTCAATAAATTTTGTTACTTTATTAATATTACCTTTAATTTTTTTTGTTAAAAAATAACCATATTCACTTGATGGAGATATTGGTTTAATTCCGAAAATGAAAATATTTTGATCTGTTAAGTTAGTTTTATTCTTATTAATAGCTTTATTAAAAATACCTGCTTTTTCTATTAAGTGATCTGCTGCAAAAAACATTAAGGGTTGTTCGTTTGGAATATCTTTAATTAATGCTGATGCAAGAATTGCTGGTGCTGTATTTCTTTTTGCAGGCTCTAAAATAATCTTATATTTACTTATCTTATGTTTTTTAAGATGTTTTTTTACTTCTTTTAAATATTTAAGATTTGTACTTATGATAGGTGCATCAAAAGTTGAAGATTTAACTCTATCAAGAGTTTTGCCTAATAAAGTCCAATTACCAAAATCAATAAATTGCTTTGCTTGATGATTTTTAGAATTCGGCCAAAGTCTAGTTCCTGCTCCGCCACATAAAATAACGGGTCTAATTTTCATTAAATATCAGCGTAAACTTTTACTTCTTTTCTTTTACCAGGATGTGTTGGTGCACCTAAATAAGCGGGACCTACTGTTTGAGCATATTTCCAAATAGTACCAGATCCAAAGCTTGATTTTTTTGCTTTCCACTGTTTACGTCTTTTAGCTAATTGTGATTTAGTTAATCTAACGTTAATAGTCCCTTTTTTGGCATCTATATCAATTACATCACCATTACGTAAAAGAGCTAAAGGGCCTCCTAAGGCCGCCTCAGGGCCAACATGACCCACACAAAAACCTCTCGTAGCACCTGAAAACCTTCCATCTGTAATTAAGGCAACCTTCTCACCCATACCTTGACCATAAATAGCACCAGTTGTTGAAAGCATTTCCCTCATGCCAGGACCACCAACTGGTCCTTCATAACGAATAATAATTACATCGCCTGCTTTATATTTTTTCTTTTGCACACAAGCCATTGCCGATTCTTCGTTATCAAAACATCTAGCTTTACCAGTAAATTGTAATTTCTTTAAACCAGCAATTTTAACAATTCCACCATCAGGAGCTAAATTACCTTTAAGACCCACAACACCACCATCTGGTGATAAAGGATTGTCATAAGCTCTTAAAACTTTTTGCTTAGGATTAAATTTAATATTTTTTAAATTTTGTTTCATTGTTTTTCCAGTAACAGTCATGCAATCACCATGTATAAAACCACCATCAAAAAGAGTTTTTAATAACATAGGAACTCCACCAGCTAACCACATATCTTTTGCAACATATTTTCCACCAGGTTTTAAATCAGCAAGGTATGGAGTTTTTTTAAATATTTTAGCTACATCCATTAAATCAAACTTAATTCCAATTTCATTAGCAATAGCTGGTAAGTGTAACGCGGCATTTGTCGATCCACCTGTAGCCGCAACTATTGTTGCAGCATTTTCTAAAGATTTTTTTGTAACAATATCTCTTGGACGAATATTTTTTTCTAATAAATTCATCACAGTTTTCCCACTTAATAATGCATATTTATCTCTTTCTTCGTATGGAGCAGGTGTTCCAGCTGAATAAGGTAAAGCTAATCCAATAGCTTCAGAAACACAGGCCATAGTATTTGCAGTAAATTGTCCTCCACACGCACCAGCACTTGGACATGCAACTAACTCTAATTTTCTTAATTCTTTAGCAGACATTTTTCCAGCTGAGTGTTTTCCAACCGCTTCAAAGACATCAACAACAGTTACATCTTTACCTTTGTATTGTCCTGGAAGTATTGATCCACCATAAATAAACACACTTGGAACATTTAATCTAACCATTGCCATCATTAATGCAGGTAAAGATTTATCACAACCAGCAATACCAACTAGTGCATCATAACAATGACCACGTACAGTAAGTTCAGTTGAGTCGGCAATTACTTCGCGAGAAATTAAAGATGATTTCATTCCTTCATGGCCCATAGCAATACCGTCAGTTACAGTTATTGTGCAAAATTCTCTAGGAGTTCCACCTGAAGCTCTAACACCTTTTTTAACAGATTGAGCCTGTCTCATTAAAGCAATATTACAAGGAGCAGCTTCATTCCAAGTTGAAACAACACCAACAAATGGTTTTGCTACATCTTTTTCCGTTTCACCCATCGCATAATAAAAAGATCTATGTGGAGCTCTATCAGCACCTAATGAAGTATGTCTGCTTGGTAATTTTTTTTTGTTAAATTTTGCCATTATATACCCTTTATAGTTATTGATATTCTCTCAACATCATTTTTTAAATTATTATAATTAGTTTTTTCCTGATCAACAATATCTTTTGGCGCTCTATCAACAAAGCTTTTATTGGCTAATCTTTGTGATATTTTATTCATTTCTTCTTGGTATTTATTTTGTCTTGTAGTTAGGTTTTTTTTAATTAATTCTAAATCAATATCTTCATCAAAATATACTTTAAAAAGATCTCTTGAAACTACTAAAGTAGCAGCTGGTTTATCTAAATCTTTATTATGTAAGTTTTTAATACGACCAAGTTTTTTTAGAATAATTTCATTTTCAGTAAAAAATGATTGTTCTTTTTCACTAACACTCTCTACTGAAATATCTATAAATGACCCAGGACTTATACTTAATTCATTTTTAAATGACCTTAATTCAGAGACTATGCTAATAATTTTTTCAACTTGATTAGTGGACGAGTCTCTTTCAATCTCTCCAGAGGGCCAATTCGCTAACATCAGAAAATCTTTACCTGAGTTATCAAATTTATTATTTAACCAAATTTCTTCTGTAACGAATGGAATGAATGGATGTAATAATATTAATATTTGTTTAAACACATAAGCTGATACTTGTCTTATTTCATCTTTTACTTTTTCATCTTCTGAAAATAGTATTGTTTTAGATAACTCTAAATACCAATCACAATAAGAGTGCCAAGTAAATTGATATGCATTTTTTGCGGCTTCATCAAACCTGTAATCTCCTAAGTTTTTTTCAATTTTATTCTTAGTTTCTATAAGTTCAGCATAAATCCATTTGTTAATATTAATTGATAAAATTGGTTTTTCTTCAATTTTAGAAAAGTCACAATTATTGGTAATCAAAAAATTGTTTGCATTCCATAATTTATTTAAAAAATTTCTATATCCTTTAACTCTATCTTCAGAAAGTTTTACATCAGTGCCAGGTGATGCCATTGACAGTAAAGTAAATCTCAAAGCATCTGCACTATATTTTTCAATTAAATCTAAAGGATCAATTACATTTCCTTTTGATTTTGACATTTTCTGACCCTTCTCATCCTTAACAAGTGCATGAACATAAATATCTTTAAAAGGCTCTTTATCTAAAAATTCCATTCCAAACATAATCATTCTAGCAACCCAGAAAAATATAATGTCAAAACCAGTTACAAGAACTGACGTTGGATAAAATTTTTCAACATATTCTTTATTGTCAGGCCAACCTAATGTTGCAAAAGGCCAAAGACCAGATGAAAACCATGTATCTAACACATCAGGATCACGTACTAATTCTACATCTTTATTGTAATGTTTTTTTGCAGCAATTTTTGCATTCTCTTCATTAACAGCAACAAATATTTCTTTATCTGGACCATACCAAGCAGGTATTTGATGGCCCCACCATAACTGTCTTGAAATACACCAAGGTTCAATATTATTCATCCACTGAAAATAAGTTTTTGACCAATTATCAGGGAAAAAATTAGTTTTTTTTGAACTAACAACTTCTTTGGCTTTAGTGGATAATTTTTTTGCATCGACAAACCACTGTTCGGTTAAAAAAGGTTCAATTACAGAGTTTGATCTATCTCCATATGGAACTTTGTTTTTAATATTTTCTTCTTTTACAAAAAATTCTTTTGTTTTAAGTTCTTTTAATATTTTCTTTCTAGCTTCAAAACGATCAAGACCAATATAATCTTTTGGTGCATTTTGATTTATTTTACCAGCTTCTGTAAAAATATTTATTATTTCAAGATTGTTTCTTTTACCTACATCATAATCATTAAAATCATGAGCTGGCGTTATTTTTAATGCACCCGTTCCCTGTTCAGGGTCAGCATAATCATCTTCTATAATCTTAATTTTTCTACCAACAATTGGAACTGTAACATTTTTTCCTACAAAACTTTTAAAACGTTCATCTTTTGGGTTTACGGCTATGGCTGTGTCACCAAGCATTGTTTCAGGTCTTGTGGTTGCAATTGTAATAAATTCATTAGAATCATCAATTGAGTATTTTATATAGTACATTAGAGAGTTAACTTCTCTCTGATCTACCTCTAAGTCAGAAATGGCAGTTTTTAAAACCGTATCCCAATTAACTAATTTCTTATCTTTATAAATTAATTTTTTTTTATGAAGTTCAACAAAAACTTTAACCACAGATTTAGAAAGATTTTCATCCATCGTAAAAGCATTTCTTGACCAATCACACGAACAACCTAATTTTTTAAGTTGATTGATTATAATGTCACCGTATTGCTCTTTCCATTCCCATACTTTTTCTATAAATTTTTCTCTTCCAATTTCATTTTTATCAATACCTTCAGCAGTTAATTTTTTCTCTACTAAAGCCTGTGTAGCAATTCCCGCATGATCAGTTCCTGGTTGCCATAACGTTTCATAATTATTCATACGGTGATATCTCACCAAAAGGTCTTGAATTGAATTATTTAAAGCATGGCCCATATGTAAACTGCCTGTTACATTTGGTGGTGGTATAACTACTGAAAATTTCTTTTTATTTGCTGTAGGTTTAAATAAATTATTTTTTTCCCAATAAGAGTAAATCTTATCTTCAACATCAGAATGTATGTATTTATCATTACTCATAAGGTATTCATAAGTTTATAATTTAATAATATCAATTAACAATAATCAATTTGGTAGCTTATTTGGTAGACTAATTATTAATATTTTATATATAAAAGGTTCACTATTTGATTTATTATGACATGTGAGGGCAACGTGGCGGAATGGTTACGCAGAGGATTGCAAATCCTTGTATCCCAGTTCGATTCTGGGCGTTGCCTCCAAAAAAAATCTTGTTTTACTTTAAAAAAAAAGTAGATTGTGATTTTGATATTCCTCGGTAGCTCAGTTGGTAGAGCAGTTGACTGTTAATCAATTGGTCGTAGGTTCGAGTCCTACCCGAGGAGCCAAAACCTTACCTTCAACTTTTTAATAAAAACTTTATTAAGATTATTTTTACTTAAATTTATATGTGTGAGGTAGAGATTGTATTATAAATAAATTTTATAAGTGATTAGACTAAATTAGGGTCTTAAAAAAATTTTTATATTAGCCTACTTTTGAAATTCCAATTTTTGAAACTTGTAAAGATTTACTAAACTTTAGTTTTTGATCGTTATTAAGCTCAGAATATAATTTAACTAAAAAATTATAATTTACGTTCATATGACCTTCTTGAGATCTTTCTAGGTTTAATAAATATTCTGAAAAATCTTCAAAAAAATAATTTACCGGAACTTTTAAATAATTTGCTAATTGAAGAAGTCTTATTGAGCTAACTCCATTAGTTCCTTTTTCATATTTTTGAATTTGTTGAAATGTTACATTAATTGCTTTTGCTACTTTTGTTTGAGTGAGACCTAAAGCTAATCTTCTTAGCTTTAATTTATTACCTAAATGTTTATTAAAATTATCTTCCATTAAGACCCCTCTTAAAGTTAGTTTAAAAAAACCTATTGAACTAATTTTTAGATGTTATCGCAACAGAAAAATTTTTTTATTTTAATAAATTAGGTACAAAAAAGTAAATTGTGTCAAGATATTATAACCTAGTTTAAGAAGAAAAATTGTTGTACCGTATACCTAATAAATGCTTATAAAATTTGGCTTAAGAAAAGTTTAGTACGATCATTTTTTGGGTTAGCAAAAAAGTCTTTAGTTGTGGCTTTTTCCACAATCATACCCTCGTCCATAAAAATCATTTGGTCAGCTACCTCTTTAGCAAAGCCCATCTCATGAGTTACAACAATCATTGTCATGCCTTGTTTCGCTAAATTAACCATAACATCTAGCACCTCTTTAATCATTTCAGGATCCAATGCAGATGTAGGCTCATCAAATAACATAATTTTAGGCTCCATACAAAGTGCTCTTGCAATAGCTACCCTTTGTTGCTGTCCACCTGACAATTGACCTGGGAATTTTTGAGCTTGATCTAAAATCTGTACTCTTTCAAGGTGTTCTAATGCTAATTTTTCTGCTTCTTTTTTAGACAATTTTTTAACCCAGATAGGTGCTAACGTGCAATTATCTAAAATAGACAAATGCGGAAATAAATTAAATTGTTGAAAAACCATACCAACTTCAGCTCTAACTTGTTCTATATTTTTTGTATCTTCAGAAATTTCAGTACCATCAACTATGATTGATCCTTTTTGATGTTCTTCTAATCTATTAATACATCTAATTAGTGTAGATTTACCCGATCCAGATGGTCCACAAACAACAATTTTTTCTTTAAGTTTAACTTCAAGATTAATTTCTTTTAATACATGAAAGTCTCCAAACCACTTGTTTACATTTTGAATTTGAATAATTGAATCTGACATAATTTATCTATCTGTTTTATACTTTAATTCTAATTTTTGACTATATTTACTCATACTATAACAAATAATCCAGAATATTATTCCAGCAAATACATATCCTTCCATTGAAAATCCTAGCCATTTTGGATTTGTTTTAGCTAAATTTAACATACCAACTACCTCCAAAAGACCTACCACAAAAATTAATGGTGTGTCTTTTACAAGTGCTAAGAATGTATTGGCAATTCCTGGTATTACTAATTTTAATGCTTGTGGAAGAATAACAAAGATATGAAGTTTCCAATAACCCATACCAAGTGACTTGGCCGCATCGTATTGACCTCTAGGTAGCGCCTGTAACCCTCCCCTTATAACTTCTGCTGTATAAGCTGCTTCAAATAAAGTAATTGCTACAACTACTCTAATTAGTTTATCGACATACGTTCCATCAGGTAGAAACATTGGAAACATAACTGCTGACATAAATAAAACTGTAATTAAAGGAACACCTCTCCAAAATTCTATAAATGAAAGAGATGAATATTTAACAATAGGTAAATCCGATCTTCTTCCAAGGGCTAACATCATGCCTATTGGAAAGCAAAAAATTAAAGAGAAGAATGCAACAATAAAAGTTAAAGATAAACCACCCCAAGCACCTGTTTCAACCCATTCAAGTCCAAAAGAACCCCCTGAAATCAAATAGTAGATTAAGATAAAAGAAATAATTGGCAGTATAAGTGTGTAGTAAAAAGAAAGGTAATTTCTAAATTTAGCAGGTGTATAGAATCCAGCTGCCATGAAGGCTAATACAGCAATAAATGTTACATTAATTCTCCATTGTTCGGCATTAGGATACATTCCATATATAAATCTATTAAACCAAACTTTAATATAAACCCAACAAGCACCACCACCTGTGCACGCTTCTTTAGTATCACCAGAAATATTAGCATCAAAAATGAACCAATTTAATAATGGAGGAAGTGCAAATATTATAAGAAAAATAATACACAAACTTAAAGCAGCATTGAAATTACTTGGATTAATATTTTTATTAAGACTATCTAGAATTTTAATACCCGAAAATTCAATTCTAATAAAATGAAGCCCAATTACTCCAAAGATTAGAGGAGTAAAAAAGTTGATAAACCTAGGTAAAAAAGAGGTAATATTTGTACCTAAAAAATTATTTAAACAGAAATCAAAAATACCTAAGAAAAAAAATAAAGTTCCTAAAGTCAGAGAAAAATTTCTGCTTTTTTGGTATTTAGATTTTAACAAATTAAAATTATCTGAACTCATTATTTTTCCTTAATCGCTATTTTTTGGTTATACCAATTCATTAATAATGAAATTGCAATACTAATAGTTAAATATGTAGCCATTGTAATACCAACAATTTCAATTGCTTTTCCTGTTTGCATCATAGCAGTTCCAGCAAAAACCAAAACTAAATCTGGGTATGCAATAGCAGCAGCTAGAGAAGAGTTCTTAGTTAGATTCAAATACTGATTAGTAGTTGGTGGTATAATTATTCTTAATGCTTGAGGCATAATTACTAATTTCAAAACTTGGCTTGGTGTTAAGCCAATTGATGCGGCAGCTTCTTTTTGTCCTTTACCAATACCTTGAATACCTGCCCTAACATTTTCTGCAATAAATGTTGCCGTATAAAGGGTTAATGCTAAAGTTAATGCAATCAGTTCAGGTGGTATACCCATACCTCCATCAAATGTGTAAGAAGATTGAGACATTTTTCTTAATTCTGGAAAACTAAATGACAAATCAACACCACCTACTAAAAATGTTAAAAGCGGTAGACCCATAAAAATAGCTAATGAGATAATTAATACCGGTAACTGTTTACCTTCTTGTTCTTGTTTTTTTTTTGCAAATTTTACAAAAAAGAAAACTAAAATCATTGCAACAATTATTGTTATAAAAAAAACATCAAAATTTGTCCAAATCGGAGCTGGTGTAAAAAGACCCTTTATAGTCATAAAAGATGATCCTAATAACAGTGTAGCATCTTGAGGCATTGGCAGTGCTCTAAGTGCAGCAAAATACCAAAAGAAAATCTGTAATAACAATGGAATATTTCTAAAAAATTCTATGTAAAAAGAAGCAGTTTTTCTAATCAAATAATTTGGAGATAATCTTGCAATACCAACAACAAGACCCAACAGTGTAGCTAGAATAATTCCAATGAATGCAACTAACAGGGTGTTTAAAAGACCAACAAGGTAAGCTCTAGCATAAGAGTGTGAACCATCATAATCTATTAAAGAAAATTGTATATCAAATGAAGCTTCTTGACTTAAAAAACCAAAACCAAACTGGATACCTCTTGTATCCATGTTCTCTTGAGCATTCATGGTAAAGAAACCAAATATTAAAATTATAAATAATATTGTTAATAGTTGAGGTAGGATTTTTTTTAATTTCATTAGGTGATATTATAAAAAAAGGGCTAGATAAACCTAGCCCTTTATGTGTTTAATTAGATAATAATTATCTTGCTGGTGGTACGTATAATATTCCACCTTTAGTCCATAATTGGTTTGGACCTCTGTCAGGTAAAATACCAGTATCAGCGATATTTCTCTTGTAGCTTTCACCATAATTACCAACTTGTTTGATAATTCTTAAGCTCCAATCGTTATCTAAACCAAATGCTGCACCTAATTCACCTTCAGAACCAACAAGTCTTTTGATTTGTGGGTTGTCAGAAGATTTCATAGAATCTGCATTTGATGAAGTGATACCGTACTCTTCAGCTTCGATCATTACGTTTAGAGACCATCTTACGATGTCTTCCCAAACCGCATCACCTTGACGTACTACTGGTCCTAGAGGCTCTTTAGAAATAGTCTCTGGTAACACCATATGTTCATCAGGATTAGTCATTTTTGTTCTTTGTGCTGCAAGACCAGATTTGTCAGTTGTGTAAGTATCACATCTGCCTGAATCATAAGCTGCAACAACTTCATCTGCTTTTTCAAAAGCAACTGGCTCATAAGAAATTCCTCTAGAATTAAAGAAGTCTCTCATATTAAGTTCAGTTGTAGTACCAATATTAGTACAAGCAGAAATTCCATTAGCAAAATCTTCAACAGAATTAATTCCTGAATCTTTTCTAACCATGAAACCTTGACCATCGTAGAAGTTAACTCCAACGAATGTTAATCCAATGTCAGCATCTCTAGAAAGTGTCCAAGTTGTGTTTCTTGATAAGATATCAATCTCACCAGAAGTTAGAGCTGTAAATCTTTCTTTAGCACTTAGTGGAGTGTATTTAACTTTACTTGCATCACCCAGTACTGCAGCAGCAACTGCTCTACATATATCAACATCAACACCAGTCCAATTTCCAGCTGCATCAGCATTTGAAAATCCAGGTAGACCTTGAGATACACCGCATCTTACGAAACCTTTACTTTGAGTATTCTTAAGAGTTTTTGATTTACCTTTTGACTGTTTTCCACCTTGTTGGTCGCAAGCGACAACAAAAAGCATAGAAGCAGCAGCTAAAACGGCAAATAATTGTTTTGAGTATTTAAACATTTATATTCCTCTGTTTTTATTTATTTATTTATTTGTTAACAAATAATTCAAAATGATTCGAATTAAGTTAAATGTTTATCATTTTATGAAGTTGATCAAAGTAAAAATGGATTTACTAGAACTGTTTCACCCATATATGGTGTCACGTTAACAATTGAGTGTACTATCTAGTAATGGTGCGCTCTGGTGGACTCGAACCACCGACCCTCGGTTTAGAAAACCGATGCTCTATCCAGCTGAGCTAAGAGCGCAAATTATTATAATCATATTTATAGTACGAATTTAATTTTTAAAAAGAAATTTTTTACAAATAATCAATAGAGTTAAAAGCTCCAGTCTACCAACAATCATAAATAAAATTAGATAATATTTGGTGATAAAATGCAGATCATAAAAACTAAAATCACTTAACCCAAACATTGAAGAATTTACGGTATTCATTATTGTTAAAATTGAGAGCTTAAAAGAGCTTTCAAAATCAATTCCACTTAGGGTTAATAAAAAAGTTAAGATTAATAAAGAAATTATAAAAACTATTACTGATAAAAAATATTTATAAATTTCATTTAATTTAAATGAATCTTTTGAAAACAAGTGTTTGTTTATATAAATATTTTTAGGTCGACTGTAAGAAAGAATTTCGTTAATTGAATATTTAAATAAAGAATAAATTTTTAAGAATCTAATACCTGAGCTTGTAGAAAAAAAAGAACCACCAATAATAACAAGTATTAGAAAGATAAATGATAAATTATTAGAAGAATTATTTAATGAAAATCCTGCATTTGAAATACTGCTCGTTAAAGATAAAAATAATTCACTAAAATTATTTTCAAAGTTTAGAAATACAAAAAAGATAATCAACAAACTTAATAAATAAAATAACAAATGGATATCTTCGTTAAAGAAATTAAGGTTATGATTTTTTGTGAAGATTAAATTGTAAATCAAAAAAATACTAAAAAAAGAAGTTAGTAATAACACAGACGTAATTATAACTTGAGAATTATTGATCAATATATTAGACAAATTATTTGACGGTAAAAAACCACCTGATGAAATTATAGTCATAGCTAGATTTAGGGAATTAAACAACCTGATATCAAAAAAACTTAATATTATAAAAATTGCGAGTGTAATTAATGAATAAAATAGGAATATTTTCAAAGCTTGCTTAAAAGTTTCAGATTTATTAAAAGATAAAAAGTTAGTTAAAGATTTTTTAAAACTATGATCAAAGATATCAATCAATAATATTATAGAAAATAAAAAATAAAGACCACCAACCCACTGTGATGCAGATCTCCATAATATTAAGCTTTGATCAATATGATTAATATTATTAAAAATAGTAAAGCCAGTTGAGGTGAAACCAGAAATTGACTCGAAGAATGAATTAACAAAAGTTATGTTATAAATACTAAAGTAAAAAGGTATTGAAATCACCAGTGGTAACAAAAAATAACCAAGAAGAATTGTTAATATTTTTTCATATATTGTTATTTTTTTTTCATCATTATTTTTTATATAATAAAATAGTATGGCTAAAAAAATTGATACCAAAAATGTATATACGTAAGTATTTAAATTTAGGTAAAGGTTTAGATAATAGGAATAGGTAATATTAAAAAAAGCTAAGATAGAGATAATTCCAAAAAAAACACTCAAGTAAATGAGTTTAAAGTATTTCATTAAATTAAATAGAGCTTATACGAAACATGTTTTCTACAACATGTAAGAAATCTTTTTTAGCCAAAAGAACAACTATATCTTGTTTTTTAAATACAAAATTTGATCTAGGGATAATAACTTCATCATCTCTTAAAACTGCACCAATTCTTATTTCATCAGGCAAATTTGAATTTTTTAATTCTTTATTTACCAATTCAGAGGTTTCAATAATTTCTGCTTCAATAATTTCATATTCACCATTTAAAATACTATAAGCATTTTCAATTGTTCCCTTGTGAATATGTTTTAAGATACTTGAAACGGTATTCATTCTAGGATCAATAAAATCATCAATTTTTAAAGAAGTTTGTAAAAGAGAATAATTGGGCTTGTTAATCAAAGCCATGGTTCTTTTGTCACTTAACTCATCGTTATCTTTAGCGAATTTTTCAACTAATACACTTACCATTAAATTATCTTCATCATCATTTGTAAGGGCCAAAACGGTTTGAACCTCTTCTAAATTTGCCTCTAGTAAAACTTCTTCATCAAGGGCATCACCATTTATAACAATTGTGTTATTTAATTGGCTTGCAATAAGTTCTGCTCTTCCTTTGTCTTTTTCTATTATCTTAACCCTAGCAGAATCAAAACTTTCTTCTAAATTTTTTGCTAAGTTAAAGCCTATATTTCCCCCTCCAATAATCAAAATTTTATTAGAAATTTTTTCTGTATGACCGAAGGCTGCTAAAGTTTCGTTCATTTGTGAGGCATTAATTACAACATAAGCTTTATCATCTTTAAGCATTACATCGGTTTTTTTTAATAAAATAAATTTTTCATCTCTAATTACACCCAATATATTAGAATTTAATTTTGGAAACTTTTTGGTAAGCTCGTTAAGCTTAATATCTTTTATTGGACAATTGCCATCTATAAAAATCTCTAACAATCTAATTTTATTATTTGCAAAAGGGACGTTATCTAATGAGCCAGGTGCTTCTAATTTTCTTTGAAGAGACTTTGCTATCTCTATTTCAGGTGAGATAATAACATCTATTGGTAAATTTTCTTTATTATAAACTTTTGTAAATTTAGGATTTAAATAATCTTGTGATCTGATCCTTGCTATTTTTTTTGGAACGTTAAATATTGAAAATGCTATTTGACATATCAACATGTTAATTTCATCATTACGTGTTACTGCAATAATCATATCAGCATCAGTTGCGTTTGCTTTTTCTAAAATTGAAGGATAAGTGCCTTTACCTACAATAGATTTAACATCTAATGTGTCATCTATCTTTTGTATATCTTCACTGGATTGATCAATTACAGTTATAGAGTGGCCTTGCTCACTTAAAATTTTCGCTATAGTAAAACCCACTCTACCAGCACCACAAATTATAATATTCATTTAATTTAATTCCTTGATCCCTAAACCTTTAAGTTTTCTATGCAAAGCGGATCTTTCCATTCCTATAAAGTCAGCAGTTTTTGATATATTGCCATTAAATTTTTTCAGTTGTGTAGTTAAATACTCTTTTTCAAAATTTTCTCTAGCTTCTTTTAATGGTATAGATAAAGAGTTTTCTGATGATACATTCTTAATATCTGGTGTTTTTAGGGATTCTTTAATAATATTTGAAATTTTATCATCACTATCAGGTGAAAGTATTGCAATTCTCTCTATTAAATTTCTTAATTCTCTAACGTTACCTGGCCAATTATAATTGAGTAGATAGTCATTATTTGTATCGATACTTAATTTTTTTAAATTATAATTTTTTGATATTTTTTCAGAAAAATATTCAACTAATAATGGTATATCGGAAACTCTGTCTTTTAGAGGGTTAATGTTAATTTCAAATACATTAAGTCGGTGATATAAATCCTCTCTAAAATTACCATTTTCTATTTCTTTTTTTATATCTTTGCTCGATGAGCATATAATTCTTACATCCACATTAATATCATGACTACCATTAATTCTCTTAAATTTTTGATCTATTAAAACTCTTAAAATTTTAGATTGTGTATCTAGTGGGATTTCAGAAATTTCATCAATTAAAAGGATACCCTTTGATGATTTCTCTAAAGCACCATAAATTATAGAACCATTATCTTTCTCCTCACCGAATAATTCTAATTCATATTTTTTAATATCTAACAATGCACCATTCAGGATAACAAAAGGGCCCATTTGTTTTTTAGATTCTTTATGTATTTTTCTTGCAATTAACTCTTTACCAGAGCCAGTAGGTCCATTGATAAAAATTCGACTTTCAGAAACTGAGATTTTTTTAATTTGGTCTTTTATATCTTTAATATTATTGCTAACTCCAACTAAATCATACGAATAAAAAAGTTTACTTTCAAATTCCTTGTTCTTATTTTTGAGATTTATATTTTCAACAGCCCTATTAACAAAATTTAATAATCTCTCTTGGTTAAAAGGTTTTTCAATAAATTCAAAAGCACCAGCTTTTAAAGCTTTAATGGCCATTTCTACGTTTGCATGTCCTGTGATTATTATAACTGGAATATTTTTATCCTTAGTTTTAATGTGAGATAGAAGTTCTAGACCATCGTTGTCTCCTTTGTCTAACTTAACATCTATAATTGCAACATCTGGAAGTTTTTTGTCAATCTCATTTAAAGCTTGATTATAGTTTGCAGCTAATCTTGTTTTGTAGCCAGCTTCAATTATTAGATCATTTATTATATTTCTAATATCTGCATTATCATCAATAATTAATATTTCAGTGCTCATTATTTTATAAATACAATTTCTATTTTTGCTCTACTTCCCAATGAAACAAAATTTATTTTTCCATTATGATCATTAATTATTTTATTAACAATAGATAAACCTAGACCAGTACCTTTTTTCTTTGTTGTAAAATAAGGATTTAGAATGTCTTTTATATTGTTTTCAAATATTCCAAATCCTAATCCGTTATCAATAATTATGAAGTTAATTTTTTCATCATTTTCATTTATAGAAATATCAATTTTTCCCATCAAATCGGCATTATCTATCTTTTTATCCTGAATACTTTCAATAGAGTTTTTAATTAAATTGAAGAAAACTCTACTTAATTGTTCACTATCACAGTTTAAAAGAATATTGGATTTACTTGAATTGAAATCAATTATAATTTCATTATCCAATTCATTTATTAATTTAATATTATCTTTTATCAAAAAAACTAAGTTGTTATCTTTAAGAATTGGTTTTGGCATTCTTGCAAAATCAGAAAATTCATTAACTAAATTTTCAATTTGTTTAATTTGTTTTCCAATGATCAGCAAGCTTTTTGAAAAATCATCTTTTTCATGATCTGCTATTTTTTCTGAATATTTACTCTTTAATTTATCAATAGTTAATTGAATAGGTGTAAGTGGATTTTTAATTTCATGAGCTAATTTTCTAGCTAAATTTTCCCAAGCTTCGTGTCTTTCTTTAATTATAAGCTTTTCTTGCTGCGATTTTAATTTATCTATCATTAAATTAAAATTTTGATTTAAAACCTCCATGTCTTTATCGGTTTTAATTTCTGGTACTTTAATATCTAGATTTCCTTTTCCAATATTAGAAGATGCAATAATTAAATTATTAATAGATCTAAAAAATCTTGATGAAAATCTTATGGCAATTGATATTGATAAAAATAATAATAACGAAACTATAACAAGATAAATAAATACAAATGATATTTTAATTCCAGTTTGTTTGTTTAAAACTGTATAGTAAAAATTAAGCGCCTCTTCAGACTCAAGTAAATATTGAGAAATTTTTTTATCTAAATATTTAATTATATACAAATACTTTCCGTCAAAATTTTCAAGTTTTATGATTGATGCTGTTTGATTTTTAAAAGCATTAATAATCTTAAGTGGCCTTTTATCATTTTGGACCATTTCTAAAGCTTCAAGCAAAGGAGGAGTATATAAGGTATTATCTTCTAAAGTTGATAAATATAAATTTCCATTACCTTCAATAATATGAACTTCATCCATACCTCTAATTAGTTTTTGCGTATTTAGAAAACTTTTAAATTGATTAATATTGGTTGTTAAAAAATTTATACTTTTGTTTAAATCAAATGCTATTAAAATTATTTCTGATTGTGTTTTCGTTCTGACTTCTTCTGTATAACTTTTTGCAATTTCATAAGAATTATTAACAGCTGTTGTTATTTTTTTATCTAAATACTTATCAAGTGCAAATGAAAGGAGAAATAATGAAAATAAAGAAATTAAAATTGAGGGAATTAAAGTAAATAATGCAAAAAATGTTATATATTTTCTATTAGCTTTAGAGCCACTTACGTCAACGTCTATTTTTAAAGAATTTCTTACTTCTGAAAATATCATAAAAAAAAGAAGTATTAACAACACAATATTTCCAATTAATAAAATCTGAAGATTATCATCGGATAATTTTAAAAAACTTTTATCAATAAACGTTAAAAAAGTTACAAAACCTATGAATAAAGTGATTAAAAATATTAAAATGATAAAGATATTTTTTTTAATAAAATCAATCATTCTGAACTAAATAATGTGTTATATATTTTTATCATGAATAGTTGCTTTATAATACTTGCTGGTGGCGAAAGTAAAAGATTTAATTCAAATATTCCAAAACCATACACGGATTATAAGGGTAAGCCTTTATTATTGCATTCAATTGATAAAGCTAAAGTATCTAATAGGTTTAATAAAATTGTTCTTGTAATAAATAAAAAACATAAAAATTATATCAAAAAACTTAACATCAAAAATATCAGTATTATTAATGGTGGTAAAACAAGGGCACAGTCTGCTTACATTGCCTTAAAACGTATTAAAAGAAATAATTTTAAAAATGTAATAATTCATGATGCTGCAAGACCAAACTTTTCTCTAAAACTTTTAAAGAAATTGATGGATGGATTAAAAACAAATGATTGTGTAGTTCCTGCAATTCAAACAGCAGATTCTGTTAAACAAAAAACTTCAAATATTGTTAAAAATTTAAAAAGAGAAGATATTTACTTAATACAAACACCTCAAGCATTTAACTATAAAAAACTTTTTGCACTTCAAAATAATAAAAGTGAAGATGTTACTGATGATGCCAACTTATTTGTAAGAGCTGGTAAAAAAATAAAAATTATTAAAGGTGAGTTTACTAATAATAAAATTACAATAAATTCAGATATTAATTTTAATAACTTAATAAAATTTGGACTAGGTTTTGATGTTCATAGGTTGGTTCCTAATAAGAAGCTTTACATAGGTGGAATTAAAATACCCTCATCTATTGGTACATTGGGTCATTCAGATGGAGATCCAGTTTTACATGCTGTAACTGATGCAATTCTCGGAGCTTGCTCTATGGGTGATATTGGTGAAAAATTCTCAGATAAGAATAAGAAATTTAAAAATATTAGATCTACCATTCTATTAAGTGAAATAATTAAGCAAACTATAAAAAAAGGTTATCTAATAAATAACCTCGATATTAATATCATTACTCAAAAACCTAAAATTCAAAAATACAAAAAACAAATAACGAATTGCATCGCAAAAATCTGTAATATTTCTCCTGCTCAAATTAATATAAAAGGTAAAACAACTGAAAAATTAGGTGTGATTGGTAAGGAAAAAGCAATAGCTTGCGAAGTAATAGCCTCAGTTATTAAAAATGATTAAATCTTTCAACTCATTATTTGTGACAATGTTTGGTCTTGGTAAAATTAAATATATGCCTGGAACTTTTGGGTCTTTAGCAACTATAATTATTCTTTATTATCTATTCCACACTTTAAATATTTCACCAAATATAATTTTAGTTGGGTTAACAATAATATTTATTTACTCATTTTATGCCGTTTCAAGTCATATAGAAAATAATAAAAATAAGGATCCTGGTGAAATCATAATTGATGAATTTTTAGGTCAATCAATTCCTATATATCTTTATGAGATATCCCATGGAACAACAAAAGATGCGGGTGAAGCTATCGTTTATTATGCCCTATTTTTTGTCCTTTTTAGATATTTTGATATCATGAAACCATTTCCCGTAAGCTTTTTTGATAAAAACTTTAAGAATAGTTTTGGTGTAATTATGGATGATATCTGTGCTGGTTTTTATGTGGTCCTAACCCTTGTGTGTTTCATGATTTTAA
Source organism: Candidatus Pelagibacter sp. uisw_138 (assembly GCF_059512485.2). Taxonomy (NCBI): domain Bacteria; kingdom Pseudomonadati; phylum Pseudomonadota; class Alphaproteobacteria; order Candidatus Pelagibacterales; family Candidatus Pelagibacteraceae; genus Candidatus Pelagibacter; species Candidatus Pelagibacter sp. uisw_138. The sequence goes on along the minus strand of NZ_CM183453.2, from coordinate 568,027 downwards.
AAAGCTATATTTTATAATGAAAAATATTGTAAAAAAATTAATCAAAAAAAAACTTAAAATATCTTTTGCCGAGTCTTGCACAGGGGGGATGTTAGCTGCATCTATTACTTCTATTAATGGTGCATCTAAAATATTCAACATAGGTCTTATTACCTATTCTAACCAAGCAAAAATCGATATTTTAAAAGTAAATAAAAATGTTATAAAAAAATACGGAGCTGTTAGTGCTGAATGTTGTGAGGCTATGGTTAAGAATTTAGCGAAGATATCTAAAGCTCAAATAAATGTATCTGTCACTGGCATTGCGGGTCCTAATGGTGGTACTAAAAAAAAACCAGTCGGACTAGTCTATATTGGGGTAAAAAGATCTAATAAATTAATAATAACTAAAAATATTTTTAAACAAAAAACAAGAAACTTAATTCAGAAAGCATCAGTTAAAAGAGCTTTGGATATTGTTAGTTCTTTAATTTGAACAATCTTTTACAATTTTTTTATACTTTTTCGGCTCTTTTTTGGAAAGCATCAGCAATTTTATTTAAGCCAAATTCAAATGATTTTTCCATTAACAAATTTAAAAACTTATTTTTAATTTCAAAATCAACATCAAAATAAACTTCCGTCATGTTATTATTTTCTACAAATTTCCAATTATTTTGCAAGTGCTTTAGTGGGCCATCTATATTAGTAACATTGATCGTATCATCTTTTTTATTAAATCTAACATCGCTTTTATAAGTGTCGCTAAAGGGACCCTTTCCGATTGTTAAATCTGCTATTATTAAGATTTGATTATTTTTTTCTTTTCTATCATAAACTTTCGAGTCTAAGCAAAAAGGAATAAATTCTGGATATTTTTCTATATCTAAAACAAACTCAATAAGTTTATCTTTTTTTTTATTTATGTTTCTTTTAACTGATGCCTTAGGCATTAATGATTGTTAATTCTATTTTGTTGAAGTTTAGCAAAATCTTCATCTGCATGGTACGAAGATCTAGTTAAAGGTGTCGATGAAACTAATAAAAATCCTTTTGATTTTGCAATAGTTTCTAACTCTTTAAATTCATCTGGATGGTAATAGCGGTCTAAAGGGTGATGTCTTACAGATGGTTGTAAATATTGACCAATGGTTAAAAAATCTACCTCAGCTGCTTTTAGATCATCCATGACTTGAACAATCTCTTCTTTATTCTCACCTAATCCAACCATTAAACCTGATTTAGTGAAAACATTTTTATTAACTAACTTTGCATTCTTTAAAAGCTCTAATGATGAAAAATATCTAGAGCCTGGTCTTACTTTTAAATAAAGTCTAGGCACTGTCTCAATGTTATGATTAAAAACATCCGGATTAGCTTCTAGTACTTTTTTATAAGCATCTCCTTTTCTAAGAAAATCAGGTGTTAAAACTTCAATTGATGTATTAGGATTTTTTTTTCTTGTTTGATCAATTACTTCATAAAAATGATTTGATCCTCCATCTTGAAGATCATCTCTATCAACAGAAGTAATTACAACATGTTTTAAATCTAATTTTTTTACAGCTTCAGCAATCTTAACGGGTTCAAATGAGTCTAGTTTTCCAGGTTTGCCAGTTTTTACATCACAAAAAGCGCATGCTCTTGTACAGGTATCACCCATAATCATAAATGTAGCATGACGCTTACTCCAACATTCTGTAATATTTGGACAATTAGCTTCCTGACAAACTGTTACTAAATTATTTTGATTAACAATAGTTTTGGTTAAGAAGAATTCTTTACTGTTAGTTAATTTAGACCTTATCCAATCAGGTTTTTTCTTAATTGGATTTACAGGTTTATTAACTTTTTCTGGGTGTCTTGGTTTAATTGTCATTCTTTTTAATTATATAGAGGGTCTCCCCTTCTTTGCCAAACATAAATTTTTCTCTGATTAAGGTTTCGACATAATCTAGGTCTAATTTAGTACTTAATAGAGAATTTTTAAATTCAAGCTCTTTGATTTTGTTAGATAAATTAGCTTCTTCAATTTTTAGATTGAATAAAATTTCTTTTTTTTTGAAATAAGAAAAAAGACCTCTTTCACCATCTAGAAGGTTAAAGAAAAAATAAAGTATTAAAAAAGTAGAGATCAATAAAAAATAATTTTTTTTTAATTTTCCCAGCATTAATGAATTTTACTCATTGATGCTTTTTTTCCAAGCTCTTCTTCTATACGTAATAATTGATTATATTTTGCAACACGTTCAGATCTAGCTAGAGAACCAGTTTTGATTTGATTTGAATTTGTACCTACGGCAAGGTCTGCTATAAAAGTATCTTCACTGTCTCCAGATCTATGAGAAATTATTGTTTTATAACCGATAATTTGTGCAAACTTAATAACTTCAAGTGTTTCAGATACCGTACCAATTTGATTAAGTTTAATTAATATCGAATTTGACGAGTTGTTTAAGAAACCCTTTTTAAGTCTTTCTAAATTAGTTACATACAAATCATCTCCTACTATTTGTACATTTTGAGTGTTTTTCATTAATTTACTCCATGCCACCCAATCATTTTCTCCAAATGGATCTTCAATAGATTTGATTTTGTATTTATTTATTATTTTTTTATATTCTCTAATAGATTGATCTACCGAAACAAATTTTTTTGAATGAATAGAGTATTTATCTTTTTTAATTAATTCATTTGCTGCAACATCTAAGCAAATCGAAACATCTTTGCCATTTTTAAAACCAGACTTATTAATTGCAGCAACGACTAAATCTAAAGCTTTTTCATTGCTACTAATCATTGGAGCAAAGCCCCCCTCATCTCCTACAGAGGTTGATAAACCCTTTTTTATAATCAGCTTTCTTAAATTATTAATTATAACAAAACATATTCTCATTGCCTCTGAAAAGTTTTTAGCTTTATCAGGTCTAATCATAAACTCTTGAATTCTTAATCCATTATTAGCATGCGCTCCACCATTAATAATATTCATTAATGGGTAAGGTAATCTGTAATTATTTTTTACTAAAAAAGTTTTATATAAAGGAACTCTCTTAATTTTAGCAGAAAGTTTCTTAGCAGCCATAGAAACTGCTAAAATAGCATTAGCACCTAAACTTGTTTTTTGGCGGGTGCCATCAAGATTGATTAAGATTGTATCAATACGTGTTTGGTCGTGAATATTTGCACCTCTTAATCTTTTTGAAATTTTTGTATTAACTAAATTGACTGCACCTAAAACACTTTTACCTAAATATTTTTTATTATTGTTGTCTCTTTTTTCAAATGCTTCGTAAGTTCCAGTTGAAGCACCTGAGGGACAAATAGCTGAGGCACTTAAATTTTTTGAATAAACTTCTGCTTCAATTGTTGGGTTTCCGCGGCTATCAAAGACTTGACGAGCTTTTATCTTTAAAATCTTACTCATTTATTTTTTAATTAGATTATCTATTTCAAATAATTGAGATAGTAATTTTTCTAATTTATCTAGTGGAACCATATTAGGTCCATCTGATGGAGCATTATCTGGGTCTTGATGTGTTTCAATAAAAACACCCGCAACACCAACTGCGACCGCAGCTCTTGCTAAATATTCAACAAACTCTCTTTGACCACCACTGGTCTCGCCTAAACCTCCAGGTTGTTGGACTGAATGTGTGGCATCAAAAATAACAGGATAACCATTTTTTGCCATTATAGGTAAAGACCTCATATCAGAGACAAGGGTATTGTAACCAAAGCTGGCCCCTCTTTCTGTAACTAAAATATTATTATTACCTGAGTCAGCAATTTTTTTTGTAACATTAACCATATCCCATGGTGCAAGGAATTGACCTTTTTTAACATTTATAATTTTCCCAGTTTTGGCAGCAGCAATTAATAAATCTGTTTGCCTACATAAAAATGCAGGAATTTGTAATACATCAACATGAGGAGCTACCACTGCACATTGTTCAGCATTATGTATGTCAGTTAATATTGGAACATTTAATTCTTTTTTAATCTTATCAAAAATAGGTAAAGATTGTTCAAGACCCATACCTCTTTGGCCTTTTAAACTTGTTCTATTAGCTTTATCAAAAGATGTTTTGTAAACAAAACCCATATTAAACTTAGAAGTAATTTCTTTAATCTTACCTGCCATATCCATGGCATGTTGTTCGGTCTCAAGTTGGCATGGGCCAGCAATAATAAAAATTTTATTATTGTTTGAAATTTCTATATTTCCACAATTAACTTTTATATTTTTCATTTATGATTTTTAGCAGCCTTGATAAATGATGAGAATAAAGGATGTGGTGCTAAAGGTCTAGATTTAAATTCTGGGTGAAATTGGACAGCTATAAACCATGGGTGGTTTTTTAGCTCAATAATCTCTGGTAATTTTTTATCTGGAGATAATCCTGAAAAGATAAGGCCATTGTTTTCAAATTGATCTTTATAGCTAATATTAACCTCGTATCTATGTCTGTGTCTCTCTTGAATTGATTTAGATTTATAGATTTTTCTAATCAATGAATTTTCTTTTAATCTGGCCTCATAAAGACCAAGTCTCATGGTACCACCAAGATCTTTATCCGTTCCTTTAATTAATTTACCATCCTTATTCCATTCAGAGATTAATCCAATAATTGGTGTTCCTCCAGATCCAAACTCACTTGATGTAGCTTTCTTTATATTTAACTTATTCCTTGCAAATTCAATAATAGCCATTTGCATTCCAAAACAAATTCCAAAAAAAGGAATTTTTTTCTCTCTAGCATATTTAATTGCTTCTATTTTACCCTCAGTTCCTCTTTTCCCAAATCCACCTGGTATCAAAATTCCAGAAACTCCTTTTAACTTGCTTTTAATTTCAGAAATTTTTAAGTTTTCGGAATCTATTCTCACTAAATTAATTTTCAAATTATTCTCAATACCACCGTGAGTTAAGGCTTCGTCTAGTGATTTATAAGCGTCTTTAAGTTCAACATATTTTCCAATGATCGCAATATTGATTGATTTTTTTGTATGCAGAACAATTTTAGTGATTTTTTTCCAGGGATTTAAATTAACTTTTTTTCTGGATTTTATTTTAAAATATTCAAGTACCTGTTTATCTAAATTTTCTCTATTAAAGCTAATCGGTGCTTCGTAAATAGTTCTAACATCAACAGTTTGAATTACATTTTCAATTCCAACATTGCAGAACAAGGATATTTTTTTTCTATGCTCCAAAGGTATGGCCCTTTCAGATCTGCAAATAATAATATCTGGCTGTATACCAAGACTTCTTAATTCTTTTACAGAGTGTTGAGTGGGTTTTGTTTTTATTTCATCTGAAGCTCTAAGGTACGGAACTAGAGTTAAGTGAATAAATAAAGCATTTTTTTTTCCTACATCATTAGAAAATTGTCTAATAGCTTCAACGAATGGGAGGCTTTCTATGTCACCCACTATTCCACCAATTTCACAAATTACAAAGTCTTCTTTTGATGTGTCACTTTTTATAAAATCTTTAATACGGTCAGTTATATGTGGGATAACTTGAACTGTTTTTCCAAGGTATCCTCCTTTACGTTCTTTTTTTAAAACATCGCTATAAATTTTTCCAGTTGTAATATTGTCAGATTTTTTTGCAGATATTCCAGAAAATCTTTCATAATGACCTAAATCTAAATCTGTTTCTGCACCATCATCTGTTACAAAAACTTCACCATGCTGAAACGGACTCATCGTTCCTGGGTCAACATTTAAATAAGGATCTAATTTTCTTAAACGTACGTTAAAACCTCTAGATTGTAATAAGTATGCAAGGGAAGCCGAAGAAAGACCTTTTCCTAATGAAGAAACCACACCGCCGGTTACAAAAATATATCGCGCCATGGTATTATCTTATAGCGATTAATTAATGAGTTTAAAAGGATTAATTATTGTTTTCAGGAATTGAAGGTGTATCACTAGACTTTTCTTCAATGATATCCAATACGGAAGATGTAGGTGTTAACTCACCTCTAGAAATTATTGTTAAAGCTAAGCTACAAATTATGAATAAAGTTGCAACTACTGCTGTAGCCTTGCCCATAAAATTACCAGCAGATCTGGAAAGCATAAAATTATCTTGAGAAACACCTATACCAAGTGCTCCACCTTCAGATTTTTGGACTAGTATCAACAGCACAAGTACTGTTGCTAGTACTAAGTTGACTACTAATAGAATATTTTCCATGAGGGTTAACTATATGTTTTTTTGACTATATCAATAAATTTTTTAGTATTTTGAGATGCTCCACCAATTAAAAAACCATCAATATTATTAATTTCTCTTAAGATTGTTATATTTTGGGGATTTACAGAACCTCCATATAAAACTTTTGGTAATTTATCTTTAAATTTACTTTTAATGAATTCTACTGTTTTAAAAAGATCTTGAGGTTTCGGTATAAGACCGCTGCCTATAGCCCAAACAGGTTCATAAGCTAGAAAAATATTTGATTTATTTTTAATATTTTTTAAACCGATTTTAATTTGTTTAGATAAAATTGAGTACGTCTTTTTTTTTCTTTTTTCACTTAAAGTTTCACCAATACAAAAAATAACTTTTAATTTGGCTTCAAGAGCACTTTTAATTTTTAGATTAATTAGTTTATCACTTTCACCCTGTTCTCTATTTTCTGAATGACCAATGATTACAAAATGTGCACCAATATTTTTTAACATACGGGAATTAACATGACCTGTGTGAGCACCATAATCTTTACTTTCATGACAATTTTGTCCACCAATACCAATTTGGCAATTACTAAATTTTTTTGAAAAAGAACTTATTAAAGTATTTGGAGGGCAATAAATTAATCTACCTCCCTTTATTTCTTTAGATTTTGAAAATTTAATAACTTTATCCAATGTATTTAAGGAAGATAAATTCCCATACATTTTCCAATTGGCTACAAAATACATATATTTATTTGTCATAATGAAAAATTTAATCTATAGCTTGATATTTTAAAGATCAATAAATTAATAATGTAATGATAAATCCATTTAAAAATTTTACAAAAAAAAAGATTGGTGGCTTGATACTGATTTTTGTTATTATAATAGCTTTTGGCTTTGGTGGATTTGGTGGAGGATTTAGTACTGGAAATCAAAATAATATAGCTAAAATAAATAACACTAATATCTCTACGCAAGATTTCATGGATTACCTAAATCAATCTGGCTTAAGTCAGCAAGTAATAAAAGAGAATATCGATAAAAATGTAATTGAGGAGCTTTTGTCTTCTATGGTTTCAATGACTTTACTTGAACTTGAAATAAAAAATTTAGACCTAGTTATATCAGATGAAGTAATTGTAGAAACTCTTAAGAAAAATAAAAACTTTCTAGATGAAAATGGTAATTTTCAAAGAACTTTTTATGAAAAGTTTTTACTTACAAATAGTATGAGTGCAGCGATGTATGAAATAAAATTAAAGAATAACGTTCTACAAAAAGAATTATTTACATATATAAGTGGTGGAGCGAAATCTCCCGACTTTTTAACTAATAAATATTTTATAGAAAACAATAGAAAATTAGATATTGAATTTATTAAATTAAATAGATTTTATAAAAAAGTGGATGAATTTACCAATCAGGAAATTAAAATTTTTATTGACGAAAATTCAGAAAAACTTAAGCAAGATTATATTGATTTTTCTTATGTGATAATAACGCCTAAAAACTTATTGGGTGTAGATGAATTTAATCAGGCTTTTTTTGATACAATTGATGAAATTGACAACAAGATATCTAAAAACATAGATTTTAAGACAATTACAAATGAATTAAATGTCAATGTGATTACAAAAAAAGATTATATTAATTTAGAAAATAAGGAGACGATTGAAAATAAAATTTATAATTCTAGAAAAGACAAGATTGAAATACTTGAAGACAATGGAACATTCATCTTTTATCAAATAGATAATGTTATTCAAAAATTGCCTAATTTAAATGATGAAAGATTTGTAAAACAAATAACAAACCTTCTATTTCAAAAAGAAAAATTTGAATTTAATAAAGATATACTAAACCAATTAGATAAAAATGAATTTAACCAATCATCATTTGATAAACTTGGGAATGGTGAAGTTGAAAAAACTCAATTAAACTCAATTAAGGACATCAATAAATTTGAAAATAATTCTGTTAAAATTTTATACACACTACCAATTAATACATTTACTCTAATTGCTGATAGAGAAGACAACATATTCATAGCTAAGGTTATGAAACTTGAAGATACTGAAATTTCTCCAGATTCAAATATATTTAATGCAATCTCTAACGAAGCTAGTGCAGAAAATAGAAACGGAATATTAAAATCATATGATTACCTTTTAAACAATAAATATAAGGTGATAGTTAATGAAAAAACTCTTGATAGGGTAAAAAATTACTTCAGATGATGCTTAATCGAAACTTTAAAGATTTTAAGTTTCAACACTCAAGAAACAAAAATCAAATCATATATACCTCTCAAAAAGTACGAAATGATCAGGAAGTTTTAAACTTAATTGATAATTTTCTAAGGGAAAAAAATAGTTTTATCTTTGAGTCAGTTGAGAAAGGTAAGATAAGAGGGAGATATACCATCTTTGGCAAAAACCCAGATAAGATTTGGGAATTTAATAATAAAAATTCTTACCTTACTACTAATAACATTAAAAAAAAAATAAAAGGTGCTCCAGAGAAAATTATAGAAGAAATAATAGAAGAATTTAAGTTCAAAACACCAGTAGGTCTACCACCAATTTGTTCTTTAATATCAGGGTATTTTTCTTATGATTCTATTAGATATGTAGAAAAAATTCCTAATAAATGTAAGGATGATTTAAAGCTACCTGATGTTAGACTTTTAAGACCAAGAACATTGGTTATTCACGACAACTTAAAAAAAAAGATTTTCTATATTATTAATATTTTCAATGATGAAAAGATTCTAAATTATAAAAAAAAATATTTTACAATTGAGAATGAAATTAATGACCTATTAACAAAGGCCTCTCTTATAAGAAATAATTCTAATAGTATTACAAAAACTAATATTAAAGTAAAATCTAACACTTCAAAAAATAAGTTTATAAGAATGGTTAATGAAGCAAAAAAATACATAAAAATTGGAGATATTTTTCAAGTCGTTTTAAGTCAAAGGTTTGAAGCTAAATTATCCAAAACACCACTAGAAATTTATAAAAAACTGAGAATTACTAACCCTTCTCCCTTTATGTATTTTTTTAATTTTGAAGATTTTCAGATAATAGGAGCTAGTCCAGAAATCTTAGTCAGACTAAGAGATAACAAAATTACCGTTAGACCAATTGCCGGAACTAGACCTAGGGGTAAAAATTTAAAACAAGATAATTTTTTTGCAAAAGATTTACTTAAAGATGAAAAAGAACTTTCCGAACATTTAATGTTACTAGATTTAGGGAGAAATGATGCTGGTAAAGTTTCCAAGATAGGAACCGTTAAAGTGACAGAAAGTTTTATGATAGAAAAATACTCACATGTAATGCATATCGTTTCTAATGTGATAGGTGTTTATAATAGTAAATTTTCAAAATTTAAATCATTGCTTGCAGGATTCCCTGCTGGAACTGTTTCTGGTGCACCTAAAATTAGAGCCATGGAAATTATTGATGAACTAGAAACCACTAAAAGAAAAGTTTATGCTGGAGGCATAGGTTATTTTTCTGCAAATGGTGAGTTTGACACTTGTATTGCATTAAGAACTGCTGTTGCAAAAAACAAAAAATTCTACGTTCAAGCTGGTGCAGGGATAGTAGCTGACAGTAGTCCAATTAAAGAATACGAAGAAACTGTAAATAAAGCAAAAGCTTTAATGAATGCATTAAAATAATGAAAATTATATTAATAGATAATTATGATAGTTTTACATTTAACTTATATCACTATGTATCATCTCTTGGTGTTACAGTTGATGTAATTAGAAATGATGAAATTACTCACAAACAAATAATAAAAAATAAATATGACAAAATAATTATATCACCTGGACCTGGTAATCCAAATCAATCAGGGAATTGCATTAAAATAGTAAAAGCACTTTATAAAAAGATACCTATTCTTGGTGTGTGCTTAGGTCATCAAATTATTGGTCAAGTTTTTGGTTCTAAAATTATTCAAGCCAATAAGTTAATGCATGGTAAAACTAGCGTCATAAAATCAAAAAAAATAGGTATTCTTAAAAACCTTCCTTCTAAATTTGAAGCTACAAGATACCATAGTCTTATAATTGATAAAAAAACATTATCCGATCAACTTGAAATTACTGCTGAAACAAAAGATGGAATTATTATGGGTATAATGCATAAAGAATATAATATCCACGGTGTTCAATTTCACCCTGAAAGTATAAAAACTATCATTGGTATTAGAATATTAAAAAATTTTATTAATTACAAAAACAAATGAAAATTTTCATAGATAAATTAAGAAATAACCAGGACTTATCATTTAATGAAAGTAAAAAAGCTTTTGAAATACTAATGAATGGTAAAGCATCAGATAATGAAATATTTGATTTTTTAACACTACTTTCCGCAAAAGGAGAGGTCTCTGATGAAATTGCTGGTGGGGTTTATGTACTAAGAAATAAATCTAAAAGAGTTAATATTAATGATTGTATTGATACATGTGGAACAGGTGGAGACGGCATGAATACACTGAATATATCGACTGCATCAGCGCTACTTCTATCTAGTATGGGCATTAAAGTTGCTAAACATGGCAACAAAGCTGTTTCCTCTAAATGTGGTTCAGGTGACGTTTTAGAAGCTTTAAACATAAAAATAGATTTAGAGCCGAATGATATTGAGGAACAAATTAAAAAAAATAACTTTGGTTTTATGTATGCACCCAATTATCACAGTGCAATGAGATTTGTTGGACCTATTAGAAAAAAGATAGGTAAAAGAACAATTTTTAATATGATTGGCCCTTTAAGTAGCCCTGCACTAGTTGATAGACAAGTGGTTGGTGTTTTTGATAAAAAGCTATTAAAAATTTTTGCTAGTGCCTTGAATAATTTAAACATTAAATTTGCCTGGATTGTAAATAGTGAAGATGGATTAGATGAAATATCACCCTATTCAAAAACTAATGTTGTTCAATTAAAAAATGGTGAAATTTCTGAAATATTAATTGACCCTATAAAACTAAATATAGATGCAAATGAGTTTAAAGATTTGCTTGGAGATGATGCAAAATTTAATGCGAATAAAATGCTAGATATATTTAAAGGTGAGGATAACGATTTTTCAAAAGCTGTTTGTTTAAATGCAGCAGCCGGCCTTATTGTTTCAGAAAAACATACGGTATTTATTGATGCGTATAATGAAGCAAGAAAACATATCTTATCAGGAAAAACATACAATGACTTAAAGGAAATTCAAAATGTCTAAAGACGTACTAAAAGAAATTATTAAAAAAAAAATTGAAAAAATTGATTTATTAAAAAAAACAATTTCATTAGATGCTTTAAATGAAAAAATAGATCAAAATAAATCATTTATAAATTTTAAAGATAAAATTCAAAACAATGTTGATAAAAATAAAATTTCTTTAATTGCAGAAATAAAAAAAGCAAGCCCGTCTGCTGGTGTTATAATGAATAATTATAACCCTATTGAAATAGCAAAAGTCTATAACAATAATAAAGCCACATGTTTATCAATCCTTACAGAAGAAGATTTCTTTTTGGGTAAGCTAAGCCATATTAGTGAAGTAAAAGAAAAAATAAATCTACCAGTTCTATGTAAGGATTTTTTTATTGATACGTTTCAAGTACCTCTCGCCAAAAGTTATGGGGCAGATGCAATATTGATTATATTAGCTGGAGTCTCAGATGACCTTGCTAATGAATTATATGAAGAAGCTCTGAAGCTTAATATGTCAATAATTGTTGAAGTGCACACAGTTGAGGAAGCAAAGAAAGCTCTTAACTTTAAAGAAGCATTAATTGGAATAAATAATAGAAATCTCAAAACTTTAAGAACAGATCTTAATACAACTTATGATATCTATAGCGTGTTAAGTAATCACCCCTCTCCTTTAATTTCTGAAAGTGGAATTAAAACAAAAGAAGAACTTCTTTCTTTAAAGAACAAAACAGAAATAAAAACTTTTTTAATTGGTGAATCACTTTTAAAAAATTTAGATAAAAATTCAATTTTTTCAGTTCTTTAGTCAAATAAACCTTTATTTTAAATACTTTTTAGCTATTGCTGTATTAGAAGAACACTTGTAGAACAGATTTTGTACTTTATTTGTTCTTATGCTAACTAAAAAACAAAAAAACCTGCTTTTATACATCAACAAAAAGTTGAGAGCCTCAGGCGTATCTCCTTCGTACGAAGAAATGAAAGATTCGTTAAATTTAAAATCTAAATCAGGAATTCACAGATTAATAAGTGCCTTAGAAGAAAGAGGTTTTATTAGAAGGTTGGCTCATAAAGCAAGAGCTTTGGAGGTTATAAAGCTTCCCGAAACTGCTTCTGCTAATGATATTTACAATAGCTTTTCACCTAGTGTTATCAAGGGTGGACTAGATATAGATAATACTAACTTAAATGAAATGGAAATACCTGTACTAGGTAGTATAGCTGCAGGAACACCTGTAGAGGCAATACAAAATGAAGTTTCGCGAATACCTCTTCCAAGTAACCTTGAAAAAAATGGTCAATATTTTGGTCTAAAAGTTCAAGGCGATTCAATGATTGAAGCAGGTATTAATGAGGGTGATACGGTTATCATAAAGAGATCCGATACTGCAGATAATGGTAAAATTGTTGTAGCTTTAATAGATGAACACGAAGCAATGTTGAAAAGAATTAGAAGAAAAGGAAAAACAGTAGCACTTGAAAGTGCCAATAGAAACTACGAAACCAAAATATTTGGTCCAGATAGGGTAAAAGTTCAAGGTGTTCTGGTATCTTTATATAGAAACTTCTAAGAAAATAGTCTAAAAAACATTGATGTCAAATGTAGCAACAAGATTTGCTCCCTCACCTACTGGAGCTCTACATATTGGTGGTGTAAGAACTGCTTTATTTAACTGGCTATATTCAAAAAATAAAAAAGGAACATTTCATCTTAGAATTGAAGATACTGATAAAGAAAGATCTAAAGATAAACATAAAATTCAAATTATTAAGTCTTTAAAGTGGATTGGTATTGAACATGATGGTGATGAATATATTCAATCAACTAAAATTGATGATCATATAAATGTGGTAAATGAATTACTTAAAAATGGACATGCTTATAAATGTTATTGTTCAAGTGAAGAAATAGAAGAGCAAAAAAAACGAGCAAGACAAAAAAAGCTTCCCTATATTTACAATAGAAAATGGAGAGATCTTCTAGAATCAGATGCCCCTAAAAATATCAAACCAGTAATTAGATTTAAAAGTAAAATTGAAGGAACTTCTATACTAAAAGATTTGGTGCAAGGAGATGTTGAAATAGAGAATACTACAATAGAAGATTTTATAATTCTAAGAAACGATGGAACACCGACATACAATCTTTCAGCAACCGTAGATGATCATCAAATGAACATGACACATATAATCAGAGGTGACGATCATAAAATTAATACATTCAAACAGATGCAAATCTATTTAGCTATGAAATGGGAGATTCCTTTATTTGCTCACATTCCATTGATACATACTATTGAAGGAAAGAAACTATCAAAAAGAGATAATGCATCAACATTAGATGATTATTCTAAGATAGGAATAATGCCCGATGCTTTAAGAAATTACTTATTGAGATTAGGCTGGTCTTATCAAGATAAAGAAATATTTACACTAGAGGAAAGCATTCAGCACTTTAATTTAGAAGGGATTGGTAAATCTCCATCAAAACTAGATATGAGTAGAATATTATCACTGAATGAACATTATATTAAAACTATTGATGAAAATGTACTTTACGATCATCTTGTCAAATATTGTAAAATTTATAAGGAAAAAATTAAATCAGAAAAAGAAGCTAAGATTAAACCTTCATTAACATTTCTTAAGAACAAAGCAAAGACATTGGAGGATATATTTAATAACGCTAAATATATAATTTTTGATGATGTAAAATTTGAAGATAAAGATTTAGAATTGATTAATGATAAAGCAAAAAGTATTATTAAAGAGTTTAAAGAAAATCTAATTTCAATAAACACATTAGATAAAAAAACACTTGAGCCCATAGTTAATGATTTAATAAAAAAATATGAAACTAATTTTAAGGGTGTAGGTCAACCATTGAGAGTTGCTTTAACTGGATCAAAATTTGGACCTGGTTTATATGATATAATAATTTCCCTAGGTAAAGAGGAAGTAGAACGTAGATTAGGAAATAAGATAATTACTTAATATTAAAGCTGCTTCACTTGATGAAGAAGATTTTGACTTAATTCCCTCTAAAGTTTTTTTACAATCGATTAATTGCTTTTCAATTAACTCTGGATTTTTAAGAAAATATGTAACAGTTTTATATATCTCTTCTGCATTGCATTCCTTTTGTAATAATTCAGGAATTACCTCTTTGTCATTAATAATATTAATGATATTTGCAAACTTAACATTAACCAATAATCTAAATATCATAAAATTTATGAAATTTAATTTGTAAATAATTATTGAAGGAATATTAGCACTAGAAATTTGAAGTGAAATTGTTCCAGATTTAGAAACAGCAAAAATTGAATTAGATAAAACCTGATCTTTTATATTTTCATCTGAAATAACATCTATATTATCTGATTTAGCATTTTTAACCACACCAGTAATAAATTCTTTATTTTCATCTGTAGCATGAAAAACAAATGAATGATTAAGATTTTTTTTGTTCATCAATTCAATAAAATTTAATAAAATTGGCAAAAGAACATTTGTTTCTGATTTTCTACTACCTGGAAATAAAGATATAATTTTTTTATCTTTAGAAATTAAATTATCAAATGTTGTTATTACATTATTTTTTTTTTCAATTAAAGGATGACCAACAAAGGTATTCTTAATATTTTCTTCATCAAAATATTTTTTTTCAAATTTGAATAATAAAAGCATATGATCAATAAATTTTTTAATTTTTTTAACTCTGTTTTTTCTCCAAACCCATACCTGGGGAGCAACATAATGGATTGTCTTAATCTTGTTATTAATATTTTTTACCTTTTCAGCAACTCTTAGTGTAAAATCAGGACTATCAATACTAAAGAGGATATCAGGGTTAAATTTTACAATCTCATCAACAGTTTTATTAATTTTTCTTTTAATTTTAAAGATATTAAATAGCACGCTAGTAAAGCCAAGGTATGTAATGTCTTTGAGATCAAAAATAGATTGAATTCCTAATTTTTTAATATGTATTCCCCCTACTGATAAATATTCAATATCAGGATTATCTCTTTTAAGTTTTGAAATAACTGTTGACGCCAATTTATCACCAGAAGGCTCACCTGTTAAAACAAAAATTTTTTTCATATAATTTTAATAAAGATATTATTTTTATTAGCAAAACTAATGCATTTAGCTTTATCTAAGAATATATTTTTTTTAGATTTTAAAACTATTCCTTTTAAGCCATATTTTTTACAATCTTTTAGAGTTTGAAGACCAATAGTTGGTAAATCCATTCTTAGATCTTGCTTGTTTTTAGGTAGTTTAATCAAGATTCCTTCAGATTTTTTATTTAATTTTGATAACATTTTCTTTGTTCCTTGTCGGTCTTCAATTGCTAAAATAGTATTATCTTTAACAATCACTGCTTGAATGTGATCTAGGTTATTTAGTTTATTAAAGTAAGTAATTCCTTTTTTAATAGAACTATTATCACTGATATTAGGTTTCAATTTAGTATAGTTACCTCTTTTAACAGTTAATTCAGGGTTAAAAAAGATAGAACTAATAACTTTTATATTTTCATTTTCTAAAATTTTTATTATAGCTTTAATAATTGCTGCATCACCTAATTTTGCAGCTCTAATTATACCGGGCATATAATATAAACCCTTTAGATCTAATCTTAATGTTGTAAATTTTGGTTTTACAATTTTACCCGCAAATAAAACTTTTTTTGATTTTTTTTCTTTAATCAAATTTATTATTTTTCCAAACTTGCCAATACTTACTCTGTAAGAGTTTGTGTTGTTTTTGAATTTATTATTTTTTGAAAAATCAAGAATAAAATATTTTTTCTTTAATTTCTTTATTTTTTTAAGGACAATTTCTGAAAAATCAGTATCTCCTAAAAATAGTCCAATCATTTTATTTTGAATACGGTGTGCAAATAGGTCTTTTTTTATCTTTCTCTAAAAAATTCACTACTTCTAGTACAAGCTCGTTCTTTTTAAAGACTTGATTTAGATTAATCAAATTTTGAGTTAAGTTTTCATCCTTAAAAATTTCTTTATATGCATCACTTAGATTCATAATTTGTTTATTTGGAATATTCTTTCTTCTTAAGCCTATTAAATTTAATCCCTGTAGAACACTTCGATTACCATGTGCTATTCCGTATGGTATAACATCTCTTACAACACCACACATTCCTCCTATCATTGCTGATTTTCCAACTCTAGTGAACTGTTGTACAGCTGAATTACCTCCAATTATCACGTTACTTTCTATATGTGCGTGTCCACCTAAAGGAACATTGTTTGCTAAAATAACATTATCTTCGACTAAACAATCATGTGCTATGTGCGAAGAAACCATAAATAAACAATTATTTCCTACTTTGGTTAATCCACCACCACTTTCAGTACCAGGGTTAATGGTTACATATTCTCTAATTTTATTATTATCACCTATTTCAAGCTGTGTTTGTTCGCCATTAAATTTTAAATCTTGAGGATCATTTCCAATTGATGCAAATGAGTAAATCTTATTGTTTTTTCCAATTTTGGTATGTCCAATGATAGCTACATGTGATTGTATTACAGAATTTTCCCCTAGTTCAACATTGGGACCTATTACAGTGTAAGCTCCAATGCTAACATTCGTACTAATTTTAGCTTTAGAATCTATAATTGCTGTTTTATGTATCATTTATTATCTTTTAAAAAATCTCTAATATTTTTTGCTGGATAGCCCATAACTTTTGAATTATCTGAGATATCTTTTATCACACCACTTCCACCTGCTATTTCTACATTATTTCCAATAGTTAGATGACCAGAAATACCAGCTTGTCCACCAATACGAACGTTGTTACCAAGGATAGAACTACCAGCAATTCCTACTTGTCCTGCTATGATTGAATTTTCACCAATTTTAACATTATGTGCGATATGAATTTGATTATCTAAAAATGTATTTTTTCCAATTAAAGTGTTTGACATAGATCCTCTATCAATAGTGCAACCACATCCAATTTCAGAATTTTCACCAATTATGACAATTCCAATATGTGGATATCTTAAATTTTTATCATTAATAGGAAAAAAGCCAAACCCATGCTTACCAATAACGCAATTGTCTAAAATTGTAACATTATTATTAATTAATGTATTTCTTATAATAACATTAGATCCTATTGAGCAGTTATCACCAATTGAAACATTTTGCTCAATAATAGTATTATGTCCAATTAAACAATTAGATCCAAGGGTAATATTGTCACCAATTAAAACATTTTTTCCACATTTAACTTTATCTTTAAAATTAGTTTTAGTTATATCTCTAGCTGTATAATCAAAGTTATCATTAATTGAACTAGGATAAAATTTTGATGTAACTTTAGAGGTTGAAACCAAAACATTCTCAACTATTAATGGTGTGCAACTTTTTGGTAATTCATTTTTTAAAATTTCAGTAGTTATACAAAAAGAAGCTTTAGTATTTTTTGCAATATTTTTATATTTTTTAGAATGAAAAAAAGTAATGTCATTTATTTCTGATGTAAATAAATCCTTGATATCAATAATTTTTAGATCATTAGCAATTTTAAGATCATCAAGGTTTATTAGTTGCAAAATATCTGAAATTTTAAAAGGACCATTGTTTTTAAAAAAAGGATTTATCATCAAAACCTTTTTACCAAAGCAAATTAACCTGTGTTATCAAGATTTGTTGCTGATTATTTCTTATCAACGATAGTAGCTGACCATTGAGCATCAGCCATTTTTTTTCCATCGACAAAAGCATCACCTTTGTACTTCCAAACCCTACCGTGTGTTCTGATCGCTTGAATTTTTAATTCTAATTTACAATCTGGTATTACAGGGTTTCTAAACCTTGCTTTTTCTATGCCCATTAAAAAAACTAGCTTGTTATCATATGTTTCTTTATCTAAACCATGGGCTGTTAATGCTGCAGCAGCCTGACCAAAAGCTTCTACTATTAAAACACCCGGCATAACAGGATTATCAGGGAAATGACCTTGCACAAAAAAACTATCTTTTTTAACATAAACAATAGCTGTGGCTGAAGACAGTTTTTCAATATCATGTAGCTCATCAATTAATAACATTGGCTCCCTATGAGGAAGTAAATTAGTAATTTGTTTTTTATCAAGCATTTCTTTAATCATTTATTTAATCTTAAACTCACTAATATCTTTATTTATAATTTTAATAATTTCATCAGTAATATCTAGCTCTATTTCACCAACGACTAGGTTTTTTTTTTGTAAAATAATTGATATCTCTTTCTCTTTCGAAAATTTAACCAAGATTGGATTAACTAATTTTAAAAAATTGTTAGTATTATTTACTTTTGATTTATTAAAATCTTTAATCATTTTATTTCTACTTTTATTATAATTTTCAATTTCAAATTTTAATTCATCAACTTTTTTTTTAAAATCAGTTTTAGTGATAATATTTTTTTGAGAAATTAGTTTTGCTTCTTTTTCTTTAAATTTTTTTTCTTCACTTTTTAAAAAATTTAAATTATTAATATTAAGGTCATTTAGCTGTTTTAAAATTGAAGAACCTGAATTTGATGTCGAAATAACTCTATCCATATCTATAAAAACAACCTTTTGTTCAGAGTTAACAGGATTAACAAAAAATATAAATATTGTAAAAATATATGTAAAGAAAATTTTCATTAAAATGTAGTTCCCAAATTAAATCTAAATGTTTCAATTATATCATTTTTACTTTTAGTTATTGGTTGAGAAAATGAAAAATTTAAAGGACCTACTGGTGTAAAAAAATCAACTGTTAATCCAGCAGATGATCTAATCTTACTGTCATCTTTGATATTATCATAATCTACACCCCAAACGTTTGCCATATCAAAAAAAATAGAAAAATTTGTGTTTTGTAGATTGGGTAAAATTTGAGGTAATGTAGTGGCTGCATTAAATGTTAAAGCATAATTACCACCGATAAAATCATCACCATCTTTTGGGCCAACTTTGCCACTTTCAAAACCTCTCAGTCTATTCGCGGGTAGAAATAATCTATCTGACAACTTAACATCTTTGTTTCCTAGTGAATTTGTTGTTTTAGCAAAAATTCCATAAGATAATACATTTTCAGCTAACCATTGATTGTAAAATTTTAAATCATAAGTATTCGTTAGAGTATAACCGTCACTAATTAATGGAACATTTTGAGTGAATCTACTTCTAAATCCATCAGTAGGTTGAAATTTTTGATCTCTTGTATCGTAATCAAGGGTATAATTAATATAGTTGTCAAAATATGACCCCTCTTGTTTTTTTAAACTAGCCGATGCAGTACTGTCAGTAGTTAGTTTTTCAACATAGCTGGATACACCTATGTTTAAAGATAATTTATCATAATATTCAAATCCGCTTCCAATTGTAAATCCAGTCTTATTTGATTCATAACCAAAACTTGTTAAATGATCGGTAATCTTACTTTCTAAAGAAAAATTTAAAGATCTATTTGACCCTTTGTAATTAGGATTATCTACGGAAATGATACCTTTTAATGTTTCTGAACCAATTGACAGATCAGCACCAAAGCCAATACCCTCTCCAAGAAAGTTATTTTCTTTAACACCGAATGATAATGTACCACCGCTAGTACCGACACCTGCACCTGCCATAATTTCTCCAGTAGGCTTTTCATTGACATTTATGTTTATAATTTTTTGATTAGCAAGAGTGCCATTAACAACTTTATTTTCAACTTTGCTGAAGAAATTTAATAAATTTAAGTTATTTAATGTTTTTTTGTGTAGTAATTCATTAAACGCATCTCCCTCATCAATAGCTAGTACATTTCTTATAACCTCTTCATGAGTTACATTATTTCCAAATATATTTATTTTTTCTATATAGAATTTATCAGACTCACTGATATTAAAAGTTAAATCAATCAAATCATCATTAATTTCTTCATTAACAGTAGAATTTAAAAACTCATATTGTTCATTTAATACAATTTGATCAATCTCATTCAAGATATTATTTATGGAATTTATGGAGTAAGCTTCACCCTTCAAATTTTGAAAAATTGTATTTAATTTTTTAAAATTATTGTCGTCATAATCAATTGGAAGTTTTAAAGTTAAATCATTAAAATAATATTTTTTTCCAGAATTTATATTGAAAATGAGCTCGAACTCATTGTTACCAAGGTAATTAGCAAATGATGAATCTATGTTTACCTTGTAAAAACCTTTGTTTTTATAAAAGTTTTGCATCAGTCTTTTATCTAAGTTAATTAATTTTTCATTTAAAAATTTTTTTCCTGATACAATTTTCCAAAACTTATACTCTTCACTAAGAATTATATTTCTTAGTGTATTATTCTTAAATTTTTTATCTCCAAGAAATGAAATTCTAGATATTTTAGCTTTTTGACCTAAATCAATTTTATAGAAAAGATTAATTTTATTGCTGCCAAGCGCATCATATGAAGAAATAATGCTTGAAAAATAATAACCTTCATTTTTTAAATAACTTAAAATAACGTCTTCATCAGATTTCACTAAATTTGAATTAAATGAAGACCTGTTTTTTAAAGATAAAATCTCATATAAAGATTCAACTGTTTTTTTTCTCTTAATACCCTCAATAAAAACGCTTTGTATTATGGGGTTTTCAATAACATCAATAATTAAATCTTGATTATCAATTCTAATAATAACATCTTTAAAAAAGCCTGACTCATAAATTTTTTTTAAAATAAGATTAATAGAATTCTCATCTAAAAATTTATCCGTAGGGAGTTCTGAAAAAACAAGTATAGTTTCATCAGAAATTCTTTCATTTCCATTAATTAAAATTTTGTTATATTTTTCAGATTTAGCTGATAGTGTAAAAAAAATAAGTATAAGAAATATTTGAAAGATATATTTTAACATTACGATCTTATACACTTTAGGTATTAATTTTTAAACCAACATATTCAGCCAAATTTTCAATTTCCTCCACATTTTTAGGGCTAATCATCTTAAATCTTTTAAACTCATCAAGACTTATAATCTTTAGTAGTTTTTTTGAAATATCTGTAAATTGTATTTCATTTTTTAAAAACTTATTAACTAAATTATCATTTGCAGCAACAATGACTGTCTCATAAAGCGAATCATTATTTGTTAATTTATTTATTAATTTAACTACTGGAAATCTATTTTTATTAATTTTTTTAAGTTCCAAATTATTAAGTATTTTTATATCAAGTGGGCAAGATTTAATTTTATTATTGTCCTCATGGTATAGCGAATTAAAAATAGGTATACTCATATTGGTATCGTGCATAAGCAACTTAATCAAGCCATTGTTAAATTTAACAATTGCATGCAAATATGAATGAGGATGAATTAGTATTTCCAATTGACTATACTTAAAATTAAATATTTTTTTTGCTTCAATAATCTCAAAAACTTTATTCATCATAGTGGCAGAATCGATTGAAATTTTATTACCCATTTTCCAATTTGGATGTTTTAATGCTTTTTTAGGAGTAATATTCTTAAACTTATTTAATGGATACTTTCTAAAAGGCCCACCAGATGCTGTCAAATAAATTTTTTCAAAATTTCTACTTGGGTCTTTATTAATTAAAGACCAAACAGAAAAATGCTCTGAATCAACTGGAATAAATTTAGTGTTATGTTTATCTAAATTTTTCTTAATTAGATTCCATCCACAAATAATCGACTCTTTATTCGCTATAGCAATAACATTGGTAAATTTTATAATTTCTAAAGTTGGCCTCAAACCTTGAAAACCTGTAATTGCACTCATTGCATAATCAATTTTTTTATTCTTAAATATTTTTTTAAAAGAATCAAAATTATTATAAATATTTATATTTAAATGTTTTAAGATTTTTTGTGTTTTTAAAAAAGAACTTCGATCTGATATAATCAAATTTTTGACATTAAAAAATTTAGCTTGTTGAATTAATTTTTTATAATTTGTGTTTGCTGTAATTAATTCTATTCTAAAATTTTTTTTATCTTTTTTGATTATATCTATTAAAGAAGTTCCAATAGATCCTGTTGATCCAAAAATAGCTATTTTTTTCATATTAAATTAAAATAAATAATAAAAAACCTACTGGTATTGCAAAAATTATTCCATCAACTCTATCTAGAAAGCCCCCATGACCTGGCAATATATCACTTGTATTTTTAACTTTTGCCTTACGCTTAAGATAGGAAATAAATAGATCTCCTGTTTGGGAAATTAAGGATATTAAAATTGTTATTATTGCTAATATCAAAAAATTATATTCACTTAATTTTTCGTAAAAAAAAGGTATTAATGATAATGAAAATAAAAATGACCCAATTGAACCTGATATTGTTTTATTGGGACTTATTCTTGTAAGTTTTTTTCCTTTAAATGTTTTACCGAATATAAGACCTCCAATGTCTGATAATATCGCAACCAAAATAGAATATAGTAAATATAGTTTTAAGTTTGGATGGCCTGAATCAATAATAAGTATAAAACAAACTAACAACAATAAATACAGCAATGAAATTGATTTGTATAAAAATCTAAATAATTTATCTTTAAATCTATTTTTAGGTAAAATTTTTGATATTAAAGCATAGAACTCAATCCATACTATGATTGCTACAATTAAAAGAGCGCTAATCATTATAAATGAATAAAAATACATTAATGTCAATAATGACATCAATAATATAGAGGTAAATATTCTTTTTTTCAATTCACTATTCATTAAACAGATCCAAAATTCCTTTTTATTGATTTAAATTTTTGTATTATCTTCTTAAAATCTTTTATATTGAAATCTGGCCAGAGTTTTTTTACAAAAAATATTTCTGTATATGCCAATTGCCAAAGCATGAAGTTACTTAATCTTTTAGTGTTGCCAGTTCTTAACAGGATATCTGGGTCGTCTATATCTTTAGTATATAAATTTTTATCAATGTTTTTTTCATTTATTTTAATTTTTTTTTTATTAATTATCTTTATGGATTTTATTAATTCACTTTTTGAACCATAGTTTAATGCCACATTGACTTGTAACTTTAAATTTTTTGATGTTTTTAATTCAGACATTTTTATAATATTTTTAAGTTTAATGGGTAGTTTATTTATTTCACCAATAAATTTAAGTTTAATATCTTTTTCTATCAAATCATCAATTTTGTTTATTAAAAAATTTTCTAATAGATTAAATAAAAAAATTATTTCATTTTTGGGTCTATTCCAATTTTCAGTAGAAAACGTATAAAGTGTTAAATACCTTATATTAATTTTTATACATTCATTAATAATAGGTTCTATTGAATTTAAGCCAGCTTTATGACCTGCATTTCTTGAATTTTTATGTTTAACGCCCCATCTACCGTTTCCATCCATGATGATGGCAACATGTTTCACTGGGTTCATATTGTCATTATTTCTTTTTCTTTGGCTTCAACTTTGGTATCTATAATTTTAATATGCTCGTCAGTAAATGTTTGTACTAATTTTTCATTTATATTTTCATCATCTTCACTGATTTCTTTATCTTTAACTAAACTTTTTAAATCATCGTTAGCTTCTCTTCTAATATTTCTGATTGAGATTTTACACTTTTCTCCCATAGATTTAATTAATTTTTTAATCTCCGTTCTTCTCTCTTCATTTAAGTCTGGGACAGGTAACCTAATTAATTGACCATCAATTTGCGGATTTAAACCTAATTCAGATTTTTTTATTGCAGTATCTACAAGTGGAACGTTATTAATGTCCCAAACTTGGATATTAATTGTTCTGGCGTCAGGAGTTGTTATGCTTGATACTTGATTTAATGGCATCACTTGGCCATAAACATCAACTTTAACAAGGTCTAGCATTGAGGCGTTTGCTCTTCCAGTTCTTAGTGAAGTTAATTCTTTTTGAAAAACCTCAATGGTTTTATCCATCTTCTGACTGTATGTTTTGTCATTAAACATTTATTCACCTATTTTAATTCTAAAAAAATCATTAATCTTCAAATCAGGTATATTAAGTTCTTTTACAATATCTTGCACTTTCTTTTTAGGCTCCATAACCCAGGCTTGTGTTAACAAAGCATTTTCCTCTTTAAATTTATTCATTTTACCTAAGCTAATTTTTTGTGCAATTTCTTCAGGCTTACCAGAACTTTTTAACTCTTCCGTGACAAGATCTTGTTCTTTTTGAAGTAGATCTTTATCAATTAAATCAGAACTTAATGCCAAAGGGTTTGATGCTGCAATATGCATTGAAAGTTGTTTACCAAAAGCTTTAACATTATCACTGTCATCTGAAGTCTCAAGTGAAGCTATAACTGATAATTTAGATAAATTATCTTTAACTACAGTATGCAAGTAATTAAAATTTTTAGAACCTGATTGGTTAAATGTCTTAGCTTTACCAACTGTTATCTTTTCACCCATTTTTGAGATTAATGCTACTAGACTATCTTCAACCGTTTCACCATTTCCCATTTTTGATTTATTAAGCTTTTCTAAATCAGATGAATTTTGATTATTCAATTCACTTAATTCTTTTGCAAAGGATACAAAATCATCATTCTTAGCAACAAAATCTGTCTCACAGTTAATTTCAATAACAGATATTTTTCTTTCATCTCCAGAGGTTGCAATAACACCTTCTCTAGCATCTCTTGACATTTTTTTTGAAGCTTTAGAAATTCCTTTAACTCTTAAGATTTCTACTGCTTTATCTAAATCACCACCAGATTCTTTAACTGCCAAGTTACAATCTTTAAATCCAGCACCAGTTGCTTCACGTAATTGTTTTACTTTTTCTAAATCACTCATATTAATTCAACTTTTCTTTATCTTTTTTTAAAAATTTAGCATCCAACTTCTCTCTATCGATCTCTTGAATAGTTTTTGAAGAAGCTTCTTTTACTTTTGTCTCACCGACATCAGGTTTTTCTTCAGATTTAGATGGAGCTGCTTTTTTTGCATTTTCAATAGTTTCTTTTACTAAATTACAATATAGATCAATTGCTCTTCTAGCATCATCATTACCCGGAATTGGGTAATCGATACCATCAGGATTAGAATTGCTGTCAAGTATAGCACAAATTGGAATGCCTAATTTAGATGCTTCAGCAATGGCTAAAGATTCATAATTTGTGTCAATAATAAAAACTAGATCTGGAACTTTTTTCATTTCTGCAATTCCACCTAGTGCTCTTTCTAATTTATCTTTTTTAACACTCATCTTTAATAGTTCTTTTTTTGTAAAGCCTCTATTTTCAGCAACAAGATCCGCCTCATATTTTTTCATCTTTTTAATTGATCCCGAGATTGTTCCCCAGTTAGTTAACATTCCACCTAACCACCTGTAGTTTACAAAGTATTGCCCAGTTTCTTTTGCAACTTCAGCAATTGCTTCAGATGCTTGCTTTTTTGTAGACACAAAAAGAATTTTGCCGTTATTAGCTATTGTATTGTAAACTTTTTCCAGAGCTACATTCGTTAACTGCAGTGTTTGTGTTAAATCAATAATGTGAGTTGAATCTCTTTTTCCAAAAATGTATTTTTTCATTTTTGGGTTCCATCTTAAAGTCTTATGACCTAAATGAACGCCTGCTTCTAATAGTTGTTGGATAGTTAGACTTGGTATTTTCATATTTATTCCCGGTTAAGCCACCACAGTAATTTCCATTTAAGGACCGGAGGTATAAAACCACAAACTGTGTGCGTGTTAATTTAATTTAAGAGTTATTTACAAATTATTTATGGAACAAACAAGTCTTTTTTAATGAATAATGGTGGAAATATCATTGTTTCTGAGGATATTGATAGCTTTCCTATCAATAAGACGCTTATTTTTTAGTTTAAAGCTAATATCATTATTTTCATCATTAATATTTATTGTTATCTCAGTTGTACCCTCCTCATCCACTAAATCAGATATTTTATCAATGTCTTTAATTGACTTGATGTTAAATACAATTTCATTAACAGGTTTATTAAAGAGATCTTTAAGAGATGCTATTTTTTGAACATTTATTCTTTTGGATTTGTTCTCATCTTTAGAAATGGTTTTGATCAAGGTTATGATTAAAGAACTACCCTCAACTAAAACCTCTCTATTTAATTCCAAAATATCAGAGAAAATAAAGAGCTCAAAAACACTAGTTAAATCAGTGAACTTAATAACACCATACGAATTACCTTTTGCAGTTTTTCTTTCAGTGATCTTTAAAAGTGTAGCTGCAATATTTGCATCTTTTATAGTGTCGTCTAGATTAAATTTTGCATAATCAACTATTTTATAATCATTAAAAATTTCTTTAAATTGATTTAAAGGATGGTCGGATATAAAGAAACCAATAGCTTCGAATTCTCTTGATAATCGATCTTCAAACTTCCAATCTTCTATATTAAGAACTATTTCATTATCTTGTTCTTCGTCAGAACCAAAAAGGTCAATTTGATTTGCTGCTTTATTTTCATAAATATTCTTTGTTTTTAAAATAAAATTAGGAATTGAATTAAATAATGCCTGTCTATTATTATCTATATTATCAAAAGCACCAGCTTTAACTAATCCTTCTAACTGCAATTTATTAATATTTTTAGGGCTAACTCTATTTAGAAAATCATTGATTGATTTAAAATTACCGTTTTCTTT
The DNA here is from genome assembly GCF_059512485.2 of Candidatus Pelagibacter sp. uisw_138. Lineage (NCBI taxonomy): Bacteria > Pseudomonadati > Pseudomonadota > Alphaproteobacteria > Candidatus Pelagibacterales > Candidatus Pelagibacteraceae > Candidatus Pelagibacter > Candidatus Pelagibacter sp. uisw_138. Next base: position 540,964 of record NZ_CM183453.2, on the reverse strand, counting down.
TCTTTCCTTTACAACATTTGAGATTGCCTCAAGTCCCACACTTTTAATTCCACCTAAAGCATAATAGAAATTTTCTTCATCAAATTGAAAATCTTCAAAACATCTATTTATATCTGGTCTTACAACTTTGATATCAATTCTTTTAAGCTCTTCATGAAATTCCCCAAGTTTATTTTGATTTGATAAATCCATTGTCATTGAAGCTGCAAAAAACTCTTTAGGATAATATGTTTTTAAAAATGCTGTTTGATAAGAAATGATTGCATAAGCTGCTGCGTGACTTTTGTTAAAACCATATTCGGCAAATGGTTCTATTTTTAGAAATATGCTTGCTGCAACATCTTTGCTAATTCCATTTTTAAGAGCACCTGCAATAAATCCTTGTTTCTGCTTTTCTAGTTCAGCTCTTTTTTTTTTACCCATAGCTCTTCTTAAAATATCAGCTTCACCTGCGGTAAAACCTGAGAGTTTTTGTGCAATTTGCATAACCTGTTCTTGATAGATAATAACCCCATATGTAGGTTTTAAAATATCCTCAAGTAGTGGATGCAAGTAATCGGGCGTTTGTCTTCCATGTTTACAGTCATTGTAAACTGGAATGTTGCTCATAGGCCCCGGACGATAAAGGGCAACTAAAGCAATAATATCCTCAATATGATTAGGCTTCATTTGCAATAATGCTTCACGCATGCCAGCGCTCTCAACCTGGAATAATCCAACGGTATTACCGGAAGACAAAAGTTCAAAAACTTTTTGATCACCAAAGTCAATATCTTCAATTTTAAACTCTTTAACTTTTTTATTAATCAACTTTTGCGTTCTATTAATTACCGTTAAAGTTTTTAATCCTAAAAAATCAAACTTAATTAAGCCAGCATTTTCTGCTGAGTACATGTCAAATTGCGTAGAAGGTAATAATAAATCTGCGGATGCATCTTTATATAAAGGCACGACTTCAGTTAATTTTCTATCGGCGATTACAACACCAGCTGCATGAGTTGCTACATTTCTATTCAAACCTTCTAATTTCAAAGAAAGCTCAGTTAATTTTTTAACACGAGGATCTTCATTAACTAATTTTTGAAGTCTTGGTTCGCTATTAATGCATTCAATTAAGCTTTGAGGTCTAGAAGGATCAAAAGGTATCATTTTTGAAATACTATCAACAAAACCATATGGTAAACCTAATACTCTACCCACATCTCTAATAACCATTCTTGCTTTTAACTTTCCAAATGTAATTATATGAGCAACACTGTCTTTATATTTTGTAGTTAAATATTTAAAAACAAGATCTCTTTTTTCCTCACAAAAATCTATATCAAAGTCAGGCATTGACACACGGTCAGGATTTAAAAATCTTTCAAATATTAAATTAAATTTAATTGGGTCAACATCAGTAATAGATAGACACCAAGCAACAAGTGAGCCTGCTCCAGAACCTCTGCCCGGTCCTACTGGAATATCATTACTCTTGGCCCATTTAATGTAGTCAGATACAATCAAGAAATAACTAGGATATTTCATTTCAATTATGATCTTTAACTCATGATCTAGTCTGTCTTTATATTTTAAAAATTTATTATCAGATTCTAAGTTATTTTCTTCAATTTTAAAAACTTTGAGAAATTTTTCTTTCAATCCGTCTAATGAATCTTTTTTAAGTATTTCATCAGCACTACCTCCTTTTTCAGAACTAATATTTGGAAGTACAGGTTTGGAAAATTGTGGTCTAAAATTACATTTAAATGGTAAATTAAAGTTATTTTCTAAAGCTTCTGGAAGATCAGAAAATAGTTTTGACATTTCTTCATTTGATTTAAAGTAATGCTGGTTACTATATTTAATTCTATTCTTTTCATTAACATAAGTTTTAGAACCAATGCAAGTTAACGCATCATGAGCTTCGTGCATGTCAGGTGTTAAATAATAAACTTCATTAGTAGCAATAATTGGTATTTTAATTTTTAAAGATTGTTCTAAATTGAATTTTTCAAAAGCAATTTCATTTTGATCACCATGTCTTTGGATTTCTAAATAAAAGTTATCATTAAATTTTGATGATAAACTCTTATATAGTTTTGATATTTCGTCTAAACGACCTTTTTCAAACAATTTACCAAATAAACCTTGAATAGTTCCCGAAAGTAAGGACACCCCTTCCGTATCAATTAAAAGTTCCTTAATATCCAAATGTGGGTCAGATAAAGCATCATTTTCAAGGTAAGATCTTGAGGAGAGTTCTATGATTCTCTTATATCCATCTTCATTAAGAGCTATCAAGGGTAATAGTCCTGTTGTATCTTCAAATCTAAAATAAATTTGAGTACCAATAATTGGTTGTGTGCCAACCTTAGAAATATTTTCAGCAAACTCCAATGCACCACATAAATTGGATGTATCTGAAAGACCCAAACAAGGTATTTTTTTTTCTTTACAAAAATCTTTTAAATTATCAATTTTGATAGCTCCTTCACAGATTGAATACTGAGTGTGAATTTTTAAATGATTAAAGTTTTGATTATTAAATTCTGGCATTGATAATTCTTATATTACCATCAATCATTTCTAATTTGCAATCAGCCATATTTGCAAAAAATCTATTATGAGTTGCATAGATTATTAATCTATTTTTATTTTTCAAATTATACAAAACATTAAAAACCTCTTTGGCCGTAGTGTGATCTAGACTGCCAGTAGGCTCATCTGCTAATATAATTTCAGGCTCATTAATGAGTGCTCTAGCCATTGCAATTCTTTGCATTTCACCCCCTGATAATTCCGAAGGAAAATGTGACTGACGCGATGAAAGACCCATTGTTTTTATAATTTTTTTAGCTCGATTGATTGAATTCTTTTTGTCATTAGTTAAAGCTAGACCGGCTAAATAAACATTTTCTAATGCAGTAAAATCTGGAAGTAAATTATTTTGTTGATAGATAATACCAATTTTACTTGATCTAATTTTGTCATTTTTTGAATTATCGTTAAAGTTTATTGGTGTATTACCAATTAACAAAGAGCCAGTAGTAGGTTTATCTATCATTGATAAAACATTTAGTAATGTAGATTTTCCTGATCCAGATGGACCAACTAGAGAATAAATCTTACCTTTTACAAAAGAATAATTGATTTTTTTTAAAACATTTATTTTTCGATTGTTAGAAAAAGATTTTGATATGTTCTTTAGTGATATTAAATTATTCATACTTAAGTCCTTTAACTGGATCTAATTTTGAAGCTTTTATTGCAGGAAAAATTGAAACAATAATTGTTATAAAGATCGAACAAAGAGAAATAATAAAAATTGAAGTCGGGTTGATTTCTGAAGGCATTGTGCTTAAAAAATAAATCTCCTCAGGAAACAAACTAATATTAAATGTATTGCTTAAAAACCCTCTCAAGTTTTCTATATACAAAGAAAACATTACACCTAAAAAAATTCCAAAGAAAGTTGCTGTAGTTCCAATAATAACTCCGACAAGAAAAAATATCTTAACAATGGATTTATTTAAGACACCGATAGACTTTAATATAGCTATATCTCTTGTTTTATTCTTTACCAGAATTGTAAGCCCAGAAATAATATTAAAAGCAGCTACTATAATAATTAAAGATAAGATTATAAACATTACATTTCTTTCAACCTTTAATGCTGAAAACAATGAACTATTCATATCAGCCCAACTATATACAAATTCATTTTTGAATATTTTTTGAATTTTATTTTTTTCTTCTTCAATATTAGATGGGTTATTCAAGTAAATTTCTAGGTTACGCTTTTCTTTTTTAAGATTAAAAAAGTTTTCCAGTGTGTTTAAATTTATGAAAGCTATGTTGGCATCAAAATCAGCTAAACCACTATCAAAGATTGAACTAATAATAAAAGTTTCTTGTCTAGGTAGGCTTCCTATAATCGTTTCTATTCCTACTGGAGACATAATTGATACTTTATCACCCACACCAAGATCTAAACTAAAACTTAATTCTTTACCTATTGATATCGAATTCTTTGTTAATTGACTTGATTTACCAATTAAGTTTCCTTTTTTTACAACATCAAGTTTTAGAAAGTTTTCACTGCTATAACCTCTTAAAATTAGTCCTTTAGTGTAGTCTTTACTAATGACAATTGCCTCACCAGTATTACTAAGTATTAATTCTTCTGAAATTAATTTTAAATTTTCATTATTTAATTGTTCTAGACTAATAGGGCTCTCATATGGCTTAACGGTAACATGAGCATTAAATCCTACAATCTTATTAATTAACTCGGTTCTAAAGCCATTCATAACGGACATCACAATAATTAACACTGCAACTCCTAAGCTAATTCCGATAAATGAAAAAATAGAAATTATATTTAAAAAACCGTCTTTTTTTCTGGTTTTTAGATATCTAAGTGTAATTTCTTTTTCTAATGCAGAAATCAATTTTTTAATTTTTGTTCAGTTAAAATTTGAGTTATTTGATCTATGGTTAAACTTTTAGGATCTTTTCCAATTTCTTTAAACTCTAATAAATCACCACCTGATTTTTTTCCTAAAATTATTTGATAAGGTACACCTATCAAATTAAATTTTTTAATTTTTGATGAAAGATTTTCATCCATATCATCGATAATTGTGTCAATATTTTTACTTTCAAAATGTTTAAAAAGTTTATTTGCTTTGTCTAATGCCGATGTGTCATTTTTATTAATCATGGGTATTATGGCAAGCTCATATGGTGCCACAGAGAATGGCCATTTCATTATTTCTTCTTTTTCATCATATTTTGCTTCTATAATTGCACCAACTAGTCTTGATACACCAATTCCATACGATCCCATTTTAACAAAATCTTTTTTACCACCCGGAAGATCTACAGCTGCATTTAAAGCTTTTGAGTACTTGTCTCCAAAATAAAAAATGTGACCTACTTCTATACCTTTTGTAATAAGTCTATTTTCTTCTGATACTTTTTCTTCAAATTCATCTTTATTAAATTTTTCATCAGCAACTGAATAATACTGTTCATATTTTTTTCTTAGATCTTCTAAGGATTTTCTATCCATGATCGAACCGTCACTATCTAAATCAAAAACCCTTTTATCAGTAAAAATTTTACTTTCACCAGTGTCTGCTAAAATAATAAATTCATGAGAAAGATTTCCACCAATTGGCCCTGTATCAGCAGCCATTGGTATTGCTGAAAGTTCCAATCTTTTAAATGTTTTTAAATATGAAAAAAAGAATTTGTTATATGAGAAAGTTGCATCATCATCACTTATATCAAACGAATATGCGTCCTTCATATAAAATTCTCTACCTCTCATTATTCCAAATCTTGGTCTAACTTCATCTCTAAATTTCCACTGTATATGATATAATAATTGAGGTAATGATTTATAAGATTTAACACTAGATCTAAATATATCTGTAACTAGCTCTTCATTAGTTGGTCCATAAAGCATTTCTCTACCTTGGCGATCTTTAATACGGAGCATTTCATCTCCATAATCATCATAACGACCACTTTCTTTCCAAATATCACTAGGTTGGATAGTTGGCATAAGTATTTCTTGAGCGCCAATTTTATTTTGTTCTTCTCTAACTATTTGTTCAATTTTTTTCATCACTTTAAAACCTAAAGGTAACCATGAATAAATACCTGCGGAAGATTGCTTTATCATTCCTACCCTTAGCATTAACTGGTGTGATTTAATTTTTGCTTCTGAGGGATTATTTTTTAATATTGGTATGAATGATTTTGAAATGTACATTTTTAATTAATTATAGATCTTAAATTTAAAATTTCATATTTTATCAATAGATAAATTATCATGAAAATAACAGTTGTAATACCAGTACAATAGATAAATTTTTTTAACATTTTTGGGTTTTCAGGGGAACCAGCATCTTCACCATTAATTTTAGTAGATTTATGCCTATTTACGTCAATTGGAAGAATTATAAAAAAAACCATCCACCAAATTATTATATAAATTATAGCAAGACCTGTTGCACTCATCTAGATTCTTACTAGATTGATATTTATAAATGGTCTTTTACCAGTTAATTCTTTAGCACATCTTCTACATGTAATTTTTAATGCATCAATTAAATTGTATTCTTGTTTTTTACTTTTTATAGAAAAGGTTCTGGTGGTTTTTTCTATTGCTTCTTCTAATTCATATATAAATTCGTCAGGATCATATACGGGTAAGCCTCTAAAAGTTAATACAGGTCTTTTATGAATATTACCCTTTGGTGTAATTAAAATTGTCACTTCCATATATCCATTAGCAGCTATATTTTTTCTATCTTTAATTGATTGAGCATCTTCCTCGACACTCATATTTCCATCTAAATAAAGTCTACCACTTGGAGCTTTATCAAAAACATGTGGTTTACCTGGAGCTAATTTTACAATATCCCCATTTTCTACTTGAACAGGGTGTGGAACTTTCATTTCATGTGCGAATTTCATATGCTCAATCATATGTCTGTGTTCTCCATGAACAGGGACTGCACATTGAGGTTTAACCCAATCATACATTTCTCTTAGATCGTCTCTATTTGGGTGGCCAGAAACATGAACAAATTCACTTTCCTCTGAAATAACTTCAATACCATCCCTAACTAATTGATTTTGTAATTTGTATAATTTTTTTTCATTACCTGGAATAATTTTAGATGAAAAAATAACAGCATCATCTTTTTCGATGAATACATCTGGATGAGTATAACTTGAAATTCTCATTAGTGCTGCCATGGGCTCACCTTGGCTACCAGTACAAAGATAAACTATTTTTTCTCTAGCAATCTTTTTTGCTTCACGAGCATCAATAGGTTCAATAACATTTTTTAAATATCCACATTGTCTTGCTGCTTTAAATATTCTATGCATAGATCTTCCTACTAAAGATATTTGTCTACCAGTTTTTTCGGCACAATAGAAGGCTGTTTCCATACGTGCAACATTTGATGCAAAAGAAGCCATAACAATTCTTTTTTTAAGGCTACCCATAATATTTAATAAACTTTTTCTAACATCCAGCTCTGAACCAGCTTTTCCCATACTAAATACATTTGTTGAATCACAAACCATAGCAAGGACACCTTCTTTACCAATTTCTTTAAGTCTGTCAGAATTAATTTTTTCACCAATCAATGGTTCTGGGTCAATCTTCCAATCACCTGTGTGTAGTATTACACCTGCTGGAGTTTCAATTCTAAGACCATTAGGTTCAAGAATTGAGTGGGTTAATGTGATGTACTCTATTTTAAAAGGATCTAAATCTACTGTTCCATTTAATTGAACTATTTTTAGATAATTAGTTGCATCAATATTCTTTTCTTTGAGTTTTTCTTTTATTAAAACTGCAGTAAATGGAGTTGCAAAAATTTTGCATTTTAATTGAGGCCAAAGATGTGCAATTGCACCTATGTGATCTTCATGTGCATGAGTTAAAATAATTCCTAAAAGGTCTTCTTTTTTATCTACAATAAATCCAGGGTCTGGGTAAATTAAATCAATTCCCGGTAAGGTGTCATCAGCAAATGTAACCCCTATGTCAACCATGATCCATTTATGTTCACCTGGTTTTCCATAGGCAAACAGGTTCATATTCATGCCAATTTCTCCTGAGCCCCCTAAAGGGCAAAATAATAGTTCATCTTTCATATTTATTTAATTAAAGTGGTGGCTCTGATTAGGCCGTTAATTGTAATGTCTTTATTTAATGTTACTTTCGTTTTTGTTGAATTTTTGAATAAATTAGAAAATCCTCCAGTAATAATTATTTTAAAGGACATCTTGGTCTCTTTCTTAATTAAATTAACAATATTGTCAATTAAACCCTCATAACCCCAAAAAAAACCAGCTCTCACTGCACTAATAGTATTTGAACCCAAGACTTTATTTGTTTTTTTTAAAGTAATTTTTGGAATTTGCGTTGCCTTATCAGTCAACGTATCAAGTGAAAGCTTAACTCCAGGTGCAATAACACCACCATGATAGGTGTTTTTAATCAAAACATCAAATGTTGTAGCGGTCCCAAAATCTAAAATTATAAAATTATCCTTGTTATTAATAACACTAATAGCGTTTGCCAATCTATCTGAACCAATTTGTTTATAGTTGACCTTGATCTTAATCAATTTATTTAACTTAAGTTTCTTAAGCTCGTGACACTTAATTTTATAAATTTTATTAAAAAAGTTTTTAATTTTATTAAATGATTTTGGTACAACGCTGCAAAATAAACACTTATTAATTGATTTGTCTTTTAAACCTAGACCAAATAAAGATTTATTAAGTAAAGAGTGACTTATTTTTTTTGTTGATAAAGTAACTCTTTTAATAATGATATTTTTAGAGTTTACCAAACAAATTTTAGTTTCTGTATTTCCTATATCGCCAACAATAATCATTTTAAATTTCTATCTAAGTTTTTTATATTAAATTTAGGAAACATTGGAATAAAAGTTTCATAAATTTTTTTTAGTTTTAAAGCAGCATTATTAGGGGTAATTTTGATACCAGTTAAGGTGAAAAGATTTGTGGTTAAATAATCTTTTATAGTTGGACTCTTAATCAAATTTATACCCACTCCAATAACAATAAATTTTTCGCCAGATTTAGTTAATATTTCTTGCAAAATACCTGAAATTTTCATTTTTTTTATCAACAAATCATTTGGTTTTTTAATTGTAATTTTACCATTATAAAAATTTGATAATAATTTTTTAACTAAAAGACAGTTAACTTTTGTCAAATCTTTCAATGATAATTGGACTTTGTTAATTTGAAAAAAAATACTAATAAATAAATTTCCCTTAAACGAAGTCCATTTTTTCCCATATTGACCCCTTCCCTTTTTTTGTCTATCAGCAATTACAATTCCTGATTTGTTATTGGTATTTTTAATTATTTGTATAGCTAGGTCGTTTGTACTATTTACAATTTTAAAATTGAACTTTTTTAATTTCATTAAATAATATTAATTCTAGATACAATTTCCACCAATCTGCTTGGAAAAATAAAGTATAAGAGAATTAATAATGTTGAAAAAGTTAACGATCCTTTTAACCAAATATTATGATCAGTGTCGTAACCTTCCTTTTCTTTATCAAAGTAAATAACCTTGATTATTTTTAGATAATAAAAAGCAGCTATTACTGTTGATAAGAGTCCTACAATGGCCAAGAAGTACATTGACTGCTCTATAACAGCCTTAAAAATATAAAATTTTGCAAAAAAACCTGCTAATGGAGGAATTCCTGCCAATGAAAAAAGGATAGCTAGCAATGATAAAGATAAAATTGGATGATTTTTTGATAACCCTGATAAATCATCTACAGTCTCAAAGTACACATCATTTCTCTTTAACATCAGTAAGCAACTAAAAAAAGCAAGATTCATAACCAAGTATATCGACATGTATACAATAGAGCTTTGAATACCTTCGTTTGAACCAGTAGACAAACCAGCTAATGCATAACCCATATGACCAATTGAACTATATGCAATCAATCTTTTGAGATTATTTTGACCTATTGCAGCAATAGCTCCAAAGATCATAGACGCAATTGATAAAAAAATTAATATAGGTTGCCATTGATCGATCATATTAACGAAAGGCACATATAAAAATCTTATGAATACCGTAAGTGCAGCAACTTTTGGCACAATTGCAAAAAATAATGTAACTGCAGTCGGAGAGCCTTCATATACATCTGGAGCCCACATGTGAAATGGTACAGCTGATATTTTAAATGCTAAACCAACAAGTATAAAAACAATTCCAAAAGTTAAACCGTAATGAGAAGAGTTCATTGAGTCACCAATAACATTAAAGTTAGTTGATCCTGAAAACCCATAAACTAAAGAACATCCATATAATAATAATCCTGATGATAAAGCGCTTAAAACAAAATATTTTAGTCCAGATTCAGATGACTTTAATTGATCTCGATTAAATGATGCCAAAACATATAAAGCTAAAGATTGCAATTCAAGACCTATATAAAAAACCATGAGATCATTTGAACTGATCATTACCATCATACCTAAAATTGAAGAAAGGATCAAAACAGGATATTCTATTAAAAAAATCTTAAATATTTTTAAATATCTTGTTGAAATAGATAAAACAAATGCACCTCCTAAAATAGTAAGTATTTTCATAAATGAAGAAAGATTATCCACAATGTAACCATCATTAAATAGTGAAATATTTTGATCTAATGGATTATTAAAAATTAAAATACCAGCAATCAGTAAAGAACCTACCGCAAGATTGTGAACAATATTTGAGCTATTTTTTTTGTACACACCAAGAAGCAATAAAAACATTATAGACAAAGAAATAAAAATTTCAGGTAGTATAAAATTTAAGTTATCCATTAATTTTGTACCTCAGTTATATTTATGTTTAAGTTAAAATTGTACATCTCAATTAAATCTTTTACAGAAATTTCAATTGTATTAATAAGGGGTTCTGGATAGAATCCAAAAAATAAAACTGGTATTGCCAAACACCACAAAATAAATTTTTCTGAGTTATCAAGATCAGGAATTTTTAAAAGTTCTTTATTTTTTACCTCTCCAAATACAACTCTTCTATATAGCCACAACATGTATGCAGCGCCAAAAATAACACCAAAACTTGCTATAACTGCTACTAAAAAATTGTCTTTAAATGCACCCATTAGTATTAAAAATTCACCTATAAAACCACTAGTACCAGGCAAGCCTAATGCAGCTAAAGTGAAAAGCATAAACAATATTGAATATTTAGGCATAACTGAAACTAAGCCACCATAAGTTGCTATCAACCTGGAGTGCATACGATCATAAACAACTCCAACACATAAAAACAATGCTGCCGAAACTAAACCGTGACTTATCATTTGAACTATACTTCCTTCAATACCTTGTTGGGTAATTGTAAAAATACCCAATGTAACAAAACCCATATGCGCAACTGAAGAATATGCTATTAACTTTTTCATATCTTCTTGCATCAATGCGACAAGAGATGTGTATACAATAGCAATCAAACTCAAAGTGTAAACTAGCGGAGTAAACAATTCAGAAGCTACTGGAAAAAGTCCTAAAGAAAACCTAATAAAACCATATCCAGCCATTTTAAGCAATATAGCTGCAAGTAAAACAGAGCCAGCAGTTGGAGCTTCAACGTGTGCATCTGGCAACCACGTGTGTACAGGCCACATTGGTGTTTTAACAGCAAAAGAACTAAAAAAAGCTAACCATAATAAATTTTGATATTTGGTGTCTATACCAAGTTCATAAAGCTGAGTTATATCTGTGGTTCCTGATATCCAGTAGATCGAAATTATAGCAATTAACATTAAAACAGAACCAAGCAAAGTGTATAAGAAAAATTTAAATGCCGAATATACTCTTCTTGCTCCACCCCATATTCCAATTATTAAAAACATAGGTATCAATCCAGCTTCAAAAAATAAATAAAATATAACAAGATCAAGAGAGCAAAAAACTCCAATCATTAAACTTTCCATTACTAAGATAGCAATTAAAAAATCTCTTAGTCTGTCTTTAACTGTATTGTTAACTGAGATTATGCAAAGTGGAGTTATTAGTGATGTTAAAATAATAAATAAGATTGATATTCCATCTATACCTACTTTGTAATTAATAATTCCTTTTAACCACTCTCTATCTTCAACAAACTGAAAATCAGATGTGGTTGGGTCGAACTGGTACCAAAGATATATAGAAATTAAAAAATTAACAAATGAAGTAAATAAGGCAACATATTTACCTGTATTAGAACTTTTATCTTTCGAAAATAATAAGAATAAAGATCCGATCATAGGAAGTAATATTAAAGATGATAAGATTGGAAAATTCATTATTTCAAAATCAAAAAAGTTAACAATGCAGAAAAGCCTAATAATATCATAAATGCATACTGATAGATAAATCCACTTTGAAACTTACTTGCTTTTATAGATAAATTCTTAATTAGTGAAGAAACTCCATCAGGTCCAAATTTATCAATAATTTTAACATCAACAGCCTTCCAAAAAAAGATTCCTAATTTTTTGGAAAATTTAATGAACAAAACATTATAAAGTTCATCGAAATACCATTTATTTATTAGAAAATTGTGTAACGGCTTATTTAATTGAGCAATTTGATGTGGAATATTTTTATCTTTAACGAACAAATAATAAGCAACTGGAATAGAGCTTAACACAAGAGCAGGTGTTGTTAAAAGAAACCATAAAGGAGGATGTTCCGTACTTAATGGATTTAAAAATTTAATTGAATCTCCCCAAAAAATATTTTGTCCACTATGACCAATAAATAAATCTTTAAATAAAAAACCAGCAAAAATAGCTCCAATAGCAAGTATAAATAAAGGTAAAAGCATCACCAATGGAGACTCATGCATTTCATGAATATTGATTTTTTTATTATTGTAGTCACCATGAAATGTTTTAAAAATTAATCTCCAAGAATAAATTGACGTTAAAACAGCAGTCAAAATTCCTATGCCTGCAGCATAATAACCGGTTGTATTTCCCTTTAGATACGCAAATTCTATAATTGCATCTTTTGAATAAAAACCAGATAAAAATGGAAACCCAGTAAGAGCCAATGTTCCAATAATCATAAATGCATAAGTGTATGGAAGTTTTTTATAAACACCTCCCATTTGGTTAATATCTTGCTCATCTTTAAATGAGTGAATTACTGAGCCAGAACCTAAAAAAAGTAAAGCTTTAAAAAAAGCATGAGTAAATAAATGAAACATTGCAACATTATAAGCACCCACTCCTGCAGCAAAAAACATATAACCAAGTTGACTGCAAGTTGAATATGCTATTATTTTTTTAATATCAGTTTGTACTAAAGCTACTGTTGCTGCAAAAAAAGCAGTAGTCATTCCAACAATAGTAATTATATTTAATGTAAGAGGTGAGTATTCAAAAATTGGAGAACATCTTACAACTAAAAAAACACCAGCAGTAACCATTGTAGCTGCATGAATTAAAGCTGAAACAGGTGTGGGCCCTTCCATTGCATCTGGCAACCAAGTGTGTAAGAAAATTTGTGCTGATTTACCCATGGCACCTATAAATAAAAGAATACAAATTAAATCGATTGCTCCAACATTCATTCCTAAAAATAAAATTTTTTTTTCAACTATTTGTGGGATTTGATTAAAAACTTCTACATAATTTACGGTACCAAATAAATAAAAAATTAAAAAAATTCCTAAGGCCAAACCAAAGTCACCTACTCTATTTACTACAAAAGCTTTTATAGCAGCTGCATTTGCTGTTTCTTTCTTAAACCAAAAGCCAATCAAAAAATACGAACAAAGTCCCACACCTTCCCATCCGAAAAATAACTGAAGGAAATTATCAGAGGTAACCAATGTTAACATTGAAAAAGTAAAAAGTGATAAATAAGCCATGAATCTTGGCTTATGTGGATCGTGAGACATATAACCAATTGAGTAAATATGAACTAAAGCTGAAACTAAAGTTACAACAACGAGCATTACAGATGATAAAGCATCAACTTTAATAGACCAATTAACATCTAAGGTTCCAGAGTTAATCCAGGTTGCTACAACTACATTATTTTCATATCCGTTAACAATAACTTGATAGAATAATATAATTGAGAGAAGTGCTGAAACTGACACAAAAAGACTAGTTACAATTTCTGAATTCCTATCACCTAAATATTTACCAAAAAAACCTGAAGTTATTGAGGCTAATAAGGGAAGAAATATTAAAGCTAATTCCATATTATCCTTTTAAACTGTCAATTTTTTCAACATCAATTGTTGATGAGTTTCGGTAATAAACAACAATAATTGCCAAACCTATTGCTGCCTCTGCTGCTGCAACAGTTAATATAAAAAGGGTGAATATTTGACCAGAAATGTCATTTAAAAATATTGAAAATGATACTAGGTTAATATTTACAGCTAGTAATATAAGCTCAATACTCATTAATATTACTATAATATTTTTTCTATTTAAAAATAATCCAACTATACCGATAGTGAAAATTATTGCAGCCAATGTAAGGTAATGACCTAAACCTATATTAATCATCAGATTTAACTCCTTTATTACTCTCTACATCAATCAATTCAACACCATCAGATCTTTCACGGGATATCTGGCTAAAGTAACTTTGTCTTTTAACTCCAGATCTTTGTCTAAATGTAAGAACAATGGCTCCAATCATTGCAACTAATAAAATCATTCCACTTAACTGAAAAACATGAATGTAATCTGTGTATAAAACGTAACCGATTGAATGAGTATTGGTCATATCTCTATCAATTGCTAAAGACATAGCTGAAACAAGATCAGGTTTATATTTCCATCCACCAATTACTATTAATAATTCAAAAAATATTATCACACTAACTATTAGCCCAATGGGTATGTGTTTTGAACTTTTCTCTGCACTGAACCACTGATTTTTTTGTTGGGCTACATTTAACATCATAACTACAAATAAAAATAAAACAGCAACAGCCCCAACATAAATAATTAACATAATCATTCCCAAAAATTCAGCACCAATCATTATAAATAGGCATGAAATACTTATGAAGTCTAAAATTAAAAAGAAAACAGAATGAACAGTGTTTTTAGATACTGTTACCATTATAGCAGAAACAATTGCTATAAATGAAAAAGTATAAAAAAATATTGCGTGCGCTAACATAATTATCTGTGAGAGTTATCAGCTTTAATATTGGCCGCTAAAACATTTTCCCATCTATCTCCATTATCGAGTAATTTTTCTTTATTATAATAAAGCTCTTCTCTTGTTTCGGTTGAAAATTCAAAATTAGGCCCTTGTACAATGGCATCAACTGGACAAGACTCTTCACAAAGACCACAATAAATACACTTCATCATATCAATATCATATCTTGTAGTTTTTCTACTACCATCGGCTCTTTCAGAAGACTCAATTGTAATTGCTTGAGCAGGACAAACAGCTTCACATAATTTACATGCTATGCATCTTTCTTCACCGTTAGGATACCTTCTCAAGGCATGCTCACCTCTAAATCTTGGGCTTATTTTTCCTTTTTCAAAAGGATAATTTATTGTTTTTTTAGATTTAAATATTTCTTTGATTGCAATGTTTAAGCCACCTAAAAAATCTAATAAAAAAATTGTTTTAAATATTCTTGAAATTTTCATAATTAATTGACTGGTAATAAGTTGAAGTAGAACAAATAGCTAGCTGTTAGAACTACCCATGTTAATGATAAAGGTAGAAATATCTTCCATCCTAGTCTCATTAATTGATCATATCTATATCTTGGAACGGTAGCTTTAACCAAGGCAAACAAAACAAATAAGAATAATATTTTAAACATCATCCAAATTGCACCAGGAATTAAGTTAAATGGATAAAGGTCTATAGGTGATAGCCACCCACCTAAGAAAAGTATAGATCCCATAGCACACATTAAAAGAATATTCGCATACTCTCCAAGCCAAAACATTGCATACATCATACCTGAATATTCAGTTTGATAACCCGCAACAAGTTCTGCTTCTGCTTCTGGTAAATCAAATGGTGGTCTATTTGTTTCCGCTAAAGAGGAAATAAAGAAAATCACAAACATTGGAAATAATGGGATTACAAACCATAAATTTTTCTGAGCCATAACTATATCGTTCAAATTTAGAGAACCAACACAAAGTAAAACGTTGATAATAATAACTCCAATTGACACTTCGTATGAAACCATTTGCGCTGCAGACCTAATAGCACCTAAAAATGGATATTTAGAATTTGATGCCCATCCACCCATGATAATTCCATAAACACCTAATGAGGATACGGCAAATAAATAAAGGATACCTACATTGATATCTGCCAATACTTGAGTTGCACTGAAAGGGATAACGGCCCACGAAACTAAAGCCAAAGTCATAGTAACAATTGGTGCTAATATAAAAATTACTTTATTTGAACTTGATGGAATTATAACTTCTTTAAAAATATATTTTAATGCATCAGCTAAAGATTGAAGCAAACCAAAAGGTCCAACAACGTTAGGTCCTTGTCTTTTTTGTACAAAAGCCCAAATACGTCGGTCAAGCCATACAATCATAGCCACAGAAACTAAAACAGGAACTAGTAAAAATAATATTTTGTAAGTTTGTGAAAAAATTATATTAAGATATTCCATAAATTAACCCTCTGTTCCTGTAGATTTTAAATCTGCTTTTAAACCTCTGCACTCAGACATAGTTTTTGAAGCCCTGGCTATTACATTTGAATAATAATAATCACTATCTATTTTTATCAATTCATTTTCAAAAATTAACTCCTTAACTTTTGATGATGTTAAAGAGATATTTTTTTCAATATATAGATTTATTTGATTAATTAAGCTGCTATCTAATTCATCTTTATCATTAAATAATTTTCTATGATTCATAGATTCAGCAAGTTCATTTATTATTGCCCAATCCTCTTTTGCAAGTTCAGGTGGATAAGATGCTTTGTAAGCTTTTTGTAATTTACCTTCTAAATTTGTAAAGTAACCACTTTGCTCTGTATAAGTGGCGCCAGGCAATATGATGTCTGCTATTTCTGCCCCTTTATCACCATGAGAACCTTGATAAATAATAAACTCATTTTTTTTCTCAAAATTAATACTATCTAAACCTAAAAGATAAACAATTTCAAACTTGTGAGCTTCCAAGTTTTTCAAAACTTCATTGTCACCATTAGTTGTTTTGTATATCCCAAGATCAAATGCACCTACCGTAGATGCATTTTCAGAGATAATATTTAATGCATTCCAATCAATAGAAAGTTTATTATTTTCTTCTAAAAATAGCTTGATTGATTCAAAAATATATTTTGATGATTTACTTTTTAATACAGATTGACCCATTATAACCATAGGCTTCTTTGCTTGTTTAATTAAATCGGATACCTCATGTTTACCTTCAATAATTTTTTTAACTGTTTCAGTATTTCCATCTAAAGACTGATATGGGAATGTTAGGTCCCCCATTTCATTTAAGGAAATAATTTTAGTTTTATTTTGAAGATAAGCTTTTCTAATTCGAGCATTTAAGATTGTTGCTTCAAATCTGGGATTTGTCCCTAAAAGAAAAATAAAGTCAGCCTCTTCAATTCCTTTAATTGATGAATTAAATAAATAATTTTCTCTTTTTTCAGGGTTTAAATAAGTATGATTATCTCTAGATTCTATATTTTGAGAACCTAATGTTTTATTAAAAAATTCTTTAAATATATAAAGTGTTTCCATGTTCACTAAGTCACCAGTCAACCCGCAGATTTTTTCTTTATCAGTATTTTTAAATTTGGATTTAATTATACTAAAAACTTCAGACCATGATGCTTTTTCAAATTTACCGTTATACTTAATGTAAGGTGTGTCTAATCTTTGGTTTAATAAGCCATCACACGCATGTCTTGTTTTGTCAGAAATCCATTCCTCATTAATATCTTCATTTATTCTCGGTAAAATTCTTTTTACTTCCCATCCATAAGTATCAACTCTTATATTTGAGCCAATAGCATCCATAACATCAATAGATTCTGTTTTTTTTAACTCCCAAGGTCTTGCTTCAAAAGCATATGGTTTAGATGTTAAAGCTCCAACTGGACATAAATCAACAACATTAGCTGATAATTCTGACTGCATTGATTGCTCAAGGTAAGTAGTTATTTGCATGTCCTCACCTCTACCAATAGCTCCTATTTCTGGAACTCCTGCAATTTCCGTAGCAAACCTAACACATCTAGTGCAGTGAATGCATCTAGTCATTTGAGTTTTAATTAAAGGACCCATGTTTTTTTCAGGAACTTGTCTTTTATTTTCTTTAAATCTAGATTTATCTACTCCATAAAACATTGATTGATCTTGAAGATCACATTCACCCCCTTGATCACATACGGGACAATCTAGCGGGTGATTTGCAAGTAAAAATTCCATTACACCTTTTCTTGCTTTTTCAACAAATTCAGTATTCGTTTTAATATTCATGCCTTCAGCAGCAGGCATTGCACATGATGCAACTGGTTTTGGAGATTTTTCCATTTCAACCAGGCACATTCTACAATTTCCAGCAATTGAAAGTTTTTCATGATAACAAAATCTTGGAATTTCAACTCCAGCTTTTTCACAAGCCTGTAGGACCGTTAAACCATCCTCAACTTCAACTTCAATATTGTTAACTTTTAACTTAGGCATTTTTTTTATCCAATAAATGTTGATCAACTAAATAAGGAACTTCATTAGGTTTTTTTATTGTTGGTTCAATATTGTTTCTTTCTTCAATTTCTTTTCTAAAGTGTCTTAATAAACCTTGAACAGGCCATGAAGACCCCTCACCAAAAGCACAAATAGTATGACCAGCAATTTGATTTGTAACATCTCCGAGCATTTCAACTTCATCTTTTGAAGCCTCTCCTTTAGCCATTCTTTCTAGCATTCTCCACATCCATCCAGAACCTTCTCTACACGGTGTGCACTGGCCACAGCTTTCATGTTTGTAAAATCTCGCAATTCTTGCCATACACTTAATAATATCTTGGTCATTATTTATAACAACAATACCTGCGGTTCCTAAACCACTTTTTTCAGCAACAAGTGAATCAAAATCCATTGTTAAAGTTTCACATGTTTTTTTTGGTATGATAGGCATAGAAGAGCCACCTGGTATAACAGCTTGTAAATTTCCCCACCCACCAATTACTCCACCAGCATGTACTTCGATTAATTCTTTAAGAGATATACTCATCTCTTCTTCAACGTTACATGGTTTATTAACATTTCCAGATATACAAAATATTTTAGTTCCTGTATTTTTTGCTTTTCCTAATGATGCAAACCATTTTCCACCTCTTCTCAAAATTGTTGGAATAACAGCTATAGTTTCAACGTTATTAATTATTGTTGGACATCCATATAATCCTATTAGAGCTGGAAATGGAGGCTTTAATCTTGGTTGACCCTTTTTACCTTCAATGCTTTCAAGAAGTGCTGTTTCTTCACCACATATATAAGCGCCTGCTCCATAGTGGATATAAATATCTAAATTCCAACCAGTACCAGAGGCATTTTTTCCTATAAGTTTTTTTTCATAAGCTTCATCGATTGCTTTTTGTAGTTTTTGTCCATCAATAAAATATTCACCACGTATATAAATATAGCAAACATGAGCCTGAACTGCGTATGCAGCAATTAGACATCCTTCTATTAATTTGTGAGGTTCAAACCTTAAAATATCACGATCCTTACACGTGCCAGGTTCAGATTCATCACCATTTATAACTAGATAATGAGGTCTAGAACCAAGTTCTTTTGGAGCAAAAGACCATTTTAGTCCTGTAGGGAATCCAGCACCACCTCTTCCTCTTAGCTCAGAAGATTTAACCTCATCTATAATCCACTCTCTACCTTTTTTTATTATTTCAGCAGTGTCTACCCAGTCACCTCTAATTATAGAAGACTCAACATCTGAACTTTTGTCGTTATATAGGTTTTGAAATATTCTATCTTTATCTTTAAGCATTTTTTAAATCCAAAAGTGTTTTTCTGTTATTTTCAGGTTCATTATTAACTCTACCTCTATATGATCCTGGCTTTGGTGTCTTGCCATCAAGTATCTCATCTAAAATTTTTAAAGTTTTTTCTTTA
The DNA here is from genome assembly GCF_059512485.2 of Candidatus Pelagibacter sp. uisw_138. Taxonomy (NCBI): domain Bacteria; kingdom Pseudomonadati; phylum Pseudomonadota; class Alphaproteobacteria; order Candidatus Pelagibacterales; family Candidatus Pelagibacteraceae; genus Candidatus Pelagibacter; species Candidatus Pelagibacter sp. uisw_138. The sequence continues at coordinate 521,247 of NZ_CM183453.2, read as the reverse complement.
TCAAGGTCTTCGTAATAGTCATCATTAATTTGCATCATCGGAGCATTAACACATGCACCTAAGCACTCAACTTCCATCCAAGAACATGACTTATCAGCAGATAATTTACTTTCATTTTCTGAAATTTTCTCTTTGCATGCTTCAACAAGTTTATAAGCTCCTCTAATCATGCATGGAGTAGTTGTACATACCTGAATAAAGTGTTTTCCAACTGGCGAAAGATTATACATTGTATAAAAAGTGGCCACCTCATAGACTTTTATATAAGGCATATCTAAAAACTTTCCGATATATTTCATTGCTGCAAGTGGTATCCAATTATCATTTTGTTTTTGAACAATATATAATAATGCCATTACAGCACTTTGTTGTTTTCCCTCAGGATATTTGGAAACTATTTTTTTTGCAGCAGCTAGACTATTTGTTGTAAATTCAAATTTTTCAGGCTGTTCTTTTGCAGGTTTTCTTAAGCTCATTATCTATCAACCTCTCCAAAAACGATGTCTAATGACCCTAAGACTGCAGGTACATCAGCCAACATATGTCCTTTGATTAAATAATCCATTGCTTGTAAATGAGAAAAGCCAGGGGCTCTAATTTTGCATTTATAAGGTTTGCTAGTTCCATCAGAAATTAAATAAACACCAAATTCGCCCTTGGGTGCTTCAACAGCAGTATAAATTTCATCTTTATCAACACGGTAACCTTCGGTAAATAATTTAAAGTGATGAATTAAAGCTTCCATAGATTGTTTAATATCTTTTTTTGGTGGCGGACTAATTTTTCCATCTAGTGATTTAATTGGTCCTTTTGTCATTTTAGCTAAACATTGTTTTATTATTGAAACACTTTCTTTCATTTCTTCAATTCGACATAAATATCTATCAAAACAATCTCCATTTTTTCCTACTGGAATTTTAAACTCTAATTGCTCATAACAGTCATAAGGTTGTGATTTTCTTAGGTCCCATGGAACACCTGATCCTCTAATCATAACTCCACTAAAAGAGTAATCCAATGCATCTTCCTTGGTTACAATTCCTATATCAACATTTCGTTGCTTAAATATTCTATTATCAGTTAATAATGTTTCAAGATCATCTATTATTTTAGGAAATGAGACACAAAATTTACCTATATCTTCTTCAAGACCTATTGGTAAATCTTGATGAACACCACCAGCTCTAAAATAATTGGCATGTAGTCTTGAGCCAGATGCTCTTTCATAAAAGGTCATTAATGTTTCACGTTCCTCAAAACCCCAAAGAGATGGTGTTAAAGCACCAACATCAAGAGCTTGGGTTGTAACATTTAATATATGACTTAATATTCTTCCTATTTCACAAAACATTACTCTAATTAGTTGAGCTCTAATGGGAACATTTATCTTTAAAATTTTTTCTATAGCCAAAGCAAAAGCATGTTCTTGATTCATTGGTGCAACATAATCAAGTCTGTCAAAATAAGGGACAGCTTGCATATACGTTTTATTTTCTATTAGTTTTTCTGTCCCTCTGTGAAGAAGTCCAATATGTGGATCAGCTTTTTCAACAACTTCTCCGTCTAATTCTAAAATTAATCTTAACACACCATGAGCTGCAGGGTGCTGAGGTCCAAAATTTAGATTTAATGTTTTAATTTTTTTTGTCATTTTCAAGGTCAGTTTGATCTTTAATATATTTAGTTCCTTCCCAGGGACTTTCATAATCAAAATTTCTATAATTTTGCTCTAACTTAACTGGTTCACTAATAACTTTTTTTTGCTCTTCGCTATATCTAACTTCTGTATGACCAGTTAAAGGAAAATCTTTTCTTAAGGGGTGTCCTTCAAAACCATAATCCGTAAGTATTCTTCTCATATCCGGATGATCTTTAAACTTAACACCATACATATCAAAAACTTCTCTCTCCATCCAATTTGCAGCAGGATAAATGCGTGTTAGTGAGGGTATAACTTCATTTTCATTTATTAAATAACTTAATATAATTCTCTGATTAAACTCATGACTTAAAAATAAATACACAACTTTAAAACGTTGAGCATTTTCAGGATAGTCAACAACAGTAACATCCATTAACTGTCTAAATTTTGTATTTTCGTTACTTTTTATAAATAACGTAACATCTATCAAATCTTCATTATCAATATTGATATATAGCTGCTCATGTCTAATCTCAGTTTTTTTAATCTTAGTTGTAAGCTCTGAGTTAATCTTTTTTTCGAGATCTATTAAATTTTTCATATAAATTACCTTTCAAAAGATCCTTTGTTTCTAATTTTTTTTTGTAACTGCAAGATCCCATAAAGTAATGCTTCAGCTGATGGAGGGCAACCTGGTACATAAATATCCACAGGAACTATTTTATCACAGCCACGAACTACAGAATAAGAATAGTGGTAATAACCACCACCATTTGCACAACTTCCCATGGAAATAACATATCTCGGTTCTGGCATTTGATCATAAACTTTTCTTAATGCAGGTGCCATTTTATTAGTTAAGGTTCCAGCTACAATCATAACATCAGATTGTCTTGGTGATCCTCTTGGTGCAGCGCCAAATCTTTCTAGATCATATCTAGGCATTGCTGTTTGCATCATTTCAACAGCACAACAAGCTAAACCAAAAGTCATCCAGTGTAGTGAACCAGCTCTTGACCAGTTTATTAAATTATCAAGGGATGTTGTTATAAAACCATTTTTACTAAAATCTTCAGCGAGTTTTTTAAATTCTTCAGGAATTTTTTTATTTCTATCTTCTAAGTTCATAATTTAAAATTTTATTCCCAATCTAGTGCACCTTTTTTCCATTCATAAATAAACCCAATTGTAAGAATAAACAAAAAGATCATCATTGAAATAAAACCAAGACCACCAATATTACCTAAAGATATTGCCCAGGGAAAAAGGAAAGCTATTTCTAAATCAAATATTATGAATAGAATTGCCACTAAATAAAACCTAACATCAAATTCTATTCTTGAATCTTCAAAGGGTTCAAAACCGCATTCGTATGCAGATAATTTTTCAGGATCTGGATGCTTGGGTGATAGTATTAAGTTTACAACAACAAAAGCACAACTCAGACCAAGAGCAATAATCAAAAAAATAATAATCGGTAGATAATCTTTTAAAAATTCTGAAAGCATTTGAGTCTATATAACAGTTTTTATATCATGTTGAAGGGTACTTACGTCACATTTTAAATAATATAAACATTAAATAATAGGGAAAAGTGGCGGGAGTGAAGGGACTCGAACCCTCGACCTATCGCGTGACAGGCGATCGCTCTAACCAACTGAGCTACACCCCCACTTTTACTAGTTTTGGTGGGTAGTAAAGGACTCGAACCTTTGACCCCCTCGGTGTAAACGAGATGCTCTACCAGCTGAGCTAACCACCCTAAACCAAAATTATCGTTTAGTTATAACAATTATTTATGAAAGTCAAAACAGATATTAAACAGAAAAGGATGTAAATTGGTAATTATTGAATACTTGCTTGAGATTTACCTTCAGATTGAGAAATTTTATCAACCTCTACCCACTCAACTCTTTTTAACTCTTTAGTTAATGCTATTTTTAATACTTCATCAGCATGCTCAACTGGAGTAATCTTTATATCATCAATAATCTTCTTAGGCATATCAACAAGATCTTTTTCATTTTCTTTAGGAATTATAACTTGTTTTATTCCAGCTCTATGTGCTGCTAATAGTTTTTCTTTTAATCCACCAATTGGCAATACTTGACCTGTTAATGTCACCTCACCAGTCATTGCAACATCTCTTCTGACAGGGTTATTTGTGATTGCAGAAACTATTGAAGTGACCATTCCAATACCTGCTGAAGGGCCGTCTTTAGGTGTTGCCCCTTCTGGAACATGAATATGAAAATCTTTTTTTTCAAACAAGGGAGGAATAATTCCATAATCTAAACTTTTTGATCTAATGAAAGATTTTGCAGCCTTGATAGATTCCTGCATCACATCTCCAAGTTTACCAGTAATTTGCATTCTACCTTTTCCTGGCATTATGACAGTTTCAATTTTAAGAATTTCCCCACCATATTCAGTCCACGCTAAACCTGTGACAACGCCAATTTTATCTTCACTTTCAAGTTCACCAAATTTAAATTTTTGAATTCCTAAATAATCAGGTAAATTTTTTAAATTAATTTTAACTTCTTTTTCTTCGCCAGAAACTACCTTCTTAACAACTTTTCTAGCTACTTTTGAAATTTCTCTTTCTAAGTTTCTTACACCAGACTCTTTTGTATAACTTTGGATAATTTCTTTAATAATATCCTCAGATAAAGTCATTTCTTTTTCTTTAACTCCATTATCTTTAATTTGTTTAGGAAGCAGATACTTATTTGCAATATTAATTTTTTCATCTTCTGTATAACCAGCCAATCTAATTACTTCCATTCTGTCTAATAATGGTGGCAGGATATTTAAAGTATTAGCTGTAGTAACAAACATGACATCAGATAAGTCATAATCAACTTCTAAATAATGATCATTAAATGTAGAATTTTGTTCTGGATCTAATGCTTCCAATAAAGCAGAAGATGGATCACCTCTATAATCATTTCCAATTTTGTCTATTTCATCAAGAAGAATAAGTGGATTTTTTGTTCCTGCTTTTTTCATCATTTGAATAATTTTACCAGGTAAAGAACCAATGTAAGTTCTTCTATGACCTCTTATTTCAGCTTCATCTCTCATACCACCAACTGAAACTCTTACAAATTCTCTATTAGTAGCTTTCGCAATAGATTTTCCTAATGATGTTTTACCAACACCTGGAGGACCAACTAAGCATAAAATCGGGCCTTTAATTTTTTCCATTCTTTTTTGGACTGCTAAAAATTCAATAATTCTTTCTTTAACTTTTTCTAAACCAAAATGATCAGCATCAAGAACTGCGAGCGCCTTCTTAAGATCTATATCAACCTGGTCTTTTTTATACCAAGGTAGATCTGTCATCCAATCAAGGTAATTTCTCACAACAGTAGCCTCAGCAGACATTGGACTCATATTTTTTAATTTTTTAAGCTCAGCCATACATTTCTTCTCAACATCTTTTGGCATTTTTGCTTTAATAATTAATTTATTTAAACTTGATGTCTCATCTTTTCCATCTTCAATTTCACCTAATTCCTTTTGAATAGCTTTAAGTTGCTCATTTAAATAATATTCCCTTTGAGTTTTTTCCATTTGAGTTTTAACTCTACCTCTAATTCTTTTTTCAACTCCTATAATGCTAGTTTCATTTTCCATTATTTTAATTATAGAATTAAGTCTTTTCTTAACATCTATAGTTTCAAAAATTTGTTGTTTCTCTGAAATAGTAGCCGTTAGGTGAGACGCAATATTATCAGCGATGTGTGATGCGTTAGTTAATTTTTTAATATTATTAATTGTTTCACTTGATATTTTTTTATTAATTGAAGTTAGTTTTTCTAGTCTTCTTACAGCAGTCATTGCTAATGGAATTAAGTCTTCATCTTTAGTAACTGCATCATGTTGATGAGCATATTCACAAATAATAAATTTCTCATTATCTTTAAAATCTAAGATTTTTACTCTTTTGCTTCCTTCAACTAAAACTTTTACTGTACCATCTGGTAATTTTAGTAATTGTAAAATATTACCTTCACAACCATACATAAAAACATCAGTTTTTTTAGGGTCATCTATTTCTGAATTTTTTTGAGTAACTAGAACAATTTTTTTGTCCTTTTTCATAACTTCATTTAAGGCAGCAATAGATTTATCTCTGCCCACAAATAAGGGAATAACCATATTTGGAAAAACAACAATGTCTCTTAACGGTAATAAAGGTCGTTCAATTTTAACATCCATTATCTAAATATGGAGATTAAATATGATATTGCAATAGCTATTTATTACTTATTAACGTGAGATTAAGCAGCTGAAGTTTTTTCAGTCTTAGTTTTGCTGCTATTTTTTGAATGAACTATGATTGGTTGAGATAGTCCTTTGGCCGCACTAGCGTCTACAATAACTTCCTCCACATTGTCTTGACTTGGAAGATCGTACATTGTTTTTAATAAAATATTTTCTAAGATTGATCTAAGGCCTCTAGCCCCAGTTTTCTTGTTAATTGCTTTTTGTGCAATCTCTTTAATCGCATTTTCTTTAAAGCTTAACTTAGCTCCATCTAGTTTAAATAATTCTTGGTATTGTTTAATTAGTGAGTTTTTTGGTTCTTGCAATATTTTAACTAAAGTTTTTTCATCAAGATCTTCTAATGTCGCTATCATTGGAAGTCTGCCAATAAATTCTGGGATTAAGCCATACTTTAACAAATCTTCAGGTTCTAAAGTTTTCATCCATTCACCTGTTTTTTTATCATCTGTTTTTTTAACATTTGCACCAAATCCAATTGATGTACCTTTATCTCTTTGAGATATTATTTTATCTAAGCCAGCGAATGCTCCCCCACAAATAAATAAAATGTTTGTAGTATCTACTTGTAAAAATTCTTGTTGTGGATGCTTTCTTCCTCCTTGAGGTGGAACACTTGCTACTGTCCCTTCCATAATTTTTAATAGTGCTTGTTGCACACCCTCTCCAGATACATCTCTTGTAATAGAAGGGTTTTCTGACTTTCTGCTAATCTTATCAACTTCATCTATATATACAATTCCACGTTGTGCTTTTTCAACGTTGTAATCAGCAGCTTGTAATAATTTTAAAATTATATTCTCAACATCTTCACCAACATAACCTGCTTCAGTTAAAGTGGTTGCATCTGCCATTGTAAATGGAACGTCAAGAATTCTTGCTAATGTTTGAGCTAATAAAGTTTTTCCACAACCAGTTGGACCAACTAAAAGAATATTTGATTTTGAAAGTTCAACTGTTTTACTTGTTTTGCTCTCGTAATTAAGTCTTTTATAATGATTATGAACAGCAACTGATAAAACTTTTTTTGCATGAGGTTGTCCAATAACATAATCATCTAATACAGCACAAATTTCTTTTGGTGCCGGTAATCCATCTTGATGTTTAACAAATGTATCTTTGCTTTCTTCTTTAATGATATCCATACATAGCTCAACACACTCATCACATATAAATACAGTTGGACCTGCAATAAGTTTTCTAACTTCATGCTGGCTCTTGCCGCAAAAAGAACAGTAAAGAATATTTTTATTATTTGTTGTCATAAATTTATAAACGAATCAATTAGGATACTTTAATATAGATGACTCATACTAATCAAGTATCAGTTTAGTGGGGTGTCAAGATGTAGTGTATTAAGATCTATTTTCGACTACTGCGTCAATCAAACCAAACTCTTTTGCAGTATCTGGCTTCATAAAGTTATCACGTTCTAGTGCTTTCTTCACATCATCAACTGATTTTCCAGTATGTTTTGAGTAAATTTCATTAAGTCTTTTCTTTAAATCCATAACTTCATTAGCATGGATCTCTATATCAGTTGCTTGTCCTTGAAAACCAGCCGAAGGTTGGTGGACCATAATTCTAGAATTTGGTAAAGAAAATCTTTTACCTTTCTTACCTGCGGCTAATAAAAATGAACCCATTGATGCCGCTTGACCAATACATAAAGTTGAAACATCTGGCTTAATATATTGCATAGTATCATAAATTCCAAGACCTGCAGTCACTAGTCCTCCAGGACTATTAATATATAAATTAATTTCTTTTTTTGGATCTTCGGACTCTAAAAACAAAAGTTGAGCTGTAACTAAAGATGCGACGTTATCATTTATTGGTCCTACTAAAAAAATAATTCTCTCTTTAAGAAGTCTTGAATAAATATCGTAAGCTCTCTCACCTTTATTTGATTGTTCAACAACCATAGGTACTAAAGTATTCATCTGGTCTAATAAATTTGTTGTCATAAGTTGATTCTCTTACTTATACAACTTGTGATTACTTTTTACTAACTTTTTTTGCTGAAGGTTTTTTAGATGCTGAAGGTTCTGGTTTTTTTTCAATTTTAGCAGGCTTTGAAGCTTTTTTTTCCTCAGAATTATCCTGGTCATGATCATGGTCATGTTCGTGATTATGATCTTGTTTTTGATGTTCTTTTAAAATTTTTTCTGCTTCTTCTTTGCTAATTTCTTTTTTAGATGCTTTCGCTTTAGTTTTTATTAGATCAATAATTTTTTCCTCATACACGGTTCCTCTTAAACTGGCTAATGCTGATGGATTTTTTTGGTAAAATTCCATTACCATCTTTTCTTGACCAGGCATCATTCTAAGTTGTTTTTGAACTTCAGCTTGAACTTCCTGTTCAGTTACTTTAATTTTATTTTGTTCACCAAATTCATTTAAAATTAATCCAACTTTGATTCTTTTTTTAGCAATTTCTTCAAAGTTCTTTCTACTTTTTTTAGAATCATCTTCTGTCATACCTTGTGATAAAATCTTAACTTCTTCTTCAATTAAATTTTCTGGAATTTCATCCACTTTAAAGTTTTCAATTTCCTTCAAGATTTGAGTTTTAACTAATTTATCTAAAGAATTTTTATACTCGTCGTTGATCTGTTTGCTTACTAATGTTTTTAAATCAGCAAGATCTTTTGCACCTAAATTTTTTGCAAAGTCATCATCAATTTTTACCTCTTCTGATTTTTTAACTTCTATAATCTTGCAGACAAAATTAGCTTTTTTATTTGCATATTCTTTTTGTGGATAATTTTCAGGAAGCGTAACGTCAACAGACTTTTCATCATTTTTTTTAACACCAGTCAGTTGTTTATCAAAACCCTTAATAAATAAATCTTTTCCTAAAATTAATTGAGTATTTTTTCCTTCACCACCAGTAAAGTCTTTTCCATCAATTGTTGCTTTGTAATCAAAAATAACCAAATTTTCATCTACTGCTTTAACGTCAGCTGCCACTTCTTTAAAATTATTTTGACTTTTGGCTATTTCTTTAATTCTTTTGTCAGTTTCATTTGCATCAATTTTAACTGAATATTCATCATATTTAATATTTTCAACAGACTTAAGCTCTACTTTTGGAAGTTCTGTTACTGACATTACATATTCCAGATCTTTATCCTCACCATAAGTTTTAAGATCAAGCTTAGGTTGTCCAGCTGGTTTAATTTTATTATCTTCTAAAGCTTTAACAGAAGTGTCTTTAAGAACTTTATCAAGCACTTCACTAAAAATTGCTTGACCAAATTGTCTTTTTAAAATTTCTTTAGGAACTTTTCCAGGTCTAAAACCTTTTAAGTTAACAGTATTTTTAATTTCTTCATATTTTTCATCCATATAAGAGTTCATAGTTTTTTTATCTATGAAAACTTTAATGTCTTTATTTAGACCTTTTTTATTTTCTACTGTAACTTTCATAATTTTTTCAACTTGTTGGTAGGCGAAAAAGGACTCGAACCTTCACATCTTTCAATACTGGTTCCTAAGACCAGCGCGTCTACCAATTCCGCCATTCGCCCACAATTCATGAGGCTTTATATAGGATAGATTCTATTTGTCCAATGAGAATAATTATGAAATATAATAATATTCAATTATATTAACTAAAAATTTAAAAAAAATGATTGTTTCTCCATGTATAAGCATATGTAAAATAGATCCTCAAACTGGATACTGTTATGGTTGTGGTAGAAATAATGAGGAAAAAAAGATGTGGAAATTAGAAGAAACATCAAATGAATGGAAAAAATCTAATCTAACTGATATCCAGGCAAGACTGAGTGGCTGGCAATTAGAAAGTTTTAAAGAATCTTATAATCATAAAGTTGAGAATGGAATTTCACTTTATAAAAAAAATTTGATTAAATGAATAAAACAACACTAGCAACTATAATTTATGTACTTGGTATCTTAATTGGTGCTTTTTTTTTAAAAGTTTGGGGTGCAGAAACATCATTTATAAAAACTATTTCAATATTTGTATGGACAATTATTTTCTTAATCACACTATTTTATGCAGATAAAAATGAGAAAAAATAGTTTTAGTATTAATTTTTTGATAATTTTAACATTTTTACTTAATTTTCAAACAGTAGTTTTTTCAGAAATAATGCTTTTGACGGGATGCAAAAATTTAAATGATAGTTTTATTAAAAATGAATACATCTTAGATTTAGAAAAATCTTTGATGATTAGAAACTATATTTATGACAACAAAACATATAAAAAGCATAAAAGAACAGACTTAAGTATAAAGAAAGACAACACTTTAGAAAGATTTGTTTATAAGGATAAAAATCTAATCTTTACAGATAAAATTGGTTACCCACAATTTTATACTCAACTAGTTTTTGAAAAAAATAACCCCATAATTAACATTAAAACAGTAATTAATGGTGAAGAAGCTATTTCGAAAGTATCAACTTGCAATAATGTAGAGCTTTTTGAAAAAGAAAGTTAAGACTTTTTATTTATAACGCTAGTCTTGTGGGTCTTGATAACAAAATTTAATTTTTTTGCTCCAAATTTAGTATTTGTAATATTGCTTCGATGCTTTGCATAAGCTTGTTTTTGGGCTAACTTCATTGCTTTTTTTGATGACATTTAATTAGTTTATATTTTTTAAAAATTTTGTCGAGCAAGAATATTAAAATTTTTATCTGCTATGATTAGTTCTCCAGAAGAAGGTGTAATATTTAGCACTTCTTGAATTGTTACATAATGTGTAACTAACACTAAATTATTATCACCACTCCATTCATTAATGTATTCTTTTAAATCTTTTATTTGTTTGTTCTTATTACTTGAAAATTTTTCACTAAAAAATGAATTTAAAAAACTTTTTGTTTCATATTCGTTAAAAGCATATTGTGCTGTTTGCTTACATCTACACCACTCACTTGATAACACCTTATCAATTTTAATATTGTTTTCTGAAAAAAACTTCCCAATATTTTTAGATTGTGCAATACCCTCTTTGCTTAAATTTCGTTGAGTTTCACATCTTAATATATCAAAATCTACCGGATCACCTCCACCAGGTGCAGCTGCATGTCTTATAAATATTAATTTTTCACCTTCTTTTAATAAATTTTGTATTTTATCATTTGAATTTGCTTTTACTGAAATATTGAAAGATAAAAGTATTAGTAAAAAAAATTTTATAAGTTTCATATATGAGTATAAAATTCAAAAAATTAAATAATTCAATAGTTAAATGTAAAAGTTGCCCTAGGTTAATTAAATTTAGTAAAAAGATTTCTATAGAGAAAAGAAAGCAAAATATAAACGAAACTTATTGGGCTAAACCAGTCACGGGATTTGGTGATATTGATGCTAAACTATTAATTGTAGGTCTGGCACCAGCAGCACACGGAGGAAATAGGACAGGCAGAGCCTTCACTGGAGATAAATCAGGAGATTTCTTATTTAACTGCTTATTTAAAGCTAACATAACAAATATATCAACCTCTACACATATTGATGATGGGCTAAAATTAAATAAAACTTATATTACAAATATTCTAAAATGTGTCCCACCAGAAGATAAACCTTTAAATGAAGAATTATCTAATTGTTCAAATTTTTTTAAAAGTGAACTGCTGTTGTTAAAGAATTTAAAAGTCATCATAGCTCTTGGTAAAGTTTCATTTGATAATTGTATAAAATTTTATAAAAAAAATTATAATTTTAAAAAAAAATTACCCTTCGTACATGGTGCAAAATATATATTGCCTGATAATAAAATCCTAATTCCAAGTTATCATCCTAGCCCAAGGAATGTTAATAGAAAAATAATTAATATACAAAAAATGGTAAGCTTGCTTAAGAAGGCTAAGAAAATTATTTAATTTTTATACTATCGCAAAAATAGGGTTTAAAATCTTTAAAAATAACTTCTGGAACTTTTATAGGTTTTCCATCTTTATCTACAAAAACTAAATGCACTTTTGCCTCAACAATTAATTCGTCATCTCTAGAAATAAATTGTGACATAAAAAAAGAAGTCTTTGTAACAGATTTAACAAAGGACCTAATTTTTAGCTCGTCTTCAAGATAAGATGGTTTTTTGTACTCAATGTTACAAGATTTAACAACAATTAAGGCTCCATAATCTTCTTTAATTTTTTTATTATTAAAACCGATTGTAAACAATGCTTCAGTTCTTGCTCTTTCAAGAAACTTTAAATAATTTGCATAATAAACAACACCACCAGCATCAGTGTCTTCATAATAAACCTTTATATTGTGAAAAAAATTTTCGTGCATAAATTTATATTATTAAAAATAAATATTTTTAACATCAAACTAAGATATAATATAACAATGAATGTTTATATTATTAGGCTTTTATGTGTAATTGCTTGAAATTTTTTGATCCTAGTGCTGCACCCATTGAAGACGTAATTGTGACTGTACTTTTATCTTTTTAAGTACTGGTCTTAAAAAAGTATTTAAATAATCTTATTCAGCTGAAAAATAAATATCTTGATAATAAGATATAGCTTTTAATTTAGAATTATCAGTATCAGTCATTATAGCAATACCCGAAATTTCTGTAACGTCAATTTCATGAAGTTTCTTAAAATCTTTTTGCACATTAGCTTTAACGGTAACCCATGTATTTTTGTTATCTTTTGTAGTTGAGAGAACGTAATCAATAGATTTTTTTGTATATGGGCTTGGCCAATTTTTTCCAACATCATTATTGCTAGAAAAAACATAATTAATTGCTCTATTAGATAATGCTGTGGAACCTGTTTTCTTTATCACAAATACTCTAGCGGCATAATCGTGCCCTTTTTTACTAGTTTCTATAATGCCAGATAAATCTTTCTCAACTTTCCATGTAATATTAATAAAAGGAGTTTTATTTAGGTCAATTTTAATTTCTTTTCCTAGACCTGACCCAACACCTTTGGCTTCTGCTCTGATAAAATTGCCGTTTTCATTAGATCCAAGTGTCCAATTGGTCTCTCCTTTAACTTTTTTAACTTTTAAAGTGTTAAGCTCATCATTAGTAAAATCAAAAACCTTAACATTTTCAGCTAACAAAGGTTTTGTTATTAAAAATAACCATCCAAATAATATTAAAAAAAATTTCATCAAATTGACGGTATATCTAAATTAAATTTAAAAACAATATTTCAACACACTTTAAGCATTAAATGATCAATATTGGATACTAGATAGATGTAATGAAGTTAATTTCTATATTTGTTTTGCTAATATATTGGTCTGTAATTCTATTGGCACCAGTTATTTCTAAAGAAAGTAAGTCTCTTAATGTAGAAACTAGAGTGTTAGTTAATAAGTAGATCGACCACCACTAATATCAAAAACAGCTGCTGTTGAAAATGAGTTTTCCTCTGATGCTAACCAACAAATTAATGAAGTAAATTCTTCAATCTCTAAAAATCTACCTCTAGGTACCTTAGAAAGCATTCTAGTAACATGCTCTTTTGACATTTGATCAAGAATTCTTGTTTTTGCACCAGCTGGAGTAACTGCGTTTACAGCTATATTCTTATCAGCTAGTTCTTTACCTAAAGATTTAGTTAAACCAATTGCCCCTGCTTTAGCTGCGCTGTAAGCACTAGCTTTAGCATTTCCATCTTTACCAGCTACAGATGCAACATTAATAATTCTACCATAATTGTTTTTAATCATATTAGGCACAACGCACTTGCAGCAATTAAAAGTACCCATTAAATTTATTTGTACTATTTTATTCCACTCATCAACATCATAATCCCATAGAGAGGATGTCGAACCTGTAATACCAGCATTATTAATTAAAATATCAATATTAGTAAATTTTGTTATTTGATCGACAGTTTCTTTAACATTTTTATAATTAGACACATCAACAACGTTATAAGACAGATTTGGATTGTTTAACTCTTGAGTTGCTTTTTTAAGTTCATTTTCATCTATATCCCAAATAATAGTTTTAACTCCTGAGTTTAAAAATCTCTTTGCTATATCAAGGCCAAAACCTTGGGCTCCTCCTGTGATAATTGCTGTTCTATTATTTAAATCAAACTGATGCATAGGTTTGTTTGCTAGCTAAAAGATAATAAGTTAGAGACGAAACAAAGGCTCCAATGATCCAAGAATAAGAATGAAAGCTCATTAAACTTTCATTCCAGATAGTTGAGGCTGCAAAAATAAATCCTAAAACTAGTGAGTAGATGGCTTTTAAATGCCAGCCATTAGAATAAAAATATATGCCCTTCTCATCTAAAGAGAAAATCTCATTATTATTTAAGTTTGTTTTTTTTAATAAATAATAATCAACAATCATAACACCAAACAATGGACCAAAAAAAGAACCAAGTGTATCTACAAATGCTAATATTCCAATCTGACTTAATAATGGTAACCAAAGTATGCCAACAATAAAACCAATAATACTAATAACAATAGCAGATTTTTTTAAATTAAGTGTTTGAGGAAAAAAATTAAGCAATGAGTTTTGAGCTGGAATATAATTTGCTATTAAATTTGTTGATGCAGATGCAAAAACTATAAAAAACAATACAATTACGGTTAACTCCGAATTATCAATTTTCCCAATAATATCTGTAGGGTTTGTTAAAATTCTTTCCATGAGTTCTAAATTTTTATTAAGGAAAATATCTGATCCAATTACTATAAAAATTGCAAAGAAAGAAAAGATTATCAAATTTAATATTAAGCTTAAGTTTCCTTTTTTCAATTCACTCTCATTTTTTACATATCTACTAAAGTCACCGTAGTTGACTATAACTACTGAAAAATAAGCAAATAAAGTTCCTGCCACAGTAATTAATGGTGCAATATTGTTACTATTTAAAACATTTTGTATTGAAAAAATATCAACAAATGCAGCAGATGTAACTTTAACATCGTAAAGAAAGACTGTTAAAAAAAATATAAGCATTCCTGAATAAACGGTAATTGCGGAAATTTTAATTATAAATCTATTAAACTGATGGCTTTTACTAAATAAAAAAGCTTGTAATAAAATTGCAAAAATAAATGCTGTCCAATCAATTAAATTTAAACCAAAAACAAATACTAAAAATATATCCCCATCTAAGAGTGAATTTTCGATAGAGTATAATGTTATTCTAATTAAGTAGCTAAAAAGTTTTGATAAAAAATATGTTTGAATTCCAAACATGAAAATTCCAACCAGTCCTCTTAATAGAGCAAAATATTTAGCTCCTTTTACACCAATTGAACTTCTTAGGATTACTGAAAAAGGAAGTCCATATTTTTGAGATGGTTTACCAATCAAATTTGCAAAGAAATAAACAAATATTGAAGCAATTAAACATCCAGTTAAAACTACAAAAACATTTAATTCATAAACTAAATAAAGTGAAGCAATTAAAGAAAAGGCAATCAAACTTTGGATATTGTTTGCCCAAAAATAAAACAGGTCTTTCCAATTCCAATTTTTATCGTTTGGATTAACCGCAACTAGTTCCCAATTAATTAGAGTATTTTTTGATTTCATCTGATTCACTAAAACTATAATAAACTAATAAGTTCTACTGTCCATATAGATAGGCTGGAAGCCACAAAGCAATCTGTGGAAATACTATAATTAAAATTAAACCAATAACTTGGATAACCATAAACTGCATCATCCCATGATAAATATCTTTAAGATCCCATTCTGGAACTACACCTTTTAAAAAATAAGCTGATAGAGCAACAGGTGGTGAGAGCCAGGCGGTCTGGAGATTAACCGCAACAAGTATTGCAAACCATGTTAAATTAAAACCAAGTGCTTCAACTAATGGCAATATAATTGGCACTATAATCATAACTATTGGTACCCATTCTAAAGGCCATCCTAAAAGAAAAATCATAACCATAATCATTGCAAGGATTAAGTATCTGTTCATTTCTAAACCTAGCAAGAAATCAGTTAAAAGCATTGGTGTTCCCAGTCTTGAAAATACAGCTCCAAAAAAGTTTGATGCTGCAACCAAAACCATTATCAATGCAGAAATTTCTAAAGTTTTAACTAAAGCTTCTTGTAATCTTCCAAATGTTAATTTTCTATAAGCTATAGCTAGTAATAAAGATCCCATTGCACCACAACCAGCTGCTTCTGTTGGTGTAGCAAAACCAAATAAAATACTTCCAAGTGAAGCAAACACTAAGGCTGCTGGTGGAACTAAACCAATAAAAAATTCTTTCCAGACAGCTAACATACTAGTGGCTCTTAACTCAACTGGTAGTACTGGTCCTAAACTTGGATCAATCCAACATCTAATAGTTGTATAAGCTGCATAAAGTGTTGCTAGTAATATTCCTGGAATAATCGCTGCAGCAAATAAGTCTGTGACAGGTATCTCCATAATAGGTCCCATTACAACAAGCATAATACTTGGTGGAATTAAAATACCTAAGGTTCCACCAGCAGTAATTGTTCCAGCTGCTAGACGAACATTGTAGCCTGATTTGTTCATAGATTTAGCCGCCATAATTCCTAAAATTGTTACGGATGCCCCAACAATCCCTGTTGCTGCAGCAAAAATAACTGAAACAAATAATACAGCGTAATATAAAGAGCCTCTTACTTTAGCTAGCATTAATTGAAATGCTGAAAATAATCTCTCCATTAAACCAGCTTGTTCCATCATAATCCCCATAAAGACGAAGAGAGGAACTGCTGCAAGAGTTTGTTCGGTCATGACCATTGAGAATTGTAAGGTCATTAAATAAAATACTAATTTACCAAATCCTAGATATCCAAAAGAAAAACCTAAAAATATTAAAGTAAATGAAATTGGAAAACCTACAAATATAGAAAACAGCATTACACCAATAAGGATAAATCCTAAAATAGCTGGATCCATGAATTCAGCTAACATTATTCTTCTCCCCCTGGCCATACACCTTTAGTAGCCGCCCAATAACTCTTAAATAATTCTGAAATTCCTTGAATAAGCAAAAATACTATTCCTAACCATAAAGAAGATTTTATTGGCCACATGTACGGCATCCAAGCAGTGTCCATGCCTCTTTCACCTCTCATAATTGATTCCTGAACAAAGCCAGTAGTCATATATAAAAAAACAATTAAACCCGGAAAATAAAATAATAAGTATAACCAAAAGTCTACTCTACCTTGGGTTTTAGTCTTAAAATTTCTATATAAAAAATCTGCTCTTATGTGAACTCCTTTTGATAAAGCATAACCAGCGCCTAGCATAAATAACGCGCCATAAAAAAATCTACTCATATCGTACACCCACATTGTTGGGGCATTAAAAAGTTTTCTAGCCAAAACCTCATAAACCATTGCAAATATCAGAGGTATGATAATCCAACAAACCACGTTGCCGACACACTTGTTGGCAAAATCAATTTTTGTAATAGTTAATGCCATCCATTTAGGCATGTCTTTGGGCATTGGACCTGAACCACCTCTTCTTTCAGCAATCATTTCATCTGAAATATCAAGCTTCATAGGCTTGATCGATTTTTTAGGTTTTTTTGAATTGTGGTTTCTTGGCATAAGTAAATTCTCTAAAAAAAAGAAGCGGACTGTTAAGCCCGCTTCAATTGTGATAATCTTTTATCTAAATACTACTTTAATGTTGCTGCGTGAGCCATTCCTAGCTTAGCATTAGACATTTGAGATCCAGACCAAAAAGGTACAGCGATATCGGCAAAGTCTTTTTGAGACTGCCAAACTTTAGCAAAGAACGGATTCTTAGCTGAGTTTTTTTCTAAAGCTGCTTTTGCTGCAGCCATATACGCTGGGAAGTAGTCAGCAGGAGTATCATGTAAAATAACACCATGCTTCGTAGTTAGCTCATGTAGAGCTTTTCCATTTTCGTATATTCTGTAACTCATAGATTTTGATAAAGATGCATTTGCAGCAACTTCTAAAGCTTTTTTCTCTAAAGCAGACATCTTTTTGTACTTAGAGCCTGTAATATAGAAGTCAGCATTTACTACTACTTGGTGAAGACCTTGTAGGTAGTAATGTTTTAGAACTTTCTGGAAACCAAATGTCATATCCGGCTTAGGACAACACCATTCAGCAGCATCAATTGTTCCTGCTTCAAGAGCTGGTAAAATATCTCCACCACCCATTGCAACAGAAGCTACACCAATGTCTTTATAAGTTTGGCCAGGAATTCCCGGAGGAGTTCTGAACTTATACTTTCTAAAGTCAGCCATGCTATTAATTGGCTCTTTGAACCAACCTAAAGCTTCAGGACCTACTGGTTGTAACATAAATCCTTTAATGTCTCTTCCCATCTCAGTCCATAGTTGGTCATAAAGTTCTTTACCACCACCATATTGGAACCAAGATAAAAAAGCGATGTTATCGATACCAACACCTGCACCTGCTACTGGCGAACCAAATAACATAGCTGCTGGGTGATCGCCTGACCAATAGTGAGTCCAAGCAAAACCACAATCGATTAATCCTTTATCAACTGCATCCAAAGTTTCTTTTACACCTACTACTGATCCAGCTGGCATAATTTCAAACTTAAGTGATCCACCCGTTAGTTCAGTAACTGTATCAGTGAAGTCTTTCAACATCACTACTTCATCAGCTTTTGCACTAATTACGGTTTGACACTTAAGAGTTTGTGCAGATGCACCTGTTACTGTCATTACAGTAAGTAGAAGTGATCCAACAAACAATGATATGACTTTTTTCATATTTATTTTCCCTCTCGTTGTGTTTTTTATAAAAAAAGAACTCTTTCAAAGAAATAAATCTAAAACAAGAGCTAATATTATTATTAAGAACCTAAAATTACCGTGAACACTAGTATTTTTTAATTTTGCACATTATAAGCTCATTATTCTGATGGATAGTTTTGATTATATAATTATTGGTGCTGGGTCAGCTGGCTGTGTTTTAGCTAATAGACTTTCAGAAAACCCAAACAACAAAGTACTTTTAATTGAAGCTGGTGGAAACGATTCCTACCCATGGATTCATATTCCAGTTGGGTATTATAAAACAATGCATAATCCAAAAACGGATTGGTGTTATAAAACAGAGCCTGATGAAACGATGGAAAACAGATCTATACCCTACCCTAGAGGAAAAACTCTTGGTGGAAGCTCCTCTATAAACGGACTACTTTATATAAGAGGGCAAGAGCAAGATTATGATATTTGGAAACAATTGGGAAATAAGGGTTGGAGCTGGAATGATGTTTTGCCTTATTTTTTAAAAGCTGAAAATCAAGAGCGAGGCCAAAGTCAATTTCATGGTGTTGGTGGACCATTATCTGTTTCAGATCAAAGAATAAAATTACCTATATTAGATGCTTTCATGAATGCAGCTCAAGAAATTGGTATTCCTAAAGTAAATGATTTTAACAAGGGTGATAATTTTGGATGTGGTTACTTTCAAGTAACAGAACAGAATGGCTTAAGATGTAGCACAGCTGTAGGGTATTTAAATCCAATTAAGAATAGAAAAAATTTAAAGATTAAAACAAAGTGTCATGTTGAAAAGGTAAACTTTGAAAATAAAAAAGCTGTCAGTGTTTCTTACTGGAAAAATAACCAATCTTTTACAACTAAAGCAAACAAGGAAATAATTTTAAGTGCTGGTTCAATTGGTTCTGCACAAATTCTTCAAACTTCTGGTATTGGTAATGGTGAAAAATTATCTAAACTTGGAATTGATGTTGTAAAAAATTCTATTGGTGTAGGTAAGAACTTACAAGACCATTTAATGTTTAGACCTGTTTATAAAGTTAAAAATATTAAAACTTTGAATAAAAAGATTAACAGTCTAATTGGTAAATTAATGATTGGAATGGAATATGTTTTTTTAAGAAGTGGTCCAATGACTATGGGTGCTAGTCAACTTTGTGGATTTGCAAAAAGTGACTCATCTAAAGAAACTCCTAATTTACAATTTCATGTTCAGCCAATTAGTACAGATAAATTGGGTGGTTCAAATTTACATGATTTTGCTGCATTCACCCCTACTGTTGCTAACATCAGACCGACGAGTAAAGGTGAAATTAATATTATAAGTAAAGACAGTAGAGAAAATCCAAAGATTAAGATGAATTATCTTTCAAGTGATGAGGATCGGATAGTAGCTGCTAAAGGTTTAAGATTAATTAGAAAAATTGTTTTAGATAGCAATGAATTTAAACAATATGAACCTGAAGAATTTAGACCTGGTGCCAATATTCAAGATGACGAGGAGCTAGTGAAAGCTGCAAGTAATTACGCACAAACAATATTTCATCCAGTAGGAACTTGTAAAATGGGTCAAGACGATATGGCTGTTGTTGATGACCAATTAAAAGTTCATGGTATAAAAAATTTAAGAGTGATTGATGCTTCTATAATGCCTAATATCACCTCTGGAAATACTAATGCACCTACAATAATGATTGCAGAAAAAGGTGCTGATATGATACTAAACAACTGATGTTTGCAGAATTATTTGGACCTGAACAACTTGTAATCTTAGGTCAAATCATATTTATAGATTTAGTCTTAGCAGGAGATAATGCCATTATTATTGGAATGGTTGCTTCTAAATTTCCAGCAGAAAAAAGAAAAAAAGTAATCTTTTGGGGAATAGGTGGTGCGGTAATTTTAAGAATTATCCTAACCATGTTAACTGCCTATTTATTACAAATAACAGGATTAAGACTGATAGGCGGATTACTTCTTCTTTATATAGTCTACAAACTCTACACAGATGTAATCAAAGGTCAGTCAGGTGATGAAGATATTAAGGTAGATAACTCAAGTTTCATGAAAGCTATATGGACAGTTTTACTTGCTGATTTTACAATGAGTTTAGATAATGTTTTAGGTGTAGCTGGTGCTGCTGGTGATCACTATGTATTACTAATATTTGGTCTAGCTTTATCAATAATTCTTATGGCAACAGCTGCAACTGTTATATCAAGATGGATTAATGAATATAAATGGATAGCTTGGATTGGTTTGATTGCTATACTAGTTGTTGCAATCGAATTAATCTATAGTGATTTAAAATTATTTATTTAAATGTACTTACAAAAAATAAATCTTAAAAACAAATATGCATTAGTTACAGGTGCTGGCAAGGGATTGGGAAGAGCCTGCTCTATTGCTCTTGCTGAAGCTGGAGCTACAATTATCGCATTAAGCAGAACTCAATCAGATCTTGATAAACTTGAAAAAGAAATAAAAAAGATAAAAGGTAAAGTTATCAAAGTTAATTGCGATGTAATGAATTACAAAGAATTAAAAGAAAATCTAGATAAGATTAAAATCATAGATATTTTAGTTAATAATGCTGGGACAAATATCCCAGAACCTTTTGAAAAAATTAAACAAGAAAGTATGAACTACTTAGTAGATTTAAACCTAAAAGCTGCTTTTAATGTGGCTCAATTAGTTGTTAAAAAAATGTTAAAGAATAAAAAAAGAGGTGGATCAATTATTAACATGTCCTCACAACTTGGCCATGTTGGAATGGCTGGTAGAAATGTTTATAATATGACAAAATTTGGAATTGAAGGTTTAACTAAAGGTATGGGTGTAGAGCTTGCAAAAAACAATATTAGGGTAAATACAGTAGCCCCTACTTTTGTTGCAACACCAATGGTTAAAAAATTTTTTAAAAACAAAGAATTTAAAAAGCTAGCTCTAGGGAACATACCCATGGGAAAATTAGCAACAGAAAGTGATGTTGCAACAAGTGTTTGTTTTTTAGCTTCTTCTGCATCATCAATGGTTACGGCCACATCAATTTTAGTAGACGGTGGATGGACTGCAAAGTAATTTATAAATTTCTTTTAGTATCATTAATTTCTTTAACATCTCAGGTTAATGCTATTGAGTTTCAGGGAAAATTTATACAAGGGCATTATATTCTAGGAAAAACAAATCTAAATGCAAAAATTATTGTAGACAAAAAAGAAGTAAAAATATCAAAAGATGGTTTTTTTGTTTTTGGAATTGATAGAGATAGAAAGTTTGATTTAACATTTACTAAAATATTAGATGGAAAAAAATCAACAATTACAAAAACAGTTTTAAAAAGAAAGTACAACATTCAAAGAATTGATGGTCTTGAAGAAAGTAAAGTGACCCCTCCTGAATCTGTTTATAAAAGAATTAAAAAAGAAAATAATGCAATTGGTGAGGCAAGAGCAATAAATTCTGATTTAAATTTTTTTAAAGATAAATTTATGATGCCTGTTGAAGGAATTATTAGTGGTGTCTATGGCAGTCAAAGAATTTTAAATGGTAAAGCAAAATGGCCTCACTACGGTATAGATATAGCAGCAAAACAAGGAACTACGATAAAATCTTCAGGAGCTGGATTTGTTACAATGGCCGAAGATGATTTATACTATACAGGTGGTACGATCATCATGGACCATGGTCATGGTATTTCAACAATATATTCTCACCTTGAAAATATTTTAGTCTCAGTTGGGGACAAAATTAACCAAGGAGATATTATAGGAACTGTCGGTTCTACCGGAAGGTCTACTGGACCCCATTTAGATTTTAGAGTTAATTGGTTTCAAACAAGACTTGATCCCATGTCGGTATTGAAATAAAAAAGTTAGATGAATAAAAATTTAAAAAATAAAATTTCAGACAGACTTGTTAACGCATTTTTAAAAAATAAGATGATCTCACCACTGCCTCAAGAAATTACAAAAAAACTTACTGACGCTGATGAATTTAGAAAATTATGTGAAAGTAAAATTAAAGAACCTATTATCGGATTTAAGGCTGGTGGAACAGGAATTCCTGTAATGAAAAAATTAAAAGAAAAAGAGCCTTTTTACGCATCTATTTATAAAAGAAATTTTTTAAAAAGTGGAAAAAAGGTTAAAATTAATAAATCTACTTTAGGTATAGAGTTAGAAGTTTGTTATTTGATTAAAAAAAAATTCTTTCTATCAAAAAGTTTAATAACTATGAAAAATATTTCTAAATATATTTCTCATATGGCGCCGTGTATTGAGGTTGTAGGGTATAGACAAAAGAAGAAAGGTGTTACTTCTTTTGGTGATTTATCTAGTGATTTTGGTGCAAATGTAAAATTTTTAATTGGACAAAAGAAAAAGTATAAAAAGATTAATATTAGTAACCTTAAAACAATTATTTCAAATAAGAAAATAAATCAGACTGTTTCAGGTAATACAGGAGCTGTTTATGTTAGCCCTCTAAATTCACTTCGTTTTGTACTAAACAAACTTAAAAAAGATAAAGTAAATCTTAATAAAGATTTCTACGTATTTACCGGTTCAACAGTTGGCGTTGTTCCCATACTTGGTAAAGGATTGTATGCAGGTAAAATTGATAAGGTAGGTACAGCAAAAGCTATCATCCATTAATGGGATTGCATTTTACAGCAGAAGAATTTTCTAAAAGAAAACGAGATGTTCTAAAATCAATGAAAGAGCAAAATTTAGATGCTCTTTTAATGTTCAGACAAGAGTCTATGTTTTGGCTTACAGGGTATGACACCTTTGGTTATGTTTTTTTTCAAACTTTAATACTAGACCAAAAAGGAAATATTATTCTTTTAACAAGGGCTCCAGATTTAAGACAAGCACAAAACACTTCGAACATTGAAGATATAAGAATTTGGGTAGATAAAGACCAATCTAACCCTACAGATGATCTTAAAATCATCTTAAATGAACTAGATTTAAAAGATAAAAAAATTGGAATTGAATATGAAGCTTACGGTATGACAGGTCGTAATGCTTTAAGACTCAATAAATCACTAGAAGGTTATTGTGAAGTAGAAGATCAATCTGAATTAATTACTAAGCATAGGGTTATTAAATCACAAGAGGAGATTATTTATGTAAAAAAAGCTGCAGAACTTGCCGATCAAGGTCTTGATGAAGCGTGGAAATATGCAAAAACTGGTGCTAGTGAGGCAAAAATTTTAGCTGAAATGCAAAGAGTTGTTTTAGAAGGTGGCGGTGATTATCCAGCAAATGAATATATAATTGGATCAGGACACAACGCATTACTATGCAGATATCAATCTGAGAAAAGAATTCTATCAAAAACTGATCAGTTAACTATTGAATGGGCTGGAACATATAAACATTATCACTCTGCAATGTTTAGGACTATCCCCATTGGTAAAACTGATCCAAAACATATTAAGATGCATGAGGCCTGTGTTGAAGCTTTAAATAATTGTGCGAAGACTTTAATACCAGGAAAAACTGCTGGAGATGTATTTGATATACACGCTAAAACTTTTGATGACCTTGGATACAATAAAGCAAGAATGAATGCTTGTGGTTATTCATTGGGTTCAACCTTCTCTCCCAATTGGATGGACTGGCCAATGCTATACACTGGTAATCCTTATGTAATAACTCCTGGTAATGTTTTCTTCATGCATATGATATTGATGGATTCAGACAGCAATCTAGCCATGAATTTAGGTGAAACCTATCTTGTGACAGAGAATGGCAATGAAAGATTAGGAAAGCAAAAGTTGGATTTAGTGGTCTTATAGAGGTCTGTCTTCTAGTTGTCTTCTAGTCATCCCATAAAATCCTATAACAAACCCAGAACCACTAATCAATAGTGGTCCCAGACACGTTTAAGTTTTTGAATCTTTTTCTTTTTTGTACCTTATGTGCTTACATTTAACGTTACTATATCTAGCTAGATATACTCACGTTCACTCTGCCCTAGCCACACAAAGCTTTTCCGTGGATAACATCATTTAATTAAAAAATTTATTACAAAAATATTATGTCTTAGTCAAAAAGTCATTCA
Source organism: Candidatus Pelagibacter sp. uisw_138 (assembly GCF_059512485.2). NCBI lineage: Bacteria > Pseudomonadati > Pseudomonadota > Alphaproteobacteria > Candidatus Pelagibacterales > Candidatus Pelagibacteraceae > Candidatus Pelagibacter > Candidatus Pelagibacter sp. uisw_138. The sequence goes on along the minus strand of NZ_CM183453.2, from coordinate 496,523 downwards.
TCACTAACTGAAAATTCAACTGCACTCCATAAGTGCTTGAACAACTGGCTTCGCCAAAGTTCTTGCACCAAATGTCTAGATAAATTAAACTTGCATCATGGGCATCGTAGACAAGAAATATTCAAACGTAGACAGGAAGACAGCAGAAATACTTGAAGAAGCTAAATTATTATTAGAGGAAAAGGGATACGTAGTTTCTAAACCAAGAGAAAAATCCATAGCCCGAGAATTAATGAATGGTGCGTATGGTAAGGCAGCCGCACAAATGATTAAAGATAAAGTTCCTGATTTAACAGTTAGAAAAATATGTTTGAAAGCTATTGAAGATAAATTTTTTGATACCTGTTTAGATACTTTGATTAAGGGACCTAAAAAAAGAGCTGCATTCGATAACGAAAGTCCAAAAACATGGACTGAGAAAACAGTTACAAAAGATATTAAAACAAAAGGTCATTTTAAAAGATTCAAACTTATAGAGCAATATATCAAGACAGATATGAATGCGACTAGGACTTTATTAGATCCTGATTACAGACCTCACGGCGATAAAGTTGCCATAAAAAAAATCAAATAATCCAATATTAAATCCTAACCCAGAACCACGATCCCTAAAAGTTTTTTCATTTTAAATCAATCAATCAACAGGCTTAAGTTTTGGATTGATATTTCTGTCCACTTTTTTAATTGAATTTCCTCTTCTAACTTCATCATAAAAAACAACTTGAGTTCGCATTTTACGATTTTTGAGCTCTTTATACTTACTAATTAAATTACGATATATACCATGCTTAAAATATATTCCTTCTGGTTTAAAAAAAATTGGAGATTTTAATATTTCCACTTTTTTAATACCATCTACCCATGCATCTATTCTTTTATTTTTAAAATCTAAACAAAAAGAAATATCCGTCCAAACTTCTTTCATTTTTCTTAGTGGCTTTAATGTAGTATATACTGATTTATCAATAACGTCTGTTGCTGAACCACTAAGTTCGTGCCAATTAAAAAACAAATATCCTTTATGTGCATCAATTTGAATCAAGGGTGGAAAAGAAGCTAGGCCACCTGATGCTGTACCAGTTGGACCACCAATTTGATGAACTTGGCCTAAAGTAGTGCTGGCTGGAGCTACATCAAAAAAATCTTTAGATAGCATTAAACTAAATCCGTAACATTGCTTTCCTTTTGGAGCCTGTCTTGGTTCTGTTGAAAACTCAACTCTTTCTCGATCAGTGTCACAATCACTCCAAAAATCATCTCTAAAACAATCACCATCTCTAAGTTCAAATCGCTGAAAATATTTTCCAGCACGTGCTTTTGTTTTATCTTTAATGTATTGAAAGTTGTAATCATTATGATCCATAAAGTTTTTATGAAACTTAAATCCACTCTTCTTGGTTTTCAAACCAAATTTTCCCTCTTCATCTTTAAATGTTCCAGACAAAGCCAATGTTGGGATTAACAACAAACCCAGAACAATGATCCCTAAAAGTTTTTTCATATTAAAAATTATCAATGAATACAATTTGGGTTAAATCCTATTAAATCGTCAGTTCCATCTGGAATATGCATCTTTCTTTTGCTTAGATAAATTGGATCATGTTCTAATTCTATACCAGCAACTATCTCCATTAACGTATCTATAGCTATTGCCATTTGATGTGTATGCGGTGTAGCACTATTTTTATTTTTAATTCTGTTCCTTGCTTTTCCATTCGGGTTCTTTCTTTCAGCAAATTCGTCTGGATCAGTAATTGCTAAGTTAACTACCTTTGCAGAATTCACTAATTTGTTCTGTACTTTTTCTGGTACTTCTGCTCCCCATAATTTTGCAATATATACATAGCCAAGTGCAATGTTTACTCCATAAGAGTGATACCATTGTCCTCTAAGACCTCTAAAAGAGTTATCATTAATATAGCCGTCTTTATAAAACAAACTATCTATTTCATTAAACGTATGATTAATTTCTTTTGCGGCTAGTTTTTTATTGTTAGTCCAACTTGCATAAACCAGTGTTGATAGTCCTCCGTTAGCCATAGCATAAAAACCTTTATCATTTTTCCTAAACTGTATTGGCTTTAAAAACTTCTTGTACATTTTATCAATGTATCTGTTCATCTCTTTAAGCTCTTTTTCATTGAACTCTGACTTCAAGTATATTGCCGCAATCATAAAGTTACCAAAAGTTTGACCTGCAAACTCAAATTCGTGATACCAACAAGGTGAATCTGGATCATTGTTCACCCAACATCTAGGCTTCTTCTGTAACTCCTCATAACTAATACTATTATATAAAGTGTCTGCCTTTGCTATTCTTAGCAGTAAATCTTTACCCATATCTAGGTTAGTCTGATTGTTATTTGCAATTGCATGTTGAATTGCTGTTAGCATTAATTTACCAGGTACAGTAATAACATCATGATTAACAATTAATGAAGTGCCTGTTTCTGTATGAAATTTAGCCCAGTCAAACCCAACTACATCTTCAATTGTTTTAAACGTTTCTGCATTATCAAATTTAACGTTATTTGGTAAGGCTGAACAACTTTTAATTTCTTTGGTATAAAATTTACCTGGAAAAGTTATATCTTTTGACTTCACTTTTGCATAAGCATTCCCACTCAACAACAAACCCAGAACGATAATCCCTAAAAGTTTTTTCATTTTTTATAATATGTCATTTATAGATGTACTCCACTCAGGATCAAAATGCTTATCCCAATAGAGTTTATGAATTTTTCTTGTAACATCCCCTACTGTTCCTTGCTTAATATTCTCCCCACTTACTTTTGTTATTGGCATTACCCCTCCTGCTGTTGAGGTTGCAAATAATTCTTTAGATGATTTTAACATTTCAATCGTTATAGATTTTTTATTAACGTTAATATTTAGTTCTTTTGCTAAATCAAAAACTGTTTGTCTTGTGATACCTTCTAATACCCCATGGTCTGGTGTATTAATTCCATTTTCATCAACAGAGAAGATATTAAAGCCTGGGCCTTCAGATATATTGTTATCCTCATCTACCAATAAAGCAGTATGATGTCCTCTCTCATAAGCATCAAGCATACCTGTGACTAAATCCATCCAATGATAATTTTTAATAGTTGGATCAATTGAACTTGGGGGAATTCTTGTTATATCAGTTAAATAAACATCTAATCCTTTTTCAAAATCTTCTGGCCTAAGTATCCAACCAAAGGGTACTGCAAAAGCCATAAAACGTGGTGTCGCTTTACGAGGATCTCTAACAAAATTTGGAGACATTCCTCTTGTTTGTATCATCTCAACATAAGAATCTTCAAGATCAGCTTTTTTAACACAGCCTGCTAATATTCTTTTTATTTCTTCACGACTAAGTCTGCATGGCATTCTTAGTTTTTCTGTTGATTTAAAGAAACGATCAATATGTTTATCTAATTGAAAAAAACTACCCTTCCAAACATGAACAACGTCATATGTTGCATCAGATCTTAAAAAACCCCAATCTAAAATAGGAATTTTTGCTTCAGAAAGTTGAATGAATTCCTCATTCATCCATGCTGATCCTTTTGGAAAAATATCACTCATTATCTAAGACTAACAAATATAGAAGTTTTTTCATTTATTTTCTTACACTCCAAGCTTGATAGGAATTTAATGATTTATTACAAAGTTCCAATGATAAATTTCTCATTAGATGAACTGGAGTTCCACCCCCACCTTTCTTAGATTGTCCTTGACCAACAGTAAGACATAATTTTCTATTACTAATCAAACGGATCTCATCTTTATTAGACCATTCAAAATTTTGAAGCTTGTTACGATCACATTTTTCTAATTTTAAATTTGTTGATGCTTTAAGTGATGAGGCTTCCATACAAACGTTAAAAGATGGTAAGATAAATTGGTTGTTAGTTAGTTTAAGAGAATTAAAACCTTGATCTGGAGAGATTTCTCCTTGGTAAGAATAACAAGTGTGTGCCTGAAGTCCTTTGTCAATTTTTGCTTTTAATTTATGCCCTCTTATATCAATACAAAAACCTCTAGGGTCATCTAATTGGTTTAACAAATAAATTTCAACATTATCATCCGCCTGAGATGAAGTTATTAACAACAAACCAAGAGCTATGATCCCTAAAAGTTTTATCATTTTTTCTTTAATCTATAATCCCTGCTAAATTTTTAGCAGCCTTTTTTTTGGAACCTGCAGTTAATCCTTTGACATAGGCTGTTGCTATTCTTTCTGGATTTTTAATATTTCTTTTTTTGAATTTTTTTAATAAATCTTTGTAGTTAGGTTTTCTAGGCATTACTTCGGAGCTTTATTTAACATTTTTATCAAAATCCTCTGTCATCTCAATAATCAGTGGTCTAAAGAAACTTGTAATAATAATTATGAGTGCAGAAATTATTAGTAAGGCATCAAATTTAACTACATCTACCATAACTTTCGTAGTACCTAAAATAACATGCACTAGCATTGTTAAAAACATTGCACCTAACCATAAATATATTACTGAAAATTTATATGGTTTAGCTACTAATCCAGCACCTAACAAAGCACCTAGTATAAGAATTATAGGATCAGTTCCGATAGCCATTAAACCACCAAAGAATAGACCAATTAAGGCTATATTAGCTACATAACCAACAGAGAAAATTAAAATATTTACGATTATGATTAGGTAGGAGAAATATAATAAGATCATTGAATTTAAAAATTGATTAATAAAATTATTATAGCGATAGTTATTAACACAGCACTCACAATAATATAATTCAGCCTAATATTAAATTTATTGAATACTATTTCAGTAATTTTTTCCCAGAATACCACAATAAAGAGAACAATTATAGCTGGTAGAATATATTTGATCATTAATGAATTGTTATTCTGTGCATTATTCTATTACCTTTAAATGGAGTTGCTTGATGAAGCATAGATCTATTATCCCAAATTGCTAATTGGTTTTTTTCCCATTCTAATGAATATTGAAATTTTTTCTTAATTTGGTGTTTTAATAAAAATTTTTTTAATTTTAATTGATTTTTAATTTTTGGTTTAAAACCCATGAAATGTCCTGGGCTACAATAAATTGTATAATTTAAGTTTATTTTTTTAAAAATATTATGAACAGCTACTAACTCATTAATTTTTTTTCCTTTTTCTTTAACTCTTTCTTTAGTGGTAATTGATATTGGACCTTCTGATGAGTAAACACCTTTCACTAATTTTAATTTCTTTTTAATATTTATTGGTAAATTTCTATAAGCCAAATATTGAGAACAAAATTCGGTATTAGCAGCACCTTTTTTTGGAACAAGTTTAGAAAACAACATGGTAAACCTTGGTGGTTTATTTGTGTAAATTGAGTCTGTATGAAATTGTTCACCAAAACTAGGTCCTTTATCTGAAGATTTTCTTTGAACTACTGTAATTTGAGGATATTTTTTACTTAGACCTTTTAGCCTTGGATAATTTGCTAATTTACCAAAATTTTTGGCAAACTTAACATAAGAGCTCGATGTTAAATTTTGTTTTTTGAAATATATAACACCATATCTATTAAGTGCTGATTTTATTTTTTTAAAATCTAGATTTGAAAGTTTTATTAGATCACAAATGATTTCAGCTCCAATATCTTTTTTATTTGGAATTATTTTAATCATTTTATTTAATTATAAATTATCTAATACAGCTTGCGCACATTCAAGTGTATTACTTTCTCCACTCAAATCTTTTGTTCTATTTTTTTTATCTAATAATGTTTTTTCTATTGAAGACATGATTGTATTAGCCGCTTCTTTCTCACCTAGATAATCTAACATTAAAGCACCAGACCAAATTTGCCCTATAGGATTTGCTATGCCTTTACCTGCAATATCAGGAGCTGAACCATGAACCGGCTCAAATAAAGATGGAAATTTTTTCTCAGGATTAATATTTGCTGATGGGGCAATACCAATAGTACCAGTACAAGCTGGCCCTAAATCAGATAAAATATCTCCAAACAAATTTGATGCTACAACAACATCAAACCATTCAGGGTTTAAAACAAATCTTGCAACTAAAATATCAATATGAAATTGATCAGTTTCGATATCAGTGTAGTCTTTTTTATTAGCATTAAATCTTTCATCCCAGTATGGCATTGTAATTGAAATACCATTTGATTTTGTTGCGCTAGTTAATTTTTTTCTTTTACGTGATTTTGCTATTTCAAAAGCATATTTTTGCACTCTATCAATACCATGCTTGGACATTATTGTTTCTTGAAGGGCTATTTCTCGTTCTGTTCCCTCGTACATTCTACCGCCGACAGATGAATATTCTCCTTCCGTATTTTCTCTAACAATAATCATATCAATATCACCAGGTTTTTTGTCTGCTAATGGTGATTTCACTCCAGGAAATAATTTTACTGGTCTTAGATTAATGTATTGATCAAATTCTCTTCTAAATTTTAATAATGAGCCCCATAAAGTTATATGATCTGGATATCGCTCTGGCATACCGACGGCACCAAAGAAAATGGCATCATGTTTTTCAATTTTTTCCTTCCAATCATCTGGAAGCATTTTTCCATGTTTCTCGTAATAATCACACGATGAAAAATCAAATTCATCAATTATTAATTTAAATTGATGTTGTTCTGAAATTTTTTTTAAAACTTTTTGTGCTACTGGGACAACTTCTTTTCCTATTCCGTCTCCTGGTATTGATGCAATATTGTATGTTTTCATAAGATAATTTTATTAACCTTTTATATTAAATTGTACTGATAATCTCTAGCTTCAATTACCTCTTTGGGTAAATTTAACTCAACATCGTCAATTTTTATAACCTCATCTTTATTTATGTCTTTTTTTAACACAGCATTATCAGTAAGACCTAACGGCAATATGTTTTCTTGTTTAGATTTTTTAGAAGTTATCAATTTTCCTCTGGCACAAAAACCACCTTCACCATCTAATCGCTCACCAACTTTTAAATCTTTTTTGGCATAAGCTGCAACATCTGCATTATAATTTACAGTTTGTCCTGTTGCTTTTTGATCAAGTGCAATTGCATATATTGATTGAGCAAGTTCTAAGCCAATATAGTGATATGGTCTCCATATAGCTGAATAACTACCAGATGAATCTGTGACCATTCCATAATCTTTAAAGCAATTTTTGACATATTGGTTTTGAGCTTTAATTACTATGTAGACACCCCATCTAAGATCATTAGGAATATCTTTTTGATTTAAATCAATACTCGATATGACCTCAACTTGACCTTCATAATCAATTAAGCCCCCTTCTTCTTTTGGAATTAATTTTTTAGCAATATCATATACTCCAACTGGTGGAAAAGTTAATCCATTACTTGGGCATTTTAAGTTTGATGCATTACTTACAGCACACATTTCAATTGCAGATTTATCACCACAAAGAAAACTATTAAACATTTTAGGATTCATACCAGATTCAATTTCAGCACGTTCTTTACTTAAACCATAGTGACCCCAAACCGTGTCTGGTGTTGAGTATTCAAAATCTGGGTGGTACTTCGTTCCTTTTCCTGCACAAACTACAGAAAAACCATTTAATTGAGCCCATTCAATCTGCTCCATAATTAATGAAGGTTGGTCGCCATATGCCATTGAACAAATAACATTGTTTTCTTTTGCAAGATCAGCAAGGTATTTTCCACAAGTAACATCAGCTTCAACATTTACTAATATGATGTGTCTCTTGTTTTTAATAATCTTTACAGCATGAACTGTTCCAATGATTGGATTTCCAGTAGCTTCTATAAAAACTTCAACATCTCTATCAATTGCCTCATCTAAAGTATTTACAAAATGTATTTTATCAACTGTCTCTGTAGCTAAACCACTCTTAAGACAATTTTTTTTGGCGTTATCAATATTAATATCAACGATAGTATCAATAGTAATTTTTTGTAATTGATTGTATTGAGCAAGAAACATGCTTACAAATTTTCCACATCCAATGAAGGCAACTTTTATTGGTTTCTCTCTAGATTTTAGTTTTGTATTTAAAAACATTTGATTACGATATACTATTTTTTTATAAAACTGATGATACTTTTTGTAAGTGTATCACTTATAATTATAGTTCCTTTTTCATTTGGGTGCATACCATCATCTTGATTAAGATCAGGTTTTAAAGCTACACCCTCTAATAAAAAAGGTATTAAATTTAGTTCATATTTTTTAGCTAAACTTGGATAAATATTATCAAACTTTTTTTTATAACTAATTCCATGAGTCGTTGGTGCAATCATTCCAGCTAAAATTATTTCTATATTTTTTAGTTTTGCTGTTTGGATAATTTTTTCTAAATTTTTTTCAGTCTCAATGGGACTTATTCCTCTTAACATATCGTTAGCACCCAGTCCTAAGATCATTAAATCAATATCAGGTTGAGATAAAGACCACTCTACACGGTTTAATCCACCAGCAGATGTGCTCCCAGATACACTTCCATCAATAATCCCAAGATCATAATCACTATCATTAAGATTTTTTTGAAGAACAATGGCTAAATGTTTTTCCTGTGGAAGGCCATAACCAGCCATTAAGCTATCACCAAATAAGATAACGTTTTCTATAGCATTGGCGTTTATGCTCACTAGACAGAAGGCAATAATTTTAATAATAAATCTTTTAATCATGGATAGTCTTCTTAAGCTAAAAAACGTTAATCTTAAATACCAAACTGGCAATGATACTATCAAGGTTTTAAAGAATATTAATTTAGAGACTAAAAAAAATGAGTCTATTTCAATAGTTGGTGAAAGTGGGTCTGGAAAGACTAGCTTAATCATGCTTGCTGGGGGACTAGAGAAAGCAACCTCTGGTAAGATATTTTTTGAGGATCAAGAAATATCTAAAATGAGCGAAGATGAAGTTTCTAAAATTAGAAGAAAAAATATAGGTATAGTTTTTCAATCTTTCTATCTTATTCCAAATTATACAGCTGTTGAAAATGTTGCCCTAACCTTAGAGTTAAATAATTTAAAAAACCCTAATGAAAGAGCCAAAGAGTTGTTGGATCGATTTGGGTTAAAAAATAGGTTCAATAATTTACCAAGTCAACTTTCAGGTGGTGAACAGCAACGTGTAGCAATTGCAAGGGCTATAGCTATGAAACCTAAACTAATTTTAGCAGATGAGCCTACAGGAAATTTAGACAGTGAAAATTCTCAAATGATTGCAGATATTTTATTTAAATATATTAAGGAAGAAAAATCATCTTTAATTATTGTCACTCATGACCCAAAACTTGCAAATAAAGCAAAAAGAAAAATTAAAATCAAAGATGGAAAAATTGTCTAAGCTTTCAGAGTACAAGTTAACTTTGATATATGCCTTAAGAGACTTGAGTAGAAATTATAAAAAAATTTCTAGTATTATTTTAACACTTTTTATCAGTTTATTTATTTTAAGTTCAATTTTCACAATTGAAGATAGTTTAAATAAAGAATTAAATAATAATTCAAGAGCACTTTTAGGTGGAGATATTGAAATTGATTATAATCGTAATATTGGCAACTTAGAATTAATTAATCAAGTTAAAGAATTTGCTACCGTTTCGCAAATGGTTGAGTTTAGCACCATGATCTCAACTACCAATCAGACTAAAAATAAATCAATATTTTCTAGAATTAAAACAGTAGATCAAAATTACCCATTATTTGGCAAGGTAGGTTATGAACCAAGTGGCGTATTTGAAAAATTACAAACTATAGAGAATACAATCCTTGTTAATGAAAATATTTTCAAAAATCTTAATTTAGAAATCAATGATAAAATCAAAGTTCAAGATCAGTTGTTTACTGTAATTGGTATCGTAAAATCTGTACCCGATATTGGAGGTGCTTTTGTATTTGGTGATTTTGCTTTAGCTGGCAAACAAACATTAGAATTATTAAAACTTAATAACCTAGGCAGTTTTTTAAATTATGAATATAAAGTAAAGTTTAATGAAGGAGATGATCCAAAGGCTTTATCTAAAAAGATTGAGCAATTATTTAAAGATGAAAAAAAGGTTAGACTTAGATATCACGAAAAATCTGATGGACCTTTAAAGAGAATAATTGATAATTTCTCTCAGTTTTTGTCTCTTGTATCAATTAGTGCGATGTTAATTGCAGGAATTGGAATTGCTAACACCCTACTTTCATTCATTAATCAAAACAATATGTCTATAGCAGTTAAGAAGTCTTTAGGCTTTTTCTCAAAAGATATTAAAATAGTCTACTATCTACAATTACTCATTCTTCTATTCATAATATCCACTGCCGCCTACTCTTTTAGTTTCTTTCTAGTCCCTATTGTTGATGTGTATTTATCAGCTGGTCTTGGATTAAATATTGAAGGTAGTTTTTCTATTCTTAATTATTTCAAAGTTTTTTCAGTAGGGTTATTAGTATTAATCATATTTTCTATACCAACTATTAATGCAATTGATCAAGTTAAGGCTTCAAACTTATTTAGAAATGTATTTCAAAACCTTCAATTTTATTATTCAAAAAAATCAATCGTTTTAAGTCTATTATTATTATCAATTTTAATTTCTTTATTTACTATTGGTTCAGCTCGCCCCATTTATAGCTTGGGTTATTTTGGTGCTTTCTTTGTTTGTCTATTAGTTTTTTATTTATTATCAAACTTGATCATTAAATTATTTAAAAGTCTTAAAGAGCATCCAAATATTTCAATTAAAGTATCCGTTAAAAATATCACTCAAACTAAAAGTATTACCCCTATAACTATTGTGTCCTTAGGTTTGGGCGTCACCTTATTATTAACTTTGGCTTTTGTTGGTTCAAACTTTAAAAGAGAAATTGCAAAATCTATACCGGAGCTTGCGCCTGATTATTTTTTTATTGGTATTCAAAGTGATGAAAGACAAATATTTGAAGATTTAATTTTTGACATGGATAAAGAAGCTAACCTTGAAATTGTTCCCATGGTCTCAACAGGTATTCTAAAAATTAATGGAATAGATCCAAATACTTATATCGATTCAAGCAATGATAGCCACTGGGTGATTAGAAATGACAGAAGGTCTTCTTGGGCTGATAATGTTTTAAAAGATAACCCAATTGTAGAGGGCAAGTGGTGGGATTTAGATAGACCTGATAAACTTCAAATTTCACTTGATAGCAAAATTGCTAAAGATTTTAATATTAAAATTGGTGATATTTTTACTCTAAATATTTATGGTCGTGAAATTGATGGTGAAATTGTAAACTTTAGGTTAGTAGACTACAGAGACTTTACCATTAATTTTGCAATGTTATTAAACCCTCAATTTGCAAAAAATATACCTCACGAATATTTGGCTACTTCAAAATTTAAAAATTTAGAAAATTTTGATGAAACTGCTTTAATAGATAAAATGCCTAGTATTTCTATTATAAAAATTACTGATTACTTAGAGAAAGTAACAGATCTATTAAACAAGGTATTTATTGCTGTAACTGTTATTTCGGCTATAACTATAGTCATTGGTTTAATTGTAATATCAAGTGCAATTATAGTTCAGGGTAAGATTAAAGAATTTCAAAACTTAATATTCAAAATTTTAGGTTTTTCCAAAGTTGAGGTTATACTTTCTTCAATCATTGAGTTTTTTATTATATTCACATCCATAATTCTAATAGCTTTGTTTTTTGCAGTTATAGGCTCACAATTTATCATTGAAAATATTTTTCAAATCACTTGGAAGTTGGATTTATCAATATTTTTGCAGGTAACTATTGGAATTGGATTGACTACATTAATCTTAATTATGATTACTAATTTTAAGTATTTAAGCCCTAAAGTTTATCCACTTATAAGAAATCAATAACTACACATCAGATCGAGATCTAAACCTCTCAAATATTAATCTTGTTTTAACCCCAATATTTAAAAATGGCTGTGGTGGAAGCCAAGTAGGCTTACTTCTAGATTCTATTATATTAATTTCATCACTATTTTGATTGCTTGCTTTAATAGCTATCTGTTCACCAAATAAAGTTCCAACTCCAATACCAGAACCATTATAGCAACCTGCTACAAAAACGTTGTTATCAATTTTATCAAAAATTTGTGAACTATTTCTTGTTCTAGATACAATCCCAGACCAACTAGATTCAATAATATCATCTGATAAACTTGGAAATCTTTTTTTAATTCCAAGTTTTTGATTAAAAGATCTTTTATCTAAATCTGATTTAGACATTTTAAAAGGGCTATGAACTTCAGCAGTGTTTCTAATTAAAATTCTTTTGTCTTTTGTCATTCTAATGGTTGCACCCATTGGTCTAACAGGTAGTACACCCCACTCTCTAGGCTCACCAATGGATTTAAATTCAGTATCAGTTAATGATCTTGTCATGCTCGCAGTTAAAGTTAAGGGAAAATTATAATTATTTTTTATACCCAGTGATTTTAAAAAACCATTAGTACAAAAAATAATTTTTTTTGTAATTATTTTATGATTATCAAATTTACAAATAACTATATCACTATTTTTTGCCCATGCGTTTAGCTGAGAGTTTTCTAATAGCTCAACATTATCTGGTAAAGTGTCAACCATTGCTCGTACAAGTTTTCCTGGATGCAATAAAATCCCACCTTTAGTATAAAGTGCTAAGTTATAAAAATTTGTACCTAATCTTTTACCTAAATCATTTTTTTCTAAAATTTTATGTTCAAAGTTTAATTTTAATAAAGTTTTACTAAAATTTTCTAATATCTTTCTATCTTTTTCATTTGATGAGGCAAAATATTTTCCACTTTCATTCAAATCACAATCAACTTGATGCTCTTTAATAAACTTTTTAACAACATCAATTCCTAATTTATAAATGTCTGTTTTCTTCTTATAATTAGAAAGTTCTTTATTTGAAGTAAAACCATCATTTAGAGTAGTATCGACTAAATATCCTGAGTTTCTTCCACTTGCACCCTCTCCTGCTAATTGTGCATCAACAAGAATAATTTTTTGATTTGGGTGAAGTTCTGATAATTTTCTAGCAGCAGATAAACCTGTGTAACCAGCACCAATAATTAACCAATCACAGAATTTATCTTTATCTAAATTTTTTATAATAGATCTTTTATCAAGGTCATTAATCCAACTACACCCTAAGTCGTTAACTATCTTCATATATTTAGTATCTTGTTATTCCACTTGTAAGGTCATAAGCAGTACCCTTTACTGCTGCAAATTTATCTTTTAAATCAATCTTATTCATAATCATTGAATGGTTTTAATTGTTAGTAAAATTAAAACCTTCATAGTTTTTTAAAACAATATCCTCACAAAATTTTTTATACTTTGGAAGACCAGATGGATAAGGCATGAAAACTTGAGCTTTTCCTTCAATGTTGCCCCCATATAACCATGAACTTTTTGACTCTGGTATTAATGTTTCATTTACAGCTTTATCAATTATTGCCCTCCATTTTAATGAGGATTCATCATTCGTTTCAATTGTTTTAAGATTATTTTTCTCCATGTATGAAATACAATCAGTTATAAATTCAACATGTTGTTCAATTGCCATTGGAACATTAGTTAACACAGAAGGACTTCCGGGTCCGGTAATAGTAAAAAAATTTGGAAACCCTGGTACTTGGAGCCCAAGATAAGTTGATGGACCATTTTTCCATAATTCACTGAGTTTGATATTATTTTTACCCACCATATCTATTGATAATAATGCACCGGTAATAGCATCATACCCTGTTGCAAATACAATTATATCGAATTCATAATTATTATTTAAAGTGCTAATCCCAGTTTTAGTAATTTCTTGTATTGAATCTTTTGAAATATCAATTAATTCAACATTATCTTTATTAAAAGTTTCATAATAATCTGTATTTAAGGTTGGTCTTCTAGTAGCAAATGGATAATTAAAGTCTGTTACAACTTTAGCGTAATCTTTATTTTGCATTGTTGCTTCTACTTTTTTTTTAATAAAATTAACTACTGTTTTATTGGCGTCCAAATTTGTTGTTATATCCTTAAAAAGACCACGAAAACCCAACCCACCTTTTTGCCACCCATTTTCATAAATTTTTTTTCTATCTTCATTACTTACATCCAAAGCTGATTGACTTGAAAAATGAAAAGCATGACCAGTTGGTGTTGACTTAATTAAATCTCTAATTTCTTGATAACTATCTTTTATCTTTTTTTTATATTCATCATTAACAATTTCATTTCTTGCTGGAATACTAAAATTTGGTGATCTTTGAAAAATTGAAAGCTTCTTTGCTGATTTGGCTATCTCAGGTGCTAACTGTATTCCTGTAGAACCAACACCAATTTGTGCAACTCTTTTATTTTTAAAATCTACACCAGTATGAGGCCATTTTCCTGTGTGGTACCATTTGCCTTTAAATTTATTTAAACCATTTATTTTTGGAATATTGGCTGCTGATAAACACCCAACAGCACTAATTAAATATTTACATAAAAAAGTTTTATCTTTATTAGTTTTGATGTTCCATAAATTACTTTTCTCATCGAAATGTGCTTTAATAACTTTATTATCAAAAAGCATATCTTTTTTTAAACTTAATTTTTCAACAACGTAGTTTAAATATTCTAATATAATATCTTGTTTTGAATATTTTTCAGGCCATGACCAATTTTCAAATATTTCTTTTGAAAATGTAAAGTTGTAAGTGTGGCTTTCTGAATCGCATCTGGCTCCTGGATATCTATTCCAATACCAAGTCCCCCCTAAATCCTTACCTGACTCAATTACTAGAGTATTAAGTTTTAATTTATCTCTTAAGCTGTGGAGTTGATAAATACCAGAAAAGCCTGCTCCAATAATAACAGCATCATAAAAAACCATAATATAATATTATGGTATTTTATTTGATATTAAAACTGTTTATGAAACTAGTGAAGGTTGCTTGATCATGTCTTCTTTATTGATCCCTGCAACTTTAACTGGTCTTTTCATGGCATCTCTTCTGAAAGGTTCACCTAATTCTTGGTTAAGAATTACCTCAATAAATGTAGTAATTCCTTTCTTTTGATCTTCACATGATTGCTTGATAGCAGCGGTAGTCTCTTCCATCGTTCGAACTGTAACACCTTTTAATCCACAAGCATCAGCAACTTTTGCATAACTTAATTCTGGATCAAGTTCTGTTCCAACGAAGTTATCATCAAACCATAAAGTAGTATTTCTTTTTTCAGCTCCCCACTGGTAGTTTCTAAAAATTACCATTGAAATTGCTGGCCATTCTGGTCTTGCCACTGAACTCATTTCGTTCATGCTGATACCGAATGCACCATCACCTGCAAAACCAATTACTGGTGTATCAGGACATCCAATTTTTGCTCCAAGAATTGCTGGAAAACCATAACCACAAGGACCAAATAATCCTGGTGCCAAATATTTTCTACCTTTTTCGAATGTAGGATAAGCATTTCCAATTGCACAGTTGTTACCAATATCGCTTGAAATAATTACGTCATCAGGCATTCCTGCTTGAATTCCTCTCCAAGCTTCTCTAGGAGACATTCTATCTGCATCTCTTTTTCTAGCTTCTTCATTCCAAACTGTACCTTCATCATCATCTTCATGATCTAGACTTGATAACTCTTGTAACCAAGCAGATTTAGTTTGGTGAATTGTATTTTTTCTCTCTTCTCTATTTGTGTCTCCCGCCGTTGGAGATAGTTGAGCTAAAATTTGTTGAGATACTAATTTTGCATCACCACAAATACCAACAGAAACTTTTTTAGTTAAACCAATTCTATCTGAATTCATATCAACTTGAATGATACTTGCATCTTTCGGCCAGTAATCCATTCCATAACCAGGTAGAGTTGAGAAAGGATTTAATCTTGTACCAAGTGCAAGAACAACATCAGCTTTCTTAATTAATTCCATTCCAGCTTTTGATCCATTATAACCTAATGGTCCAGCTGCTAATGGATGACTTCCTGGAAAACTATCATTATGTTGATACCCAGAACAAACTGGAGCATCTAATTTCTCAGCTAATTTTTTACAATCTTCAATCGCTCCACCAATAACAACACCAGCACCAGATAATATTACCGGAAATTTAGCGTTTGATAATAAGTCAGCTGCTTTTTTAATTGCATCAACTCCACCTGCTTGTCTTTCAAGTCTAACAATTGGAGGAAGATCAATATCAATAACTTGTGTCCAATAATCTCTTGGAACATTTATTTGTGCAGGAGCAGATCCTCTGATTGCTTTTTCAATTACTCTATTTAATACTTCTGCCATTCTTGAAGGGTCTCTAACTTCTTCTTGATAGCAAACCATATCTTTAAATAAATTCATTTGTTCTACTTCTTGGAAACCACCTTGACCCATAGTTTTATTCGCAGCTTGAGGTGTTACTAATAATAATGGTGTGTGGTTCCAGTATGCAGTTTTAATAGGAGTAACAAGTCCTGTGATTCCAGGGCCGTTTTGAGCAATGACCATTGACATTTTACCAGTAGATCTTGTGTAACCATCTGCAATTAATCCACCGTTTGTCTCATGAGCAACATCCCAAAAGGTTATTCCAGCATCAGGAAAGATATCTGATATTGGCATAAAGGCTGAACCAATAATTCCGAATGCGTGTTCAATTCCATGCATTTGTAAAACTTTTACAAAAGCTTCTTCTGTTGTCATTTTAGTCATAATAATTAGGCCTTCCTGCTTAAGTTGTTAAAAAATCTATAAATAAATTGTTAATTTTAAATATTAATATATAAGAATTAAAAAATTTCAAACAAACAAATCGACACAATTATGGCTACAGATATTATTATTCACGATGAAAAAGACAACGTAGGAGTAGTTGTTATTGATAAAATCACTCCAAAACAAGATTGCGCATGCTGGATTATGGAAAATGATAAAACAATTCAAATTCAATCAGTAGATGAAATTCAATTAGGACATAAAATTGCAATGATTGACCTTAATGAAGGTGATACTATTTTGAAATACGGTCATGATATTGGAAAAGTGGTTAAATCAATCAAAAAAGGTGAGCATGTTCATGTTCACAATGTAAAAACGAAGAAGTGGTAAAAAATATGGAAATTCCAAAAAGTTTTTTAGGTTATAAAAGAGAAAATGGCAGAGTTGGTACTAGAAACCACGTAATCATCTTACCTGTAGATGATATCTCAAATGCTTGTGCTGAAGCTGTAGCAAATAATATTAAAGGTACAATGGCCCTTCCTCACTCTTATGGAAGACTTCAATTTGGTGCTGATCTAGATTTACATTTTAGAACAATGATTGGGACTGGAAAAAACCCTAACGTTGCTGCTGTAATTGTTATTGGTATTGAGCCTAAATGGACAAAAAGAATTGTTGATGAAATTGCTAAAACTGGAAAACCAGTTGAAGGATTTCACATTGAAAGAACTGGTGATATTGGAACAATCATGAAGGCTTCAAAAAAAGCTCAAGAGTTTGCAATGTGGGCTTCTGAAAAACAAAGAGAAGAATGTCCTTTAAGTGATTTATGGATTTCGGTTAAATGTGGTGAATCTGACACAACATCAGGTCTTGCTGCTAACCCAACAGTTGGAAACTTAATGGATAAATTAGAACCATTAGGAGTTCATTTATGTTTTGGTGAAACGTCAGAATTAACAGGTGCTGAAAAAGTTTGTGCTACACGTGGTGCAACTCCAGAAGCTTCTGAAAAATTCATGAAAACATGGAGTGATTACAACGATTTTATTCTAAAAGAAGCAACAGATGATCTATCAGATAGTCAACCTACCGCAGGAAATATTGCGGGTGGATTAACTACAATTGAAGAGAAGGCATTTGGAAACTTCCAAAAAATTGGAAATTGTAAATTTATTGATGTTTTAGAGCCAGCTGAAGAACCAACTAAAGGAAAAGGATTATACTTTATGGATACTTCATCTGCTGCAGCAGAGTGTATTACACTTCAAGCAGCTGCTGGATTTAACATTCACTTATTCCCAACAGGTCAAGGTAATATTGTAGGTAACCCTATTGAACCTGTTGTTAAGTTAACTGCCAACCCATTAACTGTAAAAGGTATGGGTGAACATATTGATTGCGATGTATCAAAAATTTTATCACGAGAGATGACTATGTCTGAAGCTGGTGATGAATTGATCAAATCAATGATTAGAGTTGCTAACGGTAGATTAACTTGCGCTGAAGCTTTAGGTCATAAAGAATTTGTTATGACTAAGCTTTATAGAAGTGCTTAAAACTCATCTATTAATTTATGTTATTTAAAGAATATTTGGTAGTTCTACCAGGTATTATTTTAGCGTTTGTTCTCTACACTTTATCTCAAGGTTTAAATAATATTATCGGTACTGAGATATTAGGTTACGATAAAAGCCCAATATCAACAGCCATGATTGCAATTTTAATAGGAATTATACTTGGAAATATTTTTCAAATGAGGGAGGGTTTTTTAATTGGAATAAATTTTACTCAGAAATATATTTTAAAACTTGGAATAATTTGTCTTGGCATTCAGTTAAAACCATTTGAATTTTTAAAATTTGGTTCTATCGCTATACCGTTAATTATTGTTTGCATCATAAGTGTACTAATTGTGATTAAATTATTAATTAAAAAATTAAAAATCTCAACAAGAATGGCTTACCTAATATCAATAGGAAGCACTGTTTGTGGAACAACAGCAATCATGGCAACTGCTCCAATAATTAAAGCAAACAAGGGAGAAGTTGCTTATGCAATTGCGAACATTACAGTTTTTGGAATAATTTCAATGTTAATCTATCCATATTTTGCTAACATTTATTTTAATGGAGATCCAATGTATGTAGGGCTTTTTTTAGGAACTGCTATTCATGAAACTTCACAAGTTGCAGCAGCTGGATTAATTTATGACCAGCAATTTAATAGTCCTGAAACTTTAAATATAGCAACAGTTACAAAATTAATTAGAAATACTTTTTTAGTTATCATGATCCCACTATTTGCTTATCTATATAATCGAAACACAACGAAAACCAAAAACTACTCTCTGTTAAATATTTTTCCATATTTTGTATTAGGTTTTATTGGAATGATTATATTTCGAAATATTGGTGACCAAATATTTTTGAGTGAAGGTTCTCAAGTAATTTGGCAAAACTCTGTATTAACTATTAAATATTCAGCTAAAGTTTTCTTAAGTATGGCAATGGCTGCAGTTGGTTTATCAACAAACTTGAAAGATCTTAAATCAATGGGCTACAAACCATTTGTAGTAGGATTTATTGCAATGGTTACAGTTGGTTTGGTAAGTATAATTTCAATGAAAATATTTACTGAACTGTTTCTATAAAAGGCATAATAAAATATAATTTGACTCAATAGTGTGAATAAAAAAAAATATATTAGTTACTGGTGGAGGTGGTTACATAGGTAGTCATATTGTTGAGCTTTTAGTTAAAACTAAATCCAATATCATAATCATTGACAACCTAATTACCGGACATAAAAAACTAATAAATAAAAAAGCTATATTTATCAACGAAGATATAAAGAATAAAGCTGCATTAACTAAAATTATTAATGACTATAAAATAAATTCAATAATACATTTGGCAGGTTCATTAAATATTAGTGAGGCAGAAAAAAATAAAAAAAATATTATAAAAATAATGTTGAAGGTACACTAAATATGGTAAATTCTTGTAAAAACTCCTCAGTTAAAAGAATTATTTTTTCTTCCTCATGTTCAATTTATGGAAATGTTAAAGGACCTGTTGATGAAAAAAATAGACCTAACCCACAAGGTTACTACGCATTTACAAAATATAAAGCAGAAGAAATAATTAAAAAATTTAGTAAAAAATATAATTATGAATATGGCATATTAAGATATTTTAATGTGGCAGGAGCAAGTCCATCAGGTAAAATAGGTGAAATAGAAACTTCATACGGACATTTAATTAAAAATATAGCCATTCAATCTCTCAAAAAAAAACCAGTAATATCTATATATGGAAATGATTATAAAACTAAAGATGGTACTTGTGTTAGGGACTACATTCATGTGTCGGACCTAGCTAATATTCATATTAAAACTTTGAAATATATAAACAAAAATTCTAAATCACTAATTTTGAATTGTGGATATGGTAAACCTTATTCTGTATTAGATATTGCAAATATTTTAAAAAAAAATAACAATATACAAATTAATTATAAGAATAGAAGATTTGGTAATGTTGGCAAAGTTTATAGTGATACTAAAAAATTTGATAAAATTTTAAAATACAAACCAAAATATGATAATTTAGAATATATTTTAGATAGTACCTACAAGTGGGAGAAGGTAATCAAAAAATTTAAAATATTAAAGTAATAATCTAGTAAATTTATCTAGAAAAAAAACCAAAATATAAAAATAAATTCTATTAATAAATAAATATAAATTTTTATATTATCTTTGATTGGTTGTTTTTACCCATCTCAAATTCAACCATTTGCTCCAAAGATTTTTTAAGAGTGATCTTAATTTTCCAACTTGGAAAATCTTTTTTAAATTTAGAATTATCAGATATCCACCACATATGATCTCCAATTCTATTTTTTGATAAAACTTTATATTTACTTTTTTTATTACTTATTTGTTCAATTAAATCTATAGCTTCAAGCACAGAACAACTATTTTCTCTGCCACCACCAATATTATACACATTGCCCCCTATTTTTGGTTTAGCAATAAATGCACTAAAGGCTCCAACAACGTCTAGGCTGTGGATATTGTCTCTAACTTGTTTTCCTTTATAACCAAAAATAGAGTATTTTTTATTATTAACAATTGTTTTAACAAGAAATGATAAGAAACCATGCAACTGAGCTCCAGTATGATTTTCGCCAGTCAAACAACCACCTCTAAAACAAACAGTTTTTAAATCAAAATATCTTCCATATTCTTGAACCAACATATCCGCTGAAGCTTTTGAAGCACCAAACAATGAATGAGTTGTATGGTCGATTGACATTTCTTCATCAATACCTTTTTTAAAATATTTGTGATTTTTTTTTATTTCATATCTTGATTTTTTTTCCTCTAGAGGTAAAAAATTTGGTGTATCTCCGTATACTTTATTGGTTGATGTAAATAAAAAAGAGGCATTTGGACAATATTTTCTAAAAGCCTCTAATAAATTTAAAGTTCCTGTTGCATTAACATGAAAGTCTGTGAAAGGTTCTTTGGCAGCCCAATCGTGAGAGGGTTGAGCGGCAGTGTGAATAATTACTTTTATTTTATTTCTATTATCTTTAAATATTTTAAATATTCTATCTTTATTTCTAATATCAACATTATGATGAAAATATAGTTTATTTTTTTTTAGAATTTTTTCTTTCCATTTATTAGATCCAATTTTACCAAAAAAATACGATCTTAAATCGTTATCTATTCCTAGTACTTTAATACCACTATTAAGAAAGTAATTAGCTGCAGAAGATCCTATTAAACCAGTTGATCCAGTAATTATATACATTAAAATTTGATTGATCATTTAAATACACTAAAATTTAGATTATTTAAACATCAAAATATATTTGAAATACTTAAAATAATATTTTTAACAGAAGTTTCTCAAATTATTTAGCAAAACTCTGTATCAATGATTAAAAATTCTGCAAAAATATTTTTAAGTATGGCGATGGCTGCAGTTGGTTTATCTACTAACTTAAAAGACCTAAAATCAATAGGTTATAAACCATTTGTTGTTGGATTTATTGCAGCTGTAACGGTGGAGATAGCTAGCATTGTTAGTCTTGAGACTTTTCTTAAAGTTTTTTTGTAAATCATTTTAAAATAATTTAGTCTAAGAAATAAAATAGATTAAAATAGATAAGGATAATTTTGATAAAACAAATTAAATTTAAAGGAATAATTTTTAGAAACTTTGATATCAAAGACTTCAAAAAAATTATTGAGAAAAAAGGATTATTTCTATTCCCCTCAGGCCCCGGTTTAGCTAGTATTGAAACTGAAAAAAATTATTTGAGAGCTTTAAAATCAGCAAACTATAATTTTTTTGATAGTGGATATTTTGTTCTTTTGTTAAGATATTTAAAAAAGATAAAAGTAAATAAGTTATCTGGCTATATATTTATTAAATTATTTTTGAAATATATTGAAAAAAATAATAATAAAAAATTATTTTTAATCGATCCAAGTATTAAACATTCAATATCAAATAGAAGATTGTTTAAAAAAAAAGGAATTATTAAAAAAAATCTAAACAGTTATATAGCACCACAATATAATCCAAAATTAATATTAGATAAAAAATTATTAGACATCATAAAGAAAATTAAACCTGATTATATTTTAATTAATATTGGAGGTGGCACTCAGGAAATTTTAGGATTATATATTAAAAAAAACACTAATTTTAAGTGTACAATTCTATGTAATGGGGCTGCAATATCTTTTTTTACTGGTGATCAAGCTCCAATAAATGTTTTTTTAGATAAAATTTATTTAGGTTGGTTAATAAGAATTATTTTTAATCCGATCATCTTTATACCAAGATATCTAAAAACTATTAAACTAATAAATATTGTATTAAAAAATAATATTAAACTTTTATATCATAAGCATAAATAATAATTTATTTTTTTAATATTATTAAGTAATCTTAATTAAACATATTTAAGTCTACATTATGCTAATCTTTGATAATTTTTACTAATAATCTAATTTCAAAATGTTATACAGTCAATTAGAAATATTAAATTAATTAACCTGTTAAATCATAATTATTTTGTTATCAATTTGATTATAAATTTGCATCTACTAAATGAACTCAAAAATAACAAACATATTAATTACTGGTGGAGCTGGTTATATTGGCAGTCATATAGCTGAACTCTTAGTAAAAAATAAATCTAATAAAGTTTTTATCTTAGATAATTTAGTGACAGGTCATAAAAAATTAATTAATAAAAAAGCAAAATTTATTAAAGCTGATATCGCAGACAAAAAAAAAATAAGCAGGACTATTAAAGAAAACAAAATAGATGCCATTATACATCTTGCAGCTTATTTAA
Source organism: Candidatus Pelagibacter sp. uisw_138 (assembly GCF_059512485.2). NCBI lineage: Bacteria > Pseudomonadati > Pseudomonadota > Alphaproteobacteria > Candidatus Pelagibacterales > Candidatus Pelagibacteraceae > Candidatus Pelagibacter > Candidatus Pelagibacter sp. uisw_138. Next base: position 473,437 of record NZ_CM183453.2, on the reverse strand, counting down.
ATGTAAGTGAGGCAGAAAAAAATAAAAAGAAATATTATACGAACAATGTTATTGGTACAAAAAATTTAATCGAGGCTTGCAAAAATACCAAAGTAAAAAATATCATATTTTCATCATCATGTAGCATTTATGGAAATATTATAGGATCTGTTAGTGAAAATAAAAAACCCAACCCACAGGGGTATTATGCTTATACTAAATACAAAGGGGAAGAGTTAATTAAAAAATTTTCTTCTAAATATAAATATAAATACGGAATACTAAGATATTTTAATGTTGCGGGTGCTAGTCCTTCAGGAAAAATTGGTGAGATAGAAACTTCGTACGGTCATTTAATTAAAAATTTAGCTATACAATCGTTAAGAAAAAAACAAAAAATAGAAATTTTTGGTAACGACTATAAAACTAAGGATGGAACATGCGTGAGAGACTATATGCATGTATCAGATCTAGCTGATATTCATGTTAAGGGTTTAGGTTTTATAGAAATTAAGAAAAAATCTTTTATTTTAAATTGCGGGTATGGGAAAGGTTATTCTGTCAAACAAATTATTAAAGTTTTTTCAAAGATAAGAAAAAAAATAATTATAGAAATTAAGGACAGGAGACTAGGTGATGTTGCACAAGTTTACGCTGATACTAAAAAATTTAAAAGAATTTTAAAATGGACACCAAAATTTAATAATATTTATAGTATAATAAAGAGTGCAATTAAATGGGAAATGTCTTTAAATAAAAAAAGTAAAAATTTATAGAAATAACTTTGAAAAAGTTTGATATTAATTTTCTTTAGTTAAAAATTTATCAACATTATATATAAAATTTTCCTTGGAGTAAATTAGCATTTTTTTATCAACATATGTTTTTGGGTAATCAAGGTCTAAAATTTCTTGATCATAATTTTTTTTAAAATTAAATGGTTGAAGATGGAAATCTAAAAAATTAAAAGAACCAGTATTAATATCTTTATTTTTAATATTAGTTTTTTCTAAATCATAGTTTGTAATCAGAATATATTTAAATTTAGATTTTTTTAAATTCTTAAATGTTTTTTCGATATTATTAAAAGAAAAATGAAATAGACAATCTCTGCATATTAACAATTCTCCAGTTGGCAGTTCATCTTTAATTAAGTCAATTTTTCTAAATTCTGTTTTATCATTAGCAAATATATTATTTTTTTCTATTATTTCCTCCACGATATCACCTCCAAAATATTCGACATTTAGATCGGTAATGATCTTTGACAACCAAAAAAAATCACCACATGGGATATCAATTATTGATTTTATATTCAATTTTTTAATAATTATGGGTAGTTCTAATCTTAAGTTTTCAGTACTTTTTAAGGATGAGCCAGATCCAGATTTGCTTTCTATACCTCCCCAATAATTATTTATGTAAATCTGGGTAAAAACCTCTTTATAGTTTCTATTAAATTTTTTCTTAAAGAAAAAAATTTTTTTAATAATTTCAAACTGATTAAAATAAATTTTTATAATTAATTTTTTAAATCCAATTTCTTTATAATAAAACTTTATTTTATCTATAATTGTCATAATAAAAATAAATTTAATAATAATTTTATATAATTAAAAACTTCTAATATCTATATATTATATATTTTAGTAATATATTTTAATTCACTAATAGTTTAATTTAATCTTAATAGGACTTAATCTAATTATTATAACAAAATATAAATAAATTTATGAATATATCGTTTTTAAATCTTGTAGACCGAAATAGATTTGCAAAAAATATATATGTGGGCAATCATCAATTTTTATAAATTCAATTATTCTTCAATTATTATTCATGCCTCTGATGCTTTTATCGTGAGGTCCGAAGTATACTGGTATCTACCTGTTTATAACAAGTTTACAGTCTGCAATAAGTTTTTGGAAATTAGGTGTTTCTGAGGCCTGGAGATGTTGCTCAGGTTTATGCTGATATAACAAAATTCAAAAAATTTTTAAAATGGAAACCCAAGTACAATAATATTGAGCAAATTCTAAAAAGTACTTTTAGTTGAGAAAAAAAACTTAATAAACATAATTAATAATATTTGTAGATCAATTAATAGAATTAATAATTTAATTATAAAAATTTTTTTATATAATTCTTATTACTGTAAAGCCAGACTGTCCCTATTTTTTTTAAATATTCAAATAGATTTTTCCAAAACTCAAGAGTAAAAATTGATAATATTTGCATTTATAATAGTTTTAATATTTAAAAAAAATAATGTGGTAAAATAATTTCTTTTTTATTTTTAACTGTTCGATAATCTAATTTATGTGGCAAGTATGTCTTTTTTTTATATTTACTATATTTTTTATTTAAGAATGTGATCTCTATATCCCTAGGTATCTTCAGGTCATAAAAATTAATTAATGGAAAGTTATTATTAGGATGTAAATGAGCAACATCAAAATGTTTTAGGATTTTTTTTAGACTACTGTAAACGAATGAATGAAAATAGGTGTTAGAAATTAAGTGTAAATTATGAAATTCAAAGATTAATATTTTTATTTTTTTTAAATACACTTCATCTAAACAGTGGATTATCTCATACTCACTTCCCTCAGCATCAATTTTTAAAATACAAGGTGTGTTTTTTGATTTCTTGATCCAGTCATTAACATTAATTATATTTTTACTATTATAACTACCAACAAATTTTTTTTCAAATTGAGAGTTATCTAAATGAGGGTTATTTACACTTTTGTCTGCTAGAAATAGTTTAACTTTTTTTCCAAGATTTTCTTCAAATTTTACAGTATTACCAACACCAATTGTGTGGCATGATTTAATATTTTTTAATTTTGGTATTAAATATCCACCATCACAAGCATCACCAAATCTCAATAATTTATAACCAAGATTGTGTACTTTTAACATTTTTATCAATTCAAGAATTTTATATTTTTTTATATCAGCATATATTCTTATGCCAAAAAAATTTTGTAAATTAAATATTTTTGATTTGATATATTGTTTCATATTTAAGTTAAGCTATTTAGTGCATTCGTTTGTATATATATTGTTTCATATCTATAAACTTAATATACCTAAAGATATATTCTTAATTTATTAATAATTTAATTTAATATTAATAAAAATTAATCTAATTATTATAATTAAATAAGTAAGAATTTATGAATATATTTTTTTTAAATCCTGTAGATCGAAAAAGAATTGCAAAAAATATATTTGGACAATCATTTTCTGTTGTAACTTCAATTATTATTCAACTGTTCTTTATTCCTCTAATGCTTCTTTCATGGGGTCTGGAATATACAGGTATTTGGCTCTTCCTAATAAGTTTGCCATCTGCCATAAGTTTTTGGAAATTAAGTTTTTCCGAGGCATGTAAACAGCAATTAATTTTAGATGGTGAAAATAATAAAAATAAGATTTATTCAATATCTTTAATTCTAACTTTACTTGTTATTATTATACTGGGCTTATTTTATTTTACAGTAAATTTATTTTTTTTAGATAATTTTACTATTTTTAAAGATACCCAAATTGACTATTTAAATTATATTCTGACATTAATTTTTTTTTCATTTTCATTAGATATATTAAATAATAACGCTTTAATAATATCACAATACAAAGGTAAAATTTATATTAGTAATTACATACAAAATAGTTTTTTATTATTAGGAAGGTTACTTGTAGTGCTGTGTGGTTTTTTTACAGATAAACTTATATTGGCAGCATTAATAGTACTTATAATAATGATATTAAAATATTTTTTTACAAAATATATTTTTTTACAAAATAATATAATTTTTATATTTAAAGCAAGTCTTTTAAAAAAAAGTGGAATCAAAAACATATTTAATAAGAGTTTAAAATTCTATTACAACGATGTTTCACTAATCTTAAGTACAAGTGGTTTGACATTTATATTGGGTACATTTTTCTATGCTGAAGTTGTTACTTACATAACTGCTGCTAATACACTATTTCGTTTTTTAATTATAAAACTTTGTGGTATCGTAACTAATATAATGAGTTTTGAAATACCCAATTTTTTTAAAAGAAAACAAATTTATAAATTAATAAGTCTTCTAAATTTACAGAAAAAAATAATGTACCTATTTGTTATTTTATTTTTTTTAACAACTCTTTTAATTGGAGATTTTATTTTTAATATATGGACCTTAGGAAAATTTAATAATTATGGAAATAAAATAATTTTACTTATCTCTCTTGAAACAATTATATATATTTTAGCTTATAATGAGTTAATTCTTGGTATGTATTTAAATAAATTAAGCAATATTACTATGTGGTCATTAATTATTACTGTTATTTCATATATTTCAATAATTATTTACCTAAATATTAATATGAACATAGAGGGTATGTTTGTTTTTTTAATAATAAAAAGTTTAATCATTTATATTTTATACTTAAATTTTAATAATAATTTACGTAAAAAGATTTTTTTTCATAAAGAAATAAAAGATCAATGAAAAAAGATATAAAAAATAAAATACTTATTTCTACAGGTTATAAAAATTTTGCTATGTTGAGTTCAGCATATGAGGTGCAAAAATATGGTAAACTATATGCAGTTATCTCAGGCTATATTCCTAAAAGTTTTTTTTTCAAATTAATTAAAATTTGGCCGTTTAATAAAAATCAAAAATTAGAAAGAATAACTGAAAGGAAAAATAATATTAGTGATAAAAAAATAATCAATTTTATATATGGTGAAATAATTAATGAAATAATCATTAGATTAAGGGGGAAATTCAAAAAAAAATATAAGATATTTGATTTAGCTACACAGTTTGCTCTAATGTCTTATGCATTATTTGCAAAAAAATATTTAATGAAACATCATAGAAATATCAAATTATATCACTATAGATCAGGTTTTGGAGGCGTTTCAGTAGATTATGCTAAATCAAAAAATATTATTACTATTTGTGAACATACAATTGCGCATCCAACTATTGTAGAATACATGATAGCAAATAAAGGCAATTTTCCTAAAAAAAAAATTGCAATGAAAAATAATTGGTGGAAAATTGTTGTTTCGGATATAAATAAAGCTGACACAGTTCTTGTTAACTCCAATTTTGTTAAACAAACATTAATTTTTATGGGCTGCAAAAAGCCTATTAAAGTTATCTATACGGGCCCTTTAAAAGGCTTTGAAAAAAATATATTTTTGAAAAAGAAATATTTTATTAACAATAATATAAATATTTTTTACTCAGGTGGACTAATAAAAAGAAAAGGTTTAGACGAAATTCAAGATGTTATAAAAAAAATTGATTTGTCAAAAAATTTAAATCTCAAATTAGCTGGAAGTTTATCAGGAACATCAAGGTTTAAATATAATGATCTTTTAAATAATAAAAATGTTAAATATCTAGGTATCCTTAATTCTAAAGCCCTAAACCAAAGTTACAATAAATCTGATATATTTTTATTTCCATCATTAGTAGAAGGATCTGCCAAAGTTATATTTGAAGCTATGGCAGCTGGTTGTGCTGTAATTACAACTCCAAATTCTGGCTCAATTGTAGAACATAATAAAGGTGGATTTATTGTCAAACCAGGAGACTCTGTGCAATTATTAAAAGCCTTAAAAAAACTTACCTCTAACCCTAAATTGATAGAAGAATTCGGTAATTATAACAAAAAAATTATAAGAAATAATTTTAGACAAATTCATTACGGTAAGCAGTTGAAAGATTTTTATCAAAATTATTATTAATGATAAATATATTTTATGTATTATTCGCAATATCATTTCATTTTAAAATAAATTTTATTGGTGATTTATATTTTGCACAAATATTAATAGTCTTAGTTTCAATATATTTTTTATTAGAACAATCAAAACAATTAAAGCTAATTTCCTATGAAAAAAAAATACTTTTTCTAATTATTTTATGGTTATTAAATCAAATTGTTTCAGATCAAGTTAATCAAATAAGTTTTAATAACTCTGCAAAAGGTAATATAAAAATAATAGTAACTTTTTTATCATTTTATTCATTTTTTAAAATTTCAAAATTACCTAGCATATCAATGATAAAAGTTTTACTATGGGTATGTCTCATAAACATACTGGTTTTGTTTTCAGATTATAATAATCTTAACTTTGTTAATAATTGGAAATTTACTGGAGGTGTAAGTATATCAATATCTTTAATTATCTTTTTTAATTTGTATTATAAAAAATATCTTACAAATAATTTTTTGTTAATTTTAATATTTGGAATAGGAATTTTATCTTTATTTTTTGAAACACGATATTTATTTTTGTTTAACTCTTTATTAGTATTTTATATTATTCTCTTTGAAAAATTTAAAATTAATAGGATTATTCCGATAGTATTATCTTCACTTATTTTTTATTTTTTTATGACAAGTATCTATGAAATTATTATTGCCTATGAACTTTTACCTGGCGCGTTATTGCAAAAACAAGTGAACCAAAATAGTGAATTAGGTATTCTATTAGGAGGCAGAGGTGAAATTTTTTCATCTTACAAGGCGATAGTTGATGCTCCAATAATAGGTCATGGTAGTTGGGCTGAAGATTGTAAGTATATTTATTCTATATATGATCAAAAAATCCAATATAATCCTAACATTAAACTTGATTTAACTCGTTGTTTAATTAAATCACATTCCGTTATATTTGGATCATGGGTTAATTCAGGCATATTTGGATTTTTGTTCTGGTTTTATATTCTTATTACTATGCTCAAAAGATTTATAAAAATCATCAGTACAAGTGATAATTCAATAGCATTATTTCTTTACTTATTTATATCACTATTTTGGGATATCGTGTTTTCACCTTATGGTGGTACTAGAATGGTATATGCGCCATTGTGTATTGTAATTGTTTTGATGCCCAATAATAATAAATTAACTTATTTCAAAATTTGAATAAGTTTATCTGACATTTTAACCTTGTTTAACAGTAAGTATGTTTGATATGAATTTTTTGCTAATTTATTTAATTCTTTAGTGTGCATTTTAGGAATTTTAAATAGTAAATCTGCAAGACTTGTGAAATTTTTTCTTTTAAAAAAGAAACCATTATTTATATTTACATATGCCGGTTCAGGACCATTATGTTTCTGAAAATCACTGTGAATAATTGGAATGATACTTAAAGACATAAGATGAACAACGCTTAAGCCTGCATCTCCTGGATATATTCCAAATTTTGAATTCTTACATATTTTTGATATTTTTTTCAAGTCATAAATTTCTCCATAAAATTTTACATTAAGTTTATTTAATTTTGAAAATTTTATTAAATTATTTTTTTCTTCACCACTGCCAATAATCTTTAAATGTAAATTAATGTTGTGATTAACTTTTAAATATTTAAGAACTTCAAGTAGCAGAATAATATCTGATCCAATCCTTAATCTGCCTATAAAAACAATCTCATTTTTATTCTTAGTTTTGGAGGGCGGTGATTTGTGGTAATTTATTATAGTATTGTTAAGAAAATTAATTTTTTTTGATTTTATATTAAATCTTAGAAGATCTTTTTTTACAAATTTATTGTAACATATATATTTTTTACAAAATATTAATGTGATTAAAAATAAAAATTTAGAAAAATAATTTTTTTTTGCTTTTTTATATAAACCTTGGCCATAAACATATAAAGGGATAGATTTAAATTTACATAAAAAAAGTGTTGACCAAAAACTTAAACTCTTAAAATCCCCAGCTATAAATATTTTATCAGGTTTTAAAAATAAAATATTTTTTTCAATCCCAATTTGAATATGAAGAAAAGAAAGATTAATCCTTTTTAACAAAATGTGGTTAAATTTATTTGATAAACCTAATCCATAACCATAATTTTTATCCTTAGATGAGATAACATGAACTTCTTCATATATATTAGAAATTTCATTAAACAAGTCTGCTCTATATTTACTAAGATATGGTTGTATAATTAATATCTTCATTAAAGATTTAAAATTGTTTTTTAATATCTTTTACGTTTATTATTTGAAAACTTCGTAAGTTATTTTCAAATATATCAACACCGATAAATTCATTATTTGTACTCCATCTTGGATGTGCATCACATTTTAAATCTGAGTTTTTAATATTTGTTTCATAATTAAACTCGTAAATTTTTTTAAGTTTATGTGTTTCTAAATTTATTAGATTTATAGGAATCCTCTTATCCTTATTTGGATATTGATCTACAATTAGCCAATTACCATCAAAAGAGGTCATTTGATGGCCATCGGCAGTAAGTTCATCTTTTAAAAAAGGTATTTTTTTATTATTTTCAGTTGAGATTAAGTAAAAAGCATCTTTAAAATTTTTGTATAGAAATTTTGGTTTGTATTTTCTTAACAAATTAAGAATAAAACTTATGGATTTGAATTTAGTAAGATCATTGTTGATTATTGCCTTTGCTAATTTGCTATTTCTCATCCAAACAAGTAATTCGGTATCATTTATCCAGTCATAATGTGAAACTTTGCCACTTGCCAATAACTTTATTTTTTTTGTTTTAAGACAATAACTTAACATGCTAGTAAACATACCAGATTTATCATCAGTAAAATATCTTGCTAAAAAGATAAACTTTTCTCCACTTGGATTAAAGGAACAGTGTCCTAGAAATAAACTTTTTTCTTTACTACTGTCAATATTTAAAAAAGTTGCTACTTCATTTATAGAAATAATTAATTCTTTTATATTGGTATCAAAATCAACTAACCAGATTCCATCGAATTTAGTATCTGGTAAATCCTTTATTTCATTTAAGTTGGCATAGCCATATGCAGGGAAAAAAAATCTCAATCTTTCATAATTAATTGTTACACCTATTGGTTTTTTTGGATGTAAGCTATTTATGGTAAAATCAAATTTTTTAACAACATTACCATTAAGATTTACAACTTTAGATGATAGTTGATTATCTTTATCTCTAAAGTTAAAAATCACAGAATCTTCTAAATGAGGGTACCACATTAATCTTGATCCTTGTTGATAGTTCCATGCATTCGTATCTCCAATTTTTGTAATTTTTCTGTTTAGAAGATTTACCAAAACAATATCAGCTAGGTCATTTATACTTGGTAAAGAATTAGTTTCTTTAGCTAATTTATGAAGAATAATATAATCATTTTTTTTATTCCAGGGAGACACATCATGAAAGCCAAAAAAATAAGAGCCATCAGGTGGTGTTTTATAATAGAGTTTATTAATCAATTTTAATATTTTCTTTTGATTTAATTAGATCTCTAAGTCTATTATAAATAACTATAGGGTTTAGTAATCTATCTATAAAATAAAAAAATTTTGATATCAACATATCATAAATGTTTTTCTTTCTATTAAAGTATTTAATAAATAATCTTTCATGATTCTTGATACTCAAACTTTTATCTGGCGAACCAGTAATAGACAATGAATATTTTCTAAAAGCTCCATATGAATCATTAATTTTTTTTATCTTAAATTTTGATTTATAGACATCAGCAACAAACTCAAAATCCCAACTTCTATTATTTTCTGTATTAAATCCTTTTATTTCATCAAATACCTTTTTTTTAAAAAATGTTGATTGTTGACAAATTAAGCTTCTTCCATACTTGTACATATTGAGATTAAAATTTCTTGATATCATTTTCTCTCTAAAAAAAGAATTTTCATCAACAATTATACCATCCCCAAAAATCAAATCTAAATCAGGATTTTTATTGAAAACATTATTAACTTTAATTAATGAATTTTTTAAAAAAAAATCATCTGAATTAATATATCCAAATATTTCACCAGTTGCATTTTTAAAACCAACATTTAAAGCATCTGCAGGGCCTGTATTATTTTTTTGAAAGATAATTTTTATTTTACTTTTATATTTTAAAATTAACTCTCTACTTCCATCTGTACTACCACCGTCAACTATTATATATTCTGTATTCTCATAGTTTTGATTTATTACAGAATTAATAGTTTCTTCTAAAAAATTAACTTGGTTATACGATATCGTTATAATAGATATCTTATTTTTTTTCATAAATATATTAGATATTATTAATATATTAGATTTGTAACAATAGTAATAATTATATAAAAATATGCATAATTATCTCAGATAATTTAATAAATGAAAATTTTACATATTACTCCTAGTATTAATCCAGCTAGTGGTGGCGTTATAGAATCAATAATACTAAAAAATATATTATATAAAGAGTTAAAAATAGATTGTGAAATTGCATGCTTAGATAAATTTTCAAAGAAATTACTTTTGGATAAAAGGTTACCCTTAGTAAATTTTTTAGGAATTAATAAAAATCCAATAATTAATTATTTTAATTTTAGTAAATGGTTAAATCGAAATATTAAAAACTATGATTTAATAATTTATGATGGAATATGGCAGTTGACAAATTATGCACTTTGGAAAATTGCAAAAAAATTTAATGTCAAATATCACATAGCTATACACGGAATGTTAGACCCATGGTTTAACAGAAACGTCTTAAAATACTTAAAGAAATTAATTTTTTGGTGGTTAATTCAATATAGAGTTTTAAGAGATGCTAAATCTGTAATTTTTAACACTAAGGAAGAGGCAAGATTAGCTAGTAAAGCTTCTTTTTTTCCATACAAAATTCAAAATAATATAATTAGCCATCCTGTCGAAGGTAATCCATATATTGATAAAATAAAAAACAACTCTTTTTTAAAGAAATTTCCTAAATTTAAAAAAAAAAGAATATTATTTTATTTAGGACGGATTCATGAAAAAAAAGGGCTTGATCTACTTTTGAAAGCTTTTAAAAAATTTTCCTTTAATAAAAAGATACATTTAGTGATTTCTGGTCCACATCAAAAAAAATATATTAATAATATTAAAAAATTAATTGATATTTTGAATCTAAAGAATCATGTAACTTTTACTGGTCCTCTTTATAATAAAATAAAATGGGACGCATACTATGCTAGTGAAATATTTTGTTTACCCACCCATCAAGAAAACTTTGGTCTTACATTAGCTGAGGCTATGTCAAGTAAAAGACCAGTAATTACTACAAATAAAACTAATATTTGGAAACACATAAAAAATTATAAAGCAGGATTTGTAGGAGATGATAATGTTATTAGTTTACAAAAAAAAATACAGAAATGGCTGTCTTTAAATAAAAAAGAATATAATGTTATGTGTATTAACTCCTTTAAGTGTTTCAATCAAAAATTTTCTAAAGAAGCTGTGAAAAAAGATTTTAATAAAATATTAAATCGCTAATTTAAAAAAAATTTTTTTTAATAAAGTTTTTAATTTTTGTGGTTAATTTTTCAAATGGCTTTTGTTCTGCTAAATCTACTAAATAATTTTCCCATTTTGGTTGTGATTTAATTTCTTTAATTTTTTTTAAATCTTTTTTCCACCAAAAATTTCCATATATTTGAGTTCTTTGATAATCTAAATGCTGATAATTAGTATTAACAGCATGCATAGTATCATCATCAGGAGCAAAAATTACTACTGAATTATTATCAGTTTGTTTTTTTATAGTTTTACACCAATGCCAAGGAACCCAACATCTATCCATATTTTTATTCCCCTTCCAATATTCTTGCACATAATTATATTCATCTTTAAATTTTAAATAGTGAGTATGATGTATTGACTTATCAGATTGTAAACTAGGATTTATATTTATCATGTATGTTAATGCTTTTAATCTAATATCTGGGTGAGGACTTATTTCATAGCCATCTAGATATTTTTGTATACCTTGATCAAATGTTACTTGATTAAGATCTATAGAAAATTTTTCTGAAATAATTTTTTTAAAAGTTTCCCCTTCAAAAAATTCTATTAAATTGTTAATTATTTTAGAATTTGTTTGCTTAAGTCTATAAGTCATTCCAAAACCTTCGGTCGAACTAACATTATAAACTGTACCAGATTTGTTTTTATGCCACTTAATATAGTCTTTAGGATTTGTTATACATCCTGGAAAAGGTATTGCTGAATAACCTGATTTTTGTAAATGATCTACAAGTTGTTCGTCGTTATTAAAAGAAGGAAATTTAATATCACTTTGCTTTAAAATATTTTGAAAATCATCTTCATTAAAAAAATTTTTAATTTCAATATGTTTGAAGGGTACATAATTGAATTCTGCTTTTGAAATTTTTTCAAGTAAATATGAAACATTTAACATATATTATATATATTTAGAGAATATATGCTTGTCAAATTTGTTAACCATACTTTCTACTGAGTATTTTGAGCTAATAGAATTTAATTTTTGAGCTAAAAATTTATAGTTTTCATGATCTAAATTTTCAACATCTTTAATTAACTGAAAAATTTTCTGATTATCATTTTCCATAAAAATCAATTCTTTACAGTGTGTTAATATTTCATTGAATGATGCGTTAAATTTACAAATAGGGATAGCTCCAGCTGAAATACCTTCAATTAATGCTAGACCAAAACCCTCATAATCAGAAAAAGACATGATATATTCTGACTGTGATAATATTTTTTCATAATCTTTAATATTAAGTTTAGAGTAAATATTTAATTTTTTTATTTCTTCTATTTTTAAACCAACGATAGAATCACTAATTAATACTGAGTTTTTTAAATTTGAAGAGCTTTCCTGGTTGTAATAAAAATTTAAAAATTCCAAATATTTATCTATTTTTTTTGAAGCAACATTCCTTCCAACTAAACAAAATTTATATTTTTTTTCTTTTGATGGTTTAATTGATTTAACTCCACATGGTATTTCTAAGAAATTATGAAAATTAAATTTTTTTAAAGTATTAGAATCGCTATTACTAACACTTATGATGGAAAAATATCTGAACAGTAACTTTGTTATTAAAAAAAAATAAATTTTTTTTATAATAAAATATTTTTTATTGTGAAATAAAAATCCCTGTGTTAAAAAAAATATTTTATGTTTTGTAAAAAGATTGGATACAAAAATAACGAACGAAACTAAACTATATTGAGGGTCACTTAGCACAATCTTAGTATTTTTTTCCATATCCATCATAATTTTAATTAATCTTAGAAAATTAAAAATTAATATTGGAGCTTTTCCAAAACAGCTCAACCAAATTGTTGACTTAATTTCATTATCTGGTTTTTTTTGTGAAATAATTAAATATTGATTAATATTGAAATTTTCTTTTAATATAGAGTTAACCCTTGAAATTCCACCATTCATATTTGGGTCTGTGCTTATAAGAATATTATTAGTCAGATGAAAAAACCTCATTTAATTTTCTTCTTGGAGATGATGCAGCTATATTTTTGGTTACGTTTTCTGCTTCACCAAAAGCAACAAGCATTATTAATCTTTCGGATTTTGGTATAGATGCAATTGTTTTAATTCTTTTTTCATCACAATTTTTTATGGCAAGATTTAATGAACAAGAAACTAGTTTTTCTGATTGTATTCCTAGCATTAACATCATGGAGAATAATGCTCCATCAACATAAACTTGGTTTCTTTGTTGAGGCCCCTGCCAACCACCTAAATCTCCTGACACGATAAACAAGTTATTTATATACTCCTTATAACCAGCCGTACCACCTTGTATTGACAATATATTATTTATATTTTCTTTATTTTGGATTAAATGTGCTCGTGTAGTTTGTCTATTACATTGTGAAGGAGCTTTTTGAGCTACCTCAACAATTCTTTCGATAATATCTTTTTTTATAATAGTTTTTGAGAATCTTCGACTCGATGATCGACTAATCAATTTTTTTCTAAAATCTAAATCAGATAATAAATTTTGATTAGTTATTTTTAAAGCTCTGCCAGGCTTAGTAAATTTTGTATTGTTTATAATAAATTGATTTAAGTCATGAAGTGAGTTTAAAAAAAAAATTTGCTCCTTGTTATTTGTGCCTGTTATTTCTTTATGCATATCCAAATAGCTATTTAAGGCATTATGTGCCTTTTTAACTTCCATAATATCTATAGAAGATATTTTTTGAAGTGAATAAATCATGGAACTTAAATTTTTAAATAGCTCTCTACCAAAAAAAGGTTTTGGCTTAGGAAGTGATAATCCTTTTTCAACTCTATGCGCCTCTATCAAAATATAATATTCTAAATGTTTTTTTTTAGAAATTTTCAGACCTCTATTGCTATGCAAACAGAATAACCATAAATCATCACAATATTCATATAAAAGTTTAATTACTTTTATAAAAATTATAAATGATTTTTTAATCATATTTTTTTTTATCTACTTCACATTTTAGAACTCGATCAAAAAATTGGTCTAAAAAATTCATGCTTATTAATTTTAATTTTTCTAATCTAATTTCTACAGAATTCCAATCAATATTATTTATGTTATATTGTATTAGATCTAGATTATTTATAATCCTAGATTCAAGATCAAGATCTTTTAACAAACTATTAATTCGTGAAGTTCCATTTTTTTTATTTAAAAGAACGTAAAAATTTTTTTTAAAAATAATAGCAAACACCATGCCATGAAAAGAATCTGTGACTACTAAACTTGAATTTTTTAATGAATTAAGCCAAGATTCTACTGAATAATTTCTTCTATTATTTTTGATTAAATTAGGAATATTATTTAAATCGCAAAATGATATTGCTTCAAAATTATTTTTTTTTGCATCTTTCTCTATAATTTTCATTCTCGCAGCACCATTTTCAAAGATATAGGAAAAAATTATTTTTTTATTTTTATCATTATTACTATTTTTATTTCCTAATAATTTATGATAATCATTTACATCAAGTAAAAAAGTTGGATCTAATACTCTTATTGAGTTCATTTCAAAGTGTTTACTTATTAATTCCACACCCGCACTTTCTCGGACTGATATGAATGAAAATTTTTTTAACAACATTTTAGAATCTATTGTCTGCTTTATCGAATATTTCCAGTCATCATGTGCAAAAGATGGTGCATAAGATGCTAAAACATTATTTTTATCTTTATCTACAAATCCAAGAAAAGAGTCGTGAAGCGAAGGTGTGGCACCAACATTCCATATTTGATCGCTACCAACAATAAAATGTTTAATTTCATTTCTTTTAATGAATGAACTAATTTCTTCACTACTAAAAAAATCTTTAGTTTTATTAGTTAAGAATTTTTTTTTGAAACTTTCTGTTGCTATTAATGGTAAAAAATTAAAACAGTTTAGGTTATTTAAAATTTTTATAGTGTTCCATTTAGTTTTAACAAAAAATAATATAAGAGATGACTTTCTACAAGCGCGTTTTGAAAATAAAATAGGTGTAAAGTTTTTTTTTCTTAAATATTCACTTAGGGCGTACTGCTGTAATATCCCCCCATAATTCCAATTTAATGGTAAACTAAATATTCCAATCTTAATCATTTTTTATATTTCCTTGTTTTAATTAATTTTCCTGGATTACCCATGTAAACACCATTAATTATTGTGTCTTTAAATATAACTGATCTAGCCCCTACTACTGTACCTTGAGATAATTTTACACCTGGTCCTATAAAGGCATCTGCACAGACCCAACAATTTTTTTCAATAGAAATTGGGTGTGTATAGAGTGGCAAGGATGGGTTTTTAAAGCTGTAATTATGAGAACTAGAACATAAATGTGAATATTGACTTATAATAACATTTTTATCAATTGAGATGTGTCCTTGATTATAAATATTTACACATTTGCCTATGACACTACCTTTCTTTATGGATAAATTTGATGGTAACCAAATTTTTACACTTGGGTAAATTCTCACTTTCACATCAATTTTTGCACCAAAGACTCTTAGAATAACTCTTCTATATCCTGAAAAGTATAATGGTGAAAACCTGAATAATAAGTAATAGACGACACTCCACAATACTCTTATGAAGTTGGTTCTAAATGTAAATGTTGATTTAGCTTTATAATGTTGTTTTTTCATATTTTTTGACCTGATATCAAATTTTTAAATCAATATCATATTACAATATTGTAACAAAATTTAGTCCTGATACAAAATTATCTGATCTGTATTCAAATTTTTTAAAAGCAACAGGCGTTGATTGACAAATTTTGCTCATTTTAAGATTTTAAACTTGGAAGTTCAGATAGCTTTTTTATAATTTCATCATTATTGTCCAGGCCTTTAATTGCTTTTTTATATTCAACTAATTTACTCTCAACAAGAAACCTGTACCAAAAACCTTGTAAAAAATGATAAATTAATCCAACTTTACCATCTAGAAAGCCTAATAAAAAAATATATCTGTATAAAAAATATAATAATGGTCCTAATCCAATTGGTAATTTGTTATAAAAGCTTTCTTTGAAAAATCTTTTTAGAGAAACATTGAACGAAGTGTTTTTTGTACTTAATTTTTTTTTGTCATTTTTAATTTTCAGATTATCTAGTAAAATATCAACAACTTCTCTACCAGCATACCAATCGTGTTTATTTATAAAAAAACTTAAATTATTTAAATTATGGTCACAAAAATTATTTTTTAATGTAATTGTTTTACCTCCCTCAACCATAATATGCTCATCCATCCATCTATCCTCGATATAACCATGACCAGTTCTCCATAATCTTAATAATATAAGTGGGTACCTTCCCCCAAATTTTATCCATTTATCCATAAATATATGTTTTCTTTTTAAATTTATGCCAACTATATCTTTGTTAATATTTGGCAATTTATTTTTAATCTCAATTATTAAATTATCTTCAAGATATTCATCAGCATCTATTCGTAATATCCACTCAGTTTTAAAATTAATATTATCTAAAGCCCAAGCAAATTGTTTTGATTGGTTAATAAATTTATTCTGTAAAATTGTTGAATTAAAGGATTTGGATATTGCTATAGTATTATCCGTAGAATATGAGTCAATTATATAGATATTATCTGAATATTTTTTTATTGATTTAATGCATCTTTCGATATGTTTTTCCTCGTTATAAGTCAAAATTATAACGGATATATCTAGCATATTCTATTTTTTTTTGAAAATTTCAGATATTTTTTTATTGATTTCTATTTTGTCAGTAGACTTTATTTTATTAACATGGGTACTATTTTCTTTATTCACATCTTGATCAAATACATTCATGACTATGTTTTCACTTTTTATAAGTTCATTTATTGAATTAATTTTTTCAATTAAATTAACTCTTTCACCTTTAAGATTATTGATTTCAAAATTAATATTTTTAAATTTATTTTGAGAATTCAGCAATTCATTGTTAATCCTTAAGCTATCCTCTTGATAAAAAATTATTTTATTTTTAAGATTTTCTATTTGTGTATTTTTTTCTTCAATAATATTTTTGGGTAATTTTAAAGTATTGGTTAAGACTTGTAGTTTATCAGTTTCTTTTTTAAGTTCATATTTTTCATTCTTGAGGGTTTTTAAATTACTCTCTAAGTCTAAATATTTTGATTCTAAATTTTTATTTTCAGCTTGTAATAAATTTGATTTTATAATCTCTTTTTTAAGTTCATATTTTTCATTCTTGAGGGTTTTTAAATGACTCTCTAAGTCTAAATATTTTGATTCTAAATTTTTATTTTCAACTTGTAATGAATTTGTATTTATAATCTCTTTTTTAAGATTATATTTTATCTTATTTTTTTCATTTACTAAGTTCAAAATATCATCTTTTAACAATATATTAGTTTTGTCTTTTTCTTCTCCATGAAATTTTAATACGACAATTTTATTTCCCAAAGAAACTAATTCTTCTTTTAATTCAATTATTAATTTGATTGTATTTTTTTTTACTTTATTTTTAAAAAAATTATAAAGTTTATCTAATAACTCATCTTTATTTACATTATGAATAATAACTGGCACTCTTTTTGTAAAATTTTTATTTGGTATAAATAAAGGTTTCTTTTCATTGTTAGTTTTTTTAACTTTATTTAACTCTACATTATTATAAGCTGGAGTATCTTTATTTTTAAGTATTGAATTTGACGCCTTAATAATTTCTTCTATAGAATAAATATTCATTATAATTCACTTACAAGTTTAATTTTTGTATTGTGAATTATTAGTACTAATTATGAGTCAACTAAATATATCAAAAATTTATGTCATAAAATTAGATGTAATATATTAGTATTTTATTTAATCATTCTTCTTAAATACAACGTAAAATGTCCTTAAAATGATCAAATAATCTAGCCATAAGGTCCAATTGTTTAAATACCATAAATCATATTCCATTCTTTTACGCATATGCTCTGGTGTAGGTGTTGCACCCCTTAAACTATTGACTTGAGCCCACCCTGTTAAACCCGGATTAGATTTATGTCTTTTTAAAAAATTCTTAAATAGAGAAGAGTATAGTATATCGTGTTCAACCATATGAGGTCTTGGTCCAACAATAGACATATCGCCAATTAAAACATTATAAAATTGAGGTAACTCATCAATACTAAATCTTCTGATGAACTTTCCCATTTTTAAAACCCTACTGTCTCCTACTTGAACCTGGACAGTTTTATCAAAATTAGTCTTTTTGAGAGATCTTAATTTGTAAATCTTAAATCTTCTTCCATCCCAACCTGTTCTATCTTGTGTGAAAAATAATGGAAATCCATCTTCTAAATAAACAAGCAACATAGAGATGGCAATTAATGGTGAAAAGCTAATTAAAAATATTAAAGATAATACCTTATCAGAAATTATTTTTAAAAGTAATTTGAAACCATAAAATTTTGATATTTCATAATATTTAAATTTATATTTATTATTAATTAAATTTTCCTTTAATTCGACAACTTTAGAGGCTACATCAATGATTAAAATATCGACAGAAAATTTTAGCACTTTATTTAATAATATTTCTATGTCATTTGTTTTATTATCTAAAATCCAAATTTGACCAAGAGAATGATATTCTAAAATTGATCTGATATCTGCTATTTGTGTAAAAATTGGAATTTTTAATTCTATCCTTAATTTACTTAAATCTGTGTATTTATCAGTTATTATAAGACAGCATTTATAAATATTAATTTTCTCTCTATGCTCATTCATTAATTTTAAAATATCTTTAAATTCACCTACTAGCATTATATTCCGTTGAATAATATTTTCATTAATTAAGTAATTATACGAATAATTTGTTAATATTTTTGTGAAATATAAAATAAAAATAATAAAAAACACCATATATAAAAATGATAAAGTTAAATTTATCTCAAATATAAAACAAAATACTAAATATAATAAAATTGAAATAATTAATGGTAAAATATCATATTTTAAAAATATAATAAAATTTGATTTATATTTATTTGTATTATTTAATAATATTGAGATTAAAAAATAAATTGGAATTATAAAAACTGAAATATCATAATATTTTGAATTTGTATAAATATTAATATTAAACAGATCAAAAATTGTTTTAAATTCCAATATTGAAAATAAATATATTGATAATAAAATAGAAATTACTTTTAAAAGTGATGATATCTTTATAAAAAAAGTATCATCATTTTGAAAAACTTTTTCAAGTCTAAACATTATTTAAGTTTTATTGTAATAATTTGATGAATAATTATAGTTATAATTATAATTATAATAACTATCTTTTGAGGTGTCTAAATCATTAATAACAATTCCATCAATTTTAGCACCAACATTTTGAATCTTTTTTATAGAGGACATAAAAGCTAACGTTCTTGATGTTTCAGATCGTATAATAAATAAATTATAGTCCGATGCTTGAGTAAGAATTAATGTATCAGATACAGGTTGAACAGGAGGCGAATCAATTATTACATAGTCATATTGTGTCTTCAATACATCAAAAAACTTTTTAATCTGTTCTCTACTAACAATGTCCGACATATCAAATCTCTTAGCACCTGATGTAATAATTTCTAATTTAGTACCTGGAACGGTAAAAATTGTATCTTTTAGACTGTTATTAGAGGATATAATCTCCCCCAAACCAAAAATTTCCTTATCAAATTTATAGAAGCTATTTAGGACTGATGGTCTTCTAATATCAGCTTCAACAAATAATACTTTGTAAGTTTTCTCTAATGATAAAGCTAAATTAAAAGCATAACTTGTTTTACCTTCAGAGGGGTTACTAGAAGTTACTAAAAAACTACTATTTTTTTTAAATTTAGCTTCAATAATTGCCCTTGAAGATCTTATAGCTTCTGAAAAATTAGACTCACTATCTTCTAAAAAATTTTGTAAAATATGATAGCCCTTTTTAATATTAATTACTTTTGGCAAGATACCAATTTGTGGAATATTTAAATGTTCTATAGCTTCTGGTGTTTTAATTACGGCAGAATTCATTTCTCTATAAAATATTAATCCATAAAAAAATAAAGATGCTACTATCAGAGAAGTTATAAAATTTTTATACGGTTTAGGAGAAAATGGCCCGTTTGGCAAACTTGGAGTTTCAATTATTTTTAGTTTAGATATTTGTAAATTTTGAGCTTCGTTAGTTTCTTTAACTCTTTGTAAAAAAGTTTCATATAATTTTCTACTACTTTCAACCTCTCTTGAAAAATTCATCATCCCAGCTTCTTTTTCTTCTATCTCCCTTAAATTGTTTTTAGCATTTTCAAGGTCTTTCTTAGATAAATTAATAAAATTATTAAGATTGCTCAATTCAAAAACTTTAATTTGAATAACTTCATTTAAAATATTCTTTAATTGTTTTTCTAAACTTATATTTAATGTCTTTGCTTGAGTAACTTTTGGATGTTTGGGTGTGTACACTAATAATAATGATTGGATATTATTTTTGTTAGCTGAAAGATTATTTTTAATATTAGTAATTTCTTTTCTTTCATTAAGATCATTAATAGCAAGTAAAATATCTACGTCACCGTTTGCAGCTTTAACAGAAATTAAATCATTTTCGTGTTTTTGAATCTCCTGTTTGGTTTTAAGAATATTATTAGAAATAGATTGAATTTCTTTAATTATTAATTCCTTAACATTGCCCGTATCTACTAAATTATTTTCTTTTTTATATTTAGCTAATTTTTTATCAGCTATATTCATTTGGATAGCTAATTCTTTTAAACGTTCTGTAATCTTTATATTTGCATAGTTAGTAATTTGAATTTTGCTATCTACTTCATATCGTTGATAAGAATCTATAATATTTTTTAAAGCTAATTGTGAAACTTTTGGGTTATTTGAAACAAAACTAAGCAATAAAACATCACTTCTAGGAACATTTTTTACGACAAAATTATTTGATAAAATAGATTTTATATAGTCTTTATCAATAATGGTTTCTTTTGATAATATTCTTTTAAAAATGTTCTTTTCTACCGATGAGTATAGTACTTTAAACTCAAGTTGGTTTTGTTCATCACTTACTATATATTCTATTACTTCGTCACTTTTTAAAATAGCAATTTGATTATTTACTCTATTTTGCATGCTATCTATTGAATAAGCTTCATCAATATTTACAATTTTATTCTCATCAGGTGCGATGACTAGTGTTGCTTCACTTAAATATTTTTTTTCAATATTAAGAGATATAAAAAATACAATGATTGAGACTAAGAATGTGGCTATTAAAATATTCTTTATATTTTTTTTAGCTAGTAATAAAAAAAAGCTTAGGTCTCCAAGGTCAAATAAATTGAATAAGTTTCCTATTCTACCAAACATTAAATTAATTTACTTAATGACTGTGAAGTAAATATCTAAAATAAGTTTACCTAATTAGTAAACATAGATTTTTTATGAATTATTTCCATGAAGTCTAATTTTAAAAAATTTTAACTCAATTAACTAAAACTCTAACACAAAATACTTTTCTAAAACTACCGAAAAATAACACTAATTAATTTGGTAAATAAAAACTACCAAACACAATTATATTTTTTCTAACAACTATCAAAAAATACTATTTAATATTGATACTAATATTTAATTCTTGTAACGGTAAAAACTTATCTATACCTTAATTAATAATACTTTGTAAATTTACTTTACTAACTTTTTATGGATAGACTACTAGACCCACACACCCAGAAAATATGTGACGCATTACTTTCAGATATTATCAATACAGCTGATAATGAAGAAACATGCACAATAAAGTTTTTTAGAAAAGATTTAGTCACTATGACTATTTGGCTATTTATACTCAAATCTTATAATGAATACAAAGCTATCAACATTGAGGATATTGCTCGTGAAGTAGCGCCATCAAGTAGAGTCTCTAAACCATCGTTACGTTTAATACTTGAGAATGCTAAAATAAAAAATTTTATAAGGTTTGTTGATAATCCAAAAGATAATAGATCTTGGATAATTGAACCAGAAGATATTACAATAAATGAATTTAAAAAATGGACTCAAATTTTTTTATAATATCATTAAGATAATTTTTATAATTTTTTTTACTTATAATTGTAGCTCTTTACCTGGTATTAATAAAAATCCCAAAAAACAAAAAGGCTCAAAGATCAATCTTGAATCATATACTATTAATAATGTTAAAATAGATATTATAAAAATTAATGAACTTAATGAAAATCAGATCAGTAAATACAATAATTTACAAATAAAAGAGCTTAAGTATTCAATAGAAAAATTTCCAAATATTTATAATTATAAATACGAATATGCACTTGGTTCATCTGACGTAGTATCTATTAATTTAACTGATACTGATGATATAGATGGTTCTTACACTATAGGACCTAAAGGATATATTGATTTACCATTTATTGGAAAAATCAAGGTAGATGATTTAACTCTAAACCAATCAAAAGAAATACTAGATTCTACTTTGAGTAAATATTATACAAATACAGATTTACAAATTAAAATAGAACAGTTTAATAGTAGTAAAGTATACATATTAGGTGCTGTTCGGAACCAAATTACAATAAATCTCGATCAAAAACCTATTAGATTGATTGATGCTGCAATTCAAGCAAGTTACAATCCAAATTCTCAAGATAAATCATTTGGAAGCAAAGGCTTGCTTAGAAGAGATAACAAAGTTTATAAAATAGATATAAACAATATATTTCAAAGCACAAATGCTAATGACAACTTCTTTCTTAAAAAAGACGATGTTTTATATGTGGATAGAAACTCTGATGCAATACATGTTTTTGGTGAAGTAACAAAACCAGGTGTCTATTTTCCAAACAAGGATTATTCATTAACTGAATTAATATCTACCGCTGGACTAAATAACTTAACTTCAAACGCATCAAAAGTTTATGTACTAAGAGAAAATTTTAATAAATTCTTAAAGATTAATATATTCCAATTAGACATTACTAATCCAACAGGTTTAATATTAGGCAAAAGATTTATGCTTCAACCTAAGGATATAATATTTATACCTGCAGGAGCAATGGTTCGATGGAATAGAGTAATAAGTTTATTGATACCGCAAA
>NZ_CM183453.2:127500-445000 GCF_059512485.2 Candidatus Pelagibacter sp. uisw_138 | reverse complement strand
ATTAATAATAAATAGATTTTTATAAATGATATATTAATGTTGTTCATATGAAAAATTTTATTTTTTTTCACTTATTAAAATTTCTTATTATTACTTTACTGACATACAATATGTTTGCAGTGTCAGTTCTTTATTTGCCATCAGTAAATATAAAGAGTTCTTTTTGGCAATGGACTCCTTATAGTTACAAGCAAGCTATTGGTTTTCCTAACCATTTAGACAAAGCATCTCTGTTAAACAAAAGCAATAGATTGCTAGTATTAAGTTTTTTAAATAAAAGTATATATAAAGATTTTTTAGATATTGATTTTTGGAACTATAAGCAGATTTTAGAAAGCTTGGACCGAGATAATATTAAAGAATTTGAAAAAAGCTTCTACAAAACATTTAAACTTTCAAAAAATAATCCAACAATTAATCTGGAATTACGTAATTATTTTATTAGGAATTATACAAAATTTTCACCAGATTATAAAAATAAAGTATTAAAAAATTTTTTCTAATAGGGTAATTAATAAAATTAAATTATCATTTTTCAAAGATATCAGAAACTAAAACATCTAAGTTAATATTTTTATTTTTTTCTTCATCTTCTTCAATAAAATTCTGCTTAGTTTTTTTAAATCTTGCAGAAATAATATTATTGTCATCATTATAATTTTGTAAATCTTTAATTTGATTAAAAATCTTATTGTTTTTATTTTCAATAATGGAAAGACTTTCATTTGCTGTATTGGCTAATTTTTGTGAACTTAAAAGCTCACTAGACAGTCTTACATTTTCATTTTGATAAAATTTAATTTTTTCATCGTTATCTGAAATTATTTTTTTTTGTGAATTAATTAATTTATCTTGAATTACAGATTTGTCTAATGTGTGTTGACTTGCCATTTCAAACAAAGAATTTTTTTCATCATTATATGACTTTAATTCCTTTGTTTTATTTTTTAGTTCTTTAATAATTTTTGACTTGTCTTTTTGGATATTTTTATTAATTCCAATTGTTATATTTTTAATTTTTGAAATTTCTTGCTTTAAGTTTTTTGTTTGTAAAGCTTCACTTTCGGTCTTGACTTCGTTTTTTAATATCAGTGGTTGATCTTCATTATATAAGTTTAAATCTTTATAATTCATGCGGGTTTATAAATTATTAATTAATGAAGTTGCTTTTATCTTCTCCAAAAACTTACTTTTTTTGTATTTGTTTCTTCTTTTTTTTCTTTTTGTTTGAACTGATTAATATTGATGGTCTCTTCGTTTAAGGTCGTATTTTTATTAGAAATTATGTTCGATGATTTAATTTTCATCTCTAGATAATTCGTCTTATTTTCAAAGTCTTTATTTTTGTTTAAAATTTTATCTGAAGTTTCTTTAAGTTCATCTTTCATTTCTTCTATTTTATTTTCTAACTCAGCTTGTTCAGCATTGATTTTTTCTGTGTTAGTGATGCGTTTTTCAAACAAAATAATTCTATCTTCTATTGTTTTTTGCTCACTTAATTCCTTATTTTTCACTTTTAAGTCTTTTTCTAATTCTTCAATTTTAGAATTATATTTGCTTAGTTGCTCATTTAGAGAGTTCTCTTTTTTTTTCCAGCTAAGATCAAGCTCTTCTAATTTATCTAATATATACTCAGATTTTAATTTATATATCCATTCTTTATTACAGCTACTACATTGTATTAGTTTACCTTCTATTGATGACTCATCAATATCAGTGTCTATATCAGCTTTACAATACTTGCAGTTCAGATTCATTTTTATAAAATTTTAAAATTAACTAAACTTAACTAGATTGTAAAATTATATATATAGAAAAAAATTATATAAAAATAATTGATATTATTTGTATTAATTATTTTTTAATTGCGTATTTTTTTCTTATGTTTGAGAAAAATTTTCTAATCAATGCCGCACCTACTCCTAAAAGAATTGCAAACATAATTGAAAATAATCCATAAAAAAATGGCATGTCTTCTGAAAATTCTAAAATAAATAGTGAGAAAAAATTTAAATCTGAATTTAATACTTTTATTATTTCTTTCTCAGCTTGTTCAGCGAAAAAAGTTTCGTAAGCAATAGCTATTCCAACTATTAATAATAAAATTGCGAGTAATGCTTTCAAGCCAGAACTATCAATTTTTTCACCAAGTTTTTGTCCTATTTGAACACCTATGATTGATCCAATAACCAACATAACAACTAGCATTAGATCTATAGATCCAAAATTAAATGAATGCAAAAAAGTTACTATGACACTTACAAAAATTGTTACAAACAAAGAAGTTCCTGGAACTAATTTTGTTGGCATTTTAATTATATAAATCATTGCAGGCACTAATATAAAAGCACCTCCTATACCCATTATAGCAGCAATAAATCCTACAAATAAACCAATTATAATTGGGGTAAATATACTTTCGTATAACTTTGATTTTGGAAACCTCATTCTTAATGGAAGACCATGTATCCAATAATGAACGTGTAATTTTTTTTTAACTATAAGGTTTCTTTTTGCTCTGTCTATTTCTCCAAGACTTTCAACCAACATTAATGTACCGATTATTGCAAGTATATACATATAAGCTAAAGAAATAACTGTATCAATTTTTCCGATACCCTTAAAATATGTAAAAATATAAATACCTAATGCGGTTCCAATTGTTCCACCAATAACAATCATAAGACCCATTTTATAATCTAAAGTATTTTTTAAATAATGAGTTGTTGATCCTGATACTGATGTTGCAAGAATATTGTTAGCTTCATTTGCAACAGCATATGCGGGTGGTACGCCTAAAAAAATTAAGAATGGGGTCATTAAAAAACCACCACCAACACCAAATAAACCTGAAAGCACTCCAACGATTGCACTCAATAAAAGTATCTCAATAGGATTAACAAATACTTGAGCTATTGGTAGAAAAACATCCATAAAAAATTAACAGTTATTAAAAAACAACTTAATTAAATGTGATAAAAGTTCCAACTAAAATGATACCCCAATAAGCAGCTAGACTAACAAAGATGCCTGTTTTGATAATAGTTACTTTAAAATCTGAAATTTTGTTTAATATTTTTATGTTGAAAATTGACATTACAACCGTCAATACACCCAGTTAATTATTTGTCAAATAAATAGTTAATATAAAATGGTTTTTTTATTAGTAGATTGTTGCTCCAAAGACCTTAACATCATCCCCTTCAACACCAAGGACTAACCTTCCAAGTAACTCACCTTCGATTTCCTTACTCTTTTGCTTAAATAGAACAGTAATGTTTTGGCCTCTTCTTAAACATCCAAAAGCTTTATAATCTTCAGATAAACTAGTTAACAATTTGTTGTTAGCCCATTGCTTTCCAAGTTCTACTTCATTAGCCCCAAATAGCATTTGAGTTCCAAAATCCTTAGTAAACCCACCATAATCTTTCATATTTGATGTCTTAACGAGATTATCCCAAATAGGTTTAGAAATTGCTATAATCTCATCATCAGATTTCTCTAAAAGATTCATAATTTAAGTTTAACTGTTTTAAGAAGCTTTTCTCTTCTCGTTCTCGTCAACTATGTGATAAACGGGTACTTTCTTTAATGAGAATTTTTCTTCGTAAAAAAAATATTAATGAGAATATTTTAAAAATTATTTTCTTTTAGAAAAATTAAAGTTACTCTAACTGCAAAAATTTTTAATAAAAGATGTGCTCATTGCAATAATCACATCAATTTTTTTTTTAAGCGGTAATTCTTTGGGGGGTCCAATTGGTGTTTTGTTTATATCAATCACATAAATTTTTTTTGTGTCAGCATCTATTAAGCAATCAATTTCACCATAATCCAATTTCATTAAATTACACATAGATGATATTTTGTCTAAGTCCCCAGATGTAAAAATATTTTTTGTTTGTAAAACTTTTACACTATGGTTTTGATTAGCAAAGCGTTTTGAGATATGTCTTTTTTTTTCATAACAAAAACTTGACAGTTCACCAATAAAAGGAATTCTATAATCAATTATAAAATTTTTTTCAAAAGTATTATTAACACATACATTATAAATTTTTTTATCTTGAACTAAATCTTTTGTTATAGGTAAGTCTATTAATTTACCATCATGTGCTCCATTATCATCAGATTTTTCAACTCCAAGACCCTTATATGTTGTGGGATCAATATCTAATTGATATTTAAAAATTTCTTGAAAACAATTTCCTACTTTTTCTTTTGATATATCATTGCAATTTGCATTTATTTTTTTTGATTTAAAAAATTCTTCTTTATAACCAAGAGATGAAAAAGTATTTGTTAAATAATTTTCAAATTTAACTTCGTCTTTCGTCAAACCTTGCCAATTCAAAAATAAACTGTTAACAGGTGAATTGTTAGTAAAAAGGCTTCTAGGAGTTACTCTGCTATACCCTTCAACGTTTAAGTTTATTGCTAATAATATCTTTTCAATTGCATAACCTCCTTGAAAAATAGAATATGGCTTTGTTAATACCTCTGGGAAACTAATAAGCTTTAATTTATTAATTGATTTAAATTTTTTAAATCCTACATTTTTTTTTACATTAAATCTTATCCATAAAAGAAGAGGTATGGAAATAATTCTATATATATTTAGTAATAATAACTCTAATTCATATTTTCTAATAAATTTTTTCATTCACACCTTTATATTACAAGTTTAATCTAAACTTTAACAAATAATTTTTTAGAACAAAGTATGTGAATAATTTATACAATATTCATAGTGAATTAAAACATAGTCTTATAGAAATTTTGATTAAAAAGAATGTATGTACTTGAAATTTGTATTAGTAAGAAATGTATGTGCCTACTAGAATTATTCCCCAGTACGCAGACAACCCAATAAATATACCTGCTTTTAATTTGTTTTTTTTAATTTCTGTAGGTAGATTTTTTAATATATTGAGCATTTGTCTTTCTCATTAACGCTGCCCAACTATTTGTCAAATCAATACTTAAAAAATAGAAAAATAATTTATAGATGAAATTTGATCTGAATTTAGTAGATCGTGGCCCCAAAAACTTTAACGTCATCCCCCTCAACACCTAGAACTAGTCTTCCAAGGAACTCACCTTCAATTTCTTTACTCTTTTGTTTGAATAAGACTGTAATATTCATACCTCGTCTTAAACATCCAAATGCCTCATAATCCTCAGATAAACTAGTTAATAACTTGTTATTAGCCCACTGCTTTCCAAGTTCTACTTCATTAGCTCCAAATAACATTTGGGTTCCAAAGTCCTTAGTAAACCCACCATAATCTTTCATATTTGATGTCTTAACGAGATTATCCCAAATAGGATTAGCAATTGCTATAATCTCATCATCAGATTTCTCTAAAAGATTCATATTTTAGGTAATTGTTTAAGAAGCTTTTCTCTTCTCGTTCTCGTCAACTATGTGGTAAACCGGCACTTTTTCTAATGAAAATTTACCAGTTTTTGGATCACGTCTTGAAACTGTTAAGCAGTGCCAATTATCATCATCAAGTTTCATGTGATCACCTCTGTAATAATAACCAGGCCAACGTGTTTCTTCACGGAACATAGTATGTTCAGTCACACACTGAGAAGTTAAAGCTCTGTGTTTTAATTCCCAAGCTCTCATAAGTTGGTGTAAATCTTCAGCACCTACTTTTTCTAAATCTTCCTCTAACCAAGCAAGTAATTCTAGGCCTCTTTTAAGCATATTACCATTGGTCATGTAGTTGGTTGCAATACCACCAACATACTCGTCCATAATTCTTTGTAGACGTTGAAGTCCTTGAATTGGTGAAATGTAACTTGGTGAAACTGTTCCACCTGTAATCTCATTTTGAGCAACTTGATAAGTCTCAAGGGGTTTAAAAATAGCAACTTTAAAGTCTTCACACTGTTTGTCTGTAACTTTAATACCTTCTGCTTTTTTATCCTCAATATATTTTACAGCAGCTTTTGCAGCTAAACGACCTTCAGTAAATGATCCTGACGAAAATTTATGAGCACTTCCACCTACAGTGTCACCTGCACCAAAAAGACCATCAATTGTTAACATTCTGTTATAACCCCAGAAATATTCTGGTGGAGATAAATCTTCAGGTCCACTAACCCAAGCTCCAGAACAAGTTGCATGAGAACCCATAACATAAGGTTCAGATGTAGTTAGTTCAGGATTTGTGTATTTAGGATCAATATTTTGAGAAGCCCAAACAACAGCTTGACCAACAGTCATACCAAGGAAATTTTCCCAGCCAACTGTTTCTAAATGTGGATCTTGGAAAGCTTCAGTAGTTACCATGTGAATTGGTCCACCTCCTGCGATAGTTTCTTGAATAAATGCGTGGTTTCTTAAACATGTAGGAGTTGGATGATGATCAATGTATTCACCAACTAATTCTTTAGTTTGATCATACCATTTCTTCTCATAATTCTCTCCATTTGCATTTTGAGTATAAGTTTTAAGGTGCAAGAAGTATGCTCCAACTGGACCATATCCATCTTTAAATCTACATAACACAATTCTATTTTCCATTTGTGTCATTTTAGCTCCAACAGCAATAGGTAATGCATAAGCAGAACCATTACTCCAAGGTGCGTACCAAGTTCTTCCCATTCCCTCACCAACTGCTCTTGGTTTGAAAATATGAGATGCTCCACCTGCTGCAACAATTACAGTTTTTGATCTAAATACATGGAAGTCACCAGTTCTCATATTGAAACCAACAGCTCCCCCTACTCTATTTTCTTGAGCCTCATCCATTAAAAGATGAGTAATCATTATTCTATTATAAATTTTGTCAGCTGATTTTTTTGCAGCTTCTGCAACGATTGGCTTGTAACTTTCACCATGAATCATGATCTGCCATTTACCTTCTCTAAGGTAACGACCAGTTTTTTCATTTTTCATCATTGGTAAGCCCCACTCATCAAACATATGAACTGTTGAATCAACGTGACGAGCCATGTCATAACCTAAATCTTCTCTAACCATTCCCATTAAATCGTTACGTGCATATCTTACGTGGTCTTCAGGTTGATTTTCACCCCACTGCATACCCATGTAACAGTTAATTGCGTATAAACCCTGAGCAACAGCTCCACTTCTATCAATATTAGCTTTTTCAACACAAATAATTTTCATGTCTCTTCCCCAGTGTCTAGCTTCAAAAGTAGCACCAGTTCCAGCCATACCACCACCAACAACTAGAACATCGCAATCCTCAAAATGTGTTTTATGCTTAGCCATTAGTAGTAAACTCCTTTTTTAAAGGTATCTTTTGGTACTGATGGTAATTTACCATCAATATTTAAACCATTAGGCTCAGTGTAAAGCATTTGAGAGTTAATCTCATCATCATTAGGTTTTTCACCTTCTGCTAATTTTGGAATGAACTTTCCCCAAGGCTTTGTTGTAATTGGAGATACAAAGTCTTTTGTAGTTCCATTTCTAAATTTAATTTTCCAAGAGATAGTTCCTTTTTCTTCTTCACGCCTAACTCTTACGCTGTGACCCATAGGAGCAAAATCCGCATAACCACGAACATCAATTGCATGATTAGGACAAGCTTTTACACAAGAATAGCATTCCCAACAAAAATTAGGTTCAATATTAACTGCTCTTCTAATATTTTCATCAATGTGCATTATATCTGATGGACAAATATCCACGCAGTGACCACATCCATCACATCTCGTCATGTATACAAAAGTTGACATATTATATTACCTCTCTCTCTCTTTTTAATAGTGTTTTGGTTGTTCTCTTTTAATTCCTAGTCCAAATTGTTTTGGTGCATCAGCTAATGGAGGAAGATTGTCTCTTGATCCATCTGCTTCTGCTAAGTTTTTTTGGATTGCTGCACCAGGCTTATAAATCATGTGTGCAAATTTTGACCAATAAACTCCCCCAAATAAAACAATGTTTGAGGTAATAAATAAAACTAAAAATAAATATCCTAATCGAGTTAATCCTGAAGATTGAAAATAAGACCAAGCAAGTCCAGTAGTTGCGCATGCAAGAAGTGCTAGGACAAACAAGTCTGCTTTAATAATTCTGTACCATGGATGAGCTTCTGCTAATACATCTACTCTTAAAAATAACCAAAACCAGTATCCACCCACACAAGTCATTATTGCTCCAACATGCCAAATCATAGGCCAGATTGTTGGTACAGCAGTTCCTATTCCAGTGTAACCAAAAACTAATACAACTGATGCAACCCAAAATAAAATAGTTCCATACATTCCCATAACGTGTGCAACTCTTCTTTTACCAGCGCCCAACTCTGCAGTAGTTGCAATATCATGCACTACAGTTTTTAAAATAACTGAAGTTTTTTCTCCAACACCAAGTTCTCTTTCGGCAGCTAATTTTGCTTTTTTTGCATTATTGAAAAAATAAGTAACATTTTTATGATGTATCATTTGAACAACTGTTCCAATAACGATTAGAGCTAACATTGCTAAAACAAAGCCTTGAATTACAGAAGGAGAAATTGATTCTGCTAGTGCAGAAAATGGACTAATTGACATCATATAGACTATTACCCTTTATAACTAATTTTGTTGAATCTTAATTTCGAGTTTTTAGTATAGTTGAAATGATAGATCAACCGTTATTAGGTGCTCTATTTATCAATCAAAAATACAACTTATGCTTTACGTTTATAATGTTGTTTTAAGGGAATAACCGACCTAACACCACCTTGTGGATTTTCAACATCACACTCTCTTCGTGGAATTAAATGAATATGGCAGTGTAAAATTGATTGCCCCGAAGCTTTTCCGGCATTAGTACCAATATTAAACCCTTTAACTGTAGGATCTTTTAATAATATTTCCTCTTTAATTTTTTTGATAAGGTTGTTGCAAGCAATCACTTCGTCATCATTTAAATCAAAATAATCTTTAACATGCCGCTTTGTAATAATTAAACAATGAAATTCAGACACAGGGTATGTATCATAACTGGCATAAGCCAACTCATTTTCAGCAGCTGAACCATTTTGTTTAGAGTTACAGAATAAACAGGGATTATTTGGGTCAAACATAAATATTATCTATAGATAGAACATTTGTTAACTTCATTTTTATAAAAACTAGAAAGTATTTTATAAAATTTTAAACTTTTTCTCTTCCATTTAATTTCATTAATATTTTTTATTGATGCAACACCTTTTCCAGAACCAATAAGGAGAATTTCATCATATTCGGATAAAGTTTTGATCAATATATCTTTGCTAATAATCTTACCTAATTTTTTATTAAAAAATTTATAGGTAATACCCTTGTATATATTATTTATTGGAGAATAAACTTTATCATCTTTGATAAATAGCATATTTGAAGTTCCACTTTCTAAAATCATATTTTTGTAACAAAGACCAACATCTGAAGTGGTGTTATCCATTTTAGACAAATATTTTAATATAAAGTTATATTTAAGATTTTTAAATTTAGGGTCAAATCGTTTGTGACTGATAAGCTTTAAATTAAAATTTAATTTTGGTGTTTTTCTATTCCTTAAAGAAATTGATATCATTTTTTTATTCACAGCAACTCTAAGAAGATGATTGTAAGATCTCTTTTTATCAATATTTAATTTTATTAATTTAAGAATATTTTTTTCAAGATTTGGGGTGTTTAGTTTATAAATTTTTAAAGACTTTATTAAATTTTTGATATGCTTTTTAAAAAAAAGTATTTTAGTGGGTTTTCCAAAAATCCACATAGTAGTGAACACACCATTATCCCCCCAAAGATCTTTAAAATTAATTTCTTTGTAGGTTTTATGCTGATAAGATTTTTTTAATAAGTAAGTTACCATTTTCAGTTAAAAAAGATTCGGGGTGAAATTGAAAGCCATATACTTTTTCTTTATTATTTTCTATTGTCATTGCTGTATTTGAAATAACACACCTCATTGTAATTTCAAAATTTTTTGCAGTAAATGGCTCTTTTAATTTTAGAGAGTGATATCTACCAACAGTGAATTGACTATTTTTTTTAAACAATGAGTTTTTGCTGATTACTTTTATTTTAGATTGAAAACCATGATAAATCTTTTTTTGCTCAATTATTTTTCCATTTTCACAATGTAGAATTTGTTGAAACCCAAGACAAATACCTATAATTTTTTTTTCTCCTTTGTATTTTTTATAGATTTTTGAACTAGAAGGATAATCTTTTGGTGCACCTGGGCCTGGTGAAAAAACAATAATATCTGCTTTTTTTAATTTATTTTCATTTATTTTGTTAAAATTTGTACAAACCACTTCATCAAAATTTTCAAATTGATGAACTACATTGTGAGTGAAAGAGTCTTGATGATCGATAATGTATATCATTTATAAAGATCCATTAATGATTTTGCTTTAATATAGTTTTCATTAAATTCATGAGCTGCATTACTGTCAATTACCACTCCTGAAGCTACAGAAATCTCTGATTTACCTTTAAAGTTTAATATAGATCTAATAATAATATTGAACCTCATATCTCCATTGAACTTTAAGTAACCAAAACTTCCAGTGTAAATATTTCTGCTTTGTTTTTCCTGCTTATTTAATAAATTTAATGTGCTAATTTTTGGACATCCAATTACTGATCCACCCGGCATCATTGCTTTTATAATCTCTAATGGGGTAACTTTATTCTTGAGCTGTCCTCCAATTAAACTCACATAATGATAAAGATCCTTGTATTCCTCAACTATCTTTTTCTTTAAAATTTTTACTGAACCTGGTTTACAAATTCTAGATAAATCATTTCTTTCCATATCAACAATCATGTTGTGCTCTTTGGTCTCTTTTAAGTTTTTTCTAAAAAATGTGAGGGCTTTACTCTTATTTAACTTTTTAGTTTTCTTTAAAGTGCCTGCTATAGGCTTTGTTGTTATAAGATTATTTTTTTTTGTTATCAAATTTTCAGGTGAACAACTTATTATTGAATAATTTTTATCCTTAATCATAAAGGCTTCAGGTGCCATATTACTTTTTACTAGCCTACCAAAAAAATCTAAAGCATCTATTTCAGATTTATTACTGTATTTAGTGCAGATTTTAATTTGGTATGTTTCACCAGATTTTATTTTCTTTTTAAACTTATCAAATATTACTTTATACGATTTTTTATTAATATTTATTTTAAACAAATCACTAGGTTCTGATGATCTAGTTTTTTTATATTCCAGATTATTTGAAAGTTTTACTTTTGTTTCAGGTTTGTAAAATATTCCTTTTGGAAAATTTATTGTTTTTTGTTTTTTTATTTTTATTTTTACGTCTATTAAGTTATTTAGTATTTCATAACCAAAAAAACCAATAAATATGTCTGTTTCTTTATGAGTAGATTTTAATTTTGTATTTTTGTTAATGAATTTTTCAATATTTTTATTGTTTAAAATGATCTTTTTTGAAAAGTCCGTATAAAGATCAAACCCCTTATCTGATTTGTAGATTATAAAGGGTTTTTTTGAATTATTTAAATCTAGTAAGTAGTTTTTCTTATTCAATTTTTTATTCTGTTTTTAATCTTAAAACTGCTTCTTCCTTAATCGGTAGATGTATTATTGCTGCAAAAACAGATAAAGCAATTGCTAAATACCAAGCATAATCATAAGAGCCATATAAATCATGAAATAATCCTCCAAGAAAAGCTCCAAAGAATGAGCCTACTTGATGACTTAAAAAAACTATTCCATATAATACACCTAGATATTTTGTTCCAAAAATATGGGCAACTATACCGCTTGTTGCCGGCACCGTTGAAAGCCATAAGAAGCCAAAGCTTGCACCAAAAATAAATGCATTAATGTTACTTGCTGGTAAGAAGATAAATAAGATTATTGAAACACCCCTTAATGCATAGATAGAGCTTAAAATAATTTTTTTACTAATTTTTGTGGAGAGATATCCACTTAATAGAGAGCCAAATATGTTAAATAGTCCAATTAAGGATAAAATTGCAGCAGCTGTCCAGCTTTCTAAACCTCTATCAATTACATATTTTGGAACATGAGTTCCAACTAAAGTTATGTGAAAACCACATACAAAAAAACCAGATGTGAGTAACACGTAGCTTTTGTTTTTAAAGGCCTCTTTTAGAGCATCGAAGGTACTTTGATCGTTAGGTTTTTCAATAGATTGAGCTAAAGAAGGAGATCTAACAAAAAAAGCCACCATAAGTCCAATAAACAAGAATATTGTGAATACAAAAAGTGTGTCCACCCATCCATTTTTGATTAACGAATAACTTGTATAAAGTGGAGAGATAAAATAGCCCAAAGAACCGACGGCTGTGACAATACTCATGGCTATAGTTCTATTTGATAATGGGAAATGTTTTCCAACAATTGACATTGGAATACTAATTGCAGTTCCACCTAAACCAATTCCAACTAAAAGTCCCAAATCTATTTGAAAAAAAATTCCAGTATTTGGACCAGCATACAAAAAGTAAATTCCTAAAATATAAAAAACAAAGGCTAGGCAAATCGCTTTATGTCCACCATATTTATCAGCGATAGCTCCAAATATAGGCCCTGTTAAACCCCACATTAGCATTTGAATGCCTATTGCTAATCCAGATTGAGTTATTGAAATATCTAAATCATTTTTAAAATCCATGAAAAATAGACCAAAAGTTTGTCTAACTCCAAGAGAAATTAAAACTACAACACAGGCTGCAATCAGCGTTATTAAAGCTGTTTTATTTTTAATAAATATTTCTGAACTCATTTAACATGTTTAAGAGATTTTTTTAAATCATCAATGAGATCTTTTGGATCTTCTAAACCAATATGCAGTCTTACTAAATGTTCGTCTTTAGCTAATTTTAGATATTCTCTATTACCTTGTTCTCGTTTGTCCTGATATAACGCAAGGCTTTCAAATCCACCCCAACTATACCCATAACCAAATAGTTTTAAAGAATTAACAAACTTGATTACAGAGTTTTTGTTTTTTGATCTAATTTTTAAACCCATCAATCCTGATGCACCAGAATAATATTTCTTCCACATTCTAAAATTAAATGAATCTTTTTTATGTGGGTATAATAATTTTATGTTTTTATAATTAGATAAAAACTCAGCTACTTGTTTTGCACTTTTTTCATGCTTGTCTAATCTAACATCTAACGTTCTAAGTCCTCTTGTTATTAGATAAGCATCATCAGGACCAAGTCTTAAACCCGTTATCTTATTTGCTTTATTAACTTGTTTAAAAACTTTTTTATTAACAGCTAAACTTCCACCCATAACATCAGAGTGGCCTGAATAATATTTGGTAGCAGATACAATTGACATATCAAAACCAAGTTTAATTGGTTTTAAAAAATAAGGTGTTCCCCAAGTATTATCAATTACTGAAAAAATTTTATTCTTTTTTGCAATTGATACTATTTTACCTAAATCTTGAAAATCAAATGTATTGCTTCCAGGATTTTCAACAAAAATTAATTTTGTTTTTTTTGTAATCGCTTTTTCTAAAGTTTTCAAATCATGTGGGTCATAAAAAACTGATTTTATATTAAATTCTTTTAGAAAATCTTGAGTTAAAATTCTTGTAGGAGAATATGTCGGATCTGCCACAACAATTTCATCACCAGGTCGAACAACACTAAAAATAGATAAGAAAACTGATCCAAATCCAGTTGGTGTTAAAAATACATGATAACACTCTTCCATTTCTTTGAGTATTTGTGACAAAACATGGGTTGTTGAGGTTCCTTGTCTTCCGTAATCAAAATGTCCACCTATTGGGTCTTTTTTGCTCTTATCCTGCATTTTCCTAATATCTTGCATGGATTTAAAGATAATAGTCGAAGCTCTTACTACAGGGGGGTTAACTGACTGATTATGGTAATCTTTTGCTGTATGTTTAAGAAAAGTTTTGAATGATTTAGTCATAAAAAATTTGATAAGTTTAAGGGAGAATGCTATATCCCTTCAATAACGTCAATAAAATTATAAATAGGATAGTATGGGTTACCCAAAAAAACATAGAGGTCGAAGAAAACAAGGCTCTAAAAAAAGAAGAGCTAAAAGAAAAGCAAAGAACAAATAACCTATCAATCTAATCTTCTAATAAATATTAGCTTTTTATCCAACCACCACCTAATACCTTATAGCCATTATTGTTTTTTGAGTAAAATACACATGCTTGACCTGGAGCAATTCCATGCTCCTCTTCCAATAAATTAACATTCGCATTGGTATCGTTAATATCTATCTTGGCTTTAATTAATCTTCCAGTAGATCTAACTTTTACAAATAATTCATTTTCAAAATCATTTTGATCATTCGTAATAATATTTAAATTCTTCAAATTTATTTTTGTTTTAACAAGGTGCTCCTTAACTCCAACAATAATTTCATTTTTATCAGCGATAATCTTTACTACATACAACGGGTTCTTATCAGAAACTCCAATTCCTTTTCTTTGTCCAATTGTATAATTAATGATGCCATCATGAACTCCTATCACTTCACCATTCATATTCTTAATATTGCCTTTGCTAAAAGAATTTGGTCTAAACTTTTCTATAACTGAAGCATAGTCTCCATTTGGAACAAAGCAAATATCTTGACTGTCAGGTTTGTCTGCAACATTAAGATCAAGTTCTCTTGCAATGTTTCTAGTTTCATCTTTAAGAAGATTGCCCAAAGGAAATCTTAAAAAATTTAATTGATCTTTTGTAGTATTGAATAAAAAATAACTTTGATCTCTACTTAAATCAATACCTCTATACATATCCGTATTATCTTTTTCAGTGATACTTTTAACGTAATGTCCTGTTACTAAAGCATCAGCGTTGA
The DNA here is from genome assembly GCF_059512485.2 of Candidatus Pelagibacter sp. uisw_138. Lineage (NCBI taxonomy): Bacteria > Pseudomonadati > Pseudomonadota > Alphaproteobacteria > Candidatus Pelagibacterales > Candidatus Pelagibacteraceae > Candidatus Pelagibacter > Candidatus Pelagibacter sp. uisw_138. The sequence goes on along the minus strand of NZ_CM183453.2, from coordinate 430,176 downwards.
GTCTTTTTGCTTCTTCAAATAAATCTGTAAATTTAACTGTCTTATTACATTGCACACATGGAATGGGTGTTTCTCCATTTAAATAACTGTCTATAAAATTATCAATGACCCCTTCTTTGAATTTATTTTGATAATATAAAATTTTATGTTCTATCTTTAGTTTATCAGCTACTCTTTTTGCATCCACAATATCTTGGCCTGCGCAACATTGTTTTGAAGAAGCTGTCTCTTTACTATCGTTATAGAGTTTTAAGGTTATACCAATTACATTGTATCCTTCATTTTTCATCATAGCTGCAACAGTCGAAGAATCTACCCCTCCTGACATTGCAACAACAACCAAGGTATCTTTTGGTTCTTTAGCTATTCCAATAGAATTCAATTTTGTCATATTTAATGATATTTATTAGTATATTAACTATAAGTAAATTAATGATTTTAGATTTCGAACCAGGCGACAAAGTTACCAACCCTAACAACAAAAATTGGGGAACTGGACAAGTTCAATCAATAATTAATGGTAAAGTTACTGTAAATTTTGAAAATGTTGGAAAAAAAGTTATTAATTCAAAAATAATTCAATTAGAAAAATTATATAAATGAACCTTGAAGAAAAAAAGAAAATTACTCTTTCACTAATAGAAACTTTTAATAAAGCAAGTCAGGTAGCTTTAGATCTGAGAGAGGCTGGTTTAAAAAAAGAAATTAAGTCAGACAATACTCCTGTAAGTAATGGAGATATTGAAGTTAATAAAATTTTAACCAGCAAGATCCAAGAAATAACACCAAATATTGCTATTGTTTCAGAAGAGAGTGCAAATCATAAGATGGATACTGATTTAAATAATTTTTGGTTAATAGATCCAATTGATGGCACAAGAGATTATATAAATAACCGTGATGAATTTACTTTAAATGCAGCATTAATATTGGATAAAAAACCAGCTATTGGGATTATAGCAGTTCCGGCGAAAAAAAGAGTTTTTTACTCTTACGGTTTATCTCATAGTTATGAGTTAATTAACAATCAAGAAATTTCATTAATGAATAAAGAAAAAAACTATGCTGGACATACAGCAGTAAGTTATTCAAACGATCTTAAACCTGAAATTTTAGAAATTCATAAAAAATATAAGATAAGTTCTTTTCAAAAAATGAAAAGCTCACTAAAATTTTGTGTTATTGCTGCAGGTGAATTTGATATGTATGTTGCTGAACCAAGAGCTTGTGAATGGGATATTGCAGCTGGTCATGCAATCCTTGAACACTCTGGAGGTAAAGTAACTGATTTTAACTATAACGAAATACTTTATGGGAAACCTGAATTTAAAAACCCAAGTTTAATTTTAAAAAGTAAAAACATATTATAATGAATGAGCAATTAAGAGTAATTTTAATAATTATAGTGTCTGTTTCCATCTTTGGCTTATTAGTTTTTGTATTTGTTAAAAATGTTATTAGAAATAGAATTGAATCTCTTGTTGAAGAAGAAGAGAAAGAAAAGAAATTAAAGTAATCTAATTATTTTCATATAGTCAGCCTGATCAATATCCATGATCCTTTTAGATGTTTCAAAATCAAAACCATTTCTTGCTAGTAAAGCAATATCCTTTTTGTAAAATAGTGCTCTATTATCCTCTACTCTCGCTGGTCCAATTCTCTTTTTTTTACATATTTTTATTCCAGAAAAAAAATCTTGGTCAGAGTTATCCTCTTTAATCTTATCTATTGTTTCTTTAATGTAGCGATCATTAATTCCCTTAGTCATTAAATAGTTTCTAATTTTATTAACTGAACTACCTCTTTGAATTAAACTTCTTGATTTACTTTCAGAATAGAATTTATCATTAATAAACTTAGTTTTTTCAAGATCTTGCAAAACAACATCAATTAAATCTGTAATATCTTGTTTTTTAATATTTTCTAAATTAGCTTTTAGGTACTTCTTTAATAGATAGGTTCTAAGCTGTTGTTTAGATGGGGCATATCTTTCAATATATGCAAATGAGAAATTTCTCATCTCTTCTACAGTAACTTGTAATGTTTTTTTTCTATTTCTCATATGAATCTTAATAGCTTATTGTATAATACACTAAAAAATGATCGATCAAATCTATACATATTTTACAATTGAAATGATTTTTCTCTGGTTAAATCTAGGTGTATTACCTTTTTGGTTAATATTAGTCTTCTTTTCACAGTCACAAATATGTAGAGTTTTTATTACATCAATTTTTCCTTTTATTATTTTAAGTTTCGCCTACGGTTATTTAACTTATGTGTTGTTTAATGAGGGTTATGACTTTATTAGAAATTTTGAACTATATTTGGGCTTAGATTCAATTATTTATTTATTTAACGATAAATCCTTCTTAATTTTGTTTTGGACTCATTTTCTATCTATCAATTTATTTTGTGGGGGTTGGATTGTTAAAGACTCTCAAAAATTTGGCATAAATAAAATATTAATGTCTTTTCCTATATTGATAACTTATTTTATTGGTCCAATAGGTCTTACTCTTTATTGGATCATAAGAGTTTTTTACGCAAAAAGAATTAATCTATATGACTAAACAAATAGATTTCTATTTTGATTTTATTAGTCCCTATACATATTTAGCTTACAAAAAAATCCAATCTTTACCAAAAGATATTAAGATAAATTATAAACCAATCTTATTGGGTGGTCTTCATAATCTAGAAGGAATAACACCACCAGCGTTTATTAAACCTAAATTAAAACATATGATGAATGACTGCTTGTTAATTGCAAAAAAAAATAATTTTGATTTTAAATGGAACTCTAAATTTCCTATAAACTCATTAAATATTATGCGTGGTTATTTTAGTGTTAATCCATCAAATCGAGTTCAGTATATTAAAACTATGTTTGATGCTTATTGGGTAGATGATCTAGATATCTCTAAAGAAAAAATTTTAACACATCTACTTGAACAATGTGAAATTAATGAATACATTTTTTTCAAGACAATTAAGGATCCTGTTATTAAGGAAAAGTTAAAAGATGCTACTAAAAATGCCCATGAAAAAGAGATTTTTGGAGCACCAACTTTTATTGTTAATAATAAAATATTTTGGGGGCAAGATCGATTAGAATTTGCCTTAGATGAATATAATAAAATAGATTAAACTATTTTAAAGTCACTTTGACTAATTGCTGCAAAGCCACCATCAATATGAGAAACATTTTCAAATCCCATTTCTTTTAATGATTTAGCTGCAAGTGCAGATCTTAATCCACCAGCGCAAAATAAAATCATTTCTTTAGTCATATCAAGTTTTCCACTTTTAAAATAAGGACCTTCTGGATCTAACCAAAATTCTAACATTCCACGGGGAATATGATTTGAATTTTCTACTCTTCCCATCTTATCAAGTTCACCTTTTTCTCTAATGTCTATTAAATTACATTTATCTTCCTTAAATAAAGCTAAAGCCTCGTCTGTGTTGATTGTTTTGATATCTTTAAGCGCTTCTGAAACTAATGTTTGTGATGATTTTATATTCATGTTTTTTAGTATACATATGTGATGATATAGTTAAATAAAATTATGAAAATCAATTCTAAAGCACCTTTGTTTAAATTAAACTCGACAGATGGTAAGATTTATTCTTTAAAAGATTCCCTTGGTAAATATGTTATTCTTTATTTTTATCCTAAAGATGACACTCCTGGATGCACAATTGAGACTAATGATTTTAATAAATTATTACCTAAACTTAAAAAACTGAATTGTGATGTGTTTGGTATTTCTAAAGATGATTTAAAAAGTCACCATAAATTTAAAGAAAAATATAAGATTAAATTTGATCTTTTATCCGATGTAGAGCTTGGTATTTTGAAAAAATACAAAGTTTGGGCTAAGAAGAAATTTATGGGTAGAGAGTTTATGGGTATATTAAGAACAACTTTCTTAATTGATCCAAATGGTAAAATTGTAAAAATTTGGGACAGTGTTAAAGTTAAAGATCATGCTAAAGAAGTAATTGATACCTTAAAGAGCATTCAAAATAAAAAAGGCCCCAGTTAAGGGGCCTATTTCTTTTAATTCTTATATTACTAGTCTCTTATAGCGTAAGCTCTAACTCCAATCTCAGCAACATCAGTTCCCAGTTTTTCAGCCTCATCACTTATTCTCAAACCAATAAATTGTTTCATAATAAAGAATACAATGTATGAAAAAATGAAAGTAAAGATTGTAACTGATAGTACTCCAATTAATTGAGTTGTTAGGGCGGTACCACTATTACTTAATGTAACAGCTAAAGTTCCCCACACTCCTGCAAATAAATGTACTGGAATTGCCCCAACAACATCATCTAATCTCATTGAATTTAACCAGCTAGTTCCAAAATACATAATTATAGATCCAACTGAACCAATTCCAATTGCAAGCATAGGACTTGGAGCCAAAGGTTCTGCTGTAATAGAAACTAAACCAGCAAGAGCACCATTCAACATCATTACAACATCAGTTTTTCCACCAATCAATCTTGTAACTAAAGCTGCTGTAACACAACCAGCCGCACCTGCTAAATGAGTATTCATAAATATTTTAGACATTGCGTTTGCATCTTCAAATGTGCCCAAAGCTAATTGTGATCCACCATTAAATCCATACCAACCCATCCATAAAATGAATGTTCCAAGAGCAGTTAATGGAATTGAAGAAGCTGCAAATGGCTCCATACTTTTTACATCTCCTTTTGGACTAAATCTTCCTTTTCTGGCACCTAGTAAAATTACACCTGCTAGTGCAGCTGCACCACCACAAGCGTGGACTAAAGTAGAACCTGCAAAGTCAGAAAACCCAAGGGATGCTAGCCATCCACCACCCCACTGCCAACCCATAGTAATTGGATAAATTAATCCACCTAAGATTGCAGAAAAGATAAAGAAAGGCCAAATTTTTATTCTTTCAGCTACAGCACCTGAAACGATAGAGCATGTTGCTGCAACAAATAACATTTGAAAAAACCAATCAGCGCTTCCTGAATAACCTTGCTCAAGAGAATCAGTTAGTGTCCATGGTGTGAATGAACCAATGAAACCACCTTCTGGTATTCCGTAAGCTAAATTATAACCGCCTAAATAAAAAATTATTGCAACAATTGAAAATTTTCCAATGTTTTTTGCAACAATTGTTGATACACTTTTAGTGGTCACTAATCCTGATTCAAGCATACAAAAACCTGCTGCCATCCACATAACTAAAAACCCACAAACTAAAAATGAAAATGTATTAAAGATATATTGTACTTCTGCAGATACTGTTGATTCTGCACTTCCAACGCTTGTTAAACCTAGAAGTAAAACTAGACCCAACGAAAATGTTGATATTATTTTTGTTAATTTAGTCATAAGACCTCCCATATAAGTCTTCACTTATATTTATGATGATTTTAAAAACTATTGTTGATTAGGAAATTTAGGTATGCAGTAATTGCATATACTAACAGCCTTGTTACATTTCTGTAAAAGGCTGTTAATGAATTTGGTATTTAATTACTTATTAAATATTTCTTTAAGTGCTTTAGCTGGTAAGAACTTAACTTTTTGAGAAGCACCGATTTGGATTTGCTCTCCAGTTCTAGGATTTCTTCCAACTCTAGCTTTTCTTTTTGCTACTTTGTAAGTTCCAAATCCAGCGATTTTCACTGTATCGTCACCTTTTAAAGCATCTAGAATAGTGTTTGTAATAGTATCGAAAGTACGCTCAGCATCAGCTTTACTTAGGTTTAGAGAACCTGAAAGTTGTGCTATTAGTTGTTTTTTGTTCATTTATTTAGCTCCGGTTTTATTGGTTATTTTCACATAATTTACATTAAACCCTATAAATCAAGCTTTTTATTAGTATCCCCTAAAATAAAAACCCCAATATATGGTGATTTGTTAAATAAATGTTGATTTTAAAGGATTATTTAAGAAATATAATTATTAAAAAATTTAAATAAACCGACGTCTTTTAGGTCATTAAATGTTGTAAAAAACATCAATGATAGCAATAAAAACATTCCGATTCGAAAAAAACCTTCTTGAGTTTTTTGTGATAAAGGACGCCCTAATACCTTTTCAATTCCATAAAACATTAAGTGTCCACCATCTAACATTGGAATTGGGAACAAGTTTATTAACCCTAAGCTAATAGAAATGTAAGCCATAAGGCTTATAAAAGGTAAAATTCCAAATTCTGCAACTTGTCCACTGATTTTGGCTATTCGAATTGGGCCACCTAACTGCGAAGTATCACCATTTCCAACAATCATGCTACCAATATACTTAAGACTAGAAGTGCTTACATAATAAACTTCATTAACCGCATAAAACAGTGCTTTAGCTGGACCAAGTTTAACGTGGTTTACTTCATTATTATAAGCTCCAAGTTTAATACCAACCATTCGTTTACTAATTTTATTACCAAGATTATCCTCCCCTTCAACAATGTTAGGTTTTACTCTAAAGGTTAAATCTTGATCATACCTGTTTACTGTAAAATTGATGAATTCATCAGTGGACATCATGATATACTTTGAAACTTCCATAATGCTTTTAACTTCATTGCCATCAATTGAGACCACAATATCATTGTTTTTAAGACCAGCTACCATTGCAGGACTATCTTTTTGAACTTCATTAATTACCGCTGGTGTAAAGTCTTTTCCAGCAAAGGTATAAACTGAGAAAAATATTAGAATTGCTAATAAAAAGTTAGCTAAAGGACCACCAAATACAATTAAAGCTCTTTGATATAAGGGCTTTAGCACAAAAAGTTTATCCTGATCTTCTTTACTGTATTCTTTTATAATTTTATCATTATCAGCTTGACTATAAACGTTTCTATCGCCAAAAAACTTAACATATCCCCCAAGTGGTATGACACAAACCTTCCATCTAGTGCCTGATTTATCATTCCAACCAAACATTTCCTTACCAAATCCTATTGAAAAATCAGTAACACCTACACCAAAACGTTTTGCAAAATAATAATGTCCATATTCATGAATAAACACCACGATAACAATTAAAACTATGAAAGGTAATATATAAGACAACATGATTATAATTTAATAATACTATTTATTATTCTAATTTCTAGCTTTTAATATTGTAGCCTTTTTTAAGTAACATTGTGACCAAGAGCACACAAATCACTAAAAAAAATACCATTGAGCTTATACTTATCCAAATATCAAAATCAGATACACCGTAGAAAGAAAATCTTAAGCCATCAATTAAATAAACTACTGGATTAAAGTAAGAAATTGTTTGCCAAAATGGTGGCAACATATCAAGAGAGTATAAACTTCCACCTAAAAATACCATGGGTGTAATAACTAATGACGGAATGATCGACATCTGCTCAAAGTTTTTACTAACAACTCCAATTAAAAATCCAAATAAAGCAAATGTAAAAGAAACTAAAACTAATAAAAATATCATTAACAATGGATATTTAACTGTCACATCCGCAAAAAAAGAAGCAGTTGCATAAATTACAGCACCAACAATTAATGTTTTAGTAGCTCCTGCCCCAACAAAAGCTAGAACCGTTTCAAGCGTTGATATAGGTGCTGCTAAAATCTCGTTAATAGTTCCATTAAATTTTGGAAAAAATATTCCAAACGAAGTGTTACTTATTGATTGAGTTAACAGAGTTAACATTAATAAACCAGGTACAATGAATGATCCATAACTAACACCATCAATTTTTTCAATATAACCTCCAATAACTGAACCGAACACTACAAAATATAATGAGGTGGATATTACTGGTGAAAGAATAGACTGACCTACAGTTCTTATAAATCTATTCATCTCATGAACATAAATAGCTCTAAACCCGTAATAATTAAATTTCATTATTCTCCTTTACTAAATCAACAAATATCTTCTCCAAAGTACTTTGTTCTGTTTTTAAATCTTTTAACTTTAAGCCAGTATCTTTTAAGTCTTGCAATAAATCTGTAATACCAGTTTTTTCAGCTTGAACATTATAAGTATAAATTAAAGACATGTGCTCATCGCCTATTTCAAGACTATATTTAAGTAAATCATCAGGAATTTCTTTAATTTTTTTTTGTAATTCAATAGTTAGTTTTTTATGACCCATTTTTTTAATTAATTCTTTTTTATCTTCAACAATAATAATTTCTCCTTGATTAATTACAGCTACACGGTCAGCAATAGCTTCTGCCTCTTCAATATAATGGGTAGTTAAGATAATTGTGACCCCTGTTTTTCTTAACTCTTCAACAACCGTCCACATGTCTCTTCTAAGTTCAACATCTACACCAGCTGTTGGTTCATCAAGGAATAATATTTTAGGTTCATGAGACAAAGCTTTTGCAATTAAAACTCTTCTCTTCATTCCACCTGACAGTTGTCTCAGTCTTTGATCTTTTTTATCCCACAAACTTAAATCTTTTAGAATTTTCTCAATGTGTTCTGGTTTAGGTGGCTTTCCATACAATCCTCTGGAATAAGACACGGTATCAAAAACAGTTTCAAAAGACTCTAAGTTTAATTCTTGAGGAACAAGCCCTATTCTTGATCTCGTCTCTCTATAATCTTTTATAATATCAAAATTATCAATTGTAACAGTTCCAGAAGAAGGTTTAACAATTCCACAAATAATACTGATTAAACTTGTTTTTCCAGCACCATTAGGTCCAAGCATTGCAAGGATCTCACCTTGTTTTACTTTAAGACTAACATCGTTAAGGGCTTTAAAACCATTATCATAAACTTTGGATAAGTTATTAATGGATATTTGAATCTCAGACATTTATTAGGGTGTATATAGTTATTAATGAAATTAATTCAATAAACCTACTAATTTAATACATTATTTCATTACCCAGTGTTCATATCTTGGCGTTAAAATTTGACTTAATTTAATTATTTCTTTATTTAACTTTTATATTCTTTTTATTAAGAATATCAGTTTCTGGGGTGCTGTAAAAAGCTGAGAATATACCCAAAGAACCTGTTGTATAATCACAACGAAGGGAAAAAATGAACACAATATACTTAGATCAATCAACTACTATTATTACTCTACTTTTAACTTCATTAGCTTTTGCTGCTATTGGAATAGTTTATTCAAAAGGTAAACTTTCAATTAACTCGTATTTAAATGCAGATAGATCAATTGGTAAAAGATCTTTAACTGCATCTTTAGTTGCATCATGTTTTGGTGTGTGGATTTTAATTGGTCCATCAGAAGCTGCTACTTGGGGTGGTTTGGGTGCAATAATTGGTTATGGCTTAGGTCAAGCTCTACCCTTCTTAGCTTTTATTACAATCGGTCAACGAATGAGAAAAATTATGCCTAATGGTAATACTCTTACTCAATTTGTTCTAATTAGATTTGGTAAAGCTATGTTTCGTTTAGTTTTATTATTAACAATAATGTACATGTTTGTTTATTTTGCAGCTGAAGTTACAGCGATTGCAAAAGTTGTTAACTTAATGTCAGGGTTTCCTCTTTGGCAAACCTCTCTTGTAATAATTGTTGCCACGCTATCTTACACTCTTTACGGGGGGCTTAGAGCTTCAATTTTTACAGATAAAATTCAATTTATTATAATTATGATTTTATTAATATTTGCTATCAACCATATCTTTAATTCTGGAAATAATACTTTTTCTATGGATTTAATTAATGAGAAAGCTGGTACTTTAATGAGTGGTAAATATTTTTATGGATATACTGCTGGCTTAACTTTCTTCATTGCTGTTTTTGCAACCAACTTATTTGATCAAGGTGTTTGGCAGAGAGTATTTGCAGCAAAAAGTTCAGATGATTTAAGAAAAGGATTTATGTCTGCCTTCTTTATTGTAATTCCATTTATGCTTGTTTTAGGTTTCTTTGGAATTCTTGCAGTATCAGTTGATAAAGCAGCCGACCCTAGTACTTTATTCTTTACTCTTTTATTAGAGCCATTTACTGGAATTAATTCTTTGTTAACAATCTCAATATTAATTTTAGTTTTATCCTTAGTGATTAGTAGTATGGATACACTTATTAATGCGCTTTCAAGCACTATTACTATTGAGGGAAATAAGTTTATTAGTTTAAAAAATAAGAATAGTTATCTTACACTTTCTAAATACTTAATATGTGGTTTATCAGTAATTGTTTTTTTGATTGCATCCAAGGGTTACAGCGTCTTATTTATGTTTTTATTTGCTGATTTATTATGTTGTGCAGCAGTATTTCCTATTTTTTATGGGATGTTCAAGGGTGATGTTGATGAAAAACTTTCTTTAATTTCAGTTATAATTGGACTGATAACGGGTTTGCTTTTATTTCCTAACCAAACTTTTGATAAAAGTATTTTAATTGGTGGATTGTTTCCAGCTGAAGCATTTCCTATTTGGATATCTACAGCATTATTGTTTTGGTCATTTATTTTAGCTACATTTGCACCCATGATTACAGTGATGCTCTTTAAAAAAAATAGTAACTTTAACTTTTCTAAGATTAAAACTTCAATTAAGGAATAGTGAATATTTATAATAATAAAAAAACTTTTTTTTATAAATTAAAGAGTAGCTGTAAGAAGGAATGGTCTGAATATACTAATCATAAATTTTTATCTGATTTAGTAAGTAACAAACTGCCTGATAAAAATTTTAAAAATTATTTAATTCAAGATTATGTTTTTTTACAGCAATTTCTTAAAATTTTAGCTCTTAGTGTTTGTAAATCTAAGAGCTTTGAGGAAATTAATAGATCGGTAAATTTTATTAAGGGAATTGATCATGAAATCAAACTCCACATCAATTATTGCAAAAAGTGGAAGATACCCCTTAAATCTCTTAATAACATTGTAGTCAAGAAAGCTAATAGAGCTTATACTGATCATGTACTCAGTGTGGGTAAAAATGGAGATAATCTTGATATTTTCTCATGCCTATCAGTATGTATCATTGGCTATGGTGAGATTGGGTTTAATCTTTCTAAAATTAAAAACTGGAAAAAAAGTAAATATAGTTCTTGGATTAAAATGTATTCATCAAAAGAATACCAACAAGTAGCTAAAGATAATATTGATTATTTGGATATTCTCTTGAAAAATAATAAGGGTAAAAAATTAAATACACTTAAAAGAAACTTTAAAAAATCAACTATCCTTGAAAGAAATTTTTGGGGATGTTTTGTTTAAATTTTTAGTTGCTTAAAATTTCTAAAGGTAATGGAGCTTCTGGGTATTTTTCCATGCAAAGTTTTTCATAATTTTTGCAAAGAGTACTTACTGTATCATGCGCTTCATCTTTGGAAGTTAAAAATTTAATTAAAGTATCTCTCTCCAATTCAATTTCTTTAATATCTGTTCCACTTAAATATTCACCTGTCTCAACTTCCCAGTAAGTATCATTTAATTTTTCAACTTTTAAAGTATTAAGCTTTCTTTGAAGTTCAATAATAATCTCATCCTCTGTTTTACTATCTTTCATTGGAGAATTTGCTAATTTTCCTAAACACTTATCTTTAAGATCATCTAAAAAAGTGTTGTAGGGTTTACCTTCAGTTAAACCTTGAAAGTGATTACTTTCAAAATATTTACTTATTGCTGCGTTTGTTGATATTTTATTTTTACCTTTTGCAACAGCAACTTGAACATAAACTTCCTGACTAATGTATTCGTTTAAATAATCTTTAATTTTATCCGATAACATTAGTTTAAAAATATTACAGTGTGCTTAAAGGATCAACGTAATCATGCCCAAAAACATCAGCAACTGCTTTATAAGTTACTTGACCTTTACAAACATTTAATCCTGCAAGAAGATGTTTATCATCACTTAATGCTTTAGCATAACCATCGTTTGCAATTTTAACTAGATGTGGAAGTGTTGCATTGTTCAATGCTATTGTTGAAGTTCTTGGAACTCCACCTGGCATATTTGCTACACAGTAGTGAATAACATCATCAATAATATAAGTTGGATCACCATGAGTTGTTGGTTTACTGGTCTCAACACAACCTCCTTGGTCGATTGCAACATCAACAATTACAGATCCTCTTTTCATTAATTTTAACATTGGTTTAGTAATTAATTTTGGAGCTTCAGCACCTGGAATTAAAACACCTCCAATTAAAAGATCAGCTTCTGCAACTAATTTATTTAAATCAATTTTATCACTTTGTTCTGGGATAATTTTATCACCAAACATTTCAACTAATTGTTTTAGTCTTGCTTCTGATTTGTCAACGATATGAACTTTGGCTCTCATACCAGTTGCAATCACTGCAGCGTTTTCTCCAACTACACCACCCCCTAAAATAACAACAGTTCCTCCTTCAACTCCAGGAGCACCACCTAATAAAAGACCTCTACCGTTTTGATTTTTTTCTAAACAATGTGCACCAGCTTGAACAGACATTCGTCCAGCAACTGCACTCATCGGTGCAAGTAATGGTAATCTTCCATTATCGTCAGTCACCGTTTCATAAGCTATACAAACGCCTTTAGACTTAATTAGTCCCTCAGTTAATTCTTTAGCTGCTGCTAAGTGTAAATAAGTATAGACAATCTGATTTTCTCTAATCATCTTAACCTCAACTGATTGAGGCTCTTTTACTTTAACGATAATATCTGCATCATTAAAAATATCTTCAGCTTTATCAATGATTTTAGCACCAACACTTGTGTATTGTTCGTTTTCAAAACCAGCTTCAAACCCACCGTTGTTTTCTACTAAAACTTCATGACCCTCTGATATTAAAGTTTTAACACTATCAGGAGTTAATCCAATACGATGTTCTTGTGGTTTGATTTCTTTAGGTACGCCAATCTTCATAACAATATCTCCCTTTTCGATACTTTAATTTTTATTAAAATTTTTAGTTTTTTTGATTTTTTTGATAGTTGGTAATACCAGTTCTTAACTTTTCAATAATTTCATCAATATGTTTTTCTTCGCAGATGAATTGAGGAGCTATAATTAAACAATCTCCTGTGGCTTTAAAGTTAACACCAGCTTCATAACATGATTTAAAACATTCAAATCCAGCTTTGCCTGGTTTAGTGTTTAGCTTCATGTCTATTCCACCCATCATTCCATATCCTCTAATATTGTCTACAGACTCTAGATCTTGAAGAGAGAACAATCCTTTTTGGAAATAAGGAGCTAAATTTTTTGCTCTATTGAAAATATCATCTTTTTCAAAAATTTCTTGCACCGCAAGAGCAGCTGCTACTGCAACTGGAATTCCTGAATAAGTATAACCATGAAATAACTCAACTGCACCAGTTGGTGAAGCATCCATTACAGCATCATAAATATAATCGTTACATGCAACAACACCCATAGGTACAACACCGTTTGTTGTAGCTTTAGCCATTGTCATAATATCTGGAGTTACTCCAAATTCATCTGCACCAAATTTAGAACCTGTTCTGCCCCATCCTGTAATTACTTCATCGAAAATTAAAAGTATTCCATGTTTGTCACAAATCTCTCTTAGTTTTTGTAAATATCCTTTTGGTGGAACCAATGTTCCAGTTGATCCAGCAATGGGTTCAACGATACAAGCAGCAATATTTTCGCCACCAAAATTTTGACAAATAGTTTCTAAGTCATTTGCTAAATAGTCTCCAGTTTCTGGTTGACCACTTACAAATTTATGTTCTGGCAAATGTGTATGTCTAATGTGTTGGACACCTGGCATTAAAACACTTGCAAACGTTTTAATATTATTCACCATTCCACCAACCGAAATACAGCCGATGTTCATTCCATGATAACCACGTTCACGTCCAACAAATCTAAATCTTTCTGCGTGCCCTTTTGCTCTGTGATAAGCAACAGCAATTTTAATCGCAGTCTCTACAGCTGTAGATCCACAAATTGTAAAAAACATTTTATTTAAATCACCTGGTGTATGTTTTGAAATTTTTGTAGCTAGTTCAAACGAACCACCAAAACCTTGTTGAAAAGGCTGAGCATAATCCAATGTTTCTAATTGCTTTGTAACAGCTTCTGTAATTTCTCTTCTTCCATGACCTAGTGGATTACAAAATAAACCTGAGCTCGCATCTATTTGCGTTTTTCCATGGTGAGTTTTTAAGTAAACACCTTTTGCTTCTGTAATTAATCTGGGGTTTGCTTTAAAATCTTTATTAGATGTAAAAGGCATCCAATGTTCGTTTAGTGAATTAGGTACTGCAGTTCTATTTTCTGAGCTCATAAGTTTTACCTTAATTTAGTTATATTTCGATTCATAGACTAAATAGTTCAATATAACAAATTGATTTTACTAGGCAGAGCACATGTCTGGCAGACACATTTTAAAGAACTAGACCTTTTTCACAAAACTAATAGCAGCACCAATGGTCGTCAAAAATCCAGCTAACGGCAAGATTGCAACTGCATATTTCTTTGGCATATAATTCTCTTTGAACTCAATACCTTGGAAACTAATTTCAAAATACCACATTTCCCAATACTTTCCACGCATACCCTCTACAAGTTCAAATCCATAAATTATCAGGACTATACCAATTGCCATAATCATAAGTTTCCAGAACTGGCGTATATATAGCGATAGTCTATTTGGTAATTTTTCATAAATTAAATTTAAAGCTATGTGTTCATTATCTCTGGCTGTCAGAGAAAGTGCTATAAACATCAACCAAATATTACTTAATACTGTTAGCAGATCACCCCAAACAGGAGGGTTGTTAAAAACATATCGCATGATTACGTTATAAAGGGTGAAACCAACCATCGCAGCCAAAAGGAGTGAACACATAGCTTCCAATGTACGATGGATAAAACGGTCAATGTTATTTAAAAATTGTAACATATCGTTAATTACTCAATAGGTTTGGAAGAAACATGGTTAACTCTGGAATAACGAGGATAAAAAATAAAAGTAAAAACAGCCCAACTAGATAAGGAATTAACGCAACAGCAACCTTTTCTAGACGCACTTGAGCTATTGTTGCAGCGGTAAAGAACGCGACGCCAACAGGTGGTGTTACTGATCCTATTAAGAAGCCAACTATTACAACGATAGCCGCTTGTATTTCAGGAAAGCCAGCTTGAGCCATAACATTAACTAGTACTGGTCCAACTATGATAATGTTTACCGCGGAGTCCATTACCGTTCCAAGAAGAAAAATAAATAGAATCACGGCTAAAATAAAAATAATTGGGGATTCCGTAAGGCTTAGAAGCCAATTTTCAAGATCACCGATTGCACCTAGAGAGGTAAGTAACCAACTGAAGGGTCCCGACGCAGCTATGATAATAAAAACCATTGCCGAATTACGGAATGCCCGACGAAAAGCACCGGTGCAATCTTTCCATTTAATAGTTCGATAAACGAATACACCTGTAAATAACGCAACCATTGCTGTGATAGCACCAGCCTCGACAACCGATGCCACACCACCCATTACTGAACCCACTAAAACTACAGGTATCAAAAGGGCGAACGAGGATCGATATAATTCTTTACCAGCTCGACGTATCGAAAATGGTTCATCACTACGCTCGAAGTTATATTTGATTGCGAAGTAATGATTGATTATCATGATCACAACGCCTATCAACACGCCTGGAATAATCCCAGCCGCAAATAGTGATGCAATCGAAAGCTCAGTCGAGTTAGCAAGTACAATCATCATGATACTGGGAGGAATTATGCCTCCTATAGTGGAGCTTACGCCTGTAACCGCAGCCGAAAATGCAGGAGGATATCCAGCTTTTTTCATAGCTGGTAATACTAATGCTCCCACTGTAGCTGTATCTGCTACCACGGAACCATTCATCCCTGCAAAAAACATACTCACAAGAACATTAACTTGGGCCAACCCCCCTCGTACACGTCCAATTAATGATTTGCTCAAGGCTACTAACCTGTCAGTAATCGTGGCACTTGTCATTAACTCACCTGTCAGCATAAAAAACGCAATTGCAGTTAATGGAACTGAATCAATGGCATTAAACATTTGACTAGGGATTAAAATAAGAGGTACAGCGTCAGTAAATAGAATATAAACAAATGGTATCAGTATTAATATGAAGCCAATGGGAGCACCTAATAGGATTAGAAAAAGGAGTATTCCAAGTAGAATGATACTTTCCATAGTTACTTAAATGTTATGATTTGTTTTAAGTAAAGATCATCTAGTTCTAAAAATTGAGCTAAATGATCTTTACACAGTTTTTCGTTGAACGATTTAAAGAGCCCCAGCTTTCTCTAACTGAGCTACAAATCCATCCATTCCTTGTTCTAGAAGTACTCTTTTAGCTATCTCTGGTTCAAAAGTACCTTTGGCATCTAACCAAGCACCGATTGCACCTGATCTCCATTTAGTCATTTCCGCTTCAGATGGAACATACCATTCTTTCACAGATGCTTTAATTGCATCTTCTCCATTCTTAATCCAAGCGTTATCTAACTGGTTTACTTTTTCTCCATACGCATCAGCAGCTTTGTGTAACCATTTCTTCTCTTGAGAAGATAGAGCATTATACTGCTTTGCATCCATTGCTAAAATATTTCCAGACCACATGCCACCAATCTCAGTAAAGTATTTTGCAACTTCATGAAGTTTTGCTACATGTTGCCAAGGACTAGCAACATACTGACCTTCAACTACACCTGACTGTAGGCCTGAGTATAACTGGCTCCAATCATAAGGTGTTGGAGTTGCACCCCAATTTTTAACTAGCATGAACTCAATTGGACTCTTAGTAGTACGCCATTTCAGTCCCTTCATGTCACCAGGAACGTGAACTGGTTTAGTTGCATTTCCAAGCTGCCTGAATCCACCACTTGAATATACCGAAAGACAAATGTGGCCTGAATTCTCAAGCGCTAGTTTGCACTGTCTTTCTGCAAGCCATTCATTTGATATTCTTTTCGCATCTTCTAGTGACTTGAAAATGAAAGGCAAATCAAAAATTGCTAACTCTGATCCGAAATTACCATAGTTTGCCGTAGAACTAGTCCAAAGGGATATGAGTCCTTGATTGGCTTGTTCACCACATTTCTGTTCAGCACATAAACTTTTTTGATAAAATGGTTCGATTTTCATCTTGCCACCAGAGGCTTTTGCCAAGGCTGGCATCAATGCTTGATCTATGGCGTCACCGATTGGCATACCCAATCTACCAGTAGTTCCGAGCTTAAGAGTTACCTCCGCAAAAGAGGCTTGGGCAAAGAAAGCAATTGCAAACCCTGTGAGAAGTTTCCTACAAATTTTTTTATTAAACATTAATAAATCTCCTGTCAGTTAAATTAAACTTAGAGTTAATATCCTAAGTTAAAGTAATCTATATTACTAGAATTTTTTGTAAGACCATTTAATGTCACGGAAATTATGCCTGTAAAAATTTTCCATAATTTTTATTAATTTTTTGATTAGAAAATCTTTGCATTAATAAAATTGAAAAAGATATTATTAACAAACAAATAGATAAATGATTTGTTTGTGGGTTTAAATACTTCAGTAAATAAAGGCCAATTGGAGAACCAATTGTTATTCCTGATAATATTTTACAACTTATAATTGAAACTTTTAATTGTTAGAAATGCAGATATGCAATATATTTTGTTTTACATCACGCCTAAATTGAATTTAAATATCGATAATTTAATTAAATTAATAACAGAGGGAATAATAATGAAAAAAATAATTAGTTTTATTCTTGGTACGGTAGTTGCTCTTAACCTATCTATGTCAGTTGCAAATGCAGCTGCTAAAGAAGTTAGAGTTGCATTCTTTTTAGAGTGGCCTACTCCAAATCAAGAAGACAAAGTTAAAATGATGTTTGATAAAGCACTAGGTGTTCCAGTTAAATGGACTAACTTTTCAAATGGTGGTGCAATGACTGACGCTATGTTAGCAGGAGATATAGATATCTCTTACTCACAAGGTTTAGTGCCATTTATTAATGCTGTTAAATCTAAAGCACCTTTAAAACTTGTAGACGTTGCTATGGAATACGGAATGGGTGGTACAACTTGTGTTACATCTAAAGCTTCTGGTATTACATCAGCGAACGGTTCTGAGTTAGAAGGCAAAAAAGTTGCAGTTCCTCTAGGAACTATGGCTGAGTATGTTTTTGATGAAAGTATGAAAGTTGTTGGTGCTGATAAAAGCAAAATGACTGTTATTCAAATGGACCCTGAAGAAGGTGCTGCTGCACTAGTTTCTGGTGACGTTTCAATGGCTTGTTTATTTGGTGGTAACTCTATTAAAGCAGCTTTAACTGTTGGTACAAGATTGTTAACAGTTCAAGCAGCTCGTGATGCAGGTATTAAAGGTATCGATATTACATCTGTTACTGATAAATTTATGAAAGAAAACCCAGGAATGTTGAGAACTTTCATAGAAGTAACTCATGAAGCTAATGCTAGATACGCAGCTGGCAAAAGTGATATGAATGTAATTGCAAAAGATGCTGAGATGAAACTTGGAGATATGAAAGAAACTTTAGGTGGATTTGTATTCTTAAATGCTGCAGATACTAAAAAATCTATGGAATCAGGTGGAACTCTTGATGGTTTCTTAAAAGGAATGGGTACTCCTAACGGAGCAGTAGATACAAGCTTTTTACCTCTATAATTTAGAGAGTAGGATAAAATTAGATAGGCGCCAATTTATTAAATTGGTGCCTATTTTTTTAAATAAAATTTAATATAAGCTTATTTTTATGAGTGATTTAATTTCTCAAAATCTAAACATGATCTTTAAAACTCCGAAGGGAGAAACTGTTCATGCACTAAAAGATGTAAATTTCACACTTAAAGAAGGAGAACTTTTAACTGTTCTTGGACCTTCTGGATGTGGAAAAACAACTTTATTGAATATCACTGCAGGGTTTCTTAGGCCAACCTCAGGAGTAATTACTCTTAATGGAAATGAAATTAATGGTCCAGGGGTTGAAAGAGGAATGGTTTTTCAACAAGGTGCTTTATTTGAATGGTTAACAGTTGCTGAAAATGTGGACTTTGGTTTGAGAATGAAAAAAGAAGATCCAATTAAAACAGCAAAAAAAGTTGATGAATGGTTAAATATAGTTGGTTTACAAGGCTTTGGAGATACACCAACTTATCAATTATCTGGGGGTATGCAGCAAAGAGTTGCTCTTGCACGATGTTTAATTAATGATCCAGATTTAATTTTAATGGATGAACCTTTAGGAGCACTAGATGCCCTAACAAGAGAAAAGATGCAGTCATTAGTTTTAAAAATTTGGAAAGAAACAGGAAAAACAATTATTTTAATTACCCACTCGGTTGAAGAAGCATTGTTACTTGGTGAAAGGTTATATGTAATGGCACCAAGACCGGGTCGTATACATAAAGAATATAATCTGCCCTTTGCTACAATGGGGATTGATGGTGATTTAAGAGAAATAAAAAAGACAAAGGACTTTGGAAGTAAAAGAGAAGAGATTCTAACCATGATTTGGAACATGGAAGAAGAGATAATGGGCAAAGATATTTAATATGCTAACAGGGATTATAACATTTTTAATTATCTTCGCCGTTATAAGTTCTATTCTTTATGGATTAAAATTAGCCAAGACCGAAAAAATAGATGCTGTTTTTGGGAACCCTGAAAGAGCCAAAGGTGGAGCTCATTGGATTATTGTTGGAACTAGTTTTTTATTAATAGCATGGCTTTATTATTCATGGGATTTAGCAAAGTCTTTTTATCCCCAGTCTGCTAATGAACTTTGTCAAGTCGCAAAAGTAAATGACTCAATGCTTTCATTAAAATATTTATTTCCAATTGAAGAAAGAGAATTTAAAAGTACTTCAATTATTAGAAGTGAAAACAAAAACATAGAAAAATTAGCTAATGAAATTAGAAATTCATCATTAATTCGAAATCAAGATAAAGATAAGCTTTTAGGTTTTATTAAAAAAACTAAAAGAACGATTCCATTGTTAACTAATGAGGACCTTCTTGAAAATGAAACAAAAATTAAAATTAGTGAACTAACTAATAGAATAGCTTGGTTAACAGAAGATTTTCAAAAGATAAGTTATCCACCAATAAAAAGTATTGAAGAAGAAAATGCGAGAATTGAAGCTTTAAAAATACAAGGTGGATGGGGATCTTCTGGAACCGCTGTAGAAAATACAATAGAAATTCCAACTATTCCTGAAACTAAAAAAGGATTAAAGTTTGATGCTGCAGCAAAAGAATTAACTTTAATTAGTGATGATTTTTTCAAATTAAGAAATCATAATTCACAATACAAAACTTTGATGAAAGAAATCAAAGATGGAATAAAAAAATATAGATCAGAGCTAGATGACACACAGGAGGTGGCATCAATATTAGCAAAAGATGTACTTAAAATTGCAAGAAGAATTGAGTATGCGAGCATATTTCCTCCAAAAACTCTTGATGCTATGCAACAAGCAATTTTAGAATTTGATGTTATTCAAAAAAAAGAACAAGGAAGTCTAAGATTAATTGATATATTTTTATTTCCTACTGGAACAATAATTTCAAGTGGTCCTAATTGTTCAGAGCAAGGTTCTGGTAGATGGCTACCCAAACCATCAGATACTTTGAAAAAATTTACACTTTTATTAAAACCAAGTATTGGATTTAAAAATATTCCACTGATTTGGTATGAAATGATGGATGTTAGTAAAGTTGTTGGCTTTATTTTACCAGATTGGATTGCAGATATTATCCCTGGTAAATACCCAGTTCATAGCAATGACGGGACTGTAAAACCAAATTTTAAAAGTAAAGTTTTTAATGTTGTTACTGGTGAATTCAAGTTATTCAAAATACCAGTACCTATGGGTCACATATGGGATTCTTTCCTAAGAGTATTCTTAGGCCTAGTGCTTGGAATAATATTTGGTGTACCACTTGGTTTGTTGATGGGTTTAAATAGGTTTGCTAAAGGGTTCTTTGATCCATTAATTGAATTGTATAGACCTGTGCCACCGCTAGCTTGGGCTCCATTAGTTATTACTGTGTTTGGAATTGATAATGTGGGAAAAATTTTCTTATTATTTATGGTTTCTTTTTCGATTATGATTATCTCAGCTAGAGCTGGGGCTTCTGGAACTCAACTATCTAAAATTCATGCCTCTCACTCACTTGGCGCATCAAAATGGCAAATATTAAGATACGTAATTTTTCCAAACTCCCTACCTGAAATCTTAACAGGCGTTAGAGTTGCTGTTGGTATGTGCTGGGGAACTTTAGTTGCAGCAGAATTTTTAGCAGGTACGACAGGTATCGGATTTGTTGAAAACGTTGCTAAAAAATATTTTCAATATGAGGTTATTTGGATAACTATTTTTGTAATGGGAATGCTTGGTCTTTTATTTGATATTGCTTTAAGAAAAATAATTACCAAAACTATTCCATGGCATGGTAAAGGTTAACCCATCATTTAATAAATTATGAATTCTTCAAAATTAAAGAGTATCATTAAAGATATTTTTATCCGTCACAAACTAAGTAAAAATCATGCAACCATATGTGCAGAAGCTATAATTAACGCTGAATTGGTTGGTGCTCCATCACATGGTTTATCTAGGCTTAAAATGTATTGTGATCGTATTTCTAAAAAAGTAATTAATCCAAAAGCCAAAATAAAAATTAAAAAAATTTCACAATCGATTGCTCACGTTGATGGCAACAACAGTATTGGTTTTGTTGCAGCAGATATTGCCATTAAAACAGCAATAAGCAATGCTAAAAAGACTGGAATTGGTTTAGTTGCGGTTAAAAATAGCGGTCACTATGGTTTGTCTGGCTATTACGCAGAGCAAGCAGTTAAAAAAGGCTTGATGGTCATGGTGTTTACAAACGCCCCTCCTGCTGTTGCACCTCATGGAGCATTAAAAAGTTTATTTGGAACAAATCCTATTTGCTTTGGAACACCTACGGGATCAAAAGTTCCTTTTATTCTAGATACATCAATATCAATGATTAATAGAGGAAAAATTAGGGTTGCTGCAAGAGAAGGAACAAAAATTCCTGAAGGTGTTGCTTTAGATAAATATGGTAAACCCACAACAGATCCTAAAAAAGCATTAGAAGGTGTTCAATTACCTGTAGCTGGTTTTAGAGGGTCAGGATTAGCTTGGATGGTTGATATTTTAAGTGGTGTATTAACGGGTGGTAATCATGCGGGTAGAGTTAAGGATCCATTTACTGATTTTAGTGGTCCACAAAATATTGGGCATTTATTTTTTGTTTTAAAACCTAATTTATTTGTAGGTAATTCTTTTAATAAGAGAATAAAAGATAATATTAAAACTATAAAAAGACTTCCTAAGATAAAGGGTGTTAAAGAAATTCTTTATCCAGGACAAAATAAGTTCAATAGATACAAGAATAACCTTAAAAAAGAGATTAAAATTACCAAGAATATACTAGAAGATTTAAATAGTTTAATGAAATAAAGCTACTATAGTAAGCTTCTAATATGCGTCCTGTATTTAAAATTATTATAATTTATGAAATAGTTTTTTTTATTTTTTGGAATTTTCTATATTATTCTAACCCTAGTGTTGAAAGTTGGTTTAAATTAGAAAATCTAACAGCTGTGTATACTGTTCTATCCACTATGGCTTTAGGATTTAGTTTTGTATACGTGGTTTTTATTACTGCAAAATTAACAGGTATGGTTAAAAAAATTAAATCCCTAAAAGATCCAAGATCAAATTTTTAATTAACGAATAGTTTTAGCAAATTTTATAATATCTTTAACTAGCAACTCTGGTTCTTCCATTGCTGCGAAATGTCCACCACTTGGCATCTCAGTCCATTGTGTAATATTAAACATTCTATCAACATAAGATTTTGGAGGCCATTCAGACATCTCGGCTGGAAAAATTGCGGCAGCAGTTGGTATTTCTATTCTTTTAAAGTCTTTAGGAAAAAAACGTCCACCCTCTTCTCTTCTTCCATAATAAATCCAAGAGGCTGTATTAAAAGTTTTTGTAACTACATAAACCATAATATTTGCTAATAAAGTATCCTTTGAGTAAGCACTTTCAATATCGCCATCTTTTAAATCAGACCAAGAATACATCTTTTCAATAATCCATGCCGCAATACCAACGGGGCTATCCATCATACCGTAACTCAACGTTTGTGGCTTTGTTGCTTGTTGGGTTCTATAGCCATCCTGCATTATTTGATCTTTATCAAACCTTTTTTGCCATTCTTCTTCTTGCTTTGATTGTGGGCCATCAGCATGACGCATAGTTAAACAATTAATATGAATTGCCTTACATGATTTTGAATGATCATAACCAATCCAATTAGCAATAGTTGCTCCCCAATCTCCACCTTGTGCCATATAATTTTTATACTCAAGGTTTTTTGTCATTAGTTTATTTAATATCTCAGCTATTTTTCTTGGACCAATTGGCTTAGATGGTCTACCTGAAAATCCAAAGCCAGGTAAAGAAGGCACAATAACATCAAATGCATCTTCAATGTTTCCACCAAATTTTTCTGGGTGTGCAAGTTTTTCAATTATATGTAAAAACTCTACAACTGATCCAGGCCATCCATGCATAAGAAGTAATGGAGTTGGGTTAGAGCCACTACCCTTTTCATGAATAAAATGCGTTTCAATATCATCTACAACAGTTGTAAAATTTGAAAATTTGTTTATTTCTAATTCATGTTTTCTCCAGTCAAAATCTTTAACCCAATAACTTGAGATCTCCTTCATATAATCAAGGTTACTTCCATATTTCCAGCCACCATCATCTGGCATTTCATGCCATGGGTAATCTTTTACCTTAGTGTAAATCTCTTGAAGTGTTTTATCGGGAATATTTAGTTTAAAGGGCTTAATCATTATCAATTTACAGTATATACTTTTTAAAAATTCAGACTAAATATACCTCATGCTTTCAAATAAAGAAATTGTTTGTCCTAACAACCTTCTAGACCATGCACATAAGAAAAAAGGTGTTAATGCTGCTATCGTTAATGCTGGTTTACCTCTTCCTATGTTGTCAGTTCAGGATGCTGTTAATGAAAATTTAATTACACCTATTTTTATAGGAGATAAAAAAGAAATTCTTAAGTGTGCTGAAGATTTAAAATGGGATATCTCATCGTATGAAATAATTCATGAACCTGTAGAAAATAACACGGCAGCAATAGCTGCAAAACTAGCAAGTCAAGATAAGGTAAAAATTATTGTTAAGGGTCATATTCATACAGATATTTTAATGAAAGAAGTTTTAAAAAGAGATTACAATTTACTTGGAAAAACAAGACTAAGCCACATATGGCATATGACAAATACTAAAGACGACAAGCCACTTATAATTACTGATGGTGCTTTAAACGTTTTACCTAATGTAAAAACAAAAATGCATATCTTAAGAAATGTAATTGATTTTTCAAATCGTATAGGGATTGAAAGACCAAAAGTTGCAGTTCTATCAGCGACAGAAGAAATTTTGGATAGTGTGCCAAGTTCTATTGAAGCAAATGAAATTACAAAACTTGCAAAAGAAGATAATTTAAATGCTGATGTTTTTGGTCCCTTAGCATTTGATAATAGTATTTCAAAAAAATCTGCTGCTATAAAAGGTGTTAAGAATATAGTAGCTGGTGATGCAGATGTATTGTTAGTTCCAAGTGTTGAAACTGGAAATAGTTTAGTTAAAATGATGATTTACTTTATGGGTGCTTGTGCAGCTGGTGTTGTTGTAGGTGGTAAGGTTCCAATAGTAATTACTAGTAGATCTGATGAAGCACAAGCTAGATTGGCCTCTATTGCTGCTGCTGTTGTTGCTTTAGACTAATTCTTCATTGAAATAATCATATTAATGTTTTAAATAAAGCTTCAAAATTAGAGAGGGAAACAATGGCTATAACATATTTAAAAAAATCACCCAAAACATCATCAACAGACGACACTAAAACAACTGGAATTGTTCAAGATTTATTAAAAAATATTGAAACTACTAAAGAACAAGGCTGTATCGATCTTACAAAGAAATTTGATAAATATGATGGTGATATTATTGTTTCCAAAGAAAGAATTGAAGAGATTAAAAAAACATTAGACCAAAAAACAAAAGATGATGTTCAGTTTTCATACGAAAGAGTTAGAAAGTTTGCTGAAGCACAATTAAAAAACTATGGTCAGGACTTTGAGGTTGAACTTTCAGATGGATTGTTTGCTGGTCAAAAGCTAATACCAATTAATACTGCTGGATGTTATGTACCAGGAGGTCGTTATGCACATATTGCATCAGCTGTTATGAGTGTGACTACAGCAAAAGTTGCAGGTGTAAAAAATGTTATCGCGTGTAGCCCCCCAAAAGAAGGTGTGGGTGCTCATCCGACAATTATTTACACAGCCGACCTATGTGGTGCTGATGTAATTTTAAATTTAGGTGGTGTTCCGGCAATTGCCGCAATGACTAATGGTTTATTCAATAACCCTGCAGCTGATATTATTGTTGGTCCTGGAAACCAGTTTGTAGCAGAAGCTAAAAGAATTTTATTTGGAAAAGTGGGTATTGACCTTTTTGCAGGTCCTACAGAAATTGGAATTATTGCAGATGCTAAAGCTGACCCTGAGATAGTAGCTGTAGATTTAGTTGGTCAAGCTGAACATGGCTATAACTCACCTTGTTGGTTATACACAACGAGTAAAGAACTTGCAGAAAAAGTAATGAAAAGAGTTCCAGAGTTAATTGCTGAGTTGCCTGAGGTACCAAGAACAAATGCAGATGCTGCTTGGAGAGATTATGGTGAAGTTATTCTGTGTGATACAGATGAAGAAATGGCAACTATTAGCGATGAGTATGCTCCCGAACATTTAGAAATTCAGACAGAAAATTTAGAATGGTTTCACAAAAGACTTACAAATTACGGTTCTTTATTTATTGGTGAAGAAACAACCGTTGCTTATGGAGACAAGTGTTCAGGAACTAATCATATTCTTCCAACTAAAGGTGCCGGAAGATACACAGGTGGATTATTTGTTGGTAAGTTTGTTAAAACTTTAAGTTTCCAAAGAATGACAAAAGAATCTACTGAGTTAGTTGGTGCTGCAGCAGCAAGAATTTCTAGATACGAAGGAATGGAAGCACACGCAAGGACAGGTGACGTTAGACTTAAAAAGTACGGTTATTCTAGCTAAATTTAGATAATTTCCATTAGCACTGTTAAAGCCAAAATAGACATAAAAAGAATAATCAAGTAATTTATTTTTTTCCATACTTTTACACTCTTAAGATATTTAGAAAAATATTTTGAAAGATATCCCAGTATAAAAAAAAATAGGAATGAAGAAATAGCTGCCCCTGCTCCAAAATAATACTTATCCATTTGACTAAGGCTTTTAGAAAAGTTTCCAAGGAAAAATACAGTATCTGAATAAACGTGAGGGTTTAGAAAAGTAAAACCTAAAGTTTTAACTAAAATACTAGGTAAATTATTGGTTTTATTGTCTATATTAAATGAAGCATCTGAAACCTTAGTTTTAATTTTTCCCCAGATAAAATGTAATAAGAATATTAAGAGTAAAATATTAAAAATTAACTCAACTGTTGGTGTGAAATAATTATTTAGATATTGAAATAAAAAGATTCCTAAAAAAATTAATAAAAAATCTGAAATTGAACATATTAAACAAACAAGAAATATATATTGTTTTTTTAACCCTTGTTCTATGACAAATACATTTTGAGCACCTATTGCTAGAATTAAACTTAATCCAGTTAAAAAACCTAATATTAAATAATCCATTAAGTTTTATTAAACTCTTTTTTTACCCTGAACAACCCTATCAAGTATTAATGCAACAAATAAAATAGCTATACCCGCAAGTATACCTTGTCCAACATTGGCATATTGTAATGCTTCAAGAACATCTTGTCCTAAACCTTTTGCACCAATTAGAGATGCTACAACCACCATGGCCAAACTTAACATTACGGTTTGATTAACACCTGCTAAAATTGAAGGTGTGGCTAGTGGTAGATCTACTTTTCTTAGTAAATACCATTTAGTTGCACCATAAGCGATAGCTGCTTCTCGAATTGTTTCTGGTACTCCACGTAATCCTAAAACGGTAAGTCTTACAACAGGAGTTCCACCAAAAATCATTGTAATGATTACTGCTGCAACTTTTCCAGTTCCAAAAAATGCTATTACTGGAATCATAAATACAAAAGCTGGCATTGTTTGCATGAAATCCATTATCGGTCTTATTAATGAATAAAATCTTTGTCGTCTTGCACAAAAAATTCCAAGTGGAATACCTATCGCAATACTTAAAATTGCAGCTGTACCTAATAAAGCAAGTGTCGTCATTGCTTTAACCCAGAAACCTAAAAAACCCATATAACCCAAAAATCCTGCAGAATAAATTGCAGCTCTTGGTCCTGCTGATAGTCCTGTAAGGGTAACAATTGCAGTTATAATTACAATCCAAGGGGTTTTAACAAACAATAATTCCAAGAAATCTAATACCGACCTAATACCAATTGTTATAGCAGTAAAAATTACGTCTCCTTTAACAACAGCATAATCAAAAATAATCTCTATCCATTTAATTGAAAATAATCTTATTTCTGGATGAGTTGGGAACGTATCCATTACCTGAAGTAAGCCCGGAAAACTATAATGAATAACAGTAAAGATCATTATAACACAGGTAAAAATACTACTGTAAATGTAATTTTTCATCTGCATACCTGGATGAATAGATTTATCAGATAACCATTCAGAATATTTCTTTTCTAAAATTGAATTTGCTAAAACACCTTGAGCAATCTTAACTGCTATCAATAAAATAAAACCAAACACAGCAATCCAAATTGCAGAAGCTTCTACTCTTGTAATCTCATCTAGATAGCCTTGCATAGCATCCTCTAAAGATTTTATGTTTCTTTTAAATACATCAATTTTATCTGGATTATTTTCTATCGCTGCTTCTAATTGTTTATTTCTAAAAGCTATTGTCCCTTTAACCTGCTCAACTTTGGCAATGGCGTCTGCAGTAATATTACCAAATAAACCTCGAATAATTTGTACTACCGAAAAAGTTTCAATAATTAAAAAAGCTAAAGTCCAATTCCAAACATTACGCATTCCAAACCAAACTGGCCCAAGAATAAATGCAAATAAATTAAATGAAAATGAGTAAGTAGGTTTGCTACCAATTTTTTTAAACTCTTTAATATAATAATCTGGATTACTTTTTACAAAGTCAGTAATTAATTCATCTCTAGATGGATTTATAATTGCTTTATTCTCCATCACTGCCCTCTACAACTGCTTTAAGTAAATCTGCCTGTGTTATCACACCAATATTTTTTTTTTCATTATTGATTACTAATATTGGTTCATCTTTAATTGAAGATTTTTCTATTAATTTGTTTAATAAATCATTTTCATGAACACTTTCTAAGTTTTTAGCTATTGATCCAAATTCCTTTTCAAATTTCTCAACAGGCTGCATAATAGATTTAGCTTGAACAATTTTTAATCTAGAAATTCCCTTAACAAAGTCTGCTACATAACTATCTGCTGGTTTCATGACTATTTCTTCTGGTGTCCCTATTTGGATAACCTTTCCATCTCTCATGATTGCAATTCTGTGGCCTACTCTTACCGCTTCATCTAAGTCGTGAGTTATAAACACTGTGGTCTTTTTCATTTGTTTTGAAAGTTTGATAAATTCTGCTTGAAGCTGTCTTCTAATCAATGGATCTAGTGCACTAAATGGTTCATCCATTAATAAAACATCAGGATCTGCTGCTAGAGCTCTTGCTAATCCAACTCTTTGTTGCATTCCACCTGAAAGTTCGTGAGCAAATTTATTTCCCCAGCCTTGAAGCTCTACAATATCTAAAATCTTGTTAGCAGCATCCAATCTATCATTTTTACTTATACCTCTTATTTCAAGTGGCATTGCTATATTGTCTAATACTGATCTATGGGGCATTAGAGCAAAGTTTTGGAAAACCATCCCTATCTTTTTATTTCTTAGATCTTGCAAACTTTTTGAATCAAACTTCATTACATCTTCATTATCGATTAAAATTTGACCTGAAGTTGGTTCTAATAATCTATTGATATGCCTAACTAAAGTAGATTTACCACTACCAGAAAGACCCATTACACAAAAAATCTCCCCTGTTTTTACATTAAAAGAAACATCTGATACACCAATTACTGAATTATATTTTTCTAAAGCTTCTTGTTTTGAAATATGTTCATTTTGAATAGCATTTAATGCTTCTTTGGAATTATTACCAAATATCTTCCAAACATTTTTTATTTCAATAGCTGAGTCCATCAGATCCGTTCGAAAATTTAATAGTTTTTAAAGAAATGTACCCGGCAACGAATAAAGTCGCCGGGTATAAATTTATTTATCTTAAAGTCCTAACCAACCATCAACTTTAGATTTATTATTTTTCATCCATGTTCTAGCAACATCAGCTGGTTGTTTTTTCTCAACTGAAATTGCATATGCCATAGCTGAAACATCATCTCCTGTTAATTGAAAGTTCTTAAAAAACTCAACAATAGCTGGAGATTTACTTTCTAAAGAAGTACCCCAACCTATTTGAATTTTTTTAAGTGCATCTTTTGAAGCAACATAAGATTTTTTGTACCAGTCAGCATCTTCTTTAGGTTGTACCATTTTGTATTTAGCTGGATCATGTTTTGGCTCTTCCAACATAACTACATCTGCCATTCCCCAAATTGCGTGTGGTTTATAACAATAGAATGCATAACCTTCACCTTTTTTAATTGAGTCAAGTACTCTTGCATTTTTAACTGCTTCTGCTGCTCTTATCGCTTCAATACCAGCATCATATAAACCGTAGTCTCTTAATTTAACTTGGTTTGCATTTGCTGATGCCCAACCATCTGCTCCAATCCAAAATTCACCTTTACCATTGCCATCACTATCCATTGCTTTAACAACTTCTGGTCTAGCTAAGTCTTCGATTGCAGTAATATTAAATTTTTTCGCAAACTGTTGAGAAACACAATAACCTTGGTCTCCATCATATGGGTTGCTACTTAATTTTAAAGTTCCTTTAGGAACTAGATCATTAGTATAAGCCTGCTGGTTTGGTAACCAGATATCAGGGTGAACTTCAATTTCACCTTTACTTCTATCAATTGCACCATAGATCGCAGTATTATTTCCTGGAACTAATTCTGCTTCTCCACCCATTTTATCTATAACAACTGCTGCTAATAAGTTAGCAATAGCTGTTGCACCTGTCCAACCTGGATCTCCTATTTTAACTTTTTCAGCGAATGTTGAAAAAGTAGCAAATAAAGAAATTAAACCAGCTACAAGTGTAGTTTTTATTATTTTCATTATATCCCTCTCTATTAATTTAAAAACGAAGCATAACTTATAACTTTTGAACAAGTCAAAGAAAATTAGCTATTTATTATAATTGCTATGATTAAGTTTTAAGAGTGACTAATCCAAATAGTCTTAGTTTGAAGGTATTGATCTAGTGCTTCTGTACCTTGATCTCTACTCAATGATCCTGACTGTCTGTATCCACCAAAAGGTGTTTTAATGTCACCTTCAGAAAAAGTATTAACTGAAACAGTTCCACAAGGTAAGCTTTTTGCCATATGAAAAGCTCTATCAATATCTTGAGTGAAAACACTTGCGTGCAATCCATACTTGGAATTGCTTGCAATTTTTAATGCCTCTTCATCACTATTAATTGTAAGAACACCTAAAACTGGTCCAAAAATTTCTTCTTGGGCAATTGTCATGTTTTCTTTTAAATCATCAAATAGAGTTGGTTTTGCAAAAAATCCTTTTTGATCACCACTTGATACACCACCAAATAATAGCTTAGCTCCTTCATCAATTCCTTTTTGAATATATCCATCAACTGTTGCTAAATGTTTTTTAGAAATCATTGATCCCATATTACTTTCTGGATCTAGTGGATCTCCAGCCTTAAGAGCTTTTACTTTTTTTGAAACTTTATCTAAAAATTCATCTTTAACTTTGCTATGAATTATTTGCCTCATGTTTGCAGAGCAATTCTGCCCACCATTCCAAAAAGCAGAGTTAATAGCATTATCAATTAAATCATCTGTAATCTTTGCGTCTTCTAAAACGATAAATGGACTTTTTCCACCCATCTCTAAACCAATTGTTTTTAAATTACTTTCACCTGAATATTTCATGAATAGTCCACCAACTTCTGTTGAGCCTGTAAATGAAATCGCATCAACATCGTTGTGTCTACCAAGTGCTTCACCTACATCACCAAAGCCAGGTACTATATTTAAAACTCCATCAGGGATACCTGCTTCTTTTGCAATTTGAGCAACTCTAATTGCAGTTAGTGGTGTATCTTCTGCTGGTTTAATTATAACAGAACAACCAGCAGCTAATGCTGGTGCCATTTTCCAAACTGCCATCATCAAAGGGAAATTCCATGGAACAACTCCAGCAACAACACCAATTGGCTCTTTAACAATTAAACTAGTTAACGATGGTTCTGTTGGTCCAACTTTACCAAATACTTTATCTATTAATTCTCCATACCACTGAAAATGCATTGGAGCATCATTTGCAACCTCATTAATGCAGTCTCCAATTAATTTTCCTGTATCGATACATTCAAGAACAGAATTTTCTTCTCCAGTTTGTCTTAGTAATTCTGCAAATTTTAGTAAAATATCTTTTCTAAATTCTGGAGATGTTCTAGACCAAACACCACTATTAAAAGCTTTTCTTGAAGCTTTAACTGCTAGATCAACATCTTTATGGTTACATTTTGCAACAGAGCAAAGAGTTTCACCCGTTGCAGGGTTTATATTTTCAAACTTTTCACCATCGATAGCATCAACGTACTTACCATCAATAAAAGCTCTACCTTCAAACTTAATCTTGCTTGCTATAGATTTATAATCAGAAGCCATTAATCTGCATTTGCAGTTAATGTTTTAATCTCTAAAATATTTTCATTAGGGTCTTTAACAAAAAATGTCTCTTGCTCATATTTGGTACCTTTAAACCTTAAATAAGGTTCATCGTAATATTTGGCACCATTGTCTTTTAATCTTTGCTTAAGAGCATTAAAGTCTTTTCTAGATAAATGAACACCGAAATGTGGAACAGAAACATCGCCCATATCAACATCGTGTCTTTCACTATCCATTTTATGTTCACTTGCATGAAGAGTTAACTCATTTCCCCAAAAATCTACATCAGCCCACTCTTGTGCTGAATTATCCAATCTACAGCCTAACGTCTCGCTGTAAAATTTTTTTGCTACTTCAAGATCTCCACATGGTACTGCTAGATGGAAGCAATTTGTGTTTTTGTACATAAGTTTCTCCTCTTTAAATTCGTTATACAATGACTATATAGTTCAATATAATATTTTAATCAATAAAAGCTAAATTCATGAATGACTTTTTACAATCTATAATAGATAGAGATCCTGCGGCAAAATCTAAGTTAAGTTTAATTTTAACTTATCCTGGTGTTAAAGCAGTTTTTTTTCATAAAATTGCTAATTTTTTTCACCTTGCTAAGTTTCATTTGGTTGCAAGAATAATTTCACAACTATCAAGATTTTTAACTGGAATTGAAATTCACCCAGGTGCTAAGATTGGAAAAAATTTATTTATTGATCATGGTATGGGTGTTGTAATTGGTGAAACATCTGAAATTGGAAATAATGTAACTATTTATCATATGGCAACATTAGGTGGAATATCTCCCAGTATTAATTCAAATGATCAAAGACAAGTTAAGAGACACCCAACATTAAATGATTGTGTTGTAGTTGGTTCTGGTGCTCAAATATTGGGACCAGTGATGATAGGTGCTAATGCTAAAGTTGGAGCTAATGCAGTTGTTACTAAAAATGTTCCTGAAAATGCAGTAATGGTTGGAATACCAGCAAAAAATGTTGGAACAGCAACTGAAGAATTTAAACCCTATGCTGTCGAAGAGATTGATAAAGATACTTCAAGCTAATGAAAAATATTCAAGACAGTTTTATTTCAGGAATAGGTAATACTCCACTTATTAAACTAAGAGCTGCATCAGAAATTACTGGGTGTAATATTTACGGTAAAGCTGAATTCATGAACCCTGGTGGTTCTGTTAAAGATAGAGCAGCACTTACATTAATTAGAGATGCTGAAGAAAAAAAATTAATCTCTAAAGGTGGAACAATAGTTGAAGGTACAGCTGGTAATACTGGTATAGGCTTATGTCTACTTGGTAATTCACTTGGTTATAAAACAATAATTGTAATGAATGACAATCAAACCCAAGAAAAAAAAGATCTTCTTAGAAATATTGGTGCTGATTTAAGATTAGTTCCGGCAAAACCATATAAAGATGATGCAAATTTTGTAAAAGTTGCAGCAAAACTTGCTGATGAATTAAGACCATCAAATAACAATGGAGTAGTTTGGGCCAATCAGTTTGACAATGTTGCAAATGCTAAGGGTCATTATGAAACAACAGGTAAAGAAATTTGGGAACAAACTGAAGGTAAAGTTGATGGCTTCGTTTGTTCATCAGGAACAGGTGGAACAATTTCTGGGGTAAGTAACGCTCTTAAAGAAAAGAATAAGGATATTAAAATATTTCTATCTGATCCAAAAGGCTCTGCTCTTTATAATTATATAAAAAATGGTGAATTAAAATCTGAAGGTGGATCAATTACTGAAGGAATTGGATCAAGTAGAATTACAAAAAATTTTGAAAATGCTAAAATTGATGATGCCTACTCTATAGATGACCATGAAGCGCTTCCTATACTTTATGATTTAATTGAAAATGAAGGTTTAAGCCTTGGTACTAGCTGTGGAATTAATATTGCTGGCGCTATTAGAATGGGTAAAGAATTAGGTCCTGGAAAAACCATCGTTACAATACTTTGTGATAAAAGTGAAAAGTACGCTACTAAAATGTTTAATAAGAAATTTCTAGAAGAAAAAGGTTTACCCTTCCCTAATTGGCTTTAAATATAAATCTTATCGGCTAATCCATAACAAAGAACGGCACTAATAATTGTGAAAATTAATGGTGCAATAATAGCTTCATTTGAATCGTTCATAACACCCGTCTTATCGATCTTAATTGAGTAAGTATTAACTATAAAGATACAAAAATTTTGAACAAAAACTAAATTGAAAAATGCCCACGTTGCTTCGACACCATTTGGTCTTACAAACATAATATATAATGCCATCAAGAAAGAACCTAGAAATATTGCACCTGTCATCCGCATAACAGTTGCAGCTGTCTTGTCTATTTGAAATTTTTCTCTAAATTTTTGGTTTCCAATAATCATTTGATAAGCATAAATACCTATACCCAAAAAGTGTATTACAAATAATATTAAATAAAAAACTCCATTAAATTTTTCAATCATAAATAGACAATAACAATATTAGTCTTTAAAAATACCTAAATAACTAGTTGGGTCATTTTGCACATGCAAAGTGACAATGTTGGTTATATCAAAAACTTATTATTTTCCTATTGTTTGGTTGATTAATCAAACAAAGAAAAATATGAAAAAAATAGTAATAACATTATTCTTAGTACTTTTTACAAGTTCAGTTTATGCAGGTTCTTGCCCAATGATGGCAAAGAGTATAGATGATAAAATTGCAGAAGCACAAATGCTAAGAGATCAAGGTATGGCAGCTCATGATGCTGGTGATCATGCAAAATCAGAAGAATTATTAGGTAAAGCTATGGAGCTTTTTAAAAGTTAACAAATAATTTTATATATTTAGCGGGATTTCATTTAAAGTAGCTAAATGAATCTCGCTACTTCGTATGCGTTCTTAATATTAGCTATTATTTTAGGGGGGTACATCAATTAGTTTTTCTAAAATTGCACTACTTTTTTAAATCAATTACAATAAACGTAGTTACAAAATTAATAAATAATACAAAAGTTAAAAATATGACTGGTCAAAGGCGTTGGTTAAAAATATGGGCTAGAACAGTTGGAATGCCAATTGGTATTAATGATGAAGATAAGCCTGAGTTTTTACCTATTAAACAAACAGATGTGAAGAAAGCATTAGCTTTTAGAACATTCTGGGTTCTGCTTCATGTTCTAACTTGTCTCTTAATTATTGCTGGTAATGGCAGAGTAATGGGTTTGTGGTAATTAAAAAGATTAATAAAACCACTGTTTGTCACGGTAAAGCTTCATGTATATTTTGACTACATGGATTGTAAGATAAATCTCCTTAATTAATAGAGTTGGGATTTGCTTAAGTGTCCCAACTTTAAATAATAAATAAATAGGGTTTTATGTATTTAGCAATAAGTAGACTTCAAGTTATGTCTGGCAAAGTAAATGAATTTGAAACAGCTTGGAAAAATCGTGAACAAGAGACTCATGGTGTGAAAGGCTTTAAGAAATTCAACTTATTCAAAGGTGAGGTAAATAAAGAATTCTCTCTTTATATTTTTCATAGTGAATGGAATACCGAGAGTGACTTTATTAACTGGACAAAATCTAACTCGTTTCAATTAGCACATAAAAATCCTACACTAGAAGGAAATTTATATCTTGGACCCCCCGATTTTGATGGATATGTAGGGTTGCCTGATTTTGAAGGTTTTAAAGTAGTTATATAATTTTAAAAAGATTTCATTTAAGGTAATTAAATGAACATGACAACTTCATATTTATTTCTGATTTTAGCTGTTTTTTTAGGAGTCACATCAAATAGTTTTGCAAAAAGTGCTGAAGGCTTTACCCTTCTCTTTCCAAGTATTATCACAGGAATCACAATCGTTTTATGTATGTATGCACTTTCAATGGTAATGAAAAATATTCCAATGGGGATAACTTATGCATCATTTGCTGGATTAACAATTATTTCAACTGTAATTGTTGGTGTAATTAGATTCAATCAAATGCCAAATCTTTATTCAATGATTGGTTTGGGTTTAATTATAATAGGTGTATTAATGGTTAACTTGTTAGGAAATAATTAATTATGCTTTCAAAAAAATATTCTCAAACTTTATTTATGATTTTTATGTCATTTGGAATGAGCGTTATAATGAGTGGTGTAGTTACTGCGGTGAACACTGGCATTGGTGATGGTTTTATTGAAAGATATTTTAACTCTTGGTTATTTGCTTTTCCTGTAGCATTATTTGCAGCTATTACTTTAGCTCCAATTATAAGACCTCTAGTTAATAAAATTGCCTCAAAAGATTAGTTATAAAAGAATTGTAAAAATTTTACGGAAAAAAATATTGTAAGAAGAGTTTTTTAAATTATCGAAACTTTATTATTTATCAAAATTTAATTCAATAAATATATTTAACATAAAGTAAAATAAATGTTTTGAATGCAATGTTTGAAAATGTTATTGTGTGAATATATATAAAGGAGGTCGATTATGAATTTATCACCACCTGACACATAACTGGTGTGATTAAATAATCAAAGACTAATTAAGATCGAAAAAATATAAAGTCCATTATTATGGATTTTGGCGCATACCGCTAACTTACAGGGGAACTCTTTTGGGCTTTCCGAAAGGGTGAACCCCTTAAAAGATAAGTTAAAAAATAGATGGCAAAACGTGAATACCATCATCATTTAAAGTAATATCAAATTCATTTACTACATTAGAAATATCTAGTGGTGAATATAAATGTGGAAACATATTTCCATCTGATGCTTGTTCCCAAACTAAATGATCTAGCTTTAAGGTATCTACCTTTAATAAAATTAAATCTTTTTGGTTTTGGTAAAATTTTTTAAGCGTTCCGGCAACTTGATCATCACCTGAAAAGTGAATGTAACCATCTTCTAAATCTTTTTTAGAACCTGTAAATTGACCCTTGCTCTTAATTTCTTGCCATTCAGATTTGGTACATATTTTATAAACAAATTTGAAGTTCATTTAAAATTTATATTATTCAGTGGAGATGATGACAATAAGAAACTTCCCTCTTTCGAGGGAAGCTAATATTAACTATCTAATAGAGAGAGAAGATAATGTTAATTTTTTAATTTTATAGGCTCCTTATAGACGGCACTTTGAAATATTAAAATGACTTATTGTCACTACAGCAATGCAAAGATTAGATACCTTATTTTATCTGTTCACTTAGTGAACATTTTACCAGGATGAATTTGGTTGAGCTAGAAACTCTATTTCCTCAGGAGTAGATTTTCTATCTAACACTAAGTTTCGATGAGGATATCTATGAAATTTCTTTATTACTAAGGTGTGATCTTTCCAAGATTTTTTTATAGAGATTAAACCTAGATGATCTTTTAAGAATTTATCTAGTAGATAATAGGCCATATCATGATCTGTGATCTCTTCACTGTGAATTAGTGGTAATATCATAAAAAGTCTTTGATCTTGATCCATTTCATCTAAAAAGCCTGCATAAACAGAATCGTTAACTATCAACCTTGCTTTATGATCTTGGATAAAAGCTTTTGGATCATCTCTAAACATATTTCTTGAAAATTGATCAAATAAAATAACTAGAGCCAAAGATCCAAGGGAAGTGTCTTGCCAATCGTCATATTCATTTGTACTTGCTAATTCATAATCTTTTAAAAAGTTTTCTTTAATTAATTCATCAAAATCTTTATGTTTTTGAAATCTTTTTTTTGGTGGAGTGTCTTTAAACCAAAAATCTAATATTTTTTTTGCTCTTGTATGCATTTATTTTGAAACTGGTTTTAAAAGCTTAAGCATTTTATTATGAATAGATTGATTAGCTGAAACTAGAATACTTCCAGCATTAACTGCATCTCTATTATCCCATGTTGAAACAATACCTCCTGCAGCTTTTATTATTGGCATCAATGGATGAATATCCCAAATTTTATTAGTTGCTTGAAAGACAACATCAATTTTCCCCTCACATAAATGGGAGTAACTTAATGCGTCTGCAGTTGGAAATTGCATTAATTTTAAAACTTTTGGAATTGTCATTTGTTGTTTAAGAGAGACCGCTCCATGAAATGCTCCTGATACTTTTATCTTACTAAATGGTATATTTTTTGAAACAGAGATTTTTCTTTTTTGGCCTTTTTCAAAAACAAAAGAATTTTTATTATCAAAATTTAAATAATATTTATTTAATATTGGAAAGTTTGCTAAACCAACAACGGGTATACCTTTAAAATTAAGCGATATTAAATTGCTCCATGTTGGATTGCCTATTACAAATGATCTTGTTCCATCAATTGGGTCTATGACCCATGTGTAATCACTAGTTGATTTTTTGTGACCAAACTCTTCACCTATAACTTGATGACTTGGAAATTTTTTTTTAATCTTTAATATAATAAATTTTTCAAATGCTTTGTCAGATGTTGTTACTGGGTCATAGCCTTTACCTTTAAGTTTGTTAGATATCATGAAAGTTTTATTAAGTTTTGAAAAATAAAATTTATTTAAGTCTTTTGCTAGGGTATTTAGAAAGTTAGAATATAACTTGTAATCCTTTTTATTTAATAAATTCATTAAATTATATTTTCAATTTGTTTTTCAGCTTCTTTAATTGATTTCTCATAATC
Source organism: Candidatus Pelagibacter sp. uisw_138 (assembly GCF_059512485.2). Taxonomy (NCBI): domain Bacteria; kingdom Pseudomonadati; phylum Pseudomonadota; class Alphaproteobacteria; order Candidatus Pelagibacterales; family Candidatus Pelagibacteraceae; genus Candidatus Pelagibacter; species Candidatus Pelagibacter sp. uisw_138. Next base: position 391,590 of record NZ_CM183453.2, on the reverse strand, counting down.
TAACGCCATTTGATCAGCACTTATTACTTCAACTTTTTCAATTCCAAAGAAATTTAATATAAATTTTAACCATGGAGTTAAAAAATCCTCTGAGCTATTTAATTTAGTTCCACCTGAAGTAATTACTAAATAAGCTTGTTTATTTTTAAGTAATCCCTCTCTTCTCCCATTAGGTTTAAACCTGAAAGTCTCACCAATTCTTGCTGCTAGGTCACACCAAGCTTTAAGAGTTGCTGGAGGGCCATAATTATAAATTGGCGCTGAAATTATAATGATATCACTTTCTTTTAATTCACTTACAAGTTTATCTGATAGTTCAAACATTTTTTTATGCTCTTCAGTTTGGTCTTTTTCTGCAATCTTCATTCCAGACTCAGTTAAACCACTAACAAAAAGCATATCGTCATCTAAATCTCTATAAATTACTTCATCACCTGGTTTTTTGATTTTATTTAATAATTTTTTTGCTAATGCTCTTGAACTTGATCCTTCTTTTCTGGCACTTGAGTCAATTTGATAAATTTTCATAAGTATAGATTGTTATTAACCTATTAACCGAAGTTTTGCAAAAAGGGTAAATAGTTTAAAATATAGTAGCCAAGAACTTGTAATTGATTTGTTAAAATTAAAATTCCTGTAATTAAAAGTATTATACCACCACCTTTTGTGACTAAATTAATATTTCTTTTGAAGTTTTTTGAAAATAATAAAAATTTTTGCATCAAATAACCTGATAAAATAAAAGGTATCGCTAACCCAAGAGAGTAAAAGCTTAAAAGTAAAATTGCTTTGTAAATAGTTTCTTCTGTAGAGGCTAAAGCAAGTATCGACCCTAAAATAGGCCCAATACACGGTGTCCATCCAAAGCCAAATGCCATTCCTACAATAAATACAAAAAAAATATTATTTGATTTTTTTGTATAAAATTTCTTTTCAACATTAAGAAATTTAATATTTAAAATACCAATTAATTGAAGGGAGAATATAATTATTATAACTCCTGCAATTGATCTTAAAATTTGAGAATTTTGTAAAAGAATTTGACCCAAAAAAGAAGCAGTTGCACCAAAGATAATAAACACAAAAGAAAAACCTAATGAAAAAACTATCAACGGCAATAAATCAATTTTCTTTTTTTCTAAAATTTCATTTAATGTGTTGCCACTAATAAAGGAAACATAGCCAGGTATTAACGGTAAGACACATGGTGATAAAAAACTGATTAAACCAGCTCCAAATGCTATAAATAACTCTAACATGAAATATTATTCTGCTAACACTTTTATGTTTTGTCTTCCAAGATTATCAATTGATAGCTCCATATTATCACCATCTTTTAAAAAAACAGGAGGATTCATGCCAAGGCCGACACCAGGCGGAGTGCCAGTAGTAATAATATCACCAGGCATTAATGTTATAAAACTTGTGATATGAGCTACCAAAAAGTTAAAATTAAAAATCATTTGGTTGGTGTTACCTGTTTGATGTCTATTACCATTAACATCTAGTGTTAAGTTCAAATTATTAACATCTTGAATTTCATCTTTGGTTACTAAGTAAGGTCCTAAAGGTCCAAATGTATCACCAGATTTACCTTTAACCCACTGACCGCCTTTTTCTTTTTGCCATTCACGTTCACTGATATCGTTACAAATACAGTATCCGAAAATATAATCTTGTGCATCCTTTTCTAAAACTCTTTTTGCTTTTTTTCCAATGACAAAAGCTATCTCCACTTCATGATCTAATTTTTTTGAAGTCTTGGGTATGATTACATTGTCGTTTGGTCCAACTATAGAATGAACTGACTTATTGAATAGAACTGGGTTCTCGGGTGTTTTTGCACCTGTTTCTTTTGCATGCTCAACATAATTTAAACCGATTGCAAAAAAATTTCCTGGTTTAGAAATACAAGACCCTATTCTTTCATTTTGATTTATCTCTTCTAAATTCTTCAAATCTATTTCTTTAATTTTATCCAAAGTTTCAAAATTAATACTTTCAGGATTTAAATCTTTAATAACTGAAGATAAATTTCTATATTTTCCTTCATTATCTAATGCTACAGGAATTTCTTGTCCTACTTTTCCAATTCTTAAAAATTTCATTTTTTATTTATCTTTTCAATTGCATTATATAAAGAGCTATGATCAGTATTACCATGTCCATCTGCTACTAGATCTTTATACATTTCTTTAATTAAACTTGAAATAGGCAAATGAGTATCAACAGCTTTTCCAGCATTAATGATATTAGTCATATCTTTTAATTGCGTTGTAGTTTTTCCTTTTGGTGAGAAATCTTTACCAATCATTCTTTTTCCATGAGTTTGTAATATTTTACTATCAGCCCATCCTCCTGATAAGGCTTCAATCATTTTACCTGGATTAGTTCCAGATTTTTCGCATAAAGTAACTGCTTCTGCTACAGCTCCAATAGTAACACCTACAATTATTTGATTTGCTAGTTTTGAAATTTGACCAGATGTGACTGGGCCTACTAGTGTTGGGTTGCCTAATATTTTAAGAAGATCATAACATTCTTTAAATGTTTTTTCATTACCACCCACCATGATAGCTAAAGAAGCCTCTTCTGCTCCAATTGTTCCCCCAGATACAGGTGCATCTAGATAATTAATATTATTTTCTTTTAAAATCTCAGCATATTTTTTTGTAATAACGGGATTGACAGAACTCATATCAATTACTGTGGCACTTTCTTTAATGTTGGATATAAATTCATCACTACCCATTACTTTCTCTACCGCAGCATCATCTGTAAGCATTGCAATAACTACATCAGAATTTGTAACAACACTTTTGATAGATGTGGATATTTCTGCTCCAAATTCTTTTAATCTATCTGCTTTGTCTTGGGATCTATTATAAGCTTTTAAATTATAACCTGATTTAAGGAGGTTTTTAGCCATGGGAAACCCCATAAGACCAATTCCAATAAAACCAATATTCTTCATATAACTTATATATAACCTATACTATTTTCTTAACTACGCTTAATCGCTTTATAATTATTATTATATCTTAAAGGATTTTGGCTGAATTCCCTTAATATTTGTTTTAATCTTAAATAAAGAGCCTGAAAATTTATATTTTTTAATTTCATTTTTATTCATACCTTTTAAGGCAGTTGATACAAAAATATCATTATTATTCAATCCACCAAAAATACAATTTGTGATATTTTTTGCTGGTAAGTCAATTTTATGAATTTTTTTACCTTCTAAATTATAGACGGAAATACACGCTCCACCAAAATGACAAACCCAAATATTTTTTTTTGAGTCAATCGTCATTCCGTCAGGTGAGCCATCCTTTTTAGAGAATTTTAAAAATTTTGTTTTTTTAACTATTTTATATTTTTTATTTATTTTAATTTTATAAATTGTTTTACTACGACTATCAGTGTGTAAAAAATTTTCTGCATCTATAAAAGCTGGTCCATTTGTAATGTAATATTTTGTATCCACTTTATGAATATTAAGTTTTTTGTCTAAACAATATAAAGATCCATTTTTAATGGATCTCTCAGGGTTATCCATAGTTCCAAACCACAGTCTACCTTTAGGGTCTATCTTTCCATCATTTATTCTATTTAGAGGTATATCTTCTTCAATTGGAATAGATCTAATAGTTTGTTTATTTTTAAGATTAATAATTCTAAGCTCTGATTGTAAACCAAGTATAAAAATATCTTTTTTAATATGAGCAAGAAACCCAATTTCTTTATCTACTTTAATAATTTTTTTTTTATTAGTTTTTATATTTAAAGTTAAAATTTTTTTTTTCTTAATATCAACAAAGTAAATTGAATTATGTAATGGCACCCATAGAGTGCCCTCACCTAATATTGCTTTTGAATTCCAGATAACTTTAGGCTCTGAAGTTATGATGTTCAAATTATTCTGCTACAACTTTTGAGTTTTGTTCACCTAAATTATCAATCGATAATCTAATTGTGTCACCTGCTTTTAAAAATACTTGAGGTTTTTTTCCCATACCCACTCCTGGAGGTGTTCCAGTTGTAATAATGTCACCTGCTTGTAATGTCATAAACTTACTTAAATATGAAACTATAAAGAACACATTAAATATCATCTTATCTGTATTTCCAGTTTGCATTCTTTGTCCATTAACATCCAAGCTTAAATTAAGACTGTTGATGTTAGAAATTTCACTTTTAGTGACCAAATATGGTCCAATTGGTCCATATGTATCATGTGATTTTCCTTTAACCCACTGACCCATCTTTTTAAGTTGCCACTCTCTTTCACTCAGATCGTTTACTAAACAATATCCAAGAATGTGACTTTCAGCTTCGTTTTCACTAATGTTTTTAGCATCTTTTCCAATAATTATTCCCAATTCAACTTCCCAATCAAGTTCTTTTGAATCGTTTGAAATTTCAATATCATCATTTGGACCATTAATTGAACTTGTTGCTTTCATGAATACAATGGGTTCTGATGGAGCATCCATACCAGACTCTGCCGCATGATCAGAATAATTTAAACCAATTGCTACAAATTTTCCTGGTTTATTAATACACGCACCTATTCTCTCAGAATTTGAAATTTCAGGTAAGTTTTCTAAATCTATACTTTCTAATTTTTTAATAGTTTCAAAATTTACAATATCTGAATTTAAATCAGTAATGTGAGAACTTAAATCTCTAATTTTTCCATTTTTATCTAATGCTGCTGGTTTTTCTTTTCCTTTAACACCTACTCTTAATAGCTTCATAGTTATCCTTTTTTTAATTTATTAAATTGAAATTCCACCATCAACAGAAATTGTTGTTCCTGTAGTAAATGTTGCATCGTCTCCAGCCAAATAAACTCCTACAGCAGCTATTTCTTCTGCTGTTCCCAGTCTTCCCATTGGTTGTCTTGCTATAAAATCTTTCTTAGCTTGTACCGGGTCTGGGCTTTGATTAACTCTATCTTGCCAAGAAGGTGAAAATACCGTTCCAGGTGCAATAGAATTACATCTAATATTTTGTTTTACAAAATCTGCAGCTATTGATTTAGTTAAGCCAATTACCGCTCCTTTTGTAGTTCCGTAAACAAATCTATTTGGAAATCCTTTAAGGCTTGAGGCGCATGAGGAAACATTAATTATACTTCCACTATTCTGTTTAACCATTAAAGGTAAAATTGCTTTACACATTTGATACATAGATTTAACATTTACATCAAAAGAAAAATCCCAATCTTTTTCTTCACAATCTAAAATAGTTCCATGGTGAACAAAGCCCACTGCATTGAACAAAACATCAACTCTATCTACGCTTTTCATAAATTCCAAAATAGCATTATTGTCTGTTGAGTCTAGAGTGTGAACTTTAATTTTAGGATATTCTTTATTTAATTCAGCTAAAGTTTTATCATTTAAATCTGTTGCAGTTACATTTGCACCTTCACTATGAAATGCTATAGCGGTTGCTTTGCCAATTCCCTGGCCTGCAGCTGTTACAATAATATTTTTACCTTCTAGTCTATTGCTCATGTTTTTTCCTTTTTTTAATGTGAATGCCTAGGCATTCCTTTTGTGTTTGTTATATCTAAATATAAAGATTCAGTCTCTAAGCAAGCACCAGTTTCAAGTTGACCCACCATTTTTCTTGAAATTTCTTGCCACGGTGTTTGGTTTATTAATACTGGGATCTTTGTATTTTTTTTTCTCTCAGCAATCTCTGCCTCTGATATTAATAAATCAATTCTTCTATTAATAAGATCGATCTTAATTTTATCTCCTGTTTGGACTATCAATAAATCACCACCAATGGCCGATTCTGGTGAAACATTCAATATAGATGGACTTTCAGAGGTGCCACTTTGTCTGCCATCTCCTAATGTAGGAAGAGTATTAATGCCCTTTTTCAACAATCTATCTGGTGGCTGCATATTCACAACTTCTGCTGATCCAGGATATCCAACAGGTCCGCAACCTCTAATCATTAAAATTGAATTTTCATCTATATTTAACTTTTCATCATTAATTCTTGCATGATAATCTTCTGGACCTTCAAATATTACTGCATTTGCCTCAAATACATTTTTATTTTTGGGATCTGATAAGTATCTTTTTCTAAACTCCTCACTAATAACTGATGTTTTCATAACAGCAGAATTGAAAAAATTACTTCTCATAACAATATAGCCAGCATTTTCTACTAATGGATTTGCAAATGATTTAATAACATCTGTATCAACATCTATCTTAATCTTTAAATTCTCTTCTACAGTTTTCCCAGATACCGTGAGTACATTTTTATGTAATTTATTATTTTTTAATAATTCTTGCATAATAGCTGGAATACCACCAGCGCTGTGAAATCTTTCCATCAAGTGTTCTCCCGCAGGCTGACAATTTACTAATAATGGGATATCGTGACCTAGTGTTTGCCAATTTTCTATATCTAATTCTAAACCCATATGTCTTGCTATAGCGGTAAGGTGTGGAGGACAGTTGCTTGATGCACCGATGGCACTTGCAACTAAGATTGCATTTTCAAATGCTTCTTTGGTCATAATTTTCGAAGGGGTTAAATCTTCATGAACCATATCGACAATTCTTTTTCCTGTTTCAAATGAGATTTGTGATCTCTCCCTATATGGAGCGGGTATAACTGCACAACCTGTCAAAGACATTCCCAAAGCTTCTGCTATAGAGTTCATAGATGAAGCAGTTCCCATTGTATTACAATGACCTATACTTGGTGCCGATGCAGCAACCATATCCATAAATTCATCATAAGTAATCTCTCCTTTTGCATGGAGTTTTCTTGCTTCCCAAACAACAGTTCCTGATCCAACTTTTTTTCCTTTATAGTTTCCATCAAGCATTGGACCACCTGATAAAACTATAGCTGGAATATTTACAGTTGCTGCAGCCATTAATGCTGCTGGTGTAGTCTTATCACAACCAGTTGTTAAAATTACTCCATCTATAGGATACCCAAATAAAACTTCTACCAAAGATAAATAAGATAAATTTCTATCCAAACCTGCTGTGGGTCTCTTGCCCGTTTCTTGAATAGGATGAGTTGGAAATTCAATAGGTATTCCTCCAGCTTGTCTAATCCCATCCTTAATTCTACTACTTAATTCTAGAAAATGTCTATTGCATGGCGATAGATCACTACCTGATTGTGCAATTCCAATTATAGGTTTTCCTGATTGTAATTCTTGTCTTGTCATTCCATAGTTTAAATATCTCTCCAGATATAAAGCTGTAAGAGCTGGATCATTTGGATTATCAAACCACTGTTTGCTTCTTAATTCTTTTTTTTTCATATTTATTAATTGGTTATAACCAACCTTTATCGACTACGTAATCTTGATTAGTGCATCCAGATGATGCATTAGATGCAAAGAATAAGACTGGTTTAGCAATATCAGATGGTATTAATTTATGCTTTAGGCACTGTTTTTTCATCATATCAGCTTCAGATTCAGGTGTTAACCACTTCTCAATTTGTCTCTCTGTCATCACCCAACCGGGAACTACTGAGTTTACCCTTATGTCAAATTCACCAAGGTCTCTTGCAAAAGATCTTGTTAAACCTACAACGCCAGATTTAGCAGCAGTATAAGCAGGCATTCCACCTTGTCCAATCATCCATGAAACAGACCCAATATTTATAATAGAGCCACCTTTATTTGCTATCATTCCTTTTTTAACTGACTGAACTGTAAAAAAATAATGTCTTAAATTAATGTTCATTCTTTCGTTCCAAAATTCTTCAGTTACTTCATCGATAGAATGTCTCTCGTCATTTGCTGCATTATTTACCAAAACATCAATTGCTCCATTATTATCAATAATTTTTGAAATAGTATTTTGTAAATCTTTTATATTTAATAAATCACACTTTATAAAAGTTGGAATAGAAAAATTTTTGTTTTTACATTCTAGAACTAATTTATTTGATGCTTCTACATTTATATCTATAAAATATACTTCTGAACCTTGTTCACAAAAATGCTCTACTATAGATGCACCAATTCCAGAACCACCTCCTGTAATAAAAATTCTCTTATTTTTTAAATCTCCATAAATAGCTGTCATTCAAATCCTCTTTTTTGAATCTTTATCAAATAAAGAAATTTGAGATGTATCAATATTTAATTTTAAATCTTTATTTATTTCTATATCAAATGTGGAAGAAAATTTACCCAGAACTTGTTGACCTAAATAATCAAATGTTACTATTTGTTCATGACCTGTATATTCTAATAGCTCTGATTTTAAACTGATTTCAAAACATTCAGGATTGATTTTTTCAAAATAAATATGTTCTGGTCTAATTCCTAAATAAGCCGATACTTCATTGCCATCAAATTTATTTTTAAAAGAATAATTTCCAACTGGTATTTTAACACTATCATTTGAACCATTTGGCATAAAAACAATATCATTGTTATCTTTTGTTAACTTACCTTCAACCAAATTCATTGATGGAGATCCAATAAAATCTGCAACAAAAATACTTTCTGGCTTGTTGTAAATATTTTTAGGAGTGTCACATTGTTGGATTAGTCCATGATCCATGATGGCAATATTTGTACCTAAGCTCATTGCCTCTGTTTGATCATGAGTAACATAAACTATAGTTGTACCAAGTTTTTGATGCAGTTTTTTAATTTCTCTTCTCATTTCAACTCTTAATTTTGCGTCAAGATTTGATAACGGTTCATCAAATAAAAAAATTTTAGGATCTCTTACTAATGCTCTACCCATTGCAACACGTTGACGTTGACCACCAGATAATTGAGATGGTTTTCTATCTAATAGTTGAGTTATTTGTAATAAATTAGAAACATCATCTAATGCTTTTGCTATTTTTTCTTTTGGGGTTTTTCTTTGCTCTAAACCAAATGTTACATTCTTTCTAACAGTCATTGCTGGATAAAGAGCGTAAGACTGAAATACTAAAGCAATATCTCTGTCACTTGGCTCCATATTATTCACAATATGATCGTCTATTAAAATATCTCCACTATTAGAGGTTTCTAGACCAGCTATAGTGTTTAATAATGTCGATTTTCCACAGCCAGATGGTCCTAAAAGCACAAGAAATTCACCATGTTTAATATCTAGGTTAATTCCTTTTAAAACTTCCGTTTTTCCAAAATTTTTATTGATGTCATTAATTTTTAAAGTTGCCATATTATCCTTTCACTGATCCAGCTGTTAGTCCTTTGATAAAATAATTTCCAGCAAGAATATAAACTATTAATGTCGGAATTCCCGTAATGATTGCTGCTGCCATATCTACGTTGTATCTTTTGACAGCTGTGCCTGTTAAAACCAAGTTATTAAGAGCAACTTGAATTGGTGCAGATTCACCAAATGAAAAAGTAGCGCCAAATAAAAAATCATTCCACACTTGTGTAAATTGCCAAATAACAGTTACAACTATTATTGGTATAGAAATTGGTAAAATGATTTTAAAAAATATTTTAAAAAAACCAGCACCATCTATTCTTGCAGCTCTTACCATTTCATCTGAAATTGATACATAGTAATTTCTACAAAATAAAGTTGTAAAACAAATTCCATAAACAACATGAACTAGTATTAGTCCATTTATAGAATTTGAAATTCCAAGAACGCCTAATGTTCTAGCCATCGGCAACAAAATTGCCTGGTATGGGATAAATGTGCCAAATAAAAATAATAGAAAGACATATGAATCTCCTTTAAATCTCCATTTTGTTAAAGCATAACCGTTAATAGCACCAAGTAAAGTTGATATAACAACAGCAGGGACTACTAGTTTTATTGAGTTCCAAAAATAAGGTTTAAGAAAAACATCACCTCCTGTATAGCCTGTTCCATCCCAAGCTTGTTTCCAGGCATCAAATTTTAAAGAACCAGGTAATGAAAATAAATTTCCCTGTCTAATTTCAGGCATTGTTTTAAATGAAGTTACAATCATAACATAAAGTGGAGTTAAATAATAAATGACAAAAACTCCCAATATAAAATATAAAATCCATCTATAGATTGTATTTTTTCTTTTAGAATTTGCTTCTAATTTGTTTAGTTTTAAAGTTTCTTTATCTTGCATCTTCCCTCTTTAGTTCTGAATATAAATATGGCACAACAATTGCTGATACTGTTAAAAACATCATGATAGCACTTGCTGATGCTAAACCAACTTCACTTCTATGAAATGCCATAGTCGTCATAAACACTGCTGGCATATCTGATGAAATTCCTGGTCCACCTGAAGTTAGTGCTATAATCAAATCATAACTCTTAATTGATAGGTGAACTAAAATTACTATTGCACTCATAAAAACTGGCCGCATCATTGGAAGAATAATTTTGCTGTAAATTGAAAATATTCCTGCACCATCAATTTTCGCAGCTTTAATAATTTCATCATCAACCGATCTTAGACCTGCTAAAAAAATTGCCATTATAAATCCAGATGATTGCCACACACCGGCTATTACTATTGTGTATATTGACATCTCAGGTGTCACCAACCAATCAAATTTAAAGGTCTCAAAACCCATATCGTGCGCAAATTTTTCAATGCCTAGTGTTGGATTTAGGACCCATTTCCAAGCAGTCCCCGTTACAATAAATGATAAAGCCATAGGGTATAAGTAAATTGTTCTTAAAAAACCTTCAGCTCTAATCTTTTGATCAAGTAAAACTGAAAGAAGAATTCCAATAGCAATGCATAGAATAATAAATAAAACTGTAAATATAAGTAAATTTTCTACTGCTACGTGCCATCTTGGCATTTTCCACAGTCTGATATACTGGTCTATTCCCCAAAGTTCATATCTTGGCAACATCTTGGACTTAGTAAAAGAGATGTATATCGTCCAAAAAATGAAGCCATAGACAAACCATGACAAAATTCCAAGTGATGGAGTTAAAACTAATTTAGGTAAATTTTTTTTTAACCAAAACATATTTTATAATTAAATCTGCGCTATCATTTTCATGACAGCGCAAATCTTAATATACTTTTTTTATTAAAGTGAAGCCTTAACTGCTGCTGCTAATTTTTTTGCAGCGTCAGACGAAGACATTGTTGAGTTGAAATGCTCAGTAACCACATCTTGAATTGCACCTTTTTGTGCAAGTTTTAATGCCATACCGTGAGCAAAACTTGGTAGTAATCCACCTTTAGAAGCAGCAGTTTTTAAGTCTGCGTTTGATTTTTTAGCACACATATCAAACTCATCCATAGAAACGTCTAATCTTGCAGGTATCGAACCTTTGTAGATGTTAAAAACTTTTTGGAAGTTTTTTCCCATCATTAAGCTAGCAAGTAGTTTTTGACCTTCAACTTTTTCTTTACCTTTTACTTTGAAGAAAATAAATGAATCTACATTGTAAAGATATCCATTATCAGATGGAGTTGGTGCACAGATATAATCTTTTCCTGGCGCCTGGTTGTTAGCAGAAAACTCGCCTTTTGCCCAGTCACCCATGATTTGAAAAGCAGCTTTGCCTTCCATAACCATACCAGTAGCTATGTTCCAGTCTCTTCCTGGAGAACCAGCATCTGTGTAACCTTTAAGTTTTCTCATTTGGTCAAATACTTTAGTCATAGTTGCTCCACCTAAAGTAGCAGGATCTAATTCTACAAAAGCTTTTCTGTAAAAATCATTTCCACCAATACCAAGAGCTACAGCTTCGAATACTGTTGCATCTTGCCAAGGCTGACTACCATGAGCTAAAGGAATAATTCCTTTTGCTTGAAGCTTATCTGCTGCAGCATTAAATTCCGACCAAGTAGAAGGCATTTTAATACCATTTTCATCTAAAACTTTTTTATTAGCCCAGATCCAGTCAATTCTGTGAATGTTTACAGGTGCAGCACAATATGCTTTACCATCATCACACTTCATATGACTTGCAACTTGTTTACTTAAAAGATTGTCCCAACCTTCTTTTTGTGCAACAGCATCAATGTTGTAAGGTCCAACCACACCTTCTTCATCATACTCTTGAATTGTAGGACCTTTAATTTGTGCAGCAGCTGGTGCATCGTTAGCAACTATTCTAGCTTTTAGTGTTTGCATTGCTGCATCTCCACCACCACCAGAAACAGGCATATCTAACCATATTCCACCTTGTGCTGCAAAATCATCTTGTAGTACTTTTAAAGCTTTTGCTTCACCACCACCAGTCCACCAGTGCAATACCTCAGCCTTAGGTGCTGCAAATGAAACACTTGGTGTAAGAGCTAGAGCTATTAAAGCAACTAACAGTTTTTTCATTTTCATTTTATTCCCTCTCATTTGTTAATAGAAAATTAATCGGTTTGATTAATTTATAAAAATGAACTCTATTAAAAAAAAAAATTTATTAAAACATAAAAGAACGTCACACAACTTTAGGTTGATCCTTATTTTATGTAATTAAGCATTGGTTTATGTGGAAAAAAAAAATTATTAAATATTAATAATCTATTTATAATTGAACTAATTTAATAACTAGTTTTTCTACCTAATCTTGCTGCACCACGTACACCACTTGCATCTCCATACTTAGGTTTTAAAAAAACACCTTCATATTCTTTTCCTATAACATATTTTTTAGTTAAGTTTTCTATTTCATCAAAAAAATCTATTTCATTTGTAACACCACCACCAAATATAAAAACATCTGGATCGAGAATATTAACTATAACTGCCAAAGACATTGCAAGATTGGTTTTGAATTCCTCTATCATATTTTCTGCATCCAACTCGTGCTTTCTATAGAGTTCAAATATTTCGTTAGCTTTTAAATTTTTTTTAAACCTTTTATTAAATCTTTTTGCTAAACCTAATCCAGATACAAAACTTTCAACCTCTGCATCTCTTAGATTTAATGTCTTAAGCTCCTCTTTTTGGGCAGCCATAAACGGTAGCTGATTGTGACCCCATTCACCAGCAACACCATTAGGTCCTGAAACAATTTGTTTATCTATAACCAATCCACCTCCTGCACCAGATCCAAGAATAATTCCGTATACAATTTTATAGTGTTTACCAGCACCATCTATTGACTCAGATAATGCAAAACAATTTCCATCATTTTCACAAAAAACTTCTCTATTTAAAGCTTCACGTAGACTTTTTTGAAAAGGTCGTTTTTCAATCCAAACACAGTTAGGTGCATTTTTAACTAGTCCTGTTTGTGGTGAATGAACACCTGGATGACATACTCCCACTGGTAATGTCTGATTATGTTTTTTTTCTAAATCAACAACAACATTTTTTATGGTTTGTATTATTGAAATATAATCTTTTGGACAGTCTCTTCTACTTCTGTCAACTTCTTCACCATTATCCTTTAAAATAACACTTTCTATTTTTGTAGCACCGACATCAAATCCAATTTGCATGACTTAATATGTTGCTCTTCCACCACTTAAATCAAAGACTGCAGCTGTTGAAAAAGAATTCTCTTCTGCAGCCAACCAAGTAACCAATGATGCTAATTCATCAACTTTAGCAAATCTATTTCTTGGAATTTTAGAAAGCATATAATTTATATGTTCTTCAGTCATTTGATCAAAAATTCTAGTCTTAGCTGCTGCTGGTGTTACAGCATTAACAGCAATATTTTTATCTGCTAATTCTTTACCTAAAGATTTTGTAAGACCTATAACCCCTGCTTTTGCTGTGCTATATGCGCTAGCATTTGGGTTTCCCTCTTTTCCTGCAATAGAAGCAATATTTACTATTCTTCCATAGTTATTTTTAATCATGTGTGGTGCTATTGCTTTACAGCAATAAAAAACTGAATTTAAATCTAAGTTCATTACTTTTAGCCATTCATCATTAGGATAATTCCAAACTTGTGTATTTTTACCTGCCATACCTGCATTATTAATAAAAATATCAATATTTTTTTCTTTAGTACTTTGTTCTATATTCTTTGTAATATCATCAAAGTTAGTTACATCCACTATTTGATAACTACATTTTTCTGATGAAAGTTCTTTTAAAGCTTCATCTATAGCTTTTTGGTCAATATCCCAAATTATAACTTCAGCACCAGATTCTAGAAATCTTTTTGTAATAGCATAGCCAAAACCTTGAGCCCCACCAGTTACTATTGCTCTTCTACCTTTTAAATTATAATTATTCATGTGTTGACCTTCTATTTTAATTTTTTTTTAATTTAATTATTTTAGTTTTTTTCTTAAATAGTGGAAAAAGTAAAGCTATTATTGCTAAAATAAAAAATGTTAACGCTATCGGTCTTGTTAAAAACATTAACCAATTACCATCAAATATTACTAATGATTGTCTTAACGTTCCTTCAACTAGCTCACCTAAAATCAATCCTATAATAACTGGCACTACAGAAAAACCATATCTTCTCATAAAAAAACCTATAACACCAAAAAATAACATTATCCAAACATCTGTAGTAGATTGACTTAAAGAATAAGTCCCACAAACTGAAAGTGCGAAAATCATTGGCCACAAAATCTTGTTAGGCACCAAAGTAATTCTTGCAAAAAGTTTTGCTCCAAAAAAGCCAAAAATAAAAAACAATATATTTGCAATCAACATTGATCCAAAAATTCCATATAAAAATTCTGGTTGTTCTCTGAATAAATCTGGCCCTGGTCTCACTCCATGAATTATTAAACCAGTTAAAATTACAGCAGTAGTTGCACTTCCAGGAATTCCTAATGCTAATGTTGGTACCATCGCTCCTCCTGTTGCAGCATTATTTGCAGCCTCTGCTCCGGCAATTCCTTCTATAGATCCTTTGCCAAATTCTTCTGGATTTTTTGACCAACGCTTAGCTTCTGAATATCCAATTAAAGAAGCAACTGTTCCTCCCTCAGCTGGTAATACACCAATGAATGAACCTATACCTGAAGATCTGAGAATTGTTTTCCATGTTAGCTTGTAATCTTTTAAAGAAGGTAATTTTACTGCTTTTAATGCAACTCTTTTAAATACTTGGTCTAACATTGTTGATTGGGTTAACATTTCACTAATTGCAAATAATCCAACCACTACAGGAATAAAACCTATTCCTTCTGATAATTCATTTATACCGTAAGTAAATCTGTCTATTGAGGTCATGAAATCTTTTCCAACTGTTGAAATCAAAATACCAAATGCTGCTGCAATCAAATTTTTAACTGGGCTACCTTCCCCAATTGATGCAAGCATGGTTAAGCCAAATATTGCTAAAGCAAAATACTCTGGTTGACCAAATTCATAAGCAAGTTTTGCTAATAAAGGTGCAAAAAAGACTAGAATTATAACACTAAAAATTCCACCGATTGTGCTCGAAACGGTTGCCATACCTAAAGCTCTTCCAGCCTCTCCTTTTTGTGCTAATGGATATCCATCAAGACATGTTGCGGCGGCGGCTGGTGTTCCAGGTGTATTAATCAATATTGCTGTAATTGCCCCACCATATGTTCCGGCACAATAAATTGCTGTCAAAAGTACAATTGCTGAAAGTGGATCGAGTGTCATTGTAAAAGGTAAAATTAATGCGCCACCAGTTGTCGGACCCAGTCCCGGTAACACACCCAAAATTAATCCAAATAAAGTTCCAAAAAATAAAACTATTAATAGCTTAGAACTAAATAGAGGAGCTAACATATAAGATAAATTTTCCATATTAATTATAATAAATATTAGTGATTATTCCTGGTGGAAATCTTAAACCTAAAAATGTTTCAAAAAATATAAATACAATTACTGGAAATAATATACTAACAATTAAAAGATAAATTATTCTTTTTTCTCCCCAATAATAAGAAACTAAAGCTGAAAAAACTGAAATAGCTAAGAAAAAATCTAATGTTTTTGCAATTACTAAAAATAAAACAAAAGCTATCAGTGTTATAAAAAATGACTTGGGTAATTTACTCTCTTTTTTCCAGGGTGTTTTAATTGATAAATAAAAAACAACTGAAGTTAAAAAAATTATTAAAATCAATAATGCTTTAGGAAATGTAGCAGGCTGAATACCTCTATTTAAAATTGGTGGAACTGCATCAAATGAGAATGTTGTTATTAATAAAATTAATGAAATTAATATTATTATAAAAGATACTTTAAAAGAACTTTTAAAAAAAAAGGGCAAACTACTTTTGTTTGCCCTTTTTTTCTTTAGTACATTATTCATATAAAAAATGTACCGTTTTTAATTACTTAAGGTAACCTAAAGCTTTTAACTGAGCAGTCATTTCTTTAAGCATTTCTTCCATTTGCTTACCCCACTCATCAGCACCAACTACACTAGTGTCATCAAGACCAATTTCAGTTAAGAAATTTTTGTAATAGTTATGTCCCATAGCTTTCATCATTCCAGCTTCAAGCTCTTTAACTCTTGCTGCAGGAGCACCTTTTTTGGTTACAAATCCTCTCACAGTAGATAAAGAAACCGGTATTCCCAATTCTTTAGCTGTTGGAGAATCTCCAATTTTAGCCATTCTTTCGTTTGCAAGAACCACAGAAACACACAATGTTCCTTCATTAATCTCTGTTAATGCTTCACCTAAATTTAAAACACCCACATCAATATCTCCTTTGATTAAGTTTGTTTTAATTGGCGCAACACCTTTGTATGCAACGATAGTAGGATCTTTTAATCCACCTTTTTTTGTAAAAGCAATTGCACTTACATCATCAATTCCACCTGTATGAGTTGTTCCATACTTAAGTGACTTTGATTTTTGAACACTAATGAATTTTTTAGCGTCTTTAATGTCAGCTTTACAATTAACAACAAATAATTGAGGATCATCAGTTCCTCTTGCTAAAGGTTGCATATCACTTAATTTAACTTTTGTTTTACCTAGTGCCATAGAAACGGCATGACCAGTAGTCCAAGTTAAAGTGTGTTGACCATCAGCAGGTAAGCTCATCATGTAATCCATGGATACAGCTCCACCACCACCTTTTTTGTTAACTAATTGCATATCTTGCTTAAGAACTCTTCTTGCTCTTAAAAGCATCATTCTAGTAGTTACATCAGTACCACCACCAAAACCTGCGTGCGTAATTGCTTGAATAGCACCATCTGCTTTCGCAGACGTAGTTACTAAAGGTAATGCAATCACAAAAAATTCAGCTACTACAAAAGCAGTAACTAAAAAAGCTTTAAATGTTTTTTTCATTATTTCCCTCTCGTTTGTTATTATTTAATATTTGTAATATAAATATCACACAAGTAAAAAGCTACTGTAAAAAATAATTAAGTACAATAAATAATAATGAAACATAAAAAAAAAATTGCTTTACTACTAGGTGACCCATCGGGTATAGGGCCTGAACTAATTTCAAAATTATTAACAGAAAAAATTACCGGTAAAGCTAATATTGTAGTGATTGGTGAAAAAAATATTCTTGATGAAGGAAATAAAATTTCAGGAAAATCACAAAATTTAAAAGTTGTAGAAAACTTTGATCAAATTAATTTTGAAAGTGGAGATAAATTTTTCCTAGATATTTCTAATGGTAAAAATCATAACTATAAATTATCTGAATGCTCAAAAGAATCAGGTGAGAGTGTTTTGGACGCTTTAAATTTAGCATTAGATTTAGCAAAAGAAAATAAAATTGATGCAATTAACTTTGGTCCCTTTAATAAAACAAGTTTAAAACTGGGAGGTAATAAGTTTTCTGATGAACTTCATTTAATGGCTGAAAAATTAGAAGTAAAAAATTTTTTTTGTGAATTTAATGTTGTGGACAATTTTTGGACTGCTCGGGTTACTTCTCACATACCCATTAGCGAAGTTCCTTCACATATAAAAAAAGAAAAAATTATTAAGCCCATTAAATTGATTAATGAAGCGATGATACTTAATGGTGTGAAAAACCCTAGAGTTGCCGTTCAAGCTCTTAACCCCCATGCAGAATTTGGAACAGAAGAAAAAGATGAAATCATTCCAGCTATTGAACTAGCTAAAAGTTTGGGTATTAATGCTGATGGTCCACTACCATGTGACACGTCTTTTATTACTGCTTTTAAAAATAAAAAACATGACTGTATTGTTGGTATGTATCATGATGCACTACAATCTGGTTTAAAAGCATTTGGCTTTGATAGGGGTGTTACTGTTCAAGGTGGCTTGCCAGTTCCAATAACAACTCCAGCACATGGAACTGCCTTTGATATTGCTGGAAAAAATGAGGCTAATTTAGAACCTACTTTAAATTCTTTTAAAATTGCATTAACAATGGCTGAAAATAAATCTAATGACTAAAATTAAAAGTATCAAAACTACTGTTTATCAATGGAAAGGTAAAACTGTTCCTCCTCAAAAAAACTTTTGTACAAATGCTTCTGATGTACTTTATGAAAAATCAGATGCAATGGGCTCTTTTAGATTTCATGAATGGTTGGTTTGCGAGATTGAGACAGATGATGGGGTTATCGGAATTGGTAACGCAGCTTTGGCGCCTCAAGTTACAAAAAAAACTATCGATGTATATTTAAAGCCATTGGTCATTGGTGAAGACCCTTTTGATTATGCTTACATTTGGGAAAAAATGTATAGAAGAACTTTAGCTTGGGGAAGAAAAGGCGTTGGTATGACGGCGATTTCAGCAATTGATATTGCTATTTGGGATATTATTGGAAAAATAACAAAAAAACCTGTTTTCAAATTATTGGGTGGAAGAACAAAAGAGAAAATTCCTGTTTATGCATCTAAACTTTACAGTCAGCCACTAAATGAACTTCAAAAAGAAGCTGAACTTTATAAAAGTCAAGGTTTCAATATGTATAAAATGAGATTTGGGTGGGGACCACAAGATGGACCTGAGGGAATGAAAAATAATATTCAATTAGTTGAAGCTGTAAGAGAGGTTATAGGAGAAGATGCGGATCTAATGCTTGAATGTTATATGGGTTGGAATTTAGACTATTCTAAAAGAATGATGCCTAAATTAATGAAGTTTAATCCAAGATGGTTAGAAGAGCCTGTAATAGCCGATGATATTCACGGGTATGCAGAACTTAATAATATGAACATGATACCTATTTCCGGTGGCGAGCATGAGTTTACCTTATTTGGTTTTAAACAATTATTAGATTTAAAAGCAATAAGTTATATCCAATACGACACTAATAGAGTTGGTGGTATAACTGCTGCTCAAAAAATTAATGCGTTAGCTGAAGCATATCAGGTTCCTGTTGTTCCGCATGCAGGCCAAATGCATAATTATCATTTAACAATGGCAAATGTAAATTGCCCTATTTCAGAATACTTCCCAGTACATGATGTAGAAATTGGTAATGAGTTATTTTATTATATCTTTGAGGGAGATCCCACTCCAATAAATGGTTTTATAGATTTAAAAGATGACTTACCTGGATTGGGTCTGACACTTACTGATAAATATAAATCAGACTTTACAATAATAGAATAATTAACCTTTAATGCCCATGTGAGTATATTTAACATTAAGGTAATCTTTTATAGCCATTGACCCACCTTCTCTACCGTATCCACTTTGTTTAATTCCACCAAATGGGGCTTCAGCAATTGCAACCGCTCCAGTATTAACTGCTACAGATCCTGTTTCTAATTTTTCTGATGCAAGGTGTGCTGTTTCCATAGAATTAGTACAAACATAACTACATAAACCAAGATCATTATCATTGGCTCTTTCAATAACTTCATCAAAAGATTTAAATGATAGTATTGGAACTAATGGTCCAAATGGTTCTTGTTTCATAATGGTATAATCATCTTTTACATCATCAAAAACTGTTGGCTCATAATAAAAACCTTTATTAAAGCCCGCTGGTCTTTTTCCACCTAATAAAACTTTAGCACCTTCTTGTTTAGTTTTTTCAACTAATTCCTCAACTTCATTTAATCTTTTTTGAGTTGTTAATGGACCTAATTGAGTATCTGGATCCATTCCATTTCCAATTTTTAACTTTTTTGTTTTTTCTATAAATAAATTTATGAATTCTTCTTTTTTTGATTCATGAATGTAAAATCTATTAGGAGAAATACAAACTTGTCCATTATTTCTAAATTTTGCAGCAATAGCCATATCGGTTGCTTTTTTAACATTAGCATCATCAAAAACTATAAAAGGAGAATGACCACTTAATTCCATTGTTACTCTTTGAACTTTATCAGCAGCTTGTTTTAAAATTAGTTTTCCAACCCTTAAAGATCCAGTAATCGAAATTTTTTTAACTATATCTGATTGAATTAATTGAGAAGCTATACTTGGTGGATCACCTGATAAAAGATTAACAGCTCCTGGTGGAACCCCACATTCTCTACAAATATCAACTAACTCCATCACTACACCAGGTGTAATTGTGTCAGGCTTGATAATTACCGAACAACCTGCAGCAAGTGCAGTTGATATCTTTCTAGCTGCTAAAATAAGTGGAAAGTTCCAAGGTGATAACGCTGCTACAACTCCAACTGGTTGATAATAAACATGTACTCTTGTGTCTTCAAATCTACTTTCAATAGTTTGACCAAAAATTCTTTTTGTCTCTTCAGCATTCCATTCAAAAATATCTGCTGCTCCATTTGTTTCACCAGCACCTTCTGCTAAAGGTTTTCCATTTTCTAAAACCATCCATTTAGCTAGTACATCTTTTTTCTCTCGAAGCTTATCTGCTATACGTCTAAGAATATAAGATCTTTCCCATGGTGTTATTTTTTTCCAAACTTTTAATCCTTTTTCAGCAGATTTTAATGCTTTATCAACATCTGCAGGTGTAGCTTTCGATGCATGACCTAAAACTTCTTCTGTAGCTGGATTGATAACTTCATAAGTTTCCTTACTAGAAGAGGGTGACCAATTGCCATCGATAAATTGTCCAAATTTTTCGTACATAATTTGCTAAACCTTGAGTTGATTCTAAAAAATAATTATTTAAATCTTTAACAAATATGATTAAATCTTACAAATTAATAAAGGAGAAACTTATGAAAAAATATATTGTAATGGGTAATTATACAGCAAAGGCCTTCCAAGGTTTTATGAAGAACCCTAAGCAAGATAGATCAACTGCTGTAAAAGCGTTAACTGAAGCAGTAGGTGGAACTTTTGAATCTTTTTATATTACGAGAGGTCCTTATGATTTCGTTGCAGTCACTTCAGGAGACATGCCTTATGAAAATTTTGCTGGTATAAAATTAGCTGTTGAAGCTAGTGGAACAGTAGAAAATATGGTTATTCTTGAAGAGATGGATATGAGCAAAGCAGCTGAGCTTGCCGCTAAGGCTATGGCTGGCTACAAACCTGCTGGTTAATTATTTATGTCAACTTCCAGTTCAAAAGCTGGAAGTTAGCTAGTTTCGAATAAAGTTGGAAACATTTTACCAGATAAATCATCACCATTTTTATAACCATTATTTTCCATAATAGCTCTTTCTTCTCTAGCCCAATTTCCTCTATAAATAATTTTAGAGTTTTCTTTTGCCATTCTTAATGTGTATCTATGAACATCTTTTTTAGGTGTAACAGTATTTAATCCTCCGTGTAGTGTTCTAATATCAAAATAAATACAGTCACCAACTTCCAGATCCCATTGTAAAAATTCATAATCATCTTTATTTTCTAATATGTTAGGAGTTAATTCATATTTTTTTCCATTAACAACTCCAACCTTGCCATCAACTTCATGGCCATCATTAAATCTTGTTCTTAAAAATAGCTTATCCCATAAATGTGAACCTTTAACCCAAGCAATACCATCTTCTTTTTTAACTGACTCAAGCGGTATCCACAATACACACATAGATCCTTCAAAATCGAAATATGATATATCATGATGAAAAGGTGGTGATGACTTCGACCCTGCTTCCCTAAAAAACCAATTATCCATCACTAAATTAATTTTTTGGGCTTCTAAAAGTTCTGCTGCAATTTTGGGTGTTGGTGAATTAAATACAAAATCTTTAAATTCCTTATGTAAATTCCAAGTCCAAAAATCCTCATAATATCCAGGTAGTTTTTGATCTTTTGTATGATTTACAAATCTTGGACTGGGACTTTCTTTGCCTTTTTTAATTCCATTTTTTAACTTTTCAATCCATGCGTTATCAAATTTGCCTTTAATTAAGACCGCACCATCTTTTTTAAATAGATCTATTTCTACTTTGGTAATAATTTTGCTCATATATTATTATTATAATATAATGTAATAAAAATAAGATGAAAACATTAAGTGATACTTTTGGAAGAAAATTCCCTTACATAAGATTATCAATTACAGATGTATGTAATTACAGTTGTACCTATTGTTTGCCCCAAGGATATAAAAAGACACCTGGAGACACGAGAAGTTTTATGTCTGCTCAAGAAATATCAAGATTAACAAAAGCATTGTCTGAATTGGGTGTTTGTAAAATTAGATTAACTGGTGGAGAACCAACGGTTAGAAAAGACTTTTTTGATATCCTTAAAGATATGAAGCAAAATTCAAATATTCCCAAAGTAACAATGACGACTAACGGTTATCGTTTGGACAAAATTGCAGAACAATTATGTGAAGCTGGTTTAGATGGAATAAATATTAGTATAGATAGCTTAAATAGAGAAACTTTTAAAAAACTAACAGGTCATGATAGACTTGATGAAATTTTAGAAGGCATAAGGACTTTACAAAAATTAAATTTCAAAAATATAAAAATTAATGCCGTTTTACTTAAAGGTATTAATGATACCCATGATGAATTTAAAAAATTTGGAAATTTCATAAAAGATAACAATATTGATTTTAGATTTATAGAATTAATGCAAACAGGAGATAATTTAGAGTATTTTAAGAAAAATCATGTTTCTTCTAAAATATTTAAAGATTTTTTAGAAAAAAATAACTGGATCCCTCAAACCTATGGGAAAGATGCAGGCCCTTCATTAAATTTTATACATCCAGAATTTAAGGGGAAATTTGGATTAATCGCTCCTTACACTAAAGATTTTTGTCAAACATGTAACAGATTGAGAGTTACCTCAAGAGGTGATTTAAGATTATGTTTATTTGGTAATACTGGAATTAGTATTAGACATTTATTGCAAGACGATGCTCAAAAAGATGAACTTGTGGATCTTATCATAAAACAATTACACCTTAAAAAAGAGTCACATTATTTAGAGCTTGGAGATACTGGAATTACTCCAAATTTATCAAGTACTGGAGGATAAATGGAAAACTTAAAAGTGATAAATGAAGAAAAATTAAAAGATTGGGCTAAGGAAATTTTTGAAAAAAACTCATTTAACATGATTGACGTTTCCTCAAAAAAAGAAACATTTAGAAGAGCATTAGCTTCTGGTAAAATTTATGTAGGGAAAGAAGTTTTTAACCTAATTAAAAATAAAGAAATGCCTAAAGGTGATCCTATCACTTTAGCTGAGGTATCAGCAGTCTTGGGTGTTAAAAAAACTAGTGAATTGATACCACTATGCCACCCACTTCCAATAGATCATACAGCAACTAAAATTATCATGCATGAAGAGGATGCTTCCTTAGAAGTTTTTTGTGTTGTCTCTGCTGTTGCAAAAACTGGTGTAGAAATGGAAGCTATTATGGGTGTTAATACTGCACTAATAACTATTTACGATCTAAGTAAAATTGTAAATCCACATCTTAGAATTGATAATGTTAAGCTATTGATTAAAGAAGGTGGAAAAAGCGGTTTATGGATTAATCCTGATGGCTTACCAGGATTTTTAAAAGATATCTTTTAGTTTATTGTGTCTGTTTATCTAAAATCACAAAAGATAATTAAAGAATGGGTTGATTATAATAATCATCTCAATATGGCTTATTATATTTTAATATTTGATCAAGCGCTTGAGATAATGCTTGAAAAATTTAAAATGGGCGCCGACTCAGCTAAAAATGAAAAGAGAAGCACAATGGTAGTTGAAACCAATACCAAATATATTAGTGAAATAAAACAAGAAGATGAAGTGGATATCATGCTTACCTTTTTTGATCATGATAAAAAAAGACTACATTTAAAACTTGAAATGATTGAAAAAAAAACAAAAAAAATTTCTGCCTCTATAGAGTGGCTTTCCTTATACATTAACCTAGAAACTAGAAAGGTTACAGAATTTGAAAATGAGAAGATAGAAATAATGGATCATTTTATTGAACAAAATAAAGATAATTTTAATAATGAAGATTTAAAATTTTCATCTAAAATTAAAAAATGAAAATTAAACTTGAACTTTTTGGCGCAAGTAGAGACTTTAGTAATAATGATTTTTTAGAATTTGACATTAAACAAAAGATTGAAATCAAAGATTTTAGGAAAGAAATAATTAATTATTTAGATAAAAACTTTAAGGACAATGAAAATTTTATTAAAATTGTAAAAAACTCTTCTTTTTGCTCAGAAGATAATAATATTGTTAGTGATGACTTTATGATTATAAAAGATCAAAAAATTGGAATAATACCTCCAATAGGTGGTGGTTGATGCTACATACAAAGATTATAGATATTAAAGAAGATAGAATAAAAACTTCTGTTGCAGAAACTTTTATAAAGTCTTCCTCATATGGTGCATCAATTATTTTTAACGGAACAGTTAGAAATATTAATGAAAATAAAGAAGTTGTTGGAATGACTTATGACAGTCATGATGAACTGGTATTAAAAAGTTTTGAGGAGATCTATAAAGAAAGCACTGAAAAGCTAAAAATTTTAGATAAAGCTGTATTTATTGAACATATTAAAGGTTATGTGGTACTTGGCGAAACTAGTATTATTATTGCAGTTGCCTGCAAGCATAGAGATGAAGCCTACACACTATCTAGATATATTATCGAAGAAATTAAAAAAAGATCACCTATATGGAAAAAAGAACACTATAAAAATGAACAAAGCGAGTGGTTAAAAGGTAATCCTATTAAATATGAAAAAATATAAATATTCAGAAATAACACCTGAACAAATATACAATAAAAGAAGAAAGTTTATTAAATCTATTGGCTTAGGTGTAGGTTCAATGTCCTTAAGTAGCATACTATTTTTAAACAATGCTTATTCACAAAATAAAAATGAACTAACATCATATGAGGATATCACGACTTATAACAACTATTATGAGTTTGGAACTGGAAAAGGTGATCCTTTCAAAAATTCACAAGAATTTGTTACTAAACCTTGGAATGTTACTATTGAAGGTGAAGTAGACAATCCAATTACACTTTCAGCTGATGAAATAATTTCTTTATTTCCTTCTGAAGAAAGAATTTATAAACTTAGATGTGTTGAGGGTTGGTCCATGGTTATTCCTTGGATGGGATTTTCTCTAAGTAAATTACTTAGTAAGGTATCTATTAAAAATACTGCTAAATTTGTCGAATTTGAAAGTGTTTATGACCCTGAACAGATGAAAGGCCAGAGATATCCAGTTTTAAATTGGCCTTACAGAGAAGGATTAAGAATTGATGAGGCTATGCATCCTATAACAACAGTTGTTACTGGCCTTTATGGAAAGGCATTGCCCAATCAGAATGGAGCTCCATTAAGAATTTTTGTTCCTTGGAAATATGGTTTTAAAAGTGCAAAAGCAATTGTTAAAATAAAATTAGTTAAAAAAATGCCTACCTCATCTTGGATGAGATCGTCACCAAGAGAATATGGGTTTTACTCAAATGTTAACCCAAATGTTTCACATCCAAGATGGTCACAAGCAACAGAACGTGTCATAGGTGAGGGTATTTTATCTCCTAGAGTTGAAACTGAAATGTTTAATGGGTACGGTGATGAAGTTGCAAATTTATATTCAGGTATGGATTTAAAGAAAAACTTTTAAGTAATTAAACTTTTTTTATAAAATATGCATAAATATATAAAAGTATCAATTTTCTTTTTATCTTTACTGCCAATATTAATTATTTTTTATCAAATTATCTTTAACCAGTTAGGTCCTGAACCTGTAAAAGAAATTACACATGTAACTGGTAATTGGACTCTTCGTTTTATTATAATAACTCTTGCAATGACTCCTCTACAAAAATTTACTAAATTAAATTTTTGGATTAGCTATAGAAGAATGTTTGGCTTGTTTGTCTTTTTTTATGCATCAGCACATATGATGACATATGTGGGAATAGATTATCGCTTTGATTGGTCTAGTATTAGTGATGATATTGTTAAAAAAAAATTTATATTTGCTGGATTTTTAGCTTGGCTTTTATTAGTGCCGCTTGCTCTTACTTCATCTAAACGAATGATAAGGTTGTTAAGAGATAAATGGAAAAAACTACACAAACTTATTTATATAATTTCTTTATTAGGAATTACTCACTACTTGTGGTTAGTCAAAGTAGTTACGGCAGAGCCTTTAATTTATCTTATTATTATAGTAATTTTACTTACGCTAAGAATTAGAATGAAATTTAATTAATTAGGTTGACTTTTTTCAGGCACGCAAATTTCTGACCTTGTTAGAAATCTCCTTCCAGTACCATTATCTAGAGAGAACATTCCACCCATTCCTTTAATACAATCAATGATTAAATCTGTATTTTTCCAGGCTGTGTGCTGAGTTTCACTTATGTAGAAAGGGATACCTCCAATTTTTCCAACCAATACATCGTCATCACTTATTAAAAATTCTTTAACAGGATAACACATTGGAGCACTGCCATCACAACAACCACCTGATTGATGAAATAAAAGCTCTTCACCATGATCTTTCTTTAAATCTTCAATTAATTCTAATGCTAAATTTGTTGCTGATACTTTCATAGTTTTATATGGCCCGTATATTTTACGGGCCAGAATAATATATCTGTTAAAAGAAACCTAATTTTTTCTCACTATAAGACACGTGTAAGTTCTTCACTTGTCTATAATGATTAAGCATCATTTTATGAGTTTCTCTACCGATTCCAGATTGTTTATAACCTCCAAAAGCAGCATGAGCTGGATAAGCATGGTAACAGTTTGTCCAAACTCTTCCTGCCTGGATACCCCTTCCCATTCTATAAGCAACATTCCCATTTCTAGTCCAAACACCAGCACCCAAACCATAAAGAGTATCATTAGCAATTTCTAATGCATGAGCTTCATCTTTAAATTTAGTAACTGATACAACAGGACCAAAAATTTCTTCTTGGAATATTCTCATAGAGTTATCACCTTCAAAAATAGTAGGTTGGATATAATTTCCTTTTTCCAAACCACTGTTTAAGTTGGCAACTTCACCTCCACATAGAACTTTAGCTCCCTCTTTCTTACCTAAATCTAAGTAAGATTTTATTTTTTCCATTTGCTCCAATGATACTTGAGCACCAATCATGGTTTCCATTTTTAAAGGGTTATCTTGAACGATGGCTTTTGTTCTAGCAATTGCTCTTTCCATAAATTTATCATAGATAGATTCTTGAACTAATACTCTACTAGGACAAGTACAAACTTCACCCTGATTGAGAGCAAACATTGTGAAACCTTCAAGACATTTATCAAAGAAGTCATCATCTTGATCCATGACATCTTCAAAGAAAACATTTGGAGATTTTCCACCTAATTCTAAAGTTATTGGAATTAAGTTTTGCGCCGCGTACTGCATGATCAAACGTCCAGTTGTAGTCTCACCTGTAAAAGCAATCTTTCTAATTCTTTTAGATGAAGCTAAAGGTTTTCCTGCTTCCAAACCAAATCCACTTACAACATTAAGAACTCCAGGAGGTAACAGGTCTCCAATTAATTCCATTAAAAGTAAGATAGATGCTGGTGTTTGTTCAGCTGGTTTTAAGATTACACAATTTCCTGCAGCTAAAGCTGGTGCAAGTTTCCATGTTGCCATTAATAATGGGAAGTTCCAAGGTATAATTTGTGCAACTACACCAAGTGGTTCAGGGATGTGATAAGAATATTCACTATTGCTTATCTCTGAAACTGACCCCTCTTCTGCTCTAATAACTCCAGCAAAATATCTCCAATGGTCAACAACTAATGGTAAGTCAGCTGCCATACATTCTCTAATGGGCTTTCCATTATCTAAACATTCAGCAGTTGCTAATAGTTCTAGATTTTTTTCAATAACATCAGCTATTTTAAGTAAAATATTTGATCTTTCCGTTATTGATGTAACACCCCAAGTAGGAAAAGCTGCGTGTGCCGCATCAAGTGCTGCCTCAACATCTTGTGCATCAGATCTTGGAACGGAACATATAACTTCATTATTGATTGGGCTTACGTTATCAAAATATTTTCCTGATTTTGGTTTAACGAATTTACCACCTATAAAATTTCCATATTGTTCTTTAAATGGAAATTTAACTTTTAAGTGAGACGTATCTAACATTGGAGATCGTCCACTTTTTACTGCTTCTGTACTCATTTTTATCCTCTCTCTCTTATTAATATTCTTAAGCTTATTTTTTTTTATTGGCTTAAGTAACTTCTTTTTAGTCACACCTTTTTTATTTTTTACTTTTTTAATATTTTTAGGTGATCGTTTGACCAAGTTTTTCTTAATTTTTTTTTTGGCCTTACGTTTAGATTTTTTGGCTGTTTTTTTCTTTATAATAGCCATTCCTTAACTAAACAAAAATTGATATTAATATCCATTAATTATATTATTAATTTTCTACTTAAGATTGAATATAGTCTACATCTTGTGCTTAATTAAAATGTGTCTAATAATTTGACTATGAATGAAAATACAAAAAAAGAATTGCAATCTGCTACTTTCGAAAGGCTTCTTAAGCATTTAGATGAAAGAAAAGATGTTCAAAATATAGATATCATGAACCTTGCTGGTTTTTGTAGAAACTGTTTATCAAAATGGTATCGCGAAGAAGCAGACAAAAAAGGTATTGAAATTTCAGATTTAGATGCACGAGAACATGTCTATGGAATGCCTTATCCAGAGTGGAAAGAAAAATATCAAAAATAATTATTTTTCCTTAAGTCTTGGAAATAGTTCTACAAAATTACAAGGTTTGTGATTTATATCTAACTGATGTTTTAAAATTCCATCCCAAGCATCAGTAACACCACCTGAAGATCCTGGTAGAGCAAACACATACTTACCATTAGCTAGCACAGCACAAGCTCTAGATTGAATAGCAGAAGTGCCAACTGTCTTTAAACTAATTGTTCTAAAAACTTCTCCAAAACCTGGGATATGCTTATCAGCAATCTCATTCACTGCCTCCGGTGTAATATCTCGACCCGTAAGTCCTGTTCCACCAGTTGTAATTACAACATCTATTTTAGATTGATTAATCCAATCTTTAAGGATTATAATAATGTCTTCTTTGTTATCTTTGCAAATTTTTCTATCTATTAATTTATGTTTAGCCTCCTCTATTTTTTTTACTAAGATCGCACCTGACTTATCATTCTCAAAAGTTCTAGTGTCTGTAACTGTTAAAAGTGCTATATTTACAATCATAAATTTAAAATAATTATTATGATTATATTATCATTTTTATTTCTTCTAACAGCAACTTTATATTCAAGCGTTGGATTTGGGGGTGGCTCTACCTATCTAGCTCTTCTGCTAATTTGGAATGTTCCTTACTTGATCTTTCCTGTAATTGCGCTCTTTTGTAATATTATTGTCGTATCAGGAAATTGTATTAATTATATTAAAGCTGGGAATATCAATGTTAAGATACTTACCCCGTACCTAATATCATCTGTTCCACTTGCATTCATAGGTGGATCTTTATCGATAGATAAAGAGGTTTTTGAAATTTTACTTTTTACTGTCTTAACATTAGCGGGAGCTCTACTTCTCATAAAATTTCAGTCTTTTGATCAAAAAATTGAAGTTTATAAAAAGATACCAAAAATGTTATCCCTATTAATTGGTGCATCTATTGGATTTGTGTCTGGTGTAGTTGGAATTGGTGGTGGTATTTTTTTAAGCCCTATATTGTTATTGATTAGAGTGGACAAAGCAAAAAACATTACAACAGCCGCATCATTGTTCATACTAATTAATTCTTTATCGGGACTTGCTGGTCAATTTACAAAAGCATCAACAATCAATGGAATTTTTGATTATTGGCCATTATTTTTATTCGTTTTATTGGGTGGTCAATTAGGAAACTATTTGAATCTTAAAATTTTTCCTGCAAGAATATTGGCTCTGGTAACATCAGCACTTGTCATATTTGTCGCTATTCGAATGGGACTGAAGTTGTTTGCATAACGCAGGTATTAAATTATTATAACAAGAACATGAAAATATTCAGAGCTTTTGGTCCAACTATAGGAAAAGGTAAGTTATCCAAAAAAATTATTACCCTTTTAAATGCTCATATTGATAAGTCTCAATTATCAAAAAAAAACGATTATAGCTCTAAACTGGCAAGTCAAATTCAGAATGAAATCAAGATACCCAAAACAATAGTTAATAAAAGTTTATCTAAAGAGTTAATAAAAAATATCAAAATTTATCTTAATAAGTCTGATGTAAAAAAAATTAAAGAAATTAAAATAATTAATCTATGGGTAGTTAGACAATTAAAAAATGAATATAATCCTATTCATTATCAT
This sequence comes from Candidatus Pelagibacter sp. uisw_138, assembly GCF_059512485.2. NCBI lineage: Bacteria > Pseudomonadati > Pseudomonadota > Alphaproteobacteria > Candidatus Pelagibacterales > Candidatus Pelagibacteraceae > Candidatus Pelagibacter > Candidatus Pelagibacter sp. uisw_138. The sequence continues at coordinate 361,090 of NZ_CM183453.2, read as the reverse complement.
GAAGGACAATTATCAGGAGTTGGCTATCTTAAAATCCCAAAAGATATGAATCAAAATAAATTTGTTAAAAATAAAAAGTTTAAAACTAATGGAACTATTGATTTTATTAATGGGCAAACTAACTTTTTGAGTAAAAGTATCTATAATTTAAACCCAAAACTAGGGGATCTATTGATTTTTCCAAATTATTTGATGCACACTGCTTATCCTTTTAATGTTGATGGCGAGAGAAGATCTTTCTCTTTTAATGTTAAAATATTATTCAAGAAGTGATTTACTAATCAGTTTATTAGTTATATAATAAGGATAACCGATTTGATCCATATTGCAGGTACTAACTGCTAAAAAGGAAATCATAAAATAAATTGGTAAAGGTAGTTGGACTATATTGTGCACCTGGCATAAAGCTAAAGCACTAAAAAAGTAAGGAGCAAAGATGGATATAAATTTTTTCAAAGAAACAAGAGTTCTAGATGGGGGAATGGGTCAAGAGTTATTAGCTAGAGGTGTAGAAGCAAATGGTACTCTCTGGAGTGCTAATGCATTATTGCAGGAAAAATATCATCAGCTTTTGCTTGATACACATTTAGATTTTATAAATTCTGGTGCTGAAATTATTGTAACAACAACATTTACTACAAGAAGAATGAGATTAAGGGATAATGGTGTTGAAGATAAATTTGAGTATTTAAATACTAAAGCTGGTGAAATAGCTAAAAAAGCAAAAGATTTAAACCCTCATGTTTTAGTTGCTGGTGGATTACCTCCTCAATATTTAACTTATGAGGCAGACACAAGATCTGATAGTGAAATTAAAGAAAATTTCTACGATCAAGCAAAATTGCTTAATCCTTTTATAGATTTTTTTTATTTTGACGTATTAAGCAGTGTACGAGAGTTTAAATTAGCGATCGAAGCCATAGAAAGCTTTGATAAACCTTATCTTATTGGAGCTCATATCTCAGAGGGTGTGAAATTGCCAAGTGGTGAAAATATTTCTAAAATTATCACAACTATAGATCACAAAAATTTACTTGGGATAATACTTTCTTGTGTATCACCAGAAAATTATGAAAAAAATCTTAACGAAATAAAAAGTTTAGGTGTTCCCTTTGGTTTTAAACTCAATGGATTTATTACAACAAAACCTACGTCAGGTTACACAAATACTTTTAATAAAAGTAAATCAGGAAACCCAAATGAATTTTTGGGTCATAGAGAAGATCTGATACCAGAAAAGATGGCTTTAATAGCAAAAAAATTTAAAGAAGCTGGTGCAACAATTCTGGGTGGTTGCTGTGAAACTAGACCTTCGCATATTAAAGAAATGGCTAAACTTAAGTAGTTTTTTTATTTCCTGCTTTTTTTACAAAATAAAGTCCCACTAATACCGCTAACAATGAAACTAAAACTTTATCAGTAATTATTTCATCTAAAAATATATAACTTAAGATAATCCCAAAAATAGGTATTAAGTAAGAAACTTGTGATTGAAATATCAACCCATTATTTTTCAAAATTCTAAATCTAAGCAACCATGCTAAACCTGTTGATACAAAACCAAGATAAACAACTGAAATACTCGATTCAATTGATGGAATTGTATGCCAGGGTTTTTCTATAAAAGAAACTAAGGGTATCAAAATTATTATAGCCCAAATTAATATTGAGCCTGTTACATTCTCATTTTTTTTATTACTAATTTTAAGAGTTAAAACTCCACCTATGACATAACAAGTTGATCCAAGTAAAATCATTAATGCAGAGAAAAAATTATTATCATTAATTAAAAAATTGTCAGAGAATAAATAGATAATTCCTGAAAATCCTATCAATATTCCAAATGTTTTAATAAAATTAAATTTTTCATTTTCGGTAAAAAAATGCCCTAATACAGTTGAGCTTAATGGTGTGGTTGACATTAATATTGCTGCTAAATTACTTTGAACCGATTTTATACCGTAGGCAATTAAAAAAAATGGCAGCACTAAATTTACAAATCCAATTATAGCAAACCAATACCAATCTTTTGAAAAAGCTTCTATTTTAATTTTTTTATAAAAACATAATAATAGTACTGGAATTGATCCAAAAAAAACTCTTAAGAAAGCAATTGTAATTGGACCAAAGGATTCTGTTGCAATTTTTATATTAAAAAAAGCTGAAGCCCATATTAAAGATAAAATTACTAATAAAGTATAGTCAATTAATTTAGGCTGTCTCATTCAATTATATCTTCAACTTTTCCATTTGTAATTTTTTGAATATTTTTAAAATTAATCTTAAAAACGCAGTTTGGATGTCCAGCTGCAGCAAACAGTTCATTAAACCTTTCTAAAGATTTATCTATAAAAATTTCTAGCTTATTTAAATGACCTACTGGTGAAACACCACCAATCGTATAGCCAGTTTGAGTTTTAACTTCTTCTGGAGAAGCCATAAAGATATCTTTTATATTCTTAATTTTTTTTAATTTATTTAATGAGCATCTCTTGTCACCTGCTACTAAACACAAGGTAAAATTATCCCCAGTTTTAAATAATAAGCTCTTAACAATTGCACCCACATCACAACCTAAAGCTATTGCTGCATCTTTTGCTGTTCTGGCTGAATTCTCAAGTACGATAACTTCCAAAGATTGGTCAAAACCTTTAATAAATTTTTCCGCTCTTTTAACTGGTTCTTTGTCTAATAAGCTCATATTTCAACTAACAATTGATTGCTAATTTAGCAAATAATGTTGTAATTCATATGTAAAAAACGCATAGGTGATATTTATTAATCAAGCAATATTGTTTTAAAAAGATTTGTTAATAATGTGCTACAAAATTTAAAAAGGGAGAAACTATGACTGCTAGTAATGTATTAAAATTTATTAAAGATAAAGAAGTTGAATTTATTGATTTAAGATTTACTGACCCTAGAGGAAAACTTCAACATTTAACTATGGACCATACAATTGTTGACGAAGAAATGCTTAATGAAGGTGTATTTTTTGACGGTTCATCCATAGCTGGGTGGAAGGCTATCAACGAGTCAGATATGATTTTAAAACCAGATACTTCAAGACTTGTTATGGACCCCTTTACTTCACACAACACATTAATTCTTTTTTGTGATATTCTAGATGCAGTTAAAAGATCTCCTTATGAAAGAGACCCCAGAGGAACGGCTAAAAAAGCTGAAGAATACTTAAAGAAATCTGGTGTTGGTGATAAAGCTTTTTTTGGTCCTGAGCCAGAATTTTTTGTATTTGATGACGTTAGAATTAATAACGATCCTAACAACACAGGTTTTAAGATAGATAGTAAAGAAGGTCCTTATAATTCTGGAACCATATATGCTAATGGAAATATGGGTCATAGACCTCCAGTTAAAGGTGGATATTTTCCAGTACCTCCAGTTGATAGTGAACAAGATATGAGAGGTGAATATTTAAAAAGTTTAAAAGAAGTGGGTGTTAAAGTTGAAAAACATCACCATGAAGTTGCTCCAAGTCAACATGAGCTAGGTATGGTTTTTGGAACTTTAGTTGAAACAGCAGATAATGTTCAACTTTATAAATATGTAGTTCAAATGGTTTCTCATTCATTTGGGAAAACAGCAACATTTATGCCGAAGCCCGTTGCTGGTGATAATGGTTCTGGAATGCATATTCATCAATCAATTTGGAAAAATGATAAACCTGTTTTCTCTGGTGAAGCTTATGCTGGATTATCAGAAACAGCATTACATTATATTGGTGGTATTTTAAAACATGCAAAAGCTATTAATGCTTTTTCAAACTCTACAACAAATAGCTACAAAAGATTAATTCCAGGATTTGAAGCACCTGTACTGTTAGCTTACTCTGCAAGAAATAGATCTGCATCTTGTAGAATACCGATTAGTTTAAATAAAAATGGTGCTAGATGTGAGATAAGATTTCCTGATGCATCAGGAAACCCTTACTTAACTTTTGCTGCTATGCTTATGGCTGGCTTAGATGGTATTAAAAATAAAATTCATCCAGGTGAATCTTTTGATAAAGATCTTTATGACTTACCTCCTGAAGAGGTTAGAAATATCCCAACTGTTTGTGGCTCCCTAAGAGAAGCTATGGAAAGTTTAGATAAGGATAGAGATTTTTTAACTGAAGGTGGTGTATTTACAGATGATCAAATTGATGCTTACATTGCATTAAAATTTGAAGAGATACATAGATTTGAACATGCACCTCATCCTGTTGAGTTTGAGATGTATTACAGTAGCTAAGATAATTACTGTCTAGTGGTTGCTATTTTATCTTTGTTAATTCCTTTTTTAACAACATAGTCCTGTGTACCGTTAGCACCGGTGTTTACTTCTGTTCGAAGAGTCTTAAAAAATGTTCTCTCTTTTAATGACTTTTCTAATGATTTAACAAGATTTTTAAATTCAAATTTGTTCATATCAGTTTATTACCTTAGATATGCGTAAATTGCAATACTGATATGCGTATTTGTTATATTAGACTTTAAAGGATTCACCACAGCCACAACGCTCGGATTCATTGGGGTTATTGAATACAAATGAGGATGAAAATTCTTCTTTTTTATAGTCCATTTCAGTGCCCAGTAAATACATAACAGCTGCAGCATCCACAAATACTTTTACACCCTTATCTTCGATAATCTCATCTGTAGGATTAACTTCTTTAGCATATTCCATTACATAAGACATGCCAGCACAACCACCAGACTTAACAGCAACTCTAACACCAATTGAATTTGATTCAACACCAGACATAATTTCTTTAATACGACTTGCAGCATTGTCACTTAATTTAATTATAGAGTTCATTATAAATTTAACTCCAATTTAGCAGATTCTGACATCATTGATTTTTCCCAAGGTGGTTCAAAAACTAAATCTAGATCAACTTCTTCAATGCCTTCTACTTGCATTGCGCTATCTTTAACCTCCTGAGGTAAACTTTCTGCGACAGGACAATTGGGTGAAGTTAAAGTCATTATAATTTTAGCTTTATCCTCTTTTACCTTAACATCATAAATTAAACCTAATTCATAAATATTAACCGGTATCTCAGGATCATAAATTTTTCTAATTTCAGCTATAACTTGTTCTCTTAAATCCATAATTTTATCTAGTTTTCAGTATTGATTTCTTCTTGAGTTTTGTCAATTGCAGAAATTAAAGTGTGCCATGATAATGTTGCACATTTTACTCTCATTGGATATTGTTTTACTCCAGATAAGCACATTAACTTAGTTTTTTCATCTTCCTGTAAATTTTTTGATTTTAATTCAGGGTTTTCTTTAATCATACCCAAAAAATCATTTACAATTTCTTTGACTTGAGCTTCTTCTTTTCCCTTCATTAAATCAGTCATGATTGATGCTGATGCCATTGAAATTGCACAGCCACTTCCCTCAAATGAAACATCTTGTACTTTTTTGTCTTCATCCAATTTTAGAAATATATGAACATTATCACCACATAAAGGGTTATTACCTTTTGCATCTTTGTTAAAATTTTCTGTCTTTCTTAGATTGCGTGGATTTTTTCCATGTTCTAAAATAATTTCTTGATAAAGTTCTTTAATATTCATTATAAATTAAAAATTTTTTTACAGTTATTTATTGAGCTATTAAGTTGGTCTAGATCTTCTTTTGTATTATAAACACCTAAAGAAGCACGTGCACTTGCTGAAATTCCTAATTTATCATGTAAAATTTGACAGCAATGGTGTCCAGCTCTTATAGCAACACCATCTTCATCTAATATGGTGGCTATGTCGTGTGGATGTACGCCTTCAATTGTAAAAGATAAAACTGCAGCTCTATTTTTAGGATTACCTATTAATTTAACAGAATTGTTTCTTTTTAAGATTTCTTGTCCATATTCAATTAATTCTTGTTCATGTTTGATCATACTTTCTATTCCAACTTTTTCTAGAAACTTTATAGATTGATCAAAGGCAATAACTTGTGCTGTTGCCATTGTTCCTGCTTCATACTTGTTTGGTAAATCACCATAAGTAATACTGTCTTTTTTAACGTCATTAATCATACCACCACCACCTTGATAAGGAGGTAATTGTTCTAACCATTTTTTTTTTGCATAAAGTACTCCAAGACCAGTTGGTCCATACATTTTATGACATGAAATAGCATAAAAATCACAGTCAATATCTTGCATATCTAACTTTAAATGTGGTGCACCCTGACAACCATCAACTAAAACTGCGATACCTTTTGAGTGAGCTAATTCTGTTATTTCTTTAACTGGCAAAACAGCTCCTGTCACATTAGATAAATGAGTAATAGCAATTAATTTTGTTTTTGAATTTATTTTTTTCTCAATACTTTCGAGGGTAATTTCACCATCATCATTAATTTCTGCAAATTCAATCTTAATCCCTTTTGATTGTCTTAAAAAGTGCCATGGCACATAATTGGAATGATGTTCAAGTTCAGTTATAAGAATTTCGTCTCCATGTTCTAAATACTTTTGGCCAAAAGTATTAGCCACAAGGTTAATTGCTTCAGTGGCACCTTTAGTAAATACAATTTCATTTTTATCTTTAGCATTAATATATTTTTGAACAGAAGATCGTGTATTTTCATAAAGATTAGTTGCTGCCACAGCTAAGTAATGAACACTTCTGCCTATATTTGAAAATTCATTAGTATAAAATTCGTTTACTCTATCAATTACTGATTGTGGTTTTTGAGATGAGTTAGCACTATCAAGATAAACAAGATCATTATTATGAATCTTGTTGCTAAATATTGGAAATTCTTTTTTTATGTCTGATATACTCATTCTGTGATTCCTATCATATTTTTAATTAGATCTTTAATTTCTATATCTGTAATTTTTTCTACTGCATCAAGTAAAAATCCTTTAATTAATAATTCTTTTGATTGCTGGTTACTCAAACCACGAGACATCAAGTAAAATATTGCATCTTCATCTAAATTTCCAGATGTTGCTCCATGAGAACATTTTACATCATCAGCATAGATCTCAAGTTCTGGTTTTCCATCAAATTCAGTATTCTCACTTAATAATAGAGCTTTACTAAGTTGATACCCATTTGTTTTTTGGGCTTTTGAGTCTACATAAATTTTACCTTGATAAATACCTTTTGCATTTTCATTTAAAACACTTTTAATTAATTGATAGCTTTTTGTATTTTCAGCTAGATGATTAATATTAGTTTTGATTTCATGATGTTGTGAGTTTGTTAAATTTATTATTCCATTAATAAATGCTGAGCTGTACTCATCATTTAAATTACAATTAATTTCATTTTTTATAAATTTAGACCCAGTCGAAAAAATAAAGTTTTCTGAAATACTATTTTTTTCTAAATTAATATTATTATAAGAGTATTTAATATTAGAATTTTTTTTATGATCAATCTTATAATTTTTAAGAATAGCATCTTGTGCAATATCAAAATTTTGAGCTATATTTATAAAATTATTTTCAGAACTATCATCAAACAAATCTATTATTTTCAAACTACTATTTTTTTCGAGAACAATGTCTGTTTTCAAATTGAGCGCTGTTGATTTAAGTTCTTTGGTTGTAATATTGTATATAATTAATGGCTCATTCATTGAATAGTTCTCTTTAACCGTTACTCTGATATAACTTGCAATGAAAGCATTGTTCAATGAAACCAATGAATTAACTTCTTTAGAATTTTCATTTTGGTTTAAATCTCTTGTTATCAAAACTTTAGTGTCATCTTCAGAGCTAAAATCAACTTTTGAAATTACTCCATTAAGAAAAATTATCTTATTGTGTGCAAATTTATCAATAAAGATAGCTTCATCAATCTCACTTGTTTCAAAGTCAGTATGGAAGCGTAAATTTTCAATATTAGAAGAAATTATCTGATTCAAATCTGAAAATTTCCAATCTTCCACTCTTTTATTTGGAAAACCATTCTCTACAAATTGATTAAGGTTTTCTTTTCTAGAATTTATACTTTTCTCTGAAAGTTTTAAACTTTCTATGACTTTATTAAAATCTACTTTTAGTTGTTCCATAATCTAACTTAAACTTTCGTATCCTTTGTTTTCAAGTTCTAATGCAAGTTCTGACCCACCCGATTTAACTATTTGTCCATTAATTAAAACATGTACAAAATCTGGTTTTATATATTCTAATAATCTTTGATAATGAGTAATAATTAAAAAAGAACTTTCTTTACTTCTTAATGCATTAACACCTTCAGATACTATTTTTAAAGCATCGATATCAAGTCCAGAATCTGTTTCGTCTAGAATAGAGAGCTTAGGATTTAATATAGACATTTGAAGTATTTCATTTTTTTTCTTTTCTCCACCAGAAAAACCTACATTTAATTGTCTACTTAATATTTTTTCATCAAATTTTAATTCGCCTGCTTTTTGCTTAACTAATTTTAAGAATTCAATAGCATCTAATTCTTTTTCACCTTTAGCTTTTTTGATTGCATTTAGAGATGTTTTTAAGAATATATTGGTATTAACTCCTGGTATTTCCAATGGATATTGGAATGCTAAAAATATTCCTTTATGAGCTCTTTCTTCAACCTCTAAACCTAAAAGATTTTCATTAAAATATTTTACTTCGCCAGTTACAGTGTAGCCTTTTTTTCCTGAAAGAACATTTGATAGAGTGCTTTTTCCAGATCCATTAGGACCCATAATTGCGTGTACTTCTCCTGGTTTAATTTCTAAATTTAACCCTTTTAAAATTTCTTTATTATCAATATTTGCTTTAAGATCTTTAATTGTTAACATTAACCAACACTCCCTTCTAAACTAATTCCTACTAATTTTTGAGCTTCAACAGCAAATTCCATTGGTAATTGTTGTAGAACCTCTTTGCAAAAACCATTAACAATTAAACTAACAGCCTCTTCTTGATTTAAACCTCTTTGGTTACAATAAAACAATTGTTCATCACTAATCTTTGATGTAGTTGCTTCATGTTCAATATTTGAGCTAGAATTTTTATTCTTTATGTATGGAACTGTATGTGCTCCACACTTGTTACCCATCAAAAGAGAATCGCATTGAGTAAAATTCCTGGCATTGTCAGCATTTTTTGCAATATCTACTAACCCTCTATAGGTATTATCTGCAAAACCAGCTGAAATACCTTTTGATATTATTTTGCTTTTTGTATTTTTACCCAAATGAATCATTTTAGTACCTGTATCTGCTTTTTGATGATTATTTGTTATTGCTATTGAATAAAACTCTCCAACAGAATTATCGCCCATCAATATGCAGCTTGGATACTTCCATGTAATTGCTGACCCTGTTTCAACTTGTGTCCAAGATATTTTTGAATTTTTTCCCTTACACAAACCTCTTTTAGTTACAAAATTATAAATCCCACCTTTCCCATCTTTGTCACCAGGATACCAATTTTGTACAGTTGAGTATTTTATTTCAGCATCATCAAGCGCAACTAACTCTACATTCGCTGCATGTAATTGATTTTCATCTCTCATTGGTGCAGTACATCCTTCTAAATAACTCACATAACTTCCTTTATCAGCAATGATCAAAGTTCTTTCAAATTGACCTGTTTCTGTAGCATTAATTCTAAAATAAGTAGAGAGTTCCATCGGACATCTTACACCTTCTGGAATATAAACAAATGATCCATCAGTAAAGACTGCTGAGTTAAGTGTTGCAAAATAATGATCTGATATTGGAATTACAGAACCTAAGTATTTTTTTATTAATTCAGGATGTTCTCGTATTGCTTCTGACATAGAACAAAAAATAATTCCTTTTTTATTTAACTCACCCTTGAATGTTGTTGCAACAGAAACAGAATCAAATACAGCATCAACTGCAATTCCATTAAGTCTTGCTTGTTCTTGCAGGGGTATTCCAAGTTTGCTGTAAGTCTCTAGTAATTTTGGATCTAATTCGTCTAAACTTTTTGGCTTATCGTCCATACTTTTTGGTGCTGAATAATAATAAAGATCTTGATAATCTATTTTAGGATATTTAGGTTTTTGCCAATTTGGTTCTTTTAATTGTTTTAGTCTTTCAAATGCTTTTAGTCTCCAATCAAGCATCCATTGTGGTTCTTTTTTAATATTCGAGATAAACTTAATTACCTCTTCATTTAAACCTTTAGGAGCTCGAGTGTTTTCAATATCTGTTGAAAAACCATATTTATAGTCTTTTAATTTTTCTATTTCCTTTTCTCTTGCGTCCATTTTAATTTCTACTTTCTGAAGAATTGTTAATAAGATCTTTTAAGTTTTTTTGTTCAAAAAAATTATTGATATGTATCTCAAGTTCATCCCACAAATTATGAGTAATGCACTTTGTTGTCTTGCTGTTACATCCTTTTTTAGATTCTTTTTTACATTGAACAGTTTTAACTTCTTCATCTACAGCACTAAGTATATTTGCTAATTTAATTTCTTCTGGTTCTTTGTTTAAGATATAACCACCATTAGTTCCTCTAATGCTTTTCACAATATTGTATTTTTTTAATTTAGAAAAAATTTGTTCTAAAAAATCTAAGGAAATTCCTTGTCTTAACGATATATCTCTTAAAGATACTGGATTAACGCTATTAAACTTAGCGAGATCAGCTAATGCCATTACTGCATATCTACCTTTTGATGTTAATTTCATTTTACCCTTATTTAAGAAGGCTTTTTATACAATCTTGACTAAATTAGTCAAGTATACAATATGTAAAAAAGATAACATATTGTCGCTTAGTTATGATATGTGTATTTTTTTTTGAGAATAATAATCAATATCATTTATGGATAATAAAATAGTAGAAGTTTTTATACCTGGACCTGCCGGAAGAATGGAAGCCAAGTATTATAAAAGTGAAAAAATTACATCACCAATAGCACTAGTATTGCAACCTCATCCTCAATATGGAGGAACAATGAATAATAAAGTTGTAGTTGATACATTTCATACTTTTATGGAAAATGGATTTTCTGTATGCAGGGTAAACTTTAGAGGTGTCGGAAAAAGTGATGGTGAATTTGATAATGGTCAAGGAGAACTTGCTGATGCAGCTGCAGCCCTAGATTGGTTAGAACGTGAAAATTTTGATAACTCACAATGTTGGGTTTCAGGATTTTCTTTTGGATCACTAATAGCAATGCAATTATTAATGAGAAGACCAGAAATAAATAGATTTATCGCAATATCACCACAGCCAAACGTATATGACTTTTCATTTTTATCTCCATGCCCTACTTCAGGTTTAATGATTTATGGTAAAAAAGATGAGTTGGTTCCCTTGGAACATATTACAGATTTAGATAAAAGATTAAGCGCACAAAAAGGTATTAAAGTTGACTTTGAAGCTATAAATGATGCTAATCATTTTTTTACTAAAACAGAAGATGTATTGGTAAAAAGCTTAGATAAATATATCAAAAAAGAATCTGCTTTATTTTAGTCTTAATAGTTTTTAACTAAAACTCCACCTATTGAAGGTTTTTGTACGTCAGTAGTTCTGGGGAATGATATTTCTTTTTTAAGTGCAGATCTAATAGCAAGATAGGCAAAAGCCTGAGACTCGATAAAATCTCCATCAATTTTATAATCATCAATTATTTTTAAAGAGATATTTTTTGGCAGTCTTTTTTTTATATTTTTCATTAAAGAAAGGTTTTTTCTTCCACCACCACAAACTATTATTAATAATTTTTCATTTTCTTTAATTTTTATTAATTTTAAAATTGATTGATAAATTATTATTGCAGTAAAATCTACTAATGTAGATAAGCCATCCTCATATGAGAGACCTTTCACAAAACTTAAATCAAAATCCTTTATATCAAATGAAAGTTTTTTTTGATTACTTATATTATCAAAATTATCAATTGCTTGATTTAGAATAACTTCACTTGTTTTTCCAGTTTTTGAAGCTTTTCCATTTTCATCATATTTCATTTGTGTGTGTCTTCTAACCCACTCGTCTAAGAGACAATTACCTGGACCAACATCAAAGCTTATTAAGTCTTCATTATTTTTTGAGACAACAAGAGTAATATTTGCAATACCTCCTACGTTTAAAACACAAGCAGGTTTCTCAATTTGATTCTGGTTTACAAGTAAGTTATGAAAGATTGGGGCTAATGGTGCGCCTTGACCCCCATTAAGAATGTCATTTTCTCTAAAGTTGTAAACTACGTCTTTTTTTAAAAGACTTGATAGTAAATTACCGTCTCCAATTTGTTTTGATATTTTTTCCTGAGCATTATGAAAAATTGTTTGACCATGGAAACCAACTAAATCTACATCTATTCCAGAGCTCTTTATAGTTTCTTTACTAATTTTGCCGTGAAATAATGTAATTTTTCTCTCAAGCTCTTTAATTTGATAAGAATTAGCTGTCAGATCTTTTATTGAATTTATTTTATCCCTTAGATTTAGTAAGTCTGAATAAATTACCTCATCATATTCAAAATATTTATCAAATATAGGTTCATAGTTATTTTCACCATCAGACTTAATAACTGATGCATCAACACCGTCCATAGATGTGCCACTCATTAACCCTAAAGAAGTATAAAATTTTTCCATTCTTATTTTTTAAGTAAATATTGTATATTCTAGATAGCATATTTATGAATAAATTTTTAAAAGAATTTAAAGATCGAGGTTTCTTTTACCAGTGTACTGGAGAAGAAAACTTGTCTCAATTATTAGATAAAGAAAAAATCAGAGCTTATATAGGTTTTGATTGTACAGCTGAAAGTCTTCATGTTGGTAGTTTGCTTCAAATTATGTGTCTTAGACTATTACAAAAACATGGTCACCAACCAATAGTTTTATTGGGAGGTGGTACCACTAGAATAGGTGACCCATCTGGTAAAGATAAAACTAGAACAATTTTATCTGAAGAAGAAATTGAAAAGAATATAAATAATATTGAAAAAATTCTAAAAAACTTTTTAGATGATAAAGACCCAAAAACAAAACCTATATTTGTTAATAATTATACTTGGCTTAAAAATTTAAATTATATTTCTTTTCTAAGAGATGTGGGAAAACATTTTACAATTAATAAAATGTTAAGTTTTGATAGTGTTAAAATTAGATTAGAAAGAGAACAGTCATTAAGCTATATGGAATTTAACTATATGATTTTGCAAGCATATGATTTTTTAGAATTAAATAAAAAAGAAAACTGTATGCTTCAAATTGGTGGCTCAGATCAATGGGGTAATATCGTTAATGGAGTTGATCTTATAAAAAGATATTCAAACAATCATGTTTATGGTTTAACGACACCTCTTATCACATTGGCATCAGGTGCAAAAATGGGCAAAACTGAATCTGGAGCTGTCTGGCTAGATAAAAAATTTCTTTCAGCATATGATTACTGGCAATTTTGGAGAAATATTGATGATCGAGATGTATTGAAGTTTTTAAAAATTTTTACAGATATTAATGTTGATGAAATTGAAAATATTAAAAATGATAATATTAATGAACTAAAAATTTTACTTGCAAATAAAACTACATCTATGCTGCATGGTGAAGATAAAGCAAGTAAATGCCAAGAAACAGCAAAACAAACATTTTCTGAAAATTCATTGGGTGATAACCTGCCAACTATTCAAATTAACAAACAAATGTTAGACGATAAAATGAGTATTCTGGATTTAGTAATTTTATCTAAGTTAGAAAGCTCGAAAAGCGAAATTCGGAGATTAATTAAAGGAAATGGAATTAAAATAAATAGTCAGGCTATTTCTGATGAAAAGCTTTTAATTACTGAAGATTTATTTAAAGACAGTTTAATTAAACTTTCTCTTGGTAAAAAAAAACATATTAAAGTTGAATTAGTTTAGTTCTTTTTAATTTTTTCTAGTGTTCTTGTTATAAATCTAGGTGTTAAAGTTTTAATTGGATTAACCGTTGTAGATAAGTTCTTTGGAGGTCCTTTTATTTTAAAACTTACCCCAAAAACACCTTCACCTGTTTTATCACCTATCAATAATTTACCTAGTAATGGAATTGAAGCTATAGATCTATTTATAGTTGTTGCAGGAACCAATGTTCCTCTCAAGCTAACCAATTTCTTTGATTCAATATATCCATCCATTAATATAGAGATAGCAGGTCCGATTGCATACATTTCCTCAATTGTAGTAAGACCTTTTTGACTAGAATATATCATTTCAAAATCAGTGAACCTTATTCCCTCACCAGTTAAAAGATCTGCGATTCCTTGAAGTGATGCTAGGCTTAAAAGCTTAGCAAAAACAGGTACTTCTTTAACTTTAAAATTATCAATAATTAATACAGAATTAGAAACACCATCTTTTTTTATAGAATTAAAATTTAAATAACCTTCCTCGAATCCTTTTATGAAATCATATCTTTTAATCAAAGGTTTTGGGTAGTTTGAAAAGAATTTTGTAATAGTTTCTTTTTGCTTATTAGTTTCAATGGATAAATTCATTTTTTTATTATTAGAAAAAGTGGACTCTAGGTTCAATTTATCTAATTTATTTTCTTTAAAAGAAATATTTCCAAATAAATTTTTTGTATAATCATTTTTATTTATAAAGGTTGTATCTATTTTAATATCAAATTTAGAATTAAAATTTTCAAAAATTGTAGAACTTTCATCGTCGTTCATACTGTTGTTAATGAGCTGAGTTGCGTCAAAACTTTTGCCCTTTATGGAAAAATTAGATTTATTTCTCTTTAATTCTATTTTATTAATAAGGTTATTTTTATTTCTATAATCAAGCTTGACGTAATCAAAATCTTTAATTTTAAGGTTTTTGCTAAATAATAAATCTTTAATTAAAATTTGATTATTTTTTTCTGTTATAGAAATAGTTTGAAGTATTAATTCTTCATTTTTTTTGTAAATACCTTTTAATAAAATATCTGAACTATCTCCTTTTTTCTTTTTATAATCTAAAAAATTTATTATTAATGGGTTGTTTTTAATATTAAGCTTTGTATCAAATGCTATTTTTCCATCATTATTAATAATATTGTAGGATAATTTTTCTAACTCATCTCCAATATAAATATCCCCCTCTCCTTTAATATCCAATATATCTTTTGTTAATTTAATTTTAATCTTATGATCTTCAAGTTTAACTTGCTTGGTATAATTGGGTAAAAAAGGTTTTAAATTAAGAGGATTTTTAACTATTTCTAAATTTTCTAAGTTTAAGTTTGTTTCAATTTTTAAATCATTTAATTTAAAATTTTTATTTAAGTTAAAAGAAAGGGTATTTATAGATTTGAAATCAATTTTTTCTATCTCAATAGTATTCAGTAGATTACCAAGTATAGGCTTTAATTTATTAATATCAAAATTCTGCTGATCACTTATTACTTTTCCATCAACAAAAAATATATTTTTCTTTTCCTCAATTTGAATTAAGGGTGATCTTAATTTTATATTATTAAGGTCTGTTTCTACTTTTCTTAATGTTAGTTGATTTTTGCTTATATCAAATAAAAGATTTAAGTTTTCAATTTCCACTTGGTTAAAAATATTAAATTTTGCTTCTTTAACAGCCCCATTTATTTGATAATCATTTTTAATTTCTCCATCTAATTCAAATGTAAGATCTATATTTGCAGAAATTAATCCTTCTTTAGTTATGCTCTCTAAAACAAAAAGTTGTGGCGATCCTTTAATTGTTCTTATTAATGAGATTAGATCTTTAATTTGAATTTCTTTTGTGGAAATTTTTAAATCATCAATAGAAAATCGATTATTTATAAAGGATCTTAATGATATATTGGTAGTAATATCACTTAAATTCAAACTTTTATCCCCCAAAATTATTTTAGGATTTTTTGATGATATATTGATACTGAAATCTAGTGGATCTAATAAATAATTAACCTCATTTAATGAAAGGTCTATTCTTTTATTAATCTTTGAAACATTTTTTTTGATTTCATTATTAAACTTTTCAGTTTTTATTCCATATATACTTAAGTAAATAACAATAATAGCTAAGGTTATTATTAATATTGTAAGAATTTTAATTATTCTTTTCATTATTTTACTTTATATAATGAACTTTCTAAAAAATCATCAATCTCACCATCTAAGATTTTATCAGGGTTTGAGCTTTCAAAGTTAGTTCGATTATCTTTTACCATTCTGTATGGGTGAAGTACATAGGATCTAATTTGATGACCCCAACCAATTTCTGACTTAGAAGACTCTATCGTTTGACTTTCTTTTTCTTTCTTTTTTAACTCAAAATCATAAAGTCTTGCTTTAAGCATATTCATACAGGTGTCTTTATTTTTATGTTGTGATCTTTCATTTTGACATTGGACAACAATTTTAGAAGGTAAGTGAGTAATTCTTACCGCACTGTCAGTGGTATTTACATGCTGTCCTCCTGCACCACTTGATCTATATGTGTCAATACGTAAATCTTTCTCATTTATCTCAATTTCAATATTTTCGTCTACTACTGGGTAAATCCAAATACTAGCAAAACTAGTATGGCGTCTAGCACCAGAATCAAAGGGTGATATTCTAACCAACCTATGAATTCCAGACTCAGCTTTTAACCATCCATAAACATAATCACCCTCAATTTTAATTGTTGATGATTTTATTCCAGCTTCATCTCCCTTGTGTTCGCTAATTAATTTTGATTTAAAACTCTTAATATCTGACCATTTTAGATACATTCTTCGTAGCATTTCTGCCCAATCCTGACTCTCTGTTCCACCAGCACCAGCATGAATTTCTATATAGCAATCTAAACTGTCAGTTTCATTTGATAAAAAACATTTAGTTTCATTTTTTTTAGCTAATTTTTTGAGATTTTTGATGCTCTCTAGAACTTCATTTACTACAGATTGATTTTTTTCTTCTAAAGCAAGTTCATTTAATTCATCTAGGTCAATTATTGATTTAGATGAATTTTCATATGAATTTATTAATTCTTCATATAATTTTTTTTCTTTAATAACTTTTTGTGAATTTGATTTGTCTTGCCAGAAATTAGATTCTAGTATTTTTTGATTATTCTTTTTTAATTTTTTACGAATACTATGTGTTTCAAAGGTACTCCTTAACTCTTTGATTGATTTTCTCTATTTCAGATTTGTAATTTAAATATTCATTATCCATTAATAGAACCTTAATATATTATTATTTTTTAATCTATTATTAATATCTTGATTCAATAAACTTTCTACTTTTACATCTTTATAGGCTTCAATAATTGTTCTTCTTGTTCCAATTTCAGCTTTTTTTCCTGTAACAGGATCAATAACTTTCATTAAAATATTTTTTGCAACTTTAAATGGTCTTGCATCTTCTTTCTTCACAGCTTTTTTAACAAAGCTTTTAAAAATTGGTAATGCTGTTTTTGCACCTGTTTCATATCTTCCAAGTGATTTTGGATTATCTGAACCCACATAAACTCCTATTATCAATTTTGAGGTAAAGCCAACAAACCAAGTATCTGTATTTCCATTCGTTGTTCCAGTTTTACCAGCTAAGTCTAAATTTAAATCTTTTAAATTTTTTCCTGTTCCATTTTGAACAGTTCCCTCTAATATCGAGGTCATTTGATATGCCGTTTCTGGAGAAAATATTTGCTCAAACTTGTCTTCTATATTTGGATAATTGTCACTTAAGTGAGATATTTGATCACAATTTATACACTCTCTCATTTCATTATTAAATATTGTATTACCTTCACTATCTTGAATTCTATCGATCATTATTGGTTTAACTAGTTTTCCTCCATTAACAAATGAAGAGTATGCTGATGTTAATTTTAACAACGTTGTCTCAGCAGAACCCAATGAAATTGATAAAAGCTCACTAGGATTTTCATATATTCCAAGTTTTTTTGAAAAATTAACAATTTTTTTAACTCCAAGATCTTGTGCAATTCTAACTGTCATCAAGTTTCTAGATTTTTCTAATCCCATTCTCAGTGTTGATGGTCCATAAAATTTTTTTCCATAGTTTTCTGGTTTCCACATTTTTAAATCAGTTCCTTGTTCTAAAACTAATGGTGCATCTAAAATTAAAGTTGATGGTGTGTATCCATTCTCAAGAGCTAAAGCATAAATAAAAGGTTTGAAAGCAGAACCTGGCTGTCTTTGTGCCTGCGTTGCTCTGTTAAATTCACTTTTTTTAAAACTAAATCCACCACTTAAAGCTAACACCCTTCCAGTAAACGGATCCATAACAACAATTCCTCCATTAACCACTGGCAACTGTCTTAAGGCAAATATGTTTTTGTTAATATTTTCAACATAAATAACATCTCCAATTTTTAATATTTTTTTAAAATCTTTTTTGATCCAGGAGATATTTTCATATTTAATAGTTCCTTTTTTTTCATATTCTGTTTCAATTTCTATTGAAAATTTATCTATCTTGTTAACTATTGCTAAGTCCCAGTTAATTGATTTTTCTAACTTAAATTTATCTACTTTTTTATTCCATTTTTCTAATTTTTTAATATTAGTCAATGCTCCACGCCAACCTTTTCTTTTATCATATTCAATGAGACCCTGCCTCAATGACTCTGTTGCAATTTTTTGTAAATGAAGATTAATAGGTGTGCTTATATTTAATCCTTGTTTATAAACTTTATCAAATCCTAACTTTTCAACAACATCTTTTCTAATATCTTCAACATAATAACTTGTATCTTTTGTAAAAACTTTTTTTCTTTTTTTTAGTATAATTTTTTTTGACAAAAGTTCTTCTTGATTTTTTTTATTTATATAATTATTTTCAAATAAATTATTTATAACTAAATCTCTTCTAAATTTTGCAAGTTCAATATTTTTATAAGGATTATATCTACTTGGGGCCTTTGGTAGAGCCGCTAATAAAGCTGCTTCTTCATAATTTAATTCACTAATTGATTTGTCAAAATATTCTAAGCTGGCTGATGCAACACCATAAGTACCTTCACCAAGATAAATTTGATTTAAGTATAGTTCTAATATTCTTTCTTTTGAAAGAGCCCTTTCTATTCTAAAAGCAAGAATTGCCTCTTTAATTTTTCTATTTAAACTTACTTCATTTGTTAATAAAAAATTTTTTGCCACTTGTTGGGTTATAGTTGATGCACCCTCTAGTCTTCTTGATGCAATTACATTAGAAATATTATTAATTATTGCTCTTAATACTCCTTTGGCATCTACACCAGGGTGTGAATAGAAATTTTTATCTTCTGCAGATAAGAAAGAGTTAATCACTTTTTCTGATATTGATTTATAGGGTACAAATATTCGTTTTTCTGATGAAAAATCATTCACTAACTCGCCTTCACCTGAATAAACTTTACTAGAAACTGATGGTTTATAATTTTTAAGAAATTTATAATCTGGTAAATTGTTAGAAAAAGCCCACAAAACAGCTAATATTGAAAATGCAGACAATAGACCAATACTTAAAACTAATATAAATATATTTTTAATTATTCGGTGCATTTTAGTTTAATATATATAAGAATTTGGTAATGTTAAGGCACCAGAATTCAAACAAAATTTAAAATTATTTAAATATAAAATGAAACAATTAATCAAAAATATATGGAAAAAAATTTATACATTGATGCTTCGCATCCAAATGAAACAAGAGTTGTACTTAAGTCAGGTGAAAGTATTGAAGACTACGAGTACGAAGGCTTAAAAAATAATTTAATCAAAAATAACATATACCTTGGTAAGGTAAGCCGTGTAGAGCCATCTTTGCAAGCTGCATTTATTGATTTTGGTAGAGATAGACATGGCTTCTTATCTTTTAATGATATTCAATCAGACTATTATCAAATACCTCAGAGTGATTTAGCAAAAATAAAGGAAGAAGAAGAAAGAGCCAGAGAAGAACTTCTAAGAGAAGGTGAACTGGAAGAGCAAAAGAATATTAATGAGGGTAATCTTGATGTTAATGACCCAGTTGAAGTAAAGCCTGAATCAGAATTAGAGAGTGATGACCAGATAACAGAAGAGAGTGACGCTCCAGTTACAGATGGTGCTCAAGTTGATGAAAATAAAGAACAGTCTTCACCTGTATCATTTGGTAAAAGACCTGAGGTAAGATTTAGATCTAAAAGATACAAGATCCAAGAGGTTATAAAACCTAACCAGGTAATTTTAATACAAGTATTAAAAGATGAAAGAGGGCAAAAAGGTGCTGCACTAAGTACTTTTATTTCTATAGCAGGTAAATACATTGTCCTAATGCCCAATACTCCAAAAGGTGGTGGCATATCTCGTAAAATTTTCAACCCAGGAGAAAGAAAGAAAATTAGAACCATCTTAAACGATATAGTTATTCCAAAAGAAATGGGTCTTATTGTAAGAACTGCAGGTTCAAATAAAACAAAAAATGATATAGATCATGATCTTAAAACTTTGATTAAAACTTGGAATGAAATTAAAGAAAATGCATTAAATTCTATAGCTCCATCATTAATCCATCAAGAAAGTGATATTATAAAAAGAACCTTAAGAGATATGTATGATGAAGATACAAACAATATCATCATTGAGGGTAATGAAGGTTATAAAAAAGCACAAAACTTTATGAAGTTAATGATGCCATCTCATGTAAAAAAAATAAAAAAATATAGAGAAAAAGTTCCTTTATTTTTCAAAGAGAACATTGAAGAAAAATTAAATCAAATTTATGATTCAGAAATAAAACTAAAATCAGGTGGTTACCTAGTTATAAACCCAACTGAAGCTCTAGTTTCAATTGATATAAACTCAGGAAGCTCTATTAAACAAAAAAATGTTGAAAGTACCGCTTTAGACACTAATCTTGAGGCAGCAGAGGAAATATCTCGACAAATAAAAATAAGAGACTTATCTGGATTAATTATTATTGATTTTATTGATATGTTAAGTTTTGGAAACAGAAGATTGGTTGAGAGAAAGCTTAAAGAGCAATGCAGAACTGATAGGGCAAGAATTCAAATAGGAAGGATTAGCACATTCGGACTATTAGAGATGTCCAGACAAAGATTAAGAGAAAGTGCTGTAAAATGGAAAGTTACTCTTACCGATGAGTCTTTTGCCATGAAAATTCTTAAATTAGTTGAAGTTAAAGCTGTTTTAACAAAAGCAAAATTTGTGGAACTTAAGATTTGTGAAAAAATATCTGACTTTATGAAAGAAAATTTTATTGAAGATTTAAAGTATTTTGAAGAAAAAAACTTAATTAAGATAGATATAATTGCAGATAATACTCTTATTATTCCCGAATATATAATTGATCTTCAAAACAAAACTAAAAAAACAATAGAAACAGTTCAACATATAGAAAAGTTAAAAAATCTAGAAGAGCAAAAAAAAGAGTTTAAATCTCTTGAAAGTCTAATTAAAAAGAAGCCTTATAAAAAAAAACCTTTTTTTAAAAAGAAATTTTTTAAAAAGCCAGCAGCTTAAATAATTCCAGTTTTTGGAGAAGATGCACTTCCGTATATAGATTTTTCTATACGACCAGCTAAATAAGATTGTCTTCCCGCAATTACTCCATTTTTAAATGCTAAAGCCATTTGAAATGGTTTTTTAGCTTTAGCAATCGCAGTATTAGCCAATACTCCATCACAGCCTAACTCCATAGCAATAGCTGCATCAGAGGCTTGTCCTAACCCAGCATCGATTATCAAAGGGAGCTTTGTTTGGCTTCTTATAATTTTTATATTTGTTGTATTTTGAATTCCAAGTCCAGAACCTATAGGTGCTGCTAGAGGCATAATTGCACAAGCTCCTACATTCTCTAATCTTTTAGCCATCAAAGGATCATCATTGCAATAAACCATTACCCTAAACCCTTCTTTGGTTAAAACTTCTGTAGATTTTAATGTTTCAATCATATCTGGAAATAGATTTTTTTTATCTCCTAGCACCTCAAGCTTTACCAGTTTCCATCCACCAATTTCTCTTGCTAAACGTAAAGTTCTTAGAGCTTCTTCAGAATTAAAACAACCAGCAGTATTTGGTAAATAAGTAATTTTTTTTGGATCTATATAGTCCATCAACAAAGGTTTTTTTTTATCAGAGATATTTACTCTTCTCACTGCAACAGTGACTATTTCTGCACCAGATAATTTAATAGCTTTTGCACATTCTACCATGCTTTTATATTTTCCGGTCCCAACTATTAATCTGGAATTAAATTTTTTTTTATCAACTATTAATTTATCGTTAACCAATTTTATCCACCTCCAATAAAATGAACAATTTCTATTTTGTCATTATTTTTTAGTTTTATCGTTTTTAAATTATTTTTATCTATTATTTCTTGATTTAATTCAATTGCTACTTTTTTAAGAGGAATCTTTAGTTCTTTTAAAAAAATTGAGAGGCTTAAATTTTCATTTATTGTTGAAAATTTACCATTTAACTTAATTTTTATTTTTTTTACTTTTTTCATAATGTATAAGAATCTGATGAATAATAATATTATAATTATTAATGGCCCTAATCTTAATCTATTAGGTGAAAGAGAACAATCACAATATGGATCAATAACTTTCGATAAATTAAAAGAAAATTGTTTAAGTAAAGCTAAAGATTTAAATATTAATTTAGAGTTTTCTCAGTCAAACATTGAAGGTGAAATAGTTACAACCATACAAGAGGCTAAAAGTAAGTTTGATGGTATAATTATTAATGCTGCAGGATTTACACATACATCTGTAGCTATCAGGGATGCTTTGGATATTTATAAAGAACCAATTATTGAACTTCACATATCAAATATATACAAAAGAGAAGAATTTAGACACAAATCTTTAATCAGCGATATTGCTACTGGTGGAATTTTTGGTTTAGGTGATAATGGTTATATTTTAGCCATAATTGCAATGCAAAACATGTTACAGAAATGAAAATAGATAAAAATATTATTAAAGAATTAACTAATTACTTAAATGAGTTTAATTTAACTGAAATTGAATACACAGATAAAGATACTAAAATCAAAGTATCAAAATCAAACCCAATTAGTTCAAATCAAGCTGTAAATGTTGCTGCCTTAACACCAGTCCTTGGTGCAGCCAATTCTACAGTTATATCTGGGACTGAAGTCAAATCCCCTATTATTGGTACGGCTTATCTTGCAGCAGAACCTGGAGCTAAAAAATTTGCAGAAGTTGGTAAAAAAATTAAAAAAGGTGAAACAGTTATGATAGTTGAAGCTATGAAAACTATGAATCATGTTCCATCAACAGCAGATGGAATTATAAAAGAAATCTGTGTAGAAGATGGCCAACCTGTTGAATATGGCCAAACTATTATCATCGTAGAGTAATGTTTAAAAAAATTCTAATTGCAAACCGTGGGGAAATTGCAGTTCGAGTTATAAGAGCGTGCAAAGAATGGGGTATAGCAACTGTTGCTGTTCATTCAGATGTAGATAGAGATAGTATGCACGTTAGGCTAGCTGATGAAAGTGTTTGCATTGGCTCACACCAACCAGCAAACAGTTACTTAAATATTCCAGCCTTGATGTCTGCAATAGAACTGACAAAAGCAGAGGCTGTTCATCCTGGTTATGGTTTTTTATCTGAGAATGCAACTTTTGCTAAAGTCTTAGAAGAAAACAATATTAAATTCATTGGCGCTTCTTCAAAACTCATAGAAATGATGGGAGATAAAATTCAAGCAAAAAAAATTGCAAAACAACATGGGCTTCCTGTAATTGAAGGTTCTGAGGGTGGTGTAACTGATATAAAGCAAGCAAAAGAGTTATGTAAAAAGATTGGTTTTCCTGTTTTAATTAAAGCTTCTGGAGGTGGAGGTGGAAAAGGAATGAAGATTGTTAACAAAGAAGAAGAATTTGAAACATTATTTTCAACAGCAAAATCTGAAGCACAAAAATACTTTGGAAATGATGAGGTTTATATTGAAAAATTTTTTCAAAACCCAAGACATATAGAAGTTCAAGTTTTGTCTGGCAAAAATAGAACCATTCACCTTCATGAAAGAGATTGCTCTGTACAGAGAAGACATCAAAAATTAATAGAAGAAACTCCTAGTCCAGTCTTAACTGACGAAATCCGAAAAGATCTTTTTGAAAGAACAGTAAACATGGTTAGTAAAATTGGTTATGAAGGTGCTGGAACAGTAGAATTTATATATGAGGATGGTAAATTTTATTTTCTTGAAATGAATACTCGTGTTCAAGTAGAGCACCCAGTAACTGAAATGGTAACAGGGATTGATATAATTAAAGAACAAATTTGGATAGCTTATACTGGCGAAACAGCTTTAAAACAAAGCGATATTAATCCTAGAGGACATGCAATAGAATGTAGAATTAATGCCGAAGATGCTAGTAAAAATTTTCAACCATCGCCTGGAACCATAGGTATGTGTCACCAGCCATCAGGTTTTAGAACTAGAGTAGATGGTGCAATTTTCCAAGGTTATAAAGTTACCCCATATTACGATAGCATGATCTGTAAAGTAATAACTCAGGGAAGAAATAGAACTGAAGCAATACAAAGAATGAATCGATCTTTAGATGAATTTGTCATTGAAGGGATAACAACAACAATACCTCTTCATAAAATTCTACTAAACCATAAAAAATTCATTGAGTCAGACTTTAATGTTGGCTGGCTAGATAACGAAAAAGTAATCTAATAACATCTTGTTAGCCAAATGTCATATACTGCGTGATCAAAAGGGTTTACAGCAGGACTGGATGAAAAAGTCCATCCATTAAAAATAAAAACTTCATTGTTATCTTTATTCGTCGTATCTTTAACTTGAATATAAGCAGTTATTTCTGGGTTGTCGTCAAATTCTGAGTTTTTACATTTGAGACTTTTTATTAATAAACCTTTAAATTTAAGTTCTTTACCTATCTCTAATTTTAAAAGGTCGGTCTTTGAACTTACTTTATCTAAAATCTTAATTTCAACAAATCTTCCCTCATTAGCTATTAAGGGTAGTGGCTGGCTTATTAAAAAAAAATAAACTAAAAAAAATAAAAAATTAACTTTTCCAGATTGTATATTTTTTTTTGATTGGATCATTGTTTTTATTTGGATGATAGGCATTCTCAGTACCTGTTTGATTGGATTGATGTGGTTTTTGCCAATCATACTTATTCAATTTGTGATTTTTTTCAATTCTATTATTAGTGAAGTGCATCCAAGAATACCATTCGGTGGGTATTTTTGAGGCATCAATTTCATCATTATAAATTACCCATCGTTTGCCAGATTTACTTTCGTAATATTTATTACCACTAGAATCTTTTCCAGCAAGTTTTCCATAAAAAATAGTTTTTAATTTTGTGCCTAATGTTTCTTGGTTCCACCAAATAAAAATTTTTTTAAAAAATGTCAACATATTATTTAATTAATTCTTCAATCCTAAATTGTATTATTTAAATTAGACTAAAGTAAGGATTTGTATATAAATTAATTATCTTACGATTCAAAATAAAAAATTAATTAAAGGAAAAATGGCAAAATATTTAGTAGAAACTTATTATACTTGTAGCTTTAAAGTTAATCATTATTTAGATGATATTAATGAAACAGAATTAGCAAACCTTGAAAAGCGCGATGATGGAAAATTTGAAGTTTTAGACGTGAAACTTGATACAAGAAAAACAAAAAGTTTAGATCCAAATAATAGAGTAATTGAGCCTAAAAAATTAGATATTATATCTGAACAAAGCCAACCAAAAATTGTTTCGAAAGAAAATAATACCGCTTTTGTTAAACAAATTAATGAAGGTGTGGGTAAAAGATTTAGTATGCCTGATAGAAGAAAAGGTTATATCCAAAAAGCGACAATTGGTGATCATAAAGTTTATCTCCACACCGGAGAATATGAAGATGGTAAAATTGGTGAAATTTTCATAGACACAAGTAAAGAAGGTGAACTGGTAAAAGCTTTGATGAATAATTTTGCAATAGCAATATCACTTGGGCTTCAATATGGTGTTCCTTTAGATGAGTTTATTAGCGCTTATGTTGATACTAAATTTGAACCATCTGGAAAAGTTCATGGCAATGACAGAATAATGAGTGCCTCTTCAATACTTGATTATATATTTAGAGAACTTGCTATTTCATATCAAAATAGAGAAGATCTAGCACACACTCCATCTATTGGTGGATCAGATAGATCCTTACCTGAAGAAGAAAATACTGAGGATCAAAATCAATTACTTAAAATTATAAAAGATGTTACTAGCAAAGGCTTTGTTAGAAATAATTACAAAAAAAACCTTGTTGATTTATCTGACGTTAAGATAAGCTTAAAAGGTAAAAAGTAATATTATTTTTTAAGTTTTAAAGCTAAACCGAGCTCTTTAAGCTGCTCTTCATTAACGTCTGACGGAGCGTTCATCATTAAGTCTTGAGCATTTTGATTCATTGGGAACATTGTAACTTCCCTAATATTTTTTTCATTTGCTAATAGCATTACAATTCTATCGATACCAGGTGCTATACCACCATGAGGTGGAGCTCCATAACTTAAAGCATTGATCATTCCACTAAATTTTTCATCAACTTGTTCTTTTTGATATCCAGCTATCGAGAATAACTTATACATCAATTCAGGTACATGATTTCTAATTGCGCCAGAAGATAGTTCTATCCCATTACAAACAATATCGTATTGGTAGGCTTTAATATTAAGTGGATTATCAAGATCAATATCTTTTAAGTCACCTTGAGGCATTGAAAATGGATTGTGACTAAATTCAATTTTATTAGTTACTTCATTTTTTTCAAACATTGGATAATCAACAATCCAACAAAACGCAAAAATATTATCATCAATTAATTCTAAATCCTTAGCAATTTTATCTCTTGCTAAAGAGGTTATTTTTTCAACTTCATTTATTTTTCCACAAGCAAAGAATATACTGTCCCCTATTTCGGCTCCAGTGATTTTCATAATTTCTTCTAAGGCTTCTTTAGAGAAAAATTTTCCTACTGGTCCTTTTGCAGAAAGATTTTCTTCTTTTTCAATTGTAAAATAAGCAAGACCTGATGCACCTTGTTCTTTGGCCCACCTGTCAATATTATCAAAAAAACTTCTAGGTTTATCTTTTGTATTTTTTGTAACTATACATCTTACTTTAGAGCCAGATTTTACAAGCTTTTTAAATATCTCAAACGCAACATCATCACGGGTAAAAATATTTGATAAATCAAAAATTATTAATGGGTTTCTTAAATCTGGTTTATCCGATCCATACTTAAGCATAGATTCTTCATACGGTATTCTTGGAAATTTTTCATACATTAATTTTTTTGAAGAAAAATTCTTAAAAACATTGACTATTAATTTTTCAACAACTTGAAAAACGTCTTCTTGTTCAACAAAAGACATTTCTAAGTCGAGCTGATAAAATTCACCTGGACTTCTATCTGCCCTTGCATCCTCATCTCTAAAGCATGGAGCTATTTGAAAATATTTATCAAAACCAGAAACCATTATAAGCTGTTTAAATTGTTGCGGTGCTTGTGGCAGTGCATAAAACTTTCCAGGATTTAGTCTGCTTGGTACTAAAAAATCTCTTGCACCCTCAGGGCTAGAAGATGTTAATATTGGTGTTTGAAACTCCAAGAAACCAAGTTTAGACATCTCACTTCTAATAAAAGAAATAACTTTTGACCTTAAGATAATGTTATCATGAATCTTTTTTCTTCTTAAATCTAAGAATCTATATTTGAGTCTAATTTCTTCAGCATATTCTTGATCACTAAAAACTGGCATTGGTAACTCTTTACAAGTACCCAGCACTTCAAATGAATTTATATTGACCTCTATCTCTCCAGTTTGGAGATCACTGTTAATGGTCTCTTTTGTTCTCTCAACAACCTTACCATTTATTTTAATTACGCTTTCTAATTGAATTTTTTCTAATGATTTAAAATTTTTGTTACTCTTTTCTATGATGCACTGAGTCATCCCATAATTGTCTCTTAAATCTATGAACAGTAAATTTCCATGATCTCTTTTTTTATTGATCCAACCTGACAAAACAACATCTTTACCACTGCTATCTATTGTTAACTCACTACATGTATGTGTTCTGTATTTATTCATTTATTTCTCAAGAGCTTCATTAATAATTTTAAAGTCGATTGATTTCTTTTTTTTTAAACTAATCTTGTCAATTTTATATATGAATTCAAATATTTTGCCATACGATCTCTCAATTCTTTTAATAATAAAATCAATCAGCTTTTTATCTAAAGTAATTTGTCTATCTGATAAATTTTTTAATATCAGTGCAAACATTAGCTCATCATCAGGGTTTTGAATGTTTGCAAAAAGACAGTTCTTAGTTCTAGATCGAAGATCATCCAGTTGAAAATTGATCTCAGATATTGGTTTCATTGATGTGACTATCAAAAACTTATTATCTTGATCTATTATATTGAAGAGTGAATAAATCAGCTTCTCATTTATATTTAAATTTAAATCCTCTAAAACTACGTTTTGATAAGGTTTAATAGATTTAAGGTTTTCATCATTTAATGAATTAACATCAATTCTAATGCCATTAAACTTTTTCAAAAAAATATTTACTAAATGGGTTTTTCCTGAAAATTTTTGACCATTAATGTTTAAAAAGTTTTTTTCCCATTTTGGCCATTTGTTAATCATTTCAAAAGCATAAAAATTACTCTTTCCAACATAAAAATCATCATCTTTAAAGTTTTGCTCATAATCAAAATCTAACAATAATTGATTTAAACTTTTCATTTTAATGTCCACATATTATTTTTCATTTCTAATTCAAGGTTCTTTTCTCTCATGTCATTTAAAAATATATTAGGTGTACCATTATAGGTAATTTTATACTGAATACTCTCACTATTAAAATTCAAGACACTAAAGTCAGAAACTAGATCTATACTATAAAGCACCTGTTCCAACTCTATAATTTTTTTTGTTTTTTTGGAATTAATAGATATTGTTATTGGAAGTTTTATTGAAGTATTAATTTCATTATTTTTTTTCCATTGATCTTCATAAAGTTGTTTTAAACTTTTAACAATATTAGAAAAGTCATCCACATTTACAATATCTATTTTGGGGTAGTTCTTATTTTGAACTTTCAAAGTATTGTTTAAATTAATTTTTGAGAGTGTTCTTACACTGTTACTTTCTTTGTATATTATTAAAATTATACTATCTTTAATATCATATTTATTAATTAGATTTGAAAAATCATAGGTTTCGATATCTTTGGATGTTTTTTGTAATTCTACCAAGTCTTCAATATCTTCACTTGGTAATAAATAATCTAACAAATCATAAGAGTTTTTTTGTTCATTCCATTTATCGTAAAAAATATTATTATTAAAAAGATAAATATTGTTATTTTTAGTTTCTATAAGAATAGGAAATAATAAGACTTTATTTCTTTGAGGTATTGATGGAAAAATATTCTTATTTTCTAAAAATTTAAGAATTTTTTTTTTATTAAAAGTTGTTTCTAAATTTGCAAAATACTCATTATTTATAAATTTTTCATCGCTAATAGTAAAAGAATCAATCATGCCCTTAAGTTCTCTTATTGGAACATTTTTTATCTTTTTTCTATCACCAGAGGTTGTAATCATTGAAATCAAATCATAAAAGGAAGTTTGAAATCCTTTATCAATTACATTATTTTTTTCAAAATTTAGTTCAAATGGAGAAGATATTTCAATGTTAGATACCTTAAATGCATTTGCATTCGAATAAGTTGTGGAAAAAAATACTATTAATAGAGAGAATAAAATAAAATAAATATATACATTCAGTAATTTATAAAATTTATTAATTATTTGCATATATTATACTAATGAAAAAAAAAAAATTTACCTATGAAAAAAGTGGTGTAAACATAAATGCTGCTGATAATTTTGTTAAATTTATATCATCAATATCATCAAACAATAAAGGCAAAAAAAAGTTTAATAATATTGGTGGCTTTGGCTCAATAACAAATATCCCAAGAAATCTTAAAAATCCTAAAATTGTAGCTTGTACAGATGGCGTTGGTACAAAAGTAGAGATAGCAAATTTACTTAATAAATATGACACAATTGGCATTGATTTAGTTGCTATGAGCGTAAACGATCTCATTGTTCAAGGAGCAAAACCGCTTTTATTCTTAGATTATATTTCTATTAATAAAATTGATTTAAATAAATTAAAATCAATCCTAAAAGGAATAGTAAAAGGCTGTAAAATTTCAAATTGTGAATTAGTTGGTGGTGAAACAGCAGAAATGCCAGGTACCTATGAAAAAGGTAAATTTGACATAGCAGGTTTTGCAGTAGGTTTAGTTGATGAAAAAAAAATATTAGCAAAGAAAAATATAAAAAAAAATGACTTAGTGTTGGCTATACCATCTAGTGGTGTTCACTCAAATGGTTACTCTTTGGTCAGGCATGTTCTTAAAAACAAAAAGATTAATTTAAAAAATAATTCATTTTTAAAAAAAGAATTACTAAGACCTACAAAAATTTATGTGCAAGAAGTTTTAAATTTAATTGATAAAAATCTTTTAAATGGGTGCGCAAATATTACAGGTGGTGGATTAGCAGATAATATTAAGAGAGTTATCCCAGATAGATTAGTTGCAGATATAGATTTAAATAAAGTTAAAACAAAAAAAATTTTTAAATGGTTGAAACAAAATAACATTGATGACAAAGAAATGTTAAAAACATTCAATTGTGGAGTTGGTTTTTGTTTAATAATTAACCCTAAAAACTTAAATAAAATTACTAAATTTTTTACAAAAAAATTTACACCCTATGTTATTGGAAAAATAACTACTGGAAAAAATAAAGTTAAACTTAATGGTAAAATTGACTGGTCTTAAAAAGATTAAAACAGCAGTTTTTATATCTGGAACTGGAAGTAATTTAAAAAATTTAATAAAATTTTCTAAAATAAAAAATTCACCTATATCCATAGATTTAATTTTTTCGAATACTTCGAAAGCCAAAGGCTTAAAATTTTCAAATCAATTTAATATCAAAAAATACGTATCAAGCTTTAAAAACTATAAAACAGCTGAAGCAAAAATATTAGATTTATTAAACAAAGAAAATATAAAATTTATTTGCCTTGCTGGTTTTATGAAGATTTTATCTAAAAATTTTATTAAAAAGTTTAGCGGAAAAATAGTTAATATACATCCCTCTTTACTACCAAAGTACAAGGGGCTTAACACTCACATTAAAGCTATACAAAATAAAGATAAGGTAGCAGGTTGTACCATTCATTTTGTAACAGCAAAACTCGATTCTGGAAAAATAATTATACAAAAGAAAGTTAAAATTTCAAAAAAAGATACTCCTACTTCTTTAGCTAAAAAAGTTCTAAGACAAGAGCATAAGCTCTATCCAGCAGCTATAAAAAAAATATTTAATTAATCTTTAAAGAAAAAATCAATCTCAATTTCAGCGTTTTCAACACTATCAGAACCATGTACAGAATTTTTATCAATAGAAATTCCATATTTTTTTCTTATAGTTCCTTCTGCAGCATCTTCTGGTTTGGTCGCACCCATTAATTCTCTGTTTCCTAAAACTGCATTTTCTTTCTCAAGCACCATCACGACTATTGGTCCTGATGACAAATAAGCACATAAATCATTATAAAAAGGTTTAGTTTCATGAACTTTATAAAATTGTTCCGCTTCTGCTTTTGCTATCTGAATTTTTTTATCTTTAATAATTTTGAAACCTTTATTTGTAAACATTTCTTTGATTTCATTATCTAAATTTCTTTCAACTGCATCAGGTTTAATAATTGATAGTGTTTGTTCAGTATTACTCATAATTATCCTCTATTAGTTGGTTTAATAATCTTACTCCATAACTAGTTGCCCCACCTGAGTTTAAAGCACCACCATATTTTGAAAATGCCATACCAGCTATGTCTAAGTGGGCCCAAGGTGTTTTATTTAAAATAAATCTTTGTAAAAACTGTGCTGCGGTTGTAGATCCTGCACCACCAACATAATTTATGTTTTGCATGTCAGCATTTTTTGAATCTATAAGTTTGTCAAAGTTTTTGTGCAAAGGCATTCTCCATAATTTTTCTTCAACTTTGTCACCTGCTTCTAATAATTGTTTTGACAATTTATCATCGTTTGAAAATAGGCCTGCATATTCAGAGCCTAATGAAACTATAATAGCACCTGTTAAAGTTGCTAAATCAACCATAAACTTAGGTTTAAATTTTTTTTCAGTAAAGGTTAAAGCATCAGCCAAAACCAATCTACCTTCAGCATCAGTATTTAATATTTCTATTGTCTTGCCACTATAAGATTTAACAATATCACCAGGTCTTTGTGCATTTCCACTAACCATATTTTCAACAAGTCCCACAACACCAACAGCATTTATTTTTGCTTTTCTTAATGCTAAATTTTTCATTAAGCCTACTACAGTAGCTGAGCCTGCCATATCATAAGTCATATCTTCCATAAACTTTGCAGGTTTTAATGAATAACCACCAGTGTCAAAACAAACTCCTTTTCCAACAAAAGCTAACGGGTTAGAATTATTCTTTGCCCCATTCCACTCCATTGTTACAAGGTATGACCCTCGAATACTTCCTTGTCCCACACCAAGTAAAGCATTCATACCAAGCTTTTTTAATTTTTTTTCATCATATATATTTATTTTTAATCCAAATTTTTTAAGTGTATTTATTCTTTTTGCATATTCATCAGGGTGTAAGATATTTCCTGGTTCCGACACAAGGTCTCTTGCAAAAAAACTTCCCTCTTCTAGGGCTTTAAATCTTAAATGATCTTGAGTAGATATTTTATTCTTATTTCCTATAACATTAATAGAAACAATATTTTTATTTTTTTTTGATTTATAAATATTAAATTCATATGATTTTAATTTCAGTCCATGCAGAAAATAACCAACAAAATTTTTAATTTTATTATTAATTGTATCTGAATTTACAAAGTATTCTTTTTTCTTATCATAATTAATATAACTATGAAATTTAGCACCCAAATTTTCTATATCTGATATTTTTACATCTTTCTTAATAGACACTAAAAATACTGTTTTTTTTGAATTAACATCAAAAAAAAGTAAATCTTTTTTTAAATCACTATTTTTTAATAAGTCAGATATGTAAGAAAATTCAGAATTTGAAATGATTTTTTTCAAACCATTTATATCAAATTTTTCATCAACGAATAAAATAAGATTAGCTGAAGATTTACTTGTAAATTTATTTGAATAATTAATTTTAATAGACATAAATTTTAAATACACACTCAACGAGTTGAATGCTATATAAGAGCTAAATGATCATATTTCAATGAAAAAAATCGTTTACAGGAAATTAGCTAAAGACTGCACAAAGTTTTTTTTCTTAACTATATTTACTATAAGTGTAATTATTTGGGTTTTACAAGCAGTTAATTATTTAGATTTTGTTATTGAAGATGGGCATGGTTTTTTTGTTTATTTCAAATACACCTTACTTAGTTTTCCTAAAATATTTTCTAGAATTTATCCATTTGCAATTTTTTTAGCTTTTTCATACATATTAATAAAATATGAAGAAAAAAATGAATTAGTTATATTTTGGAATTTTGGAATAAAAAAGATTGATTTCATTAATTTTTTTATAAAATTCTCTTTTTGGTTTGTACTTTTAAGTCTACTATTGAATGCTGTAATTACTCCAGTAGCACAAGATAAAGCAAGATCATTTATTCGATCTTCTGATCTAGATTTTTTTGAAAGCATGCTTAAACCAAAAAAATTTATAGACATTATTAAAGATTTAACAATTTATTATGATGAAAAAAGTAAGAATGGAGAGTTAAAAAATATATTTTTAAACGATAGATCTAATAAAAATGATTCACAAACAACCTTTGCAAGCAAAGGTATATTTGAAATGCGAGGAAATAAAAAAATACTTGTCTTATATGATGGCAAAACAATTAACAACATTAATGGAAAATTTTCAGAATTTAAATTTTCTAAAACAGACTTTAATATTTCCAAGTTTAGCTCTACAAGCATTACACATCAAAAAACACAGGAAAACTCTACTAAAGAATTATTACAATGTTTGATAATTTCAAAAAATTTAAAAAAAAATCTGAATAGCATAAAAATTAAAAAAATTAATAATTGTGAATTTAAAAACTTAAAAAATATTCATCAAGAACTGTATTCAAGATTAATAAAACCTCTGTATATACCCTTTCTCATCGCTATTTCTCTTTTACTTATATTAAAATCAAAAAGTGATCCTGCTTTTAATTCTAATAAATTTAGAATTTATTTTTTAGGATTTTTATTTATTGTTTTTTTAGAGTCATCTTCAAAATTTATTTCTATAAATTTGTTACAAAACTTATTTATCTCAACCTTGCCTTTTTTCTTGCTGTTTATGATTTATTTTTATTTTTTAAGAATTTTAAGGGTTAAATTAAAATGAAAACTTATATAAAATTCTTAATTAATTTATTTAATTTTTCTTTTTTAAAAGTTTTTTTTACATTTTTTATTATAATTTTGATAATTAATGTTTTGGAACAAATAGAATTTTTTAAAAATATTAACCTTAATTTTTTTTATCTTATTTTTTTATCTTTTTTAAACACACCATCTATTATGCTGGAAATACTCCCTTTTATTTTTTTACTGTCAACACAAGTTTTTTTTATTTCACTAATAGATAAAAAGGAGCTGGAAATCTTTAAATATGCTGGCCTAAATAATTTAAAGATAACAAAAATTATTAGTATGTATGCTTTTTTTATTGGTATGCTTTTAATCATATTTTTTTATAACTTTTCTGCTGTTTTAAAAAATTCATATTTACTAATTAAAAATAAATATTCAGATGATAATAAATATTTAGCTGTAATTACTGAAAATGGACTTTGGATTAAGGATGAAATAGCAAACAATATTAATATAATAAATGCTAATAGAGTTGATGATGAATTCTTGTTAAATGTTATGATAACGCAGTTTAATAAAAATTTTGAAATTATAAATATTATTAAGAGTGAAAAAGTTGATATATCTTCTAATGAGTGGAAGATATTTAAACCTTTAATCATAAAAGATAATCAAAAAAAGATTTTGGATGAGATGATATTTCAATCAAATTTTGATCTTAAAAAGATTAATAGCTTATTCTCAAACCTTTCATCCCTTACAATGACTGAGTTGTTTAGATTGAGAAAAAGCTACAAAACTCTAAATTATTCCGTGATTGATATCGATCATCATCTATATAAAATTTTCTCCTATCCTATTTATCTCACGTTAATAACTATTTTTGCAGCAATAATTATGTTTAATATTGGTTACCAAAAAAATTCATTTTTTCGAATAATATTGGGAATCTTCTTTTCTGTGATTATTTATTATGTTAATTATTTTTTAAATGTTTTGGGGCTTAATGAAAAAATTCCACTTATTCTATCTATTTTTATACCTTTAATTATATTATCAATAATTAATTTCATCTCTATAATAAAACTTAATGAAAAATAAATTCTTAATTATATTTTTAATATTTATACTCAGCTTAAACTCACATTATTCTGCTATAGCAGAGGAGTTTAACTTTAACATAACTGAATTACAAATTTCTGAAAATGGAAATATTATAAAAGGTATTAACGGTGGTGAGGTTACTACCAAAGATAATAATATAATAATTACAGCTAATAATTTTAATTATAATAAGCAAACAACACTTTTGGAAGCTAAAGGTAATGTAAAAATAATTGATAAGATTGCAGACGTCACAATTGAATCAAACGAAGTTTTTTATTTAAAAGATCGAGAAGAAATTTACACAAAGGGAGTGAGTAAAGCCTTTAATGGTAAACACATTCAAATAGATGCTGATCAATATTTTAAATATAATAAATTAACTTCGCTTATAGAAGCTAAAGGAAACGTTATACTCGATGATAAAAATAAAAATATCACAATTAATACAAATGAAATTATTTATCTAATCAATATAGAAAAAATTTCCACACTAGGCAAAACAAATATAAATATTGAGAACAAATATAATATTGATGGTAATGATTTTACTCTGCTTAGAAATGAGATGCTTTTATCTTCTAACAAAAAAGCTACATTATACGATAATCATTCAAATATTTATGAAGCTGATAAATTTCAATACTCTATAAATGAAGAAATTATTAAAGCAGAAAAAATTGAGATTAAAAAATATGAAAAAAATAATAAATCTGATACTTTTTTTTTTCAAAAAGGGTTTTTTGATCTAAAAGCAAATAAATTCTTAGGAAAAGATGTTAATGTTATTTTTCATAAAACATTATTTGACAATGTAGAAAATGATCCTAGGATAAAGGGTGTTTCTGGATATGGAAATGAATTTAATACTTATTTGGATAAAGCAGTTTTTACATCTTGTAAAAAAACTGACAAATGCCCACCTTGGAAACTTCGTGCCACTAATGTTAAGCATGATAAAGTAAAAAAACAAATTATCTATAAAAACGCCTGGTTAGATTTATATGATTTTCCAATCGTATATTTTCCTAAATTTTTTCATCCAGATCCAAGTGTTAAAAGACAATCGGGCCTTCTAAGGCCAGAAATTGGAGATCATGGAACTCTGGGGGACTCGATTTACTTACCTTATTTTTTTGTGCTCTCAGAAAATAAAGATATTACAATAAAACCAAGGTTATTTAATGATAATAAATTGGTATTACAAAATGAATATAGGCAAATAACTAAAAACTCTTTAACTTTAATAGATTCTAGTATTACAACTGGGCATGACTCTAATGTTCTTGATAAAGGAGATACAAGGTCACATTTTTTTGCCAACTCTAAAATTGATCTAGGCTTAAAAAAATTCATAAGTAGTCATTTGGAAATTAATTATGAAAAAGTTTCAAATGATAATTACCTAAAATTATTTAATTTTATTAAATCGCCTCTTTTGCTTAAAAATAACGACGCATTGGAATCAACGATTAAATTAGACCTCTCACATGAGAACTATGATTTTACATCCTCATTTGAAATGTATGAAACTTTAAGCGGCAATAATTCAGACAGGTATCAATATGTTTTACCTTCATATAATTTTTCAAAAAGTTTTAACTTGAAGGATATGAATGGAAGTTTTAGTTTTAGCTCTTATGGTGATAATACGTTAAGAGAAACTAATATTAGCACATCAACCCTTGCAAATGATTTGAACTATACATCGTATAATTATTTCTTTGAAAATGGAATTAAAACAAATTTTGAAGTTTTCTTAAAAAATATTAACTCAATTGGAAAAAATAACATTAAATATAAAAATAGCCCTCAATCAGAACTGATCAGTGCTTATAATTATAACGCTTCCTTGCCACTTAAAAGGGTTAATAAAAATAGTATCAATACATTAATACCAAGATTATCTTTTAGGTTAAGCCCACATGAAATGAAAAATAATAGCAGTGTAGATAGAAGGATTAACGTTGATAACGTTTTTTCCTCCAATAGATTAAGTTTTGGAGATTCGTTTGAAACTGGAGAGTCTTTAACTCTAGGCTTAAATTTTGTAAAAGAAAAAATTAATATTAAGGAACAAGTTGCTGAAATAGAGCAGTTTCTAGATTTCAAGCTTGCTACAGTTTTTAGACTAAAAGAAGAAAAAGATATTCCAACTAATAGTACTTTAAATAAAAAAACCTCAAATATATTTGGGCAAGTAAACTTAAAACCTAATAAAATTGTTTTACTTAATTATAATTTTTCTTTAAAAAATGATTTAAATTCGCTTGAATATAACTCTATAAATACAAAGTTAGATTTTGGCAATTTAACCACTCAATTTAACTTTTTGGAGGAAAGAGGTGTTGTTGGAAAATCTAATGTAATTGATAATATTACAGAGTATAAGTTTGATGAATATAGTTCGTTGTCATTTGGTACAAGAAAAAATCGAGAACTTGATTTAACAGAATATTATGATTTAGTATATGAGTATAATAATGATTGTTTAATTGCAGAAATAAAATATAGAAAAGACTACTACAACGATGAAGACATCAAACCTAAAGAAGAATTATTTTTTTCTATAACAATTGTACCATTCTACACTTACTCTCCAGATAAAATAACCTTGAACAAAGATAGAATAGACTGATGAAAAATTATTTACTTATATTATCTTTTTTTTTAATTTTCAGTGAAGCTAGGACAATTGAAACAAAAATAATTCATAAGATAGAAAATGAAATTATAACTAATATTGATATAAAAAATCAATTCAAATACTTAGTTGCCCTAAATAACAGCTTAAAGGAATTAGAAAAAGAAAAAATATTAAACATTTCTAATGAATCAATAATTAGAGAAAAAATTAAAAAAATTGAAATCTCAAAAAATTTCAAAAAAATTGAGATTGAAGAAAAATATTTAAATCTTTTATTAGGTAATATATATTCAAGTTTAAATTTAAAATCATTAGATGAATTTGAAATATATTTAAAGAGCTATAATCTAACATTAGATGATGTTAAAAAAAAAATAACTATTGATGCTTTGTGGAACGAATTGATTATTCAAAAGTATACACCTCAGCTAAAAATTAATGAAAAAAAGATAAGAGAAAAAATTTTAAGAAATGACAAAATTAAAACCAAGGAATATAAATTATCAGAAATTATTTTTGAAATTAAGAATAAAGAAGAAATTGAAGATAAATATAGTGAAATAATTAAAAGTATATCTCAAATAGGTTTTAAAAACAGTGCATCCATATATAGTTTTTCTGAATCGGCTAAAATTGGTGGAGATATCGGATGGATCAATGAAAATTCACTTAGCAATAAAATTAAAAAAAATATTGATTATTTAGAAATTGGTGAAATTTCAAAACCTATAATTCTATCAAGTGGCGTATTACTGTTAAAAATAATTAATACTAGAGGCTCACTAATTGCAGTAAATATAGAGACCGAGTTTAACAAAGCTATAAACTACGAAAGAAATAGACAACTTAGCCAATATTCTAAAATTTATTACAACAAAATTAAAAAAAATTTGGATTTTGATGGATAAAAAACCAATAATAATCGTTGGTGGAGAGCCGAATAGTATTTTTTTAGAAATTTTTTTTAAGAGTATAAAGTTTCACAACTATAAAAGTCCGTTGATACTTATCGCCTCCAAGAAATTATTACAAGATCAAATGAAAGAATTAGGATTTAATTTTGAAGTTAATACTATTAATAAAAATTTTTCCCAATTTAAAAAATTAGATAATAAAAAGATTAATTTAATTAATATGGAATATAAATTTACTAATTGTTTTGATGAAATTTCCGGTAAATCTAACGACTATATAAAAAAATCTTTTGATGTTGCTTTAAAGATCATGAATCGAAACAAACTTTATAAGTTTATTAATGGTCCAATTTCTAAAAAATATTTTTTAAAGGGAAAAACTTTAGGTATTACTGAATATTTAGCAAAAAAAAATAAGAAAACCAATGAAGTGGTAATGCTAATATTTAACAATAAACTATCTGTTAGCCCTCTTACGACACATATTGCTCTAAAGGATGTCCATAAATATATATCGAAAAAAAAAATATACACACATGTAAAGCTTATTACTGAATTTTATAAAAATAATTTTAATAAAGAACCTAAAATTGCTATTACTGGTTTAAATCCTCATTGTGAAAGCAATTTCAAAAATTCTGAAGAAGAAAAAATACTAATACCTGCTATTAAAAATTTAAAATTAAAAAATATTAGTGTAAATGGTCCATTTCCTGCGGACACAGTTTTTACAAAATCAATGTTAAAAAAATATGATGTAATTATTGGTATGTATCATGATCAAGTACTTACTCCTATGAAGGCTTTATATAATTTTGATGCAATTAATATAACTTTAGGTTTGCCATTTACTAGGGTGTCCCCTGATCATGGTCCAAACCATTCTATGTTAGGTAGAAATTTATCTGATCCAAAAAGCTTAATTCAAGCCTTAAATTTTTTGGATAAGTAGGTGTATATAAAACCAAAAAAAAGTCTTGGACAAAACTTCTTGATAGATAGGGAGGTACTTGAAAAAATTGTATCCATAACTGACATTACTAACAAAGATGTTTTAGAAATTGGACCAGGGAGTGGGAATCTAACCACATATATTTTAAAACAAAAACCAAAGAAACTCTATGTTGTGGAAAAAGATGATGATTTAGCCATACTACTAAAAGAAAAGTTTGATACTGAAATAGAAATTATCAATGATGATATTTTAAAGGTTTCTGAAGATAAGATCTCAAACCAAAAATTATCTGTCTTTGGTAATTTACCATATAACATATCGACTGAAATCTTATCAAAGTGGATTCTTAATATTGGTTCATATTTTTGGTTTGAAAGTCTGGTTTTGATGTTTCAAAAAGAAGTTGCTGATAGAATTATATCTGAATTTAATAACTCAAAATATGGCCGACTGTCAATTTTATCTAGTTGGAAACTTAATGTAAAAAAAATAATAGATATTAAGCCACAAAGCTTTTCTCCAAGACCTAAAATAGACAGTTCTTTGCTTTTATTTACTCCAAGAGAAAATTTTTTTGAATTAAAGAATCCTAAAAACCTTGAAAAGATTACTAGAATATTCTTCAGTCAAAGAAGGAAGATGTTAAAAAAACCCTTCAATCAAGTTTTTGCTAACGGAAAACAGGTTGCAGAAAAATTTGGTATTGATCTTAATCTTAGACCTCAAAACCTTGAGCCTGAAACATATTTCAAACTTGTAAAAGAATATGAAGATTTAAGAGGTTAGCTTTTCGACATGCTTTCTGATAAAATCTTTATCATAGTCTTTTGAACCATTGTTAATTTCTGCATCAATTAAACTATTAATTTTCGAATAACATTCTTCTAGATTATCGTTGATAATTACATAATCGTAATTAATCCAATGCAAAACATCTCTACTAAATTCTTTCATGCGCTCTTCTACTATAAGTTTATCTTTCATATCTCTATTTGACAGTCTTTCAAATAGTATTTCTTTGCTAGGAGGTAAAATAAAAAAAGTAATTAATTTATAATTTAATTTTTTATTCTTAATTTGATCAGCTCCCTGCCAGTCAATATCAAATATTACATTTTCACTTTTTTCTAATTTTTCAATAACAGGTGTTCTAGTTGTCCCATAAAGATGGTTAAATACTTTTGCGTATTCTAAGAACTCTTCATTTTTTATTAAATTTTCAAATTTATCATGATCAACAAAGTAGTAATCTTTGTCTGCAATTTCGTTAAGTCTAGGTTTTCTTGTGGTGTGTGAAATTGATATATGAAAATTTTTGTTTTTAGAAAGAAGTTTTACTAATGTTGTTTTACCTGCCCCGGATGGGGATGATAAAATTACCATTATCCCATCTTTTTTTATGGACATTTAATTTCTAGTTTGCTTTGCCTGCTATAAAGTTAACAGCGTCACCTACTGTAAGAATTTTTTCAGCTTCACTATCTGAAATTTCTGAACCAAATTCTTCTTCAAAAGCCATTACTAATTCAACTGTATCTAAACTATCTGCTCCAAGATCATCTATAAAGCTTGAATCGTCTAATACTTTAGCCTCATCAATACCTAAGTGATCTGCTACAATTTTTTTAACCTTGTTTGAAATATCTTCTGACATAATGTTCCTTTTTGTTATATTTCGTTAATAGTTTAAAAAGCAGTTTTGTCAACCCAAATACATGCCACCATTAACATGTAGTGTTTCTCCATTAATATAGTCTGACTGATCTGAGCTTAAGAAATTAACTGCATTGGCTATATCTTGGGGTTTACCTAGTCTATTAGATGGAATTTTAGCAATTATTGTTTCTTTAAATTTTTCATCTATTTGGTCTGTCATAGCAGTACTTATAAAGCCTGGAGATATGCAATTAACATTGATATTTTTTTTTGCATATTCAATTGCTAAACTTTTTGACATTGCAACTATACCTGCTTTAGATGCTGTATAATTTGCTTGTCCAACATTACCTGTATGCCCAACAACAGAGGTTATATTGATAATTTTTCCAGATTTATTTTTTAACATTTTTTTTATTGAATATTTACACATTAAGAATGTGGAAGTTAAATTAATATTTATCACTTTTGACCACTCTTCTAAGCTCATTCTAATAGTTAGGTTGTCTTTGGTAATGCCTGCATTATTAACAATGCAATCTAATGACCCGCCCAGTTCTTTTGTAGCGTTTTCTATAAATTCTTCAATTTTATCATGTTGAGAAATATCAAATTTAAGAATTTTTATATTATTAAATTTTTTTTTTAACCCCTCTAATTTTTCAATTCTTGTGCCAGTTGCTAAAATATTTGCTCCACTTTGGTTTAACCTCTCGACTATAGAATTACCAATTCCACCTGAGGCCCCTGTAACTATAATATTTTTATCTTTTAAACTACTCATTGATATTAATTAACTTTATATCCTCTTCTGAATTTATTGCACTAACTTTAACATTTCTATCAATTCTTTTTATTAATCCTGATAAAACTTTACCAGGTCCTATTTCTATAAACTCTGTAACACCCTTCTCAATCATTAATAGAACGCTCTCACGCCAACGAACAGTGCTTTCAATTTGTTTAACTAGCAATTCTTTTAGTTCATTTGAATTAGATATTTCTTTTCCTGTTACATTTGAAATAAGAATATTTTTAGGTTCATTAAAATTTAATTTTGCTATTTCTTCATTCATTACAAGTGTTGCATTATTCATTAATTTACAATGAAACGGAGCGCTCACAGGTAATTTAATATTTTTAATATTAGAAGCCTTTAAATCAACCATGATTTTCTCTAGGTCTTCTATTTTTCCACTTAATACAATCTGACCTACAGAATTATCATTTGCAATAAAGCATTCATATTTATCTTTATTCTCATCAATAATTTTTTTTATCACTTCGA
The DNA here is from genome assembly GCF_059512485.2 of Candidatus Pelagibacter sp. uisw_138. Classification (NCBI taxonomy): domain Bacteria; kingdom Pseudomonadati; phylum Pseudomonadota; class Alphaproteobacteria; order Candidatus Pelagibacterales; family Candidatus Pelagibacteraceae; genus Candidatus Pelagibacter; species Candidatus Pelagibacter sp. uisw_138. The sequence goes on along the minus strand of NZ_CM183453.2, from coordinate 318,094 downwards.
TTTCAGAGCCCAAAACTGCAACCATTCCACCCACTCCTTTTGGAACAGAGTTTTGCATCGCATTACCTCTAATTTTTAATATTTTTAAAGTATCTGAAAATGATAATGAGCCAGCTGCAGTTAAAGCGGAGTATTCTCCTAAAGAATGCCCTGCATAAAATTTTGCTTTATCTAAATCAATTATGAACTCTTCTTTGATTAACTTGAATATTGAATAACTGAGTAAAAATATTGCTGGCTGTGTATTTTCAGTTAAGTCTAATTCTTCTTTAGGGCCATTTAAGATAAGTTTTGATAGTGAGAAACCAAGTGTATCATCTGCTTCCATGAATAAATCTTGAACTAAGCTATATTTGGTATGAAGGTCTTTACCCATTCCTACTAATTGTGAGCCTTGGCCTGGAAAAATAACAGAAAACATTTAAATATCTAAAGTTTATTATGGTTTTAAGTGTTGTAATTCAATAATTATAATAGTATATCCTCACTTTTTATTAAAGAACAATTATGAATTTATACGAACATACAATAGTTGCTAGACAAGATACTAGCCCAGCTCAAGTTAAGCAGTTAACTGAGAAATATTCTAAAATAGTAGAAAAAAATGAAGGAGAAATAGTACAAACTGAAGATTGGGGTTTGTTAAACTTAGCCTACATTATTAAAAAGAATAAAAAAGGTATCTACATGCACTTTAAAATTAAAGGATCTGGAAAAATTATTGACGAACTAGAAAAAAATGAAGCAATTGATAAAAATCTTCTAAGATACATGACAGTTAAGGTTAAGAAGTTTAATTTAGAAGCTAAATATTTTTCAAAAAAAGATGAGTACGAAAAAAAAGAATATAAAAAAGAATATAATAGAGACTAATTATGCCATCAAAAAAAAGAGCAGGAAATAAAAAAAAAAGTAGTCAAAGTAACTTTGCAAAATTAAGTATTTTTCAACCTAATAAATACAAATTTAAAAAAACTTGTCCTTTATCTGCTAAAGGTGCTCCAGAGGTTGATTATAAAAATATCAGATTGTTAAAAAAATATATGTCTGAAAATGGTAAAATTTTACCATCAAGAATTACAAATGTTTCGCAAAAAAAACAAAGAGAGCTATCCCTATCTATTAAGAGAGCTAGAAATTTAGCGCTAATTTAAATGAAAGTTATACTTTTAGAAAACCTAAGAAGAATTGGATCTATTGGAGAAATCATAGATGTAAAAAGAGGTTTTGCTAGAAACTTCTTAATATCAAATAAAAAAGCTCTTTATGCTTCAAAAGAAAATATTGCAGAAGTTGAAAAGATTAAATCAGAGCTAAGTAAAAAAGATACTGAAAAGAAAAAAGAAGCTCAAAAAATTTCTGAACAAATTAATAATAAAGAATACGAAATTAAAAAATTAAGTACTGAAAATAAAGAACTTTATGGATCAGTTAAACCAACTGAAATTTCAAAACTAATATTAGAAAATGACAAGCTAGATATTAAACCTTCAATGATACAGCCAATAACTGAAATTAAATCAATTGGTAAATTTAAGGTAAAAATTATTCTACACTCTGAAGTAGATTCTGAAATTACTATTAATGTAGTTACAGCTGATACTATTCAATAATTATACAATTTTTTCCCCAGCATATATTTGTTATTTTTTTAAATCCTAATTGAGATAAGGTATATTAATGGAAAATAACCTCAGCATAGTTAAAGATACATTTAAGGAGCTTCCAAACAATATTGAAGCTGAGCAAGCAGTAATTGGATCAATCTTAGTTCAAAACGAAACATTTGATGAGATAAATACCATCGTTTCTAGCATTAACTTTTATGACCCCATGCATCAAAGTATTTTTTCGGCAATTGAAAGTCTAATTTACAAGGGGATGCTTGCAAACCCAATAACCTTAAAAAATTATTTTGAAAATGAAAAAGACGAATTAAATGTTCCTGAGTATTTAGTAAAAGTTACAAAATTTTCTACCCCTCCAAGACAAGCAATAGAATATTCGAGAATTATTTATGATATGTTTGTTAGAAGAGAGTTGATTAAGATATCTGAAAATACCATTGATGCTGCAAAATTAAATGCACTTGATGTTAATGGTCAGAATATAATTGAAAATTCAGAAAGATTATTATTTGATCTTGCTGAAAAAGGATCTTTCAATTCATCTCTTGTTAAATTTGATGAAGCGATGAAACAAACTATTGAGATGGCTTCAGCTGCTTATCAAAATGATGAGGGCATTGTGGGTGTTCCTACTGGTCTAAGAGATTTAGATGATAGATTAGGCGGACTTCATAATTCAGATTTAATTATTATTGCAGGACGTCCTTCAATGGGTAAAACTGCTTTAGCAACAAATATAGCTTTTAATGCTGCTCAAAAATTGCAGGAAAAAGGAAAAAAATCTGCAGTTGCTTTCTTTTCACTTGAAATGTCTTCTGAACAATTATCGACTAGAATTTTAGCAGAACAATCTAGAATTAAATCAAATGACATTAGGAGAGGAAGAATTTCTGATGAACAGTTTGATAAATTTATAGAAACATCTAAAAATATTTCTGAACTTCCTTTATATATAGATGAAACTCCAGCTATTAGTATTGCTGCTATGAGTAACAGGGCAAGACGTATTAAAAGGTTATTTGGTTTAGACTTAATTGTTGTAGATTACATTCAATTGATGAGAGGATCAGGAAATAATAGAGACGGTAGAGTTCAAGAAATTTCTGAAATCACACAAGGCCTTAAAGCAATGGCAAAAGAACTTAAGCTTCCAGTTATTGCTCTGTCACAGCTATCAAGAGCAGTAGAGCAAAGAGATGACCACAAACCTCAGTTATCTGATTTAAGAGAATCTGGATCGATTGAGCAAGATGCAGACGTTGTAATGTTTGTATACAGAGAGGCGTATTACTTAGAGAGAAAAGAACCTAGACCTGCAACCGTCGAGCACGCCGAATGGCAAGCAAAAATGAATGAAGTTTCAAATCTAGCAGAACTTATTATTGGAAAACAAAGACACGGCCCAACTGGTAATGTTATGGTGGAATTTGAAGCAATGTTTACTAAATTTAAAGATACTCAAATTAACTAATATCAAATATATTAGCTGTGAATGCTATCTCAATTGTATCAAAATATTGTATTAAAAAATCCTAAATCAATTTTTGTACTACTATTAATTACCCTTTTAAGTTTTGGATATTTTTCTAAAGATTTTAGGCTAGATGCCTCATCTGATACTCTACTAATTGAAGGTGATCCTGATCTTGAATATTTAAAAGAAGTCACAAAAAGATATGGATCTAAAGAGTTTTTGATCTTAACCTATTCTCCTAATGAAGGGATGGTGACTGATTCTTCTATTAATAATCTTTTAAGTTTAAAATATAAAATCCAAAGTCTAGATTGGGTTCATAGCGTTGTCACATTGCTTGATATCCCTTTATTAAATAATTCAGAAGCACCTCTTCAAGAAAGATTAGAAAGCTTTAAAACTTTAAAAGATGAGGGTGTCGATACTGAAAGAGGATTTAAAGAAATATTAAATAGTCCAGTTTTTAGAAATTTTGTAATAAGTGAAGATGGTAAAACAAGTGGCATAATTATTTATATAAAAAAAGACGAACTAAAAGATATTCAAAATAAATCAGTTCAAGAGATTGAAGATTATAAAGACACTTTAAAAAAGAAAAATCATGAAAATATCACTCAGATAAGAGAGATCATTAAAAGCTACGGAGATGTTGGAAAAATATACCTTGGAGGTATTCCAATGATCACAGATGATATGATGTCATTTATTAAAAGTGATATTGTTGTTTTTGGTCTAGGAGTTCTTTTATTTATTATCGCCACTCTATGGTTTATATTTAGAAAACTAATTTGGATTATTGTTCCAATTAGTAGTTGCTTTTTTTCAGTTTTAATTATGACAGGTATACTTGGTCTTTTAGGTTGGAAGGTTACCGTTATATCCTCAAACTTTATTGCTCTAATGTTAATTCTAACTATGGCAATGAATATTCATATGAGTACCCGGTTTCTACAATTAAGAGAAGATTTTCCAAATTTAGATAATTTGAAAATTATTACAATGACAACTAGTAAGATGTTTTGGCCGATCATTTACACAGTTCTTACAACTATATGTGCTTTTCTATCTTTAGTATTTAGTGGCATTAAACCTATTATTGATTTTGGATGGATGATGACTTTAGGATTAATAACTTCTTTTATAATTACATTTACTTTACTCCCTACTTTACTGAGCTTTATGTCCAACAACAAAGTTGAAGTTAAAGAAGATAAAGATTCAAAAATTACTTATTTTTTTGGTAAAATTTCCATTAACAACAAAAATATAATTTTTTTAGTAACAGGTTTAGTTATTGGCTTAAGTGTTCTTGGTATAAGCAAGCTTGAGGTTGAAAATAGTTTTATAAATTATTTTAATAAAAATACTGAAATCTATAAAGGCATGAAGCTTATTGATGAAAAACTAGGAGGCACTACACCCTTGGAGGTTATATTAAAATTTCCAGAGAAAGTTGCCGCAGGGTCTAACGAGGACGATGAGTTTGAAAGCTGGGATGATGAAGACAGTAAAGATGATGAAAAATACTGGTTTACAAAAGATAAAGTTAAAAAAATTCAAATTGTTCATAATTATCTAGATAACCTTCCTGCTGTTGGAAAAGTTTTATCATTTAGTTCAATTATTGAGGTTGCTACGCAATTAAACAATAATAAGCCTCTTGGAACTTTAGAGATGGGTGTTCTTTATTCAAAAATTCCAGAAAGTATAAAAAAAGATATTATAGATCCTTATATATCTATAGAGGATAATGAAGCTAGAATAAGTCTTAGAATTATTGACTCACAGGATGGTTTAAAAAGAAATGATTTAATAAACCAAATAAATTATGACCTTGAAAATAAATTAAAACTTAACAAAGAAGAATTTAAATTAGCTGGTGTTTTAATCTTATTTAATAATTTACTCCAAAGTCTTTTTAAATCTCAAATACTCACATTAGGTTTAGTTATGATAGGAATCTTTGCCATGTTTATGATTTTATTTAGAAATTTTAAACTATCTCTTATCGGTATTGTTCCTAATTTTATTGCAGCTTTCTTTATATTGGGAATTATCGGTCTACTTGGAATACCCCTTGATATGATGACTATTACTATTGCTGCAATTACTATCGGGATAGCAGTAGATAATAGTATTCACTACATTTATAGATTTAAAGAAGAGTTTTTAAAAAATAAAGACTATAACAAAACACTAAAAGTTTGCCACTCAACAGTGGGTGTTGCAATACTAAATACTTCAATAACTATTGTCTTTGGTTTTTCAATTCTTGTTTTTTCTAAATTTATACCAACAATTTACTTTGGTATGTTTACTGGTTTAGCCATGCTGCTAGCAATGATTTCTGTATTAACTTTACTGCCCTCTCTTATTTTAATAAGTAAACCATTCGGAAAATAAAGCCATTATGCTTGAAGCTTTAAAAGATTTTTATGAAGCGGTGTCTTTAATAGATCTAATATATCTAATCATTACAATTTTTTCAGTTATCAAGTGTTACAGTAAAGGTTTTATTTTAAGTTTATTGTCAGCTTCAAAATGGTTGTTGGCTTATGTTGTAACTTTAATTCTGTTTCCAAAAGCTAAGCCTTATTTTAAAAACATAATTGATAGTGAGTATGTCTTAGATATTACACTCGGCATAACTATTTTTGTTTTAGTGGTCTTTATTATTCTAATTGCAAACAAAGCTATTAGCAAAACTGTAAAATTTGTTGGACTAGGAAGACTCGATTCCTTATTTGGGTTATTTTTTGGATTTATTCGAAGTTATGTAATCTGTATTTGTTTATTTTTAGCTATAGATATTGTGTATAATTATAGTAAATGGCCAATTAATACTGATAAATCATACACCTTTCCATACATAGAAAAAGGTAGTAATTATTTGTTGAAAGAGTTCCCAAATGAAAAAAACTATCAACATTCTAAAGAAAAAATTGAAGAACTATAATCCAAAACTTAAGGAAGAATGTGGTGTATTTGGTATAAGCAATAGTGATGATGCTGCTGCTCTAACTGCTTTGGGTCTTCATGCGCTTCAACACAGAGGTCAAGAAGGTTGTGGGATTGTATCATTTGATGGAGAAAAATATCATTCAGAAAAAAGATTTGGTTTGGTTGGAGATAACTTTAACAAAGAAAAAGTATTAAAAAATTTACTTGGGAAATATGCTATTGGTCATAACAGGTATAGTACTACTGGTGAAAATACCTTAAGAAATATCCAGCCTTTCTTTGCAGATACTAATGCGGGTGGTATTGGTGTTGCACATAATGGAAATTTAACTAATTCTGTTACACTTAGAAATAAGTTAGTTGAAGATGGTGCAATTTTTTATACAACATCAGATACTGAAACAATTGTTCAATTAATTGCAAAATCAAAAAGAAACAACACAGTTGATAAGGTTATTGATGCAGTATTTCAAATTCAAGGTGGCTACGCACTGGTTATGCTTACACAAAGTACTTTAATAGGTGTTAGGGATCCATATGGAATACGGCCTTTAATTATTGGTAAAATAAAAGACAGTTATGTATTGGCATCTGAAACATGCGCACTAGATATTATAGGAGCTAAGTACGTAAGAGATGTAGAGAATGGTGAAATTGTTTTGATTGAAAATAATGAATTAAAAAGTTTTAAACCCTTCCCTCCAAGAAAAGTTAGGCCTTGTGTTTTTGAATATATTTACTTTGCAAGACCAGATAGTTTATTAGATGGAAAATCAGCTTACGAGCATAGAAAAAACTTAGGAATAGAACTTGCTAAAGAAAATAAAATTGATGCAGATATAGTAGTTCCTGTACCGGACTCAGGAAATGCTGCAGCGCTTGGATTTGCTCAACACTTAAAAATTAATTTTGAATTAGGTTTAATTAGAAATCATTATGTTGGAAGAACTTTTATAGAACCCAGTCAAAAGATTAGAAGTTTGGGGGTTAAGTTAAAATTAAATGCTAATCAAACTACAATTAAAGATAAAAGAATTATTTTGATAGATGACTCACTTGTAAGAGGAACAACTTCACATAAAATTGTTAAAATGCTTTATGACGCTGGTGCAAAAGAGGTTCATGTTAAAATTGCCTGTCCAGAAATTAGATATCCAGACTTTTATGGAGTGGATACACCAACTAAAAAAGAGCTTCTTGCGGCAAACAAAACTAACGATGAAATTTGTGAATATATTGGTGCTAAATCTTTGGATTTTTTATCACTTGAGGGTTTGTATAGAGCAATAGGATTTGAAAAACGCAATGACACGTACCCTCAATTAACTGATCATTATTTTACGGGTGAATACCCTGTTAAACCTATAGACGAACTGGGTGATGATAAAATTACTCAATTATCATTGCTAAGTACTGCTTCGAATAACTAAAGTAACTATTAAATAATTTTCATAAAGTAGAGTTGGATATAAAGACTTTAAAATGAACATTAAACCCTTATATATAAAACAATGATCACTCGCAAAGAGCACATAATCAAATATTTTGAATCCGGAATTAAAGATACTAAAAATTTTAAGATTGGTATTGAGCACGAAAAGTTTTTATTTGATGAAAAAACAAACAAAAGAGTAGATTACCCTACTGTTCTTAAAATGTTTTCACTACTTAGTGAATTTGGATGGAAGCCAATAATGGAAAAAGAAAATATTATTGGATTACAGAAAAATGGGAAAAGTATTACCCTTGAGCCAGGAAATCAGATTGAATTATCAGGCGATAAGTTAAATAATATTCATGAAGCTTGTACTGAATCTCATGATTATTTATTTGAGTTGCAACAAGTAACAAAAAAATTAAATTTAAAAATTGTTAGTGCAGGTTTTGATCCTATCTCAAGTCTTAAAGAAGTTCCAAATAATCCAAAGCAAAGATATCAAGTAATGACCAAAGATATGCCTAATGGTGGCTCCTTGAGCTTAGACATGATGTATAGAACTTGCGGTACACAACTTAATTTAGATTATGACTCAGAAAAAGATTTTATTAAAAAATTTAAAATAATAAATTCTATTGTACCTATATCTGTTGCACTATTTGCAAATTCTTCGATAGTTGAAAAACAAAACAGTGGCTACAGTTCTTATCGATCTAAAGTTTGGCAAGAGACATCTAGAGGTGGCTTACCAGAGGTATTTTTTGATAACATGGATTTTGAAAAATATGCAGATTTTTCAATAAACTTTCCTTTATTATTTATTCAAAACGAAAAAGAATATTTATCAGGAAGTGATTATTCATTTTCAGATTTCATGAATGGAAAAATTAACGAAGTTAACAACAGACTTCCAACCGAAGACGACTTAACCACTCACCTAAGTACAATTTTTACAGAAAATAGACTTAAGAAATATATAGAATTAAGATCAATGGACACTTGTGGTTGGGACTGTTTGTGCTCTGGACCTGCTTTTAATACTGGAATTTTATATGGCAACTTAGATGAGGCTTACGAATTAATTTCTAAGTGGGATAAAAATAAAATAATTAATGCCTACTTAGATGCACCAAAAAAAGGTTTTAATACTGAATTGATGGGAAAAGATCTATTACATTGGTCATCATTGTTACTGGGTATTTCAAGAAAAGGATTAATAAATAGAGATATTTTGAATAAATCTAATGATAATGAAGCTAAATTTTTAAATCATCTAGATAAACTAATTGATAAGAAGACAACAAACGCAGATCATATGATAGATAAATTTTCTAAGAATGAAAATTTAAACGATTTATATGACAAGTAAGATAGTTGCAATTCAAGGTGATCACCCTTCAAAACTAAAACCTCTAACTGATACTAGTATATTTCTAGCTGTTGAAGCTCAAAGGTTAAAATATAAGATTTTTTATTATGAGCCTAAAAACCTTTCAATAATCAACGATAAGGTCATAGCTAACGGATATTACATAGAGTTTAATTATTCAGATAAACGTTTTTTTAAAATATTACATCACCAGAAACTAGAACTTACTAAATGTAAGTATATTTTGATACGCCAAGATCCTCCTTTTAATTTAGAATACATTTCAACAACTTACATATTGGATAAGATAAAAAATAAAGTTAAAATTATTAACAATCCAACATCTATTAGAAATATTTCTGAAAAACTATACTCAACATCTTTTCAAAAATATATGCCAGATACAATTTTTACAAAAGATATGAATGAAATTAATAAATTTTTTTCAAAAAACAAACAAATGATTATAAAACCTATTCACAGCTTTAGCGGAAATGATATTCACTTATTTCAAAATGAAATAAATACCAAATTAATTACAAGCTTTATAAAAAAACATGGACATATTATGTGCCAAAAGTTTTTACCTAAGATTAAGTTTGGAGATAAAAGAGTTTTTATAATTAATGGTAAAGTATGTGGTGCTATCTCTAGAGTTCCAAAGAAAGGATCTTTTTTAAGTAACATGAGTAAAGGAGCCATACCTATTTCTGTAAAATTAACAAAGACAGAAAATAAAATTTCAAATTTAATTGGCAAAAATCTTAAAAAAAACGATATCTACTTTTCTGGGATTGATTTTATTGATCAAAAATTAAATGGAGATATTAATGTAACTTCTCCTACTGGATTAAAATCTTTGTACGATCTTACAAATATTAATCTTGCAAAAGTATTTTGGAAAGGATTAAGGGCTTGAACAATTTATCTGAACAACAAAAAGGATCTTTACTCGCATTTGTTGCAGTAATGTTTATTACCCCTGATAGTTTATTTATAAGACTTTCTAATGTTGATACCTGGGGGCTTGTTTTTTATCGAGGTCTTATTCCTTTCGTCACTGTATTTTTAGGAATGTTATTAATTTATAAATTAAATTTCTTTAAAATGCTTTTTTCAAGCGGCTATCATGGACTACTTTATATTGGCACTTTTTCTGTAACTAATATTACTTTTGTTGTTTCAATACAAAATACTAATGTTGCAAATACATTAGTTATGATTGCAATGGCTCCTATGCTGTCTGCAATACTTGGTGCAATATTTTTAAAAGAATTACCTGATAGAAAAACATGGATTACAATATTTGTAACTTTTACAGCTGCTATTTATATATTCTACGATTCAATACAGTTAGGTAACTTTTTTGGTGATATATTAGGCTTAATAACTGCTTTAGGTTTAGCTGTTGGTGCAGTTACCATTAGATCTGCAAAGGATAAAAACTTAATCCCAGCAGCTGTTGTTGGAAAGTTAATTGTGGCTTTATTTGCACTTCTATTTATTGAAAGTTTTGCACTAGTGGATAGTGACCTAATTATTGTTCCCTTAATGTGTGTTATGTGTGTTGCTATACCTTTTGTGCTAGTCACCATAGCTCCAAGGTTTATACCTGCAGCTGAAGTGAACTTATTTTTCTTACTAGAGACTATAATTGGCCCTATTTGGGTATGGTTGATTATTAAAGAGCAACCTAGCCTTGAAACTATACAAGGTGGTGCTGTTATTATTACAGCCATTGCAATCCACTCATTTATCAAATTAAAGAATTCTTAATTTAATCACAATTAAGACTTGATTTACATTTAGATCGCAAATAAGTACGGTCAATTTTATGAATAAAGTTTTAAAGAATTCTTGGGCATTGTTTTTGGGTATGGGCTTTTTAATGATGGCTTATGGATTTCAAAGTTCACTCCTAGGTGTAAGAGCTGTTCAAGAAGAATTCAGTCTTGCGGCAACTGGCTTTATGATGTCTGGGTATTTTGTTGGATACTTTATTGGCGCCTCAACAATTCCCAATCTTATATCAAGAGTTGGTCATATCAGAGTGTTTGCAGCTTTTGCATCTTTAGCATCTTTGATTATTTTGATTCATTCTATTTTTATTAATCCTTATGTTTGGTTTTTTTTAAGAGTTTTAACCGGAATAAGTATGGTTTGTATTTATACTGTTGCTGAAAGTTGGTTAAATGACAGATCAAGCAATAAAAATAGAGGAAGTGTTTTATCAATTTATATGGTTATTTTATATGGATCAATGGGTGTAGGAATGTTTTTATTGAACTTTAGTAGACCTGAAAATTATCAACCATTTATATTAGTTTCAATTATTACGTCTGTTGCCCTTATACCTATTCTCTTAACTAAAAAAAAACCACCTACATTTAAAAAGATAAAAAGTATGCCTTTAAAAGAACTTTATGAAACTTCACCATTTGGAATGGTAAGTGCTCTTTTTTATGGAACAATCCAGTCAGCACTATTTACATTGTTAGCAGTATATGCGGCATCAATGAATTTTACTATTTTTCAAATATCACTTGTAACTTTTCTTTTAGCAATTTCTGGCGCTATCTCTCAATATCCTATTGGAAAACTTTCTGATAAATATGATAGGAGAAAAGTAATAGTCATCTCAACTTTTGGTGCTTCTTTTTTTGCTTTACTATCTATTATATCATCTGATCAAATGTACTTACCTGGTGAACTTGCCACAACCAAAGTATGGTTTTTTATTTTTTTAATTTTATTTTCAATTTGTAGCTTACCGATGTTCTCTTTGATTTGTGCACACACTAATGATTATATACCAAAAGAAAAATTTGTAGCAGCTGGAGCTGGTATACAGTTTACATTTGGCTTGGGTGCTATGAGTGGTCCATTCCTTTGTTCAATATTTATGAATATTGTTGGATCTAATGGTTTTTTTGTATTTTTACTTTTCTTTCATGCTTTAATAGGTGTGTTTGGTATCTATAGAATGAGAGTTAGAGAATCAGTTGAAAACCCAGACTCTCAGTTCGTTGCAATGCCTTCATCTATTACACCTGCTGGAATTGAATTAAACCCAACAACAGAACCGATTGAAGAACCAAAAAAACCTGAAGAGGTTCAGCCAGCTACAAATCTTTAAGCATATTGGCCTGCCACATACCCAGAAGACCAAGCCCATTGAAAATTATAACCACCTAAATGGCCAGTAACATCTACAACTTCTCCAATAAAAAATAATCCAGGGTGTTTATTGGACATCATTGTTTTAGAAGAAATTTCTTCAGTATCAATGCCGCCCAAAGTAACTTCTGCAGTTCTATAACCTTCAGTTCCAGTTGGATTTATCGCCCAAGCATTTATAGAATTACTCAAACTGTTTAATACTTTGTTAGATAATTCACATATATTTCCATCAACATTGTTTGAGTTGCAGATTATATGAGCTAATCGTTTAGGAAGGATTTCAGAAATTATAATGCCTATATCTTGTTTAGGATTAGAAATTTTTCTATCATTTAGAAATTTATCTACATCTAGTTTTGGTGATAAGTTAACTTTGATATTATCTCCCAATTTCCAATAAGAAGAGATTTGTAATATAGAGGGTCCACTCAAACCTCTATGAGTAAACAACATTCCCTCCTCAAAAAAAGTCTTTTTAAATGAAACAACTGCTTCAACGGATAACCCTGTAAGTTCTTTGCATACTGCTAATATTTTTTCACTAAAAGTTAATGGAACTAATGCGGGTAAAGTTTCAATAATTTTTAAATTAAATTTTTGAGCAATATCATAACCAAATTTACTTGCTCCAATTTTAGGAATAGACAAACCACCTGTTGCAATAATTAAAGATTCACAGAAATATTTATCATCACCAACAACTATAAAATATTTATCATCTTGTTTATCAATATCATCAATTATTGTATCTTTTTTTAAAACTACATTTGCCATCTTGCACTCTAAAAGTAACATATCTATAATTTGTTGAGCGCTTTCATCACAAAAAAGTTGTCCTAATTTTTTTTCATGAAATTTTATATTATGTTTCTTTATTAAATCTATGAAGTTATTTTGGGTGTATTGTTTTAAGGCTGATATTGCAAATTTTGGATTATTTGAAATAAACTTACTAGGATGAGTGTGTATATTTGTAAAATTACATCTTCCACCACCAGATATACGAATTTTTTCACCTATTTTTTTTGCATGATCTATTAAGAGTACTTTTCGACCACGTTTACCAGCTTGTATAGCACTCATCATACCTGCTGCACCCGCACCTACTACAATAACATCATATTTTTCTGTCATGAATTAATTATAAAATTTAATAATGTGGTGGTTTCGTATCTTCTTTATTAATACTAGATTCAATTCCGCTATCTAATTCTTCAATTCTTTTATTAAGGTTTGAAATTTCTTTTTTAAAGCTCATAATTTCTTTTTGCTGGGAATAAAGCTCACTACTCATTTGAGACATTTCTTGCTGTAGAAAAGTAATCTGTTCTTCTAACTTTTTAACTAAGTTTTCCATAAATCATAACTTATTGCTTCTTTAAAAGTAAATCAATTAGTCAATCCTAGTATTTTTTGTTAATGTAATAATGTAGCTAATAAGATTGTTCTAATTAAAAAATACATTATTATATAAATATTAAAAATTATGCCTTCATTCGATGTAATAAGTAAAATTAATTATCCAGAATTTGATAATGCTCTTGCTAATTGTTTAAGAGAAATTGGTAATCGATATGATTTTAAGGGACTTAAAATTTCAATTGAAAGAAAAGATAAGATAATCACCACACTAGCACCAGACGAATTAAAATTAAAACAAGTAAATGAATTACTACAAATTCATCTTATAAGAAGAAAAGTAGATCCGAGGGTAATAGTTATTAAAAATTCAGAAAGTGCTGCAGGTACAACTGTCAGGCAAGTCAGTGAATTAGAAGAAGGTATTAGCCAAGAAAATGCTAAAAAAATTATTGCTGATATAAAAAAACTTAAACTTAAAATCCAGATTAAAATTCAAGGTGAAGAATTAAGAGCTGAAGGAAAAAAAAGAGATGATCTTCAAGAAGCAATGGCTGCAATAGAAGCTATTGATATTGGTCTGCCAATTGAATTTGTAAATTTTAGAGATTAATTTCATTTTTTTATGAATAAAGAAAACGCAAGTAAACTGTGGAAAATGATACAGGATGCTGGCGATTATTTACTAAGTCAACTTCCCAGCCACCCTAATCACCCCAAAGGAAGAAACCCTTATGCTCATGTTGCTCTATGTGTCAAAGAGAAGTTTGGCAACTCATATAAAGATATTCCTGATGAAAAGTTTCAAGAAGTTGTTGATTACATTAACTTTTTGAAAGAGAACCCAAGTTAAGCAAGAGAACATTTTGTTCTCACTCGAAAAGTTGATGGTCTGTGGGATTTAATATTTATTATTCAACTCTAGACTCTATATATTTTAAAATTTCCAGATTGTAATACTGAAAACAGGTGACTTGACTCACTAATGACTATTTTAAAGTTGTATAAAAATAGATAACCAATCAACAGGTTAATTAATAGCTAATTAAAGGATATAAGTGCTACAGAAGCTATAATGGCTAGAATATTGATTAAAATTTTGAAAAATTTATCATTTAGATATTTAACAAAAAAATTACCTATTAAAGAAGCAACTATAATTATAAATAAGATTTTAATATTATAATAATCTTTGTTGATAGAATTATTAAAAATAATTAGAAAAATTATATACTGAAATAAAGCTAAAAAAAGATAAAAAAAAGTAATATTATATCTTGAATAATTTTTTTTATTTTGTGACGAAAGTAAAAGAGATAAAAGTGATCCTCCTGAATTAGTTAAACCATGAACAAACCCAACAGATATTAAAAATATTACCTTAGAATAATTAGTAATCGTTTTTTTTTTAAAAACTATTGAAAGAATTACAGATCCAATAATAACACCCGCCACAATAAATTTAAAATTCATCATTTCCCCAAAATTTTTCAAAACTAACAAACCCAAAAAAATAGATGGTACACATATAAATACAAATAATTTTTTCAAATTAATATCTATTTTAATTTTATTTTTTTTTATTTTAAAAAATAGGTAATTCAATAAACTGGTAGTTATAGATATTGGCAATAAAATAGACAAAACTTCAATAATGTTGAATTGCAGTGTTAATAAAATTGGGGTTCCAATCACTAAAATACCCACGCCAGCAATAGACTGAACCATAACAAGAAAAAAAATAATTAAGTAAAAAAAATAATTTTCAAACATGAATATATATATATATATATATTGCTGCTTACTTAAATAAAAAAATTATTTTATGAAAAAAAACAATGTAGTATGGTTGACTGGTTTATCTGGTTCTGGAAAAACTACTTTATCCAATCTAATTGCAAAAAAGTTAAAAAATAAAAAATTTAAAGTTATTATTATAGATGGAGATAGTTTCAGGGTAAAAAAAGATTATAAAAAAAACTTCTCTAAAGTAAAAATTTATGAAAATAACATTTTAATAATAAGATATATTTATAAATTATATAAAAATTATGACTATGTAATAGTTTCAGTGATATCGCCATTAAAAAAAACTAGATTAATTGCAAAGAAAAAATTTAAAGAAAAATATTATGAAGTGTTTGTTAATTGTTCAATTAAAGAACTTGTTAAAAGAGACACAAAAGATTTATACGCAAGAGCAAAAAGTGGAAAGCTCAAAAATTTAATTGGGTTTAATTCTAAAATAGTTTATGAAAAATCAGATTATAAAAAAATAATTGTAAACACGCATAAAGAGAAATTAAATGAATCTTTAAAAAAAATTTTAAAAAAAATTATATAATTACTAACAAATATGAAATCAATTTAGATTAAATTTTTGCTATCGAAGCTAAAGAAAAATCTGCCTTAGTTTTACTGAAATGATTGAGCCACTTATAATGTTCTCTTGCTGCAGATACCTGTTCACTATTAGAAAAATGAAATTTATAATTAAATTTCTCAAATACATCTTTAAAATGAAATTCTATCAGTGCCGCCTCTTCTGCATCTATCCTGTTTTTCCATGATCCAGCCTGACTACTGCTAATATTTGAAAATTTTTTATTATTGAAACTATTTCCAGACCACGGTAATCCACAAAAAGTTGGTGTTAAATCAAATTTAGCAAATTTTATATCTAAAAAATTAGATATTTTTAAAAGCTCTTTTTTGGGATCAATTACCATCTCGTCGTATTTTGTAATAAAATAATTATCTTTTCCAATAATTTTTTCATTCAAAATTGCCATATCAATTCCTAATCTTCCTCGCATAATACAAGTTTGTCTTAAAGCTTCTACACTTCCAGAATCAGATAAATTTTTTAACTTTTTAGACCACCTTGATTTAATTGAAGCATAGTTGTCTCTTGGATCTCTTATATTATGTATAAACTTAGTTTCTGGCAGCTTATCTCTTATCTCTAATGCATATATTTCTGAACTAGAAGTTCTTTCAACATAATATTTTATCTCATCTAATTTTTGTGGTGTAGCTGATGCAAATGCCTTAAACATAGACTTGAAATAATGCTCCCAACTATCATTTATTTTAGCTTCTAATTTAAAAGTTTCTATAAATTTTTTAAAATTGAAATAATTTTCATCAGCATTACAAACGTCAAAGAAACCCCCTTTTAAAAATTCAAAGTTATTATCTATTAAATAATTTATTTTTTTTTCTTGGTCAAATTTCATAAGCTCCACAAATGGATGAAATATTTGAAAAAATTTTGATTCATTTGGAAAAACAAGTAATTCTGGATGAAAATCTAATATGCTAGAATACATACCTCCACCACTAGCGCTATGACCACAGAATATAACAGGATTAATTTTATTGATATCAAGCATTAAAAAAATATAATACAGATAATTATGCTTTTAAATTAAAATTTACAAGTATTAAAAAAAACTATTCATAAAATTTTAATAAACAATGAATTTTAAATCATAAAAATGAAAATTTTACCCACTATAGGACCTGTTTCAGAAAAAATTATAGATATAGAAAAAATATTAAAAACGACTGACATAGTCAGAATTAATGGATCACATAATGTACTAAGTTGGCATGAAAATATTTCTACTAGAATCAAAAAAATTAATAAAAATTCTAGAATACTTTTGGACATACCAGGAGTGAAACCAAGAACTCAAAATTTAAAAAATATAGAAATTAAAAAAAATCAAAATATAACATTTATTTTTAGAAATAATAATAATACAAATTCTGAAAATTTGATTATTACCTGTTCTAACAAAATTCCTAAAATTACAAAAAATCCTAATTTGATTAGTTTAGATGATGGAAAATACTCATTAAAAGTAATTACAATTGGTAAAGATTATATTTTAGCAAAATCATTGGAAAGTTTTATACTTAAGCCAAAAAAAGGAATTAATATTCCACTTGCTATATATGATGATGATTTTCAAAACAAACAATATAGTAAATTTTTAAAAAAATCAAAAAAAATTAAGTACGATGCGATTGGCTTAAGTTATGTTCAGAGTGGAAAAATTATTCAAAAAATTAAAAAAAAATTTCCTGAAAAATTAATAATTTCTAAAATAGAAAATTTAGAAGGATTAAAAAATTACAAAAAAATAATTGAGTATTCTGATGGTATAATGATTGATAGAGGGGATTTATCAGCAGAAATTGGAGATGAAAATTTATATCTTTCAATTATAAAAATTGCAGATGAAACTAAAAGAAGTGGCAAACCATTAATAATGGCCACAGAAAATTTAATATCGATGAATTCAAGGTTAAAACCAACCAAAAGTGAGATTATGTCGTTAGGACTAGCTCAACAAATAGATGTGGACATTATTATGCTAAGTGACGAAACTGCAATTTTAAAGAATTGGCCTGCTATTCTAGTATGGCTAAAAAATTATTTAAAAAAAACAATAATACTGTCCAAGATTGACAAAAAATCTCAACATAAAAATGATATTTTCTGGAACATGGTTGAAAAATTACCCGATATACCAATAATTATTTTTTCAAAAAAAGGTTTTGCACTTAATAAAATTAAACAATTCAAGCAAAATTCAAAATTAATTATTTTTTCAGATAGCAATAAAACGATAGCTCTTGGAGCATTTAGAAAAAATACTGTTTGCTATAAAGTCAAAAAATTTAATAAAAATAATTTTTCTATATTTATTAAAAGAACAATTAAAGATTATAATAGAATTATATTTAAAAACTCAAATCTTGCATCGTTAATATATATTGCATATCCTGAAAAAAATTCTCGAGCGAACACTATTAGTATATTAACTAAAAAAGAATTTATTTAATTCGATTCATGAAATGGAAAAAATTAATCTTCATAGATGAATTATTTAATAAAAAAGATAATTCTGAAGACAGGAAAATATATAAAATTAAACTTTTAGAACAAATTCAACGTCTAAATATTAAAACAGAAGTTATTTCACCAGAAAAACTTTCAATACAAAAAAATAATCATAGCAATCATTATTGTAAAAAAATTTACAAAAAATACCATGCTTTAGGCATTAAACTTAACTTATCGCAAATCTACCAAGCAGATAAATTTTTAAGAACATTAAAACGTAAAAAAAACACCCTCCTACTTTCAGGTTATATTTATGGAACATTACAAGATTTAGAAATAATTTTTTATGAACTTGCTAGAAAATTTAAAATTATCTATTTAAGACCAGAGCAATCTGCATTTAAGAATAGATACGTTTTATCAAAAAATATTTATAAACACCCAGTAACAATTAATGAAAATAAACTATCGTTTCAAAAGATTAAGATATTTATAGAGAAATATAAACAAATTCTTAAACCTCATAGAAAGAATTTATTAATAGCTAATATTCAAAAAAAAAATACCCTAAATAAAAAATTTTTATATTATAAAAAAGTCTTTAAGGAATATTTTTTTTATCTTTATGCTATCCAAAAGTTTAAAATTCGTATCAATGAAAATTTGGATAAGGAATATTTAACATTAATTCTTCCTAACAGTATGAAGTTATTTCAGATTTCTGAAATCGATCTTACCTCATTTATTTTGAAAACTTTAAAAGGCACAGATTTAGATATAGCTATATTGTTGCATCCTAATTCAGATTTAAATAATTTAATTTATGAAGCAGGAAAATATAATTTACTAAAGAAATTAAAAAATTTTTCTAAGAGAATAATACTAATTAATAAGAATAACATAACTAACAAAGTGATGGAAAATACAAAATTCTATGTACACACAACATCAAGCTTGAGTGCGCAATGTGCAATATATGAAAAAAAAATAATTAACCTTTCTAATAAAAAATTTTATATTGGATCAAAAAAATTTAATGTAATTACATTTAATAAAAAAAATAAAAGTTTAAACTTAAACAAAATTTCTCAAAGTATCGAACCAGATTATAGATATATTAATTACATATTGTCAAATAGCCTAAATAACGTAGGAAAATTTGATTTAGAGTTTAATAAAATGAATAAAAATTTTAAAAGAGGAAAAAAATATAAGACGAAAATTATATCTGAACTTCTAAGAAAATTTTTAAAACAAAATCCTAATTAGATTTTTTTAAAATTTCTAATAATTCATTTACATCATTATCTTGAGTGTTCCATGCAGCAACTAATCTTACAGCTTTACCATCTAGCTCATCTTCGTTCATCTTGTATCCTTTAGAATTTAAGTGCTCAATCATATTTCTTGGAAATTTTGCAAATACTTCGTTGGCTTCTGTTGGATATGCTAATTCGATATCAGTGTGGAGATTTAATCCTTCGCTTAATTTTTTACCCATTTTATTTGCATGTCTTGCATTTCGTAGCCAGACATCGTTAGATATGTAAGCATCTAATTGAGCTGAAACAAAACGCATTTTAGATAATAAATGTCCTGCTCTTTTCATTAAAAAAGCAATATTACCAACTAGATCTTTATTAAAAAAAATAATTGCTTCAGCAGCAAGACAACCATTTTTAGTTGCCCCAAATGATAAAACATCGATACCTGATTTCCAGGTCATTTCAGCTGGACTCACATCTAGTGAAACTAAAGCGTTTGCAAATCTTGCTCCATCCATATGCATATTTAAATTATGTTTATGTGTAATTTTAGAAATCCTTTTAATCTCGTCTAATTGGTATATCTCTCCTGTTTCACTAACTTGAGTGATACTTACAGATGCAGGTTGAGTATGATGAACAATACCTTTGCCACTAATAGCCCGATCTAATTCATCAGCAGTTATTTTTCCATTAATACCATTTAATGTAACTAATTTTCCACCTCCTGTATAAAACTCTGGTGCCCCACATTCATCTGTATTAATATGAGAAAGTTTATGACAATAAATATTGCCAAATGATGGTGTCATTGTTGCTAATGCTAAAGCATTAGCGGCTGTACCTGATGCAGTTGGAAAAACAATTACATCTTTTTCAAATAGTTCTGAAAACTTTTTCTGTAAATCAGCTGATATTTGGTCGTTACCGTATGGAGTGCTATCACCATCATTAGCTTTCAATACTGCGTCTAATACCTCGGAGCATGCACCTGCTACATTATCAGAAGCAAATTTTATTCGCTCTCTTTTTGTTTTAACCGTTGCCATATTTATCGTTTTGGAAAATAATCTTTTAGCTCACCTTCACGGTAAACATCTGCAGTACAGCAATGAAGGCCTCCACCAAATGCATAGGCATCTCTCATGTCTACAGGTATTACTTCCATTCCTAATTTATCTAATTGTTCTGCTTGGTATACTTCACTTTTTTCAACACAAACTGTTTTTGGATCCAATACTAGAACATTCATTGAAAGCCAAGTTGAAGAATAACATAATGGTGGGGGTGTATTATGTGCTGGTTGTGCGCTATCAATAATTTCCCATCCATTGTTTTCAAATAATTTTCTTTGTTCTTTTGGCAGTCTTCGTTGCGGATTATTAATAATTAAACCTTCTTTAATCGGTGTAAATGTTGCATCAATATGAATTGGATAAGGGTCACCTGGAAAATTAACAGCATGAACTCTATGATCTTTATAGTGTCTTTTGAGCCAATCTATTCCTTTTAAGTTTGTTGTAAAACCATGTTGAACTACTAAATCTTTACCAAATCTTAAAACATCTGCTGCATCAAAAAGTGGTTCTTCTTCAGTTGTTACAAAGAACTTATCTTCGGTCCATTTTAATCTTTTTTGAATTCCGATTTTATCAGATAAATAATCTTTTCTATAATTCTCATCTGTCAATCTTGGTTTAGGAGCTGCTTCATGTCTCATATTAGGATCTTCATCATAATATTTTTTTAATAAGGGCCTGTAACACAAATACTCAAACCATCTACATCTATAGCTCATAGTAGCTTCTAATATTTCACTACCAACAGTTAACAAAACATCTCTTGGTGGCATGCAGCCAAACATTGTCTCACTTTCCCAATCTGGTGTAGATGTTTTTTGACTAAAATCTATTGGGTCTGGTCTATCTACTTTAATACCTCTTTTTTCAAGCATATTTGAAAAATTGTCTAACAGTTCATTTGCTTTATCAACTGTGTCTTTTGTTCTTGGTCCAAACTGACCACGCATATCAGAATCTTCTGGAACCTTAGCATCTAAAGCAGGTTCTGGTGCCGGTATACAAGTGCCATCTGCCTTACCAACAATTACATGTTTTAAAGGATCCCATTCATTCCAACTACTAACTACAGTTTTTTCACTCATAATTTATGATTTGATAATATTATGTTCTGGGCCAAAAGGAAACTTAGTAATGTTTTCAGCATTATCTTTTCCTATAATCAAGATATCATGCTCTCTATATCCTCCAGCTCCTGGTTTTCCATCAGGTATCATGATCATTGGTTCCATAGAAACAACCATGTTTTCCTCTAATACAGTATCTATATCTTCTCGTAATTCTAATCCTACTTCTCTTCCATAAAAATGTGACAACACTCCAAAAGAATGGCCATAACCAAATGTTCTGTATTGAAGGTAGCCAAGTTCTGCAAAGAGCTCATTCAGCTCATGACAAATATCAGAACATTTTACACCTGGTTTAATTAACTCTAGTCCTCTTTTATGAACTTTAACATTTGCTTCCCACGCTTTTAAAGAAGCATCATCAATTTTATCTACAAAAAGAGTTCTTTCTAAAGCTGTGTAGTATCCTGAAATCATAGGAAAAGTATTTAAAGAAAGAATATCTCCTGATTTTAATTTTCTATTAGTTTTTGGGTTATGCGCACCATCTGTATTTAGTCCTGATTGAAACCAAACCCAAGTATCCATATATTCTGCATCAGGATAGGTTTTTGCAATTTCGCGTTCCATTTTATCCCTACCTGCTATTGCAATTTCAAGCTCACTTTCTCCAACTTTAATGTTCTTTACGATCTCTTCACCACCAAGATCAGCAATTCTTGCACCATTTTTAATAATGTCTATTTCTTCAACAGATTTAATCATTCTAAGTTGCATTAAATCTTTTGATACATCACTAAAAACTGAAAAAGTAAAAATGGATGTAAGTTTTTCTTTAACATCCAAGGTTACATGATCATTTTCAATGCCAATATTCTTAGGAGGTTCATCTCTTCCAATAATTGCAACAATTGCTTTTAAAAAATTATCTCTTTTCCAATCAGTATAAATTACATTATCACTATGAGATCTCCGCCAAGGTTGGCTTGCATCTATATTTGCTGAAATTGTTGAAACTTTATTAGCTGTTACAACACAGCCATAAGGTCTACCAAAAGAACAGTAAATAAACCCTGTATAGTAAGCAATGTTGTGCATTGAAGTTAGAATAATCATATCAAGATTATTTTTACTCATTGTGGTTCTTAAATTAGTTAATCGTCTCTGATATTCTTGATCTGTGAAAGGTAGTTTAGCCTTCTCACCGTTTTTTAAATTAAAAAAATCTGGTCTTTCCATTTTGGTTAATTTAGAGCAATAAATCTTCTATTAGTTTTAATCGTAAGACTATAATAAATGATAGACATAAAAAGAAAGAAGCCACCTATTATTGTATTTGTTGAGGGTATCTCATTAATTCCTAAAATTGGAATCCATACCCAAAATATTCCACCTATAACTTCAGTTAGTGACAATAAAGTAAGTTCTGCTGCAGGTATAGCTTTTGATCCAATAGAATATAAAATTAAACCCATACAAACTAAAGTACCATGTAAAGAGAATAGTGCTCCATTATAACTTGTGGATAAAAAAACCATGTCATTAGTTAAAATAACTATTGATGCAACCACAAAGCAAAAAAGACCAGCAAAGGCTACAGTTGTAAATTTTGGAGTTTCTTTTTTCCATCTTAAGGTAACTGAAAAGACAGAAAACCCTATAGAGGAAGTCATACCAAAAATAAGCCCTAATAAAGAATTTTTTTCAATGTTACCAATAGCTATTATTATTATTCCAATTGTAGCAATTATAATTGCTACCCAAACATTGAGTGAAATTTTTTCTTTTAAAAATAAAAAACCTAATAAAGCAGTAAAAAATGGCATTGCAGCTAGACAAAGTAAAGTAACAGCTGCACTAGTATTTGTTATTGAGTAAATAAACGTAATCATTGCAATACCTAGTCCAGTTCCGCCAATAACACCTGACATTCCAATCTTTAAATAATTTTTATAAAAATCCTTTCCTTCTTCAAAAAAAAGATAAAGGTTTAAAACTAAAAAGATTGTTAGGCCTCTTGCAAAAATATATTGCCAAGGAACTAAATTGGGTTGATCCATGTATCTTACAACTAAAGGTCCAAAGGACCATATAAGACCGGCTAATAAAACTACTGGAATTGCAATTTTTTCATTTTTTTGCTCGATCATAATTTGATATTTAATGGTAATTATTTAGCACTACAATAAAAATGAAGTCTATTTAAAAATATTAATATTTGAGCCAATGGGAGAATAACAATCAATTAACTCCCCTTTTTTGAATATAGATTGTCCATCTTTGAATAGACCCCATACATTTGACACTACAAATGATTTAATTCTGAAAGATTCTTGACCTTTTAAAACCTGTAATTCTATTTTTCCATCATTAGTTGAAGTTAATTTTGCTTTTAAAAATCTAATAATCTTTTTACTCTTAGAATAACCATTTTTTAATTTAGCTTTAAATGGTTTTTCAGCCTTAACCCCTAGAATATTAAGCAGATAAGGGTAAACAAAAAATCTAAAACAAGCAGATGAAGAAATAGGATTACCGGGTAGCCCAAAAATGGCTTTTTCAGTTTTCTTAAATTTTGCAAACAAAACTGGTTTACCAGGCCTAATCAAAACACCTTTAAAAAAATTAGATAAATTAAATTGTTTAATTATATATGGAACAAAATCATGTTTACCAGCAGATACAGCGCCAGATGTAATTATAATATCTACTTTAGATTTAAAACTTTTTTCTATTTTTTTTTGAAAAAGTTTAGCATCCTTATCTCTTAAAATTCCACCATCTATAAAGTTAAATAAAAAATTATTAGATAAGGATTTTATATAATGACTATTAGAGTTTCTAACTTTCCAATTAGCAACATCCCTATTATTAGAAATTTCATTTCCTGTTGAAAAAAATAAAATATTAGGCTTCTTTTTAACTTTAATATTTACTATGCCTAATGTTTTAAAGGCTAATATATGAGAAGGTTGAATTATGGTTCCTTTTTTAATTATCAAATCTTTTTTTTTATAATCTGATCCAGCATATCTGATGTGCTGGTTATTTTTTATTTTTTCATTAATTAAAATAAATTTTCTATTTTTATCAAAAACAATTTTTTCTATTGGAATTATAGTATCAAAATCTTTTGGTATAAGTGCACCTGTCATTACCTCGACAGCTTCAAACTTATTTATTTTTTTTAATGACGGATTATCTCCCGCAGATATAATTTTTAAAATTTTAAAATTTTGTGAATTATCTTTATTTAACTTGTTTGTATCTTTTGAATTAATAGCAAAACCATCAAATGCAGCATTAGTTCCTGCTGGATAATTTACAGTTGAGTAGATATCTAATACATTAATCCTATTTAATGACTTCAATGAATTAATAATTTCATTTTTAATTTTTATCTTAGATTTGATTAAGATTTTCTTAGCTTCTTTATAAGTAATCATTTTAATTCTTTTTTAGTATTTTTTTTGCTTCTTCTAAATCTTCTTTGGTATTTATATTAAAAAAAGGATCAAATTTTTTAGTCTCAATATCAATCGTTTTTACCCCTATTTTATTTGCCCAATCCTCTACTTTTCTAAAATTATTATTAATCAAGTCATTTTCAAGTAGTTTTAATAATTCAACTGACCATAAACCAAAAATGTTATGTCTTTTGTTGTTTGATTTAACAAAATACAACAAGCTATCTTTTAGTTTAATTCTTTTTTGATATTCATCAATAATTGATGTTTCAAAAAAAGGTGTGTCAGATGGAAAAGTTGCAATCCACTGATATGATTTTTGATTTTCTTTAACCCATTTCATTGCACTCAGAACTCCTGCTAATGGTCCAAAGTCATCAAAACAATCCGAAATTATTGTTACATTTTTTATTTTTTTTGTATCTAAGCTGTGACTTGAGACAATAAGTATCTCTTCATATCTATTATTAATTTTTAATAAAACGTGTTCTAACAATGTTTTATCACCAAGTTTTGTCTGGTTTTTATCCTCACCAAATCTCTTTGATTTTCCTCCTGCTAGCACAACAGCTAAAATATTGTTATCTTGCATAAATCAAAATATAAAACATTAATCTCTTAATTAAAGAATTATAATGGACTTAGAAATTTTAGAAATCGCATCTAACACAGAAAACCACAAAGTGGTTAAGAATCATACACATCAATCAACGAACAAAAACCCGTTATGTGGTGATGAAATGGAAATTAGCTTGATAGTCAAAGACAATATAGTTCAAGACATAGGGTATCAATGTAGATCATGTGTGTACTGTCAAGCCTCAGTAAGTTTACTTTCGAGGTGGGTTATGCAAGTTCCGATAGAAAAAATTTCAGATTTTGTCTTAAATGCAGAACTTTTCTTTGATAAAAATTTTGATCAATTAAAAAGAATTAATATAAAAGATTTAAAAGATTTTAAAAAAATAATGAATCCAGAAAATATTTCTAGAAAAGAATGTTTATTGCTTCCTTTTAAAACTCTTTCAAAAGCCCTAAAGCTATAAAATAACACTAACAATATGAATAAAAGAATATGATACATGCAATAAAAAAAAACTTTAACAGAGCTCTATATGCTTTAATATTTTCAATAATCACAATTGGTACCCTTTCATTCTTAAGTTTTGAAACTCCCTATGGGTTATTTTTAGCTGGATCATTTGGATCTTCTATGGTTTTACTTTTTGGATATCCAGAAAGTCCTTTTGCTCAACCCAAAAATGTTTTTTTTGGACACTTGGTAACATCTATAGTTGGTGTATTAATTTTAAAATTTTTACCGATTGATCAATTTTTACAAGTAGCTATTGCTGTAGGTCTTGGTATTTTTGTAATGATACTACTTGGTGTAACTCACCCACCAGCAGGAGGAAATCCTATTGTTATAATACTTGGTGTAGTTTCATATGATTTTTTACTAAATCCTATTATTTTTGGTTCTATAGTAATAATTGTTTATGCAGTTATTCTAAATCGTTTCATATTAAAGAAAAACTACCCAAGTAGTTGGAAAAGCTAATCTTTTCCTTGTTTCAAATTTAGCTAGTTTAAATATACTAGTTAAATGAATTCTAATTATAAAGTCACAAAATTTAGATCTAATAACTCGAAAGAGGTTAATGATCAAATATCCATTGAAGAACCGCTTCAAATAATACTCAAATATAAAGATAAAGAAAATTGGATAGAAAATACTATATCCATTACGATGAGAACACCTGGAGATGATGAGAATTTAGTTACTGGCTTTCTTTTTAATGAAAGAGTAATTGAAAAAATCAGCCATATAGAAAATATTGAAGCTAGTGGTGAAGCTGTTGGGCAATATAAATTACAAAATAAAGTTATTATTTCAATAAATAATTCCGAGAATATAGATATTGATAAAATTAAAAGAAATTTTTTGACTAATTCCTCATGTGGGGTGTGCGGGAAAACATCTCTTGAATCTTTAGAAATTATTAAGAAAGATAAAATATTAAAATCTATCCCTAAAATATCTCATGAAATTATAATGAAATCTCCAGATATATTAAAACAAAACCAATCTGAGTTTTCAAAGACGGGTGGCATTCATGCTAGTGGGTTATTTAATACGAATGGACAAATTATTGCCTTAAAAGAAGATGTAGGACGACATAATGCTTTAGACAAACTAATTGGATTTGTCTTAAAAGAAAATTTACTTGATAATAGCTCTCAATTTCTAACCTGCTCTGGAAGACTAAACTTTGATCTTGTGCAAAAGGCTCTCATGGCGAATATAGGTGTCTTAATTGGTGTAGGTGCGCCAACCAGTCTCGCTATAGATTTAGCTAATAAGTTTGACATGACATTAGTTGGTTTTGTAAAAGGGGATAGTTTTAATATTTATAGTAATAATGAGAGAATTATAATAAAAAATTAAAAATTTTAACAGGGTAAATAGTGTCAAAAAATATAAGTAACTTATCAGGCAGAATTGGTTTAAAGAAAAATCTATTCGAAAAAATATCTGAAAGATCCCTAAACTCTAAAGACGCAAGTGGAATTAAAGAAATAGCTAATGAATATAATATGGGTGTATCCACTATTCATGGTGCTGAGAGTTTTTATGAATTTTTAAGACCAGCTCACAGAGCCAAAAAAGCCTTTGTTTGTAACGGAAGTGCTTGCATGTGTTCTGGAACACAAGAACCCTTAAAGAAAAAGTTAAAAGAAAAATTAGGTGATGACAAAGTTGGTGAAATGTTTTGTCTTGGTCACTGTTATGAAAATAAAGCCTTTCATTATAATGGTGAAAACTATGCTGGCAATGATATCAATAAAATTGATGAGATAATCAAAGGAGAAAAAATTATACAGGAAAAATTTTTCTCAAAAAGTTTTGCTTCAACAAGTTTTTTAATGGATGATAAACTTTCAAATTTAGATCAATTTAAAGATACTTTAAGTAAGTTTATTAATACTGATAAGCAAAAAATTATAAAATCATTACTAGATTCAAATTTAACAGGTAGAGGTGGTGCCGGTTTTCCAGCAGGAATGAAATGGGATTTTTGTAGAAAAGCTCCCTCTGAAAAAAAATATGTTATATGCAATGCGGATGAAGGTGACTCGGGTGCCTTCTCTGATAGATATTTATTAGAAGATCAGCCATTAAAAGTTTTATTTGGAATGATTATTTGTGGATATGTTATTGGAAGTGATGAAGGTGTTTTATATATAAGAGGTGAATATCCAAAATCTATTGAAGCAATAAATGGTGCTATCAATTCTTTAAAAAAAGCAGGGTTGCTTGGTGAAAATATTTTAGGAACTAAATTTTCTTTTGATTTAAATATTTGTATTGGGCAAGGTGCTTATATTTGTGGAGAAGAAACAGCATTGATTGCATCAATTGAAGGTAGAAGAGCTGAAGTAGATGTTAGACCTCCCTTCCCTGTTACTGAAGGTCTTTACAAGAAACCAACTGTTGTAAATAACGTTGAAACATTAGCCGCTGCTACAGGAATATTGATTAATGGAGCTGATAAGTTTTCTGCAATTGGAAATAAAAAATCTGCTGGAACCAAATTAGTCTGCTTTGATAGTTTTTTCAACAATCCAGGTGTTTATGAAGTTGAAATGGGAACGCCAATGAAAAAAGTTTTAAATGATATTGGTGGTGGTTTTAAAGAACCTATTAAAGCATTACAAATTGGGGGTCCATTAGGAGGTGTAATTCCTATTACCGAGGTTGAAAAATTAAATTTAGATTTTCAAGAATTTACTGCTGCTGGTTTTATGTTGGGACACGCAAGTATAGTAAGTATTCCAAAAGATTTTCCTATGGTTGAATATATTCATCATTTATTTGAGTTTTCTGCTGAAGAATCGTGTGGAAAATGCTTTCCCGGTAGACTTGGTTCTTACAGAGGCAAAGAAATGTTTGATCAAGCAAAGAATAAAACTGCTAAAATTCCATTAAAATTACTGAATGAGCTACTTGTGACTATGCAAAAAGGCTGTTTATGTGCTTTGTGTGGAGCAATTCCTACTCCTATCATGAATATATTAAAATATTTTGGTGATGAAATGAAGGATGATATGGTGAAAGATAATTAATGAGCTCAGAAAAAAGAAAAATTGCATACATAGATGGTAAGCCATATGAAATTGGTCCAAACCATACCTCTGTTTTAAATTTCGTAAAAAGTTATTTAGGTGAAAAAAAAGTTCCTACACTTTGTGACGATCCAAACTTAGCCCCTTATGGTGCTTGTAGAGTTTGTTCTGTAGAAGTGGCGCTAGTAAAAGATGGTCCAACTAAAGTTGTAGCATCATGCCATACACCAGTTGCTGAAAACCAATATATTTTTACTAACAACGAAAGTTTAACGGAGTTAAGAAAAAATATTGTCGAACTAGTTTTAACAGACCACCCAATGGAATGTGATACTTGTGAAGTAAATAATAATTGTGAACTTCAAGATGTTGCAAATGATTTGGGTATATCAGATCATAGATATAACAGTCCAAAACAACATAAGGGTATTAAGAAAGATACTTCTCATGATTATATGAGAATGAATTTGGATAACTGTATTAACTGTGGAAGATGTGTTCGTGCTTGTGACGAAATTCAAGGATCTTTTGTTTTAACAATGAGTGGTAGAGGATTTGAATCTAAAATCACAACAGATAATGATGCATTATTTGGAGACTCGTCTTGTGTATCTTGTGGTGCTTGTGCACACACATGTCCAACAGATGCTATCTCTGATGTTTTTCAATCAAAATCTGTTGCTGTAGATGAAAAAGTTAGAACTACTTGTTCTTATTGTGGAGTGGGATGTAATTTGGAAGCATCAATCAAAGATAATAAAGTTGTTGCAATTTCTACCCCTAAAGAATCTGAGGTTAATGCAGGTCACACTTGTATTAAAGGAAGATATGCTTTTGGATTTTATGATCACCCTGACAGATTAAAAACTCCTTTAATTAAAAGAAATGGTAAATTTGAAGAAGCATCATGGGACGAAGCATATGACTTTATTAAAAAAGAATTAAATAGAATTACAAAAGAAAGTGGACCAGACGCAGTTGCAGGTATTTCTTCTGCAAGATGTACTAATGAAGAAAATTATGTTTTCCAAAAAATGATTAGAGCAGTAATAGGAACTAACAATATTGATTGCTGTGCAAGAATTTGTCACTCACCAACTGCTTGGGGAATGCAACAAACTTTTGGAACTGGTGCCGCAACGAATTCTACAGAAGATATTTATTATGCTGATTTATTTATGGTTATTGGAGCAAATCCAACAAATGCTCACCCAGTTACTGGAGCAAAAATAAAACAACAAGTAATGAAGGGTAAAAAATTAATAGTACTAGATCCCATTACTACGGAGCTAGCTAAACTAGCTGATTATCACATTAAACTTAGACCAGGAACTAATGTGGCTGTTTTGAACATGATTTTGCATTTTATAATGAAAGCAAATCTTTATGATAAAGACTTTGTTAGAGATAGAACCGAAGGTTTTGCAAATTTCATTAAAGAAATTGAGAGACAAGATATGGATCAACTAGCCAAAGTTGCAGGTGTTGATAAACAATTAGTTAAAGAAGCTGCAATTGCTTATGCAACAGCTAAAAACTCTATGGAATTCCATGGTTTAGGTGTTACAGAACAAGAACAAGGCTCTAAAACAGTAATGTTAATTGCTGACCTTGCAATGATTACAGGAAATATTGGTAGAAGAGGTGTTGGTGTTAACCCATTAAGAGGACAAAATAACGTTCAAGGAGCTGCTGATATGGGCTGTCAACCTCACCAAGGAGCTGGATACTTTGAGGTTGCGGACAAAAAAAATCAAGATTTTTATACTGAAAAGTATGGAGTAATTCACCCAACAAAAGCAGGATTAAAAATTCCTGAGATGTTTGATGGGGCAATTAATAAAGATGTTAAAGCTGTCTGGATTATTGGAGAAGATATTGTTCAAACAGATCCAAATAGTGCACATGTTGTTGATGCAATGAACTCATTAGAGTTATTAGTAGTTCAAGAAATTTTTATGAGTGAAACAGCAAAACTTGCAACGGTAGTATTGCCTGGAACAACTTTCTTAGAAAAAAATGGAACTTTTACTAATACAGAAAGAAGAATTCAAAGAGTCAATCGAGCTGTACCTCCTTTGCCTGGTACTAAAACTGATGGAACAATTGTGACAGACATGATGCAAAAATTAGGCTTTGATCAACCTGAATATGACGCTGATCAAGTTCTAGCAGAAATAGCTGATGTTGTTCCTTTCTTTAAAGGGGTAACAAGAGAGAGACTTGGTAAAATGGGATTACAATGGCCAGTTCAAGAAGATGGAACAGATACACAAATTTTGCATAAAGAAACTTTTAAACTTGGAAAAGGACGTCTTAAAAATTTTGACTGGAAAGAATCTACAGAAATAGAAAAAAATAAAAAAGAATACCCATTAATTTTAACAACTAGTAGAGTTCTACAACACTACAATGCTGCTACGATGACAAGACGTACAAGTAATATCAATATAGTTTCTGAAGATTTATTATTAGTTCACCCGAATGATGCCAACAAAAGAGAGTTAAATACAGGTGACATAGGAAGACTTTATTCTGGACGAGGGGAAGTTGCCCTAAAAGTAGAGGTTACAGATAAAGTTAAAGAAGGCATAGTATTCACAACATTCCATTTTCCGGAACATATGGTCAATATGGTAACGGGTCATGGTAAAGATGAAGAAACAATGTGTGCTGAATACAAAGTTTCAGCAGTAGAAGTTCAAAAAATCTCAAATCAATTTAAAACTGAAATTAAACCAAAAGAAAATCAAGCAGAAGTTAACTAATCGATAAAATGACAATTGGTTGGCATTTCGACAATAGTTATTCAAGATTACCAAAAACATTCAAAGAAGATATCAACCCTGTTGCTGTAAACTCACCAGAAATATTAATATTAAATAAAGATCTAGCAAATAAATTAAATCTAGATTTTTCAAATATTAATGATGACGATTTATCAAAAATTTTTTCAGGAAATATGTTACCTGAAGGATCTAACTCTATAGCGCAAGCCTATGCTGGTCATCAATTTGGTCATTTTACAATGCTTGGTGATGGAAGAGCTGTTTTAATCGGTGAACACTTGACCAAAAGTAATGAGCGATTTGATATACAATTTAAAGGTTCAGGTAGAACTCCATTCTCACGAGGTGGTGATGGTAGGGCTGTTTTAGGCCCAATGTTGAGAGAATATATAATAAGTGAAGCAATGCATTTTTTAAAAATACCTACCACTAGAAGTTTAGCAGTGGTTAAAACTGGTGAAGATGTGATTAGAGAGCAAATTTCGAAAGGTGCAATTCTTACAAGGGTAGCCTTAGGGCATATAAGAGTTGGAACATTTCAATACATTGCTGCAAAACAAAATATTAGTGATTTAGAAATCTTAATTAATTACACAATTGAAAAATACTACCCCAATATAAAATCATCAAAGAATAAAGCATTAGACTTACTGAATGTTTTAATCGAAAAACAAACCCAACTTGTAATTGACTGGATGCGTGTCGGTTTTATTCATGGAGTTATGAATACTGATAATATGTCTATATCCGCTGAAACAATAGATTATGGTCCGTGTGCGTTTATGGATGCTTATGATCCTAAAACAGTTTTTAGTTCAATAGATCAATTAGGTAGATACGCCTATGATAATCAACCAAAAATTACCAAATGGAATTTAACAAGGTTTGCTGAATGTCTCATTCCTCTTATTAGTAAAAATGAAGATGAAGCGATTAAATTAGCCACAGAAGCTTTAGATAAATTCGAACAAAATTATGAAACAAAATGGTTAAATATGATGAGAGATAAACTTGGATTATATGGTGAAGATAAAGAAGATAAAAATTTAATTATGGAATTATTAAATTGGATGCAGAAAAATAAAGTAGACTATACAAATACCTTTATTTTTTTGATGAATAAGACAATTAAAAATTCTGAAGTTTATGATAATGCAAACTTTGATTTATGGAAAATTAAATGGGTAAAAAGATTAGCAATGTTTGCTAATACCCATGATAAATCTATGGAGTTAATGAATTCTTCTAACCCAATGGTAATACCTCGTAACCATAAAGTTGAAGAAGCTTTAACATTAGCAAGTAATGGTGATTTAACATTGTTTAATAGGTTAATAAAAATATTAAAAAATCCTTATTTAGTTAATAGCGATGATTTAGAATTTATGTCACCTGCTCCACACAGCGATAAGAAATATCAAACTTTTTGTGGAACATAATACGTTATAATACGTAAGGTTCTGGTCTAGCTTCTTTACTAAATATTCTTTCAACATTAAAAGCGCTTACATCTATAGTTTGATAAGAACCTGTTGTTATAAGTTCTGTCAAAGCTCTGCCAATGCCAGGTGCTTGTTGTAATCCTCTTCCTGTGAAACCCGAAGCCATATATACATTTTCGTATTTAGGATGCTTACCAACAATAGCATTACTGTCTAGTTGGTTATGATCATAAAATCCTGCCCAAGCACCAGTTAATTTAAGCTCTTCAAACATTGGAATTCTTTTTGCTAAAGCTGGCCATACCAACTCTTCAAAGTCATCCCAAGCAGGTTCAAGATTTGTTGCATCAAAAGTAGATTTTGGAGAACCAGCTAAATATTCTTTGCCCTCTGGCCTCCAATAAACACCAGTTGTTAAATCAGCAGATAAAGGCATTTCAGATATATATGTTGGGCACTTAACTCTGAAAACAGTGTGTTTTTGTGGAATAACAGGAATATCGTTTAATATTTTTTTAGTCCAACAACCTGCAGCAGAAATAATTATCTTAGCATTAATTTCTGATATTTCTTTTACTTCTCCCTTAATAAATTCAGCCCCAAGTTCTGTGGCCTTGCTTTTTAAAGCACCGTGAAACATAAAAGGATCAATCCAACCCTCACTTTTATCATCTGTATAAGTGGCAGTTTCTATACCTTCATCGTTAATGTAAGAAAAAACCTTGGATAATTCTGAACCTTTTATATTTTTTGTTCCAGCTCCACACTCTTTATGGTTTTCTAACGCTCTATACTGTTCCTCTGCATGCTCAGGTCCAAACATTAATAAGTAACCATTTGGTACCATACTAGCTGTAGGGTTAGGATTTTTTTTAGTTTTGAGTAATTCTGGTATTTGAAAAATAAAATCTCTTGCAAATTTACCTAACAAAATATTTTCTTTTTGAAAAAATTGTCTTCTAAAGCCACCCAAGGATAAAGGGAATGAGGCTTCTTTGTACGATGGATCTTTTTCTATAACTTTAACTTTTCGACCTTCTTTAGATAAAAAATAAGCTGTTGCAACTCCAATGATACCACCACCAATTATTACAACATCATCCATAATTAATTTAAAATAAATAAACTTAAGTTAAGAATTAATGCGTAAAAACACCAAAGTAAATAAGGAATCATTAAATAATAACTTACTAAAGTTATTTTCTTAAATCTTTGCATTAATAAAACTATTAAAGCTATTAAAATAATTAAAACTAGTAATGCTAATAAAATTTTATGAAAAACAAAAAATACTATACTCCAAGTTGTATTAAAAATTAAATGAACGATATAAATATAAATCGTATCTATGTCTCTTTTTTTACTATGCCAAAAAGACCATATGGCAATAGTCATCATTAAATATAGTGTTGTCCAAACAGGTGCAAAGATCCAGCTTGGTGGATTGTATGATGGCTTTATCAATAATGAATACCAAGGCTCTTTAAATCCAATAGTTGCAATACCTCCAATAACAGATGCCGAGTAAGTTATTATTGCAAATAATAAAAAAGATAAAAATTTGTTTTTTAACATAATCATATTATACATTACTTAATGAATGATAAAAAAGTAATTTGGATCACCGGCGCTAGTAGTGGAATTGGTAGGTCTTTAGCTCTAAAATTTGCTAAAGAAGGATGGACAGTTGCTGCCTCAGCTAGACGAGAAAACTTATTACAAGAGTTGCATACTGAGAATGAAAATATCCATTCATTTCCTTTAGATGTTACAAATACAGAGCAATGTAAAGCTATCTTCAATGATATTGTAAAAAAATTTGAAAATATTGAAATTTGTGTGTTTGGTACCGGGATACATGATCCAAAATCTGAAAAAAAATTTAACTTAGATAAAATAAGAAAAATTATGGAAGTAAATTACTTTGGTACAATGAATTCTATCAACGCAATTTATGAATATTATAATAATAAAAAAGGTGGTCAAATATCTATAATTTCTTCAGTTGCTGGTTATAGAGGGTTACCTGCAGCTGGAGGTTATTGTGCATCAAAGTCTGCACTTACAAGTTTTGCAGAAAGTTTATATTTTGAAATGAAAAGAGTAAACGTGCGTGTTTCCCTGATAAGCCCTGGGTTCATTAAAACACCAATGACTGACCAGAATGATTTTCCTATGCCCATGATAAAGTCACCAGAATTTGCTGCAGAACAAATCTATATTGGTTTAATCAAAAATAAGGGATTTGAAATCCATTTTCCAAAAGCTTTTACCTTTATAATGAAAACTCTAAGAATACTTCCAAGTAGCTGGTATTTTAAGATAGTTGAAAAAGGTATGAAAAAAATTGACTACTAATTTTTCTTAAAGAATACCGTCAACTCACCCACTTTAAATCCAAATTTTGTTAATGTGGCTCTATTGATAGCAACCTCTTCGTCTTGTTTAAAAATCCAATCATCAAATGAAACTTTAATATTCTTTCCTTTAAAAGGGACCATTAAATCATATTCAAATTTAAAGGCAGATCCATATTGAAACCCTTTAGCAGTTCCTACAACATCAGGTGCAGATCCTTCATAGTAATTTTGATCAATTTTTTTGATTTTCCATATTCGGTTTTGTTTTTCACCGTCTGTCCAATAGAAATCTTCTTTAAGAGTTAAGATATCACCCTCAAAACTACCAAACATATCAGCTTTAAATTGTCTAGTAACTTTGCCACTTCGATCTTGTAATAGACCCCATGCTTTAACAGGACCATCAAAGTATTTCTCTATAGTCATTGACGGTTCTGTATTTTTAAAATCTGTTGGTTTCATAGAGTTATTGTTTATACAACTTGCCGTAAAGAATAAAGCAATTATTAATACCGTTAATTTAAATTTCTTAAAGTTTATCATGTCTCTCCTATTGTTATTTATTTTGTAATGAAAATTGAATTAGATCTATATTTTTTGATTTAAAGCCAGCCTCACAATAAGACAGGTAAAATTCCCACATTCTTTTAAATGTTAAATCAAAACCTTGCTCTTTAATCAAATCCCACTTTTTATTAAATATCTCTCTCCAAATAATCAAAGTATCAGAGTAATGATTGGCATATGAATTGTATTCATCAAACTTTAAACCATTAGTATCAACATAATTTTGTAATTCATTTCTAGAAGGTAAAAAACCTCCAGGAAAAATATATTTTTGGATAAAGTCCTGTTTATTTTTATATCTATCAAACAAGCTATCATCGATAGTTATAGCTTGAATACCCACTGTGCCTGATGAAGTTAGATTATTCTTGATTGTGTTAAAATAGCTATCTAAATAGTTTTGTCCTACTGCCTCTATCATTTCTATAGATGCTATATGATCATATTTACTCTTTAAATCTCTATAATCTTTTATTTCAATATTTACTTTTTCATTAAGTCCACATTTATGGATTCTTTCTTTTGCAAATTCAAATTGCTTTTTTGAAATGGTGATACAATCTAATTTAACATCATAATTAGTGCCCAGGTATTCTGCAAATCCACCCCAACCACAACCAATTTCTAGAATTTTACTTCCATTTGTTGGTTTTAAAAGATCAATCAATTTTTGGTATTTATTATTCTGAGCATTGAAAAGATCTTGCTTAGGGCTCTCAAATATAGCGCTGGAATAAGTTAAGGTTTTATCAAGCCATAAAGAAAAGAAATCATTTCCCAAATCATAGTGTTTTGCAATGTTTTCTTTGCTTCGGTTTTTGGTATTTTTTATAATTTTATTTTTTAAAAAATTAATGAATGGTAAATCAAAAATACCTGAAAATTTATAAATAACATTTATATTTTTTGCAGTTAACTCAATTAAATCAGATAGGTTATTTGTTATAAAAAAATCTTTCATATAAGATTCACCTAATCCAACACTGCCACTTTTAATCAGATTATAATTAAGGCTTTCATCTTTAATTTCTAAGAAAACTTTTAAATTATCATCTGGATTACCAAATTTTAAAACTTCTCCATTAACCTTTTTAATTTCAAGAAAACCATGCTTAATATTTTTTAATGCACTAAATACGATTGAATCTGAAATTTTATAAATTAACATTAATTCTTAATATATTTTTTAATTTTTACTTAAATGGAAACTTAATTCTTTTTATTTAAAAGTTAAATGACGCAAAATTGCAGACAAAGTAAGAGGTTTAAGATAATTTATTAGTAAAGTTTAGTCATCAACTTCAGCTAATAAGGATGCATTACCACCCATAGCTGCTGTGTTATTTGATATACTTTGTTCATAACATAGTCTTTTCAGGTATTCAGGGCCCCCTGCCTTAGGTCCTGTTCCAGATTTTTCAAAGCCCCCAAATGGCTGTACACCAACAACGGCTCCAATCATATTTCGATTAATATAAATGTTTCCAACTTCTGCTTTGGAAATGATTTTATCAATAGTTTTATCTAATCTACTGTGGATACCTAATGTTAAACCAAAACCTAAATCATTAATGTCATCAATTAATTCATTTAATTCTGAAGCTTTATATTTAAAAATATGTACTACAGGACCAAAAACTTCATTTTTTAAATCACTTAATTTTTTTATTTCTATTAAAGTTGGTGGAATGAAATATCCTAAATCATTTTGAAAATTTGTTTGATAAACATTATCAAAATTATCAATATGTTTTTTTATACTGTTGTAAGCCTCCTCATCAATTACTGGTCCAATATCTGTTGAAAGTTTTTCTGGGTTTCCGATATTTTGAGTATTCATTGCACCAATTAATGTATCTTTAATTTTTTTGTACACATTTTCTTCTACGCATAAAATTCTACAAGCTGAACATCTTTGTCC
The DNA here is from genome assembly GCF_059512485.2 of Candidatus Pelagibacter sp. uisw_138. Taxonomy (NCBI): domain Bacteria; kingdom Pseudomonadati; phylum Pseudomonadota; class Alphaproteobacteria; order Candidatus Pelagibacterales; family Candidatus Pelagibacteraceae; genus Candidatus Pelagibacter; species Candidatus Pelagibacter sp. uisw_138. The sequence continues at coordinate 279,742 of NZ_CM183453.2, read as the reverse complement.
GGCACTATCAAATCCTGAATTCACAACATCTTTAACAACATGTTCTGGTAAAGCTGAGCTATCAACAATCATACAATTTAAACCACCTGTTTCTGCAATAAAATTAGTAATACTCTCTTGTTTTTGTAAGTTTGATTGGATAATTTTTGCTGTATTTAGAGAGCCAGTAAATAAAACATTTCTAAGTTTTTTATCATTAATAACTTTGTTGGAAATTAATGCACCGTCACCCAAGATCAAGGCAATTGAATTGTTAGGTAGTCCTGCTTTTAATAAAAGTTTAATTATAAAATATGCTGCATAAGAGGATTGTTCTGCAGGTTTAGTTAAAACAACATTACCAGTAATTAGTGCAGCTATTGTTTGACCTACAAAAATTGCTATAGGAAAATTCCATGGGCTAATTACTAAAGTTAATCCCTTTCCTATTAATCTATATCTATTAAGTTCACCTGTTGGCCCTTTAAGAATTTGTTCTTTAAATATTAAGTTTGCTTCCTTAGAATAGTACCTGCAAAAATCAACAGCCTCTCTAATTTCAGCTATAGAATTTTTAATACTTTTGCCAGATTCTTGTGCACAAATTTCAATTATTTCCTTAAAATTTTCTTCAATTAAATTAGCAAAATTTAAAATAATTTCTGATTTTTTTTTAATTGGAAAATTTTTCCACGATATAGAGTAATCTTTGAGGTTATTAATTGCTTCATCTACAATTTGATCTGTAGCAAAATATTTTGAACCTAATAAGGTAAAATCACTTGGTGAGATAATATCTAATTTTTTATCAGATTTTATGTCTTCACCATTTATAATCGAAAATGCATTTATATTATTTAGTTTTTTTATAACTTTATAATTATTAATCACAGATTCTTCACTTATATCCAGACCTTTTGAATTATCTCTATTGCCCAAAATATTCATTGGTAAAGGAATTTTGTCAGTTTTTAACTTATCTAGCTTCAAAAATGGTGATTGAATCAATTTATCAATATCAAAATTTTTGGATTTTAGTTGATGAATAAAAGACGTATTTGCACCATTTTCTAATAATCTTCTAACTAAATATGGCAACAAATCCTTATAGCCTCCTACTGGAGCATATACTCTACATTTAAAATCAGGTTTATTTTCTAAAAATGAATATATCTCATCACCCATCCCATGCAATTTTTGGAATTCAAAATTAGTGTTTTTAAATAGAGTATGAATATAAGAAATACTATGTGCATTATGAGTGGCAAATTGTGAAAAGATATTTTTATTTACTAATAGTTTATGTGCACAAGCTAGATAAGATATGTCTGTAGCAAATTTCTTAGTAAAAACAGGGTAGTTTTCAAAACCTTCTTCTTGAGCGATTTTGATTTCTGTATCCCAATAAGCACCTTTGACTAATCTAATATTAATTTTTTTATCAACACTTTGTAAATAATCATTGAGCCAATCTAATAAGAAAAATGTTCTTTTTTGATATGCTTGAATAGCAAATCCAAAACCGTGATAAACATTGTCAATTAATTTGCTTTCAATAATATCTTTAAACATGAAAAGTGATAAATTTAATCTATCAGCTTCCTCAGCATCAATACAAATATCTACTTTATTTTCTCTACCTAATTCCACAAGTTTAAAAATTTTTGGTAATAGTTCTTTTTTTAGTAAATCAAATTTGTTTCTTTCGTATCTTGGATGTAATGAAGATAGCTTAATTGAAATACTTTTTTTATGTGGATTTAAACTTTTTCCTGTTTGTAAAATAGCTTCTTCATATTGACTGTAATATCTTTCTGAATCTTCATAAGTTACTGCTGCTTCACCAAGCATATCAAATGAAAAAGTGTATTTATTATTTTTTTTATTATCACTTTGTTTAATTGCTTTTTTTATATCTCGCTCAAATACAAATTGTTTAGCTAAAATATTTATTGCTTGTTTAATGGCATTTCTTAATAATGGTCCAGATAGATTTTTAACCATCTTGACTAAAATATTTTTATTTTCTTGAGGTTTTTCTTCTACTATTTTTCCTGTTAACAAAAACGCTATAGAAGAAATGTTTACGAAAACATCATTTTCATTCTTTATGTGTTTATTCCAATCTCCAATAGGAATTTTATCTTCAATTAAATCATTTATAGTTGCGGCATCTGGTATTCTAAGTAATGCTTCTGCTAAACACATTAAAACAACACCTTCGTTACTAGTCAATGAAAACTCATGTATTAATTTAGCAAATGAGCTTATTTCTTTATAATTTATTGCGCTGTCTATGATTTCACGTGAAAGGTTATCAATTTTACTGTGATTAATTTCTGAAAAGTTTCCAATGGTTTTTATTAAATGGTTATTAACCAATGAAGCTTGGTCAGTATATTTGTGTTTGAATATATTATTCATAATAAATAACTTTGTTGATAAATTACTAGAAAATTAGACTAAAATGACTAAAAATAATTACTGTATTAATGTAAATAAAAGAATTAATTACTAATTGCTATATTTTCAATAGCAAATATTATGGTATATTAACGATTATAGGTAAATTTTACTATGTTAGATAAAATAGATAAACAGTTAATCTCACTACTAGCGAAGAATGCACAAACTACACTTAGTGAGCTAGCAAAAGCTGTTAACTTATCGATTTCACCATGCCAAAGTAGAATCAAAAAACTAGAACAACAAGAATATATTCTTGGCTATCATGCTCATATAAATTTTAAAAAGTTAGAAAAAGCACACATAGCCTTTGTTCAAATTTCTTTATCGGATACACGAGCTAAAGCACTAGATCAATTTAATTCTGAGGTAAAAAAATTAGAAGCTGTTGAACAATGCCATATGATTGCAGGAAACTTTGACTATTTATTAAAAGTTAGAACTAACAATATAAACACTTATCGTTTGCTGTTATCTGAAAAAATATCCTCATTACCAAATGTTGCATCTACTTCTACATTTGTTTCCATGGAGAGTGTAAAAGAATAGTCCATGAGATAACCTTAATTTAATAATTAATATTAATTTTCTATAGAAATATTGTTTTTAACTATAATTTTTTTTTTATAAATTTAATTCCTTTCGTCCATAGTTTAAATGCCTCAAAATGTATTGCGATAATAATTTTAAATGTCATCAATGGATGTTTTAAATAAGATTTCATAAGATTGTAATTATTTAATTCACTTTTAATACCATCTTGTGAGGCGTATAATATTTTGCCAACTGGATCATTTAGGTCAATTATTACAGATATTTTATTACCAGGTTTCAACAGTCTAAAAAAATAAATACAATTCATTTCAATAAATGGAGATACATGAAATTTTTTCTTACACACATGTTGAATAAGATTTTGGTCTTTTTCAGTTTTAAAAACATAAACATGTTGCTCGCCAAATGTGTTCTTAACTTCATATAATATTGATATTAAATCAGAATTTTTGTCAAATACATAAAAAACACTTAAAGGGTTAAATACATACCCAAATATTCTTGGGTAGCATAAAAGTTTTATTTGAATATTGTTAGTGTCAATATTATTTTTTTTAAGATTTTCTAAAACCCAGTCCTTAAGAGAGCTTCCATCTCTTGCTCCATGGTCTTTATCAAAAAAACTAATAATATTAAATTTATTATATGAAAATATCTTTAGGGTTTTGTGTAATAGGCTTATTTCTGATAAATCTATAAGTAACGAAAATACACTATAATTGAAGCTATGAATTTTGGGCTTAAATCTTTTATGAATTACGTTTCCTGTATAAATATAAGAATTTTTAATCATTCAGCGTTTTTAACATATCAATAGACGACTTTATTCCATCCTCATGAAAACCATAACCAAAATAACTGCCACAAAATAAAATATTTTTTTTATTTTGAATTTTGTGTAGATTACTTTGATTAGTTAATGCTTCTGTATCGTAATAAGGGTGAGTAAATGCTACTTTTTTAAATATTTTATCATTTGGAATTTCTTTAAATGGATTTATTGTTAAAAAAATATCTCTATCTATCTTCAAATTTTGTAACTGGTTTATCCAATATGTTACAGCTGTCTTTTCATTATTAGCTGAATCCATTGAAGAATTCCAAGCACACCATGCTTTTTTATTTTTAGGCATAATACTTTCATCAAAATGTATTACTGCAGTGTTAGCTCTATATTTAAACTTTTTTAATATTGACTCCTCATCTAGAGTTGGATTGTCAATTATCTTTAATGCTTCATCTGCATGGGTTGCTATTACAACTTTATCATAATCAAAGAACTCATTTTCCTCTCCATAAAAAATTTTAACACCTAAATCATTTCTGGTAATTTTATTTATATTGTAATTCTTAAAATGTTCACCACTAACTTGGCCTATTATTTTATCAACATAAGTTTTGCTCCGATTTGCAACCGTAAACCATTGAGGTCTATCTTTGATTTTAAACAGCCCGTGATTCTTAAAAAAACTTAAAAAAAAAGATAATGGCATTTGTTTTGCTTCATATGGTGGCATCGACCATATTGCAGATACCATTGGTATAATATGATAATTAATAAAATAACCTGAAATTTTTATTTCTTTTAAATATTCTCCTAATGTTATTGAACTAATTTTTTTAATTTCTATTTTTTCACAGTTTTTATAAAAGCTTAAAATTTCAAAAAACATTTTTAAGAATTTTGGATTAAATAAATTTTTTTTATTGGAAAAAATTCCACCTAATCCTTTTCCACAATATTCTAAGTCACTATTTTCTACAGTAACAGAAAATGACATATCGCTTTTTTCAATCTCTATTTTATTTTCTGAAAAAAAATTAATTAAATTTGGATATGTTTGCTTATTAAAAACCATAAATCCAATATCTATTAGAATTTCTTTATTAGGTTTGTAAGCGACCTTTATTGTATTTGCATGACCACCGAAATGATTTTCTTTTTCAAATAAATCTACTTTATGTTTTTTGGATAGGTAATAAGCAGCACTCAGTCCTGATATACCCGCACCTACTACAGCAATTTTCATCTTGGTAAATATCTAAGCTGCCGTATCTTCGTACTCTTCCATAGATGGACATGTGCAAAACAAGTTTTTATCTCCATAAACATTATCTACTCTACCAACTGGAGGCCAATATTTATTTGTTCTTAAAAAATCTGAAGGATAAGCGGCCTCTTCTCTTTCATACTTATGATCCCACTTATTGGATGTTAATTCAACGTGAGTATGTGGCGCATTCTTCAATGGGTTGTCAGTCTTATCATATTTGCCAGACTGAATTTTATTTATCTCTTGTTTTATCTTTATAAGAGTAGAGCAAAACTTATCAATTTCACTCAAACTTTCACTTTCAGTAGGCTCAATCATCATTGTACCAGCAACAGGCCAGGACATTGTTGGAGCATGATAGCCAAAATCAATCAATCGCTTTGCAATATCTTCTTCTGTAATCCCTGTTTCACTTTTTATTGTTCTAATATCAATGATACATTCATGAGCTACATTGCCACTTTTACCCTTATACAAAATTGGAAAAGAGTCTTTTAATTTATGTGCAATGTAATTTGCATTTAGTATTGCAACTTGTGATGCTTTTCTTAAACCTTCAGAGCCCATCATCTTTATATACATCCATGAAATTGATAAAATACTTGAGCTGCCCCAAGGTGCTGCAGATACTGCTCCCATTCCTGTGACCGGGCCACAATCTTTAATTACAGAATGCTTTGGTAAAAATATTTCTAAATGCTTTTTACATGCTATTGGTCCCATGCCAGGTCCTCCACCGCCGTGTGGTATACAAAACGTTTTATGTAAATTTATATGACAAACATCTGGTCCAAAATTACCTGGTTTTGCAATTCCAACTAACGCATTTAAGTTTGCTCCATCCATATAAACTTGTCCACCATGATTATGAATTAATTCACAAATATCAGTTATTTTTTCCTCAAAAACACCATGTGTTGATGGGTAAGTAACCATAAGAGCAGCTAAATTTTCCGAATGTTCTTCAGCTTTATTTTTTAAATCTTCATAGTCCACGTTTCCATATTGATCACATTTCACAACAACTACTTTCATACCAACCATTTGAGCACTTGCTGGATTAGTTCCATGTGCAGAGCTTGGTATTAAACAAACATTACGATTTGTTTCACCATTTTTTTCATGAAATTTACGTATTACCATTAAGCCAGCAAACTCACCTTGAGCTCCAGCATTTGGTTGTAATGAAACTCCAGAAAATCCAGTAATTGACCTTAGCCAGTTTTTTAAATCTGTAAATAATTCCCTATAACCATCCATTTGTTCAACTGGAGAAAAAGGATGTGGCTGTGAAAATTCTTTCCAGGTAACTGGTATCATTTCTGAAACTGCATTAAGTTTCATAGTGCACGATCCTAAAGCAATCATGGATTTATTTAGGGCAATGTCAGAGTCTTCTAATTTTTTTAGATAACGTAGCATTTCTGTTTCTGAATGGTATCTATTAAAAACTGGATGATCTAAATAAGTTGAAGTTCTTAATAAATTTTTAGGAATATTAGACAAACTTTCATTCATAGATTCTTTAATTGTTTCTGAACAATTAAAAATTTTTAATAATTGATTTGCTCTATAAAGATTTTTTCTTTCATCAAAAGACACGGCTAACATTTCAGAATTTACTTTTCTGATATTTACTCCTTGATCTAAAGCATTTTTGTATATCTTTTCTGTTTTATCTAGAGTTTTTATTGTTACCGTATCAAAAAAATCATCTGAATAAAGTTCATAACCAGATTGTTTTAGTTTATCTGCAAAATTTTTAGTCAGTTGAGAGACACTTTCTGCGATTTTTTTAATACCTTGTGGACCGTGATACACAGCATAAGCTGCAGAGACTATTGCTAATAATGCTTGTGCAGTACAAATATTACTCGTGGCTTTATCTCTTCTTATATGCTGCTCTCTTGTTTGAAGTGCGAGTCTGTATGCTTTTTTTCCATGCTTATCTACCGAGACACCTACTATTCTACCTGGCATTGATCTTTTATACTCATCTTTTGTAGCAAAAAATGCTGCGTGTGGACCACCATAACCCATTGGAATTCCAAAACGTTGTGAACTACCGACTGCAATATCAGCACCTAACTCAGCAGGTGTTTTTAGTTTAGCAAGTGCTAACAAATCACATGCAAGAACTGCTTTTCCATTATGTTTATGTATTTTACTAATAGCCTCACTTGGGTCTTTTATATCTCCAAGGGTGCCAGGGTATTGAATAATACCGCATATAATATCTTCTTTAATATCTTTATCTTCGTCACCAACTATTATTTCTAAACCTAAAGGTTCAGCTCTTGTTTTAATAACATCGATAGTTTGAGGGTGACAATTTTTTGAAACAAAAACTTTTTTAGATTCAGACTTAGATATTCTATAACTCAATCCCATAGCTTCTGCTGCTGCTGTTCCTTCATCTAAAAGAGAGGCATTAGCAATATCCATTCCAGTAAAGTCAATTATCATTTGTTGAAAATTTAATAACATTTCCAATCTACCTTGTGCTACTTCTGGCTGGTAAGGAGTATAAGAAGTGTACCATCCTGGATTTTCTAAAATATTTCTAAGTATTACATATGGTGTATAAGTTCCGTAATAACCCATTCCTATAAAGCTAGAGTAAACTTTATTTTTTTTAGCTATATCTTTTAGTTTTCTAAGGGCTTTATATTCAGAGTTTGGATCTCCAATATCTAAGTCATCTTTAAGAAGGATTTTTTCTGGTACAGTGTCTTTTATTAAATCATCAAGACTTTTATAGCCTAATTCTTTAAGCATAACATTTTGTTCATCAACTGATGGACCTATATGTCTTTGTATAAAATCTTTTTGAGCATTTTTTAACATTTAACTACCACTTTCTTTTGAAAATTTTTCGTATTCTTCTTTATTCATTAATGAATCCATTTCAGACTTATCAGTAATTTTTAATTTAAAAAACCATGCATCATTTTCTGGATCGTTATTAACCTTTGCAGGATCATCAACAATTGCCTGATTGTTTTCGATAATTTCTCCAGATACAGGAGTATAAATATCACTTGCAGCTTTTGTTGATTCTACAACTCCTGCATTACCATCTTTAACAACAGAGGACCCTATCTCTGGTAGCTCTACAAAAACAATATCACCTAGCATTTCGGTTGCATGTTGTGTGATTCCTATAACAGCAGTATCTCCATCTAATTTTATCCACTCATGTTCTTTTGAATATTTTACTTCGCTCATTTGCTAACTCCTTTCACATAACTTTTTTTATAAAATGGCAAATTACTTATAAATGCCGGATATTTTTTTCCTCTCACTTCTAAAAAAACCTTAGTATCAATTTTAGAAAATGAATTTTCTACATAACCCATGGCGACTGGGGCTTGGACACTCGGTCCGAAAGTTCCACTTGTAATTTCCCCAATATTTTTATTATCTTCACTAAATATTGATGTTTTTTCTCTAGCTATAATTCTTCCTTCTGGCTTAATACCTACACGGATCTTACTTACCCCTTTCTCAATTTGAGATTTAATCTTTTCACATCCAATAAATCCACCCTCAAGAATTCTATTCTTTGATATTGCCCATTTTAAATTAGCTTCTACTGGGCTTTTATTAATATCCATGTCATGACCATACAAACAAAATCCCGCCTCTAATCTCAAGGTATCTCTGGCACCTAGTCCAATTAAACTGGCCCCTTCATCTAAGAGGTTTTGCACAAACATTTCTGCATCTTCATTTTTTATAGATATTTCAAATCCATCTTCACCTGTATAGCCTGATCTTGTGATATAAATATTTTCTTTAAGATAGTTAAATGTATCACCATTCATAAATTTTAAATCTGATACTCCATTGATTATTTTTTCTAATATTTGGACTGCTTTTGGCCCCTGTATTGCTATAAGAGATAATTCTTCACTTAAAATCATTTCATACTTATTTTCTAATAATTTAGATAAAAGTTTAAAATCTGTATTCTTACAAGCAGCATTCAATACAATGTTAAAACCGCCTTCAACTTTAGTGATAATCAAATCATCGTAAATTCCTGCTTCTTCATTCATTAAAAAACTATATTTTGACTGATTTAATTTAGCGTTACTCAATTCAGCTGGAAAAATTCTTTCAAGACTTTTTGCTAATGTGTCATCTCCTTTAATGAATAATTGACCCATATGTGATACATCAAAAATACCCGCATTTTCTCTTGTACTTTTATGTTCCTCAATAATTCCTTTAGAATATTGAATTGGCATTTGATAACCAGCAAATGGAACAAACTTAGCCCCATGCTTTTGGTGTAAATTGTAAAGTGCTGTTTTTATATTTTCCATATTAACTCACTGTACCCATCTGTATGTGTGCCTGAGAGTTTTATTCCGTCGGCGAGAACTTAATCTCTTTCCAGAGTTAATATGTTACGGTCCTTTTGCCTGAGAGATTCCTGGGTGGTTGCTCCTTCGGCGCTACGATAGTCTGTAGTCTCTCCCGTATACAACAATAATCTACCAGATGTATGTCAGAGTCAATTAATAATTTTTTCTTTTTTATTAGATAAAAGCAACGATGAAAACTGAAGTAAAACAGCAAATAGAATAATTGCACCTCCAATTAATGTAAATAATGATGCCCGTTCACCTGCAAATAAAAAAGCCCAAAAGGGCCCTAAAACAGATTCGGATAACATAATTACTCCAACCATTGCTGAAGGTGTGCTACGTGCACCAATGGTAATGAATATAAAACCAAAACCAACTTGGAAAAAGCCTGCTAAGAAACCTAAAAATATATCATTAGGTGAAACCATTAAACTATGTGAATAGTAAATACATACACTTAACCCTATTAAACATGAGCTTACACCAGCAACAAATTGAGCAGGTATCATGTCTACTGTAGGAAATTTTCTTACTATCATGATTAAGACTGCAAATGTGATAGGCATTGTAAATGCAGCTAAGTTTCCTGAAAGATTACCTGGTCTAAGATCATTGCCAACCATTAAAGTAACTCCTGTTATTGCTAATATTATTGAAACTAGAGTTATTGTTGAAATTTTTTCTTTTAAAAATAAGTAACCAAAAATTGCAAGAAATAAAATCTGTAATGAGATTATAAAATTAGTATTAGCAACTGATGTATTTGACATTGCATATACATAACCACAAAATCCGAATGATAATACAATGCCCCCAAAAAAACCTGGTAATCCAGATTTATAGAAAGAGCTTAAGGTTTTCTTTTTATAGGTAATTATTAGAAACGCTAAAACTGTAAGTGTAAAAAATAAAGATCTCCAAAAAAGAATTTGCCACTCTGTAGAGCCTTCAAATTTTTTTACAATAAGCCCACCAAAACTTAAACTTAAAGCTCCCATAAAAATCAGTAATGGACCTGGAATTTTATTAATTACATTCATTTAAATATCTTTTTGTATCTTCTGTGTATGCTTTAAATATATTCTGAGCTTCTTCAAGACTTACTTCCTTAAAGTTTATTTTTGTTCCAGGGGTTAATTGCCCAACTAAATCAAGATCGGCAGTAATAACTACACCAATCTTTGGATATCCTCCAACTGTTCCATGATCAGACAACATTATTATTGGATTACCATCAGCAGGTACCTGAATAACTCCTCTAACTAGACCTTCTGATTTGATGTTGGTGTTTTTTATGTTTTCTAATTTAGGACCTTTTAATCTTATTCCCATCCTATCAACAAGGTTCGTGATTAAAAAATCTTCATTAAAAAATTTGTCTATTGCGTCCTTAGAAAAATAGTCAAAATTTGTACCTTTAATAATTCTAATGATGTTATCAGTAGAATAATCAAAATTTATTTTTTTGTTTATTGAGTTTTTGATATCGATTTTTTTAATAAAAATTTTATCATTTAACGAATATTTTTTTCCATCATTTGGTCCAATATTTGCTTTGGTATTTATAGAATAGCTACCCCAGGTTTTTTCTAGATCAAAGCCACCATTAACAGCTAAATATCCATACGTAGAATTTTTAGTTGATATTATATCTACTTGATCCTCTTCATCTAAAAAATAACTTTTGTAACACTCGCCTTCTTCAACCTCTAAATTCTTTCTAATAATCTTAAAAAAAATATCTCCAGATATTGCAAAATTAATTTTTCCATTCTTTAACTTTAAAAGAGGGCCTTGGTATGCAAACTCTACTACAGGCTCATTTAATTGATTATCAACCAATCTATTTGATAATGTGTAATTTCTCTGGTCAATTGCACCACTTACTGCAATTCCAACGTGATATAAGTGATTTCTACCTTTATCTTGAATGGTAGTGTTAACCCCCGCTCTTAAAATTTCAAAATATGTTTTATTCATTCCAATTTAAATATTCTTCTTTTGTTATTTGATAAAAACTTACTTTATCGCCAGGATTAACTAGAGCTGGTTGAGCTAAATTTTTATCATCAAAAATTTTCTTTGGTGTGTTACCAATAATATTCCAACCACCAGGACTTTCAAAAGTATAAATATTTGCAAATTGTTCTGTTATTCCTACCGATCCTTTAGGCATCTTTAATCTTGGTGTTTCCAATCTATCGCATCTAATATTTTCATTAAGATCTCCTAAAAAAGGCATTCCAGCGATAAAACCTGTCATATAACAAAAATATTCTTTGCCAAAATACAGTTCTAATATTTTATCTTTATCTATATTCAATTTTTCAATTAGCCTTAAAAAATCTAATCCATACTCATCATCACAACAAACTGGGATCTTAATTTTTTGATTATTATTTTTAATATCTCTATTAATAGTTAAACCTTCTATAAAATTTTTGATTTTTTTATAGTTGGTTATAGTTAAATCAAAACTAATGATTAATTTATTATAAGAAGGTGTTAAATTAGTTATTCCTTCAATCTTTTTATCTTTTATTAATTTTGATATATGGTGAAAATAATCTATGACACTTGCATTTATTGCTTCATTAACTTCTGAGCCAAAATCACAATATACAGCTGCATCACCAAGATTTGATATATTTTTAACCATGCCATGTTATACTCCAGACTAAAGAGTATGGAAATTAATATCAATTGTGATTTAGGAGAAAAATCTAAGTTTCATTCTATTAAGAATGATCCAGAATTACTTAATATTGTAAATTCTGCCAACATTGCGTGTGGCTACCATGCGGGAGATGAACAAACAATGGATATGGTTATTCAAATTTCAAAAAAAAATGGTGTTAGTATGGGTGCCCACCCTTCTTTTAATGATCCTGAAAACTTTGGAAGAAAAAGAATGAATTTAAATTCTTTAGAAATAAAAAAACTAATTTTTGGGCAATATGAAATATTACAAAAAATTGCTCAAAAATATAATGAAAACATAACCCATATTAAACCACATGGAGCACTTAATAATATGGCTTGTGAAGACTTAGAATTAGCCACTACGTTAGCAGTAGCTATTAAAGAAATTGATAAAGATATTATTTACCTTGTCCCAACTGGTTCACAAATGGAAGTTGCCGCGAAGAAAAATAGTATGAGAATAGCTTGTGAAATATTTGCAGATAGAAATTATGAAGATGACGGTAATTTAATCTCTAGAAAAAAGCCAAATGCTTTAATCACTGATCCAGATATTGCAAAGAAACATGTATTAAATATGGTTAAAAATCAGGCAATAAATTGTCTCAGTGGTAAACAAATACCTTGTGAAATTGACTCAGTTTGCATACATGGTGATAATGAAAGTTCATTAGCAACTGCAAAATCTATTAAAGATAATTTAGTTAATAATGGGTTAATATTAAAACCTTTAAATAAAATGAATAAATTTAATTAAAAAATGAAAAAATATATATATACTTTACTAATAATTATAGCACTTACTAATAATTCATTTTCTGCAGGGAGTAGTGATAGCAGTTCTTCTGGAAATAGCGGTGGCGATGAAAGAGATTCTGCTCCTAAATTATCAGACTACACAAAAGCAAAAAATTTGATTAAAGCTGCAAAAAAATATGAAAAAAAAGGCAAAACTGAAAAGGCTCAAAAAAGATATGCGAAAGCACAAAAACTTCTTTTAAAATCTAATGAGCAAAAACCGCTACAGGCAGATACTTTAAATTATTTAGGTTTTACTACCAGAAAACTTGGAGATTATGAAGGGGGTGAAGAATTTTACTTACAAGGCCTACAAATTGAGCCCGATCATAATGGAATAAATGAGTACCTTGGTGAGCTTTACGTGGCTACTAATAGAATGGATATGGCTAAAGAAAGATTAGAAGTTTTAAAAACCTGCAACTGTGAAGAATTTGATGAACTAAAAGAAATAATTGAAGGAACTAAAAAATCTAAATATTAAATTTATGCTCAATATTTAAAATCCAATTGAAGCTAGCTGCATGTAAATTGCAATACCCGTTGCCAACTTGGTCTCAAAAATAATTTAGACTAATACTATCGAAGGCGATCATTAATGTGGTCGCTTTTTTTTATTCATTAAATACTTTTTCTTGAATTATAATATTTATTTAATATTATAAAAAAATCTTGATTGAAGAATTCATAATTTTAACCCAAATCATCTTTATAGATATCATCTTAGCTGCTGATAACGCTATTATTATCGGTTTAATTGCCGCTAACTTTGTACCAAAAAATAGAAAGCAAATAATTCTCTGGGGTGTTGCTGGAGCTTTAATTTTTAAAATTATTTTTGCTCTTTTTGCTACTTATCTATTTGAATTTTATTATATTAAAATTTTAGGTGGGCTACTTCTAATTTGGATTGTTAATGATTTAAGGAAAGATTTAGTTGAAATGAAGAATAAGATTAAATCACCAGTAAAAAAATCAACAGAACCTTCATTTGTAAAAAGTATTTATAAAGTTTTATTTGCAGATATTACGATAAGCTTTGATAATGTTATTGGAGTGGTTGGTGCTGCAAAAGGTTATTTTGGCTTCATGATATTTGGTCTTATTTTGTCTGTAGTATTAACTGGGGCATTAGCTACTTATTTAGCAAATTATATTCAAAAACACTTATGGATAGCCTACATAGGCTTAGGATTTATTTTAATTGTGGCATTACAATTAATAATTGGTGGATTAAATGATTATGGTGTTTTATCAATTAACGAAACATTTAAACAATACTTTTAATTTAGTATGAATGTTTCTTGGTAGGAAACTTACTTGTAACTACATCTTTCTTAAACTTTAGTGCAGCATCATTTATTTGTTTTTCAATATTTGAATATCGTTTAACAAATCTAGCTTTCATTTTATTTAGTCCTATAAGATCATCTGTAACTAAAACTTGTCCATCACAGTGTACTGATGCTCCAATACCAATTGTAGGAACTTTAATAGTTTTTGTAATTTCTTTTGCCAATGAGCTTTCAACACATTCTAAAACAATTGAAAATACACCAGCTTCTTCTAAAAGCTTAGAGTCTCTTAAAATAATTTTTCTTTCTGCTATTTCTTTTCCTTTAAATTTAAAATTTGTTGCAGATTGTGGAAGAACACCAAGATGTCCCATTACTGGAATTTTATTCTTAATTAAAGATTTAATTATTTGAACGACTTTTTTACCACCTTCAAGCTTGATAGCATCACACTTTGTTTTAGAAATTATTTTTTTTGCATTACTTAAGGCTTCTTTTGGGTTTCGGTAAGTATTATGAGGCATATCTACTACCATTAAGCTTTTTTTAACACCCATTCTAACACTTTTAGAATGTTCAATCATCATATCTAATGTCACTTTTTTTGTAGAAGAAAAATTATAAAGTACAGAACCAAGGGAGTCGCCTACCAAGACAAGATCACAGTGCTTATCTATAATCGCTGCAATATTTTTAGAGTAAGCAGTAAGACTTATAATTTTAGATTTATTTTTTTTTTTAATAAAATCAATAATTTTATTATTCATTTTTACCAAATACCGTCATTTTTCATTGATGCCCACGGTTCTTTAATTTCTAAATTTCCTTCTTGTAAGATTTCTATAGAAATATTGTCAGGAGATCTTACAAACGCCATATGGCCATCTCTAGGAGGCCTATTAATTGTATAACCCATATCTTTAAGCCTCTCACACGTTTCATAAATATTTTCAACACGGTATGCCAAATGACCAAAATTACGAGATCCATCACCTAACTTGTCACCATCCCAATTATAGGTAAGTTCTAATTCAGCTTTTTCATCACCAGGTGCTGCTAAAAAAATTAAAGTAAACCTACCTTGCTCACTCTCCATTCTTCTAGTTTCAATTAAACCTAGTCCATTACAGTAAAAATTTAATGATTTCTCTACGTCAGAAATTCTAATCATGGTGTGTAAATATTTCATAATATCTTGTACTCTATAGTAAAGTATTACTCTAATTCAATGGTACTAGGTGGTTTAGAAGTAACGTCGTAGACTACTCTATTAATTCCACTAATATTGTTAATAATTTGATTAGAGATTGATTGCATGAAACCTTTAGGAAAATCAAAAAAATCAGCAGTCATTCCATCTTCAGATGTAATTGCTCTTAATAAACAAATATGTTCATAAGTACGATTATCTCCCATAACACCCACAGTTTTTACTGGTAGCAAAGCAGCGTAAGCTTGCCAAATTTTATCATATAATCCATGATCTCTTAGAGCTTTAATAAAATAATAATCTGCTTCTTTCAAAATTTTAATTTTTTCATTTGTTATAATGCCAGGCAATCTTATTGCTAAGCCTGGACCAGGAAACGGATGTCTGGAAATTATATCATTTGATAAATTAAGTTCTAACCCTAATTTTCTAACTTCATCTTTAAATAAAAATTTAAGAGGTTCTACTAATTTTAATTTCATTTTTTTGGGAAGGCCACCCACATTATGATGTGATTTTATTTTTGAGGTTTGACTACCTGTAACAGATTTACTTTCAATTAAGTCCGGATAAAGAGTGCCTTGAGCAAGAAATTGAACATTTTTAATTTTATTAGCATATCTTTCAAATATTTTAATAAATAGATTTCCTATAATTTTTCGTTTTTTTTCTGGATCAGAAACATTTGTTAATTTTGTAATAAATTCTTTTTCTGCATTAACATAAATTAAATTCATCTTTAATTTTTTCTTAAATGTATTAACTACTTGCGTTTCTTCATTTTTTCTTAAAAGACCATTGTTAACAAAAATACAAGTTAAATTTTTTCCAATTGCTTTACTTAACAATTGTGCAACGACACTACTATCGACACCACCTGACAATCCACAAATTACCTTGTTGTTACCTACCTGTTCTTTAATTTCATTAATTAATTTTAATTTTTGATCTTTCGAGGACCAATTTTTTTTAATTTTGCATACAAGAAAAACAAAATTGCGTAATAAAATTTTACCTTTATCTGTGTGTGTTACTTCTGGATGAAATTGCACACCATAAAAATTATCTTTAGTATTTTCAATTATTGTTAATTTAGAATTTTTTGTGGATGCTATAACTTTAAAATTTCTTGGCATTTTGGATACTTGATCAGCATGGCTCATCCAAACATTACTTGTCTTATCTTTATTAAAAAAATTTTTGGTTAAAATACTATTTGACACTTTATTTATAGTAGCAAGACCAAACTCTCCGTGTTTTGATTTTTTAACTTTACCTCCTAATAGTTTTGACAAAATCTGGTGTCCAAAACATATACCTAAGATTGGAACTCCTAATTTCAAAATTTTTTTATCAAATTTAAATTTATCATTTTCATAAACGTTAAGCGGGCCACCAGATAGAATTATCCCAGCAATATTTTCTTTTGTAATTTGGGTTATCTTTATTTTTTTGTGACTAACAATTTCTGAAAAAACCCCTAATTCCCTTACTCTTCTTGCAATTAATTGTGTAAATTGAGAACCAAAATCAATGATTAAAATTTTACTTAAATTATTATTAAGACTCATTTTTAGGTTCCGAATTCTTTAAGGATTCTAAAATAGAATTTTTTTTATTACATAATTTATTACAAATTTTAGAAAAATTATCTGCTAATTCTTTTACTTTGGAATAATTGGATCTTTTTAACTCTATTTCCATAAGCATATAATTTGCTTCTTCATTTTTAGGATTTAGTAAGAGCACTGTATCTATATTTTTTTGTTCTTCTTTTTTATTCTCTTCAAAATTATAAATTTTTGCTAAATATAAATATGAGTTTTGATCCTTCGGGTTAAAAACAATGCTTCTTTGAAATAAAAATTTAGATTCTTCATATTTCTGTTCGTCATATTTATTTTTTCCTTTTTCAAAAAAATTGTTTTCTGCTAAAGAATAGCTGCCAAAATTTAAAAACATAAATAGCACAATTGTTAATTTATTTATTTTTTTCATTAATACTTGCTCTCATTTTTTACTTCATCAATATTATGAACCATACTTTCATAAAAACCTGCTTTTGTTATTTTTACAAAATTAGGTTTATTTTTAAGATTTGGAACTTTTTTTGCACCTAGATAGCCCATAGATGATTTTAAGCCTCCAATTAATTTATAAATTATACTTTTAACATCACCTTTGTATTTTACAAAACCTTCTACTCCTTCAGGAACATATTTAGATATATCTTTTTGTTTGGTTTGAAAATATCTATCAGCTGAACCTTTATTCATTGCTCCAACAGACCCCATTCCTCTAAAACTTTTAAATAACTTACCATTTTTCTTAATTAGTTTTCCAGGCGTTTCTAGGCTTCCTGCAAACAAAGAACCTATCATTATTGCATCAGCACCTGCTGACAGTGCCTTAGCTAAATCACCAGAATATTTAATTCCACCATCTGAAATGATTTTTATTTTATTATTTTTAACACCTTTTTTAACAGCAAGTATTGCACTTAACTGAGGCACACCAATACCAGCAACTAGTCTAGTTGTACAGATTGATCCTGGTCCAATTCCAACCTTAACAATATCTACTCCTAATTTTATTAAAAATTTTGCAGCTTCTGCAGTTGCAATATTTCCAGCACATAGAGTTGTTTTATTTGTTTTTAATTTTTTTATAGCTTTAATAATTTCTGCAACTTTTTTGCTATGTCCATGGGCTGTATCAACAACAATTAGATCCACTTTTTCTTTTAAAATAGCTTCTGCCCTTTTAAGCTCTAATGGACCAGCTCCAACAGCCGCACCAACTAATAAGTTTAATTTTTTTACCTTTTTAATTTCGTCAATTTGTTTTTTAATATCAAGGTTTCTATGAATTACACCAATACCTCCAGCTTTAGCTATTGCTATAGCCATTTTACTCTCTGTAACCGTATCCATTGCAGAGGATAATAAAGGTACTTTTAATGTTAAATTAGATGATAATTTTGTGCTGGTATCAACTTCGGAAGGTAGAACTTCTGAGTATTTTGGTGCCAGTGTGACGTCATCAAAGGTGAGAGCTTCTTTTATAGGATCCATAATCATTTATATATGATTCCCTTCAAAAAAAAAGTCCCTATCTTAAGATTTTACAAATAATAAAACTTTCCTTAGATTCTTTTCTGCTAGACTTAGGTTTAAATACCTTTACTTCTTTGAATAATTTTTTGCCTAAGGCAACTATTTCGTTAAATGATGAGCCTAAAAAAACCTTAGAGACAAATCGTCCTTCTTTAACCAGCATTTCTTTAGAAAAATTCATGGCTTCCATCGCAAGTTCACCTGTATAAATTGCATCTATATCTTTTATACCCGTTGTATTAACGGCCATATCAGACACAACAACATCGACTTTTGATTTGAATAAGCCTTTTATTTTTTCTTGAGAATCTATATCAGTAAAATCACCTTTGATTTGAATTGTATTCTCAATTTCTTCCATACCTTTTATGTCGATTGAAACTAATCTTCCACTTTTTACTGTTCTTGAAATATATTGAGACCAGCTACCAGGCGATGCACCTAAATCTATTACTGATATTCCATTTTTTAATATCTTAAATTTTTCATCTATTTCTATTAATTTATATGCTGATCTTGCTCGATAACCATCTACCTGAGATTGTCTAACATAAATATCTCTTTTTTGTTTATTAATCCAATTTTTTGAAATTCTATTCTTTTTCAATTAATGACCAAACCTTAAACTTTTTGATAAAATTTTATTTTCTAAAGTTTTTATGTTTATCTTTACCTCTTTATGTAATCTCATATCTTTGTCACCATCCCAAATTCCAGAAGCAAGGTGTATTATACCTAATTTATGATTAGGCAGATAAGGCTCAACAAAGCTTTTTTCTTGTTCGTTAAATTTTGGTAAAAGATTACTAACTAACCAGTTGCAATTATGAGGCAAGAACTCAGTTTCTAAATCATCGATGTAAACAGACATATTAATAGCTAATTGTTCTGATCCAAAAATATTTCCAGCTTTTAATGTTTGTTCTAAATTTTTTTGCCATGTAACCCATCCAACTGAATTTTTTTCTAAAGAAAAAACACCAATATTAATGTGTGGAGCAAAGGCAAGTTTTCGCGCTTTATCTATTCCAATTTTTGATTTTATTGCATGTTTAAAGTTTTGAGATTTAATTATTGCGAGTTGTCCAAATATCCAATTAACTTTAGACATTATTTTATATCCAGGTGTAAAAGTTTGAGTAATTCCCAATTTTCCATTTTCACAAGCTTTAAAATAAAGTTCTATTGAATTCCAATCCCCTACCCAAGCGTCACAATCAATCCATAAGAATTTTTCATAACTAGGAAAATATTTTGGTAAAAAAGCTCTAGATACTTGACTCTTTAGCCACTCTCTTCCTTTTACTTTAAATTCCGGAACATCAATGTCCCATTCAGCTGATTTAATTTCGTCAACTTTTTTAGATAATATGTTTCTTTGTTGCTCGGACAAACCAGCATCTAAAATGCAGATTGCTGTATCTTTGCTTTTTTCAAAACTCTTAACAGAATCGACTAATTCATTAAGTAATTCAAAGTAATTTGAGTCAGCCAGAGATACAATTACATTTTTTTTCATCTACAATATGTCTTCAAGATCCTCATTATCATGATTTTCACCACTTAAAATTTTTTGTTTATAAATTTTTTGATAACTAAAGTATCCAAATGGAATTAAGCAAATATAGATTAATCCACAAATGACCAAAACTTTAAATGTATATATTAACAAAAGTCCAAAAAATAACACAACACCAAACAATGCAAAAATTGTCATACTACGTGGTATAGAAATCTTTTTAAAAGCAAATGTTGGAACTTTACTGATCAATAAAAATGAAATCAAAATAAAGAATGTTGGTACTACTATATCGTAGTTAATCTTTATTAAATTTATCTCACTTAGACTCAATATTAACGGCATCAATACCAAAATTCCACCTGCTGGTGACGGTACACCTTCAAAGTAATTATCTCTCCATGATGGCTCTAAATTTGAGCTCACGTTAAATCTTGCAAGTCGAAGAGCAACACAAACCACAAAAATCATTGTAAGTAACCAGCCAAATTTACCTAAATTATTTAAAGACCAGAAATACATTATAAAAGCTGGTGCTACACCAAAACTAATTAAATCTGCTAATGAGTCTAATTCTTTTCCAACCAAGGAAGTTCCTTTTAACATCCTTGCAACCCTGCCATCTAATGTATCAAAAATTGCTGCAAAAATAATAGCTATAATAGATAGTTCAAATTTTTCATCTAATGCAAATTTAATAGAACTTAACCCAATACATACATTTATTAATGTCAGCGCATTAGGCAAAAGCATTCTAGCTTTTTTATCTGATACAATTTTAAAATTATTTTTAGGTTGTTCCATAAGCTATCTTTTAGCTAATAGCGTTTCACCAGCAATTGTCTTTTGTCCTACTTTAACTAACGTTTCATAATTTTCAAAATAAACATCAGCCCTACTTCCAAATCTTATCATTCCAATTCTTTCACCTTGTTGCAAATTTTGATCCTTTGAAGATTCACATACAATTCTTCTGGCAATTAAACCTGCAATCTGAACAACAATAACGTCTTCTCCATGGCTATTCGTTATCTTGTAATAATTTCTTTCATTATCTTCACTTGCTTTATCAAGTGATGCATTTAAAAATTTTCCAGGCTTATAAAGTATTTCTGAAATTTTACCTTCACAAGGCGTTCTATTAACGTGACAATCAAATACGTTCATAAAAATACTAATCTTAGTGAATTTTCTATCTTCTAAACCTAGTTCTTTTGGTCCATCAGCCTCATGAACCATTAAAACCTCACCATCTGCTGGACTTGTTAGATAATTTTCATCATTTATTGAAATCCGTTCAGGATCTCTAAAAAAATAATAAACCCATATAGATAATACCAAACCAATTAACCCTAGCAAGGTACTGAGAAAGTATAAAAAAATTGTTGCGATAATAGCTATAGCTAAAAATTTGTATCCTTCAGAATGAATTTTTGGGAAAATTTTCTCTAACATAAGCTTCTATTTGATAATTTTTTATTAATATGTATATAAAGCACTAAATTACAATTACTATTATATATTATTCATTTATGGCTAAAATAAAGGTTAAAAATCCAGTTGTTGAACTAGATGGTGATGAAATGACTAGAGTCATTTGGGAATTCATTAAAAGCAAACTGATTTTACCATATTTAGATTTAGATATTAAATACTATGATCTTGGCATGAAAAGTCGGGATTATACAGATGATGTAATAACTATAGATTCTGCTAAGGCAATTAAAGAGCATAACGTTGGCATAAAATGTGCAACAATTACTCCAGATGAAGCACGTGTTGAAGAGTTTAAGTTAAAAAAAATGTGGAGATCTCCAAACGGAACTATCCGAAATATTCTTGGAGGTACGGTTTTCAGAGAGCCCATAATTTGTAAAAATATTCCAAAACTTGTTCCAACATGGACAGATCCCTTAATTATTGGAAGACATGCTTTTGGTGATCAATATAGGGCAACAGATTTTAAAGTACCCGGTAAAGGTAAAATGGAAGTCAAATGGACTGCAGAAGATGGTAGTGATGAAATTAAATATGAGGTCTTTAATTTTCCTGGACCAGGAATTGCTTTATCTATGTACAATTTGGATAAATCCATAGAAGACTTTGCAAGATCTTGCTTTAACTATGGAATAATAAAAAAATGGCCCGTATATCTTTCTACAAAGAACACCATTCTAAAAATTTATGATGGTAGGTTCAAAGATATCTTTCAAGATATTTTTGATAAAGAATTTAAATCTGATTTTGATAAGCTTAACATTGCTTATGAGCATAGACTAATTGATGACATGGTTGCTTGCGCAATGAAATGGAGTGGTAAATATATTTGGGCTTGTAAGAATTATGATGGCGATGTTCAATCAGATACTGTGGCTCAAGGTTATGGATCATTAGGGTTAATGACAAGTGTTCTTCTTGCACCTGATGGAAAGACTATGGAAGCTGAAGCCGCTCACGGAACTGTAACTAGACACTATAGAATGCATCAAGAAGGTAAGGAGACTTCTACAAATCCAATTGCATCAATTTTTGCTTGGACCAGAGGTTTGGCTCATAGAGGGAAATTAGATGGCAATGAAGATTTGATTAAATTTTCAACTATATTGGAAAAAGTTTGTATTGATTGTGTTGAAAATGGATCGATGACAAAAGACTTAGCAATTTTAATTGGGCCCTCAAGCAATTACTTAACTACTAATCAATTTTTAGATGAATTAGATGGTCAGCTCAAGAAAAAGCTTAATTAATTAATTTTTTAATATTTTCAAAAGACTCTTCAATTTTATCAGGCAACGTTCCACCAGCTTGCGCAAAGTCAGCTCTTCCACCACCACCTTTACCACCAATAACTTCTGAACCAACTCTGACAATTTTTACGGCATCAAACTTGCCCTCTAATGTTTTGGTAACACCTACAGCTAATCCAACTTTATTGTCATTGATTGCATAAATTATTACTAATCCTTCACCAATTTCTTTTTTTCCTTCATCAATTAGCTTACGTAGATCTTTAAATGGTAAATCTACAATATTTTGAAATCTAACTTTAAATCCATTAATAATTTGATCATTGATTTTATTTTTTTCTTTATCTTTTAATATTGAGCTAACTGAGAGTTGCTCAAATTGTTTATTAAGGTCTTTTATCAGGGCTACTTGATCACTATTTAGAAGATTAGGTTTTCCTCCTAATTTAGTAATCTTTGTCTCTAATTCTTTTATAACTGTCTCATTTTTTTGATCTGACAGATTAGACAAATTTTCTTTCTCTTTTAAAAAATCAACTAATTGCGTGTCTCTTAAGGCTTCAATTCTCCTTACGCCTGCTGCAATAGATGATTGGCTTATAATCTTAAATTTTCCAATGTCAGCTGTGTTTACAACGTGAGTTCCTCCACATAATTCTGTTGAGAAAAATTTACCTTCCTCATCCCCCATTGACAAAACCCTCACTTCATCACCATATTTTTCGCCAAATAAAGCTAAAGCACCATTATCGACAGCTTCTTTAGGTGTCATTATTCTTGTTTTCACTTCTGACTTTTTGTGAATTATTGAGTTAACATAATGTTCAATTTTTCCCATCTCTTCTTCTGAGATAGGCTTCATATGACTAAAATCAAATCTTAATCGATCAGATTGAACTAAAGATCCTTTTTGAGTTACATGCTCACCTAAAACTCTTCTTAACGCTTCGTGCAATAAATGAGTAGCAGAATGATAGGCTCTAATATTATTTCTTCTCTGTGTATCTATTTGTAATTCAACACTGTCTTTTAATTTAACCGAACCTTTTATAACTTTTCCGTAATGAACAAATAAATCCCCTAGTTTTTTTTGAACATCAGACACTTCAAATTCAAAAACCTCATTTGAAATTATTCCCGTATCAGCAACTTGCCCCCCTGACTCGCCATAAAAAGGTGTTTGATTTGTAATTATAATTCCTTCATCATTTTCTTGTAGGTCTTGAACCTCTTTATTATTTTTAAGAATTAAAGTAATTACACCTTCTGCTTTGTCTGTGGAATATCCTAAAAAATCAGTTGCTCCTAAACGATTTTTTATATCAAACCATATTTGATCTATGGAACTATCCCCTGATCCTTTCCAATTTTTTTTTGCTAATTCTTTGCTTTCTTTCATTAATAAATCAAACTTCTTCCCATCTACAGTCAATGATTTATTTTTCAAAATATCTTCAGTTAAATCTAATGGAAAACCAAATGTATCATAAAGTTTAAATGCCACTTCACCAGGTAATATTTTTTCTACTTTCTCTAACTCTTCATTTAATATTTTTATTCCTCTATCCAATAAAACTAAAAACTTTTCTTCTTCTGTTTTTAAAGTTTCCTTTATTAAGGATTGTGCTCTTTCTAACTCAGGATAATTGTTAGACATTTCTTCTAGGAGTGTTTTAAAGATATTATAGAAGACTGGTTTTTTGGAACCTAGCAAATGTGAATGTCTCATTCCACGTCTCATAATTCTTCTAAGCACATATCCTCTACCTTCATTAGATGGTAAAACTCCTTCTGCTAATAAAAATGAACTTGCTCGTAAATGATCTGCTATTACTCTAAAGCTAGATTGGTTAACTTCATCTACTTTAACGTTTAATGTGTCAGATGCAGATAGTATTAGTTTTTTAAAATGATCTGTTTCATAGTTATCGTGTGTTCCCTGCAATAGTGCCGCTATTCTCTCAAGACCCATACCAGTATCCACAGATGGTTTAGGCAAATCTATTCTTTTATCTTTTGAAATTTGCTCATATTGCATAAATACTAAATTCCATATTTCTATAAAACGGTTACCATCTTCATTTTTAGTACCAGGCAAGCCACCTTCTAAATGGTCACCATGATCATAAAATATTTCTGAGCATGGTCCACAAGGTCCTGTGTCGCCCATTGACCAAAAGTTATCTGTTGTTGCTATCTTGATTATTCTATCATCACTGAAACCAGCTATTTTCTTCCAAAAGTTGAATGCCTCTTCATCATCGTGGTAAACTGTTACATAAAGACGATTTTTATCAATCCCAAACTCTTTAGTTATTAAATTCCATGCGTAACTAATTGCCTCTTCTTTAAAATAATCTCCAAATGAGAAATTTCCAAGCATTTCAAAAAATGTATGGTGCCTTGGTGTATAACCTACATTTTCAAGATCGTTATGCTTACCCCCTGCCCTTACGCATTTTTGTGAGGTTGTAGCTCTAACATAATCTCTTTTTTCTAATCCAGTGAATACATTTTTAAATTGTACCATTCCTGAATTTGCAAACATTAATGTCGGATCATTATTTGGAACTAAATTGCTAGACTCAACTATCCTGTGATCATTCTTTTCAAAATAATCTAAAAAAGTTGTTCTAATTTGATTTAGTGTTTTGTCAGCCATACATTTAAAATACAGCTTTTTTATTTGATGTCTAGATAACTGTAGGGAAAAAGGCGCTTAAATTATGCACTTGAGGAACACACTACCTCACACTAGCTGACACTAGCTCACACTAGTTATGCGGACGATTTAAGATTTATAAAAAATTAGTCACATAAAGATTCACTAAAAACATCTCTTAAACTCGATACCAAACTCGAACCAAAAGAGATAAATCAAATAGCCAATTCTATCACCTTGATGCTTAGATTTTGTTTTGTTAAGCTTAATCCATGAAACGAAATGGTTTTACCCTAATAGAACTTTTAGTCGTTGTAGCTATCATAGGAATATTAGCTGCTGTAGGCGTGGTTGCTTATAATGGATACACAAGTGCAGCAAAAAAATCGGTTGCTAAAACAAATCAAAAAAATGTTGTTAGATGGTTGGCTGCAGAAGCACAAAAATGCCAACTCGGTGTTGAAAAAGTTTTAAACGATCAAGTTACATGCAGTTCAATTTCATCTTCAATAAATTCAGGAGGAAATCCTGCTGGGAGCACTGTCCTTGCAATAGAAAGAGCTTTAAAGGGAAAATATAAAAATCCATATGGGGCAAATTATGCAGGCTTTGGTGACGAAGGAGTTAAAGAAGGTGGCTGGGGAAATGAAAGAGACTTAGGATATGTTTTATTAAATGCTGGTGGAGATACAGGTTTTTTTAGAGTGAGTGTCAGCGTGTGTTATCAACTACCCTGCAGTGGAGATAAATGGAGCAACCCAGGAACAAATGTAGTGGTTGATATTTACAAATGGTATCCATAAAAAAAACTAAAGCCTTCACTCTAATCGAACTCCTAGTCGTTGTAGCTATCATCGGTATCCTAGCTGCTGTAGGGGTGGTTGCTTATAATGGGTATACGAGTGCTGCAAAAAAAAATGCTGCACTAGCTCAACATTCGACAATAGCAAAATATGCTGCTGCTGAATTTATGAAGTGTCAATTAGGAGAAGAGTATATTTTTGGTGTAAAAAAAAGCCAATCAAATTCAAGCACAGCAAAGTGTACTGTATTATCTGTTGGTTACGGAGCAGATCCTGGTCTTCACATTGGAACAGCTCTACAAAATAAACTTAATAATATTTTTGATCCAAAGGGTAGTGCGGGTAATCGAAGACTTGCATTTTCTAGGGCAACTGGAAATGTACCAAATTGTTATGCAAATGATCGGGTTGGTGATAATGGATGTCATTTTATTGGATGGGATAGCGCTTTAAAGAAACTAACCATTTATACTTATTATACTGGGACAAGTAATCCTAAAAAAACTGATATATATTTTGACTAAGTAAAAAATTACGATCAGGGTACGATCAAATTAATCTAAGCATTAATCAGCATTATAAATAAAGATTAAAGTATTAAGATTCTATCACCTAGACACTTAAATAGCGTTTTGTTAAGCTTAATCTATGAAAAGAGATGGTTTCACCTTAATAGAACTTTTAGTCGTAGTAGCTATCATTGGTATTCTTGCTGCTGTAGGAGTAGTTGCTTATAATGGGTATACATACTCTGCTAAAGTTAATTCTTCAAAAGCACGACACGCAATTATTATTAAATACATATCTTCAGAAATAGTGAAATGTAATTTCCAAGAAAAAATATTTGATAACACATTTAATTGTAGTGATAGATTTAATGCAAGTACTGGTTATCCGTCTGTCGCAATTTCCTTAAGTACATTATGGGGTTCAGGAACATCAAATCCAAAATTTCCACATCCTAAAGGAACTTGGTCAGCTGTTACTGGAACTATTCCTAATTATTTTAATAGATATGCACGTGCTTCTTGTGGTGGTTCAACGGGGGATCAATTTGAATTTTCAACTCGAATGGAAAATACTACTACTGAAATTGAAGTATGGACTTGTATAAACAAAGAAACATCCGACAGATTAGTAACTAAAATTCCAATAGAATGATTATACGACTACTTGATTGGTCTACAAAAGTGGTAGCACTATGGTAACAGTGGTAGAGTTTTAAATGCCTATAACACCTTTCCATATTATTGCTGGATTTGCAGTTAAGTCTATTTTTCACAAACACTTTAGTTGGTCAATATTTGCATTAACAAATATTATTATAGATGTAGAGGTAATATATTATATTTTTACAGTAGGCGAAGCTTCTCATAAATTCTTTCATACATTAATTGGATCATCTATTATCGCCTTGTCCTGTGCAATTATTGGTATACCTATTTGTGAGAGAGCACTTAAATTTTGGAACAATAATTTGCAAAATGAAAAAAGTTTAGCAAAATTAAAATGGCTTAGTACCGATTCTGATATAAGTGTTGTTTCATCTTTTACAGGTGCATTTGTTGGAGCATATAGCCATATTTTGTTAGATAGCTTTATGCACTTTGATGTGAAACCATTTGAACCTTTTTTCAGCAAAACTTTTGTTGGAATAATTTCAATAGACTCACTCCACCTATCTTTAGTAGGATTATTTATATTTGGTTTAATTGTTTATTTGTTTAGAAAATTTAGATGAACCGTAAAGCATTTACCTTAATAGAACTCTTAGTCGTAGTAGCCATCATTGGTATTCTAGCTGCAGTAGGAGTAGTTGCTTATAATGGGTATACCAAAAGTGCAAAAATAAACGCAACAAAAGCAAATCATAAAACTGTGGCAAATTTTATTAAAGTTAATTTTGCTAAATGTGAAATTGGAGAGGAATTAATTTTAAAACAAAACCCTACAACTAATACAAGTGATCTTTGCCCTTATGTTTTAGCCGGCAATGCAAATAAGATGGCTACTCAATTATCATATCACTTTAATAGTTTAAAATGGTGTAATCCAATGGGATGGAAACATAATTCTGGTACATGCATAGAAGCAGTAGAAACAGGTGGAACTGTTGGAGAAGGATCAACTGGTGCAACAAAATTGATTACTAAATCTGGCTCACCATCAGTATTATTTATTGATACAAAATATACATGCGAACCTGATTCCTTAAGTGAATTATGCAATGGCAAAGGTAAATCACTAACCGACAGTGTTTCATTAAATTAATTTATGAAAACTAAAGCCTTCACTCTAATAGAACTTTTAGTCGTAGTAGCTATCATCGGTATCCTCGCTGCTGTAGGGGTGGTTGCTTATAATGGGTATACGGCTAGTGCACGAAAAGCAGTTGCTCAAACTAATTTTGATATGATTGTAAAAACAATAACTTATGAATTAAATTTTTGCTTATGGGGAACTGAAACTCATATCTTGAATAGAGCAGCAGCAACCAAAATTAATCCAAGAGGCACACCTATTATCGAATGTGTGGAAGCTCTAAGTGATTTAGAAGATGGTGTAAGATCATTTCATCCAATTTTTAGATCAATGAATATAAGAAATCCTCATAATAATCCTGTCTCAGGAAAAGTTGGAGAATTTGATGTAAATGTTGGAGCTTATACTGAAAGTATGATTAAGAGTAATCACAGTCAATTCAAAGGTTCTTCTTGGCCAGGGTTAATACATATAACTTCTATATCACCAAACAAGTCTCAAAAATCAATTGCAGTTTATACTAAGACTGGTCCAGATGAACCTTTAATTCATAAGGTAATAATTTTAGAATGAACCGTAAAGCCTTCACCCTATAGGATTATGTGGCTAAACTCGGATCAAACTCGAACCAAAAGAGATAAAGCAAGATTTGAGGACGATTGTTATTGAATAAGCGTTGGTATTCCTAAAGATGGTAAGGGAAAAAAGGCGCTTAAATTAAGCGCCTTTTAATAATTAAAGATGACTTTAACTAATTCTTTTTAGATGGAGGTGTTACTTCTTCTTTTATTTCCACTTTAGGATCCTCTATTTGATCTTTTGCTGCTTTTTCTGGATCAAGAGGGTTACCTTCAATTTTTTTTGCTATCACTCCAGCTTTTTCCCTGATTGCCATTTCAATTTCTGCTGCAATTTTAGGATTTTGCTCTAAATAAGTTTTAGCATTTTCTCTTCCTTGTCCAATTTTTTCACCTTTATAAGCATACCAAGCTCCAGCTTTTTCAACAATGTCAGCTTTTGCACCAAGGTCAACTAATTCACCTACTTTACTAATACCTTTGCCGTACATTAGGTCAAATTCAACAACTTTAAATGGTGGTGCTACTTTATTTTTAACCACTTTAACTCTTGTTGAGTTACCAATAATTTCATCTCCATTTTTAATGGCACCAATTCTTCTGATATCTAATCTAACAGATGAATAGAATTTAAGTGCATTTCCACCAGATGTAGTTTCTGGACTTCCAAACATAACTCCAATTTTCATTCTAATTTGGTTAATAAAAATCATCATTGTATTTGTACTTGAGATTGAGCCTGTTAACTTTCTTAAAGCTTGACTCATTAATCTTGATTGAAGTCCTACGTGGTGATCTCCCATTTCTCCTTCAATTTCAGCTCTAGGTGTTAATGCTGCAACAGAGTCAATTACGATAACAGAAATTGATCCTGATTTAACTAGAGTATCAGCTATTTCTAGAGCTTGCTCACCAGTATCAGGTTGTGAAATTAACAATTCTTCAGTATCTACACCAAGCTTTTTTGCATAAATTGGATCTAAAGCATGTTCTGCATCTATAAACGCACAAGTTCCTCCAGCTTTTTGAGCCTCTGCTAGCACCTGTAATGCTAAGGTTGTTTTACCAGATGATTCTGGTCCATAGACTTCAATAACTCTTCCTTTTGGTAAGCCACCTATTCCAAGCGCTACATCTAAGCTTAATGATCCAGTCGAAACTGACTCGATGTCCATTGCTCTTCTTTGGCCAAGTTTCATTACTGATCCTTTTCCAAAATTATCGATAATTTGGGCCATTGCCGCTTCTAAAGCTTTACTTTTTTCGTTGCCTTCTGCTTGTTGTGCTTTTGTAGATTTAACTACTTTCAGGTTGTTTTTAGTCATTTTATGCCTTTTTATTAAATAATTAGTGTTCGAATCGTGGGTTAAATGTACACATTTTGTTCTTTTTTTCAATAGTTATTTTTTTTATAATAAAATGGCTTAATTACTGTATTTTTAAGTAATTACTATTCAACAAACCAATAGCTTGAAGAAGTTTAAATTTTGAAAGTAGGTAGTTTCTTTCAGTCTCTGCTAGGCTTATTTTTGAGCTTAATAAAATTGAGTTTGATTGAATAACATCAAGTGTAGATCTTCCAAGACCAGTTTCATATTCAACTGTTATTCCTTCATTTGCAATCTCAGCTGCTTTAACTTGAGAGTTAACTGAATTTAATAAACTTTTTGAAGACTGAAGTGTGGACCATGACATTGCTACATTGCTGTTATTAGCTTTTGTAGCACTGTTTAATAATAATTTTTTTCTGTTTTGTAGATTTCGACTTTTGTTCAATGAAGCTCTATTTTTCCCACCTGAATATATTGGCCAAGTAACAGTTGCTTTTAAAATATTTTTATCACGCTCATCATATGATGAGCTCAAATCTTGTGACTTAGAATTCTCATAAGAAAGTTTTGCAGAAGGTGACAAATCAGATCGTGAAATAAGCACATCTTTTTCTGATTGTTCATATTCTAATTTTGCAATAATTAATTCTGGGTTGTATTTTTTTGATTTATCTATTGCATCACTCAAATTATTTGGAAGCATAAGTTTAATATCAAAATTATTATTTAAGCTATTTATATCTGCAATTGGTCCAATGACATTTTCATAGTTTAGTTTACTAGATATGATTTCATTTTTAGATTGAATAAAATTTGCTTGGGCTCCAGCTAGTGAAGACTCAGATTGAGCTAAATCAGATATAGTAATTTGACCTCTTTCAAGTCTTGCTTTATTAGTTTCAACTTGTCGCTCTAACAAACTAAGATTACTTTGATTAATCTTTAATTTTTTATTAGCTAATATCAATCCTGAATACGCTTCAATCGCCTTTAATAAAACTTCTTGTTCTTTTTTTAATAATTTTGCTACTGCAAGCCTAATTCCAATTTGATTTTTTTGAACATCAGCATTTCTACCAAAGTCTACCAATGTTTGTTCAATTTTTATAGATTGAGTAGAAGGATCAACATCATTAATTGACTGCTCAACACCTGATCTATTGGTCAATTTACTTGTATCTTCTTGACTTTTGCTTCCAGAAATTGTGACAGTAGGTAAGTAGTTACCTTTTGAAATTCTTAAATCTTCTTCAGAAATATTGATATTTTCTCTCTCAGCATTTAAGTCAGTATTATTTTTATAAGCTTCTGTAAGTGCTTCAAATAAAGTTACCGCTAATACCTGTTGATTTAATAACAAAACTGAGAATAGTATTAAAATTATTTTTTTCATTATTTTTTAAATTTTATCTTTTCGATCTGATGATTGCTATTTAAATTCATTATAACTGATGAGCTTTTTATCGCATCTTTAAACATTTGTTGAGTAATTCTTTGATAAGTCTGCATAAAGTTTATCACATCTCCACTACTCATAATCTTTAGGTTTTTCTTGTTTTTCGTTTGAACCCAAAGCTTTCTCTCTTGTTTTAATCTCCATTCTCTTAATAAGCTAAAGTTTTTAGCCTTTAAGTATAATAATCCATCTAATTGCTTGAATAAGGTTTTATATTTAGTTTTTAATTGATTATTAACATGAGCTCTCCACTTGCCTCCCTGATCATAAACTTTTTCAAGAGAATTAATTGGTTTTTTAAGCTGACTGTTTAACTGGGGTCTTGCTCCAACACACCAACCTTCAAAAATTACTACATCAGGCTTTGTTTTAATTTTATACCATAAGTTCTTTTGGCATCTATCATCTATTGCTTTATTGAATGTTGGAATTTGTAAACTTTTAAAGTTTTTATCTTTAATTTTTTTAAAAAAATTTAACATTAAATCTACATCGTGGGTTCCGGGCACTCCTCTTGTCATTAATAAAGGGTGTTTATTTTTAGATAATGATTTTCTATCTTTTCTTGTCTTATAAAAATCATCAATAGAAACTTTAAAAACATTTAACTTGAAATATTTTTTTAAAATCAAAGTTAAAATTGATGAGATAGTTGTTTTGCCTGAACCTTGTCCTCCAGCTAAACCAATTATTAATAGTTTTTTCTTATTAACTCTTTTTGATATCCAAAAACTAACAGGAATTAGAAAAGATTTAATCATCTTATCTTTGTTTTTAAATTTATCCTTCTTGGTTTCTTGAGATGAAATAAATTTAAAACAATCTTTTTTTATCTTGTTAAAACAATCATTAACTTCTTGCATAAAAAATTATTTATTATCAAGAGGATGATTTTGACCATCGTTGACTGCAACATTTTCTAATTCAAAAGTATTTATTTCATCTATACATCCAAGATTAAATCCTATCATAGCTGGATTGGCTCTTGGATTGTGATGTGTATAAATTCCACAATTAGAACAAAAGTAATGTTTTGCGATTTTTGAATGAAATTGATAAAGCGTTAGCTTGTCTTCACCTTTAATAATCTTAAAATCTTCATTCTTAACCATAGACATAATTGCTCCTTTTCTCTTACAAATAGAACAATTACATTTTAAAACTTTTTCCAAATTACCAGGCACGTTTATTTCTGCTTCTACTTCTCCACAATGACATTTTAGTTTTTTCATTTATATTTCTCCTTTATCCTTTATATTAATTTCAAACATTACTTCATTTCTTCTGCGCATAGGTAGTGTGAAAGGTCCATCATAGGTTGCTTTAATAGGTTGACTCAAAGTTAATATATCATCCTTTTTTAATTCATTTTCTAAAATACTTTTATGTTTAATGAAATTTTTATCAGATGTTCTTCCTGAATATATAATAACTGCGTAATAACCACTTTTAATATTTAATATTTTAACATCTGGATTGGATGGGCTCGGTATGTTTTCTTTGTTAAATCTTGAAGGTAAATAAAATTGCATGGTCATATTTCCTTTTTTTTCCATTTGGGTAACTGGTGTTGTCATCTTAATCTCTTCATTATCCTCGTTATTACCAGAGATATAATTAAATAATTTTCTAAAACTACTACCTTGATTTGATATATCTGTTTCAATAGCTAAACGATCAGAATATTTTCTGATTTCGTAAATTTCATTTTTTTTCACTACTTCGTAATTTGCTTCTTCATAAGCCATACCTTTAGAGGTTATAATTAAACCAAGAATTATAATCGATAGAATTTTTTTCATTTTGATATGCTGATTAAGCTATCTCTGGTTGAAGTTATCTACAATAGCACAAAATATAGTTTCAATGTTCACGTTTTGATTCACCTTTGATTCAGTTACAGACTCAAAATACAACTTCTTGCGTGTATTGTATAACTGTTCTATAAAATAGAACAAAACAAGAACATGAAATTAACTATCCCTTTTTATCTAAATAAAGCAGGCGCAGGTTTTCCCTCTCCTGCAACAGATTATATCGAAGAAGATGTAGATCTCAACATTCATCTGATCAAAAATGTTCCAGCAACTTTCATTATCAGGGTTCAAGGAAAATCGATGACCGATGTTGGTATTTATGATGGTGACCTATTAGTTGTTGATAGAAGTTTAAAACCTAAAAACTTCTCAACAGTTGTTGCAAATGTTCATGATGAATTAGTTGTTAAAAGTTTTGTTAAATCGAAGGATGGTCAATTTTTGACATCAGGTTCAAAAAATATTGAAGATAAAATAATTATTGGTGATGAAATGGAAGTATTTATTTGGGGGGTTGTGACTTATGTCATTCATTCAACGTACTAAAAAAATAGCACTTGTTGATTGCAATTCTTTTTATGTTTCTTGTGAAAGATTATTTAATCCTAAAATTAGAAATAAACCTGTCGTTGTTTTGTCTAATAATGATGGCTGTATTATTGCAAGATCAAATGAAGCAAAGTTTCTTGGTATCAAAATGGGAGAACCTTACTTCAAAGCTAAAGATATAATACTTAGAAATAATGTTTATGTTTTTTCTTCAAATTACTCTTTGTATGGAGATTTATCTAGAAGAGTGATGAGAACTTTAAAAAGATTTAATCCTGAGCTAGAAATATATTCGGTAGATGAGGCTTTTTTAGATTTAAGTGATCATCCAGATGATGAAGTAGAAGATATAGGAAAAGAAATTAGAAGTATTGTTTTACAGTGGACAGGAATTCCAA
Source organism: Candidatus Pelagibacter sp. uisw_138 (assembly GCF_059512485.2). Taxonomy (NCBI): domain Bacteria; kingdom Pseudomonadati; phylum Pseudomonadota; class Alphaproteobacteria; order Candidatus Pelagibacterales; family Candidatus Pelagibacteraceae; genus Candidatus Pelagibacter; species Candidatus Pelagibacter sp. uisw_138. The sequence continues at coordinate 245,068 of NZ_CM183453.2, read as the reverse complement.
CTAGCATTGGCATTGCTAAAACAAAAACCTTAAGCAAGATTGCAAATCATATAGCAAAGAAAAAACAATCTGGTGTAACAAACTTAATAGGAATTGAAAATATTGATCCATTACTAGAAAAAATAGATATAAATGATGTTTGGGGAGTTGGTAAACAACTTACAAAATTTTATCATCAAAATGGAATTTACAATGCCAAACAATTAAAAAATATGTCAAACACTTGGATTAAAAAAAGTTCTAATGTTTTAAGTTCTAGGACAGCGTTAGAACTTAGAGGGGTTTCTTGTATTCCACTAGAAACTAAAACTTCAAAAAGAAAAAGTTGTGTAGTGTCAAAATCATTTGGTACAAGAGTTGAAAAATTTCAAGAACTCCAAGAAGCAGTAGCAAGTTATTGTTTAAATGCTTCGGAAAAAATTAGATCAGAATCTTTAATAGCAAAATCGATAACCGTTTCTGTTAGAACAAGCCCCTTTCAAAATAGAGGCGTATATTATTCAAATGCTAAAACTATAGATTTTCCAATAGCTACCAACAATAGTATTGAAATAGTTAAAACTGCTTTAGTTGCATTAAATAAGATCTTTATAAATGGATATAGGTATCAAAAAGCAGGCATAACATTGACTGGTTTGGTTAGTTCAAGTGGCAGTAAAAATCTATTTTCTACTGAAAAAGATGAAAAAATTAAAGGTTTAATGAGAGCTATTGATAGTACAAATTATAGATATGGCCGATCAACACTAAGCTTGGCTAGTGCAGGAGTTAACAAAAAGTGGAATATGAGGAGAGACCACTCTTCAAAGATAGATACGGCTAACTTTCATTCGCTACCAATAATAAAAGCTATTTAAGTAGACCTACGCTGTCAATATCTTCTAAAGAGTTTTCAAATTCTATTATACTTTCTCTCTGAGAAAGTATAATTACTGAAATCATCATAATAATAACTCCTATAACGGGCAATAATGTAATCAATGATAGATTGCCAGCAACTAGAAATAAATAAGCAGTTAAAAAAAATATAGATCTAATCAATAGTGTCATTTTAAAAACAGCTATGATTGATAGTGAATGTTTTAATAAGTTAAAAAAACTCATTTTTGATGGCCCAAAAAATCTCTTACCTCTTATTGATGGGACAGATTTTCTATCTTTAAATAATTTAGCAACAGCACCTGAAAAACTACTCCATGTTGCTTTTTCTTTTATCATTTTATTAACTGCAAATTTAGGCAAGCAAATAAAATTACCAAACTTAATAGATTGTCCAGTGAAAACAAAAGTTAAATATTTGTGTAAAAGGTAACAAAGTTTAAATAAAAACCCTTCAGATCTTTTTACCCTATTGGCTGTAATAACTTTATCAGGATAATCATTTGCCCTATCAATAAGCAGAGCTATTTCTTCCACTCTATCCTCACCATCTCCATCCATTGGAATTATATAATCATAATCCTCATGTTCAGTAATATATCTTAAGCCAGATGCATTACATCTAGCATGTCCCTTATTTTTTTTCATGTTGATTATTTTGATAGACTTAAGATTGTTGAAATTAAAATCATTAACGGGTCTTTCTTCAGTAGAACAATCGTTTACAATTATAACTGAAAATTCATGGTTTAAATCATTAACATGCAAGTCTATATCTTCTAAAAGTTTAAAAGCGGACTTCCAATCGTTATATATGGGAATTAAAATCTTTATTTTATTCATCTATTTCCTACACAAATATTATCAATGCAAATAAATTTTGATAATGAATTAAGTTTATTCTTTGTAATCAACCCTTCCCAAACTGGCCTAGAATTGAGGTGATATGATAAATTTCCAGCGTACCATTCGTCGCCAAGGACAACGTTTATTGGTAATGTGTGATTTTGCTTCCATAAGTATTCAGTTTTAATTGCTATTTCTTTTCCCAAATAATCTGTTCTTTTATCTGTTTCTGTAATTGAAATATAAGCATAAGCAAAAGGTGAAAAAATAAACAAAATTAAAAACGCTGATATGAACCCATTTAATTTTTTAAGATTTATTTGTGCTTGAAAAATATAGACAATTAATACACCAAAAAATAAATAAAATGGGGTCATCCACATTGTTCTTATTTTAGACCCTGTTAACATTGAGGTTAAGAACATTAGTCCAATTGGAATTAGATTAATAAATATCAAGAACAATAATTTTTTATCTTTTAAAGACACTTTAAACTTAACTTTTTTTATTAAAAAAAATGACATTATAAAAAACGGAATTAATATTCCTATTTGTTTTCCTAAAAATATTAAAGGGTAAGTTATATGATCTAATAAACTTGAATTCTCTAGACCTGTTCTAGCTAATCCATATGTAATTGTTATATAATCGTTATTAGTCAACCAAATTAAATGAGGGACTAACAAAACAATAAAGACCTCTAAAGATATTAGATATTTGAAATCAAATTTTTTATATTTCTTTATAAAAATTATATAAAAAAATAATAAGTCTATTGATATTAAAAGATAAATAAAAAGATATTTTGATAAAAAACCTAACGCTGCAAAAACTCCAAGCCAAAAACAATCCTTAAAAGTTATTGTCTGTTTGTCAAATAATTTCCAAGAATAATAAACACACAATGACCAAAAAGGTAATTGGCAAACATTCACATTAAACTCAGGTGTTGTAAAATTATAGAAATAAATACCCTCTAAAAGAAGTACCGATATTAAACTTAAAGTTTTATTTTTAAATACTTCTTCAGCAAATTTAAAAACAATAATAAATGCAGTTACTACAAACAATTGACTTAATAAATAATAAGCCCAATCCTGTGATCCAAAAAGTTGGTAAATAACTTCAGGAAAAAATGCACTTGCTGGTGGATGTTTATTAAATCCCCAATCTAAATTACTTCCCCAAGCCAAGGCTTCAATTGTATCAAGTGGTAAATTGTTATTTGTTAATGTGGGAACCAATGTCCATAAAATTAAATGAATTATAAGAAAACTATAAAACAATTTATTTATATTGTTTTTATTGATCAACATTTCATTGATTTTATATGAATTAAGCTTGCTTGACACGTATTAATTGCTGAATATACTCCGGCCACTAAATTTATACATATGCCTAAAATCTCAAAATCATCTACTAAAAAACCAACAGCTAAAGCAAAAAAAGTTGCTGTTGTAATCAAAAAACCTACTAAAGTAATAAAAAAGATTAGTGCCACTGAAAACAAAGTTAAGGCACCAATTAAAATTTCAAAAACATATATCCCAAAGGATACTGAAAAATATATGTGTGATAAGCACTTATCTTTTTTTAAGATAAAACTTACTGAGTGGAAAAAAGAATTGGTAAAAGCAAATAATGAAGCTCTTTACCATGGATCAATGGATGACAATAGTGTTTCAGCAGATATTGTAGATCAAGCAAGCTCTTACACAGATAAAACTGTAGAAATGAAAGCAATCAATAGACAAATTAAATTGATTTCTAAAATTGACCAAGCTTTAATAAGAATAAAAGATAAAACTTTTGGATTTTGTGCTGAAACTGCCGAACCAATTGGAATAAAAAGATTAATGGCAAGACCAGTTGCACATCTTTGTATTGCAGCTCAAGAAAAGCATGAAAAAGATGAAAAAGTTTACGCTGACGATTAAAGTCTAAATTTATTTTCTAACTAGCATCAAGAACAGTCAAATAAATTCCCATTTCTTCAAGAACTGTTAAAGCTAATTTCAGATAAATATTTTTTTAGATATTTTATTTTTTAAAGCATGCAGTTATTGCGCGGCCAATTCCCAGCCTTGCTTGCGCCTCACCTAGCTTAATATAATTTTCCATATCCTTTTTCAATATTCTTTCTACTTCAATACTAACTGAAGCAGCTTCACTGCCAAATTTTTTATTAATATAATAATTTGTTTTATCATTTAATAGAAATGCATCTATCGGATAATTTGTGAACATTGTTAAACATTTATAAGATTTAAACAAGTTTTTCAAAGACTTTGGATTAAAGTAATTAGCATGTTCTTGACTTATAAAATTTGCTTTTTCAAATTGAATATTGTGAGACTTTAAATAGTGAATTTGAAATGGATTAAAATCATTAGGAACGTTTATTAATAATAGACCATTTTTTTTTAATTTATTTTCAACAAACTTTAATAAAGAACTAAGTTCACTTAAATGCTCTACAACTCCATTGAATAACAAAACATTATATTTTTTATTTTTATTAGTTTTCAACTTTAAAAAGTCTCCTTTTATAAAATTAATATGCTTTAAAATTTTAGCATTGTGGTACTTAAAAGCCTCATCTGTTAAATCTGTTCCGGTATAATCATATTTTTTATAAAAAAACTTGGCACCAAAACCTTCCCCCACACCAACCTCAAGCATCTTTACTGGACGTTTTAAGAATTTTTTAATTAAATAATCATAAGGTTTATATAAATCTAATTTATCATTAATCATCTCTTTCGTATATTTACTCAGATAAAAAGAATGATTTTTGAAATATGCATTTAAATAATGTGCCCTACTATAACTTTTTCTTGTAATTAATTTTTTTGTATTTATTAATTTTTTCAATTATATATCTATGTATGGATTTAATCTGTTATTTTAAAATTCGATTTTAGTAGTAAATTTTACTACTGCATTTCAATTTTTTTTAATACTTTATCATAAAAAATGAAAAAGCTCCAGCAACTTTGGCTGAGGCTTTATAAAACAAAATATTAACAATATTTAAAATCACTTAAAAATTTTTTCAGTGCATAAATCAAGCCAATTGAGCTATTAGTACTGGTCAGCTATCATATTAACAAATCCTAAAGCTTGACCGTTATCTCCCGCATAAGCCCATGGCACTGCAGTTCCAAACCCAAGTCTTAACTTGTCACCACCTTTTAATTTACTAGTCAACGTTTCAGCGCTAACTGCAGTAATACTAAAAAGAATTACAAGAAAGACTCCAATTGATTTTAAAAATCTATTTATTTTTTTTCTTCTATTTAAGTTTATTTTAATAATTAAAACAAAATTGAAGTTGTTTGTACATCAAAAAAAATAGATACAACTTAAAGTTGCTTAATAAAATATTTATATTAATTAATTATCTGAACTTTATCACTTAATTTAATTTCACCATCATCAAGTGCAGTCAAATAAATTCCCATTTCAAAATGATTATAAGTTTTTTTTAATGACTGAAGTAAATTTAAAGAATTGTCATCTGTGTTTGGTTTTAGATTAATTGCAGTACAACGTGGAATATTTTTCTCTACCTTAAAAGAGATATTGTTAATTTTTATAATCTTTCCGATCCATTTACGCTCTTCCCAAGCTTCGAGCCCTTCAATGTAAAAATTTCCCCTAAATCGCTGTAATTCAATTTTTTGATTAATTTTTTTTTCGAAATCATTAATGCTATTTAGATTTATAAGGGATATGGAATTAAAGACCTTATTTGAATGGGAAGTATCAAAGAAAGGAGCCGTATCACTTTGCAATAAGAAAATTGGTTTCGTTAATGAATTTTCTAGTTCTAGTATTTTATTTACAAGTATAGATTTTTGTTCTGGATCATCAGCTATTATTGACAATAGCTCCTTATCACCAAGTTTTAAAATTAATCTAAGATTTTTGTATTCAAAATTATATCTATTTAAAACTGGAGAATTTTTTAATGTTAAAAAATTATTAAGCTTTCTTTCACTTGGGTTTTTTTGAGATATAAGAGCTTTTTTTAAGTCAATAATTCTAGAAAACGCAAAACTTCTATCATTTACAATTCCCAAATCTTTTTTAATGATACATGATTTGATATTTGTAAAAGATAAAGATTTTACAGGACTAAAGTATATTGATGAAATCAAAACACTCATAAAACCTATTAGGGTTGAGGAATCTCAGATTTGTTTTTTAATAAATCATACCCTCTAATAACAGCTTCTCTTTTTGCAATATCTAAATACCATCTAGTTAAGTTACTGTAATTCTTAAGACCAATGTCATGCCATTCATGTCTTGCAATCCAGGGCCAAGTTGCAATATCTGCAATCGTATATTCATTTCCAGCTAAGTATTTTGATGAAGATAATCTCTCATCTAGTTCGCTATAAATTCTTTTTGTAATTTTAAAATATCTTTCTTCTCCAAATTCACTTTTTCCAGGATTGTAATGATGAAACTGATGATGCTGTCCAATCATTGGTCCTATAATTCCCATCTGCGCCATCAACCATTGGTTTATGGTATGCCTATCTTTTGCTTCATAAAATTTGTTATGTTTTTCAGCTAAATATATAAGTATTGCACCAGACTCGAATAATGACTGTCCATTTTCATGATCTGTAATTACTGGTATCTTTCCGAATGGGCTTATTTTTTTAAAATCTTTTTTAAATTGCTCATCTTTTGAAAAATCAATTTTGGTAACTTTAAAATCACAACCTATTTCTTCTAACATTATTGTAATTTTTTTTCCATTTGGAGTATCTGCTGTAAATAGCTCTATCACTCTTTAACACCCAGTCTGCTTTTTACTGTCTTAGAGGAAGTGGTAAACTCAAATCTGTATTTTTCATCTGGTTTAGCGTATTTAAAACAACCTCTAGCAGCTAATGCTCCCTCATGAAAACCTGAAAGAATTAATTTAAGTTTTCCAGGATAGGTGCAAATATCACCAATTGCAAAAATACCTTCTTTATTGGTTTCAAAATTTTCTGTATTAACCGGTATTGTTTTCTTATCTAAATTTAATCCCCATTCAGCAATTGGTCCTAGTTGCATTATTAATCCAAAAAAGCCCAAAACATAATCAGTTTTAATTTCTTTTATACTCTCATCATCATGCTTGATGTTAATACTTTCAACTTTTTCATTACCGCTAACTGAACCTAATTGGTATTTATTATGAACTTCTATCTTACCTTCATCTTTTAATTGGTTAACTTTATCAATACTTGCTTGCATTCCTCTAAATTCATCTCTTCTGTGTACTAATATAACTTTAGATGTATTTGAGAGTTCTATTGCCCAATCTAATGCTGAGTCTCCTCCACCAAAAATGGTAACTGTTTTATCTTTAAAAATTTTTTTGTCTTTAATTGAATAAAGTATTTGTTTTCCTTCATACTTTTCAATTTCTTTTGTTGGGAATTTTCTTGGCTCAAAAGATCCTACACCAGCTGCAATAATTATACTTGATGCTTCAAATTCAGTTCCTTTATTGGTCTTTATTAACCATTTTTTTTCAACTTTTTTAATTTCTTGTACTCGCTCATTTAAATGAAAATTTGTTTTGAATGCTTTAATCTGTTCAATTAAATTATTGGTTAACTCTTCTCCAGTGCATTCTGGAACAGCAGGAATATCATAAATAGGTTTATCAGGATATAGTTCAATGCACTGTCCACCTATTTTATCTAAGTTATCAACTACTTCACATTTTAATCCGATTATTCCTAATTGATGAACACAAAATAATCCAACTGGCCCTGCACCTATTATTAAAGTATCTGTTTTAATCATTTAACCTTGTTTTGATGGAATGCTAACCGTTAGTCCATCTAGTTCATCAGAAACTAATAGCTGACAACTTAATCTACTAAATTTATTAGGTTCAAATGCCATATCTAGCATGTCTTCTTCTCCATCTTCTTTTTTTGGTAGCTTATCAAACCATTCTTCTTTGACATAAACATGGCAAGTAGCGCAAGCCATTCCACCACCACAATCGGCATCAATTCCAGGAATATCATTTTGAACTGCACCCTCCATTACGCTTAACCCATTAGAAACTTCTATAGTATGAGACTTTCCATTATTTTCAATGTAGGTAATTTTAGGCATTGAACTATATATAATTATATAAAAAAAAAGGGCAAGTACACAAAATGTACTCGCCCTTTTTAAATTATTTAGGTTTACTAATTACTTAGCTTTTCTACCACCTGATTGCATTGCTGCAGCCCAAATGATCAGACCAAATGCAGTTTTATTTAGCAAGTCAGCTATGTTGTAAATCACGTTTAGTGAGTCAGCATCTACACCACCTGTTAGGTAACCAAATACGTAACCTAATGGGTAAATTGCCCAACCAACTGTAACGATCATTCTCATTGCACCAAATGCAGTAACAAGAGCTTTGTTTCCACTTTTTGCTGCAGCTTTTCCTGCTTCACCAGAGAATACTTCATAAAGAATGTAGAACCATCCAGCCATACCGATTACAAAACCAAGTGTAGCATTAATGTATCCTGCTTCTCCTAAGTATCCACCTACAAGCATCACAACTGTTCCAATTAACAATCTCCAGAATATTCCAGAATTTGCTTTTCCTACAGCTGCTAGAATTAGGTAAAATTCTATCATCAGTAATGGTACAGTGATTAACCAGTCAATATATCTGTAAACAGTTGGTGATTCACCAGTTGTTACCCACACATCTCTCATATACATGTAATGGATGAATGCGATACCAGTTACTAGACCAGCTACAATTATTGATGTTCTCCAACCTGCTGCAACATTTCCTGCTTCTAAGAAAAAGAAAGCAGTAGACGCTAACATCACCATTGTTACTAGCCAGAATGAAATCCCAACGAAGTCGTCAGAAGCCAACATGGCTGTTTCTGCGTTTGCTACACCTGAAGCACCCATTAGGGCTACAGCTGTAAGGGCAAACAATTTTAGTTTTTTCATAAAAAACTCCCTCATTTGTTAGTTTTTAACTTTTAGTTTATATAAACTAGACTTAAACAAACGCTTAAGTCATGTTGAAGTTTAACTATCAAAGTTATCTAGTTTTTAGAAGGCTTAATTACATCTAATTTGTATTGATTTTACTTACTTTTTAAATTTTAATACAATTTTTAATTTAATAAGCTTAAAAAACTAACAAAATAGAATCAAATCATATGTCAAAAAAATTTAACGATATTTACCAAAATTCTTTAAAAAACCCTGAAGATTTTTGGCAAGAAGTCTCTAATGATATTTTTTGGTTTAAAAAACCTACTAAAATTTTAAATAAATCCAATCCACCTTTTTATAAATGGTTTGAGGATGGTGTTACCAACACTTGTTATAATGCTTTAGACATTCATATCGATCAAGGCAGAGGTGACAAGCTAGCTTTAATCTATGATAGCCCAATAACTGGCAACAAAAAGCAGTTTACCTATAAAGAATTAAGGGAAAAAGTTTCAAAATTTGCAGGAGCGCTAAAAAATCAAGGAGTCGACAAAGGTGATAGAGTTATAATCTACATGCCTATGATTCCAGAGGCAGTTATAGCAATGTTAGCATGTGGAAGAATTGGAGCAATCCACTCTGTGGTGTTTGGAGGTTTTGCCTCTAATGAACTTGCTAGCAGAATTGATGACAGTAAAGCAAAAGTAATAGTTACAGCTTCATGTGGCTTTGAGCCTGGAAAAACTGTTGAGTACAAACCATTGGTTGATGCAGCAATTAAGATGGCTTCTCATAAAATAGATAAAATGATCTTATTTCAAAGAATAGATCATACAGTTGAACTTAATGCTCCAAATGAAATCAGTTGGGGTGAAGCACTTTCAAATGCAAAAGAAGTAGATTGTGTCGAAATGAATTCAAATGATTTAGCTTATATTTTATACACCTCAGGAACTACAGGTGTTCCTAAAGGAATCGTTAGGGATATTGGAGGTCATATAGTTGCCCTTAAATGGACTATGAAAAATATCTATAATATTGATGCTGATGATGTCTGGTGGTCAGCAAGTGATATTGGGTGGATTGTTGGGCACTCTTATATTGTTTATGCCCCTTTATTTAAAGGTTGCACTACAGTATTATTTGAAGGTAAGCCCGTTGGCACTCCTGATGCTGGTGCTTTTTGGAAAATAATTTCAGACTATAAAGTAAAATCACTTTTTACAGCTCCAACTGCTTTTAGAGCTATTAAAAAAGAAGACCCTGAGGGTAAGTTTTTTTCTAAATATGATTTAAGTAAATTTGAATCATTATTTCTAGCCGGTGAGAGAGCTGACCCAGATACGATTAAATGGGCAGAAAATTTATTAAAAGTTCCAGTAATTGACCATTGGTGGCAAACTGAAACAAGTTGGGCAATTAGTTCTAATTGTACAGGAATTGAAATGATGAAAACAAAATATGGTTCAGCCTGTAAGGCAGTGCCTGGATATGATGTTCAAATCATGAAGCCAGATCAAACTTTGGCAAAACCTAATGAAATGGGAGATATAGTCGTAAAATTACCTTTACCTCCTGGAACTTTTCCAACGTTATGGAATGCGGATAAAAGATACAAAGATAATTATATGACGAACTATGAAGGTTACTATGAAACTTATGATGCAGGACATATTGATGAAGATGGATATATTTGGATTATGTCTAGAACAGATGATATTATTAATGTTGCAGGTCACAGATTGTCAACAGGTGCTATAGAGGAAGTTTTATCAGAACATCAATCGGTTGCTGAGTGTGCGGTATTAGGAATTGCTGATAAATTAAAAGGGCAATTACCAATTGGTCTAGTCGTTCTTAAGACAGGTGTTAAAAAAGATAACGAAACTATTTCAAAAGAATGCATAAAAATGGTTAGAGATACTATTGGACCAGTAGCAGCATTTAAAACTGTAATTGTTATTAAAAGATTACCAAAAACAAGATCTGGCAAAATATTAAGAGGAACTATTAGAAAAATTGCTGATAATGAAGAGTATAAGGTACCAGCAACTATTGATGATCCAGCCATCTTAACTGAGATAAAAGAAGACTTAATTAAAAATAATATTCTTAAGTAGTGATTAAAACATATCTAATTTTAATAGTTGCAATTTTTTTTGAAGTAGGTGGAACGATGTTGTTACCTGTTTCACAAAATTTTACAAAAATTATCCCAACTACTACTCTCGCAGTTTTTTATTTGCTGTCTTTTTATCTTATAACTTTTGTTGTTGATAAAATTCCAATTGCAATTGTTTATGCAACATGGAGTGGTCTTGGAGTATTTACTGTTGCAATATTAGGATATATCTTCTTTAAACAATCATTGTCTTGGCAGGCTGTATTAGGATTATTCTTTATTGTTTTTGGGGTTGTGCTTGTAAATAGCTTTTCTGTAAAAACTATTTAAAATTTTAAAGGCTTACCCTCAGGATCACCTAAAATTTTGCCCTCCCTCATTTTAATTTGACCATTAATGATTGTTGATACTGGTGTGCCTTTAAATTCATATCCATCAAAAGGTGACCAACCACATTTACTTTCAATATTTTCATTTTTAATTGTAATTTTTTTATTCATATCTACGATTGTGAAATCAGCATCAAATCCTTCTTTAATAAAACCTTTATCTTGTATCCCAAAAATTTTTACTGGATTTTCACATATAGAATTCATTAATTGCTCTAAACTTAATTTTCCATCATTAACATGATTTAACATAACTGGTAAAAGTGTTTGAACACCTGGCATGCCAGATGGTGAGTTTGGATATCTTTTTTCTTTATTCTCTTTTAAGTGTGGAGCGTGATCAGAACCAATTGTATCATTAAGATTATTTTTTACTCCATACCACAATCTATCATAATGAGACTTATCTCTTAACGGTGGATTCATTTGAGCATAAGTTCCAAGTTTATCATAACAATCTGGAGCGTAGATTGTTAAATGTTGTGGCGTAATCTCAAATGTTATGTTGCCTTTGTGTTGTGATAAAAAATCAATCTCTTCTTTTGTGGTAATATGAAGAATATGGGCTTTTTTCTTATATCTCTCGGCAATTCTAACTATTCTTCTAGTAGATGAGATTGCACATTCGGCACTTCTCCAAATTGGGTGTGAATGAACGTCTCCTTCTTTAATCAATTTTTTATTAATATTTAAAATTGCTTCATCCTCCGAATGTACTGCAACAACTTTTGAGCTGCTTTTAAATACTTTTTCAATATCCTCCTCCTCAGCAACTAAAAGGTTTCCAGTTGACGATCCAGCAAACAGTTTAATTCCACAACAACCCTCTAAATTTACCAAATCTGCTAACTCACTTGCGTTATCAGCTGTTGCTCCAAAATAAAATGCATAATTGCAATACATTCTATTTTTAGCTAAATCTAATTTTTTTTGAAATTCTACCTTGGTGGATGTTGGTGGATTAGTGTTTGGCATCTCAAACACACTTGTTATGCCACCTACTATTGCAGCCCTACTTCCTGAGTGTAAATCTTCTGTATCTGTTGACCCAGGCTCTCTAAAATGAGTTTGTGTATCAATGCACCCTGGTAAAACTGTTAACCCTTTAGCATCAAAAGTCTCTTTCGCTTCACTTTCAATTTTGCCAATTTTTATAATTTTACCGTCTTTAATTCCTATATCTTGACCTTTAAGATCTTTATCTATGTAGCATGAGCCATTTTTAATTATTAGATCTAACATTTATGAAAAAAGTAATTATATCATATTCAAGTATCAATCAATTATGAATATGCAAAAAGTATATATTTTAGAAGATAGAGGAATTCTCTACATAAATGGAGCAGATGCTAATGAATTTTTACAAAATATGATTAGCAATGACATTAATAAGGTCAATGAAGACAATAGTTGTTTTGCATCACTACTAACTCCACAAGGAAAATTTCTATTTGCTTTTATTGTTGTAAAACATAAATCTGGTTATTTCATAGATTGTGAAAAATCTCAAACAGAGGCTCTCTTTAAGCAACTGAGCATCTACAAGCTTAGAGCTAAAGTTGAAATTATGAATTTAAGCAATGAATTTGTAATTGCAGCATTTAGTCATGAAAAGTTTTTAAAATTTGAAGGTGTCAAGGATCAACCTGGAAACACAATAAAATATAGAGAGGACCCTATTTTATTAGACCCAAGAAATAAAGATCTGGGTGCAAGGCTTATTATTAATTTAGAAAAGCTTTACCTATCTTTAAAAAAATTAGAGCTAAAAGACTCCCCAATTACTGAATATTACGAATTAAGTCATGAACTAGGAATTGCTCAAAAAGAAATGAATAAATTACAAAATAAATTATTTGGAATTGAATGTAATTTTGAGGAGCTAAATGGAATAGATTTTAAAAAGGGTTGCTATGTTGGTCAAGAAAATACAGCAAGAATAAAACTAAAGAATAAACTTTCTAAAAGATTGTTAGCCATTCAATTAATTAGTGGAAAATTAACTGAGGGTGCTTCAATTTATGCTAATGATATTGAAATAGGTAAAGTATTGATTAATGATGAATATCCTTTTGCATTAATAAAATATCTAGATGAAAACTTTAAAAAAGACAGTGAATTAAAAAGTGAAAATTCAATTTTGAGAATAAAAATGCCAAATTGGATACGGTAGTGTGGCATAATAAGGAATGACAAGTATTAACCTAATTGATAAGTTTTGACATGGAATTTACACCAGAAGTAAGAAAAGCAACTGATCCTATTTATCAAAAAATCTCAAAGGTTATGCCTGAGATTGAGTGGTCAGTTCATGCTCCTTATATTCATAGAATTAATCAATTAAAAAAAGAAAAAAATGCAATTATACTTGCTCACAATTATCAAACTCCAGAAATTTATCACGGTATTGCAGATGTTGCAGCTGACTCGTTAGCTCTTGCAATTGAGGCTTCAAAAACTGAAGCTGATATTATTGTAATGGCAGGAGTTCACTTCATGGCCGAAACATCTAAGTTAATGAGTCCTGAAAAAAAAGTTTTACTTCCTGATATGACCGCTGGTTGTTCTTTATCATCTTCAATCACAGGTAAAGATGTAAGATTATTAAAGGAAAAATATCCAGGTGTGCCTGTTGTCTCTTATGTAAATACTTCTGCAGATGTAAAAGCTGAAACAGATATTTGCTGCACATCTGCAAATGCAGTTAAAATTGTAGAATCTCTTGGTGTTAAAAAGGTTATTTTTTTACCTGATGAATACTTAGCAAAATATGTTGCTTCTCAAACTGAAGTTGAAATTATCGCTTGGAAAGGTATTTGTATGGTTCATGACCAGTTCACTGAAAAAGAAATACATGATATTAGAGCAAAAAATCCTGGTATTAAAATAATAGCTCATCCAGAATGTCCACCTGACGTAATTAAGGCAAGTGACTTTGCTGGATCAACTGGTGGGATGATTAAATATGTTAAGGACAATCAACCAAAAAAAGTTATGATGGTTACTGAATGTTCAATGAGTGATAACATTCAAGTAGAAAACCCAAATGTAGAATTTATTAGACCGTGTAATCTTTGTCCTCATATGAAAAAAATTACATTACCAAAAATTTTAGATTGCCTAGAAAATGAAACTGGTGAAATCATAATGGATAAAGAGACAATAGAAAAAGCAAGAATTCCTGTTGAAAGAATGGTTGCGATCGGCAGATAATAAAGGTGTCTCAAATTAAATTAAGTAATTATTATATCAAGAATATTGTAAAGCTTGCTTTAAATGAAGATCTATATCCCTCTGGTGATATTACCTCAAACTTAGTTAAAAATAGCAAAATAATAAAAGTTAAATTAATTTCTAATCAACAAGCAGTAGTTGCTGGATTAGAATTTGCAAAACAAACATTTAAATTAATAGATAGTAAGATTAGATTTATTATTAAAAAAAAAGAAGGCTCCTTAATTAATAAGAATGATATAATAGCTACAATTGAGGGTAAAGTTGAAAATATTCTAATTGGTGAAAGAGTTGCTTTGAATTTTATGAGTCATATCTCTGGAATTGCCACTAAAACTAATCAATTTGTTAAATTGATTAATAAAAAATGTAAAATTTGCTGTACTAGAAAAACAATTCCAACCTTAAGGGTAATACAAAAATATGCCGTTAAGTTAGGTGGTGGTACAAACCATAGATTTAACTTAAGTGATGAATTTCTTATTAAAGACAATCATATTGCAAGCTCTGATATTAAAACCTTAGTGTCTCTTGCAATCAAAAATAAAAAAGGAAGAAAAATCACAGTAGAAGTTGATAATTTAAATCAACTCAAACAAATAATGGGTTTAAAATTTAATACTGTTTTGTTTGATAATATGAACAATAAAACACTTAAGGCAGGTGTTAAAATAGCCAAAAATTATTACGAAACTGAAGCTTCTGGAAATGTAACCCTAAAATCAGTTAAAAAAATTGCAGCAACTGGTGTTGATAGAATTTCTATTGGTAGCATCACTCATAGTGTGCCTGCTATAGATTTTAAATTAGAAATTTAATTTTTTTTAGACAACTCTGCTTGTGCAGCAGCTAATCTTGCTATTGGAACTCTATATGGTGAGCAAGAAACGTAATCTAAACCTGCATTTGCACAAAAGTGAATACTTTTAGGGTCTCCACCGTGTTCTCCACAAATTCCAAGTTTAATTTTTTTATTTGTTTTTCTTCCTTTTTCAACTGCAATTTCTATTAAATCGCCTACCCCATCATCTATAGAGATAAATGGGTCTATAGAAAAAATCTTATTATCAAGATAATCATTTAAAAATTTACCACTATCGTCTCTACTTAAACCAAATGTTGTTTGAGTTAAATCATTAGTTCCAAAACTAAAGAACTCCGCATGTTTAGCTATATCATCAGCTTTAATTGCTGCTCTTGGTAGTTCAATCATTGTACCAACTAAATAATCTACTTTAATTTTTTTATCTTTTTGAACTTCTTTTGCAACTCTCACTACTAAATCTTTCATTATTCTAATCTCAGCTTCAGTTGATACAAGAGGAATCATGATCTCTGGAAATGCCGACTTAATTTTTTTTATCTTAAGTTCAGATAAAGCTTCAAAGATTGCTCTACATTGCATTTCATAAATTTCTGGAAATGAAATTCCCAATCTACAACCTCTATGACCTAACATCGGGTTTTGCTCATGCAACTCATTAATTCGAGACTCAATTTCTTTTAATGGTAAACCCACAACTTTTGCCACATCATTAATTTCTTTTTCTGTTTTTGGAAGAAACTCATGTAATGGTGGATCTAACAATCTCACTGTTACAGGAAGGCCATTCATAATTTTAAATATTTGAATAAAATCTTTTTTTTGATGTGGTAAAAGCTTTTCTAGTGCTTTGTTTCTGTCTTCTACTGTTTTTGATAAAATCATTTCTCTGACAGATAAAATTCTTTCTTCATCAAAAAACATATGCTCTGTTCTACAAAGCCCTATACCTTCAGCACCAAAGTCTCTTGCAGTTTTTGTGTCTAATGGTGTTTCCGCGTTAGTTCTTACTTTTAATTTTCTAAAATTGTCCGCCCAGCTCATCAATTTAGAAAAGTCTCCTGAAATTTCTGGTTTAACTGTTGGCACTTCTCCTAGAATAATTCTTCCCGTTGATCCATCAATTGTAATAATATCTCCTTCTTTAATTTCAACAGAAGATGTTTTAAAAGTTTTTGCATCATAGTTAATATCAATCTCACTAGAGCCAGAAACACATGGTCTTCCCATGCCTCTTGCAACCACTGCAGCATGACTAGTCATCCCACCTCTTGCTGTCAAAATTCCTTTTGCAGCGTGCATTCCATGAATATCTTCAGGTGACGTTTCAACACGTACTAAAATAGTATCCTGCATAACATTATTTAATCTTTCTGCTTCCTCTGATGTGAAAACAACCTTACCACTTGCAGCACCTGGAGAAGCTGGCAAGCCTTTTGCAATAACATTTGGTGTACTTTTTTCATCCAGTGTAGGATGTAACAATGTATCTAAAGAAGAAGGATCTATTCTCATTACTGCTTCTTTTTGAGAAATCAGTTTTTCCTTAACCATATCAACTGCAATTCTAACAGCTGACTTTGAGGTTCTTTTTCCAGACCTTGTTTGTAGCATCCACAATTTATTATTTTCAACTGTAAATTCTACGTCTTGCATGTCTTTGTAGTGTTTTTCTAAAATCTTTAAAATCTTATCCAATTGTTTAAATACTTTAGGCATAGCCTCTTCCATCGAAGCTTCTTTTACTTTTGCATCTTTTCTTGCTTTTTTTGTAATGTACTGAGGAGTTCTTGTTCCTGCGACCACATCTTCTCCTTGAGCATTAATTAAATATTCACCATATACTTCATTAACACCATCTGATGGATTTCTTGTAAAGACAACCCCAGTTGCACAATCATTACCCATATTACCAAATACCATTGATTGAACATTAACTGCCGTTCCCCATTCAGCAGGAATTTGATTTAATTTTCTATAAACTTTTGCTCTGTTACTTTCCCAGGATAAAAATACAGCACTAATAGCACCTAATAATTGATCGTACACATTCTGAGGAAATTCTTTTTTTGTTTGATCTTTAATAACTTTCTTAAAATCATTAATTAATCCCTCCCAATCATTCGCATCAAGATCTGTGTCTAAAAGAACACCTTTAGTTAGTTTGTAATTTTCAATTAACTCTTCAAAGTGATAGCCTTCAATATTCATTACAACATTACCATACATCTGAATAAATCTTCGGTAACTATCATTTGCAAATCTGCTATTAGAAGTTTTTTTTGAAAGTGCAATAACAGTTTTATCGTTTAAACCTAAATTTAAAATTGTATCCATCATTCCTGGCATTGAAACTCTTGCACCAGATCTCACAGATAATAATAAAGGATTTTTTAAATCACCAAATTTTTTTCCAACTTCTTTTTCGATAATTTTTAGTTCTTTTTTTATAGTACTAACTAATTTTGAATTTAGTTTTTTCTTATCTTTATAAAATAATTCACAAACTTTTGTTGAAATTGTAAAACCAGGAGGAACTGGGAGTCCCATTCTGCCCATTTCAGAAAGATTTGCACCTTTTCCGCCTAAAAAATTTTTTGGATTTTTAATTTTTTTAGAATCTTTTGATTTAAAATTTAAAATTAAGTTATTCACTATTTGATTTCTATATTTGAAAAATTTATGTAATTGTCAAATGTTCTACATAACATTTGTAAAAGTTCCAATCTGTTTTTTTTAATATTTTTATCATCATCGTTGACCTTAACATTATCAAAAAACTCTGAGGTTACTTTTTTAGCACTAGCTAGAATTTCAAGCGTTTCCTTATAGTTTTCATCTTTACCAATATTAGCAAAATATTTTCTTATTTCATTGATCTTTTTAAATAGATTTTTTTCATAGTCATTTTTAAAAATACCAGAGTCAGTTGTATTTGATAGTTCAAGATTTGTATTTTTCAACTCACTATCTAGTATACTAGAGGCTCTCTTGTAGCTTGTAATAATATCCCCTCCTATTTCTTTGTTAATTAGTCCATTAAGTGTTGAAGCTTTTTTATATATTTTATTCAAGTGGTCTATTCCATGCGCTTTTATACTGGCATCTATTACCTCTGCTCTAATTTTTTTCTCTTTCATGTAATATTTTAATCTGTCCATTAAAAAATCAGACAGTTCTTTTTGAGATGAATCGTTTGAAAAATTAAAACCTTGGTTTTTATGAAGTGAAGTAGAATAACTAATAAGATCTTTAATTTTAAATTCTTTATTATTATCGATTAATAGCCTTATTACACCAAGTGCAGCTCTTCTAAGTGCATAAGGATCTTTTGAGCTTGTTGGTTTTTGATTGATCCCAAAAAACCCAACTAAAGTGTCAATTTTATCAGTTAAAGCTAGAGCAATACTAAATGGTTTTTTTGGTGTCTTACTATTAAGTCCAGTTGGTAGATAATGTTCACTTACAGCTAAAGCTATTTCTTTATCAAAACCTTGTACTTCAGCAAAATGTCCACCCATAATTCCTTGGAGCTCAGGAAATTCACCAACTATATCAGAAACTAAATCAACTTTACAAATTGATGCTGATAGTTCAACTTGATCTTTACTAATCAATAGTTCATCAGAGATCATTCCTCCAAGTTTTCTCATTCTTTGAATCTTGTCAAAATAAGATCCAAGACCTTTAAAATAATTCATACTTTTTAATCTTGAAACTTGTTTAACTAAATTTTGAGATTTATTTTTCTCCCAAAAAAATTGTGCATCACTCAATCTTGCTTCTACAACTCTTTCGTTACCCAGTTTGATATAACCTTTTTCATCATTGTTATTTGCCACAACTAAAAATTCGTTGGTAATTTTTCCTTTTTTGTTAAATGTTGGAAAATATTTTTGGTGATATTGCATTGTAATTATCAAAATTTCTTTTGGAATATTCAAAAATTTCTGATCAAATTTACATATAATAATATTCGGTTGCTCAACTATATCTGTGACTTCATCTAAAAGTTTATTATTTGACTCAACAATAAAATTGTTTTTATTAGATATTTTTTCAATTTCTTTAATAATAAATTCTTTTCTTAGTACGTGATCTATAATTATTCCTGATTGATTGAAGAAATCTTTATAACTTTTAAAATTTTTAAATATTTTCTTTTTATCTTCAAACTCTTTATCGGTAAATGTTGTGTTAGAAGATATTAAATGATGAAATTTAAAATCTAGACTTTTATCATCAAAAACTGCTAAAATAGATTTTAGCGGTCTTGCCCAGCTAAGATTATAGTTTCCCCAAACCATGGATTTTTTCCATTGTAATTTATCAAGGATTAGAGGTGTATATTTTTGAAGTAAATCTATGGTATTAATTTTATTTGATGATTTATTGAAAAAATAGAATTCTCCTTTTTCTATCTTTTTTTTAAGGAGATCTTTTTTATCTATTTGATTTGATCTTAAAAAACCCTCTATAGCTTTTTCTGGTGCATTAACATTTGGTCCTTTTATTTCTTCAGCTTTTTGTGTTATTTCCTTAGATAGACCCTCAAATAAAATTATAAGACGATTTGGCGTTGAAAATGAAGAGCTTTTTTTAAATAAAATTTTTTTTTCTTCAAATAAATTTTGAAAATTTTCTAATAAAGTATTACGTGAGTTACGCTGTAAACCAGCTGGTATTTCCTCACTGAACAGCTCTAAAAAAAATTCTGACATTAATCTGTTTGACTGCTCAACCAACTTTCGGCAGCAGCTTTTGTAATGTCTCTAATACGGCCTATATAACCTGCTCTTTGAGCAACACTTATAACTCCTCTTGCATCCAAAATATTAAATACATGGCTTGCTTTTAAACATTGATCATATGCAGGTAGTGAAATTTTTTTTTCTACTAATGCTTTTGCTTCAAGCTCAAACATATCAAACATTTTGAATAGATTATCTGTATTAGCGTGTTCAAAATTATATGCAGAGAACTCTTTTTCTGCTTGAAGAAACACATCCCCATATTTTACACCTTCATCATTCCATAATAGATCATAAACATTTTTCATTTGTTGAGTAAACATACAAATTCTTTCAAGACCATATGTAATTTCAACTGAAACAGGCTTGCATTCAAATCCAGCCATTTGTTGAAAATATGTGAATTGAGTAATTTCCATTCCATCACACCAAACTTCCCATCCTAAACCTGCCGCACCTAAAGTTGGACTTTCCCAATCATCTTCAACAAACCTAATGTCATGTTCTTTGTGATTAATACCAATAACAGCCAAACTATTTAAATAAAGTTTTTTGATATTATCTGGTGATGGCTTTATTAAAACTTGAAATTGATAATAATGCTGCAATCTATTTGGATTCTCTCCATACCTTCCATCAGTAGGTCTTCTAGATGGCTGAACATAGGCTGCCTTCCACGGCTTAGGTCCTAGAGATCTTAAAGTTGTAGCAGGATGAAAGGTTCCAGCCCCTACCTCAATATCGTATGGTTGAAGAATAACACAACCATGTTTACCCCAATATTTTTGAAGATTCAAAATAGTATCTTGAAATGATTGAAATTTAGGTTTTATAATTTTTTCTTTAGAAGCCATATCTTTGCCAGATAGATCTTTCCTCTAAAATATTTGCTAGTTGATCCATTTGATTGCTTGATGAGGAAAGTTTTTTGCTTAACCAGCCTTTAGATTTTTCAAATTTTTTAATAACAACATCTTCACCAAATTTTTCTTTTAAGATTTCATTAGCATTACCTAATCCATCAATCAAACCTAGCTCTTTTGATTTACTACCTGCCCAAAACTCTCCTGAGAATAATTCAATACCATCTTTTTTAAGTTTAGATCCTCTGCTTTCTTCTACAACTTTAATAAAGTCTTTATGTAGATCTAATTGAATATTCTTAAGTCTCTCAATATCCTCTGACTTCTCTTCTTGAAATGGATCTAGTGAACTTTTATTTTTTCCTGCCGTATGAACTCTTCTTTCTACACCAATTTTTTTAATCAATTCTGTAAACCCAAAAGATGAATAAATTACTCCTATAGATCCAATAATTGAGCTTGAATTTGCATATATCTCATCACCTGCACAAGCTATTAAGTATCCACCAGAAGCTGCAACATCTTCTGCAAATACTATTACTTTTATTTTGTTTTTCTTGGCTTGAGCTCGAATAAATTTATAGATTAAATGTGATTGTACGGGTGATCCACCTGGTGAATTGATTGTAATTGCCACTGCTTTAGCTTTTTTTAGTGAAAAAGCTTTTTCTATAATCTCTTCTTGTCCTGCAAAATCTATGCCTTGTTTAAACTTTCCAGCATTACCAATCACACCATTTAGCTTGATATGAGCTATTATTTTTTTCTTTTTAAAAAAAGAGAACATTGTTAATCCTTATAGAATTTTTGATTTAATATAAAGCCTACTTATAGTTGAAGATTAAGGTGCGTCAATTGATAAGTAATAAATATAACTTAATTATACTAACTTATTTTTTATGGGAACTGTAGTTCAGCTAAGAAACCAAATAAATAATTCATATTATCAACTAAAAGATTCAGTAGATGAAAAATTAGTTTTAGTTGAAGAAAAAATTAAATCAAAACTCCTGAGTGAAGTTGATCTGGTTCAAAAAATGACTGAATACCATATTGACTCTGGTGGAAAAAGATTAAGAGCTTTATTAACTCTTGGTTCTGCTAAGTTGTGTGGCTATACTAAAGGAGGCCGAGACATTAATTTAGCCGCATGTGTAGAGATGATACATGGGGCAACTTTAATGCATGATGATGTCATTGATCTTGGAAATATTAGAAGAGGTAAAAAAACATTAAATTCAATTTGGGGAAATCACTCTTCTGTATTAATTGGAGACTATCTTTTAAGTAGATGTTTTGAGATGATGGTTGATGATGGGAATATAGAAGTTTTAAAACTTTTATCCTCAACTTCTTCAAAGATTGCTCAGGGAGAAGTATTACAACTACAACACAAGAGTGAAGTTGATATGTTAGAGGAAACCTATTTTAAGATTATTACAGCAAAAACAGCTGAACTTTTTTCTGCAGCAACTAAAGTTGGTGCAATTCTATCTAACAAAGAAACAAAAGAAAAAGAAGCACTAGAGTTTTATGGAAAAAACTTAGGCTTAACATTTCAAATTGCTGATGACACACTAGATTACAATTCTGATCTAAAATTTTTTGGCAAAAAAATTGGTAAAGATTTTCTTGAAGGTAAAATTACACTACCTGTGATTTTATTATTTCAAAATGTATCACCAGTAGAAAAAGATAAATTGAAAAATATTTTTAAACAAGAAACAAGATCAAATGAAGATTTAAATTTTACTTTAAAGCTTATTAAAAAATACAACATAATCAATGAGTGTCACAAAAAAGCTGAACATTTTATTAATCTTGCATCAAATTCTTTAACTGTATTTAAAGATAGTGATGAAAAAAAGATTTTAGAAAGTCTCACTTCGTTTAGTCTACAAAGAACCTTTTAAGGACTTAATAAAGATTTAACCCAGTTACCCTCATTATCTTTGGTATATTTAAGTCTTTCATGAATTCTGCTATCTCCATCTAACCAAAATTCTATACTCGTAGGTATTAAGTTCCAACCCGACCAATGCTCTGGTCTTGGAACGTCATTTTTATTGCTATATTTTTTTTTATATTCTTCTATTGAGCTTAAAAGCTCATCTCTATTATTTAATATAGTGCTTTGTTTTGAGGCCCATGCTCCAATTCTGCTCTCATAACCTCTGCTGTTATAATATTTATCTGCTACTTCATTAGAAACTTTTTGTACTATTCCATTAATTCTTACTTGTCTTAGAAGGCTTTTCCAATGAAAGCACATTGATGCTTTTGGGTTATTTTTTAATTCATTTCCTTTTTGACTATTTAGATTGGTATAAAAAACAAATCCATTTTTGTTAAAGTCTTTTAATAAGACCATTCTAATTGATGGAGAATTATTTTCATCTGATGTGGCTAAAGCTAGTGCATTTGGATCATTTAATTCTGTTTTTTTTGCCTCATTCATCCAAACTTCAAATAAATCTATTGGATCTATTTTATCTAAAAAGCATTTATTAAGGCCTAATGAGTTTTTTTGATTCATAATTTTAACAAAATAATCTATATACTATAGATAATGTCATTTAATACTTTTGGAAAGCAATTTCGTTTCACTACATGGGGAGAATCTCATGGCCCAGCATTAGGCTGTGTCGTTGATGGTTGCCCACCTAATATAAACTTAAAAGAGCAAGATATTCAAGTTGAGCTAGATAAAAGAAAACCAGGACAATCAAAATTTACAACACAGAGAAAAGAAGATGATAAAGTTCAAATTTTATCGGGTGTATTTGAAGGCAAAACGACTGGGACGCCTATTTCTTTAATTATTTACAATCAAGATATGAGATCAAAAGATTATGGAAATATCAAAGATAAATTTAGACCTGGGCATGCTGATTTTACGTACTTTAAGAAATATGGAATAAGAGATTACCGTGGTGGTGGAAGATCCTCTGCAAGAGAAACGGCTGCAAGAGTTGCTGCAGGTGCAATTGCTAAAAAAGTTTTAGAGAATAAATTAGGTAAAAAATTTAAAGTTGTAGGTGCTGTTACTCAACTGGGAATATTGGGATGTGATACTAGCAAATGGAACGATCTAACAATTAATAAAAATCCCTTTTTTTGCCCTGATAAAAATATGCTAAAACTTTGGGAAAAATATTTGCTAGATATAAGAAAATCTGGATCATCTTGTGGTGCAATTATTGAGGTAAGAGCTAGAGGAATTCCTGTTGGCTTAGGTGCTCCAATTTATTCTAAATTAGATATGGATATTGCTTCTGCAATGATGAGTATTAATGCTGTTAAAGGTGTTGACATTGGTTCGGGAATGAACTCTGCGCAATTAAGTGGAGAACAAAATTCAGATGAAATTTCACAAAAAGGTAAAAAATTAAAATTTGATTCCAATAATGCAGGTGGAATTCTTGGTGGTATTTCAACGGGACAAGAGATTGTTGTTTCATTTGCTGTCAAACCAACTTCGTCTATTTTAACAACTAGAAAAACTATAGATAAGTTTGGAAAAAATACTACAATTTCCGTTAAAGGTCGGCATGACCCTTGTGTTGGCATTCGTGCAGTACCAGTTGGAGAAGCAATGATGAATTGCGTTTTATTAGACCATTATCTAATGAATAAAGCTCAGTGTAGCTAATTTCTTTAAATTTAATTTTTAACTACTTTTATCGACTCTTTTGTAAATAAAATATCTAGTATTTTTTTTGATATTTGAGATGCATTAAGACCAGCAACGTCATACATTTTTTTTGGACTGTCTTGTTCGATAAAAATATCAGGCAATATCATGGCTCTAAATTTTAAACCTTTATCGAATATACCTTTTTCTGATAATAAATTTTCTACATGAGAGCCAAAACCTCCAATAGAGCCTTCTTCTACAGTAATCATTACCTCATGTTCTCTTGCACACTTTAAAATAAGCTCTTGATCTAAAGGTTTAGCAAAACGTGCATCAACTATCGTTGATTCAATTCCTTTATTTTTTAATTCTGCAGCTGCGATTTTGCATTCTTCCAATCTAGTTCCTATACTTAAAATACAAACCTGTTTTCCTTCTTGAATAATCCTTCCTTTTCCTATTTCTATTTTTTCATCTATAGATGGTAATTCCGTTCCAATGCCATTTCCTCTTGGGTATCTAATAGCGCAAGGTTTGTCGTTAATAATCATAGATGTATTTATCATTTTAACTAATTCTGACTCATCGCTTGGTGCCATTACTATAAAATTAGGAAGAGTAGAGAGATAAGTAATATCAAATGAACCAGCGTGAGTTGATCCATCAGCACCTACCAAGCCTGCTCTATCTATTATAAATCTCACAGGTAAACTTTGGATAGCGACATCATGAACTACTTGATCATAAGCTCTTTGTAAAAAGGTCGAATAAATTGCAACATATGGTTTATAACCTTCCGTTGCTAGTCCTGCAGCAAAAGTCACTCCATGCTGTTCAGCAATTCCAACATCAAACATTCTTTTTGGAAAATCTTTAGCAAAAATATCCATACCTGTTCCTCCTGGCATAGCAGCAGTAACGCCTACGACTTTACTGTCTCTTTCTGCATGTTTAACTAAGGTATTTGCAAAAACTTTTGTATAAGCTGGAAGGTTTGTTCCACTTTTCACCTGTTCACCAGTTACAACATTAAATTTTGAAACACCATGATAATGATCACTAGCTTTTTCAGCATAAGAATAGCCTTTACCTTTTTGAGTTTTTACATGAATCATTATTGGGCCTTGATGTTTTGAGTCTCTTGCATTTTTTAAAATTGGTATAAGTGTAGATAAATCATGTCCATCTATTGGACCAACATAATAAAAACCTAAAGAATTAAAAAAAGTACCACCAGTTACAGCTGATCTTAAAAAATCCTCAGCTTTTCCAGCTTTTGCACTAAATCTTTTAGAAAAAGCAGAAGCTATTAATTTAAAAGTTTCTCTTAAACTAAAATAAATTTTTCCTGTTAAAAGTTTAGCTAAATAGGTTCTCATAGCACCTACTGGTTTTGCAATCGACATATCGTTATCATTTAAGATAACAATCATCTTAGTTTTTGAAGCACCTGCGTTATTCATCGCCTCATATGCCATACCTGCACTAATTGCACCATCTCCTATGACTGCAATTATATTGTTTAATTTATTAGATAATTTGCTTGCTTCTGCCATACCTAGAGCAGATGATATTGATGTTGAGCTATGTGCTGCACCAAATGGATCATACTCACTCTCAGATCTTTTTGTAAAACCAGACAATCCATTACCTTGTCTCAAAGTTTTAATTTTTGACTTTCTTCCAGTCAAAATTTTATGTGGATAAGTTTGATGACCCACATCCCAAATCAGCCTGTCATTTGGAGTGTCAAATACATAATGCAAGGCAACAGTTAGCTCAACAACCCCAAGACCTGCACCTAAATGTCCTCCCGTTTCAGATACTGCTTCAATCATCTCTTTTCTAACCTCATTAGAAACTTCTTGAAGATCACTCTCTGATAATTTTCTTAAATCAGAAGGAAAATTAATATCTTTTAAAAATTTGTAGTCTTGCATTATTTATTTCTTTCTAAAATATAATCTAAGGTTTCTTTTAAACTATTAGTGTTTGAACTATATTTATTTAAATCTTTAATTATTTTAGACTTAATTTTGTCAGCATATTTAATAGCATTTTGATATCCTAGTAAACTGATTAAAGTAGCTTTACCTTTTTTCTTGTCTTTGCCTGTTATTTTACCAGCAATGACTGTAGAGCCTTTAAAGTCTATTAAATCGTCAGCAATTTGAAATAAAAGTCCAATATTTGACCCTATATTTTCAAAAAACTTTATTTGCTTATTATTTTTTCTTTTAATTATAATTGGAACAGCACAACAAAAGCTAAAAAGTTTACCAGTTTTTTTTATTTCCATCTCTATAATTTTATTTTTAAAAACTTTTTTTTTTTCAAAACTAAGATCTAAATACTGACCACCAGCTATTCCTAAATGTCCAGAAGACTCAGATAGTTTTTTTACTAAATCAACTTTTATTTTTTCATTTATCTTTAAGTTCGAACTAACCAAGATTTCAAAAGCCATTGTTAAAAGTGAGTTTCCCGCAAGTACCGCTGTTGATTCTCCAAATTTAATATGTGTAGAAATTTTTCCTCTTCGTATTTTATCATCATCCATACAGGGTAAATCATCATGTATTAATGAATAAGCATGAATGCATTCAACTGCAGCACCAATAGAAATTAATGTTTTATAATTAATTTTAAATATAGCTCCTATATCAATTAAAATTTTTGACCGAATTTTTTTCCCACCTGGAAATAAGCCATATTCCATAGCTGAAACTAATTCAGTTCTTTTTTGTTCTTTAATAAATCGCTTTAAAAATAAATTTGTATCTTTTGCTATTCTAGCAAGTTTATTTTGCATTTTTTTTTGAACTTATATTGTTAATTTTTTTTTTTGTTTCTTCATTGATCATTTTTGAAGTTTTATGGAATTTTTTTTCAATAGTATTATTTAATTTTAATAACCGCTGATATGAGTCAATTGAATTCTGTAAGTCTTTTTCTGACTCTAAAGACTCAATAATATTATTTGCTTCTTTTGTTAGCTCCTCAAGAGACTGTGTGTTATTATCAAGTGGTAAATTTTTATCTTTCATATAATAATAATTATTAATACATGAAATCCAATCAATCAAATATCAAAAAAGCAAAAAAATACCTTAATAAAAATTACTGTATTGGCGTACCTACTGAAACTGTTTATGGTCTAGCAGCCAATGCATACAAGAATTCAGCAGTAAAAAAGATTTTTAATTTAAAAAAAAGACCAAAAAACAACCCTCTAATTGTACATTATCACGATATCGATTCTCTTAAAAAAGATTGTTTGATAAATGATAATTTTACTAAACTTTATAAAAAATTTTCACCTGGCCCAATAACATACGTA
This sequence comes from Candidatus Pelagibacter sp. uisw_138, assembly GCF_059512485.2. Classification (NCBI taxonomy): domain Bacteria; kingdom Pseudomonadati; phylum Pseudomonadota; class Alphaproteobacteria; order Candidatus Pelagibacterales; family Candidatus Pelagibacteraceae; genus Candidatus Pelagibacter; species Candidatus Pelagibacter sp. uisw_138. The sequence continues at coordinate 217,200 of NZ_CM183453.2, read as the reverse complement.
TTACAATTAAGGAAAGATTCTAAGATTTCTAAATATGTTACTAATAATAAGAAAAGTTTAGCAGTAAGATTTCCAAAACACGTATTATTTAAAAATTTACTAAAACAGTTAGATTATCCATTAGCTGCACCTAGTGCTAATATCACAACAAAATTAAGTGCCGTTAAAGCAAAAGATGTTAAGGAAGAATTTGGAAATAAAATTAAATATATTTTAGATGGAGGTTTATGTGCTATTGGAATAGAATCTACAATAATTGACCTTACAGGCAAACCATCCATACTAAGATTGGGTGGTCTTGATATCCTAAAAATTAAAAAAACTTTAGGTTTTAAGATAAATATATCTATTAATCCTAAGAAAAAAATAGCACCTGGTCAATCTTGTTTACATTATTCTCCTGGTATTCCTTTACGTATGAATGTGACAAAACCAAATAATGATGAAGCCTTTATAATGATTAAAAAAAAAAAAACTAAATCAAAAAACTATTTTTATCTAACTTCTAAAAATAATTTAGATGAGGCTGCAAAAAATCTTTATTCTTGTTTAAGGAAAATAAAAAATAAAGGTTATAAATCAATTGCTGTAGAAAAAATTATAAATAAAGGATTAGGAAAAGCTATAAACGATCGTCTATACAGGGCATCAAAATTTTAATAACTATTTCTTTCTTTTGCAAATTATCATAAAATACATATTAAAAAATTACTAGATGAAAAATTTAATAAAAAAAATTGTATTAGTTAAAAAACGTATTGAATTTTGTAGATTTGGTAGAGCATATTCTACTGGATCATATAATTTTAATAATTTTTTTTTTAAATTTATGAAAACTATTCATAATAAAGAATTTGTTGAACGGCAGGCTTATTTATCAAATATCAATGTAGATAATTTTAATCAAAATGGGTTCTTTAAATTTGGTATTAATAAATTATTAAGCGATAAATCTAAAAAATCATTAGAAAATTTGAGAAATAATTTTCATACATTGAATTTTGATAGTAAGTATCAACAAAAAAGTATTTTACAAACTTTAGATATTAAAACTGATGAAGATATAATTAATATTATTGACGATTTATCTGACATTATTACAAAATATATGGGTTGTTTGCCTGTAGTAATCAAAATGGAATACTGGTTTTCGCCCAATGAAGAGAACCAGCCAAATAGAAGTCAAGAATTTCATACAGACGGTGAAGATATCAAGCAAGTAAGGGTTTATATACCTGTTGAAGAGATTACCGTAGACCATGGGCCACTATCTTTTATAGATGCTAAAAAAAGCTATGAGATATACAAAAAATTAAAAAAAGAAAAATTTATAAAAAATAAAACTGAAAAAGTCCCTGATGAAGTGATCTATAAATTTTTATCAACAAGCGAAAAAGAAGAAGCTACGCTTAAACTTAATGAGGCTTATATGTTAGATACATGTAGATGTTATCATTATGGGAGCAGAAAGTCTAAATATAAAAGAAAGTTGATAGTTTTAACTTTTCAGACACCCTTCTCAATTGATGTTCCCATATTTTCAAGGAAAATTAATTCAAAGAAATTCATAAGTAGAAAGCATCAATTAATATATTCATTTTTAGAAGACAACTATTACATTAAAAGAGATAATTACAAATCCACAAGATTTAAAATTAAAATACAATGAATTCAATTTATTGTGATAATAATCATTTGTAATTAAATTTTATATAAAGTGAATAGCCTCAAAATATTATAATGATAAATTCAACAAACAATAGATTACAAAGAATTTTTAATTTTTAAAATAAATATAACCAACTTAATTCCACCATTTTAGTTCATTTTTGAGGTAACTAAAGGAGATATCTATAATTTATATTGGATAAAATGGTGCGCCTGCTAGGAGTTGAACCCAGAACCTCCTGATCCGAAGTCAGACGCTCTATCCAGTTGAGCTACAAGCGCATATAGTATTAGTATTAGTATTACATTTTATGGAAAAAAACATTAATTTAATAGTTGGAGAAGATGAAAGTAATCTTAGGCTTGATGTATTCATTAATAAAAGAGAGAGTTTAATTAGCAGAACTAGAATTAAGAATTTAATTCTTAAAAAAAAATTAAAAATAAATAATCATATTGTTAATAACCCATCAAAAAAAGTGCTGATTGGAGATGAAATAAATCTTCAAATTCCAGAACCTAAAGAAGCATCCTTAAAACCATATAACTTTAAATTACAAATTGTTTATGAAGATGATGATTTATTAATAATCAACAAACCAGCAGGTATAATTATGCACCCAGGTGCAGGAAATTATGATGAAACAATTGTTAACGCCTTAATGCATTATAACAAGGACTCTTTATCAACAATAGGTGACGAACTAAGACCAGGCATAGTTCATAGAATTGACAAAGACACGTCAGGATTAATAGTCATTGCTAAAAATAATGAGACACACGAAAATTTATCACATCAATTTAGCGAGCACACGATTATAAGAGTTTATCAGCTCTTAATTTGGGGAAAACTTAGACCTTCTTCCGGGAAAATCGATACCTTCATAACTAGAAGTTCAAAAAATAGACAAATGATGGAGGTTAGTAGTTCTAAAGGTAAAAGAGCAATCACCAATTACAAAACTATAGAGATTTTTGAAAATGATAAAACACCCACACTAAGTTTGGTTGAATGTAGATTGGAGACAGGAAGAACACATCAGATAAGAGTTCACATGACACATATGGGCAACAGCATTATGGGCGATGGTAAATATAAAAAGAAATATAAAAAACTTAAAAATATCGATACTAGCTTAGAAAACCTAATTTATAAATTGGATAGACAATTTCTGCACGCACAAACACTGGGCTTCATTCACCCTAAAACTAAAGATGAAATGACTTTTACCTCAATTTTACCACAAGAACTTGAAAATATTTTAATATTGCTTAGAAATACTGACAAATAAAACCTTGAAATAATACTATAGTTAACTAAATAAATAAAACTATGAGCGCTACAATAAAAAGTAATCTTCCAGCACTATCTAATGAAGGTGGTTTATCTGTTTATCTTGAGCAGATTAAAAAATTTCCTATGCTGGCAGCTGAAGAAGAATATATGCTAGCAAAAAATTGGAAGGCAACAGGCAATGTTAAAGCTGCAGAAAAACTTGTTACTAGCCACCTTAGACTCGTGGCAAAAATTGCGATGGGTTATAGAGGATATGGTCTTCCAGTAAATGAAATGATTTCAGAAGGAAATGTTGGGTTAATGCAAGCTGTTAAAAAATTTGAACCGGAGAAAGGATTCAGATTAGCAACTTATGCAATGTGGTGGATTAGAGCTTCTATCCAAGAATACATTCTAAGATCTTGGAGTTTAGTAAAAATAGGAACAACAACTGCACAAAAAAAATTATTTTTTAATTTAAAGAAAATTAAAAATCAAATTGCGCCTCAGTCTGAAGGTGACTTAAGACCTGAACATGTAGATGAAATTGCTAACAAACTAGATGTTAAAAAAGATGAAGTGATTTCAATGAATAGAAGACTTTCAGGTAAAGAGTTTTCTTTAAATGCTCAGGTTGGAGAAGATGGTGACGAATGGCAAGACTGGTTGGTAGATAAAGAGCTAGACCATGATCTTAAATTTGCACATCAAGAAGAAATGGGTCAAAGACAAAGCTTACTTAAAGATTCTATAAAAATTCTTAATGAAAGAGAAAAAGAGATTTTGTATTCCAGAAGATTAAATGATGAGCCTACAACGCTTGAAGATTTAAGCAAAAAATATGAAATTAGTAGAGAGAGAGTTAGACAAATTGAAAACAAAGCATTTGAAAAGCTTCAAAAACACATGTTGCTATCTGCTAAATCTAAAAACTTACTTCCAGTAAACTAAACTTCAAAAGGATTCTCTAAAAGAATTGTATCTTCTCGCTCAGGGCTTGTTGAGATACTTGAAACTTTTGTCCCAACAAAATCTTCTAATGCATATATATAATTTTTGGCATTTTCCGGTAAAGCTTCAATATTTTTTATTCCTTGGGTAGAACTTTTCCAGCCAGGAAAAGTTTTATAAATTGGTTTGATTTTTAACTGATCCTCAACAGCAGCTGGTAAGTACTCCATTTTCTTTCCATTAAGTTCATATTCAACACACATTTTAATTTCATCTAATTCATCTAAAACATCTAATTTAGTTAACGCTATTCCATCTATACCTGAAATTTTAATTGTTTGTCTAACCAAAACACCATCAAACCAACCACATCTTCTTTTTCTACTAGTGACAGTACCAAATTCTTTTCCTCTAGAACCAAGTAATTCTCCAATATCATCTGTTAACTCAGTAGGAAAAGGTCCTTCACCAACTCTGGTTGTGTAGGCCTTTGTTATTCCAAGAACATAATGAATAGAATTAGGACCACAGCCAGTTCCTGTAGCTGCAGCAGATGCAACAGTATTAGATGATGTTACAAAAGGGTAGGTTCCATGATCTACATCAAGCAGTATTCCTTGTGCACCTTCAAATAATATTCTTTTTTTTTGTTTTTTAAACTCATCAATTCTAAGCCACACGGGTTGAGAAAACTTTAATATTTCTGGAGCAATCTTTAAAAGTTCTTCTTTAAGTTTGTTTTTTTCAAAATTTTTTTTACCCAATCCTTTTCTAATTGCATTATGATGAAGTAGTACTGTTTCTAATCTGTGGTCTAGATTAGTCTCAGATCTTAAATCCATAACACGGATTGATCTTCTTCCTACTTTATCTTCGTAGGCTGGCCCAATTCCTCTTCTTGTTGTTCCAATTTTTCCTTTTCCAGCAGCATCTTCTCTTATTTCATCCATCTCTCTATGAAATGGCAAAATAAGATTGGCAGATTCTGAAATTATAAAATTATCTACATTAACCTCAACACCCTTAGATTTAATTTCCTCTATTTCTTCTAATAGTGCCCAAGGGTCAACAACGACTCCATTTCCTATAATAGAAATTTTATTTTTTCTTACAATCCCAGAAGGAAGTAGTCTTAACTTATAAGTTATTCCATCAATTACTAATGTGTGTCCAGCATTGTGTCCTCCTTGAAAACGGATAACAATATCTGCTTGGTCAGATAGCCAGTCAACTATTTTACCCTTTCCTTCATCACCCCACTGAGACCCAACAACTACAACATTTTTCATTATCTAAATTTTTTTTCTACTGTTACTGAACTTAAATGGTTGATAGGTCCATGACCTTTACCAAATTTAAGATTTGAATTTATTGAATTGTGTACATACTTAGTTGCGAGCTCACAAGATTTCTTTAAGGTTTTTCCACATGAAAAGAATGTAGAAATAGCAGAAGAAAGGGTACAACCAGTGCCATGCGTATTCCTGGTTGTAATTCTTTTATTTTTTATAATGAAAATTTCATTTTTATTTACAAAAATATCTTGGACAATTTTAGACTCTAAATGACCACCTTTTATAAAAACATTTTTTGCACCTAATTTGATTAATATGCTGGCAGCAAAAATCATATCTTCCTTTGTTCTTATCTTAGTTTTAGTTAATATTTCAGCTTCTGGAATATTGGGAGTTATTAAACTAACTTTTTTAATTAATTCATTTTTTAATAATTGAATTGCCTTATCATCAATAAGTTTTGCGCCACCTTTAGCAACCATAACAGGATCTAAAATTATTTTTTTAACTTTAATAAGATTTAGTGAGTGAATTACTGATTTTATTACTTTTGTAGAATGTAACATCCCAATTTTTACAGCATCTGGTTTAATGTCTTTTGAAGTAAATTCTATTTGGTTGGAAATTTCCTTTGGATCAATTGGCACTATTGATTTTACACCTGTTGTATTTTGAATTGTGACTGCTGTTATTGCTGTCATTGCATACGAACCTAAAGCAGTGATAGTTTTAATATCAGCTTGAATACCAGCACCACCAGATGAATCTGATCCAGCAATAATTAATATTTTAGATTTTGGTTTCAATTTATTTAATTTTTTTTAATACAATTTTCAAACATTTTTGAAGTAATTTACTATTGTTGCTCTCTCCCATTACTCTGATTTTAGATTCAGTTCCTGAACTTCTAACTAATATTCTACCCTGTCCTTTAATTAATTTTTCTGCTAATTTTATAGAATTCTTAACATTGATATTTTTAATTATACTTTTGTCTTTAACGTTAACATTTTCCAATATTTGTGGAGTTTTCTTAAAGGTATTAAAAAAACTACTAGCTTTTTTTCCTTTTCTTAATGAAAATAAAACTTCTAAAGCAACTAACAGGCCATCTCCAGTAGTTGCAAATTTACCTAGAATAATATGTCCAGATTGCTCGCCACCTAAATTAAAATTATTTTTTTGCATTTTTTCTTTTACAAAACGATCTCCCACATCTGATCTTAAAAATTTTATATTATTTAGTTTAAAAAATTTTTCTAATCCATAGTTAGACATTAAGGTGCCAACCACTCCTCCTCTTAACATTTTTTTTCTTTTCCATCTAATTGCTATTGCAGCAATTATTTGATCTCCATCAATTATAATGCCTTTTTCATCACACATAATAATTCTATCAGCATCTCCATCAAGAGAGATTCCTATGTGTGCTTTATATTTTTTTACTGCAAATTTAATCTTATTTGGAAACGTAGAGCCACAATTTTTATTAATATTAAGCCCATTAGGATTTATCCCAATTGAAAATACTTTGGCACCTAAAGATTTTAGCAATTCAGGTCCAGCTTTGTATCCAGCGCCATTGGCACAATCAATAACTATTCTTAAACCCCTAAGATTAAAATCTTTTGGAAAATTTTTTTTTAAAATTTTTATATAATCTTTATTTCCAGTTTCTAACCTTTTTACCCGACCTAATTTCTTTGGTTGTGATAAAGATTTTTCAATTTTGTGATCAATTAAAGTCTCAATTTTTTTTTCAATTTTATTTGACAGTTTTAACCCGTTAGGTCCAAATAACTTTAACCCATTGTCATGATATGGATTATGGGATGCTGTAATCATAATTCCCATGTTTGCTTTCATTAGTTTTGTTAACATCGCTAAACCATTGGTTGGGAGTGGGCCTAATGTATAAACGTGCATGCCAGCCGATGTAAGTCCAGATACTAGCGCAGGTTCTAAGCTATACCCTGATAGTCTCGTATCTTTAGCAATTATTGCTATTTGTTTCTTTTTTTTTTGAGTTTTAAAATAAGTCCCTGTTGCAAGACCAAATTTGAAAAACATGTCTCCATTAATATATTTACTATTAACAGCACCTCTTATTCCATCTGTTCCAAAATATTTTTTTACCATCAGTTTTTTATTAACTCTTTAAATACCTTTATACTTTGTGTTAATTCATTCACATCATGAATTCTTAGAACCTGGACTCCTTGCATTATTGCGTACAAAGAAGAGGCCACTGTTCCACCTAATCTATCTTTGCTATCATTTTTTCCAGATAAATCTTTAATAAATTTTTTTCTAGAAAGTCCAAGTAGTATAGGAAAACCAAGAGTATGAAAAATAGAAACACTCCTAATTAAATTCATATTATGTTTCAAATTTTTTCCAAAACCAATCCCTGGATCAATCATGATATTATTGTGTTTTATGCCCATGGATATTAAAAATTTAATCTTTTGTTCAAAGAAATCGTAAATATCCAATAATTCATTATCATATTTAGGATTTTTTTGCATTTTTTCTGGTGTTCCTTGTGAATGTTGAATTACAAATGGAGTTCTGCTTTTTTTCAGTACCTCGACTGTCTTAGAGTCATAACTAAGCCCCGATACATCATTTATAAGTTTAACTCCTACCCGTATCCCTTTATTCATAATTTCTGATTTTCTTGTATCTAATGATAATGGAATTTTTTTATTAATATTTTTTAATATTTTTTTTAATCTATTCCATTCTTCTTTTTTACTTATAGGTTTAGATCCAGGTCTCGTTGACTCTCCACCAACATCAACAATGTCCGCCCCAGATTCAAATAAATTTTTTGCATGAGATATTCCTGTTTTCTTTTTATTAAACTTACCACCATCAGAAAAGCTATCTGGTGTTAAATTTAATATACCCATTATATTGGGAGTTTTATTAAAGTTTAAATTTGAAAAATTTTTATTTTTTTTAACAATAATCTTGAGATCTTTATTAATTTTTTCTTTCAGTGACTTAGATAATTTTTTTATATCCTTAAGATCAATTATTTTGACTGAAGTTCGTGTAAGGATTTCAATTTTTCCAAATGAAATTTTCTTATTACCGTTTAGTGGGAGATTTTTTTTTTTCTAACTAATTCAACCGAAGATTTACCATAAGCAAAATTACACACTCTTGTGTAATATTTTTTCATTTAGTTTTAATGAACTATTTTTGGCTTAAGACCCATTGAGCTTAAAGCTGAGCCTTTATCTTCATCTTGAACCTTTAAATCTTCTTTATTGCTTGGATATATGTTTTTATTTATCAGGTTTTCTATTTCTTCACCTGAAAGTGTTTCATAAGTCAAAAGAGCTTTAGCTAATTTGTGTAGATCGTCAATTTTTTCAGTTAAAACTGTTCTTGCTCTTTCATAACCCTTATCTACAATTTTTCTAATTTCTGAGTCTACTTTTTTTGAAGTTTCTTCAGACATATTTTGAGTTCTGGCAACAGATCTACCCAAAAATACTTCTTCTTCATTCGAGCCGTAAGCAACTGGTCCCAACTCTTTACTAAGGCCTGCTTGCATCACCATGGCTCTTGCTCTTTGTGTTGCTTGCTCAATATCACTAGATGCACCAGTTGTAACTTTATCTTCACCAAATATGATTTCTTCTGCTACTCTTCCACCCATAGCTATAGCTAATTGAGCATGAAGCTGTTCTCTTGTTTGGGATAGCTGATCTCTCTCAGGTAGCTGCATAACCATTCCTAAGGCTCGACCTCTTGGAATGATTGTTGCTTTATGAATTGGATGAGCTGCATCCTCATTAATAGTTACTATTGCATGTCCTGCTTCGTGGTAGGCTGTTAATGTTTTTTCTTCTTCAGTCATGACCATGGATCTTCTTTCTGACCCCATCATCACTTTATCTCTAGCTTCTTCAAACTCGGTTAGAGTAACTAGTCTTTTATTTTTTCTTGCAGCGAGTAATGCTGCTTCATTAACTATATTTGCTAAATCTGCACCTGAAAAACCAGGAGTTCCTCTAGCTACTGTTCTTAAATTAACATCAGGAGCCATTTTAATTTTTTTAACATGAACTTTTAATATTTTTTCTCTTCCTATTATATCTGGAAGTCCCACAACTACCTGTCTATCAAATCTACCTGGTCGTAATAATGCAGGATCTAATACATCAGGTCTATTTGTAGCCGCAATAATTATTACACCTTCATTCGTTTCAAAACCGTCCATTTCAACTAATAGTTGGTTTAAAGTTTGTTCTCTTTCATCATTACCTCCACCAAGCCCAGCCCCCCTACTTCTTCCAACAGCATCTATCTCATCTATGAAAATAATGCAGGGTGAATTTTTTTTACCTTGCTCAAACATGTCTCTAACTCTTGAGGCTCCAACACCTACAAACATTTCAACAAAATCTGATCCTGATATAGTAAAGAATGGAACTTCTGCTTCTCCAGCAATAGCTCTAGCAAGTAAAGTCTTACCCGTTCCAGGTTGACCAACTAATAAACATCCCCTTGGTATTTTTCCACCAAGTCTACTAAACTTTTTAGGATCTTTTAAAAATTGAACAACTTCTTCAACTTCTTCTTTAGCTTCTTCTACTCCAGCAACATCATCAAAAGTAACTTTACCTTTTAATTCATTCATCAATTTAGCCTTAGATTTACCAAAGCCCATGGCCCCACCTTTGCCACCTTGCATTTGTCTCATAAAGAAAATCCAAACAGCTATTAATAGTAACATTGGAAACCACGACAATAAAACTCCAAACAAAGAAGGCATCTTAGCTTCTATAGGAGCAGCTGATATACTTACACCTTTTTCAGATAGCTTCTCAATTAAATTTGGATAATTTGGTGAATAAGTAGAAAAAGTATTTCCATTAGCTAGCACCCCTCTAATATTGTTTCCTTGAATGTCTACTTTTACAACTCCACCATTATCAACTTCTGATAAAAATTCTGAAAATATAATAGAGTTTCCTTTGCCCACATTAGCTTGAGGGTTTTTAAACATATTATAAAGGCCTATTGTTAAAAAAACAATTACTGCCCACATGGCTAAATTCTTCATATTCATATTAATAAGATAATAATTATTATTAATTAAACAAGTGTCAAATTGTTACAAAACTTTAACTTTATTAGTGTTTTCTCTTGATATTAATATGGTCTCATTAATACTTTCAACAAAACAGCCTCCTAAAGTTATTTTTGAAAATGTCTTGAGGGTTATTCGATTGATCAACTCATTAATACTTTTTCCTCTAACAGGATAATATTTTTTTCCTATTTTTTGAATAATAAATGTCAAAGATCTAAAAACAACTTCATGAGATTGGTCAAAAAAATTATGATTTAAAATACAGGTACTTTTTGTTTTAATATGTACAGAATTATCCTTTAAATTTTTTTTAACATAAAACTTTATTGATCTGTCTGAGTCTCTTAAATTATCAATAGTTAATTTTAGTTTTTTTAAATCTAATCCCTCTTTTTCAAGAGATTCTAATAAGGTTCTAATTCTTGTTCTTTTATACACCTCATTAATATTGGATGGATCTTTGATAAAAAATTTAAATACTATTTTAGAAATATTAATTAAATCATTTTTTTCCAAGTTGAGTAATGGTCTTAAAATATTTAGATCTTCATCTTTGTATTTCACACTTTTGTTAAAAGATACCAGTCCATTTAACCCACTTCCTCTAACAACTCTAATTAGAAAATTTTCAAATAAATCATTTGAATGATGCCCTAACAGTAAGTGCTTAATATTATTTTTCTTACATTCTTTTGCCAGTAAAGAATATCTTGCCTCTCTTGCTAAAGATTGAATATTTGTAGAAGGTTTTTTACCTTTCCAACTTAATACTTTACATGTAATTCCAATTTTTTGTAAAATTTTTTTTACTGAGGCAGCTTCTTTTGTCGACTCAGGTCTGAGTTTATGATCAACTAAAAAAAATTTAACTATTATTTTATTTTTTATTGAATAGCATTTAGCCAAGTAAGATAGTGCCAAACTATCAGGTCCACCTGAAACTGCTACCGCTAAATTTTCTTTAGCATCTAAAGAGGAAGAGAATTCACTATAAACTTTAGAAATTTTTTGATTTTTTAAAAAACTAAGAATTTTTTTATGAGTTTTGTTTTGAGCACTCAAACTTTTTTGATTCATATTTTGCTTTTTGAAGCACAGATTGATTTGCTTTAGGATATTGCTCTTGAACTCCTACAATCATTTTACAACCTTGCTCTTTTTCTCCTATTTGAACCATTGATACACCAAGTTTTAATAAATTTATAGGAGCCTTGTCACCTTTTGGATATTTCTGATATCCCTCAAGGTAAGCAGTGGCGGCATCTGTATAGAGCTGCCTTATTCTAAAGGTTTCAGCGTACCAATATTGAGCATTACCTGCCAATTTATGCTCTGAATTTTTTATTACAAATTCTCTAAAGGCTCTTTCTGCAGTGCTATAGTCACCTACCTTTAAAAAACTGGTTGCAAATTCATATTGTTTTTCTGGAGAGGTATCTGGAAGTATATTTTTTTCTGATTCAAAGTTTTCTGTCACAATTGATGAAGTAGTTTCTACTGATTGTATTTGCTGACTAGTTTCTCCACTTTCTGTGTCTTTATATGAAATTGATCCCAAGTCTTGAGGTTGTGAAGAGCCTGGTAAAGTTTTGTTTGCTTGCTCCTTTGGTATTGAGGTTAATTTTGTTCCAACCTCTCCAGATGACAAAGCATTTTCCACATCTTGAAATCTAATTTGATTATCTGCTTGAACCTTAGAAAGCCTATTTGATAATTTATCTAACTTAAAGTTAATTTCTTCAAACTTATTAGTAAGCTCTTGAAATTGTTTTTCAACATCAGATAATTTTAAAAGATGCCTTGTTAAAACATCTTCAGAGTTTTCATTTGTGCTTTTTTGACTATTTGAATTAGTTGATCCTGAGTAAACAGCTCTTTCTAGAGTTTTTAAATCCTTTTGAATTAAATCTAAGATTTCATTTATATTATGGTTATCTGCAAAAATAATATTTGGAAAAAATATAAATACTAATATTAACTTTAATTGAATTATCTTTTTATAATTAAGCATAATAAACTGAGTAGTAATTATAATGATGGCAAAAAAAAGACCCTATTCACAAATGTGATAGGGTCTTTTAAGAATTATCTAGATTATTTAGTTAGCTTTAACAGTAACTGATCTTCTATTTTTAGACCAAGCTAAAGGGTTAGATCCAGAATCTACTGGTCTTTCTTTACCATAACTTAATACAGAAATTCTGTCTGAAGAAATTCCATAAGTCATTAAATAGTCTTTTGCTGAATTAGCTCTTCTTTCACCTAATGCCAAGTTGTACTCTCTTGTACCTCTTTCATCAGCGTGACCTTCTAATACAACATTAATATCTGAATTCTTTCTTAACCATCCGGCTTGTTTTCTTAAAGTTTCTCTTGAAGCTGTTGTTAGTACAATTTCATTAGTTGCAAAGAAAACTCTATCTGGAACACCTTTGGCTAACTCTTTTACGGTATCTGTGCCCGTATAAGTGTCACCCTGCATTTGTCCTGTTGTTGTAGATGTTTTTTTTGTTGCACAAGCTGTTAAAACTAAACTTGCCAATATTATTAGAAATGCATTCTTTAAAATTTTACTTAAGTTCATTATTGCTCCTTAAATCTTATTTGATTTACATACTTTTTCACAACTAATTAGATGTTTCAAGATAAAAAATCAAGCTTTTTAAAGACTAATTGCTTAATAATGATGACCATGATGGGTCAGATGCATCTGTTTCAGTTTCAACCATTTTTTCATTATACCCTGTTAAATCAATAGACCACAATTTAGCTGAAAATCCTTCTCCTTTTGAATTCGTCTTAGTCTCTCTGTAAAAGATAAGCACTCTCCCATTTGGAGACCATGATGGAGCTTCTTGGTAAAAGTTCTCTGTTAACAGTCTTTCACCTTTTCCGTCTGTTCTCATTACTCCAATGTAAAATTTTCCTTTATGAAGCTTGGTAAATGCAATTAAATCACCTCTTGGAGACCACACTGGAGTTCCATACAATCCATTTCCAAATGAAATTCTCTTAACGTTTTTTCCATTACTGTCCATTACATAGATTTGTTGGTAGCCACTTCTGTCTGAGTTAAAAGTAATTCGTTTTCCATCTGGTGAATAAGACGGTGATGTATCAATTGATGGATGATTGGTAACTCTTTCAACAATTCTATTTTCAAGATCCATTGTATAAATATCAGAATTACCATCTTTAGCAAAACTCATTATTATTTTTTTTCCATCAGGTGAAAACCTTGGAGCAAATGTCATTCCAGGAAAATCTCCAACTACTTCTTGCATTCCAGTTTCTATATCAAGCAAATAAACTCTCGGTAAATTTCTAAAATAAGAAAGATATGTAACCATTTGATTGGTTGGACTAAATCTTGGTGTTAAAACTAATTCATTTCCAAGTGTTAAATATTTATTATTAAAACCATCTTGATCCATTATTGCTAATTTTTTTATTCTGTTAGTCTTTGGGCCTTCTTCAGCAATATAAATTATTCTGGTATCAAAATAACCTTTTTCACCAGTCAAACGCTCATAAACTTTATCGGTTATTATATGACCTACTCTTCTCCAGTTACTAGGAACGGTAGTAAATGCTAAAGCCATCATTTCTTTTCCAGCTAAAACATCCCATAATCTAAATTCTACTCTTAGCTTTTCATCTACAAACGTAACCTTGCCTGTTACTAAAGCTTGTGCTTTAATTAAATTCCAATCCTCAAACCTTGGTTTTAAATTGGCTACGTCTGGCTCTTGAAGAAATGCATTTTTGTCTAGTGGATTAAATAGACCAGATTGTCTTAAATTATTTTCAACAATTATTGAAATTTCTGATCCAAGATCTTCTTTTTTTAAAATTTTTTTAAAATTTTCTTTTGATTCATTGTCTATTGATAAAGGGGATACAGCAACTGGTAGAGGATTTAAATTTCCTCTAGTAATATCAACTTCAATTAAAGCAAAAGCTTTAATGGGAATAATAATAAATAATATAAATAAATATCTTAATAACATTTTTATCCTTCTAACATTTCTCTAGCATCAAAGTTTAGCTGCATATCTTTCCATCTTTCATAACCTGTACTAGGCACTCTAAGAGGTTGGCAAAGTTTTATAGCTCTTAATGCACTTTCAGCTAATACTTTATAAAATCCCTGTCCAGGCCTATTCATTCTAGCATGATCAAGAATCTCAGTTTTTATAATAGAGCCATCTGGCTTTAATTGTAACTTAATTCTAACTAATAAATCTTCGTTAAAAGGTAACCCTAGAGGAATACTCCAGCAACCAAAAATTTGAGCTTTTAGAGCATCTTCTTCACTTAAAGTTAATCCAGCAAAATCCATTTCTTTATCTTGATCTTGGGTAACTTTATCAGATTTTTTATTTGTTTCTGCACTCTCAGTCTTAGATTTATCAATTAATGCTGCGATACTATTGGTGTCAAATAGTTCTTTTTTTTCAAATTCTGAAATTTGTTTAATTTCTGTCTCTTCTTTTTCTGGGTTTTGTTTTTCATCTTTAATTTTTTTTATTTTTTCTATTTTTTCATCTGGCAATGGAACAGCATCCGGCTTTTGTTTTTTTATTTTTTTTGGTGGTGCCTGTTCAGAAACTAATTTTTTTTCTTTTTCTTTAACTTTTTCTATTATTTTTTTTGCTTTAGGTGCAAAAGGAATATTCGTTTTGTCTGTGATTTGAATCAGCTCAACTGATATAATTGGAGGAAGATCAATCGGTTTTTTAGCAAGGAATGGTAAGCTCATAGCTGTAATCATCACAAGAAATACATGAAGCCCAAAAGAAATAACAACATTTCTATTCACTTTAGTTACCTTTCTTTATATGGCTCAGAAATTAATGCTACTTTAGTAAAGCCTGAACCAGATAGCATCCCCATTATTTCTAAAACTCTACCATAGTTTATTGATTTGTCTCCTCGGACATAAATTCTAGTGTCTGTTCTATTTTTAGATACAGCTAAAATTTTTGCTATTATTTTATCATACTCAACTTTAGACTCTTGAATAAATATTTCACCTTTAGAATTTATAGATAATGTTAATGGTTCTAATTCTTCAGGTAATGAGTCTGCAGAGCTTTCGGGTAAATCAACTTGTATTCCAACTGTTAATAATGGTGCTGTTACCATAAATATAATTAATAACACCAACATTACATCAACAAATGGAGTAACATTTATTTCACTCATAGGCTCTTTTGATGAACGATTGAGTTTAAAAGTCATTTTATATTATTGATAAAAATCTTTTAGAAAAATTCTCTAATCTTTGTGAATATTTTTTTGAGTCATTATTAAATTTATTGTAAGCAACAACCGCAGGTATTGCAGCCAATAATCCAAGAGCAGTTGCAAATAAGGCTTCTGCTATTCCTGGTGCTACAATTGCTAAACTTGTATTTCTTGAGATTGCTATAGATTGAAATGAGTTCATTATTCCCCATACAGTTCCGAACAAACCTATAAAAGGTGCTGTTGAACCAACAGTTGCTAAAAAAGTAAAACCTTTGTCTATTTTTGAAATTTGTTTTTCAATGTTAACTTCAAGTATACTTGCCATTCTTTCATTTAGGTTAGTTTTACTTTTGACTTTTAATAAGCTTTGCATTGTATCTTTAAACAATAAAGCTGTTGGGTTTTCTACATCAGCTGGCAAACTATTATAAAAAGTTTCTGCCGATTTTGATTTCCAAAATTTTTCTTCGAATTCTTCAGATTCTAGATTGATTTTTTTAAATAGTCTAAATTTTTCAATAATAACAGCCCATGAGTATATAGAACAACCAATCAACATAAGTATTACTGACTTTACAATAAAGTCTGCTCTTAAAAATAAATTCCACAAAGAAAAATCAGTATTTGAGGCAAGGCCTACTGCTTGAGATGTAATATCTGCTTCCATATTTAAGGTTTCACACTAAAATGTGTCATGAATTTGACTTTTAAAATCTTAATTTATTCTTCTAGTTTGTAGGTTTCGTAATAAAAGCTAGCAATTAATATTGCATCAGCTTTATTTGAGTCTTTTTTTCTTGATAACTCTGATGAAAAATAAGGAAATACCTCTATTGCTTTTGTTCTACTGGCATCTTTTTCTGAATTAATAAGGTTAAAATACTTTTTCCATTTAGTTGGCCTTACAAAATACATTGGTAATTGCATTGCAGAACAGATTCCTTTTAAGATACCAAATGATTGTCCAAAATTAAACATACTAGTAACACCCTGACCTGGCATTGCTGATACTTGCTCAATTATAACTTTAATATGTTCTTTTTTTATATCTTTAATCCTTGAGGAAATTTCATAATAAATTTGTGCACCATTAACTTGTTTCTTATTTTTTTTCCCTTCTGGCATATTGGGCATTTCAATAACATCAATTATTTTGCCATCTTGAAAAAAGCAAATAGAACCTGTTATTCCTGGATCTATTCCAATAATAAGCATTAACTATTATTAAAGTTTATGTTTGAATAAACACTTTGAACATCATCATCATCTTCTAATGTTTCTAAAAACTCTATTGCAGCTTCCACTTTATCTTTTTCAACATCTACACTATTTAAGGGAACCCATTCAATCTCTGTTGAAATAAAATTTGCAATTGTTTTTTCTAAGTTTTTTTTTACATTATAAATTTCGCTCATAGGACATTGAATTTCATGAAATTCATTATTTGAAATACATTCATCTGCACCAGATTCAATTGCTAGTTCAAAAATTTGTTCATCTGAGATTTCTTTTTTATCAATTTTGATAATCCCTAACTGATTAAAGTTATGTGACGCAGAACCCTGAGTCCCTAAATTACCTCCACTTTTTACAAATATGGATCTAACATTGGAAGCTGTTCTGTTTTTATTGTCGGTTAACGCTTCTACGATCACAGCTATTTTATCTGGACCAAATCCTTCATATCTTAAATTTTCATAATTTGTTTCAGAGTTAGCAGAAGATTTGGCAATAGCTCTTTCAATATTATCTTTTGGCATGTTAGCTGACTTTGCTGCTTGAATTGCCGACCTAAGTCTTGGGTTCATTGCAGGGTCTTTATCACCTAGTTTTGCTGCTACACTTATCTCTTTAGATAATTTCGAAAATACTTTAGATCTTTGTTTATCTGCTTTTCCCTTAGAGTGTTTTATACTTGCCCATTTTGAATGACCCGACATAATAATTATTGAGAATTTTTTAATTCTCCTCCATATATAAAATTTTCTACATTTTTAGCTAACCCAGTTTCTATATCACATTCAACAATCACACCACACAAACTAGCTTCACCAATTGATGGAAAGTGCTTTGTAGACTTTTTTTTTAAAAACCTATTAATTGAATTCTCTTTATTCATTCCAATAACTGAATCGTAGTCACCACACATTCCTGCATCTGTTTGATAAGCAGTACCACCTTTTAATATTCTAGTATCATTTGTTGGAATATGTGTGTGAGTTCCAACAACCAATGTTGCTTTTCCATCAAAAAAATGACCCATAGCTGTCTTTTCACTTGTTATTTCTCCATGAAAATCGACTAATAGAAAATCATAATCTTCTTTAAGCTTATATTTTTTCATAAATTTTTCAGCTGCTTCAAATACATCTTCACACTTCTTCATAAAAACATTTCCCATCAAATTAAGCACTCCCACTCTCATCTCATTTTTAGTAGTAAATATTCCAAAGCCTTTTCCTGGAGATGGTTCAAATAAATTTTTAGGTCTAAGAAGTCGATTTTCTTTTTCAATATGAGACATGGTTTCTTTCTGATCCCACACATGATTGCCCGTTGTAATAACATCTACCCCACAATTAAAAAAATCTTTACATATTTCCTCTGTAAGACCAGCACCTGAGTCAGCTGCATTCTCACCATTAACAACTACAAAATCAATTTTTTCATTTTTAATTTTTGAGAGTAAATTATTCAGAAGCATCGATCGCCCTGAAATGCCAACTACATCACCTAAGAAAAGTATTTTCATTTTATAATATGTTTATTTGTTACAATATAATCTAATTTTTCATCATACATGTTAATTGGCACTTTATCAATTTCTTGAACAGAAAAAGCTAAACCTATCTTTATAATATTTTTTTTTTTTGATAATTTTTCAATTAATCGATCGTAATATCCACCACCATATCCAAGTCTGTTCAAATTTTTATCAAATGCTACCAAGGGAATTAATAAAACATCTGGGTAAACTATATTTTTGTTTTCTGGTTCAGGTATCCCGTATTTACTTATTTTTAAAGGCTCAGAGAATGACCATGAATAAAAATCCATTTGAAAGTTTTTCTTAATTACAGGCAAAGAAATATTAAATTTATTCTTTTTAAATTTTCTTAACAGTTCCAAGTCATCTATCTCAAAGTTTACTGGATAGTATCCACCTATAATCTTATTGGTTATCTTTTCTTTTTTGAGAATTTTTATGATTTGGTTAAAGTTGAGCTGAATATTTTTTGTATTAAATTTTTGCCTAACTTTAAGAATTTTCTTTCTTAATTTAGACTTTAACACAAATCTACTGAACTGGATTTTCTAAATTTGCTTTTTCGACAAAGCTTTCAATTTCATCTGTGGCTGCTTCGATTATTTTTTCATAATCTTCTTTATTTTTTTCTATTTCTTTTTTAAAACTCTCATGATCTTGCTGTAATTCTTTCATCTCATTTTCTTTTTTATCTCTGTAATCATAAACTAATGATTTCAATTCTCTAAATTTATTTGATAAATTTTCAATTTCAGTTTTTTTTTGTGCTACTTTTTTTTTAGTTTCAAAATATTCGTCCATTATTTGAACTGAGGTGATTAATAGAAGTTTATTTTCACCTATGTTTCCTAGATCATTCTTTAAATTGCTAAATTTTTCATTAATATGAGTTAACAACTCTTCTAAATGCTCTTCTTGTCCATCATCACAAGATAGAAGGAATTCCTTACCATTAAATTTAATATTTACATTTGCCATTTGTCTATTTCTTCTAACAAAGTATCTGTTTCTTGATTTAATTCATCTATTTTTTCTGAAAATTCTGTCTCTTTTTTTTGTTCTTCTATTTTTTGCTGGTTAATATCTTCTAATTTTTGATTAAGAGCTTTGTATTCACTTTCTAAATTTTGATATTTTTTTTCGATTTGATTTTTTTCAATTTCTAATTGATTTTTTTGAATGTTTAAGTTTTCTAAATTAGACTTTAATGTCGGGTTTTGTAAATTTAAACTCTTCAATCTATTAAGTGCAAAACTAAGCTTTTTTTCTTTTTCACTGTCTGTTTTCATATATATATATTTATATTATTAAATTGAGTCTTCTAAGTCTAGATAGGATATTTTTGAACAAATTACATAAAGATTTATCGAACGCAATAAGGTTTTTATCAATAGATGCTGTACAAAAAGCAAATTCGGGCCACCCTGGGATGCCAATGGGTATGGCAGATGTAGCAACAGTTTTATTTAAAGATTTTCTTAGATTTAATCCAAAAAATCCTAACTGGCTAAATAGAGATAGATTTGTTTTATCTGCCGGTCATGGGTCTATGCTTCTTTACTCTTTATTACATTTAACTGGGTACAAAAGTATTTCCTTGAATGATATTAAAAATTTTAGACAATTAAAATCTATTTGTGCGGGTCACCCCGAATATCACCCTGGTACTGGTATTGAAACGACGACAGGTCCCCTTGGGCAAGGAATTGCTAATTCAGTTGGGTTTGCTATTGCAGAAGAAATTTTAAGGAAAAAATTAGGTAAAGAAATGATAAACCATAAAACTTATGTTTTAGCTGGAGACGGATGTTTGATGGAAGGTATTAGCCATGAAGCAATGAGTTTAGCAGGACACTTGAAGTTAAAGAATCTAGTTATGCTTTTTGATAATAACTCAATATCAATTGATGGACCAACTAATTTGGCAGTTTCAGATAATTTCAAAAAGAGATTTGAAAGTTATGGTTGGGATTACATACTGATTAATGGTCATAATGAAAAAGAAATTTTTGCTGCATTAAAAAAAGTTCAAAATGCAAAAAGACCAACTGTTATTTCATGTAAAACAAAAATTGGGTATGGCTCACCTAATAAATCTGGCAAAGCCTCTTCGCATGGTAGTCCAATTGGCTTAGATGAAATCGAATTAGTTAGAAAGAGTTTAGATTGGAAATATAAACCTTTTGAAATTCCTAAAAGTATTTTAAATGAATGGAGAAAGATTGGTAACAAGGGTGCAAAACTAGATTCTACATGGAATAAAATTTATAAAAGAGAAAAAAATTTAGTAGATAAAGTCTTTAAAAATAATTTCTCTAAAGCTTTAGAAAATGAAAAGCAAAATTCTCTTAAAGAAAACAAAAGTCTAGCCTCAAGAAAAGCTTCCGAGTTAACCCTCAATGCTCTTACGAAAGAAAATAATACATTAATTGGTGGTTCAGCTGACTTAGCGGGATCTAATAACACCAAGACAAAACATCATATTGCTATTAATTCTGGTAATTTTAATGGTGATTATATTCACTATGGCGTTAGAGAGCACGCCATGTCTGGAATAATGAATGGATTAGCGCTTCATAGTAAATTTATTCCATATGGGGGAACTTTTTTAATATTTTCTGATTATTGCAAACCTTCCATTCGTTTATCCGCTTTAATGCAACAACGTGTTATTTATGTAATGACCCATGACTCAATTGGCTTAGGTGAGGACGGACCAACACACCAACCTATAGAACAACTATCTGGATTAAGATCTATTCCTAATTTAAATGTTTTTAGACCAGCAGACAGAATGGAAACTATCGAGTGTTGGGAATTAGCATTAAAAAACTTGAAGACACCAAGTGTCTTATCTTTAACTAGACAAAATCTTGAACCTATTAGAAAAAAATATTTAAATATAAACAAATGTTCTTTAGGTGCTTATGAGGTTTTAAGAACTAATAAAAAAATTATTTTAACAATATTTGCTAGTGGTTCTGAGGTTAATTTAGCAATTAAAACTAGCCATAAATTAGCCAAAGATAAGATATACTCTAAGGTAGTGTCAGTACCATGCCAAGATATTTTTGATTTACAGTCAAAATCATATAAGAAAAAAATTCTTGATGAAGCCAAATTTAAAATATCTATTGAAGCTGCCTCAACAGATTGTTGGAAAAAATATATTGGAACTGAGGGTTTAGCTTTTGGAATAGATACATTTGGTAAAAGCGCGCCATACAAAGAAATTTACAAATATTTTGGATTAACAGTTCAAAATATTTCACAAAAAACTAAGAAACTAATAAAGAGTTAAATATGACAATAAAAGTTGGTATCAATGGAATGGGAAGAATTGGCAGAATGGTAATTAGGGCTATCATTGAAAGCCAAAACAAAAACATAGAAATCAAACACATCAATAACCGATCAAACTCTGAAGCAAGTTGTTCTTTAATTAAATACGATTCTATTCATGGTAAATTTAATGCAGATTTAAATTATGATGAAAAACATTTAATTATTAATAATAATAAAATAACATTTTCACAAGAATCTAATATTGAAGATATCAACTGGAAAAAATTTGATGTTGATTATGTTTTTGAATGTACTGGAAAATTCAACTCAAAAGAAAAATTATTAGCTCATATAAAAAATGGGGCTAAAAAAGTTATAGTTTCTGCTCCATGCAAAAATGCAGATAAGACAATTGTCTATGGAGTAAATGAAAATATTTTGACAAAAGACGATCAAATTATTTCTGCAGCCTCTTGTACAACTAATTGTCTTGCACCTGTTGCTAATATTTTAAATGAAACCTTTGAAATTGAAAAAGGGTTTATGACAACTATTCATGCTTTCACTAGTGATCAAAGAATTTTAGACAATTCCCATAAAGACCCTAGAAGAGCAAGATCTGCCAGTCAATCTATTGTACCGACTTCTACAGGTGCTTCAAAAGCAATTGGTGAAATTATACCATCATTAAAAGGGAAACTTGAAGGTATTGCAATGAGAGTGCCAACCCCAAATGTATCGCTTATAGAGCTAGTTTTTTGTACAAAAAAAGAGATGAGCAAAGAAACAATTAATGAGGCGTTTACTATCGCCTCTAAAGAACAATCAAAAAAAGTTTTAGAAGTTACACTCGAAAAATTAGTTTCAATTGATTTTAATCATAATTCAGCTTCGGCAATTGTTGATTTATCTTTAACTAATGTGGTTGGTAGAAATATGGGAAAAATTTCAGCGTGGTATGATAATGAATGGGGTTTTTCAAATAGAATGTGTGACATAGCAGAACATCTTCATCAAATCTCTCAATGAGAAGTATTAAAGATGAGACCAATCTTAATCAAAAAAAAGTGTTACTTAGGTTAGATTTAAATGTTCCATTAGATAATGGAAAAATTACTGACACTACTCGAATAGATAAAATTTTACCTACTATTAATTTTTTATTAAAAAGTGAAGCAAAAATCATAATACTATCTCATGTGGGTAGACCAAAAGGCAAGATTGTAAAAGAACTCTCCCTTAAACCAATATGTGAAGATCTAAAAAATAAACTAAATGAAAATATAAGATTAGTTTCAAAAAGTATAAAAGAAATTAAATCTACTGATTTATTTAATGAACATGATGAAAAAATTGTAATACTTGAAAATCTTAGGTTTTATGAAGAAGAAGAAAAAAATGATAATGGTTTTGCGAAGCATTTAGCAAGTCTATCTGATATCTATGTTAATGATGCTTTCTCATGCTCTCATAGGGCTCATGCCTCAATTGTTGAAATCACTAAATTTATTCCTTCATATGCTGGTCTTCAATTAAATTTAGAAATTAATGCACTAACTAAAATTACATCTGAAATTCAAAGACCTATAACATGCATCATAGGTGGTTCTAAAATATCCTCTAAGATTAATATTATTAAGAATTTAATTGCTAAATTTGATAATATTATAATAGTTGGTGGGATGGCTAATAATATACTCAAATATAAAGAGTATGAAATTGGAAAATCTATTCAAGAAGATAACTGTGATAAAATTATTGAAGAAATATTTTCTTTATCAAAAAAAGAAAACTGTAAGATAATTTATCCTGAAGATGTTACCGTAGGAAAAAGCTTAGAAGGATCAGCTGAAATAAAAGAACTTAATAATATTTCTAAAGATGAATTAATTTTAGATATTGGCCCTAAAACAATTAAGGCTATTAATTTATTAATTGAAGAAAGTAGTACTATCTTATGGAATGGGCCTGCTGGTTATTTTGAAAATCCTAATTTTGCTAAAGGAAGTATTGAAATAGCAAAAAAAATTGTTGAAAAAAATAAGAATAATACAATTTACTCAGTTGTAGGCGGTGGTGATACCATTTCTCTTTTGAATAACATTGGAGCAACTGGCAATTTTAACTTTGTTTCAACTGCGGGTGGTGCTTTTTTAGAATACCTTGAAGGAAAAGAACTAGCTGGTATAAAAGCTCTTAATTAACATGTCAGAACTTAACAAAATTGCATTAAAAATACTATCTAATGGTAAAGGAATCCTTGCGGCAGACGAAAGCAATGGAACCATGACTAAAAGATTAGAGTCAGTTAATGTACCGTCTAGCCCAGAAAATAGACTTCTATTTAGAGAAACTCTTTTTTCTGCAAGTGGAATGAAAGATTTTATTGGTGGTGTTATTTTGTATGATGAAACCATCAACCAAACATCTAGCTTAAAACAGACTATTCCAGAACTAATTTCAAAGTCTGGAGCAGTTCCAGGAATTAAAGTTGATACAGGTGCAAAAATTCTAGCAGGCTCTCATCAGGAAAAAATTACAGAAGGTTTAGATGGTTTAAGAGAAAGACTAAAGAACTATTATAAACTTGGAGCAAGATTTACAAAGTGGAGAGGCGTTTATAATATTTCAGATAAATATCCAAGCAAACTATCTATGCACTCTAATGCTCATGTACTGGCAAGATATTCAGCTTTAGTTCAAGAATGTGGAATGGTTCCAATTGTAGAACCTGAAGTTTTAATGGATGGAGATCATTCTGCTGAAACTTGTTTTAATAAAACCTCTGAAGTTATTAAAAAATGCTTTGAAGAATTAATGATTCACAAAATTGACTTAAGTGGAATAATTTTAAAACCTAACATGATTTTACCAGGAACTACTTCTGATAAAAAGATATCAAGTGAAGAAGTTGCAAAACTTACTTTAAAATGCCTAAAAGAAAATGTACCAACTGATGTGCCTGGAATTGCTTTTTTATCTGGTGGGCAAACAGAAATCGAAGCTACAGAGAATTTAAACCTAATTAATAAGTATAATGACACAAATTTTATTATGACCTATTCATATGGTAGAGCTTTACAACAAAGTGCGCTTAAATTTTGGTCAAAAGATATTAACAATACTAGTGGCACTCAAAAAGTCTTTAATCACAGAGCAAATATGTGTACACTTGCAGCTCAAGGCAAATGGTCAAAAGAACTTGAAGCAAAATAAAATAAATAAGAAATTTGTTTATCTAATTTCTCCAAATAAAATACCTGATATAAATTTTTACGATGATTTAGCTCTTATATTAAGTTCAAAAAAAATAAATTTTTTTCAACTGAGACTTAAAAAAGAAACAAATTCAAATAGATTAATTATCGGAAGGAAAGTTAAGAAAATTTGTAATAAATACAAAGTTAAATTTTTAATCAACGACGACCCCTTACTTGCTAAAAAATTGAATGCGGACGGTTGTCATCTAGGTCAAAAGGATATGGATTTGATAAAAGCTAGAAAAATACTGAAGAACAAAATTATTGGCGTGACCTGTCATAATTCTATTAATCTAGCAAAGAGAGCTATTAATGATGGCGCTGATTATTTAGCTTTTGGTGCATTTTATGCAACCAAAACCAAGATTGTTAAATATAGAGCTAGTTTAAATGTATTAAAATCTATTAAAAAAATAACGTCCTTACCAATTGTGGCTATTGGCGGCATAAAACTAAATAATTATAAAAAACTTTTATTGAATAAAGCTAACTTTTTAGCTATTTCAGGCTACATTTGGAATAATAAAAAATACAAACCATTAGAAGCTATTAAAAAATTAAAATGAAATTATACGCAAGTGAAATTAGAGTTGGAATGTTAATTGAATATAAAAATGACCTTTGGCAAGTCTTAAAAACACAACATGTGAAACCTGGTAAAGGTGGTGCTTTTGCTCAAGTTGAGATGAAAAGTGTGAATAAAAATACAAAATTAAATGAAAGATTTAGATCAAGCGAGTCTGTTGAAAAAGCTTCATTAGATGAAACAAAGTTTAATTATCTTTATGGTGATGAAACTGATTATTATTTCATGGACCCAAAATCTTACGAACAAATTAATATTAAAAAAGAAACTATTGGAGAGAAAGGTAAAATGTTAACAGAAAACTTAGAAGTCAGTATAAGTTTTTATAATGAAAAACCTTTAACAGTTGAGCTACCCAATCAAGTAACGTGCACGATTGATACAACCGATGTTGCTTTGAAAGGGCAAACAGTTTCCTCTTCTTACAAACCTGCAACTTTAGATAATGGAGTAAATATTCAAGTTCCTCCATTTATTGAAAGCGGAGATAAAATCATAGTTGATACTAGAACTATGGAATATGTCAAAAAAATATAAATCATATGCAATCGATATCAGCCAATCTAAATGTTATGATAAAGGCTGCAGAAAAAGCATCTAGAGCTTTAATTAGAGATTTTGGAGAAATAGAAAAGCTACAAGTTTCAATCAAAGGACCTACTGATTTTGTATCAAATGCCGATTTAAAAGCTGAGAAAATAATTATAGAGGAATTAAAAAAAGCAAGACCCTACTATTCTATTATTAGTGAAGAAGATGGTTCTGAAACTAATAAAGATAAAGAACACACATGGATAATAGATCCTATAGATGGCACTACAAATTTTTTGCATGGCGTTCCTCACTTTGCAATATCAATTGCTTTAAAATCTGGTGATGAAATAGTTTCGGGATTAATTTATGATCCAATAAAAGATGAAATGTTTTATGCTGAAAAAGAAAATGGTGCATTCTTTAACAATCAAAGAATTAGAGTATCAAAAAAAAAGGACCTTAATAGCTGTTTGTTTGCTACAGGCGGTGTAGCTAAAAATGAAGTCGATTTACCTTTAAGAAAATCTGGAAGTGCAGCACTTGACATTGCCTACGTTGCAGCCGGGAGATATGATGGTTATTTTCAAAATGATCTAAAGTTATGGGATATAGCTGCTGGTATAATATTAGTAAAAGAGGCAGGTGGCTTAATTAATGAAATTGACCTCTCACAAAATAAAGACATCAAAATAAGAGCTTCTAGCATGGCAATTAACGATAAAATGCTTGAAAAATTAAAGAACTTTTAATTGTTTTATAAAATTCTTTTGCTATAAGTCTCGATATGAAAAAAGACATACACCCAAACTACCATACAATTAAAGTAGAAATGACTGATGGAACTCAATTTGAAACAAGATCAACTTGGGGAAAAGAAGGAGAAGTTTTAAAATTAGAAATAGATCCAAAATCTCATGCTGCTTGGACAGGTGGAAAGCAAAAACTAATGGACAAGGGTCGTGTAAGCAAATTCAATAAAAAATTCCAAAACTTCAGATCAGAAAAGAAAGATTAAATGTCAAACGTACCATTAATGCCAATGGCAACAGCTGTTTGGTTAGTAGAAAATACAACACTTACTTTCAAACAAATTTCAAAGTTTTGTAATTTACATGAAGTTGAAGTTCAAGGTATCGCGGATGGTGAAGTTGCAAAAGGAATAATGGCTTATAATCCGATTATATCAGGTCAGCTTACTAGAGAAGAAATTGAACTAGCATCTAAAGATGAAAATAAAGAATTACAGATGAAAAATACTGATATTGAAATTTCAACTGAAGATAAAAAAATTAAAAAATATATTCCTTTATCTAAAAGACAAGATAAACCAGATTCAGCTTTGTGGTTAATCAAACATCATTCATTACTAAAAGATTCACAAATAGCAAAACTAGTTGGAATAACCAAGGCTTCTGTTACTGCAATTAAAAATAAAAGTTATTGGAATTATAATAATTTAAACCCTAAGGACCCTGTAGCATTAGGGCTGTTTTCTCAAAAAGATCTAATTGATGCTATTGAAAAAGCTGAAAGAAGAATAAAAAAAGAAAAAAAGGAAAAAGAGAAAGCAAAACTAACAAGAGAAGTTTCGAACATTGAATAATTTTAATAGACACCAAAATTATATGATGGTACTTAAACATTCTTAAAAAATATTTATGAAAATAGAAGTTAAAGATAACAATATTGAACAAGCACTTAGAGTTCTTAAAAGAAAATTACAAAGAGATGGTTTTTTTAAAGTAGTAAAATTAAAAAGTGTTTACGAAAAACCTTCTGAAAAGAAAAAAAGAATTTTACAAGAAAATATTAAAAGAGTTAAAAAGCTTAATAAACTTAAAAACAGAATTTAAATATACCGCGGGGTGGAGCAGTCTGGTAGCTCGTCAGGCTCATAACCTGAAGGTCGGCGGTTCAAATCCGTCCCCCGCAACCAATTTCACTAACAAATTAATTAAATTTTAAACCTAGATTTTTTACTATCAACTAAAAATGCTTTAACAGTTTCTTTGGTAAGTTGATCAAATGTTTTCCCAAAATTTTCAATTTTTTCAATAGTTGTTGGTGGGATAGTTATAATATGACAACCCAATTGTTTTGCTTGTAAAAAATTATAGGGCTCTCTAACACTCGCCCAAAGTATCTCTACATTTTTAAATTTCTTTGCTAAAGCTATACTTTTTTTAATTTCTGGAACTGGGTCTTTACCAGTATCTCCTGCTCTACCAGCAAATATTGAAATTATAACTTTAGTCTTCTTATTAATTAATTTTAGAATTTTTTCTGTTTGTTTTGCACTATAAATTGCTGTGATATTAAGTTTAATATTTAAATTATTAAGCTCTTTAATAATATTTCCCATAAAAACACCTTTGGAGTTCGCAACTGGAACTTTTACATAAACATTTTTCCCCCAAGTATTAATCTGAAGAGCTTGTTTTTTCATTTCCTTATATTCATCAGCAAACACCTCTAGTGAAACAGGTTTATTGTTGCAAATTTTTAATATTTTCTTTGAATATGATTTATAATCTTTAGCTCCAGCTTTTCTCATTAAGCTAGGATTGGTCGTAAAACCTTTAACTATTTTTTTTTTATTGAACTTCTTTATTAAATCTAGTTCTGCAATGTCACAAAATATTTTTGTAGTCATTAATTTTAAAGGTTTTTAGTTATATCCTCAGTCATTTTTTTTGCATCTGCAAATAACATTAATGTATTATCCTTGTAAAACAATTCATTATCAATTCCAGCGTATCCAGGAGATAAACTTCTCTTTACAAATAATACTGATTTACATTTTTCAACATCTAACACTGGCATCCCATAAATTGGACTTTGTGGATCTGTTTTCGCAACTGGATTGGTTACATCATTTGCCCCAATTACAAATGCAACATCTGCATTAGCAAAATCATTATTAATTTCCTCAAGTTCAAAAACTTCATCGTAGGGAACATTGGCTTCAGCTAACAATACATTCATGTGACCTGGCATTCTCCCTGCAACAGGATGAATTGCATAAGTAACTTTAATATCATTTTTCTTTAAAGTATCCACCATCTCTCTTAGTGCGTGTTGTGCTTGAGCAACAGCCATACCATATCCCGGAACAATTATAACTGATGATGCATTTTTCATTAAAAAGGCTGCATCTTCTGCATTACCACTCTTAACTGGTCTTTGTTCTTTATTTCCTGTTGATGCAGATTGTTCTGTTGCACCAAATCCTCCTAGAATTACATTAAAGAAAGAGCGATTCATGCCTTTACACATTATGTAAGATAAGATTGCGCCAGAAGACCCAACAAGCGCACCTGTTATAATTAATGCACTATTTTCTAAAGTAAAACCAATTCCTGCAGCTGCCCAACCAGAGTATGAATTTAGCATTGAAATTACCACTGGCATATCTGCTCCACCAATTGGAATGATTAATAAAAATCCTATTAAAAATGAAACTGCCAATAATATCCAAAAAAAGTTAGATGATTGAGATGAGCATAGTAGATAGGTCAAAGCTATAATTGAAATTAATAACAAAGCGTTGAGGAAATGTTGACCCCTGAATGTAATTGGCGACCCTGACATTATTCCTTGAAGTTTTAAAAAAGCAATTATTGAGCCTGAGAATGTTATCGCACCAACTGTAGCTCCAATTGACATTTCAATTAAACTTGCAAGTTTAATATCTCCAGGAGATCCTAGATTAAATGCTTCTGGATTTAAAAAAGCTGAGATTGCAACAAATACTGCTGATAGCCCAACTAAGCTATGGAAGCCTGCTACTAATTCTGGCATGGCTGTCATTGGTATTTTGTAAGCTATAAACGCTCCTATAAGTCCTCCAACCAGTAAAAAAATTAGTACATAAATTAGTCCACTTGAGAAACTTCCAACTGATAAAAAAGTAACAGTAATGGCTATCACCATACCCAAAATTCCAAAGAAATTACCTTGTCTTGAAGTTTCTGGTGATGAAAGACCTCTTAATGCCAATATAAATAAAACTCCAGAAATTAAATAAAATATTGCTGATAAATTTGCTGACATAATTATTTATCTTTCTTTTTTTTTTATACATTTGAAGCATTCTTTGAGTGACTAAAAACCCACCAAATATGTTAACAGCTGCAAGTGATATTGATAAAAATCCTAAAATATTAGAAACTGTAAAAACATTATCTGAGCTTCCTGCTAAACCTGCAATTATAGCACCAACAATAATTACTGATGATATAGCATTAGTAACTGACATTAATGGTGTGTGCAAAGATGGAGTTACACTCCACACAACATAATAACCAATAAAAATTGATAAAATAAATATGCTTAATCTAAATATAAAAGGGTCTATTTCCATAAATCTATTTAATCAATGTTTTTTCAATTATCTCATCTTCTAAATTAATATCAATTTTTTTATTTTCTTTATCATACAAATTTGACACAAAATTGAATACATTTTTTGAATAAAGATTTGAAGCTGAAACAGGAAGTTTATTAAGGATGTTTGTTTCACCCATAATTTTTACTCCATTTTTAATTACAATTTTATCAACTTCAGTAAACTCTGAATTACCACCTTGAATTGCTGCCAAATCATAAATCACAGAGCCTGATTGCATATTGTCAATCATAGAGCCTTTAATAATTAATGGAGCTTTTTTACCTGGAATTAAAGCAGTGCATATTACAATATCAATTTTCTTTAGAGTTTCAGCTAAAAGATCTTCTTGTTTTTTCTTAAATTCTTCAGATGCTTCTTTTGCGTAACCACCCTCTGTTTCTAGATTTTCAGATCCTTCAACAGTTAAAAATTTTCCACCTAAGCTTTCAACTTGTTCTTTTGAGGCCATTCTTACATCTGTTGCAAATACGATAGCACCCATTCTTTTTGCTGTTGCAATTGCCTGAAGACCAGCCACACCCGCACCTACAACCAATACTTTTGCTGCTGGAATTGTACCTGCTGCTGTCATCATCATTGGTATTGCTTTTTCAAAATTTGCGAATGACTCTATTACCGCTTTGTAACCAGCAAGATTTGCTTGTGAAGAAAGAATATCCATTGATTGGGCTCTGGTTATTCTTGGTAACATTTCTAAAGAAAAAAAATTAATATTTTTTTTAGATAAATTTTCTATTTTTTCTCTATTTGCATAGGGATTTAATACACCAACAAGTGTTTGGTTTTTTTTCAAATTTAAAAGGTTTTCATCAGATAGCAATCCTAACTGAATAATAATATTAGCTTTACTTAATATTTCTGTTTTGTTAGCAGAGATTTCAACACCCAGCTCTTTGTAGTCACTATCTTTAAAGCCTAAATGTTCACCGTATTTTTCAGCTAAAGAGATTTCAAAACCAAGAGCTATATACTTTTTTGCAATCTCAGGAGTAATTGCAATTCTTTTTTCTACTAATTGATTTTCTAAAATTGAAGCGATTCTCATAAGAGAACTCTACAGCAAGAATATTGTCATTAAAACCAAAACACTTATAACAGCGACAGTTCCCCACAATACAAATTTTGTAAAATTATTCCAAGTATTTTTATGGTTTTCATTATCCATAAAAATTACTTCTGTCTTGCTTTAAACTTCGGGTTTGTTTTATTAATTATATAAACTCTACCTCTTCTTCTAACTAATTTAGAATTAAGGTCTCTTTTTTTTAATGATTTTAATGAGCTTTTAATTTTCATAATTTTTTTTTAGCCGGCAATGTCCTACTCTTCCGTGTCTTAAGACAAAGTACCATTGGCGCTGAAGGGCTTGACTTCCGAGTTCGGAATGGGATCGGGTATTACCCCTTCGCAATAATCACCGGCGGTAGTCTTATACCTAAATTATTTTAATTGTAAACAAGCTTTTAACAAATAAATTCAACCTATTTATTATATTTTTCCAATAAATCTTTGACATAACTCTCTAGTTGTAGTTTTCCAAAATACTTATGGACCTTATTGGATTGGCTAATATTTGTTAAAGCAGACGCATACCTCTCTCCTTTTCTTGGAGGCAAAAATTTGATTTTTGATTTAAACAACTTGGCTACTTGAACAATTGTATAGCTTTTCTTATTGGAAATACTGTAATGTTTATAATCATTATTCTTCCAGGCTAAATAACAAATTTTTACAGTATCCTCAATATGGGTAAACCTTCTTGACTGAGTACCAGGCATTACAATGGGCAAAGGTTTTTTTTTTTTATAACAATCTTCAAATATACCAATTACCGTAGCCATTGGTCCTTTTTCTATTTGACCCTTGCCATACACATTATAAAAATAAATTACCTCATATTTCATCTTAAACCATCTCTTTAAATTTTCTAACATTTCTAAATTTTTTGATTTAGTAAATGCATATGGAGATAAATCTTTATCCTTGCCCTTGTTGCCTAAACTAGCTGATGTAGCTGAGTAGATTAATTTAATTTTATTTTCTAGACAGAAATTAAAAACAGCATTTGATCCAACAGAATTGGAGTCAATACATTCATTCATTTTTAAAAAACTTTGATATATTCTTGAAAATTCACCAAAATGAAAAATTGCTTTAATTCTATCTTTTTTATGTTTTAATACTGTGGCAATATTTTTTGTATTTTCATTTATGTAGCTTGTTCTTTTATTTTTTTGATGATTTTTTTTTGCTCCGGTGGAATAATTATCGATACTAATAATCTTAAATTTAGTTTTTCTTAATAATAAAGTAATTAAGTTAGATCCAACAAAACCAGCACCACCTGTTACAATAATAATATCTTTCATGATTCTATTTAATTTCTTTTAGATATGATTGATATGTATTTAGAATAGCTGTCTCTAAATTTATTTTATAATGCCAGTCATATTTTTTGGCTATAGATACGTCCATTACTTTTTTTGCCACTCCGTTTGGTTTAGTTGTATCATATTGAATAAAAATCTTTTGATTTGGTAAGATAATCTTAGCAATTAATTCTGCATAATATTTAATTGAATAATCTTTGCCTGTTCCTATGTTTATTAAGTCATGACTAGTTTTTTTATTCATAAAATAAACACATGCATTTGCTAAATCATCAACATAAATAAGCTCTCTTTTAGCTTTACCATTACCCCACAATAAAAGTTTATCATTTTTAGAATT
The DNA here is from genome assembly GCF_059512485.2 of Candidatus Pelagibacter sp. uisw_138. Lineage (NCBI taxonomy): Bacteria > Pseudomonadati > Pseudomonadota > Alphaproteobacteria > Candidatus Pelagibacterales > Candidatus Pelagibacteraceae > Candidatus Pelagibacter > Candidatus Pelagibacter sp. uisw_138. Next base: position 184,071 of record NZ_CM183453.2, on the reverse strand, counting down.
TTTTAATCTATGAATCTTTTTAATAAGAGCTGGTAAAAAATGCGAATTCAAATCATTGTAATTATCATTTGGTCCAAAAGTATTCGTTGGCATTAAAGATCTGTAATTCGTCTTGTATTGACTATTATAACTTTGACACATCTTAATACCTGCTATTTTAGCTATAGCATAAGCATCATTCGTTGGCTCTAACTCACCTGTTAATAAATACTTTTCTTTTATTGGTTGTTTGCAATTCTTTGGATAAACACAACTGGAGCCTAAAAATATTAAATTTTTAATACCGCAGAGGTAGGCACCATGTATCAAGTTAGATTGAATAATCAAATTTTGATAAATATAATCACCTTTGTATCTATTATTTGAATATATTCCGCCAACTTTTGCAGCAGCTATAAATATAAATTCTGGTTTATTTTTTCTTAAAAACTCTAGTGTTTTTAATTGATTTGTGAGATCTAACTCTTTTTTACTAGAGACAATAATTTTTTTATAACCATTTCTTTTTAACTCTCTTACTATAGCGCTGCCAACTAATCCTTTATGACCTGCAACATAAATTTTTGAGTTAGATCCAATCATGCCAGATTAAATTTTTAATTCAGAATTAACCATTTCTTTAACCAAATCTTTAATATTATATTTTGGTTTCCAGTTTAATTCTTTTCTAGCCTTACTTGAATTGCCCAATAATGTATCAACTTCTAAAGGTCTATAATAAGCTTTATCACATTCAATAATGCATTGGTTTTTATCATTAAAGCATTTTGTTTTTATCCCTTTACCCTTCCAATAATACTTTAAATTAAGCTCTTTTAATACGAGGTTAACAAAATCTTTAACGGAATATTGTTTTCCTGTAGAAATAACATAATCTTGAGGTATTTTTTGTTGTAACATCTTCCACATTGCTTCCACATAATCTTTGGCATGTCCCCAATCTCTTTTTGCATTCAAATTTCCTAAAAATAACTTATTTTTTTGGCCTAATTTAATTTTACATAGACCAGATACAATTTTCTTAGTAACAAATGTTTCTCCTCTAACTGGGCTTTCATGATTAAATAAAATCCCATTACATGCAAAAATTTTGTACGCTTCTCTATAATTGATAGTTATCCAGTGTGCATAAACTTTTGCAACACCATATGGACTTCTTGGATAAAAAGGTGTTTTTTCAGTTTGAGGTATTTCAACAACTTTACCGAACATCTCTGAAGTGCCTGCTTGATAAAACTTAGTTTTTTTTTCTAGACCATGAAATTTTATTGCTTCCAATATTCTTAATGCTCCAACGGCGTCAGCATTTGCAGTATATTCTGGAACTTCAAAAGAAACTGCTACATGTGATTGGGCTGCTAAATTGTAAATTTCATTTGGTTGAATATTTTTAATAAGTGATGAAATAGAAATTGCATCAGTAACATCACCATAATGTAAAATAAATTTTTTATTTTTTTGATGTCGATCTTGATAAAGGTGATCCACTCTTTGAGTGTTAAGTGAAGAAGATCTTCTTTTCACACCATGAACAATATAATTTTTTTTTAAAAGGAGCTCAGCAAGATAAGAACCATCTTGCCCTGTGATACCAAAAATTAATGCTTTCTTTTTCATTTAAAATTTAATTTTATATATTTATTATCTAAAAAATTTATACTTAAAAATACAATAAACAGCGATAAATGCATCTTTTAATGTAATTTTTTTTCCCTCTTTATAAGATCTACCTTTGTATGAAATTGGAACCTCGTAAAACACAAAGTTTTTTTTAGCAAGTTTTATAGTAATTTCAGGCTCTACTCCAAAAGTTTTTTCTTCTATATCAATTTGGGATATTACATTTTTTTTAAACACCTTATATCCAGTCTCCATATCGGTCATATTTAAGTTTGTCATTATATTAGTTAATAAGGTTAAAATTTTATTTGCTAAGAAATGCCAAAAAAAATGAAGCCTGACATAATCACCTCCCAAAAACCTTGACCCATAAACTACATCTGCATCAGTTTCTAGAAATGGCAAGATTAGTTTATTGTAATCTTTTGGGTCATATTCGAGATCTGCATCTTGAATAATTATAATATCTCCAGAACAATGCTTCAAACCTGTCTTTAGTGAGGCGCCTTTGCCCTGATTATGATTATGATAGTAGCCTTTTACTTGTGGATTTTCTTTACACAATCTTTCAATTATTTTTCTAGATTCATCAAGAGAAGAATCGTCAACAATAATGACTTCATTATTATCCTTAAAATGTTCTGAAATCAAAATTTTATTGACTACCAGTTCAATTGTTTTCTCTTCATTAAAACAAGGTATTAATGCTGAAACTTTCATTTAAATTTTTATCCTTATTAGATAATTCAATGGTATTAATAAAAAAATAATTATCGATAATTTTTATCATAAATTTCACCTAAAAAAATTTATTTTTCCTTTTTAGGAGCTTATACTTTAGTATAGTTGTTAAAGCCCTGAAACCATCTCTAGCACTAATTTTTTTACCTTGATTATAAGATCTACCATTATAATCAATGCCAATTTCTTTAATTTCAATACCAAGATTTGAAATTTTTGTTGTAATTTCAGGACAAAAAGCAAAATCATCTTCTATTAAGGTTACTTTATTAACAACTTCAATTGAAAAAAGTTTATAACAAGTGTGCGCATCAGTTAGTTTTTGATTATTAATTATATTTGAAAATATTGTGAGCATATGATTAAAAAAAACTCTATATAAAGAAGTAAACTTTTTATTACCCTGATATCTATTTTGCCCTAAAACTCTAGATCCATAAAGAATAGGTAAATTATTTTTTTTTGCATAATCGTACATTCTTATAATATCATCTGGATTATACTCTAAGTCAGCATCCTGTATTATTACATAATCCCCTTTAGAATATTTTATACCTCTTTTAATTGCAGAACCTTTACCTGTATTTTTTTTTTTAGAAATTACTAAATTAACTAATTTTTTTAATTTTTTCTCAATAATCCAAGAAGTGCCATCTGTAGAGCCATCATCTACTAATATAACTTGTTTTTCTATTTTAAGTTTAAAAACATCCTTAACCAGTTTCTCAATTGTATATTTTTCATTAAATGCAGGTATAATAATAGTTAACATCAGGTACTTTTAATTATGCATATAATTTTTATTTTTACATTTATTAATTTTTTATTTTATTTTTGTTTTGGCTCTATCTTCATGAATCAAAAATTAAATAAAAAAAATGATTATATCGATATAATCATAATAACAATATTTGGTATAATTATTATTTCATTCTTAGCCATTCTAATAAATTTTTTTTTTCCATTAAGTAGAAATATCAATAGTTTTTTATACTTAATTCTTGTTATTGTTTCCTTAAAATATGTTTTTAAATCTAACGGTAGGAAAATTATAAAAACTGGGATAATACTTAGTTTATTTTCGACTCTTTTTTTAATATATAGCAATGTTTATAGGCCAGATGCTGGTTTGTATCACCTTCCATTTACTGGCATTCTCAATAATGAAAAAATAATTTTTGGGTTATCAAACATACATTTTCGCTTTGCCCATACATCTATTTTACAATATCTCTCAGCTGTAAATTATAACTATTTATTTGATTTACATGGAGTTGAATTATCTAAGTCATTATTTGCTTTAACTCTAATATCTTTTTTTATTTTTAATATAATTAAAAACGAAAAAGAAACCTTATCATCAAAGTTAAATCTTTTATTTTCATACATAGTCACAATTTATATCTTTTATAAGTGCATAAGATTTTCAGAATATGGGAATGATATTATTCCACACTTAATGTACTTTTTTATTACCTCGTATATCTTAAAAAATATTGAAAATATTACTTTTAAAAATATTTCAAAAATATTTTTACTTTGTTCTTTTTTATTTTTAAGCAAGGTAACTTTTATTTTATCCTACTTATTTTTGTTTCCATTTATAAAAAAGTTTTTTAAAGAATTTGAAATTAATAGGTTTATGATTATTGGCATAATCTTAATTACGATGGGGCTTACCAAGTCTTATATAATGTCTGGATGTTTAATTTATCCTATTGAAATAAGTTGTCAAAAAAACAACCCAATTTATAATTCTGAACTCACCAAAAAAATTGCACTTGAAAGTGAAGTGTGGTCCAAAGCTTGGCCTGACAGGATTAATAAAGATATAAAAATGTACACTTATTCAAAAAATTTTAACTGGATAAAGGCTTATAAAAATACACACCTAAAAAAAATTATAAAGATAATTATGCCATATTTAATTTTTTTAATATTATTCATAATTTTTCTAAAATTTAAAACTAAAGAAAAATTCATGAAAAGGAATGTTTTCAATGGTTATTTTGATTTTATATTAGTGTTAAATTTTATTTTCATTTTAGTGTGGTTTATTAAGTTTCCGATTTACAGATATGGAACTTCTTTTATTATTACGTTTATATGTTTGTTAATTTTAAAATTTATAAATATAAAAATATTAGAAAAAATCCCTGATTATAAATCGTTTTTTTGCATCTTACTTATAGTTGTTTTTTCAGCTAAACAATTTCAGCGCCTAATAAAAAATAATACATATGAAAAAAATACTTTGTGGCCGAATATTTACAGTGAAAATAGAATATATAATAAAGTGGATAAACCAATAATTATTAACAAGAAAATTGTCTATTATGAAACAAGCAATAGAATGTGTTTTTATAGAAGATATATATGCACAAATTTTAAGGTAGAAAAAAATATTACCTATAAAAGTAAAGCAGGGTATAAATTTTTTATATCAAAATAACTTGTAATATAAAATATATAACAAATACTTAATATATTTATATTTAAGAATATTATTTAAATTATTCTTTTTACACACCTCAATTAAAAAACTTTCAAAAGAATTTTTTTTATCCAGTTTATCCCCAATGGCTGAATATTTTTCATTAACAGGATAACCACCAACTGATGGAAACAATATATTATCCTCAAATTCTATTGATAAGAATTTACAAATATCATTCTGTGATTTTTTTATATTGGCTAAAAATTCATTTAAATCTACAATTAAGAATTGTTTTGGATATTTACTTTGCAAAAAATTAATCTTATCTAAATTTTGATAATATTTTTTTTTAAAATTTGACTTAAACAAGGCTGAAATGCAAGATCTTTCACAATTAGTATAACCTGAAAAATATTCTGTTCTCTTATATTTAGAATAAACAAGGGATGGAAGGTCTCTATAGACAAAAATACATTTAAAATTTACATTTTCTTTTAGATAATAATCAATCATTTCAAAAGCTAGGTTTGCTTCATGATATAAAAAAATATCATTTTTTAAATCAGGTTTTTTATGATGATTCCATGATAAAAAATATGACTCTAAATAATAATCTAAAAAATTCTCTAATGTGAGTGTGTTTTTTGCAAAAATTTTTTCAAACCATATCTTATCAAATTTAAAAAAATCAAAATCAAATTTTTCTCTTTCAAAACTGTTTGTAGACGTATTATCAAACAAACTCCCTAGAAACGAATGCATTTCTAAAATTTCATAGTGTGAAAATTTTGCTAGCAATAACCTTAAAATTTCTGGTGATAATTTGATATTTTTCATATCTGAATTTGATTGTATTATTGGAAAATTATTTATAGATTTTTCAGCATATCCCTCTATCCATTTTGTCTTTTTATCTATTATGCTTTTTTTAATTTTTTTTATTCCATAAAAAGCTGATGATACTTTTTCATGACTATGAACTGTATTAATATTTGAATGATAATCTAAATATTTTGCAACTGTACTTTTGCCACTACCACTAAATCCTGTAATGAAAACTTTTTTTAAACTCACAATATTGCCTATTTTAGCTTTCAATTAATTTGCCAAAAAATATAATACTAATTCTAAATTGATTATATTTATAAAATATGAAGACCTCATTTATATTATTTTTTTGTAAATTATACTCTCCTTTATTAGAAAAAAACCTATATATTTTCCTAACTTTTGAATGGCCATTAATTTTGTCTAGAAGTATATTTTTTAAAAATAATTCATTCATAAGATTTTATAATATAGTATAAAATTGTTATAATTAAATGAATATTTTATTAATAATTGGTAGCCACCTTAGACACAAAAAATTTTTAGAAACTGTTTCAAATAAAATAAAGATTTCGGCTGTTATAATAGAAAATAGAGAAGACTCGATCCCCGATCCAAGTTTCATAAAAAATAAATTAGATAAAAAAAACTTTATAAAACATTTTAAAAATAGAGAATTGTGTGAAAAAAAATATTTTACAATAAAAAATAAAACAATCGATACAAATATTTTTTTAATAAATAATATTAAAAAAGATCAGAATAAATGTAAAACAATTTTAGGCAAGATCAAACCTAATATTGTTTTTACTTTTGGTGTAAGCTTAATTCCATCTGCACTTGTTAAGATTATGCCTAAGTATTCTATTAATCTACATAGTGGTTTAGCTCCTTATTACAAAGGTACAGCATGTAATTTTTGGCCTTTTTACTTTCTTGAACCTAATTGGGTGGGTATGACTTTTCATTTAATATCTAACAAACTAGATTCTGGTAACATAATTCATCATACAGTCCCTAGACTTAATATGAAAGATAGAGTCCATGATGTAAGCTGCAAAGTACAACTCAAATCTTTCAAGGAAAGTTTGAAAATTATAAAGATGATTAAAAATAAAAAAATTAAGGACTACAAAATAAACTCAAATGGAAAACTTTTTTTAAAAAAAGACTTTAGGCCAGAGCATTTAAGGATTATTTACAATTTAAATAATGATGATATAGTAAAAAAATACTTACTTAAAAAAACAATAAAAACAAAACCAAAAATTATTTCTATTTATGATTAATATTGGAATTATAGGATGTGGTAGGATAGCTACACACCATTGCGAGGCTATTATGAAAACACCTGGGCTCAAAATATTGGGTGTTTGTGATTTAGATTTGAAAAAAGCTGAAGATTTAGCCAGCAAATTTAAAGCTCAAGCATATAAAAATTATTACCAAATGCTTAATGAAAAACAAGAAATTGATCTTGTTGTAATCATTACTCCATCGGGAATGCACTATGAGCATACAATTGATATAATTAAAAAATATAAAAAAAATATCATTATTGAAAAGCCTACATTTCTAAAAAGTCAGCAAGTTCAAGAAGTTTATAAATTAGCAAAAAAGAATAAGCTGAAAATATTCCCTATTTTTCAAAATAGGTATAACAAGGCTGTTAAAAAAGTAAAAAAATCCTTGGAGCTTGGTCAGCTAGGCGAGATAAGAACAATAAATGCCACTGTAAGATGGTGCAGACCTCAAAGATATTATGACATGTCTATATGGAGAGGTACCTACTCTCATGATGGAGGTGCACTTACAAATCAGGGAATTCACTATATCGATATGTTGATATTTTTTGCAAAAAATATTACCGAAGTAAGCTGTATTGCAAAAACTCTTGGCTCTAAAATTGAGGTTGAAGATACCGCTACTGCAATTTTTAAATTAAAAAATGGTGGTATTGGTAGTTTAGAAATAACTACTGCTGCTAGACCTGATGATTTTGAAGGATCGCTAACTCTTGTTTGCTCAAAAGGTATGGCTAAGATTTCTGGCATGGCCTCCAATGAGTTGATTATTTTTTCACCTAAAAAAAGTGACTGCAAAAAATATTCAGATAATTTTAAAGATTTGCCAGGTAGAGGTAAAGTTTATGGAAGAGGTCATCATGATTCTTATAAAGATATTTACAAATCATTAAAATATAATGTACCATATCCAATCTCACCCTCTGAATGTTTAAAATCTGTAAACTTATTAAATGCTCTTTATAAATCATATGAAAATAATGGTGCCTGGGTTAAACTAAATAAAATAGTTAAACCAAGTAAGCTTGGAAGAAAAAATGAAAAAATTTCTAATCTTTATAGAGTAAGATGAATTCAAATAAAAGACTTGCTTTATTTGGTGGTAAAGCTGTTAGGCAAAAGCCATTCCCTGAAAGATTTTTATTCGATAACAGAGAAAAAAAGATAGTTAATGAGATTCTTGATTATTCAATTAAATCAGGAAAGCAAATTAGGTATTCGGATAAGTATGAAAAAAAATATCAAAAAAAGTTTAATGAATTTATGGGATCTGGTGGTAACAGTCATTGTGTGAACTCAGGTACTAATGCTTTATTGTGCTGCTTGGCTGCACTCAAATTAAAAAAAAAATCTGAAGTAATTGTTCCATCATTGACAGATGTAGGGTGTGTAACCCCTATAATACTAATGGGGTTGAAACCAATTCCATCTGACATAGATGCTCATAACTTTAATATAAATATTGAACAGATAAGAAAAAAAATTACAACAAAAACAAAAGCAGTTATAGTTGCGCATATAGGTGGTGAAGTTGCAAATATTATAAAAATCAAAAAATTTTTAAAAAAAAAAAAGATTTATCTTATTGAAGATTGTTCACAATCTCATGGATCTAAAATTAACGATATAAGAGTGGGTAACTTTGGTGATATATCCTTTTTTTCTACAATGGCTTCTAAACTACATTGTACCGGTGGAACTGGTGGTGTAGTTTTTTCCAAAAATAAAAAATTAATAAAGTTATCAAAAATGTTTGCTGACAGGGGTAAATTGCTAGATAAAAATGGTAATTTCACAGGGAGATACACAAACTTTGGAATTAATTGCACTCTTGACGAGATTTCAGCTGCAATAGGCTGTGTTCAAATAGATAAATTAAAAAAAAATATTAAAAAAACAAACTCTATGGGTGAGTATATAAAAAAAAAATTAAAAGATGTTAACTCTCCATCAAGAATAAAAAATCAGATTAAAAATACTTTTAATGTTTATTGGTTTTTAAGAATTGAGCTTGATATAAAAAAGATAACAACATCTAAAAAAAAATATTGTCAAGCATTAGCAAAAGAAGGTGTCAATTTAAAAGAACAATATCTTTACAATCCATTTGAACACGAGTGGTATAAAAAATATTTAAAGGAAAACAAAATAAAAAATAAAAAACTATCGCTCCCAAATTATGAGAATTCTCTAAAAAAACAATATATTATTTTTATTAGAGAAAACTATACTAAAAAAGATATAAATGATATTTTCAATAGTATTAAAAAAGTTGACTTTTTTTTAAAAATTAAATCATGATTAGTAAAAAAAAAATTTCTGTATGCTCTAGAACGTTTTATAATAATTTAAATTTACGAAACAAATTAGAAAAAGTATTTAAGAATATTAAATTTAACAAATCAAAAAAAAGTCTTGAAGGTAAAAATTTAGTCAACTTTTTAAAAGATTCGGAACAAGCTATAGTTGGTCTTGAAAAAATGAATTACAAAATACTTTGTCAGCTACCAAATCTAAAAGTTATTGTAAAGTATGGTGTTGGTTTAGATAAAATTGACTTAAAGTATTTAAAAAAAAAAAAGATAAGTTTTTTTCACTTTCCTGGGTTTAATAAAAGATCAGTTTCTGAGTTAGCTTTATCCTTTATGCTTTCTATATCTAGAAATTTAATTGAACTTGATTTACTAACTAAAAAAAATAATTGGGGTCAATTAACCGGAAACAACCTTTCAGACAAAACAATTGGAATTATTGGATGTGGATTTATAGGTAAGGATCTTATTAGCCTATTAAAACCATTTAAATGTAAAATCTATGTTAATGATATTGTAAACATAGATGATTGTTTAATTAAAAATAAAATAATATTTAAAAAAAAGAGGGATATATTCTCTGAATGTGACTTTATATCTATACATATTCCTTTTAATCAAAAAAATAAAAAAGTGATAAACAAAAAATATTTAAAATTGATGAAACCAACAGCGTCTCTAATTAATACTTCGAGAGGTGGAATAGTTGATGAAGAAGATTTATATGAAGTTCTAAAAAATAAATCAATAAGATCAGCATACTTTGATGTTCTTGCTACCGAGCCTCCTAAAAAAAATTCTAAGATGCTTAAACTTAAAAATTTCTTTATATCGCCACATATAGGTGGATCTACAGTGGAAAGCATACTAAAAGGTGGTTCTCTATGTATAAAAAAGCTAATTCAAATAAAATAAAAGACAAAATATTTGGATTCATTCCTGCAAGAATGGCCGCTACAAGATTTCCCAATAAACCACTAAAAAAAATTATGGGAATACCGATGATTGAGCATGTATATGAAAGGTCAAAATTATTTAAAAATTGGGAGAATTTATTTCTCACTACTTGTGATAAAGAAATAAAAAAGTTTTGTTCTACAAAAAATATACCTGTCATCATGACATCTAAAAAACATAAAAGATGCCTTGATCGAGTTTATGAAGCAGCCTCAAAAGTTAAGGGTATAAAAGATAGGGACATTATTGTTTGCGTTCAGGGTGACGAGCCAATGATGCAGACAGAAATGATAGAAAATACCTTAAAACCTATATATAAAAATAAAAAAATTAATGCCACAGTTCTTGCAATGGATATTATTGAAAAAAGCCAATTTAATGATAAGAATGCTGTTAAAATAATTCATAAAATTTCAGGAGAAGTCTTATATACCTCAAGATCTCCCATTCCTTATACTAAAAATTTTTCAAAAAAAACTAAAGCAAAAAGAATTTATGGAATATTTGCTTTTAGATGGCATTCTTTAAAAAAATTTTATTTTACTAAACCAAGCTTCCTAGAAGTTAGTGAGGCTTGTGACTCCAATAGAATTTGTGATAATTATGGAGGTCAATTTATTGCAAAACAAAAATATGTAGACTCATTTTCTGTGGATACGGAAAAAGATCTTAAAAAAGTGGAGAAATATTTAAAGAATAATAAACAAAATTTTAAATATCTAAGAAAGTAATTGTGAAAAAAATAAAAGTTGCAATTATTGGAATGGGAGTTGTTGGAACTAAGAGAAAGTTTTTTTTATCTAAAAATAAGAAATATACAATAAAGTATATAAGTGATAACAAGTTTAAAAAAGACTTTACTGAAAATGATATTAATCACTATAAGAACTATAAAAAAATTCCATTTAAAAATATAGATGCAGTATTTGTAACGTTACCAAATTTTTTAGCACCAAAGGTTACTATTTATTTTTTAGAAAAAAATATTCATGTTTTTTGCGAAAAACCTCCAGGGAGGAACGTTCAAGATGTAAAAGATGTATTAAAAGTTTATAAAAAAAATAAAAAACTAAAATTAAAATATGGATTTAACCATCGCTATCATAAGTCAGTAATGATGACTAAAGATATTATTGATAGTAAAAAACTTGGTAATTTAGTTAATATAAGAGCAGTCTATGGAAAAAGTAAAATTCTAAATTTTTCAAGCAATAACTGGAGGTCTGAAAAAAAATTTGCTGGAGGTGGTATCTTATTGGATCAGGGTATTCATATGTTAGATTTATTAAAATACTTTAATAATGACTCAAGTTTTCAAGAATACAAAAGTTTTATTTCTAATAAGTTTTGGGGTTATGATGTTGAAGATAATGCCTTTGCAATTATGAGAAGTAAAAATGGTGTTATAAGCTCAATACACTCAACAGCAACTCAGTGGCAACATAAATTCAATATGGAGATTACCTTCTCTAAAGGAGCAATCATATTAGAAGGTATTTTATCAGGAACTAAAACTTACGGAAAGGAAACATTAAAGATTTTTCCAGGTGCCAAACCATACCTTTATAAAGGTGAGTCTTTAAAAACTAAAAATTTTTACTTCGACAAAGATACATCTTGGGCAGATGAAATTGCTGAATTTGCTGAAGTTATTAATAAAAATAAACAAGTAATGTATGGTAGCATTTATGACTCACTTGCAGTGATGATAATGATAGATAAAATTTATAAAAATGATAAAAAAATTAAGAATGTCAGAAATTAATAAATTAGCAGTTAAAGATAAAAATATAGCAGATTTTGCAGAATCATATTTTCAAAATTTAAGTAATACATTTAGAAAAATAGATAAAAAATCTATTTTAAAACTTGAGAGAGAATTTTTAGATATAAGAAAAAAAAATGCTACTCTTTATGTTTTTGGTAATGGAGGTGGTGCTGCAACAGCCATGACCATGGCTAATGATTTAGGATTTGATGTTTTAAAAAAAACTAATAAAAAAACATTTAAAATTGTTTCACTTAATGACAATAGTTCTGTGATAACAGCTATAGCCAATGACACGGGTTATGATAATATTTTTGTAAACCAACTCAAAATACATTTTAAAAAAAATGATAAAATTTTAATTTTTTCAGCCTCAGGGAATTCAAAAAATTTAATAGATGCAGCCAACTGGGTTAAGAAAAAAGGTGGAAAAGTAATGAGTATTTTAGGATTTGATGGAGGAAAATTAAAAAAAATTAGTAATTTAACGATTCATATTAGATCTGAAAAAGGTGATTATGGTCCCGTAGAAGACTCTCAACTGATTATTAATCACATAATGGCTCATTGGTTTCAAAAAAATTTGAAATAAACTAGTGAATATAAATTTTAAAAATAAAACTATATTAATTACTGGAGCTTCAAGTGGTATAGGTCTCACCCTCTTTAAAAGGTTTAAAAAATTAGGTGGTCAAGTTATAGGAACGCAAAAAAGTAAAAAAATAAAAAATTTAATTTATGTGGATTTATCAAATGAAGAATCTTTGAAAGATTTTTTTTTAAAAATAAAAAAAATTAAAAAAATTGACATTTTAATAAATAACGCAGGATCAAATATCATTAATGATGTAACTTCAAATCGTGACAAAGATATAGAAAAAATTGTATCTACAAATCTTATAGCCCCTCTTAAAATTATCAGAGAAGTAGCAAAAAAAATGAAAAAAAATAAATATGGAAGAATAGTTAATATTTCTTCTATATTTGGTCATATTAGCAAAAAAAAAAGGTCTTTATATTCCTCTACAAAATTTGGGATAAATGGAATAACCAAAGCTTCTGCTCTTGACCTGGCAGGATATAATATATTGGTTAATTCGGTATCACCAGGATTTGTCTTAACAGCTCTCACTAAAAAAATTTTAGGTAAAGAAATTAAAGAAACAGAATCAAAAATACCAGTGAAACGGTTTGCCAGTACTAATGAAATTGCAAACTTAATTTTATTTTTATCAAGTAATCATAATTCATATATTACTGGTGAAAATATTATTATCGATGGTGGATTTACCTCTCAATAAATATCTATAATTTTTTAGTAAAAAAATGAATAAGGGAAAATACAATTATTTCATGGCTTGGTTGTCCTTCTAAATTACAGCTTTATAAAACTCTATTAATTTTTCTTATTTTTTATTTAACAAATTTTCCAATAAAGTTATTTTTTCCATATTAAGCTTAATTTTTTTAACTAAGTATTTTTTATATAATTGTTTAGAAAATATCGTATTATTGGATATTCTATTAGAGTTTCTATCAAATTTTTTTTATTAACATAAAATACATTAATAAATAATTTATCTGGTTTTCTTAAAAGATTTTTTTATTATTATTATTCTGATTATTAAAACTTAGAGTAGTTTTTTTCTTCATATAATTTACATTATTAAAGTCATAAATATTAAATTTATAATATTAAAGAATCTAGTATATTACTATATAAATGTATAAAAAAATTACAATTAACTCAATTTTTAAAAATTACGCTATTGAATTTAAAAATAATATTCAATTTAAACAAAAAAAAAATTGTGTGTATATAATTGATAAAAGGTTTTATACAAAAAATTTTAATAAATTAGCTTTTTTAAAATCTAAAATATTGTTATCTGCGAATGAAAAGCAAAAAAGCTTTGAAAATCTAACAATCATCATAAAAAAAATACTAAAATTTAGTATAAATAGAAAAACAGAACTTATTTGTATAGGAGGAGGTATTACTCAAGATATTGTTTCTTTTTTATCTTCAATTTTATTAAGGGGGATTAATTGGAATTTTTACCCAACTACACTTCTTTCTCAAGCTGATAGCTGCATAGGGGGCAAGACTTCAATAAATTTTTTAGGCACAAAAAACCAAATAGGAAACTTTTATCCTCCTAGAAAAATCATTATCAATGTAAATTTTTTAGATACATTGAATCAAAACCAAATAATATCTGGAATTGGAGAAATGGCACATTACTTTCTTTTTGCAAGCAATGAAGAATATCTCTTTTTTAAAAAAAAAATTAACACCCTTTTACTGAGAAACAATAAAGATATAAAACTGTGTATCCAAAAGTGTTTGATAATTAAAAAAAAAGTTATTGAAAAAGATGAACTTGATACCGGTTATAGACTGTTATTAAATTATGGACACACTTTTGGACACGCTATTGAAAAATATTCTAATTATAATATTCCTCATGGCATAGCAGTGGCAATTGGCATGAATATAAGTAACTATATTTCATATAAACTCGGATTTCTTGAGCAAAAAACATTTGAAGACATACATAAAAATATTTTATTTAAGGTTTACAAAAAAATAAAGTTTAAAAATTTTGATACAAAGAAATTCATAACTTTTTTAAAAAGTGATAAAAAGAATACAGAAAAAGAAATAGTATGTATTTTAACAAGGGGACCTGGTAAAATGTTCATATACAAATTTAAAAAAAATGATCCACATATTAAAAACCTATTAATAGAATATTTTAAAAAATAAATGAACTATCTTTATACTCTTTTAAAAGAGTCTATCTTTTACTTTAAAAAAAATACTTTTATAATTTTATTTTTATTTTTAATATCTTCATTATTAGATTTATTTGCAATAGTAAGTATAATTCCCCTTATTCATATAATTTTTGATAACTCTATTAATTCGGATAGTCTAATTGTTTCATTATATATTGATTTAATTACCAAATATGAAATCCCAATTAATTTTATAACAACTACGGTGATAGTAATAATTGTGTTTTCGACTGTTAAATTAATAGAATACTTTACAAATCTTAAATCAACTATTATTTCTCAAAATATTAAAGTCCAAATACAAAAAGATGCTTTAAATAAGTTTAATGAAACATCAATTTTTTATTTTATCAATCAGCCTGCTGGTTTAATAACTAATTTTTATAATAGAGAAATACCTTTTGTATGTGAATCTTATCGACTAATTTTGCTCTTAACATCAAGATTGTTTATTTTTATTTTTATAGGATTTTTAATGTTCTATAACGATTTTTATCTTACATTAATAACTTTATTTTCAATAATAGTTTTCATCGTTCTGATGAAAAAATTTTACAATAAAATAGAACAAGTTTCTAGCAACTCTGTTAAAAAATATCAAGAGTTAGCAAATTTTGTTAATTATTACATTAACAATATCGTAACTATAAAAAATTCAAAAATAAATAAAATAAAATTAGATGAAATAGAAAAAAATAATCACGAAAATATTAAGCTTGTAATTAAAAGTTCTAAATATAAATTATTATTATTAAATTTTATAGAGCCTATTTTTTTATTGTCTGCTGCTGGTATCTTTTATTTTGCTTCAAAAATAAATATCACACTAACAGATAGTTTGATATTAAATTTTGGAATCATATTAAGATTTTCAAGACAATTTTTAGGATTACAAGGTTTTTATTTAAAGATACTTGGTTGGAAAAGAAATGTTATATCAAAAAAATTTCAATTTCGATTGTTGCAAGACCATAGTGTAATAAGTAATATTAATAAAATACCAGTCGATAAAATATTCAACATAGTAACTAATAATTTAACTATTCAATTTGATAAAAAAACTATTATTAAAGACTTTAGTGTAAACATGAATACACCCTTCTTTGTAAAAATTAATGGAAACAATGGGAGTGGGAAATCCTCATTAGCCAAAGCCATTTCTGGTTACTTCCCAGTAAATAATAATCAAATTTTAATTAATAAAAATTGTATCAATACAGCAAACAAAGAAACCATACATGAAAAAATACTATATCTTGACAAAAACCCATATATTCTAGATGGATCTTTAATAAAAAATATTTTGATTAATGTTGAAGAAAGTCCTGAATTAATAAATCAAATACTTAATTACATAAAAAAATTTAATTTGGATAAGATATTTAATAAAGATAATATTCATAATAATTTATTAAGTGAGAATGGACACAATTTATCTCATGGCCAAATACAGAAAATCTCAATTATCAGAGCTTTAATTACAAAGCCAGACATAATGATATTAGATGAAGCCACCTCTAATGTAGATAGTGAAAATGAAAAAGAAATTTATGAATTATTATTTGAAGAAATTAATTTGTATAAAGGTAGCTTAATTTCAATATCACATAATAAAATATTTGATAATATTTTTGAAAAAATAATAGACCTTGATAATAGGCAGAATGCCACTTGATGAAAAAAGAAATATTAAATTATAACAAGCACTTCATTGATAATAAAGATTTTCAAATAATTAAAAAATCTTTATTTTCCAAACAAATTACGCAAGGTAAATTTGTTAAAAAGTTTGAAAAAAACTTATCGACATACACAAAATCAAAATACTGTCTAACAACAAATAGTGCTTCTACGGCACTATTTCTCTGTGTTAAATCAATACTTATTAATAATATAGCGACGTCTAAGAAATGTTATATTTCCCCAAACACTTACGTTGCAACTGCTAATGCTGCAATTCTGAATGGTCTAGATATTGAATTTATTGATATAGACAGATTAACCTTAAACATGTGTCCTACAGAATTAGAAAAAAAACTAATTAAAAACAAAGATAAAAATAAAGAAAAAACCATTGTAATAATAACACACTTTGGTGGAAACCCTTGCGATTTAAAGAAATTTAAATATTTGTCAAAAAAATATAATCTAGAAATAATTGAGGATGCCTCACATGCATTGGGTAGTACTTATGAGAACATCAAAATTGGGAACCCAAAATTTTCAAGTTATGTTGTAACAAGCTTTCACCCAGTGAAAACAATTACAACCGCAGAAGGAGGTGCAATATTTATGAATTCAAAAAAAAATATGGTCCTCATTGACCAATTAAGGTCAAATGGAGTAATTAAAAGTAAGTTTTTTCAAAAAAAATATTATAATCAACTTTATCCAAGCTTAAATTTTAGAATGAGTGATTTAAATGCGTCGCTCGGTATATCTCAACTTAAAAAAATTAATACCTTTATAAAAAAAAGAAATTCTATTGCAAAATTTTATAAAAAAAACATTAAAAATAAGAACGTTTCCTTTCAAAATATTCAAAAAAAATGCTTAAGTAGCTTTCATTTATTTTCAATACAAATTAATAACCTTAGCTTTAAATCAAAAATTACTTTTATGAAAAAAATAAAAAAACAAAACATTATGCTACACAATATGTATATACCCATATATTTTTTTGATCTTTATAAAGAGATAGCTAAAAAAAATATATGTAGAAATGCTGAACACTATTATGAAAAATCACTATGTCTCCCCATTTATTATGATTTAGAAAATAAACAAATTAAAAATCTTATAAATGAATTAAATGAAGTTTAATTCAAAAATAAGTGCTCTTTATTTAACAGATAATTTATACAAATATAAATCTTCTGACTATCAGATAGATATAATAAAATCACTCTCACAGAAATTTGATATTACTGAATATGGACCAAATTACTCATTCTTTAAAGAAAACTATAAATTTAATGATATTGAGTCTTTATTTCAAAAAAAATTTAATTTATTAATTTTAGGACATTCTTGGCTTCCTGACTTTCCCACAAATAATAATTTCTACTTTAAAGATCAAATAATCAAAGATATAAAAATTCCTAAGATTATGTTTCTTAATAAAGAGTATGTAAACCTTAAAGATAAAATAAAATTTGGTTTAGAAAACAAATTTGATATAATTTTTTCGCATCATCATATTGCAAAATATTTAAACAAAATTTACCAGACCAAATTTGAATTTTTGCCATTTGCAACTAATTTTAATAATATTACACAATTATCAAAAAAAAATTACGACTTAAGCTTTGTTGGGATTTTAAAAAATCTAAATAAATCTTATAATCATACTAATGCAAGAGAATCTGTAAGAAATTTAATTTATTATAATTATAGAAATATAAATATATCAAAAAAAAAAGAATTCAAAAGTTATAAAATTTTTTGGCAATCACATCCAAGGAATACTTTTGAAAATATTCTTTCTAAAATATTTATTGCAAAAAGATTGAGTAAGAATGACTATAGAAAAGTTATAGAATCTAGCCGCTTAGTTTTAAACACACCTTCACCTTATGATATTATTGGTCCTAGGTATTACGACTCTTTAGCGGTTGGAAGTCCAATCATATGCCCAAAAAAAAATACATTATATAAACACTATTTTGATGATGGAGATCTTATACAATTTGAAAATATGACAGACTTTAAAAAAAAGATAAGTTTCTATATTGAAAATAAAGACTTACTTTTGGAAAAATCGCTAAATATACTTAAAAAATACAAAGAAGTTAATTATAATACTAGAATGGAAAAAGTGCTGGATTTAATCGTAAGAATTTAAGTAATAATGTGTTTCCCAGTATATTACTTTCTTTTGTTTGTTAATAGGATTTCTAGTGCCCTTATGATTCATCTCTATAGGTATAGTGTGTCCTCTTGGATACATATCTAAGGCCTCTAAAGTTTTTGATTTTGCCCAAGGTTTTCTCCAAAAAGTCTCTTTTACGAGCACAGTTAAGACATCAAATCTTTTTCTAATATTTGGTAAATCATTTGCAAAGAAATAGTCATCTAATTTATGGTTTAACATATCAGCATTAATATAATTATATTTTTTAAAAAGATTCCCATCTATACTTGTAATAACAAGAGTATTGTTATGATTATAACGTTTATTTAAAAATAATTCATTGTCGTATTGATAAGCTAACTTACCATCAGTAAAGAATAAATTAGTTCCAATATAAAATAGCATCCCAATTGTAGTAATAAAAAGTTGAAAATATAAAACTACAGAAAAAAGTTTATTTAATATAAATTTATTTTCAAAAATATCTCTCACTATTAAAATTAAAAGCAAATAAATAATTAGATAATCTCGACCATGAATAAGTTTCAGGGTTAACCTATTGGTGTAATAATTATAAATCAAAAACATTAACATAATAATAAAATAACTATTAAATTTTAAAAAATTAGCTCTTAGTATCAAAACAATAAAACCAAGACCTAGTGACACAGTAAAATATTTTAAATAATCCATTGGCAATATAAGATCTACTAGAAAGAGTACATAATTAAAAACACCTGTTTGGCTGTCATTATATTTTCCCAATAAAAAATTAATAAATTCTATAACTTCAGGTTTTAAATTTTCAGGGTTGAAATAATAACTTACAAAAAAAATTAAAGGGTCATTATAAGTATATAAATTTATCAAACAAAATAACAAAAAGAAAGACGAACAAAAAATAATAGATTTAAAATATTTGATTAATCTAATTTTTTTAAAAAATAATAAAACAAAAATAATAATTGAATAATAAATAAAATTAATTTTCATCATTCCCAAAAAAATGACGGCTGATACTATGTGATATATCATTTTATTTAGCTCATCTTTGAAAGATTTTTCAATAATAAAAAATAAATAACAATAAGAGTATGCTACGAATAAATAAGATTTTTGGGTTAATAATAAAGACAGCAGAATTGGACAGCCAAATAGCAACATAAATATAGCCAATCTATTATTATTGATTCTAATGTTACTGCTTAAAATCTTATATAATCTAAATAGACTGTAAAAATTAAGAACTGAAATCAAATTATATACCTTAAATTGATAAGATATAAGATTTAGACTATCTCCAATAAAACTAATCTTATGATGTAAATCATAAATTTCTTTATTAAAAGATTTATTATTAAATTGACCCAAATGATATCTTATTGAGTCTGCGTCAGTTGCTGGGATTAACGAGGCAGTAAGAAAAATACCTATAAATAAAAAAAATATATAATGATTTTTTTTTTTTATTAAACTTAAGTTTGGAAATTTTACATAAAAACTTAAAATACCAAATGTTATAAATAAAGTAGAAAGTAAATAAATAAGGATTTCAACATTTATTCCTAACTTTTCTAAACTATATAAACATAAACTTATTATCAATATTACATTAATAAAAAGAAGATAAATAAATTTTTTATCAATTTTACTTTTTTTTGAATATAATTTACATGAAAAAAAAATGCCTTCTATAAAAAGCAAAGAATAAAAAAGATTAAGGGTAATTTGTGTGATGTTCATATAATTTATATAGTATATATACTTTTTAATTGAAAATTAATGATTATGCATAATCTTTACAAAAATATTGAAATTAATAAATATTTAATAATCTTTTTGTATCTATCATTTATTATAAATAATACCTTATTAATTTTTTTTCATGTTTATAAGGTGACTATAATTATCTGTAGTTTAGTAAGTTTATACTTATTCATAACTAACATAACACTAAATAACTCTCGAAAAATTTTTCTTACATCATTATTAATACTTCCATACTTATTTTTTTTTTATTTTATAAAGACTTTACATACTTAAAGTTTGCTACTAGCACTTTTGTCTGTATCATAATCTTCATTGTAGTTAGTGATATTGTTCAAGACAAAATTTTTCAGTATAAATTTAATAAGAGCAAGTATGTAATTGCAAATTTTTTAAGTATAATAACTTTAATTTATCTTTGTTTTTTTTTCTTTTATTCAGCACATTATAATATTGTCATTCATAATAATGATATAACAACGATATTTTACCAATCTCTTCAAACGCGAGATTTTCCATTTTTTGAGCATGACCCAGCAATTGCTTTTTATATTTTAGTTATATTTAAATTATTTCTATTTTTTTCGTTAAAGGATAAAAAAAAATTAAATTTTGTTTTTTATATAGCTTTATTTTTAGATTTCTGGATGCTTTTATCTACTAGCTACTATATCTTATATGCATTTACTACAATCTTTACTTTATTGTTCGTAATACTGAAAACTATAAAAATAAAATTTGAAATTATAAAAAAAATATTTTTAATTATTTTTATTTTTTCATTATTTTTAAAATATTTGATAACATACTACGCATACGATTTATTATTTTATTTTGATAAAGAGGCCTATTATTTGTTTAGAGAAGTTTATATAGGTCATTCAGGAAATTATCCTTTCCTAAGTAGCTATATAAATAAACTTACTGGATTAGATATTAATTTTGCAAGCATCTTTCATAGAGTTTTTTATTATTGGACTTTATCAAATGATGACTTAAAAATATTTGGTGTACTTGGATCCCAATATAATTTAGCTTTAACACATGACATATATTTACAATATTTCGTAAATTTTGGAGTGTTTATAATTTTTTTTATTTTATCACTTTTTTATATCTTGAAATTTATACAATCAAGTTATTCTTTAGTTATTTTTTTTGTACTGTTAGCAACCGGCATGTTTGATCACAACATGTTTGCTCAACACTTAACAATAGCTTATCCATTTTGGATACTAATTTCTATTCTTAATCATAATGAAAAAATTAATATTAAATGAAACTTTTATTAATTTTTACACGTGGAGTAGGTTTAACAACATGGAATAAAGTTGGTAACTTAAAAAGAGAATTAATCATCTATAATAGAATGATTGAAGAAAATTTTTATAAAAAAATTTATTTTTTCACATATGAAGCAGCTGATGCAGAATTGTCAAAAACTTTAAAAAATAGTAAGATAATGAATGAAAATATAATTGTTATAAACAAGCCTGAAGTCTTGGAAAAAAAATTTTTGAGCAATACAATAACTTCTTTATATTTTTTATTATTTTTTAATAAAATAAAAAAAAACTGTCATATAATTAAAACAAATCAGATAGATGGCTCTTTACTAGGAGTTTTAATAAAAAAGATTTATAAGAAAAAATTTTATCTTAGATCTGGTTATAGTATTTTAAAGAGAGATAAAGTTTTAAAAGTAGGTTTATTTAGAAAAATATTGAATAATATTCAATCTAACATAGCAATAAAAAATGCAGATATAATTTCTGTAAGTAATTTATTTGAAAAAAAATTTTATAATTACAAATATAATAAAAAAGTAAATTTAATTTACAATTTTATTGATACATCGCTATTTTATAACTTTAACGAAACAAGAAATGGAAAATTTTTATATATTGGTAGAATATCACATGAAAAAAATATTGCTGGATTGATTAAATTGTTTCAAAGAAATAAAAATTGTCAAATTGATCTATATGGGCAAAGAAATATTGCAGTCAAAAAAATTATCATAGAAAATACTAAGAATATTAATTTTTTTGATCCAGTTAATAATGACCAGCTTCCCAAAATACTTAATCAATATTCATACATAATTTTACCTTCTAAATTTGAAGGTTTATCAAAAGTTTTGTTAGAATCGATGGCTTGTGGAATCTTTTGCATTACTTCAAACCTGATAGAAAATAAATTTCTTATAAAAGATAAAAAAAGTGGATTAAATTTTAAAGATATATCAAAATTAGATCTGAATTATATAAAAGGTGTAGATTCTGTAAAAAAAAAAATATTTCAGAATAAGAATATTTCTTTAATTAATAAATATTTCACTTTAGACAAATATTACTCTAATGAAAAAAAAATTCACTTAGGATTAATTAAAAAAACTTTTTGAAATGAACATTCATTTTTTAATTACTCATAGTTATGGAGAACTAGATATTATTGCTCCAATAATCAATGAACTTAGAGAGAAAAATAAAGTTAAAAAAATAACTATAATTATAACTATTAAAGAAATTTTTCTAAATTATAAAAAAGATTTTTTTTATAAAAAATTATTTTTAAAAAAAAACGTTACAGTAAAATTTAGCCCTTTATCAAGTAAGTTTAATAAAAAACCAAGCAATAAGTACCTAAATTTTATTTATAAATTTTTTTGTTCATTTTTTTTTATTATAAAAAATATTTCAATATTATTTACTGATGCAATATTTTATGAAATCACGAATCAGATTTCTAAAGATTTAATCTTTATACTTTTAAATAATTTTTTAAAAAAAAAATTTTTTATCTATCATCATGCTCATAGTTTTAATACCTCAGTAGTAAAAAATAATCATAAGCCTGCAATTCCAAAAAATTATACTTTTTTAGTTTATTCTTCAAAAAATATGGCTTGGTGCAAATCTTTTGGTTATAAAAATTTAAAATTAATTGGATTCCCTAAATTTTTATTATCATGGAAAGCCTATATTAATAATTATGAATTTAGATCATTCCCTAATGAATATGCAACAATCTTGTCAAGACCACCTCACTCTTTTTACATGACGAAAAAAAATTATAAATTTTTGTTAAACTCATCCATTAAACAAATCATTAATTTGTTTCCAAATTTAAAAATTCTAATTAAACCACATCCAAGAGAAAGATCTGAATTAATACTTAAAAATCTTCTTAAAAAATTTCGTAAAAACAAAAATATTGAAATCACTAATTATAATAGTACCCTCCTTGCTAGAGATGCAAAATTTGTTATATCTTTTTTTACTTCCGCAATACTTGAAACTCTTATCTTTAAAACTCCTTCTATAGAATATTTTAGGTTACATAAAAAATTTTTTCTTGTAGAACCTGATGGATCTCCTTATAAAAATATAGGTTTTATAAGCACTACTAAAGAAAAAAAATTAAAAAGATTTCTTATTAATATAAAAAATAAAAAATTTAATACAGTCTATAAAAATATTAATATGAAAAAACCAAACTTAAAAGACCTACTATGATTTCA
Organism: Candidatus Pelagibacter sp. uisw_138; assembly: GCF_059512485.2. Taxonomy (NCBI): domain Bacteria; kingdom Pseudomonadati; phylum Pseudomonadota; class Alphaproteobacteria; order Candidatus Pelagibacterales; family Candidatus Pelagibacteraceae; genus Candidatus Pelagibacter; species Candidatus Pelagibacter sp. uisw_138. The sequence goes on along the minus strand of NZ_CM183453.2, from coordinate 160,159 downwards.
GTCTTAGTTTCCATATATAATAATGAAAAATATTTAAACCAATTTGTTAATTGTTTACTAAAACAAACTTACACAAATTTTGAAGTTCTAATTGTTGATGATAAATCTACTGATAATACTTTAAAGTTTTTAAAAAAAAAAATATCAACAGATACAAGATTTAAAATATTTGAAAACTCAAGAAGAGTTGGATTAACCTATAATTTAAATTTTTTAATTTCAAAAGCAAAAGGTGAATACATAGCTAGATTAGACCCTGATGACTATTGGTATCCAGAAAAATTACTACATCAAATTAATTTTTTGAAATTAAATAGACAAATACAAATGGTTGGCTGTCAAGGCTATCTATATAAAGATAATAAGAAATATAAAAAAACTAATTACCCAACAACTAGCAAAGAAATAAAGATTAAACTTAAGTATCAAAATCTAATATTACACTCTGCAATTTTAATTAGATCTAAAATTATAAAAAAAAATTTATATAATTGCAATTTTTTCTATATTCAGGACTATGAATTGTGGTGTCGTTTATCTAATAAATATAGATTATATAATCTAAATAAAATATTGGTTAAAATTAATTATAAAGACACTTTAAATATCCAGAAATTATGCTATATACTAAGAATAAAGTTTAGATTCTTAATTACCTTAAATTTAATAGAAAAAATTTTTTACTCATGTCATATAATGTTTTATACGTTAAAAATAATTTTTAAATTGAGAATATGAAATCAATATTAATAGCAGGCGCTGGAGGATTTGTGGGTGGTCATCTGGCTAAGAAACTGTCTAACTCTAAAACTAAGGTTATTTGCGTAGACAAAAAACCTCTCAAAAAATGGTATCAGATAGACAAAAATAATACGAATATATCAATCGATTTATCTAGTGAAAAAGCTTGTCAAAGTTTAACAAAAAACATCGATCAAGTTTATAATCTAGCTTGCGACATGGGTGGAGTTGGTTTTATTGAAGTTTTTAAAGCTCAATGCATGCTATCAGTTTTAATTAATACAAACCTAGTTAAATACTCGCAAATTAATGGTGTAAAAAAATATTTTTTTGCATCGTCTGCATGTATCTATCCAAAATACAAACAATTTAAAAATAGTAATTTTTTACTTAAAGAAACTGATGCTTATCCAGCAGAACCAATGGATGGATATGGTTGGGAAAAACTATTTGGCGAAAGACTTTGTGAAAATTATAGAATTGATCACGGATTAAATGTAAGAGTTGCTAGATTTCATAACACTTTTGGTCCTAACTGCTCGTGGAATGATGGTAGAGAAAAAGCCCCCGCTGCTTTAGCCAGGAAATTTATTGAAGCCAAATTTTCAAAAAAACATAAAATTAAAATATGGGGAGATGGTAATCAAAAAAGAAGCTACACTTATATTGATGATTGTATAACAGGAGTACAAAAGCTTTTAAAAAGCAGTTACTGTTTGCCCATAAACTTGGGAAGCTCTCATTGTGTATCTGTGAATGAACTTGTTGATATTTTAGAAAAAATTTCAGGTATAAAAGTAAAAAGAGAATATATAAAAACTGCACCAACCGGTGTTGAGTCAAGAAATAGTGACAACAAATTAATTAAAAAAGTTTTAAAATGGGAGCCAAAATATAAACTAGAAAAAGGTATGCTTAAAACTTATAATTGGATATATGATCAGTTTAAATCACAACATAATCTTTGATTATATTTATCTTGTAGTTTTTTTTTTAATAATAACACCTTTAGTAGTTATTATTAATAAAAAAAATATTTTAACATTTTACGTTTCCAACAAAGTTCAAAACACTAACTCTCATAAGGCATCTTTATTAGGTGGAATTTTATTATTTATTTATTTATCTTTTTTTTTTAAATTAAATATTATTTTTATTTTTTTTTTGTTATCTATAACCATTATAGGTTTTTTGTCTGATAGTAAATTTTTTGAAAATTCAACATATAGATTAATACTATTATACTTAACTACTCTTATATATGTGTATACTCAAAATACTCTAATAAAGACTACTGGGTTTAATAAATTAGATTTAATTTTAAACTATAAAATAATTAATATTTTATTTACAGCTTTTTGCATTACTTTAGTGATTAATGGCTGCAACTTTATTGATGGAATAAACAACAATCTAAATTTTTATTTCATTCAAGCTATAATCGTATTATCTTTTACCCTGAATTCTAACCTTTTAGACTTAGAAAGTATTTTATTACTTCATAATTTAACTCAATTAATGGTATTTATAATTTTTTTAGCTGCCATGAATTATTTTAGCATTATTTTTAATGGTGATAGTGGTGCTTATTTAATGGGAGCTTTTATTTCTGTATTGACAATTAATATTGTGAATAATAGTGCAGGAATTCAGCCAATGTTAGCATCTTGCATATTTGTCTATCCATCTATGGAAGTTTTGTTCTCAATATTACGAAAAAAAATTGTAAAAACTAACCATAAACAAATTGGCCCATTACATCCAGATAATAAGCACATACATATGATTTTATTGAAGTATATAAAAAAAAAATTTACATCCAACGTTAATAATAGTCATTTAATAACATCGCTAATAATTTTTATATATAATGGAATATATCTTCTTTTAGTGCTTGTTAATAAAAATAATTTTTTAAATTTAAATATATGCTTTTATGCATATTTAACGTTGTATTGTTTTTTTTATTTTACACTGTTAAGAAAAGTTAAGCTTTAATTAATTTTTTTAACAAGTTGCAACCACCAATAATATTAGAGTTTTCTATGTGGTAAAATTTATTATTAGTAGAACCTAATCTATAAATGTCAGAATCCTTTGGGCCAATAAAAATTATTTTATTTTTTGATTTAACAGAACAAAAATACTTAGACGGTAAGACAATTTTAGAAAAATCTTTTTTTAATAAAATTAGATGAATATCACATATTGCCAACAACTTCCCTGCTAACTTTTTGTTAAGTAAATGAGTTTGTTTAAATTTAATATTTAATTTCTTTAAACCATCAATTAATTTTTCCTTTTGGCTACCTGTGCAATTGATCCATATTTTATAATTTTGCTTATAACTAATATTATACTGATGAAAGACTTTGATAAGTGTATCTATATCATGTGCGAAACCAACTGTGCCAGAGTATAAAAAAATTTTTGATTTAATTTTTTTTTTTATATTAGGTATCTCTAAAAAACATTTTTCATACCTTAATTGTTTTTTTATATTGAAAAATTTATTATCTAAATATAATTTTTGATCTTTTCCAAGGATAGAAAATTTATATATTTGTTTTCTTAATAAGTTGGTTATGATTAATAAAATTTTAATAATATAATTATTATTTAATGCAAATAATGTTTCTGGAAAAAAATCTGTAGTCCTAAAAATTAATTTTTTTTTGAGAAAAAAATTTATTATCACAACAAAATAAAACAAAAGTTGTGGAGTTCCACAAAAGTACAAATATTGAAATTGTTTTCTACTACTAATTGTTTCTAAAGAAATTTTACAACAAACTAATAAGTTCCAAAGAACCCTAAGAAAAAAATTATTTTTATTTTCAGGTCTGATTTTAATGGTTGTAACTAATAAATTGTTAATTTTATAAGTTTCATTTTTAGATTTTGATAGACCCAAAAATTTAGTATTGGGTACCTTATTTGAAATCTTTTTAGCATGTTCAAAAAGACTTTCGCCTGTTGCTGAAAAATGGTCTATGTAGTCCCCAATGAATAATATTGACATAATCTTTTTTTATTTAAAACAAGTAATTCATTTGATATATACAATTATTTAATACTACCAATAAATAGAATCAATAATTAAATGACATATTATCTAGGAATCAGCGCATATCATGCAGGATCTTCAGCTTGTATATTTAAAGACGGAGAAATAATTTGTGCGATTGAAGAAGAGAGACTCAATAGAGTTAAAAATTGGGCAGGGTTCCCTATGCTTTCAATAAAAGAATGTATTAAGGAGGCAAAAATTGATGTTTCTGACATTAATTATATTACTATTAATTCAAACCCTGCATCAAACATTGGTATGAAGTTTAAAAAATTTTTACTTTCAAATAATAAAGAAAAATTAATAAAAAATTATCTTAATAGATTTTATAAAAAAAATTATATTAAGAATACCTTAGAAAAAGAATTTAAGAAAAAAATAAAAGCACAAATTATAAAAGTAGACCATCACTTATCCCATATATTTTCTTCATATTATTTATCAGGTTTTAAAAATGCTGTTGGACTTTCTATTGATGGGTTGGGTGATTTTGTAAGTTTATGCATAGTTGAATTTCAAAGTGGTAAAAACGTAAAAGTTTTACACAAGGAATATTATCCAAATTCATTAGGTTTCTTTTATGAAGGTATTACACAATTTTTAGGATTTCATGCTTATGGTGATGAATATAAAGTAATGGGGTTATCAGCTTATGGAAAACCAATTTATAAAGGCCTGCTTGAAAAACTATTTTTAAACAAAAATAATATCATGTTAAATCAATATTATCTCAATGATCTTTTAAGTAAACAATCTAAATTAATGGGAAAGCCAAAGAGTCCTACAATCTTAAATGAAAAATTTAAAAGAATTTTTAAAGACGTAAGACATAACAATAAATTTAAAGAGGATATTGCTTGCTCTGCGCAAGCTTTATACGAAGAAAAATTTAAATTAATTTTAAAAAAATGTTCAGAACTCAGTTCGTATAGAAATATAGTAATATCAGGGGGATGTGCTTTAAATTCATTGGCAAATGGTACAATTTTGAAAAATACTACATATAAAAAACATTTTATACCTTATATGCCAGGTGATAATGGAGGATCTATTGGTTCGTGCTTATATCAAATTAATAAAGATGGAAAAAATATCAATAAAAATAAATTGAGCTCACCCTACCAAGGGCCAAAAATAAAAGAAATCGAAGAAAAAAAAATAATCAAAATTTTTGAGAAATCAAATAAAATAATAAAATTTAAGAGCAATAAAAATTTAGCTAAATTTATAGCTAAAGAAATTCTAAAAAAAAAAATTATTGCATTGTGCCAAGACCGTATGGAATTTGGGCCTAGGGCACTTGGAAATAGATCGATTATATGTAGTCCGTCACTTAAAAATGCAAAAGATATTTTAAATAAAAAAATTAAATTAAGAGAAAATTTCAGGCCCTTTGCACCAAGTATACTTGAAGGTCATGTTTCAAAGTGGTTTGTATCTAACAAAAAAATTCAATCACCATACATGTCCTATGTTTATGAAATTATAGAAAACAAAAGAAAATTAATTCCTGCAGTATGTCACATAGATGGTTCTGGACGATTACAAACAGTTACAAAATTAATGAATGAAATGTATTATAATATTATAAAAGAATTCTATAAAATTTCAAAAATTCCAATAATTTTAAATACGTCCTTTAATATAAATGAACCAATAGTAAATAGCCCAATACAAGCACTTAAAACTTTCAAAAGGTCTAATATGGACTATTTAATAATAAACAAAATTGTAATTAAAAAATGAAAAAAAAAATCTTAATTACAGGAGGATCTGGATATATTGGAACAGCACTAACAGCTAACCTGTTAAAAAAAAATACAATATTTATTGTTGATAAAGAAAATATTGAACAACATTATCAGAAAAAAGTAATTTTTTTAAAGTCGGATTTTTCATCATTAAAGACTATTAGACTCATTCAAAAAGAAAGAATAGAAATAGTAATACATCTTGCAGCTTATATAGATAGCCTTGAAAGTGAAAAAAAAAAGGATAAATATAAGTTAAACAACCTAACTAAGTCAAAAAAGTTTTTTTTAAATTTAAAAAAACATACCGAGGTAAAAAAATTTATTTTTAGCTCCTCTGCAGCTGTTTACGGAAATGCAAAATTACCAACTAAAGAAACTGCTAGAACAAAACCTATTAACTATTATGGGTTCACTAAATTATATTTTGAAAATTTTCTAAAAAAAAATCATGATAACAGAATCAAGTGTTTATGTTTAAGATTCTTTAATATAGGTGGAACTAGTAGGAATATTTTAAAAAAAAACTCTGCCTACAATGCACTATTTTATAATATAGCAAAATGTATTGTCGAAAAAAAACCATTTAATGTTTATGGAGACAGGCATGAAACTAAAGATGGAACTTGTTACAGAGATTTTATTCATCTTGAAACTTTAGTGGTTTCAATTAATAAATTAATACCAAAATTAAACAAAAGTTTTGAAATAATCAACATTGGAAATGGAAAGGCCATTAGCATTAAAGATATTATCGAAATTATTCAAAAAAAAATAAGACTACCATTTTTATATTATATTAAAAAAAATAGAGAAAATGAGATTTCATATTCGTCTTCTAATATACACTTGTTAAAAAAAAAAATTAACTATACATCTAGAGATGAGGTAAAAAAAATAATTTTGGATGAAATAAAAAACTTTAGAGCACTTCAAAATTATGATTAATGTTGCTTTTGTTTTTGAAGACTCAAGGTTTGGTGGACCACATGCACAGGCAATTACTGCTATAAATAAGATAAAAGGGATTAATTTTAAAGTCCTTATCTCAAATAAAAGCTCACATATCTTTAAAAGTAAACTAAGACTTAAAAAAATTATTTATGAAGAGAAAGATATTTACAGTATATCTCTCAATTTTAATTCACTATTAAAATATATATTTTTTTTTATTAGAGATTTTTTTACTATATTTTTTTTTTTAAGAAAAAATAACATTGACATTGTCCATATTCCTGGCGGACTTTATTTCTTTAAAACAGTTTTGGCAGCGAAATTAGCAAGAAAAAAAATTATATGGCATATCCATGATGAACAATCTAATCTTATCTTAAAATTTATTTTTTATTTCATTAGAAATAATATAAATTATTTTCTATTTGCATCATATTCATCTTTGAAATATTACAAGAAATATCTACCACTTAAGGTTAAAAAAGGTATTGTGCAATCTACGATTGATGATAAATTTTTCAAATTAAAAAGAAAAGCGTCTAATAAATTTTCAATTTTAACTGTTGCTAATATTAATCCTGTCAAAGATATTGAGACTATAATCCTTGCGGCAATAGAACTTAAAAAATATGAAAATGACATTTCCTTTATTATTGTGGGACAAGTTTGGGATAGTCAAAAAAAGTATTTTCACAAAATTTTAAAAATGATTCATGAAAATAAAGTTTCAAATATAAAAATTATAAATAAATTTACTGATCCAGTAAAGTTTTACTCTAACTCAAGCATATACATCTGCTCATCATTGAATGAATCATCTCCTATGGCTGTTTGGGAGGCAATGAGTAGTGGGTTGCCTATTATAACTACTCCCTGTGGTGATATTAAATATCTTTTAAAAAATAATTTTAGTACCTTAATTTTTAATAGAAAAAATTATAATTCTTTGGCAAAAAAAATTATTTATTTAATTAAAAATAAAAAAGTTAGAAATAAAATTTCAAAAAATGCAAAAATTATTGCAAATAATGAATTTTTAGCTCAAAAAAATATTCCAAAAATTAGAAGTATTTATAATGAAATTTACTAGTAACATCACATCCCCTTCAAAAATAATTAATTTTTTTATCTCTTTCTTACCAATTAGTTTTGTAATAGGAAATGCTGCAATAAATATTAATGTTGTACTAATACAAATTTTATTTTTATTATTTTTTTCTAAACTCTATTTTATTTATTTCAAAATAAAAAAAAATTTAATTATCACTTTATTATTGTTATTTTTATTTTCGTTAAATATTTTATATTCGATTAATACAAGTGCTTCTCTTATTTCCTTTCTGGGTATTTTAAGGTATGGATTATTATTATTGAATTTTCACCTACTTTTAAAATATGAAATAATCAACTTTAAGAATTTTGAAAAAATCCTTATTCTAACTTTTATTTTTGTTCTATACGACACTATTCATCAATATATCAATGGTTATGATCTATTTTCTTATCCAACTTATGGAACACAACCGGTTAGGCTTACCGGCCCTTTTGGGAATGAGCCTGTGCCAGGAAGTTTTTTGGTAAAATTATCATTTTTATTTATTTACTCAGTATCGTCAATCTTTCAAAATACTAAATATAAGAATATTTTCTTTTTCTTATTAATCATATTATTATTAATTTTTATTACAGTGCTTCTAACAAAAGAAAGAGCTGCCACAATAATGATTTTACTTGGTATATTTACTTTTGTTTTACTAAATCAATCTATTACCCTTAAGCTTAAACTATTAATTTTTCTCTCTTTTTTTTTTATTTCTATTATTTTAATAACAAATGTAAAATCACTTAATGACCACTATATAAACAGAACTATCGATCAGCTTGGACTTTCTAGTGGTGATTCTAGTGGTGATTCTAGTGATTATTCAAACTCGTTCAAGGACCATAATAAAATTTTAGATTCTCAGTGGGGCGCACACTACCTTACTGCTTTTGAAATCTTTAAAGACTATCCATTACTTGGATCTGGCATGAAAACTTTTTCAATTATTTGTTCAGACAAAAAATATGATAATATAAACTCTGCATCTAAAGACTCCAGATGTTCTACACATCCCCATAATACTTATTATGAAATATTATATAGTGGGGGTTTATTATTTTTTATAATTTTTTTTGGAACTTTGATATTCTTATTTTACAAGATTCTTTATATTAACAGTCATAAAAAAATATTTCTCTTTACCAATTGGTTAATACTTTTTTTCCCTTTTCAAACTACAGGGTCATTATACCAAACATGGAATGGATTGTTTTTTGTTTTTTTTGGAATTTATCTAATAAGTGTGTGTACAGAAATTAAAAAAAATTAATATTTTTTTTCAAGAATTTTTTTATTCTTTCTGAATTTAAAAAATTTTTATTAGTATCAGATCTATATTCAAAATTTGTTTTAACAAATTTTCCTACTTCATTTTCATATTTTAAATATTTTTTAGAAATATTTGCTGAAGTTGTTGAGGGTAAAATTATATAGTAATATTTAAATTCTAATGTTTGTAAAGCACTATCCACGGGACACATTAATTCATGTATTTTTTCACCTGGTCTGATACCAATTATTTTATAATTAACTCCTGGAGATATAGCTTGCATTAAATCAGTAATTTTAATGGATGGGATTTTAGGTATAAAGATTTCACCACCTCTCATCCTTAAAAAGCTTTCAATAACAAAATCAATTGCTTCATCTAATGTAATCCAAAATCTAGTCATCTTATCGCTTGTTAATGGAAATATTTTTTCTTTTTTATTTTTTAAGTCAATCAAATGTGGAACAAGAGAACCTCTTGAATTTAAAACATTTCCATATCTGACAACTGCAAAAGATGTATCTTGTGATCCGACTATATTATTTGCAGCTGTAAATAATTTATCAGAAACTAACTTTGTGGCACCATATAAGTTAACTGGTAGGGCTGCCTTATCAGTTGATAGAGCAACTATTTTTTGAACTTTATTTTCAATTGCAGCATCAACAACGTTTTGAGATCCTAGTACATTAGTCTTTATACACTCAAAAGGGTTATATTCTGCAGCAGGTACTTGTTTTAATGCTGCTGCATGAACTATAAAATCAACACCCTTCGTTGCAAAAAACAATCTGTCTCTATCCCTAATATCTCCTATTAAAAATCTAACATAATTTTTTTGTATTTTAGTGAGTTTACTTGCAAACTCATATTGTTTGAGCTCATCTCTAGAATAAATTATAATTTTTTTGCATACACCTAATTTTATAAGTTTTTCTGTAAATGCCCTTCCAAAAGATCCTGTCCCACCTGTGATGAGTATTGATTTGTTCTTAAATAAATTTTTTGCTTTTGATATATTCATATTAAGTTATTTATCTCGTTAATTTTTAATTTATAAATAAATTTTGGAAATAACTTTGAACCAAATTTTTTTTTAAAATCTGAAATTGAATACTGTTTATCAGATATATTTTTTTGATGCCATGCATAAGATTCTCCGATATCATAATATTTAATTCCCTTATTTTTCAAGTATTTGATTGTTTCCCACTCTAAAAAATGTCGAGGCATATATTTTTTTTCGTATATTTTATCATTAACTTGCGACCAGCCAAATGCAAAATATTCATTGAATCCGACATAAAGAAAGGAAATATTTTTTTCCCCAAGTTTTGCTACAGTTAAGCATGAATTTTTATTTATTAAGCTTTCAAGCATTAAATCCCAAGTTTTTTTAGGTCTTGTAATTTTTTTTGCTGTTAAAAAATGTTGCTTTTTAAAATTATCAAATAATTGTTGAATTTTAAATTCGTTAATATCTAGTGAATTTTCAAAATTTAAATTTTTTGCTCCTACTTTTTTTATATTTTTTTTATGGTACTTGCTCATATTATCAAAAATGTTTGTTTCATTTTCTTGTAAATTTAAAATAAGTGTATTGCCAATATTATGAATTTTTGAAAATTGATAATGTTCAAAAAAATTATCTATTGAAAAATAACTATTTTTTAAAAATTTAGCTTGAAAAGCATGCTTGCAAAATAAATACGATATTATTTTATTTTTTAACATAATTTTTTTGATTTCTAAAAAAATATATGAATATATCTTTTTTCTAATTGAGTTGCTCAGATTTAAATCAATTGTGATAGATGGGCAAGGCTGATCCGCAAAACTTAATCTATTTTTATAAGTGGCCAAAGGAACTGTTGCGACCACATCATCTTCTTCATTGAAAACTGCGAATGATATATTTTTAACACCTTTAAAAGCAGAATAGTATTCTATTAATTCATAAGATGTGAATGGAGAAAGGTCTCCAACTAACCTACAAAATTTATTCCATTTTTTTTTTCCAATTTCATTTATATATTTATTTGTAAATAACATTTAATTTTTATTTTTTTTATTATGTATATATATTTAATATATAAATACATATAGTAGAAATTTAAGTATCCACAACAGACCCACTCTTTTCATCAAAAATTATTTTTTAATGTATTATTTAAAAAAAGATTCTTAACTTACTATTTTAAATTAAAAGTTATTTTTTTATATAATATATTAACTATATTTTTTTTTTCGAGCTATGATCAATTTTTATTGATCTAATCAATATATCAAAAGACCCTTTTAAGTCATAATTAAAGAAAAATATTGTTTCTAATTTAAGCTTATGATAGTTAAGTGATGTAAACTTTATTTATTGCATAAATTATTCTTTTGAATTTTAATGTAATCAGTAAATTGTAACAATCTTATATGACTAAACTTATAGACATGCTGCCTTTAGAACATCCTCTGGCTTTAGCTATTGATCCTGTAAATTTATGTAATTTTAGATGTAAATTCTGTCCTACTGGAACAGAACTTGGGAGAAACCATCGGCCAAATGGAATTATGAAGCTTGAAGTCTTTAAAAAAATTATAGATGATTTGGCTCAAGCAAAAGTAAAAATTAAAGCACTTAAATTATGGAAAGATGGTGAACCATTATTGCATAAACAATTACCCGAAATGATTGCATATGCAAAAAAAATGAATGTATGTGAACAAACTCGTATAACAACAAATGGAACTTTGTTAGATCGCTTTGGTGAGAAAATTATTAAAGCTGGATTAGATTGGATAATGATCTCTTACTTGTCCCCTAGAAAAGAAGAATATATAAAACATTCTGGCACCCTAAAAGACCCTCAAAATAAAATTTTAGAAAATGTAATTCAATTAAGTAAAGCTAAAAGAAAATTAAATAGTAAAACTCCACACATAGCAGTTAAAATGTGTAATTTTCCACATGTTACTAAAGAAGATATAAAAAAACTACATGATGATTTTGGCCCATTTGTTGATGAGATTCAAATTCACGAGGAGCCTATGAATTGGGATGGTAATCATGACTCTGACTTTACAATGGGTAATGATCTTCAAAAAATACAAAAAAACAAGGTATGCGCATACGCCTGGTATCAACTAAATATCAATTGGAATGGTCAAGTTTCAATTTGTGCTGTTGATTGGTCGTTTAAAACAATTGTGGGTGACGCTTCAAAAGAGTCTATAGTTGACATTTGGAATGGAGAAGAGTTAAGAAAATTCAGAGAAATGTTTTCAAGTCAAAAACATCATGCTCACCCAGCTTGCGGTACATGTAGTTATTATTTTGACCACAAAGATAATATTGATAGTTTTGCACTTAAAGTTTAAGTAATTTTTAAATGAACAAAAAACCTATCTGGCCAATTTTTGACTCATCTGAATCAAGACTTTTAAGCCAATCTTTAAAAAAATCTATTGGGTCAGCATCTGGAGGTAAAAATGTTGGGTATACCACTCTTTTAGAAAAAGAATTTTCCAAGTTTCATAAAAAAAAATATGCAGTGGCATGTGCTAATTGCACAGTTGGATTGGAAGCTATTTTACTATGTGCCAATATTGGGCCTGGTGATGAAGTTTTGGTACCTGCTTATACATATACATCCTCCGTAACATCAATAATAAGAGTTGGTGCAATTCCTAAATTTGTTGATGTAGAACAAAGAACACTTTGTACCAATTTAGATTTAATTAAAAAAGCAGTAACAAAAAAAACAAAAGCCATAATGCTTGTCCATTTTGGTGGCTATTTATCAGATTTAAAATCAATCAAACATTACATCAAAAATAAAAAAATAAGAGTAATAGAGGATGCTGCTCAATGCCATGGATCTAAAAGAGATGGATATTATGCTGGAGAAATAGATGCGGGAGCAATATTTAGCTTTCAAAGAAATAAAAATATGTGCTCAGGGGAAGGTGGTATGCTACTAACAAATAACCAAAGAATAGCTAAAAAATTTAGGGAAATAATATGGCATGGTACAAAACCTGGAAACTCATCTGTTCACAATTTTGTAGGTTCAAATTTTAGAATAACGGAGTTCCAATCTGCCATATTGCTTGCTCAGTTAAAAAAACTGAAAAAATTTAACAAAGAAAGAATGAAAGTTTGCTCTAAATTAGATGAAGGTTTAAAACAAATAAAAAAAATAGATGTTAATCACCAAAATGAAATGCAAGTTCATGCTAGACATTTATATACACTAAGAGTCAAATCAAACATTTCACAACAAACTAGAATGGCTATTATAAAAAAACTAAATAGCAATAATATCATTTGTGGTCCAGGCTATAAATATCCAGTTTATAAAAGCCCGATTTTTATAAATAGGAAATTTCCAAAATATTTTATAGAAGGTAATAAAAAAGAATATAAAAAATGGCTTAATTACATTGATAAATTGAATTTAGAAAATTCAGAAAAAGTGTGTAAAAAAAATATTAATTTTGTTCATTTCAATTTTATAAATAACAAAAATATTGATAAGAAAATAATTAAAATAATTAAAAATGAGATCCAATAAAATAAAAAGATTTATTTTAGCCACATCATCTCTTCAATTGATTTTTTTCAATATTGCAAGAGAGAGAAATTCAAAAAAATATGAAGATATTTTAGTCATATTTCATCCTCTTTTAAAAGCTAATACAATAAAATCTATTATTTACAACGCAAAAAAAATAGGAATTAACAAAACTATAAATTTACAGAAGGAATTCAAAAAATATTTTGATTATCATTTATATAATTTCAATAAAAAAAAAATCACTGAAAAATATAAGGTAAAAGAATTATTGAAGATTAGTAAAAATAGATTATCCCTAGTAAACAAAGTTAAAAAAAAGGTCTATGGAAATAATATAGAATTTTACCACAGAAATACACATGGTACAAATGAACAGGTTTTCGTTGATACCTATTATAACAATGCTAAATTTTTTGGCTTTATGGATGGATCTGGGGATTATATTCCTCTTAAATCATATATTTTAGAGCACTATCTGCGTAAAATAATAACACATGTGTATAGAAAAAAATTAACAGACTTTATAAAATGTATATTGTTAAAAGACTTTTCTTTAATGTTTGAGAAAAGCCATAAAAATATTAAGAAACAAAAAGTATTCGATTTAAAATCAAAAAAAGATTGTAAGATTTTATTAAATAACTTTAAGCTAATTCAATCCAAAAAAAATAATAGAAATGTTAAATGTATAATTCTTGGACTGCCTACGTTAGAATATCCAGAAAGATTTTATCTTACCCCTGAAAAAGAGATAAATATATATAATGATATAATTTCACAAATTAAAAAAAAACATAAGCTTAAGAACAGCGAAATTTGGTTTAAGTGTCATCCAAGATTAAGTACTAATAACTATAAAAAAATAAAAAAAAAAATAAAATGTAAATTTTTCAATCCAAATGATCTAGAGATAGCAGAAACTTATATATTAAATGAAAATACCAAAATAATTGCCTCACCTGGCTCAACATCATTAATTTTCGCAAAATATATATTTGGGAAAAATTGTTATTATATTGATCTACAGAGTCAAAATATGCTTAAGGAAGGCAAAGGTTACAGTAGAGATTATGAAAGAATGTATCAAAATTTCAAGATATTTGATATGAAAATTATTAAACCACTCAAGAAGTATTAAATTGAAAATAATTGCAATCATACCTGCTAAAAAATTCTCTAGAAGGTTGGATTTTAAAAATTACAAAAAAATGAACGATCAACCGTTAATAGAATATACAATAAAAAATATAATCAGATCTAAAATCTTTAAAGAAATACATGTTTCAACTGACTACAAAGGAATAAATAGAATATTAAAAAAATACCATTTAAAACAAAAATTTTTTAGGAAGAAAAGCTTATGCAAAAATTCAACTGGCCTAAATGAAGTAATAGAGTGGACATTACAGCAGTATAAAGATTTTAAAATAGAATTTGATGCTGTTTGTCTTGCATATCCAACCGCACCGTTGATTGATTTTAAAGATTTTAAAAATGCTTATAAAAAATTTAGAGACAACAAGGATGATTGTCCGCTGATATCTGTAGCGGAGTTTAAGCCATCCCTTGATGAGGCAATGAAGCTTCAGAACGAAAAATTAATACCTCTTAATCGTAAAAAATTCTTTCAAGATTCCTCAGTTCATAAAAAATACTACCATGAAACAGGTGGCTTTATTTTTTTTACCCAAAATTATTTTTTAAAAAAGAAATATATGAAAAAAGATAATATTTATACTCCATTTATTCTGCCAGCTCAAAAAGCACATGATATTCACACCTTAGAAGATTTTAAATTTGTGGAAAGGTTATTAAAATAAATTATGCGATTTGCTTTGGGCACCGCAAATTTTGGAATAAAATATGGAGTTTTAAATAACAAAATATCATTAAGTAATATCAGAAAATTGCTTAACGACACAAAAAATATCGATTTGATTGATACAGCACAGTCATATCCTGGTGCTGAAGAAATAATAGGTCAACTTAGCAAGTATGAAAAAAAAATTATAACTAAGATAGCTCCTTTTTCAGAAAAAAATATTGAAAAAAATATTAACAACTTTAAACATCAATTTCAAAATAGTCTTAAAAACCTCAAAAAAAAATCAGTGTATGGTTTATTATTTCATAACGAAAAAGATATCTTAAGAAGTGATATTTCAACATTTTTAGAATATTTAAAAAATTTAAAAAACAAAAAAAAAATATTTAAGGTTGGTATATCACTTTATAACATTTATGACCTAGAAAAATATTTAAAAGTTTATGAATTTGATATTGTACAGTTTCCTCTAAATGTATTTACTGTAAACACTAGATTAATCAATTATCTCAAATCAATTAAAAAAAGAGGTATTGAAATCCATGTAAGATCAGTTTTTTTACAAGGTATGTTATTTGAAAAAAAATTTCATAAAAAATTTAATGAACTCAAACTAAAAAAGAATAAACTTGAAATATATCTAGCCAAAAAAAAAATAATTAAATATAATTTTTTAATATCAGTTTTATATGATATTAAATTTATTGATTATTGCATAATTGGATTTAATAATAAAAAAAACATAAATGATTTTTCAAAGTTTAAAAAAGTCGTAACTGACTTGAATTATGTTAAGAAACTTGAAATAAAAAATAAAAATATAATTGATCCAAGAAAATGGTAATTTAGAAATTATGAAAAAACAAAGTAAATTTCTCCAAAAAGTATTGAAGATTATTCCTCTAGGAACTCAAACATTTAGTCGCAGTAAAATTTTTTTTGACAAAAAATTTTCTCCTTTATTCAATATTAAGGGCAAAAATCAACATCTATACGACCTAGATAATATTAAATATCTAGATTTAATTAGTTCCTTGGGAGCTGTTTCCATAGGGTATTCTAACAACTTAATAAATAAAGAAATTATTAAAACACTAAAAGATGGTGTTACCTATTCACTTGCGCATCCTTTGGAGTTTGAAGTTTCAAAACTTCTAGTAAAATATATTCCTTGTGCAGAGATGGTGAGATTTGGGAAAAATGGAACTGATGCAACTTCAGCAGCCATTAGGCTTTCAAGATTTATCACATCTAGAAATAAAATAGCTGTTTGTGGATATCATGGATGGCAAGATTGGTATATTTCTTCAACGACAATGAATCAGGGAATTCCTCACTATATATCTAAAGATATTCATACTTTTGAATATAATAATTTAGAAAGCCTTAAGAAGATATTAAATAAAGGGAAGTTTGCAGCAATTATAATGGAACCACTTTCTTATACATTGCCAACAAATAATTTTTTAAAAAAAGTAAAAAATCTTGCCAAAAAACATGGTGCTTTATTAATTTTTGACGAAATATGCACAGGATTTAGAGTTTCATTGGGTGGTGCTCAAGAATTATATAACGTGACTCCTGATCTTGCTACTTTTGGAAAAGGTATGGCAAATGGCTTTCCTCTCTCAGCCATAGTTGGGAAAAAAAAATACATGAATCAAATATCTAAAGTTTTCTTTTCTGGAACATTTGGTGGAGAGACTTTATCGTTAAGTGCTTGCAAACAAACAATTAAATTTTTAATCTTGAATAATACTATAAATAAAAACATCCTCAAAGGAGAAAAAATTCAATCTATACTCAATGCTCATCTAAAAAAAAATAATCTAAATGATGTTCTTGAGTTTGATGGACATCCAACTTGGTTATTTTTAAAAATTAAGTCATCATCAAAAATGAAATCTTCTTTGATTAAAGCATATATTATGCAGGAAATGTCAAAAAATAAAATTTTATTTTTAGGTTCAATCAATTTACAACATTCACATACCATGAAAGATATAAACTATATTATAAAAATATTTAAGAAAATATTTGATAGTATCCTAATGAACAAAGAAAATTTAAAAAAGATAACCTATTATAAAATAGCAAAACCTTTATTTAAAATAAGAAACTGATATTTAAAATAAAAATATATCAAATATATTCCATAAAACCATTTTCTAAATAACTCTAAGAAAAAAAATTTATTTTTATAATTAATTTAAAATTAATTCTTCGATAATTGAAGAAAAAGTTCTAGATTTAGAACTTTCCACACAAAAAATGAGTTTCCTAAGTTATTATCTATCGAATAACTTCGATAATTTCTTTTGAAGAGATCGAAATCAATAATATCATTTTTAACTAGTTCACCACTATCTATAATGTCTAATATTGTTTTAAAATTTTTCTTAATGAACTCTCTTTGTGGCGTAACAACAAATTTTTTTTTATTAACATCAAGTTTAACGTCTCTAAGATGATATTTTGTTATTCCGTTTCTTATTTTATAATGATCTGGGTTACTAAAGCAGTATGTTGCAAGTTCATGATTTAAAAATGGGAATCTAGTTTCTATTCCAAATGCACCACCACATCTGTCTTGCCAATGAAGTAGCTTGGGCAACTTAAGTGAGCTTATATATAATTTACTTATAGAATTATTATCTAAGAAATTATTAGATTTTAAACTTTTACCCAATGCTGTTCCATCTGGTGCAGAGATTGCATGTTTTAAAAATATATTTTTTGCTTCTTCCAAACTACATTTCAAATTATTAGCTTTTTTAAACTTTTTATATTCAATAGAATTATTTTTAAAATTTTCAGACAAAAAAGCAATATGTTGGTTAAAATATCCCAAATTCAACTCGTCAGATCCTTCACCCGAGAATGCAACTTTAATTTTATTTTGATTAACAAACTTCATGAGCCTGAAAACACCCAACGTACCAAAACCACCTATTGGGCCTTCATTCATTTTTATAGCTAATGAAAGATCTTTATAAATATCACTTAAATTGATCTTTAAAATTTTATGAAGACTATTAGATAAGTTTAAGTTTTTTTTTGTTATAATTGATTCATCGTACTTTTTTTCTTTCCATCCAAAAGAAAAGCTTTTTAAGTTGTTATAATTAATTTTATTTAATTCATTGTAGATGTAACTAGAGTCTGCCCCTGAACTTAAAAGTAAAGCTATAGGAACATCACTTACCAAATTTAATTTCAAAGAATCTTGAAAAATTGATTGATAATTTTCTTTAAAATTTTCATAACTATTTTGAATTAACTTGCTATTTTTTTTTAACTCCCAATATTTTTTTTTTAAAGTAAATTTTTTAATCTTCAGGTCGTATTTGCAGAAAGATGCCTCTTTAATTTTTTTTATTCCTTCAAAAAAAGTAAATTCATCATGATGGATTAAACCATAATTTAAATATTCATTTATTTTTATATAATCTAAATCAATCTTTTTTTTAATTATATTTATTGGATTAACTTCAGTGCTACAAATAAAAAATTTTCTGTCTTCATAATAATTTAATGGTTTTACTCCAAAATGATCTCTTGCAAGAAATAACTCTTTTTTATTATTATCATATATGACCATAGAAAACATACCATTTAAATACTTCAAAAATTTATGTTGAAACTTTCTATACAGCTCCAGAAGAACCTCAGTATCAGAATTAGTATTAAATTTATGATTTGAAAAAAATCTTATTTTTAATTCTTTGTAGTTATATATTTCACCATTAAAAACTATTATGTTGCCAGTATTTTTGCATATCATAGGCTGATTTGCTTTTGATGATAAATCTATGATTGATAACCTATTATGAAAGAACGTTATATTGTTTCTCTCTATTTTTTTTGCAAAATCTGGACCTCTATGATGTTGAGAATTTAGGATTTCTCTCTTTATATTGTTGCTAATTACTGGTTTTTGTTTATTAACTACAATAGTAAATCCACACATAATATTATAAGATATTTATTAATAATTTTATATCAACAAAAATGACTAAATCACATTCTTTTCAAGGTAAAAAAAATTTTGAAGAAGAGAAACTAAATTTTTTTACTAAGAATATTGAGGATAATAGTTCATATAAAAATCTTGCTAAATCCAAAAGTTTAGAAGAGAAAAACAAACTTATTCATAGATTCGAGCTTTATAGAAAAAAATGGAATTCAATACAAAAAGAATTGGAGAATAAAGATAAACTTCATGAAATATTACCCAGTTTTCCACTTTGTGTGGACATAGAAGTTGCAGCAATTTGTGATTTAGCCTGTCCATTTTGTTACAGACAATCCATTATTACCCCTGATAAATTAATATCTGACAGTCTATACGAAAATTTAATAAAACAGTGTGAGGCTTTAGGAGTTCCATCTTTAAAATTGAATTGGCGAGGTGAGCCGTTACTTCACCCTAAAATAGATAAGTATATAAAGTTGGCAAAAAAATCTGGCATTTTAGAAGTTATAATTAATACAAATGCAACAAAATTAACTGAAGATTTGTCAAAAAAAATTATTTTGTCAGGATTAGATACAATTATTTTTTCTTTTGATGGTGGTACCAAAGAAACTTACAATGAAATGCGTCCTGGAAGATTTGAAGAAAATTCTTTTGATAGCGTTTATCAAAATATTAAAAAATTTGATGAAATCAAAAAATCAATGAATGCAAAGTTTCCTAGAAGTAAAATTCAAATGATTCTAACAAAAAAAACTGGTGAAGAAACTAAAAATTTTTTTAAGTTATTTGAACACATAGTCGATGATGTTTCAATCAAAACATACACAGAGAGAGGTGGTTATGTAGAAGAAATAGATAATGTCAGTAAGTCAAAAATTAGTCAGTCAAAAAATAAATTACTAAATCCTAAAACAATCTATAGCAAAGATTATAAGGATAATGTTTATTATTCAAATAGTAGAAAACCATGTGCTCAACCGTTTCAAAGATTGATGGTTACCTATGATGGAAAAGTTTCAATGTGTTGTTATGATTGGGGGTCCATGCATCCAATTGGATATGTAGATGAACAAGGTTTTTTAGATAGTGATAAAGATTTGGCTAAAGTTGAAGATAATATCAAAAAAAACAAAAAAGGATTTAAGAAAATTTTTGATAAAGCAACAAGAGCTCCACTATTTAATAACCCAGAAAAAAAAATTTCCACTCTTAAAGAATTGTGGGATGGAAATGAAATCAATAAAGTACGAAAATTACATCTTGATGATAAAATTGATGAAGTAACAATATGCAAAAAATGTCCATTCAAAGATACGTACGATTGGCAGCCATTATAATTCTTTAATGTCATTTAAGTTAATATCAGAAATAGCAAATGCTCATCAAGGTAGTCCTGCAGAAGCAATCTATCTTGCAAAAGAAAGTATACTTAATAAAGCAGATTACGTAAAATTTCAGGTTTACAAAGCACACGAACTATATCCAAAAAATGAGGGAAGATACTCTCATTTTAAAAAACAATCATTTAGTGAAAAACAATGGAATTTTATTTTTAAGCAATTTCCTAAAAATAAAATTATTTGTGATGTTTTTGGAAAAGATTCCTTGAAAATATGTAAAAATAATAAAATAAAAAATTTTAAGATGCATCTATCTGATATTAATAATACAGCGCTAATTAAAGATATTTTAAAAGCAGGAAATAAAATATTTTTTTCAGTGAGTGGATGTAGAATTGATGAAATTGTTGAGTTAAAAAAAATTATTAATAAAGAAAAAAATAATAAAGAAATTATATTAGTGTACGGATTTCAAAATTATCCTACAAATATAAAAGATATTAATTTTAATAATTTACATTTTTATAAAAAAATATTTGGAAAAAATATAAAAATTTCCTACGCTGACCATACTGCTGGAAACAGCACTTTAAGTTACATGCTCCCATTACTATCTTTAACAAAAGGAGTTTCCTATATAGAAAAACATATTACTCGTAATCGTGAACTTAAAAAAGTAGATTATTTTTCTTCTATAAATGTAAACGAGCTGGCAGACTATAAAGATAGTATCTCATTGAGTATAAAAACAATTCAATCTAAACAATTCACACTTTCTCAAAATGAAATTAGATATGCAAATAATGTAAAAAAATTCCCATTGGCAAATAAAGATTTGATCAAGGGAACAAAAATAAATCAAAAAGATTTTATATTTGCAAGATCTGCACAAAAAATATTTCCATTAAATTTTTCTGAATTTGAAAATAAAATATTATCAAAAAACATAAAAAGTGGACAATTTTTAAATAACTCGTTTTTAAAAAAAAAAATTGGCATTTTAATTATTGCAAGAAATAATTCTAAAAGATTAAAAAATAAATTATTTTTAAAAATTAACAACACCGTTGTTATAGAATATCTAATTAAGAGATTAAGAAACAATAACTTAAATCACAAAGTAATCTTATGCACTACTAATAAAAATCAAGATGCAGGATTAAGATCTATTGCAACAAAAAATAAGATAGATGTTTGTACGGGTCCAGAGCTCAATGTTTTACAAAGAATGATCAATGCAATAAAAAAATTTAAGCTTGATACAGTTGTGAGAATAACTGGTGATGACATATTAACCGACATAAATCTTATGAATAAAGCACTGTCTTTGCATTTTAGAACTAATGCAGATTATACAGAAAATAAAGAACTACCCTCAGGAACAGAGGTTGAAATATTTGATAAAAGCACCATATCTAAAATAAATAAATATGGTCAAAATAAAGATTTGTCAGAATATTTAACATACTACATAACACAAAATAAAGATAAGTTTAATACATCTACTTTATCCATTCCAAAAAAGTTAAAAAGTAATGTATCTTTTAGCATCGATAGTAAAAAAGATTTTAATTTAGTTAAAAAATTTTTAAATAAAATGAAAAAAAACAATAAGGAGTACTCTTTTACTACTTTAGAATTAGTAAAATTCTCTAAGAAATTTGAACAAAAATACAAAAAAAAAATTGAAAATATAAATCTTGAAAAATTTAAAGAAAATTTTAGACTAAAATACTTTAAGTAAAAAAATTAAATTAATAAAAAAATTCATAGGAAGTGCAAAAATTATACAATTAATAAAGTTATGAATGAAAAAGATTTAATAACAATTTATACGATTAATCACAATTATGGAAAATTTTTATCAAGGTCTATTGATTCTGTATTATCACAGACATATAAAAATTATGAATTAATTATTATCGATGATGGGTCAAAGGATAACTCTAGAAAAATTATTAAGAAGTACCAAAATAATACTAAATGTAAAATCTTTTTTCAAAAAAATATTGGCTTAGTTAATTCAATAAATAAAATACTCAGAATTGCAAAAGGGAAATTTATTATAAGATTAGATGCAGATGATTATTTTAGTAAAGATGCTATTAAAATTCTTCATTCGACAATGATAAAAAATAAAGCTTCAATTGTATTTCCTGATTACTATCTAATTGATGAGAATGAAAATATAATAAACAGAGTTAAAAGACATAATTTTAAAAGAAAAGTAAACCTCTACAATCAACCTGCGCATGGTGCATGTACTATGTATAAAAAAAATATTTTACTAGAAGTCGGCGGATATTCTAAAGAGTTTGATTGCCAAGATGGTGTGGATATGTGGTTAAAAGTAATTAATAAATATAAGATTGTTAATATAAATAAACCACTTTTCTATTATAGGCAACACACACAGAGTTTAACAAAAAATACAAAGAAAATTTGGAAAACAAAACAAAAAATTTTCGAAAAAGCAAATATCAATAAAAGCTTAGATAATATTTGCATATTTCCTCTCAGGAAATTAAACGAACTAAATTACAACAACCTTAAGGCAATTAAAATTTTACAATTAAAAATTAAACAAATTTTAAAAATCAAAAGTATAAAAAAAATTATTTTAAGTACTGGAGATAAATTAATAATAAATTTCTTTAAAAATAATAAAAACACTAGACTAAAAGTAATTTATCGTGATGAAAAATTTTTATATCATGGTGTACGGATTGGCGCTCTAACTGAAGATATTATTAAAAATAACAAAAAAATATTCATAAACACCAAACATTTAGTTTTATATACAGTAAACGATTTAAAAATAGAGAATATTAATTTTGGACTAAACAATATTGAAATTTTTAATCTAAATTGTGTTTTTCCAGTTAAGATAGTTAAAAATTTTTTATATACACATAATGGAAAAAGTTTAAAGCCAATAATAAATTACAAATCTGGTTTAATAATCGAGAGGGATATTGTTTATGCTCAAGAAGCAGGTATAATAATAGTTAAATTAGACAGTTTTTTAAAAAAAAAGAAAATGATACATGGAAAAATTGGACATATAGTAATTTAATGAAAAATTTCAAATTTGATAAAATATTTATTGTAGCAGAGGCTGGTGTTAATCATGAGGGAAAATATCAAGATGCTATAAAATTAGTGAAAGCTGCAAAAAAATCAGGTGCAGATGCTATTAAATTTCAAAGTTATAACCTTAATGATTATATTTGGAATCAAGATACTGAAAGATTTCAAAGAATGACAAAATTTAATCTTAGCAGTTTACAATTTAAAAAGATATTTAATTATGCGAAAAAGATAGGGATCATATGCTTTACTACACCTTTAGATAATCAAAGTGTAAAATTTTTTTCTAAAATTTCTCCCTTTTTCAAAGTTGCATCTGGTGATATTAATAATTTTAATTTAATTGATGAAATGTTAAAATATAATCTGCCAATAATTTTTTCTACTGGCTTATCTACTGAAAAAGAGATTCTTAGAACTTATAAATATATTCTAAAAAAAAAACCTAAAATTATTTTAGAAAGTAAGTTGGCTGTAATGCATTGTAAAAGTGCTTATCCTTGTCCTGTCCAAGAAGCTGATTTAAAAAATATAACATTATTAAAAGAAAAATTAAATTGTATTGTTGGTTATTCTGATCATACTTTAGGTACTACTGCGTGTG
The DNA here is from genome assembly GCF_059512485.2 of Candidatus Pelagibacter sp. uisw_138. Taxonomy (NCBI): domain Bacteria; kingdom Pseudomonadati; phylum Pseudomonadota; class Alphaproteobacteria; order Candidatus Pelagibacterales; family Candidatus Pelagibacteraceae; genus Candidatus Pelagibacter; species Candidatus Pelagibacter sp. uisw_138. The sequence goes on along the minus strand of NZ_CM183453.2, from coordinate 135,862 downwards.
AAACTTCTGCGTCTTTTGGTGTAAAAATCATAGAGAAACATTTCACTTTATCAAAAAAGAATAGAGTTTTTAGAGATCATAATTTATCTGCAACTCCAACAGAATTAGAAAAAATGATAAAAAAAATTAGGATAATAGAAAAATTAATCGGAAATAAAGAAAGAAAAATTACTAGTAATGAGCTTGCTAATTTAAAGTATTTAAGAAGATCGTTATTTGTAAAGAAAAATATTAAAAAAGGTACAAGATTAAAACTTGGTGATTTCAAAATGATGAGACCAATGATTGGTGAAAAAATTGAAGATTTAAATTTATTTATAAATAAAAAAACTAAAGTTGATTTAATTAAAGATCAACCGTTTTTTAAAAAAGTTATAATTTAAAAAATCTATTATTTTGATTTAAATTTATTGAATAATAATTAGCTAAATCTATTACTATATTATTTTTAGATATACTCAAAAATTCATAGATTTGTTTTTTATTCAATTTAACAAACTGATTAATTGAAGAAATTATAACAACATTAAAATTTCCTAAATTTGATAAATCTTCAAATTTGATATTTTTAATCAATGGTTTGGGATATTTTTTATATTCATCGTATACAGAAATTTTATATTTTTTTTTTAAAATTCTAAATAATTCCAAATTTTTAGAATTTCTTATATCAACGACATTATTTTTAAATGCTAAACCACAAAATAATACTTTTTTTTTAGTTTTAATAGAATTTATAATTTTCAAAATTTGATCTTTGATAAAATAAACATATTGTTCATTTGTTGCTCTTGACTCACTTATTATTTTAGATCCTACTCCTAAACTCCTACATTTATCTATTAAATAATATGGATCTACTGGCACACAGTGCCCTCCAACTAAACCTGGATAAAAATTCAGAGAGTTCCATTTTGTATTACATGCATCTAAAACTGCTCCAGTTTCGATATCTAATTTTCTGCAAATTTTAGAAAATTCATTCATAAGTGCTATATTTACGTCTCTTTGTGTGTTCTCAATAATTTTAGCCATCTCTGCCGTTTTAATATTATCTGCTACAAAAATATTTTTTGTCGTCTTTGAATATATTAGTTTACAAATTTTTTTTCCATAATTTGTATTTGAAGAAATTACTTTTGTGATTTTATTTATTGTATGTATTTTGTCACCTGGATTAATTCTTTCTGGACAAAAACATAAATTTATACTCTTGTGTTTTTCTCTAAAAAATTTTATTGAAAGTTCCTCTATAGTTCCTGGCGCTACTGTGCTTTCAACAATCAAAATATCATTTTTTTTTATAACTTTTGCAACTTTTAAAAAAGCCTGCCTTAAATATTTAAGGTCAGGTTTGAATTTCTTATTCACTGGAGTGGGAACTGTAATAATATATATGTTACAATTACTTGGAACTTCTTTTTCGAAATTATCTGTATAAGAAAGTTTTTTTCTTAAAAGATCTTTTTTTGAAAACTCATAATTTTTATCAAATCCTACATTCAGAGAACTAATTCTCTCATTATCTATGTCAAAACCTGTTACTGAATAATATTTTGAAAGCTGAATAGCTAAGGGCAATCCAACGTAACCCAATCCTATTATGCATATATTAATGTTTTTCACTTAAAAACCATTTTATAAATTTTTGAACACCGGAATCCATGTTTGTTTTAAATGTGAATTTAAATAGCTTTTTTTCTTTATTTATATGGGCTTTTGTACTCTTAACGTCACCTAACTGCATTGGGAGGAATTTTTTTTTAGCTTTTTTCCCAGTATATTTTTCTATGCAATGAATAAGTTTTAAAAGACCGACTGATTTTGGGTTTCCAATGCTAACAATCTTACTAATTGGATCTTGAGACATGGATAGTTTGTCCACAATTTTTAATATATTATCAACTATGTCATCAATATAGGTGAAGCTTCTGCTGTGATTCCCATTGTTAAAAACTTCTATTTTTTTATTACTTAAAATATTTTTAGTAAATTTATATAAAGACATATCTGGCCTTCCCCATGGACCATAGACTGTAAAGAACCTCATGCCAATTAACTTCATCTTGTAAAAATTAGCATAAACATTAGAAATATATTCCATTGATAATTTTGATGCAGCATAAACAGAAACTGGTGTATTTTTATTTAAGGAATGAGGGTCTCCAAAAACAGATGAGCTACTGGCATATAAAATTATCCTCAAATTCTTACATCCTCTCAAAAATTCCAGTAAATTTATATATGCATATGTATTATGTTTTATATATGTTTGGGGATTCTCAATTGAATACCTAACACCAGCCTGCCCAGCTAAGTGGATTACAACTTTAATGTTGGATATATATTTTTCTAAACTTTTATAATTATTTTTTTTTGATAAATCTAATTTTATAAACTTAAAATTTTTAAATTTTTTTAGCTTATTGAGTCTTTTCTTTTTTAATTTTACACTATAATAGCTATTTAAATTATCAACGCCCACTACACTTTGTTTTTTTTTTAAAAGGTTTAAAGCTGTATGGAAACCAATAAAACCAGCAACACCTGTAATTAAATTCATACTTATATCTATGTTTGTGTTTGTGTTAATGTTTATGTTTATCTTTATGTTTATATAATTAAATTAAACAATTAAAAGTTAATAATAATCTTGAACATTTTTTTTTATAAAATTATATCCACTCTTAGTATTAATTCTATCATGTTCGTCTTTTGGAGGTATTGAGCAAAAACCTAGTATTTGTTTTTGAATATTAGTACATTTTTTGTATATTGAGTTTGGAAGTGACATTGTAATGTTCATGCTGGGCTTAATCCACCACGCCCCGAATGTTGCTACTATAGCCCATCTAGATGATTTAGAATTATTTTCAAAAGTACCATGCCACAATCTACTGTCCCATATTAACAGATCTCCAGCTTTACCTTCGAGTGGTATAATTTTTTTTGTTTTTCTATTAGTAAATTTACCTGACTTGTGTGATTTTTTGACTACAATTGTGCATCCATTATTAACCGTACTATCTTCAAGTAAAAAAACAAATTGCATCATTGTTGTTAAATTTCCTTTAAAAGGAATGTACGAGTCTATATGTAGGTCTAATTTGTTTCCACTGGATCTAGCATTAAAATATAATAAGTTATAATTTGGATATCTATTGTCAATAAATCGATAATAAGGGTCGTTTAGAAAATATTTAGCTATTTGAACAACTTTAGAACTGGTAATTAATTTTATGAATTCATAACTTTTGTTCTGTAGATTATAAAGCATCTTATCATCTACATCACGGTCCGGTGTTCCAGGAAATTTTTTACCAATATACTTTTTATAATTCAGGTTAACTAAGCTTTTAGACTCTCTTGTTATTTTTTTGTTTAAAAACCTATCAAGCTTTACAAATCCATTTTTTTTTATTTGATTTATGTATTGATTTAATTTGCTGTTCATTTGCAATATTTAATATAATTTTAGATATTCTATTTACGCCAAATTGATCTATTAATCTATTCTTTTGTTTTTTAGTTTTTGATTGATCTATGATTTTATCATTAATAATAAATTTATTAATGAATATTTTATACCCCTGCTTTCTTAAATAATTTGAAAATTTTAGTTCTAAAATATTTTGAGGATATACAAAAACAATTTTTTTTAAGAATAAAAGCTCCATAAGTGTGGTGCCACCATTAGTAGCTGCCAATTTACAGGTGGCCATGTTCATTAGGTATTTTTCTTGTTCTGTATTTTCTTGATTTATTTTAATCACTGGAGATACAAATATATTTGAAAAATAAAAACTAAATGAGTTTGAAATTTCTTTTCTCAAGTTTTTGATATCAGAGGATCCTATAGAAACAAAAAATGAATTTTTATTTGTTTTATATTTTTTATATTTAAATATTTCTTTTCGTATTATGCAATATTTAATACTAATATAATTTTTTATAACATTTTTACTTTTTAAAAAAATTCCAATATTATAATCAATTCGTGTTTTAAAATTATAGTCTAGACCAATAATTATGGCTTTGGGATTTGAAAACTTTTTAATAATAGAAGAAATACCATAATTTTTTTGTGGTAGATCCAGTACAATTAAATCATATTTAGAGTTAGTTTTATTTAAATTAGATAATATGCAAAAATCTACTTTATATTTTTTATTTTTTTTAACAAAATTAAATATATATTTAGATCTTAAATAATTTCCTAATCCTGATTTTTTAAAGTAATCAGTGATAAATAGAATTTTCACTTGATGTGGTGAGATTTTAATACCTCATTTTCTTTAATATTTTTTTTTAGTTTATGATCTAAAAAAGAGAAATAATATTCAGAGCTTAACGAATTTTTTACATAAGGCCTTAATGCTACAAACATTCCAGGTTTGATCTTTTTACCTTTTGAATAATTTGACAAAGCGTAATATGATCGAGTTGCACTTTTCATTTTTTTTATACTTTTGGTTACTATTTTTTTTTCTTTTCCAAGCGACGACTCGAGTTCTCTTATATTTCTAACCATTTCTGAGAGTTCGTCTTCTTCTGCTGAAAAAAAACTATCTGGCGCTCCATCACTTTTAGAAATAGTAAAATGTTTTTCAACAATTTGAGCACCAAGCGCTACCGCAGCTATACATGAGGATATTCCTAAAGTATGGTCTGAATAACCAATAATTTGATTTGGAAATGTTTTTTTTAATTTTTTTAAATAATTTAAATTAGCATCTTCAAATTTTAATGGATAACTTGATCCACAATGCATTATAGAAAAATTTTTATAATTTTTTTTCTGAAAAAATTTTTTTAAATTAAGTATATCTTTATCGCTACAACAACCTGTTGAAATTAATATTGGTTTTTTATTTATAATTATCTCATTTAAAAGCTCTACATAATTAAACTCAAAACTAGCAATTTTTATTATAGGTGAGTGCAATTTGATGAAATTGAATGAATCAAAGCCAAAAACAGAGGTTAAAAAAATAATTTTTTTTTTTTTACAATACTTTAGTATTTTTTTATAAAATGATTTTGGCATTTCAAATTTTTTATAAAAATCGTATAAATTTGAAGAATATTTCTTAAATTTATTTTTAATAATATTATATTTTTTATTTTTTGTTGCTATTTCACTTGCTTGGAAAGTTTGAAATTTTATTGCGTCAGCTCCTGAGCGTGATGCAATATCAATTAATCTATAAGCTCTATTTATATCTTGAAGATGATTAGATCCTGCCTCTGCAATAATGAATGTTTTATTGTTATTTTTGAGATTTGAAAAAATATTTTTAGTCATTACTTAAATTATTATACACACTTATAAATACTGTAGTACATAATAATTTATATGATTGATAGTTGTTTGCATGTAAAAAAAAATTCTTTAAATCAAATAATATTCATAAAGCTTTATGTTTGATGATGAAAAAAATTTAACTCAAAGAAAAATATTTATGAATAATTTTCTTAAAACTAAAAACCTTATACTTTTTGCCTCTATACGTAGTCTTATAAATTTGACGAATGAAATAAATTACTTAATTAAAATTCTCATTATAAAAATTAAAAAAATTTGATATTTTAGATAAGTCTTTTTTTTTAAAAATTTTTTCACAAAAAATAACTAATTCTTTTTTTGATTTAAAACTTTTTATAGCAAGTCCTTTTCTATTGATATCCAACTCATTATCTAATTTATTTGTCTTTATTTGTGAGACTAAACTATAATAAACTACATTTTTTGATAAACACGAAATTTTTTCTTTAAAATTATTTAAAAAAGAATGGTCAAAAAGTATTATTCCATTCTTTGAATTATTAGCAGAAGTTAATTTTTTAGAACCCTGAAATAAAATTTTAAAATCAATTTCAAATAAATTTTTGTTTGTTAATAAAAAATAAAAATAATCTGTTAATCCTGCTCCTGGACATCTAAGATTAGTATCTATTATTTTTACTTCTAGTTTATTATTTAAGATCAACTCTATATGACTTACTCCATTTACAACTTTATGCTTTTTGAGATGATTTTCTATTACATCTTGTATAAAAGTCTTGAATTTTTTTGAGTGGTCAAAAGATAGAAGAGCTATTGCAGACTTAATTTTTTTTACAATTCTAAGAGATACTGCAAATATTTTATGTTTATTTGCGTTACTAATAACCTCTACTGATAATTCAAATCCTTTAAAATACTCTTCTAAATAAAATTTTTTTTTATTAAATATCTTTCCATTCCAGAACTTTATATCTTTACTGCCTGAGCCAAATCTTGGCTTCAAAAGATATTTTTTATATTTAAACCTAATACTTTTATTAGATAGTTTGGAAAAATTTTTTTTATCAAAGTTTTTAGAATTTAATTTAATAGATCTCAATTTGGTTTTAGTCTGATTTACTTTATTATAATAATCGCTTAAAACAGAACCAAAATCATTACATGGCGACCAAAAAGAGATATTTTTAAAATTTTTAATATTTTTTAGTTTATAATTTTTATGATTATATTTTTCTTTAATGAAGCAATTGTCAGAGTCGTCAAATAAAATAACCTCTATACCCTTTTTTTTTAGGTATAGATAAGGTTCATTGTGCCATCGGCCACCCGTGATAAGTCCTACTTTCATTTTTTTATTATTATAAGAAACGTCTCGAATTTTGAGAAAGATCTATCTACTATTATTGTACACTTGCAGCTTTTTTTTATGAAATTTATTATTTCTTTTTCATTATGATAAAATAAGTATTTTTCTCTGTAATCTACATCTGAATTTATAAAAGAGATACCGAAACCATATTTAGAAATCATAATCATTTTTTTTAAATCAGATAAGATTACTTTTCTATTATACTTATAATTGAAATTATGCACACCATTGCTAATTATAATATCAAATTTATTTAAACTAGATAATTTACTAATAATCTTAATCTTTTTATATTTTTCATTAATTATACTTATGATTCTTGTATTTATTTCAAACCCAACATAATCTTTTAAATCTACTTTTTTTTTTAAAAAAAAATATAAATCACAAAATCCACAACCAAAGTCCAATACACTTTTATTTTTAAAATTAAGATTTTTATAGAAAATTTCATATCTTGCATTTAATCCATCATTCTTCCAACCAAGGCCAGATTTATTTTTACCATATTTATTAATTAAATAATTGTAGTGATTATTAATTTTATTTTTTATATGCATTGTTAATTAGATCATTTAAATTCTTAAAAATTATATTTTCTAGTTTTTTTTTAGTAATTTTTTTTTCTAACAATTTAATGACATTGTAGTATTCAGAAATCTTTTTTGACGGATAATCACTGCCCAATATAATTCTACTATCTAAGTTTTTGATACAAAATAATATATCTTTTATTAAAGTAGTATGTCTAAAATGTTGAATAGTATAAGATAGATCGATTATAACATTTTCTTTAAATCTAAATTTTTCATAATAATTTAATATCTTACTACCTCCTCCATGCATTAAAATAAGCTTGTTTTCTCTTAAAAGATTGGACAATTTTGCAATTACGTTTAAATCATTTGTTTCTAAAACTTTATTTTCCCAACTTGAAAAAGTACAAAAGAAAATATTTATTTTATTTTTTCCACAAAAAGAGAATATTTTTTTATAATAACTAAAATGTTCACTTATTTTTTTATTAAGAAATCTTGGATGAATCTTAATATTTTTAATTTTGCTATTTTTAATTTTTTTTAATTGATCACTTAATAGTTGTTTTTTACTAATATGAATTAATGGATAAAGATTATCAAAATTTTTTATAATATAAAAATATTTTTGTAACTTTGCATCTTCAGTTAATTGAATTAATCCTTTTTGATTTTTTTTTTATATATTTTTGATAATTTTTTTATCTCATCTAAATTATTACGTACTGGGTAAACACAACTATCAAAATATTTATTTTGCATTAAGTGTCTTTATCCAATATTTTTTGATTCTTGGATCTATTACTTGATTTATCCCTCTTGATTTTAGGGATTTTTTAAGCTCTTTAAATCTATATTGGATTGAAATTCTTTGATTATTTAAATCAGATTCATGAATTTTGTTATGATCAAAAATAACAGCTTCTCCAAAATTAATTTTTTGACTTTCGGTTTCTATCCCTTTTTTATCTATTTCTAGCCCCCAGTAATTACTTTTTTTAATCTTTAAATTTTTAATTTTTTTTGACAAAAACTTTAAAGCACCTCCCTTTTTATTAATTGGAATCCATGCTACGTAACCCTTAACATTTTTGTCTAATATCCATTGATCCTTGTGGAGTGGAGCACTAAATGTATTGCTCTTTTTTAAATCTATCCTAACCTGCGGAT
>NZ_CM183453.2:0-122500 GCF_059512485.2 Candidatus Pelagibacter sp. uisw_138 | reverse complement strand
GGTATCTAATCCTCTTCGCTACCCATGCTTTCGTTCCTCAGTGTCAGTAATGATCCAGAAAGCTGCCTTCGCAATTGGTATTCTTTCTAATATCTACGAATTTCACCTCTACACTAGAAATTCTGCTTTCCTCTATCATACTCTAGCTGAAAAGTTTTGATGGCAGTTCCAGAGTTAAGCTCTGGGATTTCACCACCAACTTTTTCAACCACCTACGAACTCTTTAAGCCCAGTAATTCCGAACTACGCTAGGTCCCTTCGTATTACCGCGGCTGCTGGCACGAAGTTAGCCGGACCTTCTTATTCGGGTACAGTCATTTTCTTCCCCGACGAAAGAGCTTTACAACCCAAAGGCCTTCTTCACTCACGCGGCATCGCTGCATCAGAGTTTCCTCCATTGTGCAAGATTCCCCACTGCTGCCTCCCGTAGGAGTTTGGGCCGTGTCTCAGTCCCAATGTGGCTGATCATCCTCTCAAATCAGCTATTGATCATAGTCTTGGTAGGCCATTACCCTACCAACAAACTAATCAAGTGCGGGCTCATCCAATGGTGCATAAAGCTTTCTCCGTAAAGACTTATCCGGTATTAGCACAAGTTTCCTCGTGTTATTCCAGGCCAAAGGGTAGATACCCACATGTTACTCACCCGTCTGCCACTAAGTATTGCTACTTCGTTCGACTTGCATGTGTTAGGCGTGCCGCCAGCGTACGTTCTGAGCCATGATCAAACTCTCAAGTTAAAAAACGGCGCACACTAGCTTCATATATAAATTGTAAGAATACAATCCATACGATTTTGAAGTGTGTACGACAAATTTTGGTAACCTTAACCGTCCACACTTCTCTTCTTAAATTTTTACTTTTTAAATAGCTAATTGGGTCTAAAACGCCCAATAATCCTCACTAATCTATTGAGTAAACAATAATTTTACTGAGAAAGTGTGCTGCTTATAAGCTAAAATAAAAGTAAATCAAGCATTTAGCATTTAAATAAATGCTCAAATATACCAATAAACACAAGGTTTTTTTTGATTTTTAGTCATTACTAAATTAATAATTCTTAATTCAAGATGATATTTAGTTTAAATAAAATAATAGAAATAATAAAAAAAAACATTGAGATTACTTTTCTTTTCTTGTTATTGTTAATTACGATTTCAAGCACCACTATCCATAACAAAAAAAAAGTATTAATAGATGAAAATTACAAAAATTTAATAAATAATATTTATTTCCAAAAAACTATCAACCAAATTTTTGACAATCTAGTTCCAAGATATAAAAATATTGATCATAAAATTTCTAGTGGTGAAACGTTTGATAAAATTTTAAATAATTATTCAATACCCAATGAAGAAATTAATCAGATCAAAAGCAAATTAAATTCGGATTATGATATAAATAATCTTAAACCAAATCTTGAAATAAAAATTACTATTGATCAATCAAATAATAAAAAAATTACTTCTTTTTTATTTCCAGTCTCTAGAACAGAAAAGATTCAATTAACAAGAAATCTAAATAACAACCTTTTTGAAAAAAAAAAAATTATTACAAATTTAAATAAAAAAATTATTTTTAAAGAAGGAAAAATTACACAAAGTTTATATAAAACAGCTATTGATTTAAAAGTTCAACCAAACGTGATTATTGAGTTTGCAAGAATTTATGGATTCCAAGTTGATTTTCAAAGAGATATTAGAAAAAATGATAATTTTCAAATCATGTACGAAGTTTTTGAAGATGATGACGGTAAAATATTTGAGACAGGAAACATAATTTTTGCAGATCTAAAGCTAAGTAGAAAAAATAATGCCTTATATTATTTTGAAAAAAAAGGAAGTGAAGGACACTATGACGAAAATGGTAAGAGTGTTGAAAAAGCATTGATGAAAACCCCTATTAATGGTGCAAGACTTTCTTCTGCTTTTGGAATGAGAAAACATCCTATAGATGGTTTTAATAAAATGCATAGAGGAACTGACTTTGCTGCACCAATGGGCACTCCTATTATGGCATCTGGAAGTGGACTTATAACGAGAGCAAGATGGTGTGGTGGTGGTGGAAATTGTATTAAAATAAAACATAATTCAACTTATGAAACTATTTATGCCCATATGAAAAATTTTGCTAGAGGAATAAAAGAGGGAATAAGAGTAAAACAGGGCCAGATAATTGGTTATGTCGGATCGACTGGAAAATCTACAGGTCCACATCTACATTATGAGGTAGTTGTAAATGGAAAAAAAGTTAACTCTCAAAAATTAAAGTTGCCTTCCGGCAAAACTCTTAAAGGAAAAGAAAGAAAAATATTTGAGGTAGAAAAAATTAAATTAGATGTCTTAAAATCAGAATTAATTATTGGATAAAATTAACTAGCTGCAACTTTCTTTTCAACCACTTTTTTAGCTGCACTTTTTACAACTTTTTTAACTTCAGGTTCGGTCATTTCTTTTTTGACCGTTTCAGCTTCAATTTTAACAACTTCTTCAACTTTTTTTTCTGAATCCACTGGCTTAATACTTCCAGTTGCGGGTGAATTTACTCTAGCCATTCTAATGCTTTCTTGCTCATTTTGAACTCTTGTAAAGTGATCTGCATGTTGAAAATAATTTTCAGATAAAATTTTATCTTCATTGGCTAAGGCTTCTCTCGCTAAATCATTATATTTTTCAATAAGTTTAACTGCATTATGATTATTTCTACCTGGAATTTTTCTTTGAAAATTATCATTGTTAGAAAATTTCGACCCTTCATTATTACTTCTAAATGGAGGTCTTCTATTATTATTGCTTCTAAACGGAGGTCTTCTATTATTATTACTATTATTGCTTCTAAATGTTACCATAATATTTTTTCAATTTAAATTTTAGTGCTGATTATACAGCGATCATTATTGCCATAATCTTTTATGGCTTTGTTAACGTAAAAACTTTCTTCTTTTAATATTTTTATAACTTTACTTTTTTGATTAAAACCTATCTCTAAAATAAATTTACCATTTTTTTTAATCAGAATACTTGCCTTATTGATTACTTTTCTGATTTTTGAAAAACCATCAAACCCACCACTTAAAGCTAACTTTGGCTCAAAATTAACTACATCTTTTTCCAAATATTTTAAACTTAACTGTTCAATATATGGAGGGTTTGAAACAATGATATCATATTTGCCATTTTTAAAATTGTCAACACTTGAGTGAAAAAACTTTACTCGGTTAGTTAAGTTTAGTTGTTTTGCGTTAAATTTGCTTACATTTATACTTTTTTTAGAAATATCTATTCCCGTTCCATAAAAATTGGGTCTTTCTTTAAGTATGGATAAAAGAATACATCCAGATCCAGTTCCAATATCAAGAAGTTGTAATTGTACATTTTTTGAATAGGTTTTTAAAACTTGCTCTATTATTAATTCAGTATCTGGTCTAGGAATTAGCACATCTTTATTAACAAAAAATTCATCTTTCCAAAAATCTTTTTTGTTAATTAAGTAGGCAATTGGCTCTCCTTTTTTTCTTCTTTCAATCAAACTTCTAAATTTTCCCAATTGTTCTAAGTTCAAAATTTCTTTAGGATTTAAAATGATATATTTTTTATCCCTTTTAATCGAGTTAGATAATAATATCTCACTATCGAGTTGAGGATTGGCTATATTATATTTTTGTAGGATACTTATTCCTTCATTTAGAATATTCTCTATATTCATTTAATTAAGATTACTCAATTTTTCTTCTTGTGCTTGAAGCGTTAAGCTTTCTACCATTTCATCAAAGGCTTCACCTTCTAAGAAGGCTTCAAGTTTGTGTAGGGTTAAATTAATACGATGGTCTGTTACTCTTCCTTGTGGAAAATTATATGTTCTAATTCTTTCAGAGCGATCTCCAGTTCCTATTTTACTTTTTCTATCTTCTGATCTTTCATCGTCTATTCTTGATCTTTCTAATTCATAAAGCCTTGATCTTAAAATTAACATCCCTTTTGCTTTATTTTTGTGTTGTGATTTTTGATCTTGTTGAGATACAGATAGCCCTGTTGGAATATGAGTAATTCTCACAGCACTATCAGTTGTGTTAACAGATTGTCCACCTGGGCCACCAGCTCTAAACACATCAATTCTTAAGTCTGAATCATTTATTTTTATATCAACTTCTTCTGCTTCCGGTAGTACAGCCACTGTTGCAGCAGAAGTGTGAACTCTTCCCTGAGTTTCTGTATCTGGAACCCTCTGAACACGATGAACTCCACTTTCATATTTCAATGTTGAGTAAATATTTTTTCCTCTAATTGATGCAATGACTTCTTTGAGTCCCCCTGCCTCACTCTGGGACATGCTTATTAATTCTAATTCCCATTTTTTTTGATGACTAACTTTTTCATACATCTTGAAAAGATCTGCAGCAAATAAACTTGCCTCTAACCCTCCTGTACCTGCTCTAATTTCTATAATTGCATTTTTTTTATCTGCTTCATCTTTTGGTAATAAAAATAGTTTTAATTTTTTTTCTATAGACTCATTTTCTAATTTTAAATCTTTTAACTCTACTTCAGCCATTTCTTTAAACTCATTATCGCTACTAGAATCTCCTAATATTTTCTCTAATTCATTTTTTTCCCCCTCATAAGAGAAATATTTTCTAGCGTCATCAATTACATCATTTAAATCTGAGTATTCTTTTGATTTTTCAGCAAAAAGTTTTTTATCCACTTCACCTAATGATAATTCTTTCTCCAAAATAGAGTGCTTAGATATTAAATCTTCGATAGTTTTTAGAGGTATCATTGTATTTATAATTTTTTATCAAGTTCGGCAGCTTTTTTTTCGACTTCACTTACAACTCTTGCTATTATGTCTTCTGATAAAACTTTTTCACTTTGAATACCAGATAAATAAAGCATATTGTTACCCTTACCACCTCCGGTTATTCCTATATCCGTCATTGCTGCTTCTCCTGGTCCATTAACTACACAGCCAATAATTGATAATGTTAAAGGAGTTTTGATGTGAGAAAGTTTATCTTCTAATGTTTTTACTGTATCAATTACTTGGAATGCTTGTCTTGCACATGATGGACAAGATATAATTTTTACACCTCTATTTCTTAAGTTAAGTGACTTTAATATTTCATTACCAATTTTAATTTCTTTAACAGGATCATCAGACAAAGAAATTCTTATAGTGTCTCCTATTCCATCCATTAAAAGTGACCCAAGACCTATTGATGACTTAACACTGCCTGTCACAAAACTTCCAGCTTCTGTGATCCCTAGATGTAGTGGATAATCTGTAACTTTTGATAGTTGACGATACGCTGCAATAGATAAAAAAATATCTGAAGATTTTACACTTATCTTAAAATTAAAAAAATCTTGATCTTCTAAAATCTTAATATTTCTCTGTGCACTTTCAACTAAAGCTTCTGGACATGGCTCCTTATATTTTTCTAAAATATCTTTTTCAAGAGAGCCAGCGTTAACACCTATTCTAATAGAGCAATCGTTATTTTTAGCAGCACTAAGTACATCGTGTATTTTTAATTTATCCCCTATGTTTCCTGGATTAATTCTTAAACATTTTGCTCCATTTTCAGCCGCTTCTATTGCTCTTTTATAGTGAAAATGAATATCAGCAATTATTGGAACAGATACATGTTTTGTGATCTCCTTAAGAGCTAATGAGGACTCTTTATCTGGGCACGAAACCCTAACTAGGTCAGCACCCTCTTCATGAATATCATTGATTTGTTTTATTGTGGCCTGAATATCAGTTGTTAAGGTGTTAGTCATAGATTGGACAGAGATAGGATTGTCTCCACCTATTTTTACATCACCAACATTTATAACTTTTGTTTTTTTTCTATGAATGTCTCTAAATGGTCTTAAGCTCATAAGTTAATCTAACTTAAATTCTTTGTGAAGCACTGCTACTGCTTTTTTTATCTGTTTATTTGAAATTAAAACTGAAATTTTAATTTCAGAAGTTGAAATAACCATTATGTTAATCTTTTTTGAAGCCAATGCTTGAAACATTCTATAAGTAATTCCTGGTGTTGAAATCATACCAACACCAATAATAGATATTTTTGAAACATTATTATCGTATGTAAATTTTCTAAATGAAATTTTTTTATTTTGTTTAATTATTTTTTCTGTTTTTTTTGCATCCTCAGATTTAATTGTAAAAGTTAAGTCTGTTTCTTTTCCATTTAAAGAAATGTTTTGAACTACCATATCAACATTAATTTGATTAAGTGATAATGGTTTAAAAATAGCAGCTGCTACTCCTGGTCTATCCTTAACACCCACAATCGTAACTTTAGAATCATTTTTTGTAGAAGTAATTCCAGTTATTATTTGATTACTAAAGGTTTTTTTTGCACCAGTTATTAATGTGCCCTTCTTTTTTTGAAATGAAGATTTAACTGAAAAATTAATGTTATTTAGTTTTGCATCTTGTACAGAAGTAGGCTGCATAACTTTTGCGCCTAGCGATGCCATCTCTAACATTTCGTCGTAGGAAATTTTATGAATTTTTTTAGCTTTTGAATGATTTCTTGGATCTGTAGTATAAACGCCATCTACATCAGTGTAGATATTACACGCATTAGTATTAAAAAATTTTGCCAGCATTATTGCCGATGCATCAGTTCCACCTCTTCCTAGTGTTGTGATCCTGTTTTCAAAATTAATGCCTTGAAAACCAGTGATGATAGGTATTCCACCTGATTTCATGAAACTAAGTATTTTTCCTTTATTGATTTTGCTAATTCTTGAAGAGCCATAAGGTCCCTCTGTAATAATTGGCAGCTGCCATGACATCCATGATCTAGCTTTAAAACCAAGGTGTTTTAATCTTCCAGCAATTAACGCACAAGTTGCTTGCTCTCCTGTTGCTAATAAAACATCATATTCTGCTGCATCAAAGCTATTACTTAATTCTTTTGTTTTTTTTATTAATTCGTTAGTTGTACCACTCATCGCAGATGAAACTACAATAACTCCCATTTTCTTCTTTTTATAAGAAGAAATAATTTTTGCTACATTCTTTATTCTATCTATGCTTCCAACAGAAGTTCCACCAAACTTTAATACAACAGTTTTCATTGATAATTTTGTAATTTATAATTGATAAAATACATCTTAATTGTTATGTCCACAAGTCATCTATTATGAATTCAATAAATAAAAAAGAAATTGAGAAATTTTCCAAAATTGCTGAAGAATGGTGGGATCCTAATGGTAAATTCAAACCATTACATAATTTTAATCCAATAAGAATTAGATATATAAAAGAAAATATTATCAAAGATTTTAAGATTAGATCGTCTGATAAGCCCTTAAAAAATATTAAATTACTAGATATTGGTTGTGGTGGTGGATTATTATCTGAGCCAATGTGCAGACTAGGAGCAAATGTTGTTGGTATTGATGCATCAAATAAAAATATTGAGGTTGCAAAATTTCATGCAAAAAAAAATAACCTTAAGATTGATTATAAAGTTGCATCTCCAGAGATGTTAAAAAATAAAACAAGATTTGATGTAATTTTAAACATGGAAATCGTTGAGCATGTTAATGATATAGACTTTTTCATTAAAGAAAGTTCAAAATTATTAAAAAAAAATGGAATAATGTTTATTGCAACCCTTAACAAAACATTAAAATCTTATGTATTCGCAATAGTAGGTGCTGAATATATTTTAAAATGGTTGCCAATTGGAACACATGATTGGGAAAAATTTGTTAAACCTAGTGAGCTAATACGCATAAGTAAAAAAAACAATCTATCTCTTAAAAAATTAGATGGAATGAATTTTAATATACTAGATAATAGCTGGAAGGTAACAGGTGATACTTCTGTTAATTATATTACAAAATTTATAAAAAATTAATTCGTAGTATCTTTTATCCAAGGTAGTATTTCTGTTTTTATACCCTCTTCATTTAACTCGGTAAGATCTTCTTTTGTTGCGGTGCCATAAATACCTTTGGCTCTTTTTTTATTCTTATAATGTAGAGACCTTGCCTCATAGGCAAAATTTTCTCCAACATATTCAAAATTTTTTTTTATAAATTCTTGATATTTAGAAATTGTTTTTTTTATTTCTCTATATTTTTCACTAGATAAATTGATGTCTCTCAAATTGTTTTTTGACGTGCTTACACTAGGAGACATCAAAGCTTTCCCAACATTTAAGGAATTACAAAAGTGACAATTTAAGAATTTTTTCTTTTTAAGTTTTTCATATTCTTTAGAGGATGAAAACCAACTATCAAAAGTAGTTTCACAATCTTTGCATATGAGCTTGTATTTGATCATTAGTTACATTTAATAATTAATAAAGTTAATTCAATATCAAATTAGCTTCTATAATCAGTGTTAATCTCAATATATTTTTTTGTTAAATCCATTGTGTAGACAGTAAAGTTTTTTGAGCCCATATTTAGGTTTACTGAAATATCTATTGATTTGTCTTTCATATAATTGGCTACTTCCTTTTCTTTGTAATTTTTAAAAATTTTTCCTTTTTCTATAATTTTTATACCACCAAAGCTTATTGATAATTTTTTTAAATCTATTTTCACTCCAGATTTACCTATGGCCATTACTATTCTACCCCAATTTGGGTCTTCTCCTGCAATGGCTGTTTTAACAAGATTTGAATTCGCAATAGAAAAAGCTATTACTCTTGCTTCTTTCTCATTTTTTGACTTAGCTATATTGATTGTAATAAATTTAGTAGCTCCCTCACCATCCTTAACTACTCTTTTTGATAAGTTTAATAGTACCGAATGCAAAGCTTTATCAAAACTAAATATATTTTTATCATTAATATTATTAATGATTGGATTTTTTACTTTTCCTGTTGAAAAAATAGAAACCATATCATTTGTACTAGTGTCGCCATCGCAAGTAATTGCATTGAAGGTTGTATTGATATTTTTTTTTAATAGTTTGCTTAAAATATCGTTTGAAAGATCTGCATCTGTGAAAACATAACCTAATGTTGTTGCCATGTTTGGAAAAATCATTCCTGACCCTTTAGCAATTCCATAAATATTAACATTTTTATTTCCTATTTGGCATTCCTCCATGGCAATTTTTGGCTGGAGGTCAGTTGTCATTATACCTAATGCAGCTTTCATCCAGATAAATTTATTTTGCGTATATTTAATTTTTTTGATTAGCTCTGGAATATTTCTTTTAATTTTTTCAGTTGGGTATTTTTCTCCTATTGTCCCCGTGCATCCAAAAAGAACTTCATTTGATGATATCTTTTTTGGAGAGTCCTCATCTTCAGTTTGTTTTTTTGTTAACTGTAATGCTGCTTCTTCTGCTATCTCTTTTAAACCCTTGTACCCATCTAGTCCCGTAAATGCGTTGGCATTTCGAGTGTTAACAATTAGAGAGCTTATTTTTTTACTTTTTATATTTAAATTCCATTTAATATTCTCTGAAACTATTTTTGATTGTGTATAAACAGAGGCATAGTTTGCTCCATCTCTAAAATAAAACATAACTAAGTCATCTCTAGGTTTATTGTATAAATTTGCACAAATAGTGGATATTGAAACTCCATCTAAATGTTCTAAATCTTGAAAGTCACTATTTTTTGACTTTAAATTTAGAGAGTTTATAAAGTTTTTAACGTTTATTGGCATGTATTTAAAATATTTATTTAATACTTATATTAAAAGTTATAATTAATTATATACCAGAAAATTAGATGCTTAATCCCTTAAATTTTATCACAAAGTTCATTAAATCTAGTAATCAAAAAGAGCTCGATAGAATTAACAAAATAGTTGTAAAAGTTAACTCCTTCGAGGCTACTGTTAAAAACCTTCATGATAAAGACTTTCCTAAAAAAACTATAGAATTGAAAGATAGACTCAATAAGGGTGAAAATCTAGACGCCCTATTACCTGAGGCTTTTGCACTTGTAAGAGAGGCTTCTAAGAGAACAAGAAATGAAAGGCATCATGATGTTCAAATACTTGGGGGCGTTGTTCTTCACGAAGGAAAAATTGCTGAAATGAGAACTGGTGAAGGTAAAACTTTAACAATAAGTCTTGCGGCCTATTTAAATGCTTTGTCTGAAAAAGGCATTCATATAGTTACTGTAAATGACTATCTTGCAAAAAGAGATTCACAGGAAATGGGGGAGATATATAAATTTTTAGGATTAAGTTTTGGTTTTATAAACAATGACCAAGATGATCTTGAAAGAAAAAGAAATTATAATTTTGATATTACATATGCAACTAATAGTGAACTAGGGTTTGATTATCTTAGAGATAATATGAAATTTTCAAAGGAACAAATGGTTCAAAGAGGGCACATTTATACTATTGTTGATGAAATAGACTCTTGTTTAATTGATGAAGCCAGAACTCCACTTGTAATTTCAGGAGCCGCTGAAGACAAAACAGAACAATATCTTGCGATTGACAAACTTATAAAAAGACTACTACCAGAACATTATGAGATCGATGAAAAAGATAAAAATATATTACTTACTAATGAAGGAATAAATAAAGTAGAAAAAATATTCTCTGATGTGGGAATCCTAAAAAATAATAACTTTTATGACCCTGAAAACTTAAGTTTAGTTCATCATGTAAATCAATCTTTAAGAGCTCATCACCTATTTGAAAAAGGAAGGGATTATATTGTAAAAGATGGAGCATTAAAAATTATTGATGAACTTACAGGCAGAATATTAGAAGGAAGAAGATTTGGAGATGGCTTACATCAAGCGCTCGAAGCTAAAGAAAGAATAGATGTTCAAGCTGAAAATCAAACTCTAGCATCAATAACTTATCAAAATTATTTTAAACTCTATAATAAAATTTCTGGATGTACTGGGACTGCAGCGACTGAATCTCAGGAGTTTTATGAAATATACAGCTTAATTGTAGTCATCATTCCTACTAATAAAGAAATGATTAGAAAAGATTGGAATGATCAAATTTTCAGAACCGAAGAAGAAAAAAATAAAGCTATCATTGAAAAAGTTCTTGAATGCCATAATCAAAGTCAGCCAATATTAATTTTTACTTCTAGCATCAATAAATCAGAAATTTATTCAAAACTATTAAATGATGGAAAAATTAAACATGTAGTTTTAAATGCAAAAAATCATGAAAATGAGGCTGAAATCATTGCAAATGCTGGAAAAATGAATTCAGTTATAATCACAACAAGTATCTCAGGAAGAGGTGTTGATATTCAATTAGGTGGGAAAAAAGGAAGTCAACCTGATGATGAGCTTTTAACAAATAAAAACAAAATAAAATCACTTGGTGGGCTATTTGTTATTGGTACTGAAAGAATGGAATCCAGAAGAGTTGATAACCAAGCGAGAGGAAGAGCTGGCAGACAGGGTGACGAAGGAAGTTCAATTTTTTATGTTAGTTTAGAAGATGATCTAATGAGAATTTTTGGTTCCGAGTCTATGAATAATATTCTTCAAAAACTAGGTCTAAAAGATGGGGAAAGTATTGATCACCCCTGGATCAATAAAGCACTTGAGAGAGCACAACAGAAAGTTGAGGCCAGAAACTTTGATATAAGAAAAAATTTATTAAAATTTGATGACGTTTTAAATGACCAAAGACATGTAATATTCTCTCAAAGAAATGGCGTAATGAATAGTGAAAAAGTTTTTGATTATTCGGATGAATTCCTATCTGAAATTATTAGTCATTTGATCACTTTAAAAACACAAAAACTATCAACAGCTAAAAATAATGAATTTAACAATCAACTAAAAACTTTACTAGGAAAAAGTGTTGATGATAATGAATTCAAAAGTGTCACTGAATTAAGAGATGAAAAGTTCAAAAATAAAATTAATTCTAAATTTTTAGAAGCAAGAAGTGAAAGAATTAAAATGTTGGATGAAGAAAAAGCAAAAGAAATTGAAAAAAGAATTTTTCTTCAGTGCATAGATTTAAATTGGAAGTCACATATTCAATATCTCGAACAACTGAGACAAGTTATTGGCTTAAGATCTTATGGTCAAAGAGATCCATTAGTTGAGTATAAAAAAGAAGCTTTTTTTCTTTTTGAAAACCTATTGAATAAATTAAAAATGGATTTTGTTACGATTTTAATCAATTTAAAAATGGTTCAAGAACCTACTCTAGAAAAAGAGTCTCCTGAAACAACCAAAATTGATCCAAAATATATTGGGAAAAAAATAAGTAGAAATGAACCCTGTCCATGTGGCTCTGGGAAAAAATATAAAAAATGCTGTGGTGCTTTATAAAGAAAATACTAAATAGCCCAATAAAACTATTAATCCAATTGCAGCTACTAAATTTAACTTAGAGAGAAAGAAATTTTTAACAAACATATTAACCTTGTTTTCTTTCATGCTAAGTGTGCTTAAATCATCTAATTGATTTACGAATCCTTTAGATCTTCCAATAGTCAAAAATTTATTTTTTCTATGATTAAAAATTTCTTCTCCACTCATATTAAAAAATTCACTCAAATTTTTTTCAATTGATTTTCTTACGTTATCTAATATTAGGTCTCTATCCCTATGAGCGCCACCAATTGGCTCTGGAATAATTTCATCAATTACTTTTAGTTCTAAGAGGTCTTTTGAAGATAATTTCATGGCTTTTGCTGCCTCTAAAGTTCTTTTGGGGTCTCTCCATAAAATAGTGGCACAGCCCTCTGGAGATATTACTGAGTAAATTGCATTTTCTAACATAATTACTTTGTTAGACGAAGCAAGTGCTATTGCACCTCCTGATCCACCTTCTCCAATAACAATTGCAAGAGTTGGGACATTTAACGACATGCAGCACTCAATTGATTTAGCAATTGCCTCTGCTTGGCCTCTCTCTTCTGCGCCTACGCCAGGATATGCTCCGGGTGTATCTATAAAAGAAATTATTGGAATATTAAATTTGTTGGCTAATTTCATTAATCTAATTGTTTTTCTATAACCCTCAGGCCTCATCATTCCAAAATTTCTTTCAATTCTACTTTCAAGGCTATCTCCTTTTTCTTGGCCAATAACTAAAACCGATTTCTCATTAAATTTTGCAAATCCTGCTAATACTGACTTATCTTCTCCATAAAATCTGTCTCCTGACAATGGAATAAAATCCTTAAATAAATTATCTATAAAAAATTTTGCTTTAGGCCTATCTTCATGCCTTGCAACTAGGGTGGTTTGCCAAGGATCTAAGTTGGAATAAATTTCTTGCAGCTTATTATCTATTTCTTTTTGAGACTCAGAAATTTTTTTTGTGTCTACTTCCGAAAGACCGTCTTGATTATAAGGGTCTTTAAGTTTGTCTATTTCTATCTCTAAATTTTTAATATCTGTTTCAAAATTTAAATAATTTTTCATATAATTTTTTAATTATTAATTAATTATGAAAAAAGGCAATAAAATGTTTTAAATAAATTATATTTGACATAATTCTATTAAGAGATATTCTTAATAAATATCGGGAGAGACTATTAAAATAATAGCGCCGAAGGAGCAACCACCCCGGAAACTCTCAGGCAAAAGGACCGATAATAAACATAACACTCTGGAAAGAGATTTATCTCGCCGATGGAGCAAAACTCTCAGGCAAAAATACAGATGGGGTAAAATGGGTGCTATGAAAGAACAATATACAAAAATACACAATCTGTCAGTTTCTAATAAATTACTTAACTTCGTTAATGAAGAGTTACTTAAAGACACGAATATTTCTTCAGAAAAATTCTGGGTAGGCTTTGATAGGATGGTTCATGAATTAGCTCCAAAAAATAAAGACCTATTAAAAATAAGAGAAGATTTACAAAAAAAAATAGACGATTGGCACATTGCAAATAAGGGCAATGAAATAAACCTAGGGGAATATAAAAAATTTTTAAAAGAAATTGATTATTTAAAAGAAGTAGGTCCTGATTTTAAAATCAAAACAAATAATGTTGATGAAGAAATAACTAGTATTGCTGGACCACAATTAGTAGTTCCAATCATGAATGAAAGATATGCACTGAATGCTGCTAATGCTAGATGGATGAGTTTATATGACAGTTTGTATGGCACAGATATAATTGAGCAATCTGAAGATAGTACTTCTCAAAGATATGATCCTTTAAGAGGGGAAATGGTTATAAAATATGGAAGAGACTTTTTAAAAAAATATTTTTCTCTAGAAGATTTTGAATGGCATAATATTACAGGGTTTAAAATTAATAATGGTTCTTTAACAGTATTAAAAGATAGTGCTGAAACATCTTTAAAAAATAAAGATAAATTTATTGGTCATAGAGGAGAGGCCAATGATCCTTCAGCAATAATTTTAAAAAATAATAATCTTCATATAGAAATAATTATAGATCCAAATGCTTTTAGCGCTCAACAAGATCCTGCTAAAATTAGCGATATTATTGTTGAAGCTGCAGTTTCAACTATTTGTGATAATGAAGATAGTGTTGCTGCAGTTGATGCTGATGACAAAGTTATTTGTTATCGTAATTGGCTTGGACTTATGAAAGGTGATTTGAAATCAACTTTTGAAAAAAATGGAAAGACTTATGAGCGTAAATTAAATCCTGACAGAAGTTATATTTCTAAAGATGGAAAAGGATTAAAACTACATGGAAGAAGTTTGTTATTGGTAAGAAATGTTGGACACCTTATGACTAACTCAGCAATCACTTTAAAAGATGGCTCTGAAATACCAGAAGGTATTATGGATGCCTTTATAACTTCAGCAGCTTGCCTTCATGATATTAAAAAAAAGGGTAATTCTAGAAGTGGTTCCATTTATATTGTTAAACCAAAAATGCATGGTCCTGATGAAACTACATTTACAGATTTAATTTTTACTAAAGTTGAAGAAGTTTTAGGATTGGAAAAATACACATGTAAAATTGGAATTATGGATGAAGAGAGAAGAACCTCTTCTAATTTAAAAGAGTGTATTAGAACACTTCAAAATAGAGTATTTTTTATTAACACTGGTTTTTTAGATCGTACTGGTGATGAAATGCATACTTCAATGGAAGCTGGTCCTATGATTAAAAAAGGAGATATGAAATCTTCTAAATGGATTGGAGCATATGAAAATAATAACGTAGACATAGGTCTTCAATGTGGTCTTTCTGGTAAGGCTCAAATTGGTAAAGGGATGTGGGCTATGCCTGACAAAATGAAAGAGATGATGGAACAAAAAACTGGTCATCTAAATGCTGGTGCAAATTGTGCTTGGGTTCCCTCGCCTACAGCGGCAGCTCTTCACGCCCTTCATTATCATGAAATAAATATTTTTGAGAAACAAAAAGAAATTCAAAAAAGAGAATCTGCAAAACTGGATGACCTGTTAACAATTCCTGTGGCAGATAGGCCAAACTGGTCAATGGAAGAAATTAACTCTGAAATTTCCAATTCTGCACAAACTCTTTTAGGGTATGTCGTAAGATGGATAGATCATGGAGTTGGCTGTTCAAAAGTACCTGACATTAATAATGTTGGTTTGATGGAGGATAGAGCCACTTTAAGAATTTCTTCTCAACATATAGCTAATTGGATACATCACGATATTTGTACAAAATCACAAGTTATGGAACTGATGAAAAAAATGGCAAAAATTGTTGATGATCAAAATAAAAATGATAGTGCATATACTCGCTCTGGAAGAGGAAGCTACGAAATGATGTCTGAAAATTTTGAACAATCAATTGCTTTTAAGACAGCTTGTGATTTAATCTTTAAAGGTAAAGAGCAACCTTCTGGTTACACAGAACCGTTATTACATCTAAATCGATTATTAAAGAAATCTAATCAGAATTAGTTTTAATTCCAGTTCTGTTTTTAAAAGCTGAATATAAAGTTCCATCATCGAGACTTTCTATTTCGCCACCAACAGGTAGTCCTTGAGCAAGTTTTGTAACCTTAGTAGAAGTTTTTTTTAAACTATCCTCTATATAATAAGCTGTAGTTTGACCTTCTACTGTTGCGCTTGTTGCAAGTATAACTTCTTCAATATTTTCTCTTAAAACTCTTTCTACTAATGAATTAATCAAAAGATCTTCTTTTCTCTGACCAGCAGAAGAAATAGTTCCACCAAGAATATGAAAGTAGCCCTTATAAATATTTGAATTTTCAATTGACCACTGATCTGCAATGTCTTCAACTACACAAATTTTATTATATTTTTCTTTTGAATTTTCACAGTTATCACAACCTAAGGAATTAGATTTTAAAGTACCACAAGATTGGCATCTAATGACATTTTTATAAACTTGCGCTAGAGTGTTTGCCATTGGTTTTACAAGTTCATCCCTATTATTAATAAGTTTTAATACAATTCTTTTTGCAGATTTAGGACCTAAGCCAGGGAGTTTAGAAATTAATTTGATTAATTCTTCTATCTCATTAATATTTTGCATATTTTTAAAGTGGCCATTTAAAACCGGGAATACCAAATCCACTTGTAGACTTAGAAATTTCCTCAGATGTCTTGGATTTTAATTCTGATTTTGCGTTGTTATGGGCAGCCACTATCAAATCTTCGATTATAATCTTATTTTCCTTTAATATTTCGTCTGAAAGATCAATTTTGATCATTTCATTTTCACCATTTAAAGTAACCTTTACAGAATTTGAACCTGAGGTTCCTTCTACTTGAATATTTTTTATTTTTTCTTGGCTCTCTTTCATTTTAGCCTCTAATTCTTTTGCTTTATCTAAAATTTTTGTAAAATCAGTCATTCTTTAATCTTCTTTTCTAGGTTTAACGTCAATAAGTTCTGCGTCAGGGAAACTTTTTAAAATATCTTTATAAATTGAAGAATTTTTTACACTTTCTAACAGTTCTTTTTTTTGGTTAATTTCTTCTTCTTTTTTAGATGGCTGTCCTTTGGTTTTGCTTAGACTTATAATCCATCTTTCATTAGTCCATTCAAAAAGTTTTGTTGAAAGATCTTTAATAAAATCTTTATCTAAATCTTCATTAAATGAAATTTCAATTCTTTTATTTTCAAAACTTACAAGATTAACGTTTTTTTCTAATTCATATTTTAATTTAATCTCTTTTTTAGAAAAGCATGTTTTTAATAGATCATCAAATGAATTTATAAGATTAGGGTTTGTTTCAATACTGCTAATTTCTTTTTCTTTGATGTCTTTCTCTTGAACAATATTTTTTATTTGACCTATTGTTTCTGCTTTATCTTTTATCCCAAATATATCTTCGTTTATTTTTTTTTGTGAAAAAGATGTTTGGTTTTCACTTTCAGCTAATGGTTTACTGTCTTTATTATATTCGTCACTGTCTTGTTTAATACCTTTTAAATGAATTAATCTAATTAAGAACATTTCCATTGATAAATGTTGATTAGAAACAATATCAAGTTCCTCAAGTGTTTTAATAGTAAATTGCCAAAATAATATTAAAGTTTCATCGTTAACTTTTTCTGCAAGATCTTTAATTTTATTAAATTCTTCATCATTCAATAAAAAGTTATTACCATCTAGATTTAGTGAATCAATATTTTTAAAATAATACAAGAGTTCTAAAAAATCATTAATAAAAATTTTTGGTTCAACACCTTGGTTATATATTTCTCTATAAGTGTTGAGTACTTCAGTTTCTTTACCTTCAAATATCAATTCAAATAAATCAATTAATTGAGACTTATCAAAATAACCAAATATTTTTTGCGCTGCTGCAAGATCTAATTCTTTATCTTTATCTAAAGTAAGTAGAGCTCTATCAAGTAACGATAGTGCATCCCTAACTGAACCTTCAGAGATTTTAACAATTAATTTAAGAGCATCATCTGATGCATTACCATTTTCTTTTTCTTTAATTTTCTTGATAAAATCAAACAATTCTAAAGATTTAATTCTAGATAAATCAAATCTTTGACAACGTGAAACCACTGTAATGGGGATTTTTTTTATTTCTGTTGTTGCAAAGATAAATTTTAAATATTCTGGTGGCTCCTCTAAAGTTTTTAACAATGCATTGAATGCTTGTTTGCTAAGCATGTGCACTTCATCAATTATAAATATCTTATATTTAGCAGTAGTTGGGCCATATCTAGAAAATTCAATAAGGTCTCTTACATCGTCTACTCCTGTTTTACTTGCTGCATCCATTTCCAATACATCAATATGATTTGAGTTAGAAATGGCATTACAATTTTCACAAAGTTCCTCTTTACACAAATTATCTATTCCATTTGAACAATTTAGAGATTTTGCAACAATCCTTGCTGTAGTAGTTTTTCCTATTCCTCTAATTCCAGTAAAAAGATAGGCATTAGGCACTTTATTAGCCTTAATAGAATTAGAAATTGTTTCCGCAACAACATCTTGCCCTATAAGATCATTAAATGTCTGAGGTCTGTACTTTAAAGCTAAAACTTTTGTATTTTTATTCATTTTATATAAAGGAGACTAGAACCTGAATAACTGTCTCTACGATTGCTTCCGTTAAGATCTGGTCGGGTTCAAGCAGCATTCACCTCTAGCCTCCAAAAACTATTATAACAGTAATGTTTTCTAATCTACAAGAAAAGTTTCTGGATTATTTTTCTCTAAATTTATCAGCCTCAAAAACACCTAGTACATGAAAATCTTGACAATGAAGTCCTAATTCTTCCAAAGATTTTTGAACTTTTGGATCATCTATGTGACCATCTAAATCACATAAGAAAAAGTATGACTCGAATGAATTTTGTTCTGGGTAGCTTTGAAGCTTTGTAAGATTAACTCCATTAATAGCAAAACCACCTAATGATTGATACAGAGCTGCAGGCTTACTTTTCAGTTTAAATAGAAAAGAAGTTATATATTTCTTTTCACCAAAATCAGGCTGTAAAACTTCATTGCCCATTACCAAAAACCTTGTAGCATTACCTTCTTCATTCTCAATATTTTTTGAAAGTATTTTTAGATCATAAATTTCTGCACTCAAAGAAGATGCAATTGCTGCTTCAGTTTTAATTTTAGTTTTTGAAATTGTCTCAGCTGAACCAGCAGTATCAGCGCGAATATGCTCAACTAAATTATTTTTTTTAATAAATTTAGAGCACTGAGATAAGCCTTGAGAGTGAGAGTAAACATCTTTTATATCACTTAAATTACTATCTAGTTGTCCTAATAAATTATGTTCAATTTTATGAAAATGTTCAGCATAAATATTCAGCCTATACTTAAAAATAAGATATTCGATTCCAATATTTCCTGTAATTCGATTTGATTCAGGAATTACCATTTTCGAGTTTTTATCTTGAGATGTTTTTAAAAAACATTCATCAAATGTTTTACATGGAATTACCTCTGCCTTAGGATCTATTTCTAACGCTGCTAGATGTGAATATGCGCCAAATGTACCTTGAAAATAAATTTTGCTCATTTCTATGATTTATATTCCATAATTTTTTTTATAGCCAGATAATCTTCTTTTGTATCTACGCCTATAGGAGAAAAATTTGCCAAAGCAACACTGATTTTCAAATTATTATCTAATGCTCTTAGCTGCTCTAATCTACTTTGCTTTTCACTTAATGTTTGATCCAAACTAACAAATTTTTTCAATATACTTGTTTTGTATGAATAGATTCCAATATGATGATAAATATTTTGATTATTTTTTGAAAAACTATCTCTAGTAAAATTTAATGCTTTTGGAAAATTATTTTTTTCTAGTTTTGACTCTGTAATAACCTTAACTACATTTTGATCACTTAACATTTTATCAGTTTTAATCTTAGCTGCTAGCGTTCCAATTTCAGAACTACTATTAATCATAAAGTTATTTAAATTTATAATATCATTTTTGTCGATATTTGGCTCATCTCCTTGTAGGTTTAATATAAAATCAATGTCCTTGATGTTGAGTTTTTCATAAGCCTCAAAAATTCTATCTGTTCCAGTCTTGTGAGTGCTACCAGTTAAAATGGCTCTGCCTCCATTTTTTTCAACATCTTCAAGTATTTCTATATCTTCTGTTGCTACTACGACTTCACCAATTTTTGCTTCCTCTGCTTTTTTAAAAACATGAGAAATCATTGATAAATTATTAATTTTTAAAAGTGGTTTACCTGGCAATCTATTTGCCGACATTCTTGATGGAATTAATATTAATGTTTTAGCCATTATAAATTTACCATTTTGTGCGTCTAACAGACGCAAAATTAAAAATTAAAAATTAAGTATTTTTTTAATTATCATGTTATATCTGCAAAATAATAATAATTATATGGATTCGTTCGAGCTTAATAAAATTATTGCAGCAATTTTAATGGTTGCATTACTTGTAATCGGTTTAGGAAAGATTGCAGATGGCGTTTTTCATGTAAATAAACCAAAAAATCCTGGGTATAAAGTTGAGGTAGAAGGACAACTAGCCTCTACAACATCTCAAGTTGCTGAAGTTGAACAAAAAGTAGATATTGTAGCTATAATGGCTCTAGGCGATGTTGCTTCTGGTGAAAAAATTTTTAAAAAATGTGCAGCATGCCACTCAATAAATAAAGGTGGAAAAAATAAGATTGGCCCAGCATTATACAATGTTGTTGGTAGAGCAGTTGGCGGAGTAGATGATTATAAATACTCTAAAGCTTTAGCTTCATATGGTAAAGAATGGTCATTTGAAGAATTAAATGGATTTTTAAAAAAACCTGCTTCTTATTTAAAGGGAACTAAAATGTCCTATGCTGGTTTAAGAAAAGAGAAAGACAGAGCTTCTGTAATTAAATATCTAAATCAAAGCAGTGACAGCCCTAAACAGCTACCTTAATTTCCCAAAACAATATAATAAAATACTTTTTTGAACATGCACTCTATTCAGGGCCTGTAACCATACTTCAGAATTTTTTCCCAAAAAAACATCTCCTGTGACCTCATCTCCTCTTGGAAGACAGTGTAAAAAAGTTGTGTCTTTTTTGGCAAAACTCATCAATTTTGAATTAATTTGGAAGTTTTTAAAATCTTTAATTTTTTTATTTTTATTAACTTTATCATTCAATGAAATCACCTTGTCTGAAAAAATTACATCAGCATTTTTAACTGCTTTTTTAGCATCATTAAAGATATTAATTTTTCTTTTATTTTTTCTAACCCAATCTAATACAAATTTTTTAGGCTCATAGCTCTTAGGACAGCCAATGTTTAAGTTGAAAGAAAATTTAACTGAAGCAGCAATCAGGCTATTCAGAACATTATTTGAATCTCCAATCCAACAAATATTTAATTTAGAAATAGATTTTTTTTTAATTTCTTCAACTGTAAAAATATCTGATAGCACTTGAGTTGGATGAGATGATGGGCTTAAACCATTTATTAATGGTATCTTTAAATATTTACTAAATTCTGCTATTTTTTCATCACTATCAGTTCTCAGCATAAAACCGTCTCCATAAGTTGATAAGATTTTTGCTGTATCTGCTAGACTTTCTCCACCTTTTCCTAAATGCAATTCGTTAGCTCTAAGAGTTATAGTTCCTCCACCTAATTGTTTTATTGCAAGATAAAAACTCAATCGCGTTCTCAAACTTGCCTTTTCAAACATTTGAATAAGTAATTTACCTTTTAAAGGTTTATCTTTATCGACTTCTAGAGTGTTATAATTTTTTCTTTTTTGTTTTCTTTTTTTTGCATCAGTGACGATCTTTTTTAAGTCTGCTGAAGATATGTCTTTAAGGTTGATGAAATGTTTCATTTTTATTTATAAGTAGAACACACTTTTTTAATGGTATTTATTGCTATATTTATTTCTTCTTTTTTGACATTTAGAGGAGGTAATATTCTAACAACATTCTCAGCTGCTCTAATCGTTAATAATTTATTATTCATTAATTTCTGTATAAATTTTGTTTGATCATTATGAAGTTGTAGTCCTATTAGTAAACCAACACCTCTTACTTCTTTGATTACTTTAGGAAAATCTTTTCTCAATTTATTTAATTCTGAGTGAAAGTATTTTGATAATTTTTTAACATTTGAAAGAAACCCTTTTTTTAATATTTGATCTAAAACAGCATTTCCAACAGACATAGCCAGTGGGTTACCACCAAATGTTGACCCATGAGTTCCAGCTGTCATTCCTGATGCTACTTTTTTATTCATTAAGACCGCACCCAATGGAAACCCACCTCCAATACCTTTTGCAATTGGGACAATATCAGGCTTAATCTTTGAATTTTCAAATGCAAAAAAATTTCCACTTCTACCAATTCCACACTGCACCTCATCTAAAATCAATAAAATTTTTTTCTTATCACAAATTTTTCTTAATTCTTTTAAACACCAATTGGGAATAGTTTTAATTCCACCTTCTCCCATCACGGTTTCAACCATAATTGCAGCTGTTCTTTTTGTTATTTTTTTTTTAAAATCCTTATGGTTTCCAAATTCAAAGTGATCAAACCCATCCACTTTTGGTCCAAAACCTTCTGTCATCTTCTTAGATCCACTAGCATAAATTGTAGCTAACGTTCTTCCATGAAATGAATTTTTAACACAAAGAATTCTATTCTTTGAAGGTTGTCCTATCGAATAAAAATATCTTCTAGCAACTTTAATTGCAGCTTCTGTAGCTTCTGCTCCACTATTTTGGAAAATAATAAAATCTGCAAAAGTTTTTTTGGCTAATCTTTTAGCTAATTTTTCTCCCTCCGGAATGATAAACGCATTAGAAACATGCCAAAGTTTTTTTGATTGTTTATTAACTGCTTTTATTAAATATGGGTTTGCATGCCCTAAGGAATTAACTGCTATTCCCTGAACAAAGTCTAAATATTTTTTTCCATTAGTAGAATATAAAAAACTTCCCTTTCCATACTTAAAGGAAATTGGTCTTCTATTATAATTTTTTGCTAAAGCGCTCATTAACTAAGATTTAATTTTATAACCCTTTTTGTAAAGAAAAAAAGCTACATACCAAATTAAAACACTTAGTATTGATAAATATATCAATCCTATATTTATTGAACCATCTGACTTACCTAAAAAGCCGTATCTAAAACCATCAATCATATAAAAAAATGGATTAATATGACTTATCGTTTGAAAAAATTGTGGAAGTTTATCTATTGAATAAAATACTCCAGATAAAAAACTTAGGGGTGTAATAACAAAATTAGTGACTGTTGCCGTATGATCAAACTTTTCAGCCCAAAGACCGGTAATAAAACCTAAGCTTCCCAAAATAAATGCTCCTAAAAAACCAAAGACAAAAATATATAAAATATTATATATTGGTATTTCAACTATTAGAGAAAAAACACCTATTGAAATTGTAGCTATTAAAAAACTTCTTGTTAAGGCTGCTAGTATTATTGCCATTGAAACTTCAAGTGCTGATAATGGTGCATAAAGCATATCAACAATATTCCCTTGAATTTTTCCAATCATCAATGAAGAAACTGAATGACTGAATGATTGGCCCAAAATACTCATTGCAACTAGTCCTGGCGCTAAAAAACTCATAAAAGAATAACCAAGCACGTCTCCTCTGTTATTTCCTAATGCCAAAGATAAAACTGATAAAAATAATAAACTTGATACAAGTGGAGATAGCAATGTTTGTTGCCAAACTACCATGAACCTATTGCACTCTTTAAGCCATAGGCTCTTAAAGCCAATCCAATTTACAAAGCCAAACTTTTTAACTCCGATATGATATTTTTTATTCAATTCAACCATAAGTAATCATATATAAATTTTAAAAAAAGATGTGTATAAAACAGAAAAATCCATTGTCTTTTTTTTGATCCTGTGTGATCTGTATATAGTTGTAAAAATTAATTAACATACTAAATATAGATTATGAGCTGGAATGAAGAAAAAGTAGAAAAGTTAAAAAAACTTTGGGGCAAAGGAAGCACCGCAAGTCAAATCGCTGAAATAATTGGTGGTATTAGTAGAAATGCAGTAATTGGCAAAGCTCATAGATTAAATTTATCATCAAAAATTAAAACTAGAAATGCATCTTCAAGTCAAAATTTTGATAATAGTTCAGAAGAAAATTCTTCTAAACAAAGAAGAGGCAAAAAAAGTAAGTTTCAATCCTTAATTATTGAAAAAGATTTTGAACCAGAAAATCCAAAGAAATTAGAGGAACTAGATGAGAGCTCTTGTAAATGGCCTGTAGGACATCCGGAAGAACAGTCATTTTATTTTTGTGGACGATTATCTCTGAAAGATTTTTCATATTGCAAACTTCATTTGCTATATGCCTATCAGCCAAAAGGAAGAAAAGAAGATCCTGTAGCTGACAAAGATGAAGAGGCACCTCAGTATATTGATAAGAAAATTAATATTGCTTAATAATTCTTAAATTTAATTAATCTTATTTTTTATTTCTTATTCTTTCCATTAAACCCTCTGATCAGAGATTTTATGATTAGATAAATTAAGAAAGATAAAATTGAGAATATTAAAAAATAAATAATATTAATTATCATAAGTAATCATACAATTTTAGTATAGGGAATTCTATTAAGAATTAGTAGGGTTGTATTTTTTTGTAGAAAATTGCCCACCTTCTCTCCACATATAGCTATATTTTTCTACCTCATTATCAAATACTCTGGTACTTGGAACTCCAATATCAGCATTAGTTTGATATTTGCCCAAAGGAACATTGTCATATTTTAAAAGTGTAAGCTGATCTATTGTTAGAAGTGGTTTTGGAAATAATTGAAATACTTTAGCAGACATTGTTGCCGCAAAAAGAGGTAATGGAACTAATAATCTTTTTTTACCTATTAAATATAATAATTTTTTCAAAATTTCTTTTAAAGATAAGACGTCAGGCCCAACACACTCTAAAATTTTAGAGTAAATATTTTTAGAGACAACGTGATAAATAGTATCTGTTAAATCCGAACAATGTATTGGAGCAAATTTAGTTGATCCATTATAATAAAGTGGAAAGAACGGAAGCCTACTTAGTAAAGTCATAAAAGACGTAGTAAAATTATCATCAACTGAATAAACCACAGAGGGTCTCAATATTGTTGCTAAAGGAAAATTTTTTTGAATACTAAGTTCGCCATCTAATTTACTTTTTGCGTACTCTGAATCTATTGCATTGTTTATCCCTAATGCTGACAAATGAATAAATTGCTGAACTTTATATTCTTTACATAGTTTAGCTAAAATAGACGGAAAAATAGAGTGAATATTTTTGAAAGTATTACCCTTGCCACTTTCATACAAAATACCAATTAAATTAATACAAATATCAGTTTGAGAGAAAAGCTTTCTAATTTTTTTTTCGTCAAAGATATTGGCTTCAACAATATCTATGTAGCCTGCATTAGCTTGTGTCTTTATTGCATACCCTTTTTGATGAAGGTTTCTAGTAACCACAGTTACTTTGTAATTATTTTTAGTAAGCTTTCTTATTAAATGACGACCTATTTGACCGCTACCGCCAAAGATTAGACAATTTTTTGCTTTCATATATATATAATTAAAAATGAATATTGATATTAAACTTCACAAGAGTGATCTACCAGAAGATTTAAATTTAGGCAATATTATAGCGGTTGATGGAGAATTTATGGGCCTCAATGTAAAGCGTGATCCTTTATGTCTCATTCAAATATCGACTGGTAATTCTGATGCTCATATTATCCAGCTTGATAGGGAAAAATATGATGCTCCTAACTTAAATAAAGTTCTTTCTGACGGGTCGATCACCAAAATATTTCATTATGGTAGGGCGGACATGGCTCACATAAAACATTACCTGAAGACAGAAACTAACAATATTCTTGATACAAAAATTGCCTCAAAGTTAGCCAGATCCTATTCAGATAGCCACTCCCTAAAAACGTTAATTAAAGAATTTATGAACATAGATGTAAGTAAACAATTTCAAAGTTCAGATTTTGGAGGGGAACTATCTCCAGCACAATTAAAATATTGTGCCAATGATGTTATTTATTTACATAAAATTCATGAAGAATTAAATAAAATTCTTGTAAGAGAAAAAAGAGTTGGTTTATACAGGAGCTGTTTATCATTTTTAAAAACTAGGGTTGATCTTGATTTGGCTTTATTTAAAGACGATATATGGTCTCATTAAATGGAAAAAAGAAATTATAAAAAAATTGCAAAAAGTGTAATTGATCTTGAAATCAAAGCTCTAAAAAAATTAAAAAATTCAATTAATAATTCCTTTAATGAAGCGGTAGAATCATTAGCAAACTGTCAATCTAAAGTGATATTATGTGGAGTTGGCAAAAGTGGATTAATAGCAGCAAAAATTTCAGCAACACTTTCTTCTGTTGGAACACCTTCATTTTCATTATCTGCAAACGACTGTTCTCATGGTGATCTTGGTAGCATTTCAAAAAAAGATATTTTAATTTTGATAAGTTATTCTGGTTCCACGGAAGAGCTAAAAAATATTATAAAATATGCAAATCGAAATAAAATCACTCTAATAGGAATAATGTCTAAAAAAAATTCGATATTGTACAAAGCTTCTGATATCAAACTCCTTATTCCAGAGGTAACTGAGGCAGGCCTTGGTATCGTTCCAACTTCAAGCACAATTAATCAATTGAGCATAGGTGATGCGTTGGCAGTTGCAGTTTTGAATAAAAAAAATATTAATAAAAAAGATTTTAAAAAGTTTCATCCCTCTGGAAATCTTGGTGCACAACTCAGAACTGTTGAAGAATTAATGATTACAGGAAGTAAAATTCCATTCGTAAATGAAAACTTAAATATGAAAAAAGCTTTAAAAATTATTTCAAACAAAAAACTTGGTACTTTAATTGTTCAAAATAATAAGAAAATCACTACAGGAATAATTACTGATGGCCAAATTAGAAGGTTTAATGGAATGAACCATAATCTCCAAGATCTATCTGTCACAAAGGTTATGACTAAAAATCCTGTCAGCATCCGTCAAGACACTCTTGCCGAAAAAGCTTTATCTATAATGAATGCAAAAAAAATCACCTCTCTATGTGTTCACAAAGATAAGAACAAAAAAAAAACTGTTGGAATTTTACATATTCACAACATACTTCAGTCAAACATTCATTAAATGAATAAAAAAACAGGTCTACAAGTTCTAATGGTTCTTGTCATTGTTATCATTTCATTATGGTTTTATTTAAAATACTTCGCTAAGAATTTTGAAGATGTAAAAGAAGCTTCAGCTATAGAGAAAATTGATAAAAATCAAAATAGCACCTCAACCTATATTGATGAGATTAATTATGTTTCTACCGATGCTAAAGGCAATAAATATGAAATCACTGCAAAACAGGCTGAGATTAAAATTGATAATGCTGATTTAATGTTTTTAAGAGATGTTGTTGCTTTTATTTTTATAAAAGACTCAGACACTGTTAAAATTACTTCTAATTTTGGTAAATATAATTCAAAAAATTATGATACTATTTTTTCTGAAAATGTAATAGTTATTTATCCAGGACATAAAATAACTGGGGAATACTTAGATTTTTCTTTTTTAAACAATCTTGGAATATTTACTACAAACGTTGTTTATACTGGAGAGAAAACAAATTTATTTGCTGATAAAATTGAAATAAATCTTACAACAAAAGATACCAAAATTTTTATGAATAATACTAAAAAAAAAGTTTTAATCAATGGGACTAAATAATATGGGTGTGATTAAAAAATTTAGAATTAAATCCTTTAAAAACCCTCAGCCCCTGATCTCTCTAGAAAATATAACATTATCATTCGGCAAGAGAAAAATTTTAGACAACGTAAGTTTTAAGATTAATCATGGACAAATTTTGGGAATGTTGGGACCTAACGGAGTTGGAAAATCAACAATTTTTAATTTGATCACAGGTCTAATTAAACCTGACTATGGCAAAATAAAGTTTGAAGGAATGGATGTTGTTAATTACCCAATATATTTGAGAACAACAAAATTTAAAATTGGGTATGTTCCTCAATATGGAGGTTATTTTAGTGATCTTACTTTATTAGAAAACTTAAAAGCAATAGCAGAAATTGTAATTAAGAATAAAAATTTAATTTACCATAAAATTGATCAGCTTATAGCTAAATTTGAATTAGATGCTATCAGAGATATAAAAGCAAAGTTTCTATCTGGTGGACAAAAAAAAAAGCTAGTAATTGCTCTTGCTTTATTAAGTGAGCCAAAAGTACTTTTACTTGATGAGTGTTTCGCGGCGCTAGATGTTCTAACTATTAAAATGCTACAAGAAATTATTGTTAATTTACAAACAGAAAGCAATATAACTATTTGTATTTGTGATCACCAAGCACGTGATCTACTTTCTTGCGTGGATGTTGCTGTAATTTTATCAAACTGCAAGATTGTAGCACAAGGGTCTCCCAATGAATTGGTTAATAATACTGAAGCTAAAAATGCTTATTTCGGTGACTCTTTTAAATTCAATTAAAGTATGTCGAAAACACTCATAATTAAAAATAAAATAAAAAAATTTAATAAACAGATACAAGTTAGTGGAGACAAGAGTTTAAGCATAAGATGGGTTCTTTTAGCATCTCAAGCAATTGGAAAATCGAAAGGTTACAACCTTTTAATGTCAGAAGATGTATTGGCTGCAATTGATAGCGTCAAAAAATTTGGTATAAAAGTGAGGATGCAAAAAAATTACTGTGAAATAGTTGGTAATGGAATTAATGGCTTTAAATATAAAAAAAACTTAACAATAGATGCTAAAAATTCTGGAACACTTGGTAGATTGATTCTAGGTCTTTTAATTAAATCTCCTAAAAAAATAAAAATAGTTGGCGACAAAAGTTTGTCTAAAAGAGACTTTTCAAGAGTAACCGTACCTTTGGAGAAATTTGGGGTAAAATTTTTTTATAAGATAAAGAATAAACTACCTTTAACAATTCTTGGCACACAATCAGCAAAAGGTATTAAGTACTTGGAGAACAAGGGCTCAGCTCAATGTAAAAGTAGCGTAATGCTTGCAGCGTTAAATGCATCAGGAACAACTTCTATTAAGGCAAAGAAATCAAGAAATCACACAGAATTACTTTTTAAATATTTAAAAATTCCAATCAAAGTAAGAAAGACTAAAAAATTTGACTTTATATATATTAAAAAACCAAAAAAAATTAATGCCTTCAATTATCAAATTCCAGGAGACATTAGTTCAAGTGCTTTTTTTATGGTACTAACAACGCTTGCCGATAATTCAAAACTTTTAATTAAGAACGTAAACATCAATCCTTCTAGAGTAGGGGTTATTACAATCTTAAAAAAAATGGGAGCCCAGGTAACACTTGAAAACCAAAAAAATTACAGGGGAGAAAAAATTTCTGATATTTTAATAAAAAGTTCAAAAAAACTTAAAGCTATTAATTGTCCAACAGAATTAAATAGTAGTGCCATAGATGAATTTTTAGTTATTTTTTTAGTTGCAGCAAAAGCAAAAGGTATTTCTTATTTTAAAGATCTTTCAGAACTAAACCAAAAAGAAAGCCCAAGGTTAATTTGGGGCTCCAAAATTTTAAATATGATGGGCATAAAAACAGATTTAACAAAAGATTCTATTAAGATTTATGGGCAACCTAATTTAGAAATAAAAAAATCAATAACTGTTAAAAACTATCTAAAAGATCATAGAGTTTTTATGATGAGTACAATTGCTGCCTTAACCCTTGGTGGAAAATGGAAAATTCACGATAAAGATTCTATAAATACTTCCTTTCCATCCTTTTTGAAAATAGTTAAAGATCTAAACCATTCATCTTTATGAAGTTAAAAAAAAGAATTAAAATTGCAATAGATTCTCCTGCTGCTGCTGGTGCTGGCACTCAAGCAAAATTAATTTCTAAACATTTTAACTTATTTTATTTAGATACAGGAAAAATTTATAGATTAATTGCAAATACTAAACTTACTCAACCAAACAAATATAGTCATAGCTTGATAAAAAAAAAGATGCTCAAATTAACTATGAAAGATTTGCAAAATAAAAAATTATTATCAGATGAAGTTGGAACAATGGCATCAATTATATCAAAAGATAAAAAAATAAGAAAACTTGTTCATGCATTTCAAATTAAAAGCGCTTATCACCCTCCCAAAAAGTATAATGGATCTTGTTTAGATGGAAGAGACATAACTTATAAGATAATTCCTGATGCTGATTTTAAATTTTTTATAACAGCAAATACTAAGACTAGAGCTTTAAGAAGATATAAAGAGTTAAAAGGACTAAATAAGAAAATATCTTTTAATGAAGTCCTAAAAAGTATCAAAAACC
The DNA here is from genome assembly GCF_059512485.2 of Candidatus Pelagibacter sp. uisw_138. Classification (NCBI taxonomy): domain Bacteria; kingdom Pseudomonadati; phylum Pseudomonadota; class Alphaproteobacteria; order Candidatus Pelagibacterales; family Candidatus Pelagibacteraceae; genus Candidatus Pelagibacter; species Candidatus Pelagibacter sp. uisw_138. Next base: position 92,248 of record NZ_CM183453.2, on the reverse strand, counting down.
GTGACAAAAGTGACTATAATAGAAAAGTTTCACCCCTTATTAGAACTCGAGATTCGATCTTGATTAATACTACAAATTTAACTAAAAGATCATGCTTTTTAAAAATTAAACAAATTATAGATAGGAAACTAAAAGCTTAATGGAAATTTATAAAGACCTTTTAAACCCCGCCTCTAAAGAGTTCGAGCAACTACTAAATTCACAATTTACTAAAACAGCAAATCTTGAAGAAGGAAAAATCATTACTGGTGTAGTAAATAAAGTTACTAATAACTTTGTATTTCTTGAAGTACCTGGATTAAAATCAGAGCCTATCTTAGATATCAATGAATTAAAAAGCATGGGCATGCTTGATAAAGCAAAAGTAGGTGAAAAAATTTCTGTTCTTCTTGAAAGATTAGAAGATAAAAAAGGTGAAGTGTTAGTGTCAGCTTCAAAAGCTCAAAAAATTCAAGGTTGGGATAAGCTTGTTGAGGCTTATGAAAAAAATGAACCTATCATGGGTAAAATTACTGGACGTGTTAAAGGTGGATGTATAGTTGAACACATCGATACTGGTTCTTTAATGTTTTTACCTGGATCTCAAATTTCTGACAAACCATTAAAGGACATAAGTCATTTAATGAATGAACCTCAAAAATTTGCGCTAATAAAATTAGATAAAGTTAGAGGAAACGCATGTGTTTCTAGAAGAGAAATAATTTCTTCATTTAAAAAAGAAGATAAAATTAAAATTGTTGAAAAATTCAAAGTTGGAGATTTAATTAAAGATGCTGAAGTAAAAGGCTACAGTTCATTTGGTTGTTTCTTTAGTGTTAACGGTGAGCTTGATGTTTTAGTTCACTTGCAAGAGATTTCTTATTCAAGAGTTAATCACCCTGATGAAGTTTTTACAATCGGTGAGAAACATGACCTTAAAGTAATCAGTGTTGATCTTGAAAAGCTTCAAGTTGGCTGTTCTGTAAAACAGCTTACACCAGACCCTTTTGAAAATATTAAAAATTACGAACTAAATAAAATCTACAAAGTAAAAGTTGTTAAGCTTATGGACTTTGGAGCTTTTTGTGAGCTTGAAAAAGGATTATCAACTTTATTGCACTCAAGTGAATTAAGCTGGACTAAAAAAAATATTTCTGCAAAAAAAATGTTTAAAGTTGGTGATGAAATTGATTGTGTAATCACTGAAATTGATAAAGAAAAAAGAAGAGTGGCAATATCTCACCGTTTAACAACTGATAACCCTTTTGAAACGTTTGAAAAAACTTACCCAATTGGATCTGAAGTTGAAGGAGAAGTTGCAAGTAAAAATGAATATTCTATTTTCTTAAAAGTTGATGGTTTAGATATTGATGCTTTCTTACATTGTAATGATTTAACTTACTTAAATAATGGTGAAGAAGAATTAGCTAAATACAAAATTGGCGATAAATTAAAAGTTAAAGTTTTAGAAGTAAAAGCTGCAGAACAAAAAGTTAGAGTTGGCTTACGTCAAACTCAACCAGACCCTTTTGATTGGTTTAATGATAAAAAAGTTAAACAAACTATTACAGTTAAAATTATTTCAACAGACAATAAAGGCCTTATTGTAAGACCAGAAGGTTGTGAAATGGATTTCATTATTAAAAAATCTGCAATAGCTATTAATGCAGCTGATGCAAGACCTGCTAGATTTACTGGTGGAGAAAGAATTGACTGTGCTATTCAAGAGTTAGATTTAGATAAGAGAAAAGCAACACTAAGTATTAAACTTTTAGAAGAAATTGAGCGTAAAGTTGCACTAGATACTTATGGTTCTGAAGCAAGTGGTAAAAACTTACCTTTTTCATCATTATCTGATGACTTAGAGAAAAAGAAAAAAAAAGACGAATAAAAATTGGCTATTGTAAAATCAAAGCTTCTAAAACAACTCGCTAATAACTACCCAAATTTTTTAAAAAAAGACCTAGAAAAGTTTACTGATATTATTCTTACTGAAATAAAACAGGCCCTTAAACGAGGAGATCGTGTTGAATTAAGAGGTTTTGGTATGTTCTCTACCAATATTCAAAAAGCAAGAATATCAAGAAATCCGAAAACAGGAGAGAAAGTAAATACACCTCAAAAAAAAACAATTCACTTTAAAATGTCTAAGGAAATGTTTAAAAAATTAAACAATGATGAATAAAAATATCTTTGTTGCTTGCGATACTTCAAGCTTAAAAGAAATAAAAAAAATAATTAACGACACAAAAACTAATAAACTTCAAATAATTCCAAAATTTGGCTTACAATTTTTTTATTCAAAAAATGGGAGAGCTTTTCTTCAAAATTTTAAAGGAGATTATTGGTTAGATTTAAAAATAAATGATATTCCACAAACTGCTTTATCTGCAATGGATAGTTTAAAAGATTTAAAAAAATGTAGATATATTACAGTTCACGCAAATGGTGGCCTTACAATGCTTAAGGCTATTACAAAAAAAGCTAAAACAATTAACAGAAATTTAAAAGTGTTAGGAGTTACAATCTTAACAAGCCTTAACAATAAATCTCTTAAAGAAATTGGTTATACCAAAACAGTAGAGCAATTAGTATTAAAACAAGCTGGTCTTATAAAAAAATCAGGCGCAGCTGGAATTGTGTGTTCTGCGCAAGAGGCAAAAATAGTTAGGAAAAAATATAAAAACTTATTTATTGTTACACCAGGAATAAGACTACCTGGAGATGATGCAAATGATCAGTCTAGAGTAATGACTCCTAATGATGCTTTTAAAAATAAAGTTTCTGGCATTGTAATGGGAAGATCATTGGTAAAAGGTAATATCAAAAATAACATTAAAAGATTAATTAATCATTTAAATCAATGATCCTATCCTGCAAAATTTGTGGGATCTCCGACTCTAAAACTTTAAAATTTTTAACTTCCCATCCTGACCCACCTAAGATGATAGGGTTTATTTGTAATTGGCCTAAATCAATAAGGTTTGTTGAACACGATAAGCTTAAAGAGCTACTAAAAGTCGATAAAAAAAAATCAAAATATGTTGCTGTATTGGTTAAACCGAATGAAGATATATTAGAAAGAATAAAGGATCTACCATTCGATTATTATCAACTTTATGATTGCGACCCATCTGATGTTAAATCTATTAAGGAAAAATATAATAAAAAAATTATTGTTGCAATAACAGTAAAGGATCAAAATGATACTGTTAAGTACTTAGAGTACAACGAGCTTGCCAATATAATATTATTTGATAGCAAAGGTTATGAAAAAAGTATGTCCTTCGATCATCAATTAATTAAAAACATTAAAATTAATAAAGAATTAATGTTAGCTGGGAATATTCAAATTGAAGATAACCTTAAAAATTACAAAGAAATAGCAGATATTATAGATATTTCTGGAGGTCTAGAAACATCTGGATTAAAAGATATTTCAAAAATAAATATTTTTTTAAACAAAATTAAACTAATTAATAATGAAACTTAAAAAGAAAATTCCTTTAATTGATCAGCATAATAAAAGTGGCTTTTGGGGTGGTAAATTTGGTGGTAATTTTATACCTGAAACTTTAAAAAAGCCTGTTGAGGATTTAACTGAACTTTTTGAAAAACTTAGATACGATAAGAAATTCCTTAAAAAAAGAGACTATTACTTTAAAAACTACATAGGTTCTCCTACTTCATTTATTAAACTTCAAAACCTATCGGATCACCTAGGTGGAGCCCAAATATATGCCAAAATGGTGTCAGAGGCGAACGGAGGAGCTCATAAAATTTATAATGCAACGGTTCATTGCCTTATTGCTAAAAAGGCAGGAAAAAAATATGTTGTTGGCGATACGGGTGCTGGCTATGCTGGAAAGATGTTGAGTATGGCTGCTAAAAAGTTTGGCCTTAAATGTAAAATATTCATGGGTGCAAAAGATATAAAGAGGCAAAAGCCTAATGTAGACGCAATGAGAGAGAATGGCGCTGAAGTTGTGCCCGTTTATTCAGGAAGCCAAACATTGGTAGATGCTGTTAGTGAATGCATGCGCTTCTGGGTTTCAAATTGTGATAATACTCATATGTGTGTTGGATCAACAGTTGGTCCTAACATATTTGTTAAAATTTGTGGCTGGAGTACAGCTCAAATTTCAAGAGAGTTAAAAATTCAAATACAATCTGAGTTTAAAAAGATGCCTAAAAAAATTAAACTCTTGAATTGTATAGGAGGTGGTTCTTCGGCATACGGATTCTGGAGTGAGTTTATTGATTATGATAAAAAACAAATTGAATTAATCGGTGTTGAAGCTGGAGGACCAAAAAATTCAAAACTACATGCGGCACCTCTAACTAATGATGCTAAACTTGGAATATTACATGGAGCTGCAGCTTATGTTTGTCAAAATAATGAAGGACAAATTAACGATACCGCTTCTATTTCTGCTGGATTGGATTATCCTGGCGTGTCACCTATCCACTGTTTCTTAAAGGATACTAAAAGAGCAAGATATACATCTGCAACTGATGAGGCAGCTTTAAATGCATACAAACTAGTTACAAAACTTGAAAAAATAAACCCAAGTCTTGAGCCATGTCATGCTTTTGCAGAAGCTACAAAAATTGCCCCAAAATTAAGTAAAGATACTATCATTATTGTTAACTCTTGTGGTGATGCTAAAAAAGATCGAGATATTTTAAAAGAAAAATTGGGAAAAATTAACTAAGATGTCTTTAATTAATTTAGCGTTTAAAAAAGTAAAAATTGAAAAGAGACCTGCATTACTAACTTACACTGTAGCTGGAGATAATACTAAAAAGAAATCTCTTGAGATATTAAAATCAATTGCAAAATATGCTGATATTTGTGAGATAGGATTTCCTCATAACACTCCAATTGCAGATGGTGGCCAGATTCAATCAAGTGCTTATAGAGCTTTAAAAAATGGTATTAAAATTAAAGATGTTTTTTCAATAGTTAAAGATTTTAAAAAATCAAAACAATCAAAGCCTGTAATATTGATGGGTTATTATAATATGATTTATCAATATGGAGATAATAACTTTATAAATATTTGCAAAAAAGTAGGTGTAGATGGATTAATTGTTGTTGATCTTCCTTATCCAGAAAATAAAGAATTTGCAAAAAAATGTAAGAAAAAAGGTATTAGTTTTATTCAATTGGTATCTCCTACCACCTCTCCAAGTAGAATGAAAAAAATTATAAAAGATTCACACGATATGGTTTATTATATCAGTATGCTCTCAACAACTGGCGGCAAGCTAAAAGTTTCACCTAAAAAAATATTAGAGCGTTACAGTAAAATTAAAAACCTTAATAAGAATAAGAATATTGTAATAGGCTTTGGGATCACTGAAAAAACTATAGCATCCTTAAGAAAGGCTGACGGGTTAGTAGTTGGTAGTGCTTTATGTAAAGAAATATCAAATTCTATTAAAAAACGCCAAAATCCTGTCACAAATGTAACTAATATTGTGTTAAAGTTAAGAAAAAAAATAGCATGAATTGGATTAAAAAAACTTTAAGATTTGGTGAGAAGATAAAAACCATCATTAAAGCACGTGCAACTAAAACTGAAATAGCTAATAGTGATTGGACCTCATGTTGTAAGGGGCCTATCTTAAAAAAAGATTTAGAAGAAAACTTATGGGTTTGCCCATCTTGTAACAAACACCACAGAATAAACCCACGTCAAAGATTTGATATTATATTTGGCAAAAACAATTATGAAGTTTTAAAAACTCCCATTCCTCAAGATGACCCTTTAAATTGGAATGATGCAAAACCTTATAAAGATAGACTAAAAGCTGCTAGAAAAAAAACTGGCATGGATTGTGGAATGATGGTTGTTAATACCAATATTCTAAATTTAAAAATTACAGCAATTGCATCTGATTTTGATTTTGTAGGTGGCTCAATTGGTGCTGCAGAAGGTGAGGCTTTTTTATACGGAGTTCAACATGCGATAGAAAATGAACAACCTTTTGTAGTGTTTACTTCTGGAGGTGGAATGAGGATGATGGAAAGTCTTATATCATTAAGCCAAATGACAAGAACGACACTGGCAATTAACGAACTAAAGAAAAATAATTTACCCTACATTGTTGTGCTAACTGATCCTACAGCAGGTGGTATTACAGCCTCATATGCAATGTTGGGTGATCTACACTTAGCAGAACCAGGGGCTCTTATAGCTTTTGCAGGAGCTAGAGTAATTCAAGGAACTGTAAGAGAAGAGTTACCAGAAGGCTTTCAAAAAAGTGAGTACGTTCAGAAATCAGGATTTATCGATATGATTGTCGAGAGAAAAGACTTAAGAGAAAAAATTGGTTCATTATTATCAATATTGTTAAAGAAAAATTCTGCTATAAATTCATTAGAAAATGAAACTTCAGAAGATAGTAGAGCGCTTACAAAAGCTGCATCCTAAAGAGATTGATCTAAGCCTAGATCGAACTAGAAATCTTTTAGAAAAATTAGGTAATCCTCAAGATCAAGTTAATTGTATTTCAGTTGTTGGAACGAACGGAAAATTTTCAACTATCCAGGCACTTTATGCAATTTTAAAAGAAGCAAATTATAAATGTAATATTTATACCAGTCCTCACATTCAAAAAATTAATGAGAGATTTGTCTTTAACAATAAGCCTCTAACAGATGATGAATTAGCAAATCTTTTTTCTGAAATAGAAGAAGCTAATAATCAAACACAAATTACTTTCTTTGAAATTTTAACTGTTGCTTACCTTCATTATGCAAAGAAATACCCTAAAAACATTAACTTAATTGAGTCAGGTCTATTTCATAGATTTGATGCTACCAATATTTTAAAGAAAAACTTAGCTAGCATTGTGACAGCTATTGGTCTTGATCACTTAGACTGGCTTCCAAAAGAAGAGCAAACAGTTATCAAAATAATATTTGAAAAAACATCTACTTTATTAAACTCTAAAATCATTGTTGCAAAGCAAAGTACAAATGAAATTAGCAAAAGTATTGAAGATACAATTAAAGATAATTCTTCTAAAAAGATAATCTTTAATAAAAACTATAATTTTACATTAAAAGAAAATGATTTTTTTTATTTTGAAGATGAATTTGGTGCTCTTAAACTTCCAAAACCTAATCTACCTGGAGAATTTCAATTGGAAAATGTCTCTACTGCAATTGCAACTGCTAGACAATTAACAGATTATAAAATAACTGATGAGCATATTAAGAGTGGTATTACCAAAATAGAAAGTATCGCACGACTTCAAGAGTTAAAATCTGGAAAATTAAAAGATTTAACTACTAATAACTTGTTATTTGTAGATGGGTCTCACAACCCACTTGGTGCAAAAGTATTAAATGAATATCTTCAAAGTCTAAATTGTAACAAACATATTATTTTAGGAATGATGGCCAACAAAGACCACAATGAATATATGAATTACTTTAAAAATATTAAATCATTAACAACAATTGATATTCCCAATCAACCCAATGCTATTAGGGGAAATGAACTTAAAGAGAAAATTAAAAATTTTGAAAATATTAATTATAAAAATTCTGTTGAGGAAGCAATTAGATCAATTGATCTTCAGGAAAATGATATTATTTTAATTACAGGGTCTTTGTATCTTGCAGGAGAAGTTTTAAACTTAAACTAGATATTCTTATCTAGAAACTCTTTCATTTGGCTCTCAGCAACTCCACCAACTTTTCTATCTACTTCGACACCTTTTTTGTAAACAATAACAGTTGGTACACCTCTTACACCGGCAGCTGAACCAGTATTAATTCCACCATTTTCAATGTCAGCATAATAAAAGCTAGCTTTATCTTTGTAGCTATCTGAAAACTTATCCATAATGGGTTTAAGGCTCTTACATGGAGCACACCATTCTGCAGAAAATTGAACTACAGAGATATCTTCATTCTTAATTTTTGTTTCAAATTCTTCGTCTTTAAAATCTATAAGCATACTTCTTATATAAATTTTTATTCTATTTATTCAATATGTAAAAAGGGATTTTTTTAGTTAATTAACAAAAGCCAATTATGCCTGCTCATATTTTTTCTGAATACCTTCAACAAACTCGTTAATTTCGTCTAAAAACTTGAGCTTTTTCTCATCTTTTTCGTTGGTATATCTATCTCTTAAATTATCACACTCAAAATAAAATTCTTTGCATGTCCACCATTTTTCCTTCTCATCGCTCAATATTCTTTCAGCTATTCCACGTTTAATAGTTTTAAACATATCAGCAGGCAGTGTGTCAGGTGATTCTTGGTATATTATTTTTTTTCCAAAGCTTACCATTCTCTCATCTTCAAATTTATCTAATAATATTAATTTATCCTTCCAAGAAGCTGCATGCCATTTTGGAAATAAAGCCGTGTCTTTTTGAGGAGTAAATTTTTTATAAATTGTCTCTTCTGCTAGTAAATCAACCTGTGAATCAAATTGTGCTTTTTCTTCAGCAGTCTCTCTTAATGCTGTTAAAACATTTTGAGAAAATTTTTCATTACTATTTACTAGCCTTGCGCGCTCTTTAATTAAATCAGGATCAAGTTTGCTATATGGTTCAACTTGTAATCCATAACTTGCATCTAAAATTATAGGAGCTTTGTTTGATCGTATAGTTCTTAGAAACTTTAATTTTTTAATAGCACTTTTAAGTTCAGAAATTGACATATCAAATAATGGGATTGGATCAATTTTAAGATCAAAAGCTTGGCCCCATTGATAGATTGGGTGAATACAATGTTTTGGATGAAGTGGTGCAACTACAAATCTATAATTTTTACCAAAATGATATTCAGCCAATGTAAACATTTTTTCTGTTTTAAATATTGTCTCGGTATCACTCTTGTTTGCTGTTCTTAAAAATGTATCCCAAGTTTGAGGTTGATTTTTTTTAATTAAACCTAAAACCTTAACAGTTAACTCTGCATCAAATAAAGCACTATGGGCACCACTAGATTCAAATCCATTCATTCTTGCTAACGATTCTAGTTTCATAACTGCATTACCTTTTGCATTTATTTCTGTTTTTACAACACTTTCATCGACTGCATGAGCACCTCTTGCAATGTTTAAACCATCATGTCTTTTGTTGGGAGTTGCATTTGTAATATATGGATATCTAATTCCTCTAAAGAATTCGTTTCTTATCATCTCGTCATCAAAGCCAATGTTTGACCAGCCCATGAACATCGCTGGGCTCCATTTTTTAAATGTTGCTTCTAGCTGAGATAACATTTGGTAGTGACTTAAATTTCCTTTAGTTAATAAATCAACACTAGTTTTGTTAACTATTAAAGCCATTGCTTGAGGAACCTCTCCTTCTGGTAATCTACATCTAAAATTAAAACGATCTAATTCTTTAAAATTTGGGTCAACTAAAATACCACCTACTTCGATAATACTTCCCCATGAAGTATTGGCGCTACTAGATTCAATATCCCATATTGCTAAATTCATATTAGTTCATATTCCTTTGGTGATAGTACTGTTCAACTTTTTCTAAAAATTTATTTTGATATTCTTCTAGTTTAACACCTTGAATTCTAAAATCTTGAAATAAATTATCAACCGTACATAACAGGACAATTCCTTGGGTGATATTCGAGTTATAAACAACGTTATGAGCTAATGAATATGCCCCTAATTGAAGATAATAGTCTTCAATCCACTCTTCTTTTTTTGGTTTATTGGACTGTTTAAAATCAATGATAGTTTCTTGTCCCTCATACACTCCACAAGCATCACACGTTCCAGCATATTTCCCTGGATAGTACAATGTGGCTTCAGTTCCCCAAATCTCTGACAATTTATTTTTAATTCCTTGTTCAATAATTTCATCTGCCATTTTTTTAGATTTATTTTCTTCTTCTAATAATTCTAAATTTAATTGACCTAATAGATATTTTTCTAAATGAGAGTGCATTGATGTGCCTCTACTTGAAGCATCATTTTTAATTCTATTTGCTTCAGCAGCTCCCACTCTTGCTTTCCAATTTGCAAGAGATGCTTTTTTTTCTTCACTTTGTGTTGCTTGTAATATGGAAGTTACTGATGGAAGTTTTTGTTGATTTACAGAATACATTCTTGAGCCACTCACCATTGATCTCATAGATTTTGGATAAGTAAATTTATTATTCCACTGCATATGGTTTTTATAAACGTTATTTAACAAAAAAAGAAATTAATTTTTTGCTTGTTTTGAATGGTCAACAAATTTTTCTACGTTTTCTGTTTGAACAGCTTTATCAACTTGTTCAGGATCTTTAATATTCTCTAGGCTTCGGCTTATTGATCTTGCATCTGTTCCAAACTTATCAACAACAATCATTGCTTCTTCTAATTTTTTTCTAAGAGAAACTATATTATCAAAGTGTTTTCCAAATCTTGAGCTAATTGTTTTTAAGTGATCATAAATTTCAGTTGCGCCTTTTTGAACTTTTAAAGATTGAAAGCCCATGTGTAATGATTGCAAATAAGCAGAAAGAGTATTTGGACCACAAATTACAACTTTATGTTTTTTCATTAATTCTTGAGTTAATAATTCTTTAGTAGTTGGATCTTGGTATTCAGTTAATTCTTTATATAAACTTTCAGTTGGTGCATAAACTATTGCAAAATCTGTAGTTTTTGGTGGAACAATATATTTTTCATTAACGCTTTTAGCTTTAGTTTTAAATGCTGTAGCTAATTTTGCTCTTGCGTCTGCAACAGCTCTTTTATCATCTGCATCATGTCCATCAGTAATTGCTTTAAATTTTTCTACTGGAAAATGTGAGTCTACAGGCACCATTACATCACCCTGAAGTTTGATTGCAAATTCCACATTTTCACCTGTATCTTCTTTCATCTTAACGTTAGTCATGAATTGAGAAGCAGGTAATAAGTCTTTGATTAGAGCATCTAATGAAAATTCTGCAAGAGTTCCGTATTTTTTAACTCCAGCTAAAATTTTTGTTATTCCTTCTTGGCTTTTATTTAATAATTCAACCTGACTATTAAAGTTTCCTACTTTTTCATCAACTTTTGTTAAAGCTTCAGTCATGTCTTTAGTCACCCCAGTTGATAGAGCGGTAAATGAAGTCGACATAGAACCTAATGAAGTATTAATAGTAGTATTTAAAGTATCTTTTAATGAAGTAATTTCTGTCTTTAAATTAGCCATCTCTTCAGCTTCTTTATTTTCACCTATCTCATCTTTAGGCTTAGATCTTAAGTTTAGATAAAGAATGCCCAAAGTAGCTCCAAGCAATAAAACTAATAAAGTTAATAAAATACTATCCATGATTCTACTAGATATTTTATAGTAAAAATTTGATTTATATATGTAATTATTTAAAACTGTTCCTATGGAATTAATCTTAATATTAAAAATACTACTTGTTATAGGGGCTATTGTTGCAACTTATGCTGTGCTTAGAAATCTTGATATTATTAAGATTATTTTAATTTATGTTAAGGATACTTTACTTAGAAAGTAACTTAACTAATTTTTTATCCAGACTATTTTTTAGAAAAGATTTTGAAGCCATCATACAGGCCTCAGACTTTAAAATTTCACCATCTTTAAGAATTCGGAGGTTATTTGCTCTTAGTGTTTCACCAGATGAAGTAATATCAGTTATAATCTCAGATGAACCAGTAAAAGGATATGCTTCAGTTGCACCTAAACTACTAACTAATTTAAATTGTGTAACACCTTTTGAAAACAAAAACTCTCTTGTTAAATTGGGATATTTTGTTGCCACTCTTAATCTTTTTTTCTTTTTATCTTTAAATTCAAAAGCAATTTCTTCTAAATCAGCAACTGTTTGAACATCAATCCAAGGGTCTGGGATAGCAACAACCAACGTTGCTTTACCAAATCCATAATTCTTAACAACACTTATCTTTTTTTGAATATTAACTTCACTCTCTTTTAATAAATCATATCCAGAAAAGCCAAGGTCTAAAGAGCCATCTCCAAGTCTTTCAACTATTTCCCTTGCATGAAGATATAACACTTTAACATTATTTAAGTTTTTAATGGATCCTAATAAATCTCTTTCGCCTCTTTCTGAGACTAAATTTAATTTATTTTTTTTAAATATTTTTAAAATATCTTTTCTAAGACGACCTTTGCTTGGAATTCCAATATTAATAATATTTTTTGTCATTAGTAGTTTAAATTTAAAGCAGCTCCTACTGCTGGAACTTGTTTTTTTGATCCAAGGTCTGAAATTAGTTTGTCGTAACGTCCACCGTTAATGACGTTAATATTTTTAGATTTAGATTTAATATCAATTTTAAATACCATGCCTGTATAATATTCTAATTGACGCCCAAAAGACGCTGAGAACTCTATATTTAATTTTTGAATTTTGTTTAATGAGGTTGGGAAATATTTTTGATCCACAGCTAAGTTAATTTTATTTTTTTTAAAAAAGATATTAAGTTTTTCAGCTGCTTGTCCTATTGGACAATTAATTTTTAAAAACTCTTTAATAATTTTTGAAACGTTTTTACCTCTACTGGCTCTTCTTGGATCTTTGATCTTATTATCAAATCTCTTTAAGATTTCCTCAATTGATCTACCAGCAACTACTGTTTGCTGATTATCTTTTAACATTTTTTGATATCTCTTTTTATCAACTTCAACAATTGTTGGGTCTACATCAGAGTTTGTCTCTAACCTTTTTAATAAATCATTGAAGTATTCTTCTCTCCAAAAATGTCTTGAAAGTCTTAACTCCCATCTTTTTGGAATATCTAGTTTTGAAATTAATAAATTGAAAATTTCAACGTTACCAATTTTTAGAGTTCCTGATGAATATTGTAAATTAGATAGAGATTTTAAGGCTGTATTAATAATTTCCATATCATCTTTTTTTTCATCTTTTGAACCAATAATCTCAAAGCCAACTTGATCTCTAATAATAGAATCTTTTTTATTATTTGATTTTCTATAAGCCTGACCACTATAAAATATTTTCTCTTTTCCTTTAAGATTATTTTCTAAATATCTCAAGCAAGATGCAATAGTTAGATCGGGTCTTAGACAAAGCTCACTACCATTTTGATCGGTGAATGAAAAAATAAATTTTCTAAAATTCTCTCCAGATCGTTGAACAATATGATTAGCTTCAATTACTGAAGGTAAATCAATATATCTAAACCCTTTAGACTTAACTGATCTAAGGATTCTTTCAGATAAATTTTTTGATTTCATCAATTAAGTTTTCTTTTGGGAACGTTACTTGATTGTTTTCACCTTTAACTCCTAAAAGGTTTTTTAAAGTAATCGTATTATCTTTAAATTCATTTTCACCACAAATAACAGCTACCGGGCATTGTTTTTTATTCGCGTACGTTAATTGTTTACCTAGATTTTTCTTACTGTCTAAAAATATTTCAGAGTTAATATTATTGTCTCTCAAAACTTTTAAAATCTCATAATAATTTTTTAAATACTTTTCATCCATTACACAAATAATGGCCGGTTTTTTCTCATCAACTTCAATTTGATCAAGTTGCATCATTGCAAATAATAATCGGTCAACTCCAATACTCATTCCAGTTCCAGGAATATCGACTCCCTTAAATCTTGAAATCAATTTATTATATTGTCCACCTGAGCAAATACTTCCTATATCAACTTCTTTACCTTTGTTATTTGTTATTTTGAAATTTAAATTTGTTTCAACACAAAACCCATCATAATAAGCAAGTCCTCTAACAATTGTAAAGTTTGTTTTTATTTGATCTAAATAATCTCCATAACTAGCTATTTCCAATAAGTCTTCTAATTCTTTAATTCCTTCTTGAGATAAAGGGTTTTTTAAATTTTCTTTTAATTCTTTTAAATCTTTTACTTTTAAGAAGTTGATTATTTGTGAAGCTTGATCATCAGATAAGTCGGCACCTTTTGTAACAGCTCCACTTACATCTACTCTTTCTTTTTTTAATAAATCTTCAACTCCTCTTAAACCAAAGCCAGTCTTATCCAGTTTATCTATTGCTCTCATAACCTTTATCTTTTTGTCTTCAGATATTTTAAGGTCTTCAATTAAACCTTGAACAATTTTTCTATTACTAATGTTAACAACAAACTGATCTTTTTTTAAACCACAGGCAAGAAGTGTGCTTGCAATTAAATTACAAAGTTCAGCATTTGCTTGGGCTGGGTTAACGTTACCAACTATATCAGCGTCACATTGTAAAAAGCTTCTATAACGAGCATTACCCGCTTTTTCATTTCTCCAGACATCGCCCATTTGATATCTCTTGTAAGGTAAGGGTAATTCCTGATTGTTTTGAGCAACAAATCTAGCTAACGGACTTGATAAATCATATCTAAGAGTAATATTTTTTTCACCATCTTTAAATGAGAATACGTCAGACATAGAATTACTATCATCATCTGCAAGAAATGATCCGATATTTTCTGAAATTTCAAATGAAGGAGTTTCAAGAGCAGCAAAACCAAATTTTATAAAATTAGTTTCAATAATATTAATTAACTTTTTCTTTAAAGTTAATTTCTTGCCCCATCGGTCTTCAAATCCTGAGGGTAACCCAGGAATTAATTTATTTTCTTTATTCATTTTTTTTGGTACCCGCGCTTGGAATCGAACCAAATCCTATAGTTCCACAAACTATCGTACTAACCGTTATACTACGCAGGCATTCCTTGTTTTTATATTATTTTTGTGTGGATTTAAAATTATATTATAAATAAATAGCCTAAAGGCTATGGAAACAAAGTCTATGAGTACTTCTTGAAGTCTCTCTATATGTAATATTTATAATCATGACCAGTCTTTTAGACAATTAAGAATAATTTTCAATACCTAAATATAAAAAGACGTTGACCTTATTTTTAAATTTTTAAGAGAGGTGGTGGTGGCCCCAACTGGACTCGAACCAGTGACACACGGATTTTCAATCCGATGCTCTACCAACTGAGCTACAGGGCCCCATATTAACCTCTAAAAGTGATACGACCTTTGGTCAAATCGTAAGGTGTCATTTCGACTTGAACCTTATCACCTTGAAGTACTCTAATTCTGTTCTTACGTAATTTGCCTGCAGCATGCGCTGTAACAATATGGCCGTTTTCTAATTTAACTCTGAACATTGCATTCGGTAATAAATCCTCAACAATTCCTGAGAACGACAGCATTTCTTGTTTTGACAAATTTATTTTCTCCTAATTCTTTTTTCTACCGACTTAGCGTGTCCCGCTAAACCCTCGTAGTTTGCAAGTGTTATAACTGATGGACCAAGGGTTTCAATCCCTTTTTTTGATAGATTTATATATGAAATTCTTTTGTAAAATTCATTAACACTAACTCCACTTGAGTATCTTGCTGAAGAATTAGTTGGTAATACGTGATTAGAGCCAACATTATAATCTGTCATTGCCATTACGGCATATTTTCCTAAACAGATAGATCCTGCATTTTTAATCTTACCCACTACTTTTTTAAAGTTCTTAGTGTTAAGTTCTAAGTGCTCGGGAGCAATTTTATTTACTGTATTAATAATTTTTTGGTCAGACTGCATATGAATTATAATTCCATTATTAAGTAGACTATTTTTTGCAATTGCGGCTCTAGGTATTTCTTTTAATTGATTAATAATTTCATCATTAACTTTTTTAATAATTAATTTATCTTTTGAAATTAAAATACATTGAGCAAGATTGTCGTGTTCTGCTTGACCTATTAGATCACTTGCTATCCATTCAGGATTTGAAAATTTATCACAAACAATTGTTACTTCAGAAGGGCCTGCAATCATTCCTTCAATTCCAACATCTCCAAAAACTTCTTTTTTTGCTGCAGCTACGTAAGAATTTCCAGGGCCAACAATTTTATCAACTTTTTTAATTTTCTTAGTACCATATGCAGCAGCTGCAATAGCGGATGGTCCTCCAATTGAATAAATTTCTTTAATCTTACATTTTTTTGCAGCATATAATACAGCAGGATTTTGTTTACCTTTTTGACCTGGATTAACCATAACTAGTCTTTTCACTCCAGCAACAATTGCAGGTATTGCATTCATTAAAACGCTAGAAGGATACGAGGCTGTTGAACCAGGCACATAAATTGCAACCGATTCGATAGGTACGTACTTATACTCTAATTTATTTTTTAGTTTATCCGTATAAGAAATGTTTTTGAATTTTTGTAACGAGTGGAATTTATAAATTCTATCATAAGCAAGATCGATTGCTTTTTTAACTTTTGGATCTAAAGATTGAATAGTTCTATTTATTTGTTTTATACTTGGAGCAATAACACTATTTTTATTAAATCTCTTTTCATACTTTAAGATGGCTTTATCACCATTTTTCTTAACATCTTTAATAATTTTAATAACTGAAACTGAGTTAAGTTGGACTTTATTTTTTCGTTTAGACAGTAATGCGTCTAAAGTTTTGTCAAAGTTTTTATTTTTACTATCTAATATCTTAATCATTAATTAGCTTTGTTTTGGTCATCTAAAGTTACTTCAATTATTTCTGTTGATAATGTAATGTATGCGTTGTTTGTAAACATTAAGTTTATCTCATAGTTGTCATTATTCTTTAAATAATCCATCCCAATTAACTCTAATTTTTCCTCAGGATCATTTTGTTTAATATTTTTAGATTTAACTCTATCTACAAATTCGAATTTGCAAATACTAGTAACTTTTTTATCTTTCTCATCTGTTTCTACTTTAGATCTATTTAATGATAATAAAAAAACTTTATTTGATTGAAGATATTTAATTTCATCAACTTTAACTTCAGCTCCAGAGCAACATGCTGAGATTACTTGCAATCCCTCATTGTCTGTAGCTATAATTTTTGATAAATATTTTTTATTCATTAGTTAGTTCTCTTAATTTTAGCCCCTACTTTTTTTAATTTCTTCTCTATATCTTCATAACCTCTATCAAGATGATATATCCTATTAATTACTGATTTTCCTTTAGCTGCAAGTGCCGCAAGAATTAAAGATACAGAAGCTCTTAAATCTGTGGCCATTAATTCTGCTGCTTCAAATTTGATATTTCCTTCTATGGTTGCTTTATTTCCATTAATAGAAATCTTAGCTCCCATTCTATTTAACTCCGCAACGTGCATAAATCTATTTTCAAATATTTCTTCTTTAATATGAGATTTTTTATTAGCCTTACACAATAATACCATCATTTGTGCCTGTAAATCTGTTGGAAATCCGGGATAAGGAGATGTTTTAATATTTATGCTTTTAATCTTTTTATTTCCTTGAATAAGGATTTCATTTTTTCTTAAAATAATTTTTGATCCTATTTTTTTTAAGATATTAATTTCTGTACTTATTATCTTGGGATCAATTCCAGTAATCTTCAAATTTCCTTCTGTTAATGCTGCAGCTATTAAATAAGTTCCCGCCTCTATTCTATCTGGCATTACTGAATAATTTAATTCTTTAAGGTTATTCACTCCTTCAATCCTAACCGTTCTCTTTGCAGTCCACTTAATATTACAGCCCATATTAATTAAAAACTTAACTAGATCTTTAATTTCGGGTTCAATGGCACAATTTGATAAAGTTGTTTTTCCTTTAGCTAAACATGAGGCTATAATTAAATTTTCTGTAGCACCAACTGAAACTTTAGGAAATTTTATATTCGCCCCTATCAATCCTTTAGGTGCATCAGCGTGAACATAACCTTGGATAATTTTATATTTAACTCCAAGTTTTGATAGCGCTTGCAAATGAATATCGACGGGTCTTGTCCCTATTGCACAACCACCAGGTAATGAAACTTTTGCTTTACCAAATTTAGCAAGTAGTGGTCCTAAAACTAATATTCCTGCTCTCATTGTTTTAACCAAACTATAAGCTGCAAAAGTTTTTGTTTGCTTAGGATTTTTGATAATTAATTCTTTTTTATCATCATCAATAATTGAACCTAATGACTTTAATAAAAGTATCATTGTTTCTATATCTTTTACTCTTGGAAGGTTTGCTAAAGATATCTTTTTATTTGATAACAATGTTGCAGCTAAAATAGGAAGAGATGCATTCTTAGATCCTGAAATTCTAATGTGTCCCTTGAGCTTTGCTGCCCCAAAGACTTCCAATTTTTTCATGATTATACTTTTGGTAAAGTTACTCCAGTTTGACCCATATATTTTCCTTTACGGTCAGCGTATGAAGTTTCAGGAGACTGATCTCCTTTTAGAAATAAAAATTGAGCAACTCCTTCATTTGCATAAATTTTTGCAGGTAGCGGTGTGGTATTAGAAAATTCAAGAGTAACTGTTCCAAAAAATTCAGATTCGATTGGAGTTACGTTTACTATAATCCCTGTTCTTGCATATGTGCTCTTACCAACAACGATACACATAATATCTCTTGGTATTTTAAAGACCTCTATAGTGGTTCCAAGTGCAAAAGAATTTGGAGGAATAATAATATATTCAGAACTTTTTTTAGTTACAAAATTATCTGAACTAAACTCCTTAGGGTCAACGATAGAAGAATTAACATTATGAAATATCTTAAATTCATCCCCCACTCTTGCATCATAACCAAATGAGCTAAGTCCATAAGAAATTTTACCATCTCTGACTTGCTTATCTATAAAAGGAGAAATCATTGACTCCTCAACTGCTAACTTCCTTATAGATTTATCGGAAAGTATTGACATTATTTACTTTTCTTCTTATTTTTTTTTGAAAAATCTTTCTTTTTTTTAAATTTTTTTTTAGAGCCAGACTTAACTTCTCATTTTTTTCTTTGTCATTCATTATTTATCTGGATTAGTCAAAAAATCTAAAGTGATAGGCTTTGATGCATCTAAAATTTTTTCTGGTTCCTCTTGTGCCTTTGGACCTTCTTTAGCTTCACGTTTTGCTTTTCTTTCAGCAAGTTTCTTTTCACGCTTTGCTTGTTTTTCCATTAGCTTATTACCTTTGGTGCTCTTGAAATCATAGTGTATTCCAGTGAACGCCATAGGACCCATATAATAATAATATTCCTCTTCAATTAAATTATTGTCGATATCTAAAACAATTTTTGTATAAATTTTCATAATTTTTTAATATTGAAATTTGATAATTCAATATAATCTACATTTATATTATGGCAATAGTTGGAAGAACAATTATTACTATTACTAAATGCCCTTGTAGTTTTAATGATAAAACAGGCCCTTGGTAAGGGTCAGTTTCGGGTTTGATTCCCGATGAGGGCACCAGATTATTTTTTATAGAATATTTTTCTAGCAATAATTGCAGCTATTAATAAAGCTGCAAAAGCAATCATTGGGATGTAAATATCTGGTGAATATATCAAATCAATGATTCTGGGAGCTTCTAAATTTTGTTCTATGATTTTTTCAAGTCCACTTC
The DNA here is from genome assembly GCF_059512485.2 of Candidatus Pelagibacter sp. uisw_138. Taxonomy (NCBI): domain Bacteria; kingdom Pseudomonadati; phylum Pseudomonadota; class Alphaproteobacteria; order Candidatus Pelagibacterales; family Candidatus Pelagibacteraceae; genus Candidatus Pelagibacter; species Candidatus Pelagibacter sp. uisw_138. The sequence goes on along the minus strand of NZ_CM183453.2, from coordinate 72,874 downwards.
CAATTGATACAACTAAAAACAATTGTAGTGTAAGTCCTATTAATGTAGCCCAAAAAAAATTACTTACTTTAACATTAAAAATACAAGGTAATACATTCGATAATGCAAAAGGTATACCTCCTATAAATCTATAAGCTAACAGATAAACAAATTCTGATTTTTTAAATTTTATTTCTAAATTTTTGAATCTATTTAAAAACTTTTCTTTAATTACTTCTTTAAAAAAATAATTTCCAATGATGTATAGAATTGTTGCTCCAATAGTCATTCCAATTACTAAAATGAAGGTTCCAAGCCACTTACCAAAAATAAATCCTGCTAGGAGTGCAACCGGTAAACCAAATCCAGCCATAACAACCCAGACAATTGTAGCTATTAAAAATATTAGAGAAATTAAAAATAAATTAGTTTGCTTTAATCCAAAAAAATAATCTCTATTATTTTTAATAAATTCATAGCTGGTTAATTCTTCGAGGGTGAATTTTGATAAAAAAAAGTATAAAAATGATGAAACAACTAGAAGATAAAATAAACCTAAAGTTATCTTAACTTTTTTTGATTTTTCCATAATTTACTGGTCGTATTATAAAATCTTCTATTTGCTATTTATACATATAATTACTATAAAGAGCGAAATTTAAAAAAACTTAAATAAATCCTATGAAAAGAACATATCAACCCAAAGTTGGAAAACGTCTTAAGAAGCATGGCTTCAGATCAAAGATGGCAACTAAAGGTGGAAAAAAACTTATTAAAAGAAGACGTGATAAGGGACGTAAAAACCTTACGGTGTCATCCACTCAAAAAAAGCCTCAGGGTAAATAAACCAAACTAAATGAAAAGCAAAATTGTTGCTCTTTCTAAAAACGAAGATTTCAAAAATTTACTTAAGAAGAAAAAAATCTCAAATAAATATATCACTCTTTTTTTTGGCTCTCTTGCAGATAAAGATAATAAAAAACTAAATATTAGCTTTGTAGCTAAAAAAAAACTAATCCGTGGTGCCGTAAAGAGAAATAAAGTTAAAAGAAGATTAAGAAATATAATGAACGAAGCTGTAAAAAAATTGTCAATAAACTTTAATTATTCTTACCTTGTGATTGCGAAAATAACTATGCTAAACAATGAATATGCGATAATAAAAGATACTTTATTCCAAGACATAGAAAAGATTAAGTAATGAATATTATATCAAACATTTTAATTGGCCTGATCAAATTTTATAAAATGGTTATTAGCCCCTACTTAACTCCTTCGTGTAGATATCTTCCAACTTGCTCAGAATATACAATTGAATGTTTAAGAACATATGGACTAATTAAAGGGATCTCAAAAAGCACTAAAAGAATATTTTCATGTCATCCTATTAAGATATTGGGTGGCAGTGAAGGATTTGATCCCGTAAACAAAGAATTAAAGGCTAAGAAATAATGGATACTAGAAACGTAATTGCAGCAATATCCTTATCAGCAGCTGTTATTATTTTATATTCTCTTTTTTTTCAGCCAGATCCTGTAACTATTAAAAAAAATCTAGCTGAACAAAATAAAATTGAAAATAATGAAGACACTCCTAGCTTGGATAAAAATGAAAACCTTGCAAAGCTTTCAAGAACGGATGCTTTAAAAGAAAATGATAGAATTCAATTTGAAAATGGAAGTGTTGTTGGGTCAATTTCTTTAAAAGGTGCAGCGATAGACGATCTAACTTTCAAAGAATATAATGTTGAACTTAATGGAAGTGATAAAATAACGTTATTAAGCCCAAGAAATGTTGAGGATGGTTATTTGATTGAAAGTGGCTTTGTAAGTACTAATAAAAATATAGATGTACCTGATGCTTCTACCATCTGGGAAGTTTCTGGAAATAAAAAATTAACTAATAACAATCCCGTAAAACTAACATGGAGTAATACTCAAGGTATTACATTTGAGAAATATATAAGCTTAGATGATCAATTTTTGTTTACTGTAAAAGAAAAAATAATTAATAGATCAGATAAATCTTATAATTTTTACTCGTATGGACAAATAATTAGAAACAAATTACCAGAAATATCTGGCTTTTATATTTTGCATGAAGGGTTTTTATCTGTACTTGATGATCAATTAATTGAGGAAGATTACGACGATATCCAGGAAAAGAAGTTTACTCAAATTGCACAAGAAGGATTTGTTGCTATTTCAGATAAGTTTTGGGTTACATCAGTTATACCACCTAAGGATAAAGAATTTAAAACAACTTTTGACTATAAAAATAAATTCAGAGCGAACTACATATCAACTAAAGGTATTGAGGTTAAAGCAAACAGTTCTGTTGAAGAAAAAATTCAGATTATAGTTGCCGCTAAAAGAGTAAATGTCATTGATGGTTATGCTGAAAATTTAAATATCAATAAATTTGATCTAGCGATTGATTGGGGCTTTATGTATTTCATCACAAAACCTTTGTTCTTTGTATTAGATTACTTCTTTAAATTACTTGGTAATTACGGTTTAGCAATTATTGCTGTTACTATTTGTATTAGATTGGCTTTCTTTCCTCTTGCCAACTTCAGTTTTAAGTCCATGGGAAAAATGAAGTTACTAGCGCCCGAAATGGCTCGTCTGAAAGAATTGCACAAGGATGATAAAATGAAATTGCAACAAGCGATGATGGCTCTTTATAAGAAAGAAAAAGTTAATCCTATGAGTGGTTGTTTGCCTATCCTGGTTCAAATTCCAGTTTTCTTTGCATTATATAAAGTATTATTTGTAACCATTGAAATGAGACATATGCCATTTTATGGATGGATACATGACTTAAGTGATAGAGATCCAACATCTTTATTTAATGTTTTTGGTTTACTGCCTTGGGATCCACCTTCTTTCTTATTAATAGGTGCGTGGCCTATCATTATGGGTATCACAATGTTTATACAACAAAAGCTTAACCCTACTCCACCAGATCCTATACAGGCTAAAATATTTATGTTCTTTCCAGTATTTTTAACTGTAATTCTTGCACCATTTCCTGCAGGTCTTGTTATCTACTGGAGTTTCAACAACATCTTCACAATGATTCAGCAATATATTGTTCAAAGAAAAATGACTATTAAAACAACATAAATGTCATCGTTAAAAGAAGAAGAATTAATAAACATCCTACCTAAAGACGGCCCAACAGTTGAAGAAGTAAAAAAATACTTAGAAAAATATAATGATGAATTTATTATCATTAAGTGTGGTGGCAGTGTTTTAGTTGATCCAAAATTATTTAAAATTTTTATTGAAGATGTGGTCGTTTTAAACAAACTTGGTTTTAATCCTATAATTGTTCATGGAGGTGGAAAAAGAATTAACAGTAAACTTTCTGAAGTTAATATTAAAAGTAATTTTATTAATGGACTAAGAGTTACTGATAAAGATACCATCAGCATAGTTGAGGATGTATTAATCGAATTTAATAAAGAGATTGTTGAAGCTTTAAATGAGTTAGCTTGCAAAGCAAAAAGGATTACTTCAAAAGAAAATAATGTAATTACTGTCGTACAAGAAAACAAAGACCTTGGATTTGTGGGAACACCTACTGAAATTAATAAAGATCTATTAACTGAAACAATAAAAGCAAACGAAGTACCTGTTGTTGCACCCTTAGGTTCAGATAAAGATAATCAGATTTTTAATATAAATGCCGATACTGCTGCAGGATCGATCGCAATTGAGCTAAAAGCAAGAAGATTAATGATTATTAGTGATGTTGAGGGCGTATTAGATGGTGAAAAAAAACTAATCCCTGAAATTAATTCTAAAAAAGCTAATGAATTAATTGATCAAGAGGTAATTTCTGGTGGAATGATACCTAAAATTAAGAATTGTCTAAATGTTGCAAGTAATGGAGTCAAGGCAGTTGTGATAATTGATGGAAGAAAAAATCACTCACTCCTTTTTGAACTATTATCTGATAAAGGTTCAGGAACTTTAATTAGAAAATGAAAAACTTAATTAATACTAAATACTGGCTATTCGACCTAGATAATACTTTATATTCTGGACAAACAAAGGTTTTTTCTGAAGTTGATAAAAAGATGTCTTCTTTCATTTCAAAGAAATTTAACGTGGATTTAATTAAAGCAAGAGAAATTCAAAAAGAATATTTCTATGAGTATGGAACAACATTATCAGGATTAATGAATCACGATAAAATTGATCCACACGAATTTTTAGAATTTGTTCATGATATTGATATTAGCTGGCTTCCTAAAGACGAGCTGTTGCGAGAAGAATTAATTAAAATTAAAGAAAAAAAATATATCTTTACTAATGGTTCTCATGCGCATGTGGAAAACGTAACCAAACAACTAGGTATAGATGGTTTGTTTGATGGAGCGTTTGATATTGTTGATGCTAATTTTATTCCAAAACCAAAAATTGAACCTTATAAAAAGATAGTAGAAAAATTTGATCTTGATCCAACAAAATCAATATTGATCGAAGATATTGCTCATAATTTAGAACAAGCTAAAAACTTAGGAATGAAAACTTGCTGGCTTGAGAATGATGAAATATTTGCAAAAAAAGATGCAGATAAACCATATATTGATTATAAGATTAAGAACTTGCCTTCTTTTCTTCAAGAAATTAATATATTAAAAGCACAATAAAACTAACCTACTAACAATAAAGCAAAACTATGAAAGAATTTGAAAACATTATCAATACAGCTTGGGACAATAAAGATTCAATTAATGGTCAATCAGACCAATCAATATTAAATACAATTAAAGAAACAATTGAACTTGTTGATAAAGGTGTTTTAAGAGTTGCTGAAAAAAAAGATAATGAGTGGGTAGTTCATCAGTGGATTAAAAAAGCAATCCTTTTAAGTTTTAAAACTAACGAAATGCAAACTCTTGCAGGCCCTTACGCTACATGGTGGGATAAGGTTAGAGGAAAAACTGCAGGATGGGGAAGAGAAGAGCATAAAAAAGCTGGCTTTAGAATGGTGCCTAATGGAGTGGTTAGACATGGATCATTCATTGGAAAAAATGTTGTCTTAATGCCTTCATTTGTAAACATTGGAGCTTATGTAGATGAAGGAACTATGGTGGATACTTGGGCTTCTGTAGGATCTTGTGCTCAAATAGGAAAGAACTGCCACATATCAGGTGGTGCTGGAATTGGAGGTGTATTAGAGCCAATGCAAGCTAACCCTACTATCATCGAGGATAGCTGTTTTATTGGAGCTCGTTCAGAAATAGTTGAAGGGGTAATTGTTGGAGAAGGATCTGTATTATCTATGGGTGTATTTATTGGTCAATCTACAAAAATTGTTTACCGAGAAACTGGTGAAGTAATCTATGGAAAAATTCCACCGTACTCAGTAATAGTTCCAGGCAGTCTTCCAAGTAAAGATGGCAAAGGTCCTGCTTTATATTGTGCGGTAATTATTAAACAAGTTGATGAAAAAACTAGATCTAAAACTTCTATTAACGACCTATTAAGAGACTAAAAATGTCAACTTACAATGAAATCACATTAGCTAAAGAGCTAATAAGATTTCCAAGCATTACACCAGTTGATGCTGGAGTAATGAAATTCTTAGCTAAAAAATTAACTGCTATTGGTTTTAAATGCAAGATTTTAGAGTTTAAAGATAAAAACTCTAAACCAGTTAAAAACCTATATGCAAGATTGGGTAATTCTCAACCAAACTTTATGTTTGCTGGTCATTTGGATGTGGTACCTCCAGGAAATATAAAAGATTGGACGATTAAACCTTTTAGTCCAGCTATTAAAAAAAATCATCTTATTGGTAGAGGTGCTAATGACATGAAAAGTGCAATTGCAAGCTGGGTTGTTGCTGTAAATAACTTTGTATCAAATAATAAGAAAATTAATGGATCGATTAGTTTATTAATTACTGGCGATGAAGAAGGTGTTGCAATTAATGGCACTAAAAAAGTAGTTGATTACTTAAAAAAGAAAAAAGAAAAAATAGATTTTTGCTTAATTGGTGAGCCAACAAACCCCAATAAACTTGGTGAAATGATTAAAATTGGTAGAAGAGGAAGTATCAATGCTGAATTAACTATAATTGGAACTCAAGGTCATGTTGCATATCCTCATCGTGCTAAAAATCCATCGACTTCATTGATCAAAATACTAAATGAAATAAAAGAAATAAAATTTGATAAAGGAACAAAAGACTTTCAGCCAACAAATTTAGAAGTAACTAAAATTAATATAAATAACACAGCTGATAATGTTATTCCAGGACTTGCAAGAGCTACCTTTAACATAAGATTTAATAATAAACATACATCTTCTAGCTTAAAGAATAGATTAAATAAAATTTTCAAAAAAATTACTAAAAAGGATAAATCTAATTTTAAAGTAGAATATCGTGTATCAGGTGAGGCTTTTTTAACTAAGCCCAATAAAACAACTTACATGATTCAAGATGTAATAAAAAAAATTACAAAAATTAAACCTCAATTGTCTACAACAGGTGGAACTTCAGATGCAAGATTTATTAGAAAAATTGCTCCATGTTTAGAATTTGGTTTAGTAGGTAAAACAATGCACAAAGTAGATGAGGCAGTATCTATTTCAGACTTAAAAAAGTTAACAAAGATATATTCTGAAATTCTTAAAAATTACTTTTAATGATTTGCATTAAAACAGATATTCCTAAAGAACTGAATGATATTGATGATGAATTAAAAGCTATTTATCACTCTAAAGATACAGTTTGTTTTTTTGTTTTTAAGAATAGAGAGCAGCGTAATGAGTTTGTAGAAAGAACCAAAGGAATGCCAAAAGTAGAACGAGAAACTATTTACCAAGAATATCTATCTTAAATGAAAACTGGTTTAATAACCTCTGATACTTATCAAAATCATAATACAGGCGACGGTCATCCAGAGAAAATTGATAGAGTTGCAGTAGTCATCGATAATTTCAAAAAATTAGATAATAAAGATTTAGTTTGGAAAAAACCTTCAAGATTTGACCGGTCACTTTTAGAAATAACTCACAATTCTGATTATATAAATTTTGTAGAAAAATCTTTTCCTGAAAAAGGATCATTTTTTTTAGATGGAGATACAATTGTCTCTCCAGGAAGTAAGGATGCCGCGTCTGATGCCGTAGGTTCAATTATTACAGCTATTGATGGTGTTCAAAATAAAGATTTTAAAAACGCTTTTTGTGCCGTTAGACCTCCAGGGCATCATGCAGAGAAAAATAAAGCTATGGGTTTTTGCATCTATAACAATGTGGCTGTTGGAGCCAATTATCTTATAAATAAGTACAAACTTAAAAAAGTAGCAATTATTGATTTTGATGTTCATCATGGAAATGGTACTCAAGATATTTTTTACGATAATGAAAAAGTTCTATATATTTCTACTCATCAATACCCTTATTACCCCGGGTCAGGCACTAATGATGAAAAAGGAAAACATAACAATATATTAAATATTCCTTTGCCAGCAGGAACAACCTCAGAAGAATATTTAAATGCATATGAATTTGTACTTAAGAAAATTAAAGAATTTAAACCTGAATTTATCTTACTTTCTGCTGGGTTTGATGCTCACAAAAATGATCCATTGGCACAACTTCAATTAGAGTCAAAAGACTTTTATAATATTACCAAAAGAACGCTAGAGCTATCAAAACAATATTGTGATGGAAAAGTAGTATCAATTTTAGAAGGCGGATACGATCTATTAGCACTTCAAGAAAGCACTGAGATGCATGTAAAAGCTTTACTAGAATTTAATTGATAATTTCTCAATACACATTAAAGAACTCACAATGAAACTTTATAAAATTCGAAAATCTAACATCGACAAAAAGGGACGTGGCCTTTATGCTGCAAAAGATATTAAAGAAGGTACTAGAATTGTTGATTATGTTGGAAAAATTATTACTAAAAAACAAACTGAAGCGACTGAAAGGTTTGATAACGCAAAACCTATCTACTTATTTAACTTAAATAAGAAATATGACATGGATGGAGACGTGTCTTGGAACCCTGCACGTTTAATAAATCACTCTTGTTCTAATAACTGTGATTATAATGGAACTGGCTTAAAATTATGGTTGATTGCTATAAAAGATATTAAAAAAGGTGAAGAGATAACAGCCGATTATGGATTTGGTTATGATGAAGATTATAAACAATTCAAATGCAAGTGTAAATCAAAAAACTGTTGTGGCTATATTGTTAGAGCAGAGTCTAGATGGAGAATTAATAAAAAATTTAGTATCGGCAGACAAAAGGCTAGTAAATAACTTTTTCTAAAAATAATCCCTCAGCAGGTGCTGGTGGTGCACAAAGAATTCTTTTTTTTGCTTTAATAACAAATTCAAATTTTTTTAAACTCCATTTATTTTCAGCCAAATATTTTAAACTACCTACCATTGATCGTACTTGTTGTTGTAAAAATGATTGAGATTTAAATTGTATTTCAATTCTTCCGCCATTTGATTTAATCAAAACAGATTTCATAGTTTTAATTGGACTATTTGCATTACAGCTTGATGCCCTAAAAGTAGAAAAATCTTTAGTACCTAAAAGTTTTTTTGCCCCTTTTTTCATTAACTCAATATCTAATTTTTTAATTATGTGCCAACCTCTTTCTTTTTCAAGAGAAGGCTTACTTAATCTATTAAAAATTATATATTTATAAATTCTTTGTTTAGCTGAATATCTTGCGTGAAATTTTAGACTTCTTTTTTTAATTGCTAAAATAGAAATACCTTTATCATTTATAAAATGATTAATTGATCTTAATAATTTATCTAAATTTTGAATTTTTTTTTTACTGTCAAAATGAGCTGACTGCTCTATTGCATGGACACCAGTGTCTGTTCTTCCAGATCCTATCAATACCACTTTTTCTTTTAAAAGTTTTGATAATTTAGCTTGTATTTCTTTTTGAATTGATTTTCCTTTAGATTGTATTTGCCAACCTACAAAACTAGTTCCTATATATTCTATTAAAACTTGATATCTAAACATTTGTTAATCTTGATCCTTTTGTTATTTGAGAACCAGGAACAAATTCATTAATATTTTGAGGCTTTTTTCCTTGTCTTTGAATTTCAATAACTTTTATGGATTTGTGATCCCCACAGCTAATTTCTAAATCACTAGTCATTACTTCACCTATCTCACCACTTTTAGTGCCTAATTCTGCTTTTAAAATTTTGTATCTTTCTTTTTTAAAAATAAAAAAGGCCCCAGGACTTGGGTATAATCCATTTATTTTTCCAATAATACTTTCTGCATTATCATTCCACTGAATTTCACCCTCTAACTTTTCAATCTTAGAGGCGTAAGTTGCTTTTGTGTCATCTTGTTCTTTAAATGTTAATTTATCTTCAAATATACTATGTATATTTTCTATAATTTTTTCTGAAGCTAAAATTGAGAGTTTATTTGATATAATTTCTGCATTATCACTATCTTTAATTTCTACTCTATAGCTATTGCAAACTGGACCAGTATCAAGTTTTTCTCCTATTCTCATAATACTAATTCCCGTTTCTTTTTCTAAATTCATAATAGATCTTTGAATGGGTGCTGCTCCTCTCCACTTCGGTAGAAGGGAGGCGTGAATATTTATAAAACCTTTTTTGGCAAGATTCAAAAATTCTTTGGGTATTATTTGACCGTAAGCCACAACAATTATCAAATCTAGATCTAGTTGTTTTAAATATTCATACTCTTCTTTATTTTCTTTTAATGTATCTGGTGTTCTGCAATTTATATTGCGGTCTTCAGCTACAGTTTGTATTAGTGACTTATTTATTTTTTGACCTCTTTGAGATTTTTTTGGTGGCTGTGTATATACGGCAGATATTATATAATTTTTTGAATACAAAGATTTTAAGATCGGTACAGCAAATAATGGAGTACCCATGAAGACAATTTTTTTTGTCATTTTAAACGATTATTCTATTCAACTTAATTTTAGAAAGTTTTTTAATTATCATGGATTTTTTTAATTTAGACAAATAATCTATAAATAAAATTCCTTCTAAATGATCCATTTCATGTTGGACACAAGTTGCTAATAATCCATCTGCTTTTAATAATTGTTTTTTTCCATTGTAATCTAAATACTCAACTTCACATTCATTTGGTCTTTCTATTTCAGCAAACTGGTCTGGGACAGATAAACATCCCTCTTCATATTTTGATGTTTCATTATTTTTATTTTTAATTACTGGATTAACAAAGTATCTTGGTTCTTTTTTATCTTCATCTCTACTTATATCCATCACTATAATTCTTTTTGGTACACCTATTTGAATTGCTGCAAGACCTATTCCAGGTGCTGCATACATAGTATCCAACATATCATCCATAAGCCTTCTTTCTTCATCACCAACACTTTCAATTGGTTTAGAAATCTGTCTTAATAGTTTATTTGGTTCTGTTAAAATTGGTTTAACTGACATAATGACTGATTATTTTAGTATAAATTTTAAACTTTTAAAGGAAGAACTTTAAAGAGTATCCTATTTCTTAGTGGATCCGCATTTAACTGATTAAGTGCACTTATAATAAAATATAATGTATCCTCATCAATACTCTTTAAGTTGTCCTGCCCAATAACCTCAACAATTCTAAGCAATGCTGCAGCCATATCACTACTGTTAATAAATATTTGAATATCAGATGGTATTTCTGAATCATTTATTTGGTATAAATCATTATACTTCTCTAAAATCTTGATGCCATCAGACTTAAAAGCCTCAACTAAAATTACGTCTTTTTTAGAAAAAAAATATTTTTTGTCTTTCTTAATTTTTTTTAAGAAATTATTTAGTTCTTTTGTAGGATCATTTTTAGATTTTTCTAGTTTTAAATAATTTATCAATTTTGATTGATGTAAAATTTTATTATTTATTTTAATATTTGCTTGTTCGGTCTCCTCATTATCTAAATTATTTTGATAAAATGTTGTAAAGTTTGAAGGGATCTTATCTTCTTCTATATTATTTAAAAAAGCTTTTAATTCTAAGTTAAATGCATTCTCAATACCTTCATTTCTAAAAGAATTTTTAAGAGCATTCATTAATTGTAATTTATTCTCAATTTCAGTAGTAATTAAAATTCCTTGGTAAATTAATGCTCTCATTTCTATTTTTGAAAGTACTTTAGTGGATTCTTTAATATTTAATAATTGATTAATATTAAATTGAAATCTCTTATAAAGTTCAAATAATTCTTTTTCTTCATAATTACCTTCATGCGTTGCTTTTTCTATACTGCTAATTTTTTCTATATCTGTAAGCTCAATATCACTAATATCGTCTAACAGATTTGAAGTTGATAAATATTTCCATATTTGTCTAGATGTAGTATTTTTTGGTTCAAATTTAAAATCTGGATTTGTTCTGTGTGATAAATGAAAATCTAAAATTGTTTTTTCTGAAATCTCTATTGCTGGTTCTGTATTATACCCCATTAAATAATCAATTTTTTGATTAAAAAACTTATCAGTAATACCTAATTCTGACTGAAGATCGATAAGCAATTGAGCCTCTTCTCTTTTATTATTATTAATTAAGCAGTAAATATTAAATTTAGATAAATATAGGTCTTGTACTGGTTCTTTAATTTCAGAAAAAATCTCACAAGCTTTTTTAACATCTGATTGTGACAGATAATAATCTACTAAATGTTTAGTAAGTTTTGGGTGCTCATTGATAATCTGATTATTTAATAAATATTTTTCAATTAAATCAAAGTTTGAATGTTTGATAAGCCATTTTGATTTAATTTCTAAAAATTGCTCTTTTGAAATATTCATTTCTGGATAGTGTGCATTAGTTAATAATAAAATATCCAAAATTCCTGCAGCATCTTTTGAAAGCTCTAATTTATCTATTCTTTTAAAGATATTTAAAATTTGATCCCCGTTAGAATTGGACCACATATTAATATCTAAACCATTTTCTGCAGGGTCATAAATTCCAACTAATTTTTTTTCTTTTGAAATTAAAGTTTGTGTTTCCTCTATACTTAACTCTCCTTCTTTTTGGGACTGCATTTCATAAATACTATTTTGTGGAATATTTGTTCCAGCTTCATCTTCGATTGGGATTGTATTTTCTTCAGGTTTTTTTTCACCTACCTCCCAAATATCAACTGGTTCTTGTGAGTTGGTTGCATAACCAAAAAATAAAGAAAATAATATAACTAAAAAATAGTTCTTACTTAACAATTTTAAGTTTTTCATTAGGGATGATTTTTTCAATATCTTTATTTGGAGATGGAAATTCAATTTTCCCAAGTAACACGGTAACTCCAATAAAAATAATTATTACCAATGCTATTTTGATTAATAGACTTTTACTACTACCACTGCTTGTGTTTTTAGAAAATTGCATATATTCTTTAATAATTTCAAATTAAGACATATTTGTGTTTTTTCAATAAAGAAAGCTTATGAATTCAAATAAAAACCTCGTTTTTTTAGGCATGATGGGGTCAGGTAAATCCTCTATTGGAGCTATGGTTTCAAAAAAATTAAACATCCCATTCATTGATATAGACAATTTAATCGAAGAGCACGCTGGAATGACCGTCTCAGAAATATTTGAAGTAAATGGAGAGGACTACTTTAGAAATTTAGAGGAAAAGATAACAATTAAATCTTTAAAACAAAAAAATGTTGTTGTTTCGTTGGGTGGTGGAGGTTTTATTAATGACAAGATCAGAAAAGATGTCTTAACAAATCATTTTTCGTTTTGGCTAAATTGGGATGATTTAGTTTTAATTAAAAGAATTAAAGGTAATAAGAAAAGACCCTTAGCCTCGAAGTCAACTGAGCAAGAAATTAAAGCCATTATTAACAAAAGAAAAAAAGTATATTCAAAAGCTAATTTTAAAATAAACTGTAATAAATTAACAAAAAGTGAAATAGTTAAAACAATAATAAAAACATATGAGTTTAATTAAATTAAAAGTTAGTACTAACAGTCAAAAATATTCAATTATTATTGGAAATAATATTTTAAACAAAATAAGTAAATTTTTGAAAGAAAGTTCTATTAGCTTTAATCAATGCCTTCTTATAGTTGATAAAAATGTTCCAAAAAAATTGGTAAAAAGTGCTTTAAAATCTTTACCAAAAGGATCAGTTACAATTCATTATTTTAATGCAAGTGAAAAAAATAAGAATCAAAAAAGTTTCAATAAAATCATATCAATTCTTTTAAAAAAAAATTTTAATAGAAATGACTGTTTAATTTCTATTGGTGGGGGTATTACTGGTGATGTGTCAGGCTTTGCAGCAAGTATGTATAAGCGAGGCCTAAGGTTTGTTAATATACCAACAACACTACTTTCGCAGGTTGACTCATCTATTGGAGGAAAAACTGGTGTAAACACCAAGTATGGTAAGAACTTAATTGGTTCATTTTACCAACCTAGTCTTGTTATATCAGATATTAATTTTTTAAACTCTTTACCAAAAAGAGAAGTTGTGTGTGGATATGGTGAAATTTTAAAACATTCCCTTATTGATGGAAAAAAATTCTTTTCTTTTTTAAATAATAATGGGAAAAAAATCTTAGAATTAAAAAGTCCTTTTATACAGAAAGCTATACAACAAAGCTGCTTGATTAAAAAAAAAGTAGTTGAGGCTGACGAAAAAGAATTGGGTATAAGAAAAATACTAAATTTTGGGCATACCTTTGCCCATGCTTTTGAGGCAACACTAGGTTATTCTGCAAGGTTAAATCATGGCGAGGCAGTTATCCTTGGTATTAAAACTGCAGCAAAATTTAGTTTATTAAATAAAATTTTGAATAAAAAAGAATTTAACTTAATTAACGATCACTTAAATGATCTAAGTCTTCCAAGAGATATTAATAAATTTTTTTCAATAAAAAATTTAAATACAATTTTATCCTTTATGAAAAAAGATAAAAAAAACAATACAAAGAAAGTTAATTTAGTTTTACTTAAAAAAATAGGTTCCCCAGTTTACAAATTACAGTTTAATGAAAAAACTATTAATCTCTTTTTAAAAAAAGAATTAACTAAGTAGTATTTGAATGGAATGTATGTGTTTTTTCAACTCATGATCTAAAATATTGTAGATTTTCTTGGTTGACTCTATCTTATTTAATTTTTTTAGCTCTTCAGATTTAATAATTAATTTTAAGTGGAACATTCCTGCTTGGTTTCCTTTATGATTTTTATGTAAAAAACTTTTATCTTCAATTTTAATATCCTGTATAATAATTTCTGCTTCAATTTTACTTTTAACAATCTTAATTAATTCGTTTATATTCATAAATATTAATTTATTACTATATAGCATGAAAAATATTTGTGATTGGAATAATTGCTTTGATACTGGTGAATATAAGGCACCAATTGAGAAAGATAATAGCAAACGCTACAGGCTGCTTTGCTTGCCTCATGTTAAGGAATTTAATAAAAATTGGAATTATTTTAAGGGAATGGATGATGAACAGGTATTTGATTTTTTAAAGTCTGATATGACGTGGCACAAACCCACTCAAAGCTTTAGCTCTTCAGATAACTTTTTTAAAGTTTTATGGAATAATACTTTAAAAGATGAGTTTGATAAGACTAAACTTAGAGGTGAATATAATCATATGAATCAATTCAAATTTGATGCTAATGATATTAAAGCTTTTAGTATTCTGGGTGTTTCAGTTGGCCAAAAATGGGAGCAAATACAAGATAAGTTCAAAACTCTTGTCAAAAAATTTCACCCTGATATTAATTTGGGAAATAAAGAATACGAAGAAAAACTTAAATTAATTACTTTAGCTTATACTCAGCTAAAAAATACTTATAAGGAAAAAATTGACACCTAATTTAAACATACAGCCAGACATTAAGATGTCTTTAAAACAAAGTTTTGGAATTGACTCAGATATGGAGGTTGATGCTTTCTCTAAAAAAAGCGAATACGTTCCTGAAATAGATAAAAATTATAAATTTGATAGAGACACTACTCTTGCTATCATATCAGGCTTTGCTTTTAATAAGCGTGTCTTAGTTCAGGGTTATCATGGTACAGGAAAGTCTACTCATATTGAGCAAATTGCAGCTAGATTAAACTGGCCTTGTATTAGAGTTAACTTAGACAGTCATGTAAGCAGAATTGATCTTATTGGAAAAGATGCAATTGTTGTAAAAGATGGCAAACAAATTACAGAGTTTAAAGAAGGTATTTTACCTTGGTCTATTCAAAATCCTGTTGCACTTGTTTTTGACGAGTATGATGCAGGAAGACCGGATGTGATGTTTGTTATTCAGAGGGTATTAGAGGCTGAAGGAAATTTCACTCTTTTAGACAAAAATAAAGTTATAAAACAAAATAAATTTTTTAGATTATTTGCAACTTCAAATACAGTTGGTTTAGGGGATACAACTGGATTATACCATGGCACTCAACAAATAAATCAAGGACAGATGGATAGATGGAATATTGTTACATCTCTAAATTATCTTAGTCTCGATAGAGAAATGGAAATCGTTCTCGCCAAGAATAAAAATTTAAATAATCCAAAAGGTAAAGAAAAAGTATCTAACATGATTAAAGTTGCATCTTTAACTAGAAAAGGCTTTATAGCAGGAGATATATCAACAGTAATGAGCCCAAGAACAGTACTTCATTGGGCTGAAAATACTGAAATTTTCAAAGATACAGGTTATGCTTTTAGAGTTACTTTTTTAAATAAGTGTGACGATATAGAAAAAAATACAATAGCTGAATATTATCAGAGATGTTTTGGGGAAGAGTTGCCAGAGTCGATGGTTAATATTCAGATCTAAATGAGCTCAAAAGAAAATAATTTTAAAGAGCAATTTAAACAAGCTTTAATTTCTACTGCTAAAGTAATTTCTGAAGATTACAAATTGGATATTAAAAAATTAGACAAAAATTTAAGTAATAAGAAAACTGATTTTTTTGATATAACCAATTTATCAAATAAAAATGATTTTGTTAGACTAAGAGCAGAAACTGATTCAGGTGCCTTAAAGAAAAAATTTTCTAATAAAGAAATATTTAACAAAAACCTACCTAATAATCCTTCTTGTAAATCTTTATATGATATTGCTGAAAAAATTAGGTATGAACTTCTTGGTGGCAAAATGCTCAAAGGAATTGGGAAAAATTTAAGTGAAAACTATAGTCAAAAAATACTCTCCAATCATAAAGGGCAATTAAAAAAGAAAGAAGACGTTCCAGTGACTGAAGCTTTTGAACTATATATGTTAAATAAATTCTTTAAATTAAAGCTCAACGATGTGTCTGAAAAAATGTTAGGTTTTTGGAAAAAAGAATTTGACGAATCAATTGATAAACATTTTGATTTTTTAAGTAAAAATTTGGAGGACCAAAATAATTATAGTTTGAAATTTTCAGAAATTTTAGAGAGTATGGATGTATTTGCTTCAAATAATGAGGAGAATAATGAAGAAAATGATGAACAAGAAAATGAACAAGACAATGAATCTGAGAACGATAATGACGGTCAGTCTGATGACAAAGAGGAAGAAAGTAAACAAGATGATAGTCAGACTAATTTAGATGCTGGTTTTGATCTTAGCGATCAACAGATGGAAGAACAATTAGAGGATTCAGACTCTTTAAAAGAGAGCACAGAAAATGTTTTACAAAAAACAAATATAAATAATATTGATCAAGATTATAAGGTATTCACCACAGAATTTGATGAAATTGCAAAAGCTGAAATACTAGAAGACATAAAAGAAACTCAAAAGTTAAGAAAAAATTTGGATCAGCAACTTGTGGGATTTCAAGATCTGATTACTAAGCTTGCTAATAAACTACAAAGACAACTACTTGCAAAACAAAATAGAGCCTGGGAATTTGATTTAGAAGAAGGTTTATTAGACAGCTCAAAATTAACTAGAATAATTATGGATCCTTATAATTCTTTATCCTTTATGAAAGAAAAAGATCTTGATTTTAAAGATACTATAGTAACTCTATTAATAGACAATTCTGGGTCTATGAGAGGTCGACCAATAACAATTGCAGCACTTTGTGCGGATATATTATCTAGAACCTTAGAAAGATGCTCTGTAAAAGTCGAGGTTTTGGGCTTTACCACAAAAAATTGGAAAGGTGGTAAAAGTAGAGAAGCTTGGACTAAAAATGATAAGCCAAAAAATCCTGGAAGATTAAATGATTTAAGACATATAATTTATAAAGATGCAGACACACAGTGGAGAAAGGCTAAAAACAATATAGGTTTAATGCTTAAAGAAGGATTGTTGAAAGAAAATATAGATGGAGAAGCTATTTCGTGGGCCTATAATAGAATTAAAAAGAGAAAAGAAGAAAGAAAAATACTCATGGTTATTTCTGATGGTGCTCCAGTTGACGACTCAACTTTATCAGTAAATTCTGGAGATTTTTTAGAAAAACATTTAAAGAGGATGGTTAAATTTATAGAAACTAAGAGTGATGTTGAAATTTTAGCTATCGGTATTGGGCATGATGTTTCTCGATACTATGATAAGGCTATTAAGATAACAGATGTACAAGAACTTGGAGATGTAATGGTTTCTCAATTGAGTGGCTTATTTGAAAATAAAAAGAAACTACACTAAAGTTTTAAAAGGTCTTCATTCTTCCATTTAATACTGACTTCAGCCCCACTTCTTGTTTGAGAATTTCTACATAAAATATTTGCATAATTTTTTTCAAGTAGAGTTTTGCCTATAAAAATCCCAAGACCTAATCCAGATTTTGATTTTATTGAAGACTTAAAAGATTTAATATAGGGCTCTCCAATTTTACTCAAGACATCTTTTGGATATCCCTCTCCATCATCTTCAATCATAACTTCTGTTAAATCACTATCACTTTTTATATTAATAAAAATTTTATTTGCAGAAAACTTATTTGCATTACCAATAAAATTTCTTAGACCATAAACAATTTCTATTGATTTAGTTATATTTAGTGGATTTGAATTTTGATCATAATTAACAATAAATTCTTTCTTGCTTGTTTGTTGGAATGATTTGACTATTTCACCCACATAGTCTGCCATTGTTAAATCACCATCAATAAAATCATCTTCAATAATCGGGTTTAATGTTAATTTTTTTAAAATCTCACTACATCTCTCTAATTGACTGGATAATAGCTCAATATCCTTTTTAACATCTTCATTATCTTTAAATTGCTCTAGTAAATCAGTAGAAATAATCTTCATTGTTGAAAACGGTGTACCTAATGAATGTGCGGCAGCAGCAGCTTGTCCGCCTAACGATAATAACTCATGTTCTTTGGACATAATTTCTTCCATTTTATTTAGTGCCTCTTTCCTTATTCTAGATTCCGTTCCAAAGGTTAAAGCAAAATAATTTAAAAAAATTAAAGCAATAATTAATGCTATTGGAATTGAATAATAATAATAACTGTCTACATGAAAATGTTCGCTAACTGGATAGGGTAAAGGTTGATTAAAAAAAGTAAGAAAAATAATCACTAAAACTGTGAAGCTGACTAACAATAGATTACTTCTAAAACTTAAATTAGATGATGAAAATATAGCTGGAATAATCAAAAAAATTGAAAAAGGATTTATAATTCCACCTGTTAAATAAATCAAACAACTCAGTTGCAGAATATCAATAAATAAAAAAAGAAATGCGGTTTTATCTAATAGCTGAGTGTGCTTATTAATATAGATTAAATAAAGATTACTTAGCACTCCAATTAAAATTATTGAATTTTCTAAAATTAAATTAAATTTAAAATCAAATACAAAATAAATAAGATTAATTGTTATAAGTTGACCAATAATAGCAATCCACTTTAGATTAATGTAAGTCGATTTTTTTAATGAAAAATATTTTGAAGTTTCGAAAAACTTCATTATTAAATATCTAGATTTTGAACATTAATTGCATTTGAAACAATAAAATCTTTTCTTAATGCAACATCATTACCCATTAATGTGTGAATTAAATCTTGATCTTTTTTTGTATCTTTTGAGTATTGTACTTTTAATAAATTTCTTGTTTCGGGGTCTAACGTAGTATTCCATAGCTCTTCTGGGTTCATCTCTCCTAATCCCTTAAACCTTTGAATACTCATTCTAGATTTTTCATCTTCATAAGCCATAGTAAATTCTTTTGTTCCTTTTTTAATTTTTTGCAATTCTTTGTTATTCTTTAAAATATAATCTTCCAACTCTTTTTCATCTTTTATATAAATGCCTTTTGTTCCTTTATTGATCTTGAATAAAGGTGGCTGTGCAAGATAAACATGTCCATTTTCAATTAGTTTATTAAATGGTTTGTTATTAAAGAATGTTAGCAACAATGCTCGTATATGAGAACCATCAACATCGGCATCAGTCATGATAATAATTTTTCCATATCTTAAGTCTTTCAAGTCAATATCTTCAACTTTTGGATCAAGGCCAAGTGCATTAATTAAGGTCACAACCTCATTAGATGACATCATTTTTGCTAAAGATTTTGTTCTATGTTCGCTACCATCTCTATTGCTATTTTTTTTAAGAACAATCTCTTCCACATAAGTATTAAGAATTTTACCTCTAAGGGGTAAAACGGCTTGATTTGACCTATTTCTTCCCTGTTTAGCAGAACCACCAGCAGAATCTCCCTCAACGATAAATAATTCTGTTCCTTCTTGTTTGCCTATTTGACAATCTGCTAATTTTCCAGGCAATCCACTTAATTCCAAAGCACCTTTACGTCTAACATTTTCTCTAGCTTTTCTAGCAACATCTCTTGCTAGAGCTGCCTGCATTACTTTAGCTAAAATAACCTTTGATAAAGATGGGTTTTGATCAAACCATATTGAAAGTTTTTCACTAACAATGCTTTCCACAATCATTCTAACTTCTGATGAAACAAGCTTGTCTTTTGTTTGAGAAGAAAATTTAGGATCAGGTATCTTTGCTGAAATTACACATGTAAGACCTTCTTTAATATCGTCTCCTGAAATAGTTAATTTGTTTTTTTTTAATAAATTATGTTCTGTAGCATATTTATTAATTACTCTAGTAAGGGCACTCCTAAATCCTAATAAATGGGTACCACCATCTTTTTGATAAATATTATTTGTATATGGATAGATATCCTCTCCATAACTTGCATTCCACTTCAAAGAGCATTCAATTTCTATATTGTTTTTTTTTCCTTCAATATAAATTGGCTTCTTAAATAAATCATTTCCTGTTTTATTTACAAGTTTTTCTCTTTTTTCGTCTAAAAAATCAACAAATTCTAAAACTCCTCCATCAAACTTAAATACAATTATTTTTTCTTTTTTTTGATTTAAATCATTAACTGTTATCTTTATTCCCTTGTTCAAAAATGCAAGTTCACGCATTCTTTTAATAATTATATTTGGAGTAAATTTTATTGAAGAGAATATTTCTTTTGATGGTAAAAATGTTATTTGTGTTCCGGTTTCTTTTGATTTTCCTATAACTTTAAGAGGTGCTTTTGAAGCCCCATCTTTAAATTCCATAAAATATGTATTTCCATCTCTATCTATTTCTAACTTTAATTTTTCAGATAATGCATTTACAACTGAAACTCCGACACCATGTAATCCACCCGATACTTTGTATGAGTCGTGATCAAATTTGCCTCCAGCATGAAGCTGAGTCATAATAACTTCTGCAGCAGACATTTTTTCACCCTTATGCATATCAACGGGTATTCCTCTACCATCATCTCTAACTGTAATAGTTCCATCAGAATTTATTTTAACGTCTATATTTTTACAGTGTCCTGCTAAAGCTTCATCTATTGAGTTATCAACAACCTCATAGACCATATGATGCAAACCCGTACCATCATCGGTATCACCAATATACATTCCTGGTCTTTTTCTAACAGCTTCAAGACCTTTTAAAACTTTGATGGAGTCTGCTTGATATGTGGAGTTATTTTTCATAATTAATTGAAAGAAATTGTAGTTTTATATCATTTTTATAATAATAATCACAAACAATTCATTCCGTCCATTACACTTCAAAAGTTGATTTAACGTTTAATCGATGTCTAACAAACTTCTATATTTATCAATATTTTCTACCACATAAGTGGGGAGGTTAACTTTATTAATAGAGAGTTTATTTAATTCAATTTTTTGCTTGATTTCAATAGGTTTTAGTTCATCAATACATTTCTCAATATAGTTATCATTATTTACAATGGGATTATTTAATTCTGTATGTGCAAAACTATTTAATTTATTTTTTATAAAGTCTAAATTTCCTAGCCAAGTAAAATGCCACCCACCACTATTAATAATTTTGAAATTTCTTTCATAATTAGTTGAAAACAATAATTTATCCAATCTATAAAGCTTATATCTTTTATGTGTTTTTAAATTTCTTAACCATTGCGGGCTTTTTAAAAACTTTTTTTGACAGGCTCTTGTTCCATGCCAGGTTGTTGTTTTTGCTCCAAAATTTAGTTTATAAAAAAATAATCTTTGATTAAATACAATTATTTTTTCATTATAATTACTGAAGTTGATATTTTCTAAATTTGGAATTTCATCGAGATCAGAAATCAATATAATATCATCTTGCTTAGCATAATTTAAACAATTTGAAATATAGTTTCTTTGATAGTTTTCTTTTTGCCAAGGGCTTAGCCCTACTGGAAAACTATTAATTTTTTTATATATAATTTTTTCTTTAAATTCTGGATATTTACTGATTTCGAATGTGGTATTTTTTTTATTACCTGAATGTGTCTCTTCACTTTCTATAATAACAAAGTGATCCACAAATTTATTTAACACATTAAATCTTATTTCTAACAATTTTTCTTCATTGTTAAACATAAAACAATCAAAAATTTTATTCATAATTATAAATATTAATAGAAATAACAAGCTATATATTATATTTTTACTTTTTAAAAATACAAAAAATTTATTTTATGCTTTATATACACATGGGTGCAGGTGTCAGAAATTTAGATTCTAAAGCAAATAAGTTAAATATAAAAAATTAAATTATCAATCGTTAAAATGGTAATGGTTATTCTTATTGTGGATCAGAATATGATCATAATAACTTTGATTACATATTCAAAAAAAGGATATTATTTAATAAAATATTTTCAAGAGTACTTTTTTTAGTAAATATAAAATATTTGAATATTTTTAATAAACTTTTATTCAAAGAATAATGATGGCGGAGAGAGTGGGATTCGAACCCACGGTACCTTTAACAATACACATACTTTCCAAGCATGCGCCTTAAACCGCTCGGCCATCTCTCCATTAATTTATTTAACTTAACACAATTACTTAAAATTGATTCATAAACCCCCATAAAATCTCAAATACCCAAATTTAAATTTAGAAAATTAAATCAAAAGGCAAAGAAATTCTATCAGTGATATTTGGATCTTTGTTTTTAACACTATGCTCTAGATATGAATTAAAAATTATAAGATCATTGTTTTTAGGGTTAAATAAGTATTTATCACCAGTAAATGTACTTTTTTCAATTTTATTTAAATTTAGATTGTACTTATAAATATCCATTTCTTCTAATGGGTTAAATATTTCCAGTCCAGAGTTAGAACTGTTGATGTTTACTTTTAGATAAAGGACTCCTGACAAGTCAGAGTCAAAATGACTATGCTTATTTATAATACCTGATTGTTTTGTTATTACAAACCACATTTTAATAAGGTTTATTTTTTTTGAATTAAAAATATTAGCTACATTTTTACTTATAAAATTTTCTATACTTGTGGAAATATCTATAAATTCTTTTTTTTTATTTAAATTATGTTCAGATTGAAAAATATTTTTATGACCATCGTTGGTAAATTCGTTTATATCAAATAAATTCTCATAGTTATAAATATTATCTATAATATCTTTAGTTTCAAAATCATGATTAAGAATAAATATTTTTGGTCTATAAAATGCTGTTAATAAATCTTTATCAAAATATCTTTTTCTTTTTTTGAAAAAATTATAAAAAGAAGTTCTTTTTTTTTCTTTTTTTGAAAATATTGAAATGAGTTTTGAAAAATAAACAGCTAATCTAAAAAAATTATACAAATATAAGAATTTTGGAAAGTTTATCACTTGCTATTTATACCAATTTTTATCTAAGAATTTTTCACTGACACTATTAACTGTTTTACTATCTAGTTTATGTGGAAGTATAGAAAACTTTGAAGAAAAATTTTTGACTCTATTTTTTCTAATAAAAGTTATTTCAATCATGTCTGGCACTAGATAATCACTAATTTTTTTAATTTTGCTAATATTATTTATATGTAAATGGCAGACATAAAAATAATTATTCAATTTAGTGATTATTTTATCAAAGAGGTTCAAAAATATATCATTACGCAGATTTCTTAAATCATGAAATTCAATTACTAAAATTCTTACTTTTTTTAAATTTTCCTCTGAAATATCAATTAGGCTAGCATACTCATCACCCTCAACATCTAATTTTAAAATTATGTCTTTATCAGCTTGTATTATCCAGTCATTAATAGATATTTCTTGATTACTGGACACTAAGCCTAATTTTTTTTTTAAAAATAAAGCTTTACTTGGCAATATAGTTTTTTCTATTTCATTAAAATCTAGCATGTTGGATTTGATTAAATATCTTGTTTCTAAATCTTTTTCGAATTGAGTCAAAAAACCTACCCCTGCAGAATAATTTTTATCAATATCAACAAAATCATCAGGCACTAAATATCCTCCATCATTTTTTTCACCCAGTCTTATTAGTTGAGCATCAATCTCATAGGGTAATAATTTTTTTAAAGTCTTTGAAATTTTTTCTTTGGATGATTTTTTTTCTATATACATTTTAAAAATATCAAAAAATTTTTCTTTTAAGTTCATTATCTTTAATATTTCACTCTATAATTTGCTTTTTTAATAAAAATATAATTTAGACAAGCTGTAAATCTTGTAAAGCTTCTAATATAATTTTTTTTACGCTGTAGTAAGAAATTAATAATAAGTTTAATAAAATATTTTAAAAACATTCTTAAAAAAAATAAGTAAAATGTTGGTCTTGTACTAAATTTATCCTTAAAATATAATGATGACCAACAAAAGTGCCAATTTCTAGATTTATCTATCTTTTCTCTATTTTTTTTTTTGTTTGAACTAAAACCTAAATGATGAGCAATTGATTTTTTAATTTTCATAATTGAGTATCCCTTTTTTCGTAATCTTAAGCATAAATCTATATCTTCATGATATGTGTATATATTTTCATCCCACCCATTGATCTTTTTGATGATTGATTTTTTTATTAACATTGCCGTTGCATTTACAGCTTCGACACAAATATCACCTGAGGGAAGCATACTAACTTTTTTTGGTCTTCTTTTATTTTCTAATTTTCCTGACTTTGATAAACTCAAATCTAAATAATCATATTGACTATATTTTTTTTTTTCAAACAATAATGGAGAAATAATACCTACTTTAGTATACTTTTTTTGTGCCTTAAGAAGATTTATTATTGAATTTTTTTCAAAGCAAACATCTGGCTGCGTGATTAATATATTTTCATTTTTAGACTTTGCTAATGCAATATTAAACGACTTTGATAAACCTACATCCCCTACTTTATAATGTTTGATTTTATATTTTTGTAGTTTTATAATTTTTTCTAATTCTGAGTCATTCCCATTGTCTATAATGATTATTTCGGAGCTCTGTGGCAATGATCCTAAACATTTTTTAATTATATTTCCTGGATAAAATGTTGGTATTACTATTGTTAGCTTTGAGAGTGACATAAATAAGTTAACTGTCTTTATTTATTTTTAAAACACCAATAAATGCTTCCTGAGGTATCTCAACTTTTCCAAATTGTTTACCTCTAGCTTTTCCTTTTTTCTGCTTATCTAATAATTTTCTTTTTCTGTCTCTAGCACCACCGCCATGAATTTTTGTTAAAACATCTTTTTTAAAACCCTTAATAGTTTCCCTTGCTATGATCTTTCCTCCAATTGCTGCCTGAACTGGTATCATAAAATTATGTCTTGGAATTAGATCTCTTAATTTTTCACAAACTTCTCTTCCAACCGTTTGAGCAAAATCTTTGTGAACCATCATTGATAATGCATCAACTGGTTCAGCATTAACTAGTATTCCTAATTTTACTAAATCTCCTTCTCTATGACCTATAATTTCATAGTCAAAACTTGCATAACCGCTAGTCATTGATTTAAGTCTATCATTAAAATCAAAAACAACTTCGTTTAAAGGAATTTCATAATTCAAAACTGCTCTATTACCTGAATAACTTAAGTTTGTTTGTACTCCTCTTTTATCCTGACAAACCTTTATAATTGCTCCTAGATATTGATCTGGTGTAATAATTGTTGCTTTAATCCAGGGTTCTTCAATAAATTTGATTAGAGTAGGCTCTGGTAAACTTGAAGGGTTTTGTAACTCTATTATCTCCCCTTTGTTCATGTGAACTTTGTAAACTACCCCAGGTGTTGTGGTTAATAAATTTATGTCAAATTCTCTTTCTAATCTTTCGGTTATAATTTCTAAATGTAAGAGACCTAAAAAACCACATCTAAAACCAAGGCCTAATGCAGATGAAGATTCTGCCTCATATGAAAAGCTAGCATCATTTAATTGAAGTTTACCCAAGCCATCTTTTAATTTTTGGTATTCAGAACTATCTACAGGGAACAATCCGCAAAATACAACTGGCTTACTTGGTTTAAATCCTGGAAGCGCCTCTTGAAGTGGTTTGGTTGCATCACAAATAGTATCTCCAACTTTTGTTTCTGATAAAATTTTTATTCCTGTCGTTATAAAGCCAATTTCTCCTGCATTTAATTCATTAACATCCGTTGCTTTTGGAGTAAATACACCTACTTTTTCAATTATGTATTCTTGTTTAGTAGACATCATTTTGATCTTCATATTTTTAGAAATTTTTCCGTTAATAACTCTAACTAAAATAACCACTCCTAAATAAGTGTCATACCAACTATCAACCAATAAGCATTTTAGATCTGCATCTTTTTCTCCTTCTGGGGCTGGTAGTGACACAATAATTTGTTCTAGAATATCTTCTATGCCCTCACCTGTTTTTCCAGAGCAAGGTATGGCATTTTCAGTATCAATACCTATAACTTCTTCTATTTCTTGTTTTGTTTTTTCTAAGTCTGATGCTGGTAAATCAACTTTATTTAGGACGGGTACTATCTCATGTTTGGTGTCTAAAGCTTGATAAACATTGGCCAATGTTTGAGCCTCTACACCTTGAGTACTATCAACAATTAAAATAGATCCTTCACATGCATACAGAGATCTACTAACTTCATAGCTAAAATCTACATGTCCTGGAGTATCAATAATATTTAGAATGTATTCTTTTCCATCTTTTGCTTTATAATTAAGTTTAACTGTTTGAGCTTTAATAGTTATTCCTCTTTCTCTCTCAATATCCATTGAATCTAGAACTTGCGCCTTCATCTCTCTTTCAGTTAGACCACCACAACTATGAATTATCCTATCTGCGATTGTCGATTTGCCATGATCAATATGCGCAATGATTGCAAAGTTTCTGATGTGATCAATTTTTGTCATGATTATGATCTAATCTTAGCACCAGTTTTGGATTCAACAGCTGAAATAATAAGTTGATTAATTTTGTTTAAATCACCTTCTGTCAATGTTTTTTCCAAAGATTGAATAATTACATTTAATGCAATTGATTTTTTGCCTTCAGGAATATTGGTTCCTTCATAAACATCAAATACTTTGACAGATTTTATTAATTCTTTGTCTACATTGGAGATGATTTCAATTAATTCTTGAACTTTAAAATTTTTATCCAAAACAAAAGCAAAATCTCTCTCTGATTTTTGAAAATCTGAATATTTGTACTGAGTTTTTTGATCTTTTAATGATTTTTTTGGTTGCTTTAAATTATCTAAAAATATTTCAAAACCCACTAATGATTCAACCTTAATATCTAATTTTTTTAATATACCTGGGTGAATATCACCAAAAAAAGCTACTACTTTTTCTTTACCTTTGTTAAGAAATATTCTTCCTGATTTTCCAGGGTGATAATAACTAGGTGTTTCATCATCAATATAGAGTTTGTCTTTATTATAACCTGCTTCAACTAAACTTTTGATGACATCACTTTTAACATCAAACACATCTACTAATCTTTCTTTTTCCAGCCAGCTCTGCCTAGCCAATTTTCCTGATTTTAATCCAGTAGCTACAGTTTGTTGCTCACCTGGCTCAGATCCTAAAAAAGTTGGGCCTATTTCAAAAAATGACAAATCTTTAAATCCTCTTCCTAAATTCTTATTCAAATGGATAATTAAATTAGAAAAAATTGAACTTCGCAAAACGTTCAAATCAGAACTTATAGGATTAATTATTTTAATTTCTTTGTTATTTTCAATGAATAGCTGATTAATCTTACTATCAGTAAAAGACCATGTGATAGCCTCAAAATAGCCCTTAGAAGCAATAGATCTTTGTAAAAAATGAAATAACTTTTGTTTTAAATTTAATGTTTGTTTTTTTCTAACTTTTTCAGGTTCTATAATTTTAATTTGATCATAACCCTTAATTCTCACAAGTTCTTCTACCACATCAACTTCTTGTGAAATATCTGGTCTCCAAGATGGTATAACAACATCAAGCAGTCCTTTGTTTTCTTTTATTTCAAATCCTAGGTTATCTAAGATTGTGACCATTTCTTTTGTGTCGATATTAAACCCAGTAATTTTTTCAAACAAAGAAGGATCAAATTTTAATGATTGTTTTTTAACATCTTCAGTTTTTTGAATATCAAATTCACTAACTACACCACCACATATTTCTTGTATTAAGCTAGCTGCTTTTTCAAGTCCCTGGTCAATTGATAATGGATCAATACCTCTTTCAAATCTAAATTTTGCATCTGTGTCTATATTCAAGATTTTAGATGACTTTCTGATTGATCGTGGGCTAAAGTAAGCAGACTCAATTAATACATTTTTTGTATCCAGCTCAGTTCCAGTTCTTGTGCCTCCTATTATGCCACCAAGACCTAATACACCTGACGCATCTGATATGACACACATCTCATCCTCTAATTTATACTCCTTATTATCTAATGCTTCGAATGTTTCACCTTTTTTAGAATTTCTTACAACTATTCCTTTATCTATTTTATCAATATCGTATGCATGAAGTGGTCTATTTAAGTCAAACATTACATAATTTGTAATATCAACTATTGCCGAAATAGGTTTTTGGCCTAAAGAAATTATTTTGTCTTTTAACCACTCTGGACTTTCAGTATTTTTTACCCCTTTAATTAAACAACTACCAAAGGATATGCATGCTTGATTTTTTTCATTTTCAATTTTTACACTAATTGTTTGTTTATTTTTTTTATCAAGTTTTTTTTCTTTTTGATTTATTAATATTCCCGCACCAGCTGCAGCTAAATCCCTTGCTATTCCTCTTACACCTAAACAATCTGCTCTATTTGGTGTAATGGAAATATCAATTACATTTAAATTTTTTTTCGGAAAATAATTTTCTCCTACTTTTTTATTATATTTTTCTGGCAAAAGCTCTGTTATACCATCACTTTCATTTGATAGATTAAGTTCAGATTCTGAACAAAGCATTCCATATGAGGTTACACCTCTTATTTTACTTACCACCAATTTCATTTGGCTTTTTGGTACTACAGCACCAGGAGGAGCATAAATAGTTAATAAACCCTCTTTAGCATTTGGAGCTCCACAAACAACTTTTACTGGTTTACCTGAACCTATATCAACATCGCATACTCTAAGCCTGTCTGCATTAGGATGCTTTTCAGCCTTCAAAATTTTGGCAATTACAAATTTATCAAGCTCTCCTGATTGAGTATCAACACCCTCTACTTCTAAACCAATATCTGTAAGTTTATCGATGATTTGATTTTCATTAAGTTTGGTATCTAAATGATCTTTAAGCCATCCTGTTGTAATCTTCATCGGCTTAAGCCCCTATAGTTTGTTGGGACATCTATTGGATCAAATCCAAAATGATTTAGCCATCTATAGTCACAATCAAAAAAGGCTCTTAAATCATTAATGCCGTATTTTAACATTGCGAGCCTATCTATTCCTATTCCAAATGCATAACCTTGGAATTCATCAGGATTTACTTTAACATTTTTTAAAACATTGGGATGAACCATTCCGCAGCCTAAAACTTCTAGCCATTTATCACCTTCCCCAATTACTATTTTTCCATCTTTTATTTCATAACCAATATCAACTTCTGCAGATGGCTCTGTAAATGGGAAATGACTAGGTCTAAATCTCATTTTAATTTTATCAACTTCAAAAAACTCTTTAATAAAATAATTTAAGCATCCTTTTAAGTGCCCCATATTAATATTTTTATCGATATGCAGACCCTCAACTTGATGAAACATTGGTGTATGGGTTTGATCGCTGTCAGATCTATATGTTCTGCCAGGTGCTATTATTTTAAAAGGTGGTTTATCATTAAGCATTGTTCTAATTTGAACTGGAGAAGTATGGGTTCTTAATAAAAGTTCTTTTGTATCATCTAGATAAAAAGTATCATGCATATCTCTTGCAGGATGGTTATCAGGCGTATTTAATGCAGTAAAATTATTATATTCATTTTCAACATCTGGTCCTTCTTCTACGCTAAAACCAATTTCTGAAAAAATTGAAGAAATTTCATCTATGACTTGAGATACGGGATGAATTTTTCCCTGAACAAAAGGTCTTTCTGGTAAAGTTATATCTATTTTTTCTTTTTCTAACTTTTTGTTAATCTCTTTTGTTTCAATATCGTTAATTTTTGTAGTAATCAAATCTTCGAGTTCATTTTTGACTAAGTTTAAATCTGATGCAAATTTTTTTCTTTCATCTTCTTCTAATTTTCCAAGCTGTTTAAATTGTGAGCTGATTAACCCAGTTTTACCAAATAGTTCTGTTTTAATTTGATTAACTTGATTTAAATCTAAATTCGCTTTTAACTTTAAAAGAAATTCATCTTTTATTTTTTTAATATCAGACATATTGAGAGATTATTTCTTCACCGAAGAAAAACAATAGTGAAGATTAATTTAGTGCCGATTGAGCTTTTTGAACGATCGTTTTAAAGGCTTCTGGGCTATCGTATGCTATTTCAGCTAGTATTTTTCTATCTAACTTAATTCCACATTTAGTTAAGCCATTAATAAATTTTGAATAAGTTAATCCTTCAGATCTAACACCTGCATTAATTCTTTGTATCCATAAAGATTTGAATTCTCTTTTTTTAGTTCTACGGTCTCTGTAAGCATATTGCATAGCTTTTTCCATGGCTTGCTTTGCAACTCTTATAGTATTTTTTCTTCTGCCCCATTGACCTTTGACAGCTTTTAAAACTTTTTTATGTTTAGCGTGACTTGTTACACCTCTTTTTACTCTAGCCATTTTATCCTCTTAAACTGTAAGGCATGTATGATTTAACTATTTTGCCATCTTGTTTTGACATAGCAGTCGTGCCTCTTAATTTTCTAATTTGTGAATTTGTTCTTTTTATCATGCCATGTCTCTTTCCAGCTTGAGCCATCATAACTTTTCCTGTAGCTGAGATCTTAAATCGTTTCTTTGCTGAACTTTTAGTTTTTAATTTTGGCATAATTCTGCGGACTTATACAAATATTGGAATGGATTTACAACCTCTATTAAGCCTTATAAAGGCTGAATAACCATGATCATTTGCTTCCCATCAAACTTTGGGTGCAATTCGACTTTGCCAATATCTTGCATATCAGCTTTTATTTTATCCATTAATTCTCTACCTAAGTGTGAGTGTTGTAGCTCTCTACCCTTAAATCGTATTGTAAATTTTACCTTGTCACCTTTTCCAATAAATTTTTTAGCATTTTTAACCTTAAAATCATAATCATGAGTTTCTGTAACTGGTCTCATTTTAATTTCTTTTAATAAAACAATTTTTTGTTTCTTTTTAGCAACATTTGCTTTTTTTTGAGCGTCATATTTAAATTTACCCATATCAATAATTTTACATACAGGTGGTTTTGCGTTTGGAGCTATTTCAATTAAATCCAATCCTTGCTCTTTAGCCATTGATATGGCCTCATTAGTATTTAATATTCCTATGTTATCGCCATCACTTCCAATTACCTGAACTTCTGGTGCAGTAATCCTATTATTGGACTTAGGTCCTCTGTCTTTTGTTCTTCTTTGAAAGTAATTTCCTTTAAAATCTGCCACTTAGTTTGAGGGTGCTTTATTTAAAGCTGAGAATTTTTTTAAAAATAAGTTTAATTCCATATTTTCTTGTTTGTTAGTATCTAATCTTCTAATCGTTACTGAGTTACTGTCAACTTCTTTTTTACCACAAATTAACAAAAGTGGTATTTTAGATAAAGAATGTTCTCTAATTTTATAATTCAGGTTATGGTTTTTTAAATCTACTTCAGAGCTTATGCCTTCATTATTAATCTTTTCATTTACTTCTTTTGCATAAGAATCAAACTCTTCTGAAATCGGAATTACAACAGCCTGTAAAGGAGCTATCCAAAATGGAAATTTACCTGCATAGTTTTCTATAAGAATTCCAATAAATCTTTCTAATGATCCAAATAACGCCCTGTGAAGCATTACTGGAATTTTTTTAGTTCCATCTTTATCAACAAAAGAAGCATCTAGTCTTCCTGGTAAATTAAGATCTACCTGTAAAGTTCCACATTGCCAATCTCTACCAATGGCATCTCTTAAAACAAATTCAATTTTTGGACCATAGAATGCTCCCTCTCCTTTGTTAATTGTGTATTCAAGCTTTGAAGCTTTAACTGCATCTAATAAAGCTTTTTCGGCTTTGTCCCAAACATTATCATCACCAACTCTTAAATCTGGTCTATCTGAATATTTTAATATTACATCTTCAAATCCAAGATCTTTATAGATATCTAAAATCAAATTTGTAACAATCAAACACTCTGATGTAATTTGATCTTCTGTGCAAAAAATATGAGCATCATCTTGGGTAAAGGCTCTAACTCTTAATAGTCCATGTAAAGCACCTGAGGGCTCATACCTGTGTACTTTTCCAAATTCTGAAATTCTTAAAGGAAGATCTCGATAACTTTTTAAGCCTTGATTAAAAACCTGTACGTGTCCTGGACAATTCATTGGTTTTATTGCAAATATTTTTTCATCTGGTGTTTGAGAGGTATACATGTGCTCTCCATATTTTTCCCAGTGGCCAGATTTTTCCCATAGATATCTATCTAAAATTTCAGGAGTATTTACTTCTTTATAGCCAGCTTTTTCTTGTCTAGCTCTCATGTATGCAACTAATTTTTGAAATAACTTCCAACCTTTTTCATGCCAAAATACTGATCCTGGACTTTCTTCCCTAAAGTGAAATAAATCCATTTCTTTTCCAAGTTTTCTATGGTCTCTTTTTTCCGCTTCTTCTATTCTTTTTAAATATTCATCTAAGTCTTTTTGTGATGCCCAACTTGTTCCATAAATTCTTTGTAGCATTTCATTATTTGAGTCACCTCTCCAATAAGCTCCTGATACCTTTGTTAATTTAAAGTATTTACCAATTTTTCCTGTTGAAGACAGATGAGGGCCTTTGCATAAATCATGCCAGTCTCCATGAAAATATATAGACACATCTTCACCTTGTGGAATACCTTCAATAATTTCAGCCTTGTATATTTCTCCTTTATCCTTGAAATGAGATATGGCCTTATCTCTTTTCCAAACTACTCTTGTAGTTGGGACGTCTCTATCAACAATTTCTTTCATTTTATTTTCAATTTTATTTAAATCATCCTCTGTAAAAGGTTCTTTCCTTGAAAAATCATAATAAAATCCATTTTCTATAATTGGACCAATTGTAACTTGTGTTCCTGGAAAGAGTTCTTGAACAGCCATTGCAGTTATATGGGCCGTGTCATGACGAATAGTTTCTAAACCTTCTTTATCTTTTGAAGTAAAAATTTTAATTGAGCAGTCTTCATCTATAACAAAACTTAAATCTTTAAGCTCTTCATTAACACTAATAATAGTTGCCTGCTTTGATAAAGATTTACTAATCTTTTCAGCAACCTCAAGTCCTGTTACTTTATTTGGAAATTCAATAGTGTTTCCATCTGGCAATGTTATTAATGGCATTTAATTCAATAATTTTTTGTATTCTGAATATGTAGAAAAACACATTTTTTCAACATTAAATTTTTTAATTATATTTTTTCTACCTTCTATACCAATAGATTTCAATCTAGATTCATCTAATTGTAAGGCTTCTACTATTTTTTTACTCAAAGCTTTTGCATTACCAGACTGAAATAAAAAACCCGTCACATTATCAGTAATAGTTTCGTTAGACCCCCCAATATCGCTTGCTATTATTGGTTTTTCCATTGATTGAGCTTCAACTGCTACCCTTCCAAAAGCTTCAGGTTCTACTGAGGCCGAAACAACAATGTCTGATATTTTGTAGGCTAATGGCATATTTTTACAATGTTCTATAAATTTTAATTGACTAGTTAGCCTATATTGCTCAGCCAATCTTTTAATTTTTTTTGTATAAATGTCTCTTCCTTGATCGCTACCCAAAATAACAGCATTAAAAGAATCATATCCTAATTCTTTATTAACAAGATTTAATGCTTCAATAAATGTCTCCTGTCCTTTCCAGGCAGTTAAACGACCTGGCATTAGGATTATTTTTTTATTTTTATCAACTTCCCAATCTGAAATGAGGCTGTTTTCTTCACTGTCTAAAGTTGTTGATGAATCAAAATAATCGACATTAATACCCCTAAAAATTACTAAGAATTTTTTTTTTAAATCTAAATATTTCGGATAATTTTGATTAATATGTGAAAAAATAAAATTTGATCCTGCTATTATTAAATCTGATCTAACCATTACTGAATTATAAAATTTTTTAATTGAGTTTTTAAAATTATAAGTACCATGAAAGGTTGTAACAAACTTTCTTCTTGTAATTTTTGTTGCAAACAAACAAGACCAAGCTGGAGCACGACTTCTTACATGAACAATAGATATATTATTTAGTAAAATAATAAAAATCAAAGCTATTGAATTAAAGAGCATTAAAAATGGATTTTTACTATGGACGGGAAGTTTTATTAATTTTACTTTTTTTCTATCAATAAATTTTAATAATTCTCCTCCGCTAGTTACTATATAAGAACTACAATTATTTTCTGGTAAATAGTGTGCAAGATCGTAACAGCCTGTTTCTGCACCCCCATATCCAAGTTTAGGAATTACTTGCAATACTTTTAATTCTGAAGACATTTGATAGAACTATATATTAAGAATTAATTCTAATAAACTCATATGAATAAATTTAAATACATTAGGGTCCTTAATAACAAGGAAATAAGATACTTAAGTAAAGAATATAAAGATAATCTCTATATTGTTTTTTTACATGGTTTTATGTCAAGTATTGAAGGTGAAAAACCTCAGACTATATTAAAATTTGCTAAAAAAAATAAACTTGGCTTTCTTGCTCTCGAATATTCTGGTCATGGAAAATCCTCAGGAAAATTTACAAAAGGAAATATCACTCAATGGTCAAAAGAAGTTGAAACTGTAATTAAAAAAATAGTTAAAAAAAATAAATTTATCTTAGTTGGCTCGAGTATGGGTGCATGGCTCTCCTTAAATCAATTTAAATATTTTAAAGATCAAATTAAAGGTTTTTTAGGAATTGGTTCGGCTCCAGAGTTTTTACAAAACCTAATGTGGAAAAAGTTCTCAAAAAAAATGAAGAACGAAACTATAAAGAAAGGAATTTATAATTTAAAACATGGTAATTATGAGTATCCAATCACTTATCAGTTAATAAAAGATGGTAGAAAAAATAAAATCTTAAATAAAAAAATTAAATCCAGCATCAATGTAACTATGATTCACGGAAGTAAAGATGAAGTTGTTCCAACAAGTTATTCGAGAAAAGTTCTTAAACTATTTACTAAAGCTAATAAAAAATTAGTAATAATAAAAAATGGTGATCACAGCTTATCAAGCAAACAGGGCTTAAAGAGAATACTCTTAGAACTAGATAAAATTACTTCTAATATGGTTTAATCCTTCTATATAGCTTGGAAATTTTAAATTATAGTTAAAATAACTTTTCATCTTTTTATTACTAACTTTTTTAGACTCATTATAAAAATTTTTCAACATCTCACTTTTAATTTGATCAACTTCAATATTTAACATTTTTGCTCCAAATAAAGTAACATCTTCAGATGTGGATGGTTTATCATCAGATAGATTATATATTTCTCCTGACTTAAATTTTGATAAAGATTTGAATAATATATTTGAAATATCATCCACATGAATTCTAGAAAAATAATGATTTTTTTTATTGATCAATTTCACACTTCCTGATTTTAGACGTATTAAAATATTTTTTTCATTAGAATAAATTCCAGATAACCTAAATATTTGAACTGGTATTTTGTTATTTTTTTCTAAAGAAACCCATGCATTTTCAGCTTTTAATCTTGCGATACCATTAATTGAGATTGGGTTTGTTTTGCTATTTTCATTTACCCATTCACCATTATGATCACCATAAATACTAGTGGCCGATAGGTAGGTTATCCATTTTACTTTGGAGTTCTCTATAAATTTAGAAAAATTTTTTACAACTATATCTTCTTGATTTTCTGGTGGTATAGAAACTAAGATATGATCTGCTTCTTTTAATTTTACAACTAACTTTTGATCAAATTCATCACCATTAAATAGATAACTATTATAACTAATACCATTGAATATTTTTTTTGAAGATTCACTTCTAGAAGTTGCTGATAAGTTAATATTATATTGTTCAATATTAAGCTTCTTTATAAAATTTTTTGCTACTTGACCAAAACCAAAACAAAAAATATTTATATTCTTCATTTTAACTAACTTCTTTTATAATAGATTTTAAACTTATTGGGTTTTTTAGCTTATCAATCATTTCTTTTGGACAAACTTGTATAAAATTAGAAATTTCATTATCAAAATTTTCTATTATCTTTTTAGAAAAATCTGAATTTGTCTCCTTGTAATGCTCTTGTACTAAATTTTTTAAATAAGCTATCCAATGATCCGTTTCTGGCGTTTGCCATACTACAGTCTCTGGGTTCACTTTTTTGTCGAATTTCTTATTTATATCGTAAATAAACGCCATTCCACCTGTCATTCCAGCTCCAAAATTGTCTCCTACATCACCCAAAACTACAACTGTACCACCCGTCATATATTCACAAGCATTAGAATCACAGCCTTCAATAACTGAAATTGATCCTGAATTTCTTACGGCATACCTTTCTCCAGCTTGACCTGCTGCAAAAAGTTTTCCAGATGTTGCTCCATACAAAACCGTATTTCCTATTATGGTATTCTCATGTGAAACTAAATTACTTTCATCTGGAAGTTTAACTACTACTGTTGCTCCTGACAAACCTTTACCAACATAATCATTAGCGTCACCTTTTAAAATAAGTTTTAAACCTTTAATTCCAAATGCTCCAAATGATTGCCCTGCTGATCCTTTAAATTTTAAAGATAAAAAGCTATCTTCTAGTTTTTCAGATCCATATTTTTCATAAAGATGATTAGAAATTCTTGTACCAACAGTCCTATGAGTATTCTTAATAATATATTCTTTTTCAATAACTTTTATTTTTCCAATTTGTTCTTTAATTTCAGGTAAAATTTCTTGATCTAAAGTATCTGGAACAGAATTTATTTCTGGAACTGTACAGTACCTCGTATTCTCACCAGCATCTGTTTGAACAAATAAAGGATTTAGATCTAAATCGTCTAAGTTTGGTGATGCTTTGCTTACCTGTCTTAATAAGTCAGTCCTACCAATTATTTCATTCAATGATTTAAATCCTATCTGCGCTAAAATTTCTCTTACTTCCTCAGCTATGAATTTAAATAAGTTAACTACCTTTTCTGGTGTACCAGAAAATTTATCTCTTAGTTTTTCATCTTGAGTACAAACTCCAACTGGACATGTGTTTGAGTGGCACTGTCTAACCATTATACATCCCATGGCTACTAAAGCTGTAGTTGCTACTCCATATTCTTCCGCCCCCATCATGGCTGCAATAACAACATCTCTTCCTGTTTTAATTCCACCATCTGTTCTTAGAGTAACTTTATGTCTTAAATTATTTAAAGTTAAAACTTGATTAGCCTCAGTTAAACCCATCTCCCAAGGTATCCCAACATATTTAACACTTGTTTGTGGTGTTGCTCCTGTTCCTCCATTATGTCCAGAAATTAAAATTATATCTGCTTTAGCTTTAGCCACACCAGCTGCAATTGTTCCTATACCTGATGATGCTACTAATTTTACTCCAACTCTTGCTTTTGGATTTGCTTGTTTAAGATCATAAATTAATTGAGCTAAATCCTCGATAGAATAAATATCATGGTGAGGTGGTGGTGATATTAAGGTTACACCTGGTGTTGAGTGCCTTAATTTAGCAATTTCTTCTGTGACTTTAAACCCTGGTAACTGACCTCCCTCACCAGGCTTTGCCCCTTGTGCAATTTTAATCTCTATTTCGTTACAGTTATTTAGATATTTAAGTGTTACTCCAAATCTTGCTGAAGCTATTTGTTTAACTCTAGAGTTAGCACTGTCACCATTTTCCATCTTAATAAATCTTTTTTCATCTTCACCACCTTCACCACTACAAGAGGCTCCTTTAATTCTATTCATTCCTATGGCTAAAGTTTCGTGTGCTTCTTTCGATAATGCACCATGAGACATACTTCCACTTCCAAATCTTGTTAAAATATTTTCAATTGGTTCTACTTCTGAAATATCTAAGGACGGGTTTAAATTTTTATCTCTAAATCCAATCAAATCTCTAAGGTGTATAGGTGGAAGATTATAAATACCTTTTGCATATTTTTTATAAGCTTCAAAAGAATTTGATGAAACTGCACTTTGTAAAAGATGAATAAGCTTACCTTGATATTGATGAGTTTCACCATTCTTTCTATATCTATAAATTCCCCCAATTGGCAAAACTGTATCCGTACCTTCAAATGCTTCTTTGTGAATAGTTCTTAATTTTTTTTCTATTCCATTTAAACCTATACCTGAAATTTTTGATAAAATTCCTGGAAAATACTCTGATGCTACAGTTCTACTCAAACCAACTGTTTCAAAATTACATCCACCTCTATAAGAACTTATGACTGAAATTCCCATTTTTGACATTATTTTCAGAAGCCCATAATTTACCGATTTTATATATCTCTCTATACATTCATCGTACTCAAACTTTCCAAATAATTTTTTTTCAAACCTTTGATATAAACTATCCAGTGCTAAATAAGGATTAACTGTTGTAGCCCCAACGCCTATAAGTGTTGCAAATGAATGTGTATCTAATGCTTCTCCAGTTTGAGCATTAATTGATGCATAACCTCTTAATTTTTTTTTAATAAGATAAGTATTTATTGCACCAACACTCAATAGCATTGGAATGGGTAATCTTTTTTCAGAAATATTTTTATCACTTAAAACTAATTGAGTAAGGCCTTGTCGAACTGCAATTTCAGACTCTTTTCTAATTCTCTCAATAGAGGTTTCAAGATTTTCACTTTTATCAAAAGTACAATCAATAGTTATTGATTTTTGGCCAAAAAAATTAATAAATTTTTCTAATTGAGAATTTGACAATATGGGGCTGTCTAAAACATATATATTTTCCTCTGTTAAATTAGTAAAATCTAAAATATTTCCAAGATTACCAAAACGAGTTTTTAAACTCATAACTTTATTTTCTCTTAAAGAATCAATTGGTGGGTTTGTAACTTGACTAAAATTTTGTCTAAAAAAATGGTAGAGCGGTCTATAACGGTCAGACAATACTGCAAGTGGAGTGTCATCACCCATGGAACCAATGGCCTCTTTTGCGTCTTCTGCCATGGGGTGAAGAATAAGCTCTAAATCCTCTAAACTATAACCAAATGTATGTTGTCTTTTTTTTAGTTCATCACCTGAAAAAGTAGATTTTTCATTTTTTATTGGAAATTTTTTTTCTAAATCAATTATCTGATTGTTAAAATGTTTAAACTCTTTTGCCAAATAATCTTTTATTTCAACATTAGAAAATACTTTACCTTTAGCTATTCTAACTCCAAGAATTTCTCCAGGTCCTAATCTGCCTTTTTTAAGAATTTGCTTCTCATCAATTTCAACCATTCCTGTTTCTGATCCTGCACACAATATTTTGTCTTTTGAAATAGTATATCTCATTGGGCGTAACCCATTTCTATCAGCAGCTACAATGGCCCATTCATTATCGGTAGCTGCAATAGCAGCTGGTCCATCCCATGGCTCCATTGTACTGTTTAAAAAATTAAATAGTTGTTGGTGATCTTTTGATAATGTTTGACTTTTTTTAGACCATGCGTCTGGAATTAACATTAATTTTGCAAGAGGCGCTGATTGGCCAGAAATATTTAAAAGTTCAAAAACACTATCCAGTGCAGCAGAGTCTGATGATCCTGGTTGTATAACTGGTTTTAAATTTTCCATATTATCAAATAATGGACTATTCATTTCTTGCTCATGAACTTTCATCCAGTTTGTATTTCCTTTAAATGTATTTATTTCTCCATTATGAGCTAGTGCTCTAAAAGGTTGTGCCAGATCCCAGCTTGGTGCTGTGTTTGTTGAAAACCTTTGATGAAATATTGCAAATCGAGATATAAACCTCTCATCATTTAAATCTAAATAAAAATCTGCAATAGACTCTGCTAGAAACATTCCCTTATAAATAACTGACTTAGAACTTAGTGAACAAATATAAAAACCTTCTATCGCATCTTTAATAGCTTCTTTTTCAATTTTTCTTCTAGATTCATAAATTTTTCTTTCTAATTCTTTTTCTGTTAAATTTT
The DNA here is from genome assembly GCF_059512485.2 of Candidatus Pelagibacter sp. uisw_138. Classification (NCBI taxonomy): domain Bacteria; kingdom Pseudomonadati; phylum Pseudomonadota; class Alphaproteobacteria; order Candidatus Pelagibacterales; family Candidatus Pelagibacteraceae; genus Candidatus Pelagibacter; species Candidatus Pelagibacter sp. uisw_138. The sequence goes on along the minus strand of NZ_CM183453.2, from coordinate 32,830 downwards.
TATTATTATGTTTGAATAATACTTGGGTAATTTCTGGTCTTGTAAGATTTGCTTTTTCACCTAAAACTTTTGGATTTACTGGAACCTGTCTCCATCCATAAATACTAAAATTACTTTTTGTTAATTCACTTTCAACTAAAGTTCTTGCATTTTCTTGTGCTTGATAATTATTTCTGGGTAAAAAAATCATACCCACACAAATTTCTGAACCATCATGGTCATGACCTGTGATTTCTATTTTTTCAGCAAAGAAATCTGAAGGAATTTCTAAGTGGATTCCAGCTCCATCACCTGTTTTTCCATCAGCATCAACAGCTCCTCTATGCCAAACCGCTTTTAGAGCATTAATTCCATATTCTACTACTTTCCTTGATTTTTTACCTTCTGTAGAAGCAATTAACCCTACTCCACAAGCATCATGCTCCATTTCTTTTGAATAAACATGACCATCTTCAAGAATTTTAAGATTTTTTTTATAATTTTTCATCAAGCAACCTTCTCTTTACTGAGTTCTTTAATCTCTAAAAAATTTTTTATTGATACTGCTACGTCTCTTCCATCTTTTATAGCCCAGACAACTAAAGATGCTCCTCTAATAATATCTCCTGCTGCAAAGACGCCTGATAAATTTGTCTCCATTGTATCAAAATTAGTTTTTAATGTTCCCCATTTAGTAACTTGCAAATCCTCAGAACCAAATAGTTTTGGTAAATTTTCTGGATCAAAGCCAAGAGCCTTGATTACTACATCCGCTTTAATATTAAAGTGAGAATTGTTCTTAATTTCAGGTTTACGTCTACCACTATCGTCAGGTTCGCCAAGTTTGATTTTATCCACCATCAAACCTTCAACTTTATTTGTTCCTATAAATTCTTTGGGACTAGATAGCCATACAAACTCTACTCCTTCTTCCTCTGCATTAGCTACCTCTCTAGCTGATCCAGGCATATTTTCTTTGTCTCTTCTGTAAAGGCATTTAACTGATTTTGCTTTTTGTCTAATTGAAGTCCTAACACAATCCATTGCAGTGTCACCTCCTCCAATCACAACAATATTTTTTCCTTCAGCATTTAAAGTTCCATTATCAAATAACTCTACTTTATCTCCTAATCCTTTTTTATTAGAAGCTGTTAAAAATTCCATAGCTGGAAAAATATTTCCTAAATCTTTTCCTGGTAGATCTATTTCTCGAGCTTTATAAACTCCAGTTGCAATTAAAAGAACATCATGTCTTTTTCTTAACTGCTCTAATGTAGCATCTTTTCCAACTTCAAAATTTTGAACAAACTTAATTCCACCCTCTTCAAGTAATTTGGTTCTTCTTTCTACAACAAATTTTTCTAGCTTAAAATTTGGGATCCCATAAATCATTAAACCACCAGCTCTATCATATCGATCGTATACTGTGATTTGGTACCCTAACTTACGTAACTGCTCCGCAGCAGCCAGACCAGCTGGACCAGCTCCTATAATTCCAATACTTTGACTCTTTTCATTTTTAACTTTTATTGGGTTTACCCAGCCTTGTTCCCAAGCATTATCGGTAATATACTTCTCAACTGAACCTATAGTTACTGTTCCATGTCCCGATTGTTCGATTACACAATTTCCTTCACACAATCTATCTTGTGGACATATTCTTCCACACACCTCTGGCATGTTGTTAGTGCTTTGAGATAATTCGTATGCCTCTTTTAATCGTCCCTCTGCAGTTAATTTTAACCAATCTGGGATATTATTACTTAATGGACAATGTACTTGACAAAAAGGAACTCCACATTGTGAGCATCTGCTAGATTGTTCGCTTGCCTTTTCGTTAATAAATTCTTTATAAATTTCGTTAAAATCTTCTTTTCTGTTGCCAACTTCTCTTTTAGGTGGAGTTTGTTGACTTATTTTAACAAATTTAAGCATTTTTTCTGACATATATACCCCTTAATAATCCAGCATATATCAAGGTTTTGTGTAATAAAAGACAAACAAGGTCAATATATATGACCTTAAATTTACAATAAATGCCGTTAATTCTTTGTATTTTAATTTTTGCATATCTAATATGTTCAAATGGAATTGTTTAAATCATCGAATATTTAAGCTACGAAGCTTTAAATGTTCTCAAATATTATTGAAATTATAATTCTATCAATAGTTCAGGGCATATCAGAATTTTTGCCGATCAGTTCATCTGCTCATTTAAACATTGTTGAAATAATCTTTAAGTTTAATTCTAACTCACTAATGATTGACGTTAGTCTCCATCTTGGCTCTTTACTAGCAATAATCTTTTATTTTAGAAGAGAGCTACTAGACCTTAGAAATAATCAAAAATTATTATCTTTATTAATTATTGGCTCTATACCAATTGTAATAGCTGGGTACATAATCAGCTCCACGGGTCTAGTTAGTCTATTAGAAAATAATTTAAAGATAATTGCTTGGACGACATTAATTTTTGGAATTATTTTATATCTCGCAGACAAAAGTAAATTTGATAAAAAAATATCCTCCAACCTAAATTTTAAAACAATACTATATATCGGTTTGTTTCAAATACTTGCTTTAATACCAGGTGTGAGTAGGGCAGGAATTACAATAACAGCTGCAAGGCTTTTTAGATTTAATAGATTTGATTCAAGCAAAATTTCTTTTTTACTAGCTATACCTGCAATAGCTGGAGCAAGTGTACTACAATTAAAAAATGCTATTGGCCAAAACTTTGAATTTAACTACCTTATACTAATATCAATTACTCTTTCTTTTTTATTTTCTTATTTTACAGTTAAGTTTTTTCTAGACTACATAAACAAATTTTCTTTAAATATTTTTGTAATTTATAGAATTATTATTTCAATAATTTTATTTATAATAATATATAATTAATTTTTTTTTAATATTGGTGCTAATTGTGAAAATAAAACACCAAATAAAATAAATAAACACCCAAATAGATTATTTATATCTAAAATTTGATCTAATAAAATCCAAGCAGCAATTGTTGCAAAAACACCCTCTAAAGAAAAAATTATTGCTGATGGAGCAGGGGATATATTTTTTTGTGCATATATTTGCAAAACAAATGCAAGGCCTCCAGATAAAACTCCAGCATATAAGATTTGAAATTTTTCTTTAAGAATATTAGACCAAATAAAGTCTTCAAAAATTAACCCTATAATTAATGATAAAGAGGCAACAATTAAAGTTTGAATTGCACCAATTGTTAATGGAAGATTGTAGTTTTCTATAATTTTACCAGTAAAGATAATGTGTGTGCTCCAGAAAAATGCACCCATTATTATAAGCGCATCACCAGTTCTAACCGTTGCACTGTAAAAATTAGTTAGCAAATAGCCTCCCATAACACAAAGGAGAACAGAAGGCCAAATACTCCAGTGAATTGGCTTTTTATAAATAAAAAAAATTATAAACGGGACCATTGGTACATAAAAAATAGTAAAGAACGCTGCATTAGCAACATCTGTATAGAGTAAAGCCACTTGTTGAAGTGCTGATCCTAAGAATAAAGATAGGCCTATTAAAAGAGCTAAGTTGGTAAATTCTTTTTGATTTCTTTGGACTGATTTTGAGATATTTTTTCTTTCAAAAATAAAAGCTAAAGGGGCTACTACTAAAAAGCCTACAAAAAACCTAACCGCATTAAAAGTGAAAGGACCAATGTCGTCCATTCCAGTATCTTGAGCAATAAAAGTTGTTCCCCATATGAATGTACAAAGTAATGCACAAAATAATGATGAGGTTTTTGACATTAAAATTTATACAGCTAATTTATAAGCAAAATTTTTGCCTAAATTTTCTTTTAGATCATTATTAAATCTAGCTGCTTCAGCTCCATCAATTATTCTATGATCATATGATAATGAAAGCGGTAACATTGTTCTTATTTTAAATTTTCCATTGAAAAAAATTTGTTTTTTTTGTGCTTTACCCACTCCTAGTATAGCAACTTCAGGATAATTTATTATTGGTGTAAAAAATGAACCTCCAATTCCTCCAAGACTTGTAATGGTCATAGATCCTCCAAAGAATTCTTTCTTATCTATTTTTAAATTTCTACATTGGTCGCTTACTGTTTTCAATTCATTACCAATATATGAAATACTTTTGTTGTCAGCATTTCTAATTTTTGGCACCATTAAACCATGTGGTGTGTCGACTGCAATTCCAACATGAAAATAATTTTTCATTGTTATTTTTCCATTTTCAATATCATCTATTGATGAGTTGAAACTAGGAAACTTTTTTAAAGATGCAACTAAAGCTTTAACAATAAAAGCTAAGGGAGTAATTTTTTTTTTTTCACCTGTATACATATCAGTAAGTGAAGTTCTAAAATCTTCCATTTCAGTTATATCTGCTTCATCATGATTTGTTACATGAGGTATTGTAGTCCAAGAATTAACTAAATACGTAGAGGCTAATTTTTTAACCCTAGGCATATCTTTAACTTCAATTTCTCCAAAATCAGAATGGGAAAATTCACTAACAATTTTTTTAGGTTGAGCTTCAGTCTTATCTGAAGTTTTATTAATTTTAGAGGATATAAAATTTTTTACATCATCTTCTACAATTCTTCCTTGTCTTTCACTGCCAACTATCTCATTAATATTAACCCCAAGCTCTCGAGCAAATTTACGTACTTTTGGGCTTGCAGATGAAGCTTCTGAATTATCTTTTTTTATTAAATTTTGTGTTTGTATAACTTTTTCAATTTTTTCTTCTTGATTTTGATTTGTAACTGATTTTGCTTCTTTAATAGTTTTTTGCTCTATACTCTTTTCTTCTTCTCCAGATTGCTCTACAGTTAATATTAAATCACCTTCTGAAACCCTATCTCCTAGTTTAATTTTAACAGACTTAACCTTTCCGTCAAAAGAAGCTGGTATTTCAACACTAGATTTGTCACTCTCAATTGTAATAAGTGGATCATTTTTAGATACTGACTGACCATTTGAAACTAATACTTCGATTACCTCAACGTCTTTAAATTCGCCAATATTTGGTACTTTAATCTCTTTATCTGACATCTTATAGTTTTGTTGGCATTGGTTTGCTGCCATCAATATTATACTTCTTTATGGCTTCTTTAGCATATTTTGAGGCTATTAGTTGCTCTTTTGCTAGTACGCTAAGACCATAAGCAACAATATGTTCTTTATCAACTTCAAAAAAATTTCTAAGGTTTTTTCTAGTGTCGCTTCTTCCATAACCATCTGTACCTAAAGAATAAAAACTTTTATTAGTATAGGGTCTGATTTGATCAGAATTCATTCTCATGTAATCTGAAGCTGCCAAAATTGGTCCTTCGGTTTTTCCTAAGCACTGTTCTACAAATGAAACTTTTTGTTCTTTATCAGGGTTTAAAAGATTATATCTCTCAACTTCCATACCATCTTTTCTCAACTCATTAAAACTAGTGACACTCCAGATTTCACTATCTATCTGATATTCATTTTGAAGGATTTCTGCTGCAGCCATCATTTCTCTCAATATTGTACCAGAGCCTAAAAGTTGAATTTTAGTTTTTTTATATTTATTGAACTCTTTAATTTTATACATTCCTTTAAGAATTCCTTCTTCACAATTCTTATCTTTTGGTATGCTTGGATGTGAATAATTTTCATTCATGGTTGTGATATAGTAAAAAACATTCTCATTTTTTTCATGCATTCTTCTCAAACCTTCTCTAAAAATAACAGCTAGCTCATAATGAAAAGTTGGGTCGTATGTCACACAATTTGGTATTGTTGAGGCTATCAAGTGACTGTGTCCATCCTGGTGTTGTAGTCCTTCACCAGCTAAAGTAGTTCTTCCAGCTGTTGCTCCAATTAAAAATCCTCTAGCCTGACTATCTCCACCTGCCCATGCAAGGTCACCTATTCTTTGAAAACCAAACATAGAATAAAAAATATAAATTGGTATCATTTCAATATCATGATTAGTGTAGGAAGTTGCAGCAGCAATCCATGACGACATTGCTCCAGCTTCATTAATTCCTTCTTCTAGAACCTGTCCAGTTTTCTCTTCTCTGTAAGAACTTAACTGAGCAGAATCTTCTGGTTCATACTTTTGACCTTCGTGTGCATATATTCCTATTTTTTGAAAAAATCCTTCCATACCAAAAGTTCTTGCTTCATCAGGAATAATTGGAACTAATCTGGGTGAAATATTTTTGTCTCTTAATAAATTTGTAAACATTCTAACTAATGCCATGGTTGTAGACATTTCTTTTTCACCCGTTGATACTTTCATAAAATCGAAAATATCTTTTGCTGGTGCTTTAATAGGTTTTGAATATGTTGTTCTTTCAGGTAAGAAACCACCAAGTCTCATTCTCTTTTCTTTAATATATTTAATCTCTAATGATTTTTCATCAGGCTTGAAATACTCAACATTTTTTACTTGTTCATCTGTTAATGGGACATCAAAACGATCTCTATAATATAGCAAATCATCTACATCTAATTTTTTAGTTTGATGAGTAGTATTAACACTTTCACCTGTTTTTCCCATACCATAACCCTTAATGGTTTTAGCGATTATAACCGTTGGGCTACCTTGGTTTTTTGATGCCCGATCGTATGCTGCATAAACTTTATGAGGATCATGACCACCTCTATTTAATCTCCAAATATCTTTATCTGATAAACTAGAAACTAACTCTTGAGTCTCTGGGTATTTCCCAAAAAATTTTTCTCTAACATAAGCTCCATCTCTAGCTTTCATTGCTTGGTATTCACCATCAACAGTTTCATTCATAGTTTTAACTAAGTGACCTGTTTTATCATTAGCAATCAATGAGTCCCAGTAAGAACCCCAAATTACTTTAATTACATTCCAACCAGCTCCTCTAAAACTTCCTTCTAGCTCTTGAATAATTTTTCCATTACCTCTGACAGGTCCATCTAATCTTTGAAGATTGCAGTTTACAACAAATATTAAGTTATCCAGTTTTTCCCTAGCTGCTAATCCTATTGCACCTAAAGATTCGGGTTCATCCATTTCTCCATCACCAAGAAATGCCCAAACTTTTCTACCTTCATCTTTAATTAATCCTCTGTTAATTAAATATTTCATGTATCTCGCCTGATAAATTGCAAGCATAGGCCCTAGTCCCATTGATACAGTTGGAAACTGCCAAAACTTTGGCATCAACCAAGGATGTGGATATGAAGAAAGTCCACCTGGTTTTACTTCTTGTCTAAAACTATCTAATTGTTTTTCATTTAATCTACCTTCTAGAAATGCTCTAGCATAAACACCTGGTGCACTATGACCTTGAAAATAAACTAAATCACCACCAAATTTATTATTCTTAGCTCTCCAAAAATGATTCATTCCTACATCATAAAGTGTTGCTGCTGATGCAAAAGTACCTATATGGCCACCTAATTCAGGAAATTTTTTATTTGCTCTAACAACCATGGCTGCTGCATTCCATCTAATTAAAGATCTAATTCTTCTTTCAATATTCTGATCTCCATTAGACTTAACTTCTGCCTCTGGTGGGATTGTATTAATGTAAGGAGTGTGCTGTGTATAAGGAATATTTGCACCTTCTCGATATGCTTTGTTAATTAATTCTTTTATCAAAAAATGAGCTCTTTGATTTCCATCTTTTTCAACAACTGCAGATAAAGACTCTAACCAATCTTGAGTTTCTAATGGATCAATATCATTGTCATTTGTAACCTGAATTATTGTTTGTTTTTTTTCCACAACTGGGCTTTGTTCAGTGGCCTCTTCTTTTTTTTCATTTTTTAAAACTGATTCTGCTTGTTTAATGATACTTTCTGTATCTTTAGGAATTGGCTTTTCTGAAGGGCTTTCTTTTGAAGACTCAACACTTAACAATAAATCCCCTTTAGAAACTTTATCACCCACTTTAATATTTACAGATTCTACCATACCAGTGACTGTTGATGGAATTTCAACGCTAGATTTATCACTCTCAATAGTAACAATAGGATCATTTAAGTTTATTTTATCTCCAACTTTTACTAAAAGTTCAATAACCTCAACTTTTTCAAATTCACCAATATCTGGGACAAGTAATTTTTTACTCATTATTTAAATTGATTTATACACCTAAAAAAAACTATATCTCATGTTATTTTAGCACAATAATAAGTTTTTTTATGCAAACCTGTATTTTTATTGAACAAAAAACTTTAAAAATTAACAAATAAATAAGAAATTAATTTCTTTCAATGCACATGGCTATACCCATTCCACCACCAATGCAGAGAGTAGCGCAACCTTTGTTTTTATTTTGTTTTATCATTTCATGAATAAGGGTTACTAAAATTCTGGTTCCAGAAGCTCCAATTGGATGTCCTAATGCAATTGCTCCACCATTAACATTCACAATCTTTTTAGGAATTTTAAGATCTCTAATCACAGCAATACTTTGAGCTGCAAATGCTTCATTGACTTCAAATAAATCAATATCTTCAATTTTCCATCCTGCTTTTTCTAAAGCTATATTGACAGCTTTAATTGGACCTAGTCCCATCAATGAAGGCTCAACACCACAAGTTGCCCAGGAGACCACTTTTGCAAAAGGTTCTATACCTCTAAGTTCCGCCTCTTCTCTAGACATTAAAATAGTTGCTGCCGCACCATCATTTATTCCTGATGAATTACCCGCCGTAACTGTTCCATTTTCTTTAAAAACAGTTTTTAATTTTTTTAAATCCTCTAAGTTTAAATTACTTCTTGGATGTTCATCTTTTTTAAAAATAAAATTTTTATCATTTGTATTAATATTTAATTTAATTAACTCGTTTTTGAATTTATCATTACTTATGGCATCTTGTGTTTTTTTTTGAGAATTGAAGGCAAACATATCTTGTTCATCTCTGGAAATTTGATACTTTTCTGCTACATTTTCTGCCGTAACACCCATGTGATAATTATTAAATGAGTCTATCAGTCCATCATTGACCATTGTATCAACTAATTTATTTTCATTTAATTTTTTATCTTCTCGATAAAATATTGTATGTGGTGCTCTAGACATATTTTCTTGTCCGCCAGCGACTATAATTTTATTTTCACCTAGTTTAATAGATTGATAGCCTGAAATTATAGATCTTAATCCAGATCCACATACTTGATTAATTATATGTGCAGGTTTTGAAACTGGAATTCCAGCATGAATAGAAGCTTGTCTTGCTGGGTTTTGCCCTAATCCAGAAGTGAGAACGTGTCCCATAATCACCTCATCAATATCGTCTGATTTTAATTTTGATTTATAAACAGCTTCTTTAATAACTAGTGCACCTAATTTATCAGCACTAAGACCTTTTAAAGACCCTTTATATGTGCCTATAGGTGTTCTTAATGCAGCTGTAATAACCACATCATTTGATTTTTTGCTCATTGATAGTGCAGCATAATATTTTATAACTTAAATTACATCAAAAACTTTGATATGTTGGAAAAATTATTTAATTAAGGACCGCTGGCCAAATTGGATAAGGCGCTCGGCTACGAACCGGGAGATTCCAGATTCGAGTTCTGGGCGGTCCACCAAAAAGGATAAATAAAAATGTTAGATTGGCTACTAAAATCATCACTACAAAAATCAGTTATATATTTTTTTATAATTGTTTTTATAATTATATTAATTTTAACTTTCGTACTATAATGACCTATGAGCAATGAATTTGAGCAAATAAGTATTAAACCTGGTTTTATGAAACACAATGGTGGAGTTTTATTTAAAACTGTATCTGAAACAGAATATGAATTCAAAACTACGATTAATGAAAATCATTTAAATGCTGCCGGGATAACTCACGGTGGTTATTTATCAGCCTTAATTGATGCAGGAGCAGGGACTGCTGCACATAAAGCATCTGGAAATGCACCTTGTGTAACTATTTCATTAGATTTAAAATTTATTGGTGCCTCTAAAGTAGGTGATATAGTTACTGGCTTTACTAGAATTCTTAAAAAAACTAATACACTGATTTTTTTATTTTGTGAGCTCAAATGTAATGATAAAATTATAACTTCAGCATCGGGGATATGGAAAATCTTAAAAATTAAACCATCTGATCTTGGTCCTGGTGGATAATTATTCTTTTCTTCTATAGTTCAAATAACCAAACATAATTAATAATAAAATAGCTATTGGGTAAATGATTCCTTTATTTGGTCTATCTGCATTTTCTATTTTAAATTCACTTATATAATCACCAGTTTCAAAACCACTTTTTTTAGCACTTCCATTCCATTGCAGGGTATCTACAATAACCCTGTTTTCTTCTCTAATTAAACTAAGTCCATATTGCTCTAAACTATACTCGGTTTCAAAAGTATTTTTTTTGATTACAATTAATTTATATCTTTCACCATAATTACTTGGGCGTGTTACTTTAAATCTAGCCTCCTTATTGAAATCTACCTTCATTAAATGAATTTTGTTAATATCCATATAATTATATTTAGGATAAAATTTATTTAAAATAAATTCTGGGGCTAAGAGTGAAATGGAGATTAATAAAAAAATTATTATCTCGTACCATCTTAATCTATTAATAAACCAAGCTTGAGTTGCAGAAGTAAAAACTAATATACCTATCAAAGAAGTGATGATTACCAGTAGTCCATGCCACACATTTTCAATGCCTATCAATAACAATTCGTGATTAAATAAAAATACGATAGGTAAAATACCTGTTCTTAGACTATACCAAAAAGCTTGCAGACCAGTTTTAAGTGGATCACCTCCTGAAATAGCAGCTGCCGCATATGATGCGAGACCAACTGGAGGAGTGACGTCAGCCATTAAACCAAAATAAAAAACAAACAAGTGCACCGCTATAAGAGGAAATACAAATCCAGAGGCATTTCCAACATCAACCAATACTGTTGCCATTAAAGAAGCTACTACAACATAATTTGCAGTGGTTGGAAGACCCATGCCAAGTATCAGACATAAAATTATTGTTAAAAATAGCAAAATAACAACATTATCTTTTGCAATAAATTCTATAACTATAATTAAATTTGTACTTAACCCTGTTGAACCAACAGCTCCAACTATTATACCAGCTGTTGCTATTGCTATTCCAACACCAACCATATTTAAAGCACCTTTTTCAAAACCAACTATCGTTTGATTAAACCAAGTTTTTATTGCTAATTTAAAATCAGAATTTTTAAATAATATGTAACCAAGGTTTACAATTATTAATGCAATCGTTGCAAAAAATATTGAGTATGAAGCGGTAAATCTTAAATAAACGAGCATGTATACTAAAACAAAAATAGGAATTAAAAAATGTAATCCTGATAAAAATGTTTTCTTTAAATTTGGAATATCGACATCATCCATTCCTTTTAAATTTAATTTTAAAGCTTCAAGGTGAGAAATATAAAATAATGCCACATAAGAAATAATTGCTGGTAAAAATGCGTGCTTAACGACCTCAAAATAAGTAACACCTAAAAAACTTGCCATTACAAATGCTGCAGCTCCCATTACAGGTGGCATTAATTGTCCATTAACTGATGATGATACCTCTATAGCACCAGCTTTTTCTTTGGAAAAACCAGTTTTTTTCATAATTGGAATTGTAAAAGTTCCAGTTGTAACCGTATTTGCAATTGAAGATCCTGAGATTAGACCGGTCATTCCAGATCCTAAAATTGCTGCTTTTGCAGGTCCTCCTCTCATTTTGCCAACCATGGCAAAAGCTAGGTCTAAAAAATATTTACCACCACCGGCCGTTTCTAGAAGAGCTCCAAATAAAACAAATAAAAAAATGAAATCTACAGAAACACCTATAGGAATCCCAAATATAGCTTCTTGATCAAGCCACTGAAATCCAACTAATCTATTTAATGAAAGCCCACCATGAGAAATTATTTCTGGTGCGTATCTACCAAAATATGAAAAGAGCAAAAAACAAACTGCAATAATAACTAGAGGTAATCCAAATACTCTTCTAGTTGCTTCAATTAATATTAAAATTCCACAACTTCCAATAATTAACTCAATTGGTAAATTAAATTTTTCCCAAATTGTAACAGTTAAAAGAATTCCCCCTCTGTCAACTAATTGATCATAAAAAAAATAAATATATAAACAACAAAATGCAGCAATAAAACTAATTAGAATATCAAATATAGAAATTTTTTTTCTTTTAGAAATTGGATAAATTAAAAAAGCTAAAGTTAAAGCAAAACCTAAGTGAATAGCCCTAGCTGGAAGTCCTTTAAACATTCCAATATCAAACATAAAAGGAAATGGAGAAGCATACCAAAGTTGGAATAATGACCAAATGATTGCAATACTTCCAACAATTTTTAAATGTAGTCCAGTAAGATTTCTAGTTGGAGATAAATCCTCACTAATCTTATTTTCTACTTTACCGTTAATGCTTTGATTCATTTTTAAAATGATACTCTATAACAAAAAAAAGGCCCGATAAATATATCAGGCCTTTTAATTTAATTAAGGAGTTGGATTACATTAATCCAGCTTCTTTATAATATTTAATTGCACCTGGGTGTAATGGAGCTGACAAACCAGCAGCTATCATATCTTCTTTTTTTAAAGAAGCAAAAGCAGGGTGTTGTTTTTTGAAATCATCAAAATTCTCCATCACAGCTTTAACAACTAGGTATACAAGTTCATCAGAAACATTAGCCGAAGTTACTACAGTAGCTTTAACACCAAAAGTAGTTACATCTTTTTTCTGTCCCGTATAAGTGCCAGCAGGTATTACGGCACTTGCATAATAAGCAGCACCATCAATTAGTCCTTGAACTTCAGGACCTGTTAAGTTGATGGGTAAAGCTTTTGCTCCACAAGAAGCAGCATTCTCCATAGCTCCATTTGGAAACCCTACCGAGTAACCAAAAGCATCAATCTTACCATCACATAATGCTTTTACTTGTTCAGATGAAGTTAATTCAGTAGTTGATTTAAAGAAGCTATTGCTAACTCCTTTTGCATCCATAAGTACTTCCATAGTTCCTCTTTGACCTGAACCAGCGTTACCAATGTTTACAACTTTTCCTTTAAGCCCAGCAAAATCTTTTACTTTTGCTTTTTTTCTTGCCCAAATTTGAAAAGGTTCATTGTGTACTGAGAATACAGCTCTTAAATCACTGTACTGTTTACCTTCCCATTTGCTTGATCCATTTACAGCATGATATTGCCAGTCAGACTGAGCTACACCAAATTGAAATTCACCAGCTGCGATTTGACCAATATTATAATTCGATCCACCAGTTGAAGGCGCAGTACATCTGTAAGCTTTATCTATACCTTTTTTTCTTCCGTGTTCTTTAGCAATTGCTGATTTGTGCAACATTTTGCAAATTGCGTTACCAGTTTGGAAATATACTCCAGTTGGTCCGCCTGTTCCTATCGTGAAGAACTCTGCAGATTTTGCAACACCAGTAAAAGATAAAGATGCAACAAAAATTAGTAGAGCACTTGATAGAGATGTTATTATTTTTTTCATGTTCTCTCCTCTATATCGTTATTTATATTAATTAAATTTAACAGTAATTAAGTGAGTATGTATAGCTGGTAGTTATGTTGATGTTGACCATTTTTTTAAGTTATCAACACCCTCAACAATCTTAGGTGCAAGTTTTAAAATTAAACCATCATCAATTTTTTTTCCATTTTGAGTTTGATTCATAAAATTTTGACCATCAAAATCTGTAAAGCTTAACCTTGCTAACATCTTATTTTTCTCAAAACCAAAGTCTGATCCTGGTAATAACGCTACACCTGTCTCCTTTAAAATATTGTCACACATTTCTGATGATGTATTAAATTTTTTATTTAAAAATTCTGGCATAAGATAAAACCCACCTTGGGGCTTATTAATTAAAACCTTGTTTGATTTTAGATTTTCATAAACATAATTACCAACTGCTTTAAGAATATTTTTAGAACTATCAATATATTTGCTATGATCACTTGTATAAGCAGTAATTGCAGCATATTGAATTGGCGCACTGACAGCAGAAAAAGTTTCACTAGCTAAAACATTAATTGAATTTTTTAAAATATCTAAAGAGTCTGGAACTACAAAATAACCCAATCTCCACCCACCTGCACCACACCATTTACTTAAACCACTGCTTATAATAGTTTTTTCAGGACAAAAACTTGAAATAGATTTGAACCCTTCATCAAAACTCAACTCAGAATAAATTTCATCTGATAAAATAATAAGATTATATTTTTTAGCAATCTCACTAATTTCTTCTAGATTTTTACAAATCTGCCCTGATGGATTATTTGGTGAATTCAAAAATAATAGATAGTTTTTATTTTTATCCCTTAAAATAACTTCTTCAATTTCAGAACCAGTAGGAAACCAATTGTTTTCTCTTTTTGTTTTAATTGATTGAATTTTATTTCTTCCAAGAATTGCTTGTGGGGCATAAGAAACCCAACTTGGTGCTGGCAATATTATTTCTCCATCAAACAAAATGTGTAGTAAAAACATCAATTCTTTTGATCCAGGACCTATAATTACATTTTCAGACTTGTAATTATAATCTTTTTTAACTGATGTATATTTTGCAACAGCATCTCTGAGCTCATTAAGACCTTGCATTGGTAAATATTTATTTTGATAGGCATTATCTTTTAACGCATTAACAATATCAGTTGGTATTTGGAATGGGGATTGGCCAAATCCAAATTTAAATATTTTTTCACCTTTCTCTTCTAGCTTTCTAGAGATTTCATTAATTTTTAAAGTAGAAGATGGTTCTAGACCTTTAACTATATTTTTTAACATTTAATAATTTAATTCCTTTAAATTTTTATATTGATTTAAAACTCTTGGATTTGCTAGCGCTTCTTTGTTTTTAATTTCATTTCCTTCTATTGTATTTTTTACAGCTAGTTCAACTATTTTTCCATTTTTAGTTCTTGGAATATCATCAACTACTATAATTTTAGACGGAACATGTCTTGGAGATGCATTTTTTCTAATTTGTATTCTAATTTTCTTTAATAAATCTTCATTCAACACATGTTTGGGGTTTAAAACTATAAACAAAATAATTCTGACGTCATTATCCCATGCTTGACCAACAACAATCGATTCTTTGATTTCTATAAACTTTTCTACCTCAGAATATATTTCAGCAGTACCAAGTCTTACTCCTCCAGGGTTAAGTGTTGTATCTGACCTGCCATGAATAATAAAGCCACCTCTTTTCTTTATCTCTGCATAGTCACCATGATACCATATGTTTAAAAAATGATTAAAATATGCTTTTTTAAATTTAATATCATTTTTATCATTCCAAAATTTTAAAGGCATTGATGGGAAGGGATTTTTGCAAACTAGCTCTCCTTTTTTATTTTTTAAAGATTCACCCTTTTCATTGAAAACATCAACATTCATACCTAAACCTTTATTTTGTATTTCACCTAAAATTACAGGCTGGTATAAGTTTCCCAAAACAAAACAAGAAACAATATCTGTACCCCCAGAGATAGAAGACAAGTGAACATTTTTTTTTATGTTCTCGTACACAAATTTAAACCCATCATTTGATAATGGAGATCCAGTGGAACAAATTGTTCTTAATTTTGATAATTTATACTTATATTTTAAAGTAGGCTTAGATTTTCGAAGAGCGTCAACATATTTTGCACTAACACCAAATAAAGTAATTTTTTCTTTTTCAGCTATTTTTAATAGTAAATCATCTTTTTTATACATTGGTGACCCATCAAATAAAACAATAGATGCTTTTGATGCCAAGACACTTACCAGCCAGTTCCACATCATCCATCCGCAAGTAGTAAAATAAAAAACATTATCACCTTCTCTGATATCACAATGGAGCTGATGCTCTTTTTTATGCTGAAGCAAAACTCCTCCACTCCTATGACATATACATTTTGGTTTTCCCGTGGTTCCACTTGAATATAAGATTGCAAGATCTTGCTCAAAATCAAATTTAGGAAATTGAATCTCTTCAGATTCTTGTTTCATTAATTTACTCCATTTAAGTACTTTTGATTTTTTAGATGTATATTTATTTTCTAAATATCTTTCTCCTGGGTAATTAACAATGACAACATATTCAATAGAAGGTATCTCTTTTAAAATTAGAGGAACTCTTTCTAAAATATTTATTATTTTTCCATTATAAAAATACTTATCTACTACAAATAAAACTTTAGGACTGATTTGTGAAAAACGTTCTACTACACCTTTAACACCAAAATCTGGTGAGCATGAAGACCATATTGCTCCTAAAGAAGAGGAGGCTATAAATGCCTCAATAGTCTCAATAGTATTGGGCATATATGCTGCAACCCTATCTTTTCTTTTAATTTTAATACTTTTTAAAAATTTAGATATTTTACTTACATTAATGTTTAGTTCGTACCAGCTTCTTTCTTCTCGAAAACCATTCTCGCTAACAAATGTTATTGCTTTATTCTTACTATTTTTTGAGAGTAAGTTTTCAGCAAAGTTTAATTTTGAATTTGGTAAAAATTTATTCTTATAAAATATTTTTGATTTTTTTATTTTAATTTTACTCTTAAATCCTTTAATCTCAGAAAAATCCCAAATTGAACTCCAAAAATTACCTGGGTTTTCAATGCTCCATTTTAAAATATTGTCATATTTTTGATTAAATCTTTTTTTGAATTTTTTTGAAATAAATTGCTCATAGCTCGATAAAAGAGATTTTTTTTTCTGACCAGGTGACGCTTCCCACAATTTTTTATTCATAACTTTGCTACAAAATACTAATACAGAATTGTTTTTTATTATGTTAAATTAATTAGTGTATAAAGTGCAAATGAGAACTTTTATCCTTACGATTCGGTCATGTTTTAGTCTATTTTTGTTCTTTATGAGCAACAATATGTAGTGGAGAAAATATTAGAGGTACCATCAATAGAAATGTCTAAAAATAAAATCACAGCTGTTCTCGGTCCAACAAATACCGGTAAAACTTACTTAGCAATTGAAACTATGCTTTCTTTTGATTCGGGTATGATTGGCTTTCCTCTAAGACTACTTGCACGTGAAGTGTATGACAAAATTATTGAAAAAATAAGCATAGATAAAGTTGCTTTAATTACTGGTGAAGAAAAAATCATCCCTGCAAATGCAAAATATTTTCTTTGTACAGTTGAGTCTATGCCAATTAATAAACATTTAGATTTTGTTGGGATAGATGAAATACAAATGTGTGCAGATCATGAAAGAGGTCATATTTTTACTGATAGATTATTAAATCTTCGTGGAGAAAAACTAACAATGCTTATGGGTTCAAGCACTATTAAAAGTATAGTAAATAAACTAGATGAGGATACTGAATTTATAAACAGAGAAAGACTTTCTCAACTTTCATATGTAGGTCATAAAAAAATTTCAAGAATAAATAGGAAGACAGCAATAATAGCTTTTTCAACTGAAGAAGTTTATGCTATTGCAGAACTTGTTAGAAGACAAAAAGGTGGAGCAGCTATTGTTATGGGATCATTAAGCCCTAAAACGAGAAATGCTCAAGTTCAATTATATCAGTCTGGTGATGTTGATTTTCTTGTTGCAACTGATGCAATTGGAATGGGAATTAATATGGATTTAGAAAATGTTTTTTTTTCAAATTTAAAAAAATTTGATGGAAGAAAGTTAAGGCGTCTTAACATGTCTGAAATTGGACAAATTGCTGGAAGAGCTGGCAGATATTTAAATGATGGAAATTTTGGAATTACTGGTGACTGTAAAGAGATTTCTGCAGAGGAGGTTGAGCTGCTCGAAAATCACAAATTTGAAGAAATTAAAATGCTTTTTTGGAGAAATTCTAATTTAAATTTTAATAACGCTTTAAGTTTAGTTAAATCACTTGAAGAAAAGCCTAATAGAGATTGGTTAAGAAAAATACATGAGTGTGGAGATGAAAAACTTTTAAAATATTTTTTAAAAGATATGGACGGTCACAACATTAAAAATAACCAAGAAACATTGGAATTACTTTGGGAATGTTGTCAAATTCCAGATTTTGTAAAAAAAACTTATGGTAACCATCTTGAAGTGGTTAGTAGGGTTTTTAGCTTTTTAAATGGTAAAGATGGCAAAATTACTAATGATTATATGAGGTTACAGTTAATAAAGTTGGATAAATTAGAAGGAAATGTTGATTCTTTATCAAATAGAATTGCAAATGTTAGAACTTGGTCATATGTTTCAAATAAAATTAATTGGGTTGAAAGTCAAAGTTATTGGATAGAGAAAACTAAACTATTAGAAGACAAATTATCTGACAGATTACATGAAGAACTTACTAAAACTTTTATTGATAAAAGAGCAAGTGTGCTTGCAAGGGGATTAAAACAGGATATAGAATTTAAAACTGAGATAATGGAAGATAATAAAGTAATGATTGATGAGCAGTTTATTGGTAATTTGAAAGGTTTAAGGTTTGAGATAGATTTTAAAGTTGGTGCGCTTGAAACTGATATTAAGTCATTAAAAAAAGCAGCAAGACAAACTGTGGGCCCAGAACTGCAAAAAAGAATTCAATCTATTATTGATACAGGGTTGATAGAAATAAAAGATGATTTTAAAATTTATTGGAAAAATTTTCCAATTGCTAAATTAATAGCTGGTAAAGACTATTTAAACCCTGATATATTTTTAATAGTAGATGATATTCTGGAGAATGATGACAAACAAAAATTATCAGAGTTTATTGGAAATTGGATTAAAGGAAAAATAAAGCTCGTATTGAAAAGTCTGATTGACTTAAAAAATTTAAAAGAAAGTAACTCTTCCATTAAAGCATTGGCTTACCAATTATATGAAAATAATGGTGTTATTAAAAGAGAAGTAGTAGCTGAATACTTAAAGAAGCTTGGTCAAGATGAGCGAAAAACTTTAAGAGATTTGGGTGTTAAATTTGGAAGATACCATGTTTTTTTATTTAGATTACTAAAGCCTGAAGCTGTTTCCTTAAGAACCTTACTGTGGAAAAACTTTAATCAAAAAAACTTGAATTTAACTCCTCCTACTTTTGGCTTAAATTTTTTGGATGATAAGAATATAAGAGATAAACATTTTATGCTTCTTTGTGGCTTTGAAAATTTTGATAATTATTATGTTAGAATTGACATTCTAGAAAGATTGTTTGTGCTAATTATTAACGCTAGCCCCGAAAAGGATAAAGAAATTAAACTAGTACCAGAGATGCTTAATTTATTAGGATGTAGTAAAGAAAATTTTAAAAAATTAATTGAGAAAATGAATTACAAAACACTCGAAAGAGACAAGGATATTTATTTTAAGTACAGTCCACAAAAAAAAATTAAAAAGCCTTTTAAAAAGACAGTCTCTATAAATAATCCATTTAAAGTATTAAAAAATTTTAATTTTAATTAATGATAAGCTTTTTTAAAAATAAAGAAAAAGAGAAGGATACAGTGAATAATGATAAATCTTATTCTAATATTGCTGCTTTATTAATTCATGTAGCAAAAATTGACGAAAATTATGAAGATAAAGAAAAAGAGATTATTAGAAAAACTTTAATTGAATTGGGTGCAACAATTTCAAATATAGATAAATTAATTGCAGATGCTTCAGTTATTGAAGAAAATTCTAACCAAATACTAAGTTTTACAAGAGAGGTCAAAAATGCTCCTGAATCAGATAAAATTAGAATTGTTGAGTCTCTATGGAAAATTATTTATTCAGATGATAACGCAGATATGTATGAGACAAACTTGATGAGGAGACTAGCTGGTTTATTATATATAGATGCAAAGACTATGGGTGACTTAAAAGAAAAAGTAAAAAAAGAATTATCTAAATGACATACCTGGTAAATGATAAATGCATTAAATGTAAATTAATGGACTGCGTCGAAGTCTGTCCTGTTGATTGTTTTTATGAAGGCAACAATATGCTTGTAATTAAACCAGAGGAGTGTATAGATTGTGGCGTTTGTGAGCCAGAATGCCCAGTAGATGCAATTGTAGCAGATACTGAGTCTGGAAGCGAAAAATGGCTTGAAATAAATACAAAGTATAGTGAAATTTGGCCAAATATAACTGAGAAAAAAGATCCACCTGAGGATCATGAAAAGTATAAAAATGAAGAAAACAAGTACGACAAATATTTTAGCGAAAATCTTTAAAAAAACTCCTGAAAAAAAAGTAAAAAAAAAAACTAAAGTAAAGGTAGTTAAAAAGTCTACAGCTCCTAAAGCTAAAGTTGTTAAAAAAACTAAAGTAACAAAAGTAACTGCAACTAAAATTAAAAAAAATTTAAAAACAGCTACTCCAGAAAAAGTAGAAATAAAAACTGATAATTTAAGAATTTCAAAAAGTAATGAAATTAAACCTGAGATTAAAAAGGTTAAAAAACAAGAAACAGAAAAAAAAGAATATAAAGTTAAAGATTACGTTGTTTACCCAAAACATGGTGTTGGCCAAATTACAGAGTTTAAAAAGATTAATATTGGTGGAATTGATGTTGAGACTTATGTTCTTAAATTTGAAAAAGACAAAGCCAATGGTATGGTTCCTGTAAATAAGCAATCTCATCTTAGACCTCTTGCAACAATAAATCAGGTCAATAAATGTATATCTATTTTAAAAAGCAAGCCAAAAATTAAAAGATCTATGTGGAGTAGGAGAGCACAGGAATATGAAGCAAAGATTTCTTCAGGCAAAATCTATGAGCTTGCAGAAGTTGTTAGAGATTTAAATAAAGGTGACGACTTAATGGTTGATCAATCATACAGTGAAAGACAATTGTTTGAAAAAGCGTATGAAAGAATTTTATCAGAATTTCAAATAGTGATGGGTGTATCACTAGAAGATACCCAGAAAAAATTAGATAAAGCATTAAAGAGAAATTTAGAAAGCCAAGCAAAAGCTATAGCTGCACCAAAGAAGATTAAGGAACCTGCTGCAGAACCTGACACTGATTCAGGGGCAATTACCGATACTGAAGATTAAAAATTAGGGAAAAAAAAACGCCTCTCATACATAACATTATGAGAAGCGTTTTTTGAAAAGTCTAAGATACTATCTTTTTCTTTTCTTCGCTTTTTTAGCTTTTTTAGCTTTTTTCTTAGTTTTCTTTTTAGCTTTTTTAGCTTTTTTCTTTGTAGCCATCTTTAGCTCCCTGTTTAAGTTAAACGAATCAAAGTGATTCGCTGTTAACTTATTTTTATTTTTTTATGCAAGTGATGTCAATTCATTAATTAATTAACAAATTACAAATTTATTTTTTAATAAAAAGTTTTTTTAATTTTTTTATTATGTAAAAAACATTAATGTTTATGCGACTAATAATGTCTTTTATAAAAATTAATTAAAAAGTTTTTCTAACTCGTTTAGATAAGTTTTTACAATTTTATATCTCTTTAATTTTAAAGTAGGTGTCATCATATTGTTTTCAATTGTAAATTGATTTTTAATTACAAAAAATTTTTTTATTTTTTCTATTTTACTTAAATTTTTATTTATTTTTTCTATTTCTTTTTGGATTTCTTCATTCTTTTTATTTTTATATTCCAAACTTAAAACAATTAGACAGACTAGGTAGGGTTTATTGTCACCATAAACTAAACTTTGCTCTATGAAATTAGATTTATTTAAATCACTCTCTATTTTAATTGGAGAAATATTATCTCCACCTGGAGTTATAATTATATCTTTTTTTCTATCCGTTATTTTTAAAAACTCACCATCGAACTCTCCTATATCACCTGTAGATAACCATCCATTGTTTAAAACTTTATTTGTTTCTTCTTCATTATTCCAGTAACCCAACATAACATTCTCCCCTTTAACCAGAATCTCCCCATCACTTGCAATTTTAACTAAATTTCCCTTAAAAGGTTTGCCCACAGTTTCTACTCTAATTTCATTAATAGAATTACAGCTTACCACAGGAGATGTTTCGGTTAATCCATACCCTTGTAATGTTGGGAGACCAATTGCATTTAAAAAATACCCCACTTCCTTATCTAGTGCTCCTCCTCCTGAAATAAATGCTTTTAAATTTCCACCAAATTGTTCTTTAATTTTCTTTCTTACCAAAAGATCGCAAACAAAATTTATTAAACTTTCTATTAATGAAAATGGCTCTCTATTTAATTTCTTATTTCCAAGTTTAATAGTTTGATTAATTAAGAATTTTTTTATTCCTGCTGCTTTATTAAAATTAGTATTTATTTTTTGATGTAAATTTTGATAAAATCTAGGAACGGCCGTCATTATCTCTGGGGAACAATTTCCCATATTTTTTATAAGTTTTTCTATACTTTCAGCATAGAATACCTGTGCTCCCACAACTATTTGGACAAATTGGACTGTATGCTCGTATGAATGAGAAAGGGGTAGCCATGTCAAAAATTTAGGTTTTTTTGAAATAAATTCTTTTAATAAACCAAGCGCTCCTTCACAATTATTTAAAATTCCACCATGGCTTAATACAACTCCTTTTGGATTTCCTTGGGTACCAGATGTATAAATTATACAAGCAACATCTTTTCTTTGAATTTTTACTTCAGAAAAATTTAACAAACTAAAGTTTTTATTTGCAAAGATTTGATTAATATTTACATGAAGTTCTTGGTCAAACTCTTCAATTACATCGAAAAAAATTATTTTTTTTATAAATTTTTTTTTAGATATTATATTTTTTACTTTTAAATACTGTGTTTTATCAGAAATGATTAAAACAGTCGGCGAGCAATCATCAATTATATACTCGTAGTCTCTTTCTGTGTAAGTTGTGTAAGCTGGAACCGTTATACCTCCTGAAAGCATAATGGATAAATCTGATATCAACCATTCAGGTCTATTTTCTGATATTAACAAGCATCTATCACCTTTTTTTATATATTTTGATATTTCTTCAGAAAGTTTAATGATGTTCGAATACACGTCCTCCCAAGAATATTTGTTTTCAACTTCTTTCAAGGACTGTAAAAATACACTTGTTTTGTCTTGTGTTTGGTATTGATTATAAAATAGTTCTAATAAATTATTAACTTTGTTTATTTCCATAATATATTGGTGGGCGAAGAGAGAATCGAACTCTCACTTCTTGCGAAACACGATTTTGAGTCGTGCGCGTCTACCAGTTCCGCCATTCGCCCTTTGTTTTCCTTATTATAACTATAAAATTAAATAGTATAAGAACATAATTTATATTAAAAACAAAAAAATGCTTAATGAATTGTATCAAAAAACTTTAAAACTTGCTGCTCATAAGAGATCAAATACTTATCTTGCAATTTTATCTTTTACAGAAAGTTCTTTTTTTCCAATCCCACCTGACGTTATGATTGCTCCAATGGTTATTGCAAAAAAAAATAATTATTTAAAAGTTTTTTTAATTGCTACTTTATTTTCTTCACTTGGAGGTATCCTTGGATATTTCATTGGATCTTATTTTTTTGATCTTGGAATGATTGTAGTAGAATTTTATAATTATGAAGAAAAGGTAATTAATCTTAAAAATAACTTATCTGAAGGAAGTGGTCTTTATATGTGGCTTGCTACTTTATTTCTTGCTGGATTTACACCTTTGCCCTTTAAAGTGTTCACAATAACTAGTGGCATGATTGGTTTTAATTTGCCTATATTTTTTATTATTTGTCTATTTTCTAGAGGGTTAAGATTTTTTATCGTCTCATACCTATCATATAAATTTGGTGATATTTTTAGCAAATTTATGAAAACTGATGCTGCAAAATGGTTTACAATTTTGGGTATTATAATTGTATTAATTTTTGCCTCAATATATTTTGTAATTAAATAACACAAATATGATTAACCGAAAAACTCCACTTCATCTTATATTATTGTTCAGTATTTTTGCTGTTTCAGCAGCCTATTTTATTGAATATATTTTAGGCCATCAACCTTGCAATCTTTGTTTAATTGAAAGAATACCTTATGTCGTTTCAATAGTTATAATTTTGCTTTTCATCTTTATTCAAAGGTTTGAAAGATTTTTTTTAATAATTTTAAGTATTACATTCATTATAGCGTTCATTATATCCTTTTATCATTTTGGGATAGAGCAAGGTTTCATAAAGGAATCTTTAGTTTGTGATTTAAATTCTAACAATACTGATTTGACTAAAGAAGCGCTCCTAAATCAGCTAAAAGAAGTCACAGTTAGCTGTAAAGATGCAACTTTTAAAATTTTAGGATTATCTCTTGCCACAATTAATATTTTTATCTCTTTAATAATTGCAACTATAACTATAAAACTTTTCTTAACTTATGAAAAAAACAAATAAAAAAAAAGTAAAAGAATTTATTCGAGTTGATCACGCAGGTGAACGAGGTGCGGTAAAAATTTACGAGGGTCAATTACTGGCTCTAAATACATTTGTTAAGGATGAAAATCTAAAAAAGAAAATTGAAGAAATGAAAATCCACGAAAAAGAGCACTGTGAATATTTTGAAAATGAAATTAAAAAAAGAAATATAAAACCAACAAAATTCTTACCTTTGTGGGATTTGCTTGGTGTAGGACTTGGTTTTGGTTCAACAATCTTAGGAAAGAAAGCTGCCATGTTATGCACTGCTTCAGTAGAAGAAGTAATTGACGAACACTATCTAAATCAAATTAATGAATTAGAAAATGATGAGAAAAAATTAAAAGAAAAAATAATTAAGTTTAGAGAAGATGAGCTGCATCATAAAGATATAGCCTATAAAGAAGGTGCAACTAAAAAAGGAATGTATTCTATTTTAGATAAATTAATTAAAACTGGATCAAAAATTGCTATTAATATTTCTGAAAAAATATAATTAAGCTTCTAACTCAACATCCCAATACAAATAATCCATCCAGCTCTTGTGTAGGAAATTCGGTGGGAAATTTTTACCATTTTTGTGTAAGTCTTCTGTAGATGGTTGATATGGTTCCTG
The DNA here is from genome assembly GCF_059512485.2 of Candidatus Pelagibacter sp. uisw_138. NCBI lineage: Bacteria > Pseudomonadati > Pseudomonadota > Alphaproteobacteria > Candidatus Pelagibacterales > Candidatus Pelagibacteraceae > Candidatus Pelagibacter > Candidatus Pelagibacter sp. uisw_138. The sequence continues at coordinate 7,887 of NZ_CM183453.2, read as the reverse complement.
ATTTAAGCTCATATCCAAATTTTTCAATAACCTTCCACCTTTTTTTACATTGCATGAAGAACAAGCAGTTATAACATTATTCCAATTGGTTTGCCCTCCTTTAGATCTTGGAAGTAAATGGTCAAAAGTAAGCTCTTCACCACTTCCACAGTATTGACAGGAAAATTTATCTCTTAAAAAAACGTTAAATCTAGTGAAACTAGGGTTGGACTGTGGTTTTATAAAACTTTTTAATGCAATAACGCTTGGTAACCTCATATTAAATGATGGGCTTCTAATAACCCTGTCATAATTGCTAACTATGGTAACTCTATCTAAAAAAACAGATTTTATAGAATCTTGCCAGTTCCATAAAGACAATGGATAATAACTTAAAGGTCTATAATCAGCATTTAAGACTAATGCAGGACATTTCTCTAAAGACAAATTTTGATCATTAAAAATCATTATAAAAAATTCTAACTGAAAAAAATTAATTTATCAATAAATAGAATTCAATTATGTTTGAAAATTATTTTTAATATAATTTAAAGCTACACTTGAGGCTTCAATAGGAATATGATGTTCACAATTCTCTATCATTTTAGTTTCAACTTCAATATTATTTCTAATTAGGAAATCTTTTGCCTCTAATAAAAATGTTGGTGACACAACCGTATCTTGATCACCGTGTATCAATAGCATTTTAGTAGAAGAAGATTTTCTTTTGCTAAGATCATCTTGATTTATTATTTTACCAGAAAAACCAACAATACAATTATAATTTTGATTGCTGGTTAAACCTAAATTAATAGACATCATACATCCTTGACTAAATCCTGATAAACAAATTTGAGAATTGTTAAGATTATACTCACTTTTAACTTCTTCAATATATTTTTGAAGTTTAGTTTCTGCTTTTTTAGATTCTTCTAGGATATAACTTGGATCATCTTTGGTTAAATCAAACCACTGCAAACCAGCTGGATTAATTTTACATTCCTCGTGACCATCTGGGCATAAAAAAACAGTATTAGGTAAAAACCTTTTCCAATTTAAGGTCAACATACTTATATCTTTTCCATCACCACCATAGCCATGTAGTAAAATAATAGCGTTATTAATTAGTATATCTTTTTCTGGCTTAATAATTGTAGTTGGTAGACAAAGTGTCATAGATGTTTTTATTATGTTTTTTTTATCAAAAACTATTCTACAATAGTTTTATGATAACAGGAACATTAGTTAAAATTTTAGGTATTGTACTTTTAATAGTCGTAGCAGTTGTCTTGGTCTTAGGTATAGGGACCTTATTCAAAGGTGGTGAAACTAGCAAAAAATATTCAAATAAGTTAATGCAATACAGAGTACTTTTTCAATTTATAGCCATAATTGTTTTGGTTTGTTTTGCTTATTTTTTTAAAAATTAATCGTATTGTTTTAGCCAATTAACAAACTCTAGGTTATTAAAATCAATAGATCCAATAATACGTCCAAACTCTTCACCTTTTTTATTAAATAAAATAGTTGTGGGAACCCCTCTTAAAGAAAATTTTTTAGCTAGAGTAATTGGTGCATCAAAATAGATTTCTAGATTTTGAATGTCTAGTTCTTTAAAAAAGGCACCTGATTTAGAGAGGTTTTCTTGACCAATATTAATAGGAAAAACTTTTAAATTATCAAAATTACTATTTGATTGTAAGTCATCTAGTGATGGCATCTCCTCTCTACAGGGAGCGCACCAAGTAGCCCAAAAGTTTAATATTAGCAATTTTCCTTTAAAAACATCTAAGTTTACATCGTAATTGTTTGAATCCCTAAAAACTACTTCTTCATATATTTTTGGATTTTTTGATAGAACTAAATTTTTTATATTAGGTTTTTCTAGAGCATAACTAATGTTGCTAGTTATTAGGTAGATAAATATTAATAATAATTTCATACTAAATATGTATAATTAATTAACATGGTAAAAAATAAAAACAATATGACAATATGGGGATCAAGAATAAAAAAAGATGCCTCAACTTTGTTTCAAAAAGTTGGTAATTCAATAGATATCGATAAAAAGCTTTTTCAAGAAGATATTTTAGGATCAATTGTACATGTTGAGATGTTATTTAGACAAAAAATTATTTCTTTTAAAATTAAGAATAAAATAATTTTTGGACTTAATAAAATTGAGAAAGAAATTTTAAAAAATAAATTTGAATATAATAGAAAGTATGAAGATATTCATATGAATATTGAAAAAAGATTATTTCAAATTATAGGGGAAGAGGCTGGATATGTTCACACAGCTAGATCTAGAAATGATCAAGTGATTACCGATTTTAAAATGTGGACGACTTCAGCAACCAAAGAAATTAATAAGAGTTTAGACAATATTATTAAAACCATTCTCAAAATTTCAGAAAAAAATATTGAAACTATAATGCCTGGATTTACTCATTTAAAAAATGCGCAAGCAGTATCTTTTGCTCATTATTTAATGTCTTATGTGGAAATGTTTAATAGGGACAAAAAAAGATTTACCTATAATTTAGAAAGTTTATCAGAGAGTCCGCTGGGTGTTGCTGCTTTAACGGGTACTTCTTTTAATATTGATAGAAATTTTACTTCAAAAAAACTTGGATTTAAAAGACCCACGAATAATTCAGTTGATACTGTTGCAGATAGAGATTTTGTTTTAGATTTTTTATACAGCGCTTCTGTTTGTTCGATGCATATTTCAAGAATCGCTGAAGAACTTATTATTTGGAACTCTGATGGATTCAGCTTAATTACACTTTCAGACAAAGTGGTGACTGGTTCTTCAATAATGCCTCAAAAGAAAAATCCTGATTTGTTAGAATACTTAAGAGGGAAAACTGGAATGGTTTACGGAAATTTATTTTCAATGCTAACAATTCTTAAAGGACTTCCCATATCCTATTTTAAAGATCTTCAAGATGACAAAGAAATACTCTTCAAATCTAATGAAATACTTAATAATAGTATTGCTATTCTTAATGAGGTTTTAAAAAATCTAAAACCCAATAAACAACAAATGTTAAACCTTGCTAACTCAGGCTATATTACGGCTACTGACTTAGCGGACTATCTTGTTAAAAATCACTCAATGCCATTTAGAAAAGCTTACCAAACTACTGCATCTATTGTGAATTATGCAGAAAAGAAAAAAAAAAATTGAATGAATTAAATATTGATGAGCTAAAGAAAATTGAACCAAAGCTTACAATTGAAGTTTTGAGGATATTTAATGTAAAAAACTCTGTAAACTCTAAAAAATCTTACGGTGGAACGTCTTTTGATAATATCAAAAAAATGATAATGAAATATAAAAAAGCTTAAAATGATAAAAAAGTTAATTTTAATTTCTATATTTTGTTCTTTCTTATTTTCATGTGGAAAAAAAGGAGATCCTCAATATGGGGGGAATGAAATGGTTTTTCCAAAGTCAGTAGATTAATGAAATATATAAATAAAAACTTAACAATTGAAAAAGTTAATGTTCAGAAAATAGCAAAAAAGTTTGGTACACCAACTTATTGCTATTCACACAAGCAACTTACAGAAAACATAAAAAACTTTAAAAAAAATTTTAGCTCTTTTTCACCATTAATCTGTTTTGCCGTTAAGTCTAATACTAATGTAAGCCTGATAAGAGAAATTAGAAAATTAGGATTAGGTGCTGATGTTGTTTCAATGGGTGAGCTAATGATGGCTCTAAAAGCAGGTATAGAACCAAAAAAAATTGTTTTTTCAGGGGTAGGTAAAACTTCAACTGAAATAAGTTATGCAATTGATAAAAAAATTTTATTAATAAATGCTGAATCTAAAAGTGAAATTATTGAAATTGAAAAAATTGCAAGACTAAAAAAAAAAATAGTCAATATAGGTGTTAGACTTAATCCTAATACAGATGCCAAGACGTTAAAACAAATTTCAACTGGGAAAAAAGAAAATAAATTTGGTGTAGATGAAAAAACTTTTTTTGAATTAGTAAATTTTACAAATTATTCTAAAAATATTAATCTTAAATGCTTAAGTGTTCATATTGGCAGTCAAATTTTAGATCACAAACCATACGAGAAAATGCTCAATGTGGTGAATAAAATAATAAAAAAAAGTAATCATACCTTTGAATTTATTGATCTAGGTGGGGGTATGGGTATTTCTTATGAAAAAAATAGCAAAAAATTAAACTACCAAAAATATAACATTGCCATACAAAAATTTTTAAAGACCCAAAGAGCCAAAATAATATTTGAACCTGGACGATCTATAGTTGGCAATATTGGATTTTTAATTTCTCAAGTTATTTATATAAAAGAAAACATTAAAAAAGACTTTATCATATTGGATGCTGCAATGAATGATCTTATGAGACCAGCATTATATGGCGCAAATCACCAAACTATACCTGTAGTAAAAAGTAATAATATTTCAAAGAAAACTTATGAATTTGTTGGACCAATTTGTGAAAGTACTGACAAATTTACAACTATAAAAGGTTTTCAGAAATTAAAGGAAAAAGATCTTGTGGTAATGTGTGATGTTGGGGCTTATGGAATGTCACTAAGCTCAAATTATAACTTAAGACCAAAACCACCAGAATTAATAATTAAAGGGTCTAAGATTAATATTATTAAAAAAAGACAAAAACTAAAAGATTTAATTTAGTTTTTGATTAATATGATAAGAAATTTTTTATTTTCGTTATTTTTTTTCTCAGGAATAATTTTTATTTCCCTAATCTTCTTGCCAGCAATTTTACTACCAAAGAAAATTGTTTTATTTGGTGGAAAAATTATGGGCTTTTGGACATCCTTATGTTTAAAAATATTTTTATCAACTAAGATAATCATTAAAGGCAAAGAGAATATAATTAGTGGGAAAAAATTTTTTATAGCTGCTTCACACCAGTCAATGTTTGAAACTTTTTTTTTACAAACTATCTTTAATTCTCCTGTTTTTATTTTAAAAAAAGAATTACTAATGATTCCTATATTTGGCTGGTATTTGAAAAAAATAGGATCAATATCAATTAAAAGAAACAAAATTTCTAAAGAAAACTTGGGTTTTTTTGATGATATTTCTAAACAAGTAAATTCATCAGAAAGACCATTAATAATTTTTCCACAAGGAACTAGGTTGTCTCCAGAGGACAGAACACCTTTCAAAAAAGGATCTAGTAGAATTTATGAAGAATTAAATATTTCATGTCAACCAATTGCAATTAATTCTGGGAATACTTGGCCAAAACATGGTCAAAAAAAAGTTAACACAACTCTCACAGTTTCAATTTTAAAACCCATTGAACCTGGATTAAGCAAAGAAATTTTTACAAAGGAATTGGAAAATACTATTTATTCTGAACTTGATACTTTGAACTAGCCTTTCATGGGCATTACAACAAATATACTATCAAAATCACCTGGATCTTTAATTAATGCCGGAGACCCTGTATCATTGAAAAAAATTTCAATCTTATCGCCATCAAGTTGTGATGCTACATCAATTAAATATCTAGAATTAAAACTTATTTCTAAATCATGATCAAACTTTACGGTTAAACTTTCTTTTCCATCTCCACTATTGGTATTATTAACTGATAAGTTTAGAGTGTCTTTCGACAAATTAAATTTAACTCCATCTTTTTTATCCAATGAAACTGAAGCAACTCGATCAACGGAATCTAAAAATAATTTTAAATCTATTTCTAACTTCTTTTGATTATTCTTAGGTATTACCTGAATATAATTTGGAAATTTTCCATCGATTAACTTAGATATCAATATGCTATTATTTAATTCAAATTTTATTTTAGATTTAATATTTGAAATTTTAACATCCCCATCATAACTTTCTAGCAACGAACATAATTGAAAAATTGTTTTTTTAGGAAGTATTATTGGTTCAAAATCTACTTGCTGGTCTAATCTTATTTTTGAAATAGACATTCTATGACTGTCTGTAGCTGCTGCTGTTAAAAAATTTTTATCTTCAGTTTGTGTTTGATGAAAAAAAATTCCACTTAAGTAATGTCTAGTTTCATCATTAGAAACTGAGAATTTACATTTATTTAATAATTTTAATAATTGTTTTGAGTTTATAGAAAATTCATTTTGATTAAAGTTTTCGTCTGTTAGTGGGAACTCAGATGCACTAATACAATTTAGATTGAAAATAGATTTTTCAGACTCAACTTGAAGTTTGCTAACGTCCGTCAAAGATAAATTAATTTTTTTCCCTGATGAAAATTTTCTTATGATGTCATACATAATAGATGACGTAGTAGTGGTATTTCCTTCTTCTACAACTTCAATATTGTTAATTTGATGAATAAATATTAAATCTAAATCTGTTGCAGTGATTGTTAAATTTGAATTACTAGCATTTAGTAAAATATTTGACAAAATAGGAAGAGTGCTTCTTTTTTCAATTACGCCTTGGCAGTAATTAAGTGCTTGTTGCAGATCTTGTTGATTAACGTTAAATTTCATTTTCTTTATTATACAATATCTGATTTTTTAGATTATTAATATTGTTTGTCATTTCTGGATCTTTTTCCTTCAATTTTTCAATAGTTTTAACAGAATGAATGATTGTTGTATGATCTCTATTAGAAAATTCTCTCCCAATCTCAGGTAATGATTTGGATGTCAAAATTTTTGTTAAATATATTGCTGTTTGTCTTGGTCTTACAAGGTATCTAGATCTTCTTGCAGAAAGCATCTCACTTTTACTAATTTTAAAGAACTTACATACAGTCGATTGTATTAAATCTATTGTTACTTTATTTTCTCCAATATTTAATAGATCTTTTAAAACTACTTTAACTTCTGATAAATTTGAAACTTTGTTGTAAATTCTTGAAAAAGAAACAACTCTATTAATTGCTCCTACTAACTCTCTAATACTTGTAGTTATTTCTGTGCTTATAAATTTTTGTATTTCTTCTGAAATATTTACTTGATTTGAATAAAAAATGTTTAGTTCCTCTGTTTTTTGCTTAACAATTTTACTTCTAAGTTCATAGTCTGGTTTTTGTATATCAACAACAAGACCTCCAGCAAATCTTGATTTAATTCTATCTTGGATTCTTGATAATTTGTTTGGAGCTCTGTCGGCAGAGATTATCACTTGTGACCCTTTATCTAATAATGCATTAAACGTATGAAAGAACTCTTCTTGCATTGCCTCCTTACCATTCATGAATTGAATATCGTCTATTAATAATATGTCAGTATTTCTAAAATACTCTTTAAACTTTACCATATCATTAGATTTAATCGATTTTACAAACTGATACATAAATCTCTCGGCAGAAATAAACATAACTTTATTTTTTTCTTTTAATGAAAGACCAATTGAATTTAATAAATGCGTTTTTCCCATTCCAACACCCCCATAAATGTAAAGCGGATTATAATGAGAAATATTTTCTGAAACTTTCATAGATGCTTCATAGGCTAGTTTATTACTTGTTCCTGTTATAAAATTATCAAATCTTTTATTTGGGTCTATTCTGTTGTATTGCAAATATGTGTCTTTAATGAAGGATACATTTTCATTGTTTTCATTTTTAGTAATATTATTTTCTATTTCATTTTCAGAGTTTTTTTCAATAATCTTAAACTCTATTCTTGTTAAATCTTTCTTATAAATTTTTACTATTTGCAAAATTTGATCTAAATATCTTGAGGTAATCCAGTCTCGGATAAACCTAGTAGAAACTGAAAGTAAGACAAAACTATTCATCTCTTCAACAAAGTCTATCTTTCTAAGCCAGCTTTCATATATATCACTGCCTAGTTTATTTTTCATATCTTTTTGAACTACAGCCCAATCTAGAGCTTCAGGAGATACGTTTTGTAAATTTTGTGTTGTGTTATTCGACAT